>NZ_JYDE01000039.1 GCF_003263515.1 Rahnella inusitata | reverse complement strand
TTTTTGTTTTCAGCATTCGTGATGCAAGGAATCAGGCACGAACGGGGACGGCGATTTCAGGGCGAACACCCAGGGTATGGCAAATCGCATAACTCATTTCTGCACGGTTCAGGGTGTAGAAGTGGAAATCCTTCACACCTTCGCGGCTGAGGATTTTCACCATGTCCATCGCGATGTTGGCACCGACCATTTTGCGGGTCTCGGCATCGTCATCCAGCCCTTCAAACATGCTGTTCATCCAGTGCGGCACTCGGACGTTAGTCATGGTCGCAAAGCGGGTCAGCTGTTTGAAGTTAGAGACAGGCAGGATGCCCGGCACGATTTCCACGTCAATGCCCTGACCGGCGCAGCGGTCGCGAAAACGCAGGTAGCTTTCCACGTCGAAGAAAAACTGGGTGATGGCGCGGTTGGCACCGGCATCTATTTTACGCTTCAGGTTGATGAGATCCGCCTGCGCGCTTTTTGCTTCAGGGTGAACTTCCGGGTAAGCCGCGACAGAGATATCAAAATCGCCGACTTCTTTTAGCAGGTGAACCAGATCGGTGGCGTACATTTCCGGCTTGCCGCTGCCCGCAGGTAAATCGCCGCGCAGTGCCACGATGTGACGGATGCCGCTCTGCCAGTAATCCTGTGCAATCTGGCGCAGTTCATCGCGGTTAGCGTCAATACAGGTCAGGTGCGGGGCTGCTTCCAGACCGGTACGCTCTTTAATGCCTTTGATGATGCTGTGCGTGCGGTCGCGCTCGCCGGAGTTTGCGCCGTAGGTGACGGAAACAAACTTAGGTTTGAGGCTGCTCAGACGGTCGATAGAGCTCCACAACGTATCTTCCATCTCGCTGGTACGCGGCGGGAAAAACTCGAAAGAGACGTTAATCTGACCCTGCAATTCTGCCAGGTTTTGATTCAGCGCTTCGCGCTGGTTTGCGTGGAAAAAGCTCATATAACACTACCTCATAGATCACTGCGTTTTCATTATGATTTTTTATGATGAACGTCTGGACGTCTAAACGTATAGATAGAAAATGACGGAAAGCGGGCAAGGTGTCAACGTGAAAATGATTTCGGGGGATGATTAATCTTCACGCAATCTGAAAGAATTTCATTTTGGTGAAATTTTGCTGCGGGGAATAAGCGCCTTCCCCTCATGAGCGGGGGAAGGCGCAAAGAATTAAAGCAATTGCGTCAGGCGGTTAAGGTCGGACTGTAACGCGCCAGCGGTGACATCGCGCCCGGCACCCGGACCGCGAATGACCAGCGGGTTATCGCGGTACCAGCGGCTTTCGATGGCAAAGACGTTGTCGCACGGCAACAAAGACGCCAGAGGATGGTCTTCACGCACCGCTTCGACGCCGACACGCGCTTTACCATTGGCATCGAAACGCGCCACGTAGCGCAGCACCAGCCCCATTTCCCGGGCCGCTTCCAGACGCTGCAACATTTGCTGATTCAGCGCCTCGCCGTCTTCAAAGAACTGATCGACAGAGCCGATGGTACAAGCTGGTGGCACCAGCGATTCCACACGAACCTGCGTCGGCTCGATATCATAACCCGCCTCGCGCGCCAGAATAACCAGCTTGCGCATGACGTCCTGACCCGATAAATCGTCGCGCGGATCAGGCTCTGTCAGCCCCTGCTGCCACGCCAGATCCACCAGCTCGGTGAACGGCAGCGTGCCGTCGAATTGCAGGAACAGCCAGGATAACGTGCCGGAGAAAATCCCGCTGATCGCCAGAATACTGTCGCCACTTTCGCGTAAATCACGCACGGTATGGTTCACCGGTAAACCCGCGCCAACGGTGGCGTTGTAAAGCCAGTGGCTGTCGGTTTTGGAGAAGGCATCGCGGATCTGACGGTATTTATTGCTGTCAGATGCGCCCGCCAGTTTGTTGGCGCTGATCACGTGGAACCCGTAGCTGGCGAAATCCAGATACTGATCGGCCAGTTCGGCGCTCGCGGTCACATCCAGCACCACCAGATCGTCGTAAGGATGCGCACGCATCCACAGGAACAGCGACTCTTCATCGTGCGCCTGCGATTCGTCATCAAAGAAGGCCAGCGCCCGGCTGGCGTCCAGCCCTTCGTAATTGAGCAGGCTGCGTTTGCTGTCGACTACGCCGGCCAGTACAAACTCAAAGCCGCTGCGGGCAGAAATGTTCTTTTGCTCGCGGGCAAATAATTCCAGCCAGCGCGAACCGATATTCCCTTTACCAAACAGCATCAGGCCGATTTGTTTTTCAGCGCGGAACAGCGTTTTGTGCAGCCCCTGAATCAGGTGCGCCGTCGGGCCAATGCGCAGAACCGCGACCAGGCTGATCCCGTCCTCGGCTTGCCAGATGAATTCAACCGGCTGATCTTTCATTTCCTGATAGAAACGGTGGCTGTGCAGCGGGTTTTTACACACGCCCGCACCGACCAGCGCCACCAGCGCCAGCCCTTCACGCAGCGTCAGACGCCCCGGCAATGCCGCTTCTTCCAACACCTGCAATGCGCTGCCCGCCACTTCGGAGGTGTAGCAAAGTTGCAGCAGATTGCGGTCAGGATGAACGCCGGTGCACAGCGGTTTGACCTGCGCACGCTTGAGCAACAGTTCGACGTCTTTCTGCGCCAGGCCGAAATCATGACCGGACGGGATCGCCACTTCAATCAGGCAAATATCATCGTGACTGGTGACAATCTTCGCGCCGGTACCGGACGCCAGCACGCGCTCAATGCGCGTCGAGCCCTGCTCCGGCTGATAGCTGCAACGCAGCTGTAAATCGATGTCGCTGCCGGAGACCGGCTGCAAAGTGCGGGTGTGGAGAACGGGAGCGGCCAGACGCGCCAGTTCACTGGCTTCATCCAGACGCAGCAACGGCAGTAAACAGGCATCTTTCACTTTACGCGGGTCAGCGCTGTACACACCGGCAACGTCGCTCCAGATTGTTACGCGGCTGGCATCAGCCAGTGCGCCAATCTGGGTGGCGGAATAGTCGCTGCCGTTACGGCCAAGCAGCACGGTTTCGCCCGCATCATTGCGCGAGATAAAGCCGGTCACCACCAGATATTGCTGAGGATGTTGCGCGAGCAGCTGTTGCAGCAGCGGATAAGAACGGCCTTCATCCACCTGTGGCTGCGCGGCGCGTTCGGCGCGCAGGAATTCGCGGGCGTCCAGCCAGGCAGCCGGAAGCTCCAGCTTGCACAGCACCGCCGACATCAGGCGGGCGGACCAGATTTCGCCGTGCCCGACCACTTCCGCATAAATCGCGTCGGTTACCTTGCCGTCGAGCAGCACGGCCAGACGTTCGAGATCGTGAATAAAGGAAGCAATAAGCGGCTCAGCCATTTCCGGCGGTAGCAGACCGGAAATCAAATCACTTTGATAGCGGCGCAGTGTCTGCTGGACCTGATGCGCGGAAATCCTGTCAGTCTGGCTCAGTTTCAACCAGCTGATCAGCTGGTTCGTCGTGCTGCCCGCCGCCGACACGACCATCATGTCGCCCGGTTTGGCGTACTCGGACATAATGCCTGCGACGCGCAGATAACATTTCACGTCGGCCAGACTGCTACCACCAAATTTGTGCAACTGCCGGCTTCCCGCCGGTGCTGCGACCGCTATTGCATTCATACTTACCTCGTTGCCACTGACTGGAATGCGTGTTCCAGATCAGCAATCAAATCTTCACTGTCTTCAAGACCTACAGAAATACGGAGCAAGCTGTCAGAAATCCCGGCGGCTTTACGCGCCTCAGGCGCCATACCGGCATGCGTCATGGTGGCGGTATGAGAAATCAGGCTTTCGACACCTCCCAAGGATTCTGCGAGGGTAAATAACTTCAATTCTTTCAGGAAATGGCGCAGCTGCGCTTCATCACCGTTAAATTCAAAACTGATCATGGCGCCAAAGCCACGTTGCTGACGGCGGGCAATTTCATGCCCCTGGTTTTCCGGCAGCGACGGATGATACAGCTTTTTGACCTGCGATTGCTGCTGTAAATAAGCAACAATCGCCAGGGCATTTTCCTGCTGCTGTTTCACGCGAACCGTTAACGTGCGCAGACCACGCAGCAACAGATAGCTGTCAAAGGCGGCGGCGGTGACGCCGATGTTGTTTGCCCACCAGGCCAGTTCCGTCGCATGTTCAGCGGTCTTAGATATTACCGTACCGGCGACCACATCAGAATGGCCGTTAAGATATTTAGTACAAGAATGAACAACTAAATCCGCGCCGAGCTGTAACGGGTTTTGCAACGCCGGGCTGAGAAAGGTGTTATCAACCACCGTCAGCGCCCCCGCTTCATGAGAAGCCGCGCAAATCGCCTGAATATCCACAACGCGCAGCAGCGGATTGCTCGGGGTTTCGATCAACACCAGCGCCGGTTTTTCCTTCAGCGCCTCGGCCAGCGCCTGCGGATCACCCTGATCGACAAAGCGCACGCGATACGCGCCGCGCTTGCTCAGGCTGTCGAACAAGCGGTAGCTGCCGCCATAACAGTCGTGCGGAGCCAGCAGTAAATCGCCAGGTTTCAGAAAGACCGTACACACCAGATGAATCGCAGACATGCCACTGCTGGTCAGTACCGCCCCCGCGCCGCCTTCCAGATCCGCCAGTGCGCGCTGAGCGATATCACGCGTCGGGTTTCCGCGGCGTGAATAATCGTGGGCTCTTGGCTGATTGAAGTCTTCAAAGTTGTAGGTGCTGGAAAGCGCGATTGGCGGAACTACACAACCATATTGCTGATCATTGTTCAGGCCACTGCCCACGGCAATGGTGGCTTGCTTGTGCGTCATAGTCTTTTCTTCCTGCGATATGCGAAGGGTGAGGTGATAAAGAGTAACGTCCGGATTTATAGACGTCAATACATCTGGACATCTAAACTTCTTTGCGTATAGATTGAGCAACGGCGCAATACCCGCTAAAATTATGGCGTTATGAGAATGTCTGGCCGATCGCGGACGCACAGGCCACTGAATACAACCCGGCGTCAGGCGACAAAATGAACAATGCCCCGGGGTAAATCGTGAGATAACCCTGTTAAATACGGACATTTACTTAGTGAGAACAGTGAAAATCGGGCATAATCGCCGGGTTTTCAGAATTTTATTTTTTGATAAATTTAAGGTGTCCCATGGCTGAGTGGAACGGCGAATATGTCAGCCCTTACGCTGAACACGGTAAGAAAAGCGAACAAGTTAAGAAAATCACGGTATCCATTCCGCTGAAAGTCCTCAAAATTCTCACCGATGAACGCACCCGTCGTCAGGTCAACAACCTGCGTCATGCGACCAACAGTGAATTATTGTGTGAGGCTTTCCTGCATGCCTTTACCGGTCAGCCTTTGCCGAATGACGAAGACCTGCGTAAAGAACGCAGTGACGAAATCCCGGAAGCGGCGAAGATCCTGATGCGTGAATTGGGTGTGGATCCTGATACCTGGGAATATTGATTAACTGAGTACCGCTGAAAATCCCGTGCGGACGATTGTGCGGGTTTCAGTGTATCGGATGATTAACGCAGGGTTTCATCGGGAAGATTTGTCTGGCGGGAAGTGGATCGACAGGCAACAAAAAAGGCGCCATCGGCGCCTTTTTTTGCTCTCAAGCCAGCAATATTATTTGCTGCTTGGCACGCTGAAACGCTTGTTAAAGCGGTCAACACGGCCACCGGTAGCGACTTCACGTTGCTTACCAGTATAGAACGGGTGGCATTCGCCACAAACGTCCAGGTTCAGGTCGTGACCCACTGTGGAGTGAGTTTTGATAACATTACCGCATGAGCAGTTTGCAGTAATTTCTACGTATTTAGGGTGAATACCTTGTTTCATGGGAAAACCTCTTCTTAAGGCCGCGTCGCTATCCAACCCTGGTCCGTCAGACACCACGCGTAGTGGATGATAGGCTTTAGTACGAAATGCACTAAAGGCGGCGAATCATACAGAATCTCTGATAACCGCGCAATGATGTTCATGCATTTCGAAGGACACAGTGTACACTATCTCGTCATTTTTTCAAAGTCTGGACCCCCGATGCCTGTTGCCCACGTTGCTTTACCTGTTCCGCTTGCCCGTACTTTCGATTATTTACTGCCGCCCGGAATGCAGGTGACGCAGGGTTGTCGGGTCAGTGTGCCTTTTGGTAAACGAGACGCGATTGGCATTGTGACGAAGATCAGTGACTCCAGCGAATTCGGCCTGGAGAAGCTTAAACCCGTACGCGACGTGCTCGACCGCTCCAGCCTTTTTACTCCCGATTTATGGCGCATCCTGTTCTGGGCCGCCGACTATTACCATTTCCCGATTGGCGAAGTGCTGTTCCACGCGCTGCCGGTGTTGCTGCGTCAGGGAAAACCCGCCGAACTGACGCCGCTTTGGCAATGGTTCGCCACCGAACAGGGGCGCGCAACGCCGCTTGATTCGCTTAAGCGTGCCCCCAAACAGCAGCAGGCGATGGCCGCGCTGATGCAAAAACCGGTCTACCGCCATCAGGTCGCCAGTCTCGATCTCACCGACACCGCTTTACAGGCGCTGCGGGCGAAAGGGCTGACAGATTTACGCAGCATCGCGCCCGATGCCGCAGACTGGCGCAAAGATTTTTCGGTGGTCGGCGAGCGTTTACGTCTGAATACTGAACAGGCTACCGCTGTCGGCGCGATCCGCAGTGAAGATCAGCAATTCTCCGCCTGGCTGCTGGCCGGTGTGACCGGTTCGGGCAAGACAGAAGTGTATCTCAGCGTGCTGGAGAACATTCTCGAACAGGGACGGCAGGCGCTGGTGATGGTGCCGGAAATCGGCCTGACGCCGCAGACTATCGCCCGCTTTCGCGAACGTTTTAGTGCACCAGTGGATGTCCTGCATTCCGGCCTCAATGACAGCGAACGTCTCGCCGTCTGGCTGCGCGCCCGCAACGGCGAAGCGGGTATTGTGATCGGCACGCGTTCTTCGCTGTTTACGCCGTTTGCCCGTCTTGGCGTGATCATCATCGATGAAGAACACGACAGTTCTTATAAGCAGCAGGAAGGCTGGCGCTACCACGCCCGCGATCTGGCGGTGTACCGCGCTCACGCCGAAAATATTCCGATTATCATGGGCTCTGCGACGCCCGCGCTGGAAACGCTGCATAACGTTGAGCTGGGGAAATATCGCCAGCTGAAGCTGACCAAACGCGCCGGTAACGCTAAGCTCGCCAGACAGAATTTGCTCGACCTGAAAGGGTTACAACTGAAAGTCGGGCTGTCGCAGCCGCTGATCCAGAAAATGCATGAGCATCTGAAAGCCGATAATCAGGTCATGCTGTTCCTCAATCGCCGTGGCTACGCGCCTGCCCTGCTGTGCCATGAGTGCGGTTGGATCGCCGAATGCCAGCGCTGCGACCACTATTACACGATTCATCAGAACCAGCGTCAGTTGCGCTGCCACCACTGCGACAGCCAGCGCGCGGTGCCGCATCAGTGTCCGCACTGTGGTTCGACGCAGTTGGTTTCCGTTGGCGTCGGCACAGAACAGCTGGAAAACGAACTCGCGCCGCTGTTCCCGGATACGCCGATTACCCGTATCGACCGCGATACCACCAGCCGTAAGGGCTCGCTGGAACTGCATCTGAACGAAATCCACCGTGGCGGCGCACGTATTCTTATCGGCACGCAAATGCTGGCGAAAGGTCATCACTTCCCGGATGTCACGCTGGTGTCGTTACTGGACGTCGATGGCGCGCTGTTCTCGGCGGATTTCCGCTCGGCAGAACGCTTTGCCCAACTGTATACCCAGGTGTCAGGCCGTGCAGGACGAGCCGGTAAACAGGGCGAAGTGGTGCTGCAAACCCATCATCCTGAACATCCGCTGTTACAGGTTTTGCTGCAAAAAGGTTATGACGAATTTGCCAGGCAGACGCTTGCCGAGCGTAAAAGCGTATTTTTACCGCCTTACACCAGCCATATTTTGATCCGCTCTGAAGATCACGATAATCAGCAAGCCCCGCTGTTTCTCCAGCAGTTACGTAATCTGCTGGAATCCAGCCCGCTCAAAGATGACTCGCTGTGGATTTTAGGGCCGGTTCCCGCACTCGCGGCTAAACGCAACGGACGCTTCCGCTGGCAGCTGTTATTGCAGCATCCGTCCCGTCGCGTTTTACAGCAGTTGATCAAGAGTTCTCAGCCGCTTATCGCCAGCCTGCCGCAGGCCAGAAAGGTGAAATGGACGCTGGATGTCGATCCCATCGACAGCTAATCCACATAAAAGCGTGGGATTTATGCGTGATGGATCTAAAAAAAGCATCTGCGTCACACTTTTCATGCAAATTAGGTAACAAATCCTACTCACATTCTGTTTAGAATGTGATGAGCTACACAGCACGCAGGCGTAGCAGGTAAGGAAGGTTGATGTTGTCGTGTCCGTTTGATGCAGTTGCAAGGAGAGATGCGTTGGAGCACAAGAAAGAATTACCCGCCGCGACAATGAAAGATGTGGCTGAACAGGCAGGCGTTTCAACAGCAACGGTATCCCGCGCGTTAATGAATCCGGAAAAAGTCTCCGCTTCCACCCGTCAGAAAGTGGATCAGGCGGTCATGGCCGTGGGCTATTCGCCTCATGCCATGTCACGCAATTTAAAACGCAACGAATCCCGCACGATTCTGGTGATCGTCCCGGATATCTGCGATCCGTTTTTCGCCGATCTGATCCAGGGGATCGAGCATACGGCGGCGAAAAGTGGCTATCTGGTGCTGATCGGCGATTGTGCTCATCAGAACCAGCAGGAAAAAACCTTCATCAATCTGATCATCACCAAACAAATTGACGGCATGCTTCTGCTCGGCTCCGATTTACCGTTCGACGCCAGCAAAGAAGAACAGCGTAATCTGCCGCCAATGGTGATGGCCAACGAATTTGCGCCGGAACTTGAGCTGCCGACCGTTCATATCGACAACCTGACCGCCGCCTTTGAAGCCGTGCATTATTTGCTTAAGCTCGGGCATCAGCGTATTGCCTGCATTGCCGGCCCGAAACACATGCCGCTGTGCCAGTATCGTTCTCAGGGCTACGTTCAGGCGCTGCGCCGTAACGGCATCAGCGTCGAAAGCGCGCTCACCGTGCATGGTGATTTTAGCTATGAATCAGGCGCACAGGCGGTTATTGAGCTGATGTCTCTGCCGACGCCGCCGACGGCGATTTTCTGCCATAACGACGTGATGGCGATTGGCGCGATGTTCCAGGCGAAGAAAATGGGTCTGAATATTCCGAAAGATCTGTCGATTGTCGGCTTCGATGACATCAAAGCCAGTCAGTTCACCGACCCTCCGCTGACCACCGTGGCGCAGCCTCGATTCCAGCTTGGTCGTCAGGCCATGTTATTATTACTTGAACAGTTACAAGGGAATCCGGGAGAAAACGGTTCACTGCTGCTCGACAGCGAGCTCATCGTTCGTGAAAGTACAGCGGCACCCAAAGCGTGAGTTGTTTTTTTATCCAATCATGAAGTTTTAATTTCAGTAAATGTTCAGGGTTAAGTAACATGACGCACTTATTCTTAAATCATCACGACACAGCGAAACGATAGTGGCACAGAAAGACTATGTAAGCCGTGGGCGCTCAGGAGCGCGGCGGAAAAGTACCAGCCGGAGTAAAAAACGCAATTCCACAACGATCTCCAAAACCATGGTGGTGTTAGCCGTTGCGGTGCTGGTGGTGTTTGTCGGTGGCCTCTATTTTATTGCTCACAATAAGCACGAAGAAGCGGTCGTTGTGCCAACCCACCCTGTTCGTCCGGGTAACGGCTTGCCGCCTAAACCGGAAGAACGTTGGCGCTATATTAAAGAACTGGAAAACCGTCAGATGGGCGTCACCACGCCGACAGAACCAACGGCGGGCGGCCAGGTAGAATCCAAAACTCAGCTGACGCCGGAACAACGTCAGTTGCTTGAGCAGATGCAGGCCGATATGCGCCAGACGCCAACACAGCTGTCTGAAGTGCCGTATAACGATCCTAATCAGGCTACGCGTACTGCGCCAGCTCAGCGTCAGGTTCAGCAGCAACAGCAGCCGACTTATACGCAGCAGCCGGTGCAGACCCAGCCGCGTCAGGTCCAGCAGCAGCCAACGTACACGCCGCAAACCCAGCCGGTACGGGCGCCGCAGGCTCAGGTTCAGACACAACCGGTACAGCCGAAACCAAAACCTGTGCCGAAAGAAACCGTGAAAGAGCAGCCGAAGGAACAACCTAAAACCCAGCAGCCTGCCGCCATCACGCAGGTTGCGCCAGAGAAACCGAAAGAGCAGGAAAAAACCCAGCGCTTTATGGTTCAGTGCGGTTCCTTCCACGGTACCGAGCAGGCGGAATCCCAGCGCGCCAAGCTGGCCTTCGAAGGTTTTGAAGGCCGGATCACCACCGGCGGTGGCTGGAATCGCGTCGTGATCGGCCCGTATAACAATCGTTCCGGTGCCGACAGCACCTTAGCCCGCCTGAAGAACGCAGGCATCTCCGGTTGCATTCCCCTCGCAACCGGGGGTTGAAAACCCGTAATCCTTCCCCAATCTATACTTTCAATATGCCTCGTAAGCTTGTGAGACACACAGTGTGTCCCACAAGCCTGCGGGGATCTTTCCCGTCTGCAACGAGGAACCGCTCGTGACAACAATTGTAAGTGTACGCCGCAACGGCAAGGTCGTTATCGGTGGTGATGGTCAGGCCACATTGGGAAATACCGTCATGAAGGGCAACGTCAAAAAAGTACGTCGCCTGTATAACGATAAAGTGATCGCAGGCTTTGCCGGCGGTACTGCCGATGCCTTCACGCTGTTTGAGCTGTTCGAACGCAAATTGGAAATGCATCAGGGTCATCTGGTGAAAGCCGCCGTGGAACTGGCGAAAGACTGGCGTACAGACCGCATGCTGCGCCGTCTGGAAGCGCTGCTGGCGGTTGCCGATGAAAATGCCTCGCTGATTATCAGCGGCAACGGTGACGTTATTCAGCCTGAAAACGATCTGATCGCGATTGGTTCCGGTGGCCCTTATGCGCAGGCTGCTGCCCGTGCGCTGCTGGAAAATTCCGAACTGGGCGCGCGTGACATTGTCGAGAAATCGCTAAGCATCGCCGGTGATATCTGCATTTACACCAACCAATTCCACACCATCGAAGAATTGTCTTCTAAAGCGTAAGGATCGAAAATTATGTCTGAGATGACCCCGCGCGAGATTGTCAGCGAACTAGACAGCTACATCATTGGTCAGGATAAGGCGAAACGCGCCGTGGCCATTGCGTTGCGTAACCGCTGGCGCCGCATGCAGCTCGACGAAGTGCTGCGCCATGAAGTCACCCCGAAAAACATTCTGATGATCGGTCCAACCGGTGTGGGTAAAACCGAAATCGCCCGCCGTCTGGCAAAACTGGCGAACGCGCCGTTCATTAAAGTCGAAGCGACCAAATTCACAGAAGTCGGTTACGTCGGGAAAGAAGTGGATTCTATTATCCGCGATCTGACCGATTCCGCCGTGAAAATGATCCGTCTGCAATCCATCGATAAAAACCGTTATCGCGCCGAAGAACTGGCCGAAGAGCGCATTCTCGATGTGCTGATCCCGCCGGCTAAAAACAACTGGGGCCAGCCGGAAGAAGCGCAGGAACCCTCTGCCGCGCGCCAGAACTTCCGTAAGAAACTGCGTGAAGGCCAACTCGACGACAAAGAAATCGAAATCAGTCTGGCCTCCGGACAGATGGGCGTTGAAATCATGTCCCCTCCGGGCATGGAAGAAATGACCAACCAGCTGCAGTCCATGTTCCAGAACATGGCCGGGCAGAAACAGAAACCGCGCAAACTAAAAATCAAAGAAGCCTACAAGCTGCTGATTGAAGAAGAAGCGGCAAAACTGGTTAACCCGGAAGACCTGAAAGAACAGGCGATTGAAGCCGTTGAGCAGCACGGGATCGTGTTCATCGATGAGATCGACAAAATCTGTAAACGCGGCGGACAGAGTTCTGGCCCTGACGTTTCCCGCGAAGGTGTTCAGCGCGATCTGCTGCCGCTGGTGGAAGGCTGTACGGTGTCCACCAAGCACGGCATGGTGAAAACGGATCACATTCTGTTTATTGCCTCGGGCGCTTTCCAGACGGCAAGTCCGTCCGATTTGATCCCGGAGTTGCAGGGTCGTTTACCGATCCGTGTAGAACTGCAGGCGCTGTCGACGGAAGACTTCGAACGCATCCTGACCGAGCCAAGTGCTTCCCTGACTCATCAGTACAAAGCCCTGATGGCGACCGAAGGTGTGACGATTGATTTTACCGCTGACGGTATCCGCCGTATCGCTGAAGCGGCATGGCAGGTAAACGAAACCACCGAGAACATTGGTGCGCGTCGTTTGCATACCGTTCTGGAGCGTCTGATGGAAGATATCTCTTACGACGCCAGCGAAAGCAACGGTATTTCCATAAACATTGATGCAGATTATGTTAGAAGCCACCTTGATCAGCTGGTAGCTGATGAAGATCTGAGCCGTTTTATCTTATAATTTGCTCATACGTTCCGAAAGTGATCTTCAGGGAGGCGTTTGCCTCCCTGTTTTTTTTAGATTTCGGACTGACTTGTTCACCTGAGCGAATCCACTATGAGCACTATGACTCCCTGCACTCCGACGACGCCCACCCGCGCCTGGCTCGAAAGCCTGCGTCCCAAAACGCTGCCATTGGCTTTTGCCTCCATCGTCATGGGTTCTGCCATTGCCAGCCTGCAAGGCGTTTTCCATCCGCTGACTGCCCTGCTGGCGTTGCTCACCGCCGGGTGTTTGCAAATCCTGTCGAATCTGGCCAATGATTATGGCGATGCCGAAAAAGGCAGCGATACGCCGGATCGCGTCGGGCCGTTGCGCGGAATGCAAAAAGGGATGATTACGGCCGCACAGATGAAACGCGCCATTATGCTGACTATCGCGCTGACCATTGTTTGCGGCATCGCGCTTATTGCCGTGGCGTGTCATAAGCCGAGCGACGTGGTCGGTTTCCTGATCCTCGGTTTACTGTCGATTGGCGCGGCGATCACCTACACCGTCGGCACCCGCCCTTACGGTTATATGGGGCTCGGGGATATTTCGGTACTGATTTTCTTCGGCTGGATTAGCGTAGCGGGGACATTCTATTTGCAGGCCGGACATTTCGACTGGATAGTCATGTTACCGGCGACGGCGACCGGTTTGCTGGCGACCGCGGTGCTTAACATCAACAATTTGCGCGATATCGAAACCGACAGCGCCAACGGCAAAAATACGCTGGCTGTGCGCCTCGGGCCGGTAAACGCCCGCCGTTATCACGCCACCATTCTCAGTGCAGCTGCGCTGTGTCTGGCGATATTCTCCGCCGTTCATCTGCACCACTGGACCGGCTGGCTGTTCCTTCTGGCACTGCCGATGCTGGTGGTTCACATCAAACGCGTAAATCACGCCAAAACGTCGCTGGAAGTGCGCCCTCTGCTGGAGCACATGGTGAAAGCCGCGTTACTGACTAACGTCTTGTTTGCAGCGGGTCTGTTACTCAATTGATGGAAAGTGGCCGGGCGTGCGCTAATCGCGCTGCTTTTCACATTTAACAATTGATGATTTTGCCAACATCCGCTGTAAAGGGATATACTGAACACTCATGCAGCAACCAGATGAAATCCTATGAAATACGATACTTCCGAACTTTGCGATATCTACCATGAAGAAGTGAATGTTGTCGAACCCCTGTTCTCCAACTTTGGTGGACGTACTTCATTTGGCGGGCAAATCACGACAGTGAAGTGTTTCGAAGACAATGGCTTGCTTTATGACCTGCTGGAAGAGAATGGCCGTGGCCGTGTGCTGGTGGTCGATGGCGGGGGATCTGTTCGTCGTGCGTTGCTCGATGCCGGTCTGGCACGTCAGGCACTGCAAAACGAATGGGAAGGCATTTTGATTTACGGTGCGGTTCGTCAGGTGGACGATCTGGAAGAGCTCGATATTGGCATCCAGGCGATGGCAGCGATTCCGGCTGGCGCAGGCAGTGAAGGGATCGGCGAAAGCGACATTCGTGTCAATTTCGGCGGCGTGACCTTCTTCTCCGGTGACCATCTGTATGCCGATAACACCGGTATCATCCTTTCAGAAGACCCGCTCGATATCGAATAACCTTCGCTTTCAGCAACAAAAAAGGACGCCCTGGCGTCCTTTTTTATGCTTATACATCAAGCACTGCGGCGGAAGTCCTCAGACTTCTTCCATTTTTCCCAACAGCGCACGCAGACGATCCTGCCACACGTGTTGTTCTTCTTTCAGTTGCGCATTTTCACGCACCAGCGACTCGTGATTACCACTCGCCTGCTGAACTTCATGAGACAGACTGTTGTTCTGCTCTTTCAGTTCTTCGATTTCCATCTGCAACAGAGTAATGGTATCGATCGCTTGCTGAACTTTAGCTTCTAGTTTCTCAAATACTTCAAATGACATTTTTCGGTCCCCTTATGTTCGCAAGGCGCACATCTTATGTTCTGCCGCATCGTCCGGACACGGCTCAAAAATTCCTGCACTCCATCGATTTTTATAACAAATTCAAACCAGAAAAACGTCTGAACCCTTCAAAACCGGCGGGTGTCTTAACGGTTGATTGTATGTAGCCAGCCTTGCCCTGTCTAGCAAGAACCCCTCTCTGCACGCAGTCTGTTGCAATTTTATCGGGCTGGGTATCAGGAAATGCTTAAAAAGCAGAGGCACTCACCAGAAATGTCACGGAATACCGAATACCCTGAGCGCCGCCCTGACATGCGTGTTCAGGGAAAATACCTTCGCGAAGATACTACGGCGTGGACTTTTTGCCGGTCAGCATGACCTTTGAACACGCGAAATCGCTCATTTTTATGACACAACACACAAAATTTGATTTCGCTATTTCTCGTTTATGCTCGTTAACGATAAATTCACATTACGTTCTCATTTAGTGATGAACGGCAAAATCCGATTACGTTCACGTACGCATAACAGAAAAACTATAACTAACCATTAACATCATCCTTAGCAGGATCCAACTATGAGCCAAACCATGAGTTCCACATTAAAAGGTCAGTGCATCGCTGAGTTTCTGGGTACCGGGCTTATCATTTTCTTTGGTGCGGGTTGTGTCGCAGCAATGAAACTGGCCGGTGCTACCTTTGGCCAGTGGGAAATTAGCATCATCTGGGGTCTGGGCGTGGCAATGGCCATTTACCTGACCGCCGCTATCTCAGGCGCCCACCTGAATCCGGCGGTGACCGTCGCGCTTTGTTTGTTTGCAAACTTTGAAGGACGCAAAGTTCTGCCTTACATCGTGGCGCAGGTCGCCGGTGCCTTCTGCGCTGCTGCGCTGGTCTACGGCCTCTATTACAACTTGTTCTTCGATTTCGAGCAAAGCCACAACATGGTGCGCGGCAGTGTCGAAAGTCTGGATCTGGCCGGTATCTTCTCGACCTATCCAAACCCACACATCAGCGTGTTGCAGGCCTTCCTGGTTGAAACCGTGATCACCGCCATTCTGATGGCCCTGATCCTCGGCCTGACCGACGACGGCAATGGTATTCCACGCGGCCCGCTGGCTCCGTTACTGATCGGTATTCTGATCGCGGTAATCGGTGCCTCCATGGGGCCCCTCACCGGCTTCGCACTGAACCCGGCGCGTGACTTCGGCCCGAAAGTGTTCGCTTACTTCGCAGGCTGGGGCAAAGTGGCCTTCACCGGCGCACGTGATATCCCTTACTTCCTGGTACCGATTTTTGGCCCGCTGCTCGGCGCTTCTCTGGGTGCCATCGCGTATAAATCGCTGATTGGCCGCCATCTGCCACATCAGATCAATGATATTGCAGAAGAAAAAGCACCTCAGCCATCCAAACAGCGTAAAGCCTGATCGGCTAAACTGTTCCAAAGCTTACTTATTCGCAGGATGAAAATTATGTCAGCAGATACGACTCACGAAAAAAAATACATCGTCGCGCTCGACCAGGGTACGACCAGCTCACGCGCCGTAGTTCTGGATCACGATGCCAACATCGTCAGCGTTTCACAGCGCGAATTCACCCAGATCTACCCAAAATCCGGCTGGGTAGAACACGACCCGATGGAAATCTGGTCATCGCAAAGCTCGGTATTGGTAGAAGTGCTGGCGAAAGCCGACATCAATTCAGATCAGATCGCCGGTATCGGTATTACCAACCAGCGTGAAACCACCATCGTGTGGGAAAAAGAAACCGGCAAGCCGATTTACAACGCGATTGTGTGGCAATGCCGCCGTACTGCTGACATCTGTGAAAAGCTGAAGAAAGACGGGATGGAAGAGTACATCCGTCACAACACCGGCCTGGTGGTTGACCCCTACTTCTCCGGTACCAAACTGAAATGGATCCTCGACCACGTTGAAGGCTCCCGTGAACGCGCTGCCCGCGGCGAGTTGCTGTTCGGCACCGTTGACACCTGGCTGGTATGGAAAATGACTCAGGGACGCGTTCACGTTACCGATTACACCAACGCCTCTCGTACCATGATGTTCAACATCCACAATCTGGAATGGGATGAACGCATGCTGGAAGTGCTGGATATCCCGCGCGCCATGCTGCCGGAAGTCCGTCCTTCATCAGAAATTTACGGCCAGACCAACATTGGTGGTAAAGGCGGTACGCGTATTCCGATCGCCGGTATCGCTGGTGACCAGCAGGCCGCGCTGTATGGCCAGCTGTGCGTTCAACCGGGTATGGCGAAAAATACCTACGGCACCGGCTGCTTCCTGCTGATGAACACCGGTACAGAAGCCGTGACGTCGAAAAATGGCCTGCTGACCACCATCGCCTGCGGTCCGCGTGGCGAAGTGAACTATGCGCTGGAAGGTGCGGTCTTCGTCGGCGGTGCTTCCATCCAGTGGCTGCGCGACGAGCTGAAACTGATCAGCGATGCCACAGACTCCGAATATTTCGCCAGCAAAGTGAAAGACACCAACGGCGTTTACGTGGTGCCAGCCTTCACCGGCCTCGGCGCGCCTTACTGGGACCCGTATGCCCGTGGTGCGATCTTCGGCCTGAGCCGTGGCGCGAACAGCAACCACATCATCCGTGCAACGCTGGAATCCATCGCTTACCAGACTCGCGACGTACTTGATGCGATGCAGGCTGATTCAGGCACCCGCCTGCAATCTCTGCGCGTGGATGGCGGCGCGGTTGCCAACAACTTCCTGATGCAGTTCCAGTCAGACATTCTTGGCACACGCGTTGAGCGCCCTGCCGTTCTGGAAGTCACCGCATTGGGTTCAGCCTTCCTCGCCGGTCTGGCCGTCGGTTTCTGGAACGATCTGGACGAAGTGCGCAGCAAAGCGACCATCGAACGTGAATTCCGCCCAAGCATTGAAACGACAGAACGTAATGTGCGATACAAAGGCTGGCAGAAAGCCGTTGCCCGCGTGCGTTCATGGGAAGATCACGACGAGTAATCGCCGGGTTTCACTGCAAAAATCCTTCTCTAAAACTCCCCGTCGGGGAGTTTTTTTATGCCTCTTTCCCATTGTGCTAAAATCCCCGCACAGATGAGCCTTTGCCTCACCGACCTCTTTTTTCTTTCTACAGGCTTTCCAATGAAACGTGAATTAGCAATCGAGTTCTCCCGTGTGACCGAAGCGGCTGCGCTTGCCGGTTATAAGTGGCTTGGCCGTGGCGACAAAAACCTCGCCGACAACGCCGCCGTTCAGGCGATGCGCATCATGCTCAACAACGTCGATATCGATGGCACCATCGTGATTGGCGAAGGGGAAATTGATGAAGCGCCAATGCTGTATATCGGCGAAAAAGTGGGAACCGGCAACGGCGATGCGGTGGATATCGCGGTCGATCCGATTGAAGGCACGCGCATGACGGCGATGGGCCAGTCCAACGCACTGGCAGTGCTGGCGGTCGGCGATCAGGGCTCATTCCTCAACGCGCCGGACATGTACATGGAAAAAATCGCCGTCGGTCCGGGCGCCAGAGGCGCGATTAATCTGGATCTGACGCTGGCGGAAAATCTGTCGAACATTGCCAGCGCGCTGAACAAACCGCTGACCGAACTGACCGTCGCCGTACTGGCAAAACCGCGTCACGATGAAGCGATCCGTGAAATGCTCGCCGCCGGTGTACGCGTGTTTGCTTTCCCGGATGGCGATGTCGCCGCAACCATTCTGACCTGTATGCCGGAGAGTGAAGTCGATGTGTTGTACGGCATCGGCGGCGCACCGGAAGGCGTGATTTCAGCCGCGGTGATCCGTGCGCTTGACGGCGACATGCAGGGCCGTTTACTGGCGCGCCATGACGTGAAAGGCGATACACCTGAAAATCGCCGCATGGGCGAAGAAGAGTTAACGCGCTGTAAAGCGATGGGCATCGAAGCCGGCAAAGTGCTTAAGCTCGATGATATGGCGCGCAACGATAACGTTATCTTCTCGGCAACCGGCATCACCAAGGGCGATTTGCTGGAAGGCATCAGCCGTCAGGGCAATATGGCGACCACCGAAACCCTGCTGATCCGTGGTAAATCCCGCACCATCCGCCGTATCCGTTCGACGCATTATCTCGACCGCAAAGACGCTGCGCTGCACGAATTTATTATCTGATCCGACGCCAGAAAAACAAAAAGCAGAGCGACTGGCTCTGCTTTTTTTTGGCCTGAAAAGTGGATTACACAGTATGTCCCTGCTCTTGCTGACGGTTGGACATCGGCCACCAGCACAGCAAAATCAGTAGCGACATCGCAAACATCAGCAGGCCAAGACTGAACTGACCGGTTTGCGGCAACATCGCCGACATCCACGCCACCAGCCCCGATCCCATATTCTGCAATCCGCCCACCAGCGCACCTGCCGCACCCGCGAGATACGGGAAAGGCTCCATCGCACCCGTCGTCGCCAGCGGGAATAGCATCCCGGCGCCGAAGAAGAACAAAGAGGCCGGAACGATCAGCGTCCAGATATTCATGATACCCAGCCAGCCGGGGATCCACATGGCCAGCCCTGCCAGCAAACAGCTGATGACAGAATGCCACATCAGTTGCTGGAAGCTTTTCTCCGAACGGCCAGCGTACCACGCACCGAAAAATGCCGCCGGGATCGGCAGGATAAACAGAATGCTGACCATCAGCCCGCTCAGGCCAAGAACGCCGCCCATCAGCACGCCGCAGCTCGCCTCAAACACCGCCACACCGGCCAGTGCGCCTACCAGCATTACCAGATAACGACTGAAGTTGCCGTCAGCCAGCAGCAGACGCAGGCTGCTCAACATTTTGCGTGGCTGATGATCGGCGGTGAATGCCGGGCGCGTTTCCGGCAGCCAGCGATACATTGAAAACGCCACACCGGCACACAGGATCAGCAGAAAACCAAAACTGGCGCGCCAGCCCAACCATGCCGAGAGCGCGCCACCAATCACCGGTGCCATCAGCGGGCTGACCAGAATGCCCATATTCAGCAGGCTGTTGGCATGGCGTAATGCGCCGCCGCTGTAAAGATCACGCGGCATAGTTCGCGCCATCACGCCCGCCACGCCGGTGCCCATTCCCTGCACGGCGCTGGCGATAATCAACATGTTCAGACTCGAGGACATCATCGCGCCAGCCGCACCGAGCATAAAAATCATCAACCCGGTCAGGATCACAGGCCTGCGACCAATATTGTCAGATAACGGCCCATATACCAGCTGCGAAGCGCCGTAGGTTATCAGATACGCCGCCATCACCCGCTGTACCGCCCCCGGTTTAACCGACAAGCTGGTCGCCATATCCGCGATGTTCGGCACGTAAATGGTTTGGGCCATTTGCCCGACGGCCACCAGCAAAATCAACATCACTAACAGGTGAATGTTTTCCAGATTTTTCATTTTTCAGTTCATTATCAAATGGAGTTGGGAAAGAGCAGAACAAATAACCGCTAATTCGAGCGTGTTACAGCGGCGCATAAGTTAACAAATTAAGATGAATAAGCGAGGGTTACGGCCAACTCTCCTGTGCCCGCGCTGGCAGCGGCAGGAACCAGTGGTGTAACGCAAAGTGTACGGAATTCGACAGGGCATAACGGGCGAGGAACAGGTTGATAACATTTAACCGATAAGGGATCGAAAAAAATTGAAATAAAATCAGCACATACATTCGGTAATCAAAAAAGACGGGAGTTTTTATGGCTGACTGGGTCACGGGAAAAGTCACAAAAGTTGAGCACTGGACGGACAATTTGTTCAGCATTACGGTCAATGCGCCAGCCGATCCTTTCACCGCAGGTCAGTTTGCAAAACTCTCGTTAGAAATCGGCGGCGAGCGCGTTCAGCGCGCCTATTCCTATGTGAATCCGCCATCCAGCAGCGATTTGGAGTTCTACCTGGTGAACGTGCCGGAGGGAAAACTCAGCCCCCGTCTGCACGTAATGCAGCCCGGTGATGAAATTCAGGTCACGAAAGAGGCCGCAGGTTTCTTCGTGATCGATGAAGTGCCAGAGTGCGACCAGCTTTGGATGCTGGCGACCGGTACCGCAATCGGGCCTTATTTATCGATTTTGCAGGAAGGCAAAGGACTGGAGCGCTTCAAAAATATCGTTCTGGTACACGCCGCACGCTTCGCTGCCGATCTCAGTTATCTGCCCCTAATGCAGGCACTTCAGCGGCGCTATGAGGGAAAACTGCACATCCAGACGGTGGTCAGCCGCGAAGAAATCTCTGGCTCACTGACCGGGCGTGTACCTGCGCTGATCGAGAACGGCACGCTCGAAGAAGCAGTCGGCCTGAAAATGCTCGCTGACGACAGCCACGTGATGCTGTGCGGCAATCCGCAGATGGTACGCGATACCCAGCAGGTGCTGAAAGACACCCGGGGTATGCGCAAACATCTCAAACGCAAACCGGGGCACATGACCAGCGAGCATTACTGGTAAGTCCCTACTTAAACCTGACCTCGTCCGGTTCCGGGCCAAAGCGATTTGTGCCCGGTGTACCGACAAAGGCGCCGCAGTCGATAATCAGCAGAATAAAGATAACCGACGGCACCAGACGGCCTAATACCCAGCTCCACGTCTGCGGCATCGCCGCGGCCCAGTTACCGGCGACCAACATCCAGGCCAATACAAACAACAGCGCCCACCACGCCGATTTATTGCGGTCATGTAACCTTTTCACCAGCACAGCGGCGGTCGGCCAGAGTAAAACGACCAGCGCAAAGCCGGCGGACTGATAAGTTATCCATTCCTGCGCAGCAAAGAAGAAATCAGCCGCCATCAGGACAAGCCAGCTTACCATCCAGAGCCAAAAATCCCGGCGGCCCATCCGGCCATTAAAAGAAAACAGTGCGTGCTGTAACGTCATTGACAGTCAGTTCCATAGAAGACAATGGGAGTAAAATGATAAACCGGAGCGAGTGTAACCCAGCGATCGTCGCCGTGAGAATGTTTACGGTCTCCTTTTGACATTACCCCCCGATCCCCGCTTTAATCGGACTATTCAGAGACGGGAAGAAAAAACTTATGAATGCTGCAAAAATCCTTTTATCTTTGGCACTCCCGGCATTGCTGATGCTCGCAGGCTCAAAGATGGCCTTCGCCGAGCCGCCGGTCGATCACACCGGCACGGAAGAAATGCCAAAAGCCCCTTATCTGCTCGCCGGTGCGCCCACCTTTGAAACGACGCTTGTTAACTTTCGCGCAAAATATAATGAAGCCAATCCGACTCAACAGATTGGCGAATTCCGCTCCATCAATGAAAAAGCGGCCAACAGCCCGCTGACCCGCGCGGCCAGCAAGATTAATGAAAATCTCTACGCCTCCACCGCGCTGGAAAAAGGCACCGGCAAAATCAAAACGCTGCAAATCACCTATCTGCCGATTCAGGGAGCAGAGGAAAAAGCCGCTCGCACCCTGGCAATAAGCTACATGGCGAATCTCATGCGCCAGTTTGATGCCACCCTAACGACCGAGCAAAGCGTGGCGAAAGTGGCTTCGCTTATCCAAAAAGGGAAAGGGCAGCAGTATTATCAGCAGGAGGTCGGTGCTGTGCGTTTTGTCGTTTCAGATAATGGCGAAAAAGGGCTGACGTTTGCCGTTGAGCCGGTCAAGCTGGCACTGGCTGAGCCATGAGATGACGGTATTTAATGACAAAAAGCAAAGCCTTTGCCTTCAATGATCTCTATACTGTTGGACAGGTAATCTGCTTGTTTGGCAGAAATTTTAATCGACACTCGCGTCCCCTTTTGGAGGAAAAAACATGCGACATCCATTAGTGATGGGTAACTGGAAGCTTAACGGTAGCACCCACATGGTTAACGAACTGATTGCTGCTCTGCGTACTGAACTGAGCACGGTCGAAGGTTGTGGCGTTGCGATTGCTCCACCAGAAGTTTACCTGTCACAGGCTAAACACGCTCTGGCTGGCAGCCGTATCGCGCTGGGTGCTCAGAACGTTGACGCTAACCTGTCCGGCGCATTCACCGGTGAAATCTCTGCCGACATGCTGAAAGATATTGGTGCGAAATACATCATCATCGGTCACTCAGAACGTCGCACTTATCACAAAGAAAGCGATGAATTTATCGCGAAGAAATTCGGCGTGCTGAAAGATGCTGGCCTGATCCCGGTTCTGTGCATCGGTGAAACCGAAGCAGAAAATGAAGCAGGTCAGACTGAAGCCGTTTGCGCTAAGCAGCTGGACGCCGTACTGAACACCCTGGGCGCGAAAGCGTTCGAAGGTGCAGTTATCGCTTACGAACCTGTCTGGGCGATCGGTACCGGCAAATCAGCTACCCCTGCGCAGGCTCAGGCTGTTCACAAATTCATCCGTGACCACGTGGCAAAACAAGACGCTGCGATTGCTGAACAAGTGATCATCCAGTACGGCGGCTCTGTTAACGCAGCTAACGCGGCAGAACTGTTCACTCAGCCAGACATCGATGGTGCTCTGGTTGGCGGCGCATCACTGAAAGCTGATGCTTTCGCAGTGATCGTGAAAGCTGCAGCCGAAGCTAAAAAAGCGTAAGTCTGTTTCTTCTGCCCACAAAAA
>NZ_JYDE01000038.1 GCF_003263515.1 Rahnella inusitata | reverse complement strand
TTTTTGCCACCGAGGTGGCTGATATCGTCTTGTGAGTGCCCACACAGATTGTCTGATAAATTGTTAAAGAGCAGTGAGTTACGCGCTTTCGCTTGCTAACTCGAGGTGGCGTATATTACGCTTTCCTCATTCAGTGTCAACCGTTTATTTCGCCGGATGCCGCTGTTTTTAATCTTTCCCGACCCGGTTACTTCGTGATGTTGTTCACGTTGTTCCCTGTCGATGGAGCGGCATTATAGGGAGTTGGATTTTAATGGCAAGCGAATAAACACAGTTTTATTTCGTTTGCCGTTTTTTTATCCAAAGACCGTTATTTTAACGCTTTTGCTATAAAGGAAGGCAAGGCAGCAAGGCTTTCAAGTACTGCGTCTGCCACACTTTCGCTTTCCGCTGTCACTGGCTTCCCTGTACGCACTAAAATTTTAGTCCCCACGCCTGCGGCAGCAGCCGCCTGCATGTCTTCAAGCTTGTCGCCGACCATATAAGAAGAGGCCATATCAATATTCAGCTCTTCTTTCGCCGTTAAGAACATCCCAGGCAAAGGCTTACGGCAGTCACAAACCTGAGTAAACTCTTTCACTGAGCCTTCAGGATGATGCGGACAGAAATAGATGCCATCGAGATCGACACCACGATCGGCGAGGGACCAATCCATCCATTCGGTCAGTGTCATAAACTGGTCTTCGGTAAACTTGCCGCGTGCAATTCCCGATTGATTCGTCACTAACACCAGTAAGAAGCCCATTTCCTTTAACTTAAGGCAGGCGTCGATTACACCGTCGATAAATTGGAATTCATCGATTTCATGTACATAGCCGTGATCGACATTCAAAGTGCCATCACGGTCGAGAAAGATTGCTGAAACAGGTTGTGCCACGTATTTGCTCCTGATGGCTGATTAACGGCGTCAGTATCGCATGTTTTCAATGTCAGTGAGAATGTTAACCTGGTTGACTTAGACGTCTAGACGCCTTAGCATCCACGACATGCTACGAGGGGCTCCCTCGCAGAGTTAAATTCACCATGTCACGGCAAAAAGACAGAATAAAAAATAATATGATTAAACTTTCAAATATCACCAAGGTTTTCCAGCAGGGATCGCGCCAGATCGTCGCGCTTTCCGACGTGAGTCTTCACGTCCCTGCAGGACAAATATATGGCGTGATCGGCTCATCTGGCGCGGGTAAGAGTACATTAATCCGCTGCGTCAATTTGCTCGAGCGTCCGACCGAAGGCCAGGTGTTGGTCGATGGTCAGGATCTGATGTCCTTTTCAGAAAAAGCATTAACCCGCGCGCGTCGCCAGATTGGCATGATTTTTCAGCATTTTAATTTACTGTCATCCCGCACCGTCTTTGGCAACGTCGCACTGCCGCTGGAGCTGGATAACCTCTCCGGGGCTGAAATTAAAAAACGCGTTTCAGAGTTGCTGAAACTGGTTGGTCTGGAAGATAAGCATGACGCCTACCCTGCCAACCTTTCCGGTGGGCAGAAACAGCGCGTCGCGATTGCCCGCGCACTGGCGAGTAACCCTAAAGTTCTGCTGTGTGATGAAGCGACCAGCGCTTTGGACCCGGCAACAACCCGCTCCATCCTGGAATTACTGAAAGACATCAACCGCCGTCTGGGATTAACCATCCTGTTGATCACCCATGAGATGGATGTCGTAAAACGCATTTGCGATCAGGTTGCGGTGATAAGCGACGGTAAACTGATTGAGCAGGATAAAGTGAGCGAGATGTTCTCACATCCGAAAACCCCGCTGGCTCAGCAGTTTATTCAGTCAACGCTGCATCTGGATATTCCGGAAGATTACGCAGTACGTCTGGTGCCCGCGCCAGAACAAGGCCGCGTGCCTTTATTGCGTCTGGAATTTACCGGTCAGTCCGTTGATGCTCCACTGCTTTCCGAAGCCGTACGACGTTTTGATGTAAACAATAATATTATCAGTGCTCAGATGGATTATGCCGGTGGCGTGAAGTTCGGGATTATGCTGACAGAAATGCACGGTTCAGAAGAAAACACTCAGGCAGCGATTCAGTTCCTGCATGAGAATCAGGTGAAAGTTGAGGTACTCGGTTATGTCTGAGGCAATGATGTGGTTAATGGGCCGGGGTATCTGGGAAACTGTCATCATGACACTGACCTCTGGCTTCTTTGGTTTTGCGCTCGGGCTACCCTTTGGTGTGCTGTTGTACGTCACCCGTCCGGGGCAAATTGCTGAGAATAAAAATGTCTATCGCGTGATGTCTGCGCTGGTGAACATATTCCGTTCGATTCCATTTATTATCCTGCTGGTCTGGATGATTCCATTTACCCGCGTCATTGTGGGCACCTCCATTGGATTGCAGGCGGCAATTGTTCCGCTGACCGTGGGCGCTGCGCCATTTATTGCACGTATGGTGGAAAATGCGCTGCTGGAAATTCCAAGCGGTCTGGTTGAGGCTTCCCGCGCAATGGGTGCCACACCGATGCAAATCATCCGCAAAATTCTGTTGCCGGAGGCCTTGCCGGGTCTGGTTAACGCAGCCACTATTACTTTGATCACTTTGGTCGGCTATTCTGCGATGGGCGGTGCCGTCGGTGCCGGTGGTCTCGGACAGATCGGTTATCAGTATGGTTATATCGGTTATGACGCAACTGTCATGAACACGGTATTAGTCCTGTTAGTAGTTTTGGTGTATTTAATTCAGTTTTGTGGCGATCGCATTGTAAAAGCGGTCACGCATAAATAACGAAATAACAACTGTAAAACGTAACCCTGCGAATGATTTTTATCCGCTTATTGAGGAAAGGACATGTCAAACAAATTTAAATCCATTGCTGTTGTCGGCGCGCTTCTGGGATCGCTGGCTTTAGCGGGCTGCGGACCAAAAGAACAAGATCCAAACCATATTAAAGTGGGTGTGATTGTCGGTTCTGAGCAACAGGTTGCAGAAGTTGCACAAAAAGTAGCGAAAGAAAAATACGGTCTGGACGTTGAACTGGTGACCTTCAACGATTACGTTCTGCCGAACGAAGCACTGAGCAAAGGTGATATCGACGTTAACGCCTTCCAGCACAAACCTTATTTGGACCAGCAGATCAAAGACCGCGGTTACAAACTGGTGCCGGTCGGTAATAGTTTCGTTTACCCAATCGCGGGCTATTCTAAGAAAATCAAATCTGTAGATGAACTGAAAGAAGGCGATCAGGTTGCATTGCCAAACGATCCGACCAACCTTGGTCGCTCTTTACTGCTGCTGCAAAAACAAGGTCTGATCAAACTGAAAGACGGTGTTGGCCTGTTGCCGACCGTTCTTGATGTCACTGAGAACCCTAAAAACCTGAAACTGGTTGAGCTGGAAGCACCACAGCTGCCACGTTCACTGGATGATGCCAAAATCGCACTGGCGGTAATTAACACGACTTACGCCAGCCAGATCGGTCTGACACCAGAGAAAGACGGTATCTTCGTAGAAGATAAAAACTCACCGTATGTGAACCTGATTGTGGCTCGTGAAGACAATAAAGATGCTGAAAACGTGAAGAAATTCGTACAGGCTTACCAGTCTGACGAAGTGAACGCTGCGGCGAATAAAATCTTCAACGGCGGCGCAGTGAAAGGCTGGTAATCCGGGTCTTCAGGAACTCAGCATTGCGCCTGAAAATTCCTGTGAAATATAGATTTTATAAATAAGTACAAGGCGGGCATATGCCCGCCTTGTTATTTTCTCAATACCTTGGTTCAATAACGCCACATTCATTCCTGTAAACATATTAAAAAGCAGAGGATTTACCATGCGTGCTTTACCTCTCTGTTTGTCGGCGCTTTTGCTGGCGGGTTGTTCCCTGACTCAACACACACAGCCAATCACCACTGCACCTGTTGTTAAAGAAGAGCCAAAGCCCGTCAAACCCAAACCGGCTCCAGTTCGCCCGGCTCCAGTAAAACTGTATAAAGATGCAGAAGCGCTGGTCGGCACACCGTTCCGTGACTTAGGCGAAGTCTCCGGAGAATCATGTCAGTCCGATCAGAATGATGCTCCGCCGAGCCTGGCCACAGCACGTAAAAGAATGCTGACCCGAGCATCCTATATGAAAGCCAATGCCGTGCTTTTACATCAGTGCCAGATCCTTGGTGGCGTACCGGGCTGCTTCCAGCAGGCAATTTGTCAGGGCTCCGCTCTGAACGTCACCTTTAAATGACCTCATTTTCTTTTGAGCAAATAGGGACCATCCACTCGCCCTATAAAGAGAAATTTGCTGTCCCCCGCCAGCCTGGTCTGATTCAGGATGGCGGCGGTGAGTTACATTTGCACGCGCCGTATAACCAGCCTGAAGCCGTTCGCGGTTTGGAAGAATTCAGTCATCTCTGGGTGATGTTTATTTTTCATCAGACGATGGACGGTGGCTGGCGTCCTACAGTGCGCCCTCCCCGCCTTGGGGGTAACGCGCGAACCGGCGTATTTGCCACACGTTCAACCTTTCGACCCAATCCGCTTGGAATGTCTTTGGTTGAGCTGAAAGGGATCCACTGCCAGGGGCAAAACGTCATCCTGCAGCTCGGCAGTCTGGATCTGGTCGATGGCACGCCGGTGGTGGATATCAAACCGTATCTGCCCTTTGCAGAAAGCCACCCGGATGCTCGTGCAGGCTTTGCTCAGCACGCACCAGACGCCGATATGCCGGTAGAGTTTCTGCCTCAGGCAGAACAGCAGCTGGCCGAACACATTCATCAATACCCTCACCTGCGTCGCTTCATCACGCAAGTGCTGGGGCAAGATCCTCGCCCGGCCTACCGCAAGGGCGAAGCCACCGAGCGGGATTATGCCGTTCGCCTGCTGGAGTTTAATGTCCGCTGGCGGGTGACAGGCTCTGTGAATCAGGTATTGTCGCTCGACAAAGACTAAATTTCCTCTGCGTCTCTTTTGGCAACACCAACTCGCTGGTAAACTAAACCACTTTTTACGTTTTGGCGGCTTTTAGCCGCCCGATTGCAATTTGCAGTGCTAACGGAATCAACACATCATGCGTACTACTCAATATCTGCTCTCTACTCTGAAAGAGACGCCAGCCGACGCGGAAGTTATCAGCCATCAGCTGATGCTGCGTGCGGGGATGATCCGCAAACTGGCTTCCGGCCTGTACACCTGGCTGCCAACCGGCCTGCGTGTTCTCAGAAAAGTTGAAAACATCGTGCGCGAAGAAATGAACAACGCGAACGCCATTGAAGTGTCGATGCCGGTAGTTCAGCCCGCCGACCTGTGGCAGGAGAGCGGACGTTGGGAACAATACGGTCCTGAATTGCTGCGTTTTGTTGACCGTGGTGATCGTCCGTTCGTTCTGGGTCCAACCCATGAAGAAGTGATTACCGACTTGATCCGTAATGAAGTCAGCTCATACAAGCAGCTGCCACTGAACTTCTTCCAGATCCAGACCAAATTCCGTGACGAAGTTCGCCCGCGTTTTGGTGTGATGCGTTCCCGTGAATTCCTGATGAAAGATGCCTACTCGTTCCACACGACGCAGGAATCTTTGCAGGAAACGTATGATGTGATGTACGCGGCCTACAGCCAGATTTTCAACCGTATGGGCCTGGATTTCCGTGCAGTACTGGCAGATACCGGTTCTATCGGCGGCAGCGCGTCTCACGAATTCCAGGTTCTGGCGCAGAGCGGCGAAGATGATGTCGTATTCTCTGACTCTTCAGATTTCGCGGCCAACATCGAGTTCGCAGAAGCGTTGGCTCCGACCGCCCCTCGCGGCGCGGCGACCGAAGAGATGCGCATCGTTGAAACGCCAAATGCCAAAACCATTGCTGAGCTGACAGAACAGTTCCAGGTGCCGGTTGAGAAAACCGTGAAAACCCTGATGGTTCATGCAACGCCAGAAAGCGGCCATAAACTGATCGCCCTGCTCATTCGCGGCGATCATGAACTCAACGAAATCAAAGCGGAAAAACTGCCACAAGTTGCAGCGCCACTGACTTTTGCTACCGAAGCGGAAATCCGTGAAATCGTTGCGGCTGGCCCGGGTTCGCTCGGTCCGGTCAATCTGCCAATGCCAGTGGTTGTTGACCGTACCGTTGCTGCCATGAGCGATTTCAGCGCGGGAGCCAACATCGACGGCCAGCATTATTTCGGCATTAACTGGGATCGCGATGCTGCGCTGCCAGAAGTGGCGGATCTGCGTAACGTGGTGGCTGGTGATCCAAGCCCGGATGGTCAGGGTACGCTGGTGATTAAGCGCGGTATCGAAGTCGGTCATATCTTCCAACTGGGCATCAAGTATTCAAAAGCGATGAATGCAACCGTTCAGGGTGAGGATGGTCGTAATCAGGTGATGACCATGGGTTGTTACGGTATCGGTGTGAGCCGCGTGGTTGCCGCCGCTATCGAACAGAACCACGACGATCGCGGTATCATCTGGCCGGACGCTATTGCTCCGTTCCAGGTCGCTATTCTGCCAATGAACATGCACAAATCTTTCCGCGTGAAAGATGCGGCAGAAGCGTTATATGCAGAACTGCGTTCACACGGTATTGACGTGATCCTCGACGATCGTAAAGAGCGTCCTGGGGTAATGTTTGCGGATATGGAACTGATCGGTGTTCCGCATAACGTCGTGATTGGCGATCGTAATCTGGACGCTGAAGAGCTGGAATACAAAAACCGTCGCTCCGGTGAAAAACAAATGATCAAACAAAGCGATATCGTTTCTTATCTGCTGGGCCAGATCCCGCGTTAAGGATCTGCCAAAGATCGTTGTATATAAAAATGCCCGCATTGAGCGGGCATTTTTATTTGTGCTTTTCGCTTAGCAGCGGTACTTACGGACAAGCTTTGGTTGCATCAAACTTTACGTTTTTATCAGCCACCACAGCTTTCTGCATCTGCCCTTCTTCCATCGACGGTTCCGTCATGAAATGACCATCCATTGATACAAAGACCAGCTGATTTGGTGCCTTACGCGCCGCGAGATATCCCTGTTGCAGCGATTTGCTGGCAGACATCGGGAAAACTTTCCCTGTCGCACAATCCTTGAAAGAAGCGGCATCGGCGCTGTACTGCATCATACCGGTCAGCGGCATGGGCGTCTTCGGTAAACTCTGCTGCGTAGGTTTCAGCGTGTAATTGAGCGACGAAATAATCGGCGCACCGCTGGTATCAAGCATTTCAAGATTTTCATCTTTCGGGTGGAAGTAACGCTTTTCACCCTTAGCATCGGTCAGGACCAGCTTGTCAGCGGTTCTCGCCCAACTGCCATAGCTGGCGAAAGTCTGATCGCCGTATTTGGCTGCCTGATAGGTTTCCTGCAGAACATACGTGCCGTCCTGCTGGAGGAATAAGGATGTCTCCAGCCCGCCACAATCGGCGCACGGCAGGACACCACTGTAACTTTGCTGCATCGCCTGCAACGGTTTTTCCTGATTGAAGGCAGCGGTGTGGCAGCCAAACAGTGACAGCGCCCCGAGCGCCAGCACTGCGGTTATGATGATTTTTTTCACAGTTTCTCCCCTACTGCTCTTTCTGAGTGTTGCGATAAAAATTGTCCTGCAACACGATATAAGGCTATCGAACTTTGCCCCGCAATGCTTTTGTCGCGCCCTTGCGCACTTTGCTTTCCACCCGGCGGATCTTAGACCCCTTGGTTGGCTTAGTTGCACGACGGGGTTTTTCCACCACCATCGCCTGCGCAATCAAAGTATTCAACCGTGCCAGCGCCGCTTCGCGGTTCTGTTCCTGGCTGCGGGATTCCTGCGCCTTGATAACCACCCAACCATCAGCCGTAATGGAATGGTGATTGAACGCCATCAGACGTTCTTTATAGTAGTCTGGCAAACTTGAGGCTTTAATATCAAAACGTAAATGTATTGCCGTTGACGTTTTATTGACGTTCTGGCCACCGTTGCCCTGCGCGCGGATTGCCGTTAATTCAATTTCGCTGTCTGGTATTTCCATTTTGCCGGAAAGGATTAGCACACCTGTTACCTTGCTTCTTTTACGACTGACTCTTTCCATTCAGAAAAATGAATTTCTAAATTACTCTGAGCATCGGAAAGCCAAATAGTTCCGTCTTGCAAAGTCGCTTGTAAATCCATGGTTCTGCTGCCAAATGCGGTGAGCTGAGTCAGCATTTCATCGTCGATATAACGAATGCGCAAATTCTCAAAACCTCTGACTTTGCCTTCGATTTGCGACCACCAAACTCTGGCCGCGCGCTCACCGTAAGCGTAAAGCACCACTTCGCGCGACTGGTTACAGGCTCTTTTCAGACGCTTCTCATCAGGCAGCCCTAATTCGACCCATAACTCGATGCCATTATGGTCATTTTTACGCCAGATTTCCGGCTCATCTTCTGCGCTTAATCCGCGGGTAAACGTCAGTCGCTCATCGGCATGGTAAATCCAGGCAAGCAGACGCAGCATCATGCGTTGTTCTGTTTCTGAAGGATGCTGGGCCAGTGTCAGGTTGGCGTCATGAAAGAAATTGCGGTCCATATCAGCGATGTTGATCACTGCTTTATAAATAGTTGCTTTTAACGCCATGGTAAACCTCTTGATGATAGACGCACAGTGTACTTGAAAGCGTCACGTCGCGACCAGTTTAACCCCGCAGGTCCTTCTGAATAACCGTTTCAACGCAAACGATAAACCTTTGTGGGTTGTCTAATAACTGAGACTCTCCTGTGCTATAGTCGATAAATACTGAGAGCTTATCTTTCTGCGCTTTCCTCAGAGGGATACGCTTTTAAGGGAGAACCTATGCAACAATACTGTGAGTTGGTACGCCGTAAATATTCAGAGATTGCCAGCGGCGATCTGGGATATGTGCCCGATGCATTGGGCTGTGTATTGAAAGCATTGGACGAAGTGGCAGCAAACGCTGACCTTCCGTCCTCCGTTAGGGACCAGGCGGCCTATGCCGCCGCTAACTTATTGGTGAGCGATTATGTCGATGAATGATGAGTACCAACCCATCAATTGTGATGACTACGATAATCTCGAGCTCGCCTGCCAGAGTCACCTGGTGTTGACACTGAAGCTGCGTAGCGGAGAAATCGTCGAGGCGAAGGCTAACGATCTGCTGATGCGTAAGAAAGTAGAATATCTGGTGGCCGAGGTGAACGGCGAACAACGCGACCTGCGTCTGGATTACATCGAAAGCTTTAGTCATCCGGAAATTGGCACCGTGGTGGTCAGCGCTGAGTAGCGCGCCCTCCACACGTCAAACTAACGGGCAATCTCAGGATTGCCCGTTTGCATTTCTAAGCCCGGCTATTTCAGCGGCGCGAGGCTGGCGTAATATGCCGCCAAATCGCTGATATCCTGATCTGAAAGCGATGCCGTGAATGCCTGCATCACCCCCGCCTGCCCGCCGCTGCGCCCACCTTTCTTATACGCATGTAATGACAACGCCAGATATTCAGCGTTTTGCCCGGCTAAGTTAGGGTAAATCGAATTTGTCGCTTTACCGTTTGCGCCATGACAGGCGGCACAACTGGCCGACTTAGACTGCCCGTCAGCACTGTTTCCCTGCGCGAAAACCGGCGAACTCGCCACTAACAGTGCCAAAATACCTGCAACGTTACGCATTACTTCTCCCGCGGGCTTAGAATGTCCGCCCCAATTAATCATCTCATTTCTTCTCAGGCAACGGACCAGATGACCTGCCATTGCGCTTCATTGTCTTCGGCCAATGCCTGACGGGTAATGAACCAGCCCGGCGCGGCAATAAGTTGCTCATTGTAGTAAATCAACGGAATACGGTCACGCTGCCACGGCGGCACGCCGAGTTCAGACCATAATTTCTTGGCCTGACGCGCGCGGTCACGCCCGACTTTCTCGATATTCCCGTGCGCCTGAAAACGTATAGAGACGATTTCACCGGTACGCGGCTGACGAACAAATGCGTTTTCATCGTCCGCTACAGGTGAGGAAGCGATAGACAGAGTGCCCAGTCCGTCCGGCAGTGTTAAAGACTGAGCAGGATCCCAGTTCAGCACGACCTCTTTCAAAGGCTGAAATTCTGGTAACAGATACAAACGCTGACGAAAGCGACGAACGGTCAACGCCCCCAGTCTTAACTGCGCCTGCGCATCTTCCCGGCTTAGCGCGACTTCATTCCAGATCATTTGTAACTGTTCCCGCGAAGGCATCTTCGCACCGCGTCGGGCCAGCCAGCGGCGCAGTAAGGCAGAACGTTTCACGTCAGAAACGTCGAGTAGCCCTTCTACCGCTAAACTGCCCTGCGAATCCGTTAATCTGCTCAGAGCTTCACTCAGCAGTTCATCCAGAAGAGATTCCTGTTCCGCGCACAGCGCCGCACTACGGGCAGTGGCCTGTGCAAAATGCGGCCAGCGCTGATACAGCTCAGGCAGAATATTAAGACGCAGGAAGTTACGATCAAAACGGGGATCCTGATTGCTGTCGTCCTCGATCCAGTTCAGGTGATGCTCACTGGCGTAGTCTTCCAGCTGTGCGCGGCTGATACTCAGCAGCGGCCGTAACAGACGATAACCCGGCGAAAAGCTGTCCGCACTCATTGCCGACAATCCCGCAGGCCCGCTGCCGCGTTTTAACGCCAGCATAAATGTTTCGCACTGATCGTTTAGATGTTGTGCCGTCAGCAGCACTTCATCTTTAGCCAGATTCTCTGCAAATGCCTGATAACGAGCAGCTCGCGCCGCTGCTTCAATGCCGCCGTCTTGTACATTCAGCTGCACATGCGCGACAGAAAACGCAATGTTATGTTGCAGGCAAAAGGCATGGCAATGCGTTACCCAGCTATCGGCAAACTGGCTTAATCCGTGATGAACATGCAACGCACGCAGCTGTATCTCCGGCAGCACAGTGTCACGCAGTTCTGCCAGACCCGCCAGCAGCACCGTGGAATCCAGCCCTCCGCTGAACGCCACGCAAAGCTTTCGTGCATCACCCATTTTTATGCGCAGATGCTCAGACAGAAAGCTGGCCGCAGAGTGTGAATTCATAGAGTTACCGGGATTCGTACAGTTCTAACGGCAAGCCGTCAGGATCGGAGAAAAAGGTAAACTGCTTGCCGGTATAGGGATCAACGCGAACAGGTTCGCACCCAACGCCCGCCAGCTCCAGCGCGGCAACAGACTGCGCAATATCATCAACGCTGAACGCCAGATGGCGTAGCCCGCAAGCTTCCGGGCGACTTTGGCGCGCCGGGGGAATCGGGAAGCTGAAAAGTTCGAGGGTGTACTGGCCATTCAACGCTAAATCCGCTTTCCATGAATCCCGCTCTTCGCGATAAAACTCCTCCACCAGCGTGAAACCGAGGATATCGCAGTAGAAGCGTTTACTGGCCTGATAATCAGACCCGATAACGGCGATGTGATGAATTTGGCGTAGAGTAAGCATGGCGTTTGTCCTGTTGATTATTGTGGTGCACGTTACTCAGCGTACCCGCAGACGTCAATAAAAAGCCCTCATCATGAGGGCTGTAGGTTATTCCGCGTCAGGAAGTTTAAGGACTTTCACCAGATAGCGCCCGTCTTCGGTCAGCCGCGCACCGTGAATATCCGTTTCAAAGCCCGGATAACGTTCGCCGATCGAACACAACATGATCAGGAAATCGAGCACGGCGCGGCTTTCCTCTGTGATCATCTCGCCCGGCATCACCACCGGCACGCCTGGCGGATAAGGCAGGATCATATTGGCCGAAACTTTACCGATCAGTTCGTCAATGTCGCATTCGTCGATATGTCCGCGCACCTGATGCTGGAACATTTCGTACGGCGTCATTTTCATTTCCGGCAGGACATCAAAGGCTTCCAGCATTAAGCGCGGCAGATCGTGACGGACGATCAGCTTGTGGATCCCCTGCGCCAGATCCTGAATACGCATATTGCGATAGAAATCGGGATCTTCCGCGTAAAGGTCGGGCAGCATATTTTTGACGCGCAGATTGAGATCGTAGCTGCGTTTGAAATCGGTCAGCCCGCGCATCACGCTCATAGACTTGGTTTTATCAATGCCTATGCTGAACAGGAACAGAAGATTGTAGGGGCCGGTCTTTTCAACCACTACGCCCCGCTCATCAAGGAATTTCGCCACCAGCGCCGCCGGGATCCCCTCTTCTTCCAGCGTGCCCATTTCATTCATGCCGGGCGTGAGGATCGTCACTTTGATCGGATCCAGATACATATGATCGGTATCCGCATTGGCGAAACCATGCCAGTTGTCATCCGGATTGAGTGGCCAGCACTGAGCTTCATCAATGTGTTCCGGCTGCCAGATATCGAAGAACCACCCGTCGGTTTCCTCGCGCAGTCTCTGGATCTCTTTACGAAAATGCAGCGCGCGCTCAACGGAACGGTTGATCAGCCGCCGTCCAGGATTACCGCGCAGCATCGCGGCTGCCGTTTCCGCTGAGGCTACGATGCCGTAGTTAGGGGATGTCGTGGTGTGCATCATGTAGGCTTCATTAAAGGTGCTTTCGTTGTAATCGCCTTTAATGTGGATCATCGACGCCTGCGAAAAAGCGGCCAGTAACTTGTGCGTAGACTGGGTTTCGTAAATGACTTTACCAGGCACGCGCTCACCGCTCATGCCGCTTTTCCCCTCGTAGATCGGGTGGAAATTGGTATAGGGCACCCAGGCTGAATCAAAATGAATCGAAGCGACGTCCAGCGTACTTTTAATGTAGTCAGTGTTGTACAACAGACCATCGTAAGTGGAGTTAGTGATGACGGCATGCACCGGCCAGGTGGCATTTTCAGTTTGCGTGATTTTCTCTTCGATACTTTCACGGGAGAATTCGTGTTTGGGGATCCCGCCAAGAATGCCGTATGCGTTACGGTGCGGACGCAGATAAATCGGCACGATATTGGTCATCATCATCAGATGCGCCAGCGATTTATGGCAGTTGCGGTCAATCAGTACCGTGCTTCCCGCCGGCGCGGCGTACATTCCGACAATTTTGTTGGCCGTCGAGGTGCCGTTGGTGACGATATAACTTTGCTCGGCTCCAAAAGTGCGCGCGATATATTCTTCGGCTTCGAGATGCGGACCGGTGTGATCGAGCAAAGAACCGAGTTCGGTGACTGAAATAGACACGTCGGCCTTCAGCGTTTTGGCCCCAAAGAAATCATAGAACAGCGTGCCGACCGGGCTTTTCAGAAAAGCCGTTCCCGCCATATGCCCAGGCGTACAAAACGTATACTTACCTTCCTCGACGTATTTAAACAGCGCTTTGGTCAGCGGCGGCGTGATGGTATCAATGTATTCGTCGGTGTACTGGCGGATGCGTTTGGCGATATCGTCCGCGGCGGTCAGCGCATACTCAAAGAAATACAGCACCATACGCATTTCATTCACATCGACGTCCAGCGTCGAATGCGTATTGATGAACGCGTAGAGGGGCAAGTATTCGTTGAGCTCATTAATTTCTGTGCACAGCTCTTCGCTGTGCTCATCCCAGTCAAAAATGGCTCCGCAAATGCGGGCATTATTTTCGATGAGTTTCAGTAAGTCAGCGCGGTCCCGGGGATAAATCACCTGGAATCCGAGAAGCGTCAGGGCGCTATCCAGTTCGCGGATTGGCTCTTCTTTGTAGTAAGCCCCTTCCGGGCGCATGATAGCGATAATATTCATCTGACAAATCCTTCTGTTATTAGTATCTCATTTATTTATAGAAACACGGTTAGCGCCGGGTGTGTACCCTTTCGCATTGATTTTCTGGCTGGCAGAGGGAAATTAAGAATGCAGGAAGGACTGAAGAAGAAAAATGGACAATAAAAAAGGCCATGCATTTGCATGGCCTTTCGGAAACTGGGGCTGAATCAGCAATAGCCGTAAGTCATCAGACGCTGATAGCGACGGTTACGTAATTCTTCCGTGCTCAACACATCCAGATCGCTCAGATCAGCTTCCAGTTGCGCGCGCAATGAAGCCGCCATTGCCTCAACGTTACGATGAGCGCCGCCCAGAGGCTCAGGGATCACCGAGTCGATCAGCTTAAGTTCTTTCAGACGAGGTGCCACGATGCCCATCGCTTCTGCTGCCAGAGGCGCTTTATCCGCGCTCTTCCACAGAATTGATGCACAGCCTTCCGGCGAGATAACCGAGTAGGTGCTGTATTGCAGCATGTTCACTTTATCGCCCACGCCGATAGCCAGTGCGCCACCAGAACCACCTTCACCGATAACGGTACAGATGACCGGCACGTTCAGACGTGACATCTCACGCAGGTTACGGGCGATCGCTTCAGACTGACCACGTTCTTCTGCACCGACGCCAGGGTATGCACCCGGAGTGTCGATGAAAGTGATGATTGGCAATTTGAAACGTTCGGCCATTTCCATCAGGCGTAATGCTTTGCGATACCCTTCCGGAGCTGGCATACCAAAGTTGCGACGGACTTTCTCTTTTGTTTCACGGCCTTTCTGATGACCAATGATCATCACGGCACGTTCACCCAAACGAGCAATCCCGCCAACGATAGCTTTATCGTCAGCGAATGCACGATCACCGGCCAGTTCATCAAACTCAGTGAAGATATGTTTGATGTAATCCAGGGTATAAGGGCGACGAGGATGGCGCGCCAGTTGGGCAATCTGCCAGGCGCCCAGATCAGAGAAAATCTTACGAGTCAGTTCAACGCTTTTCTCGCGCAAGCGTGCAACTTCTTCGTCCAGATTAATATCCAATTTTTCGTCTTGACGGCTGACTGCAGTCAGCGAGTCAATTTTCGCTTCGAGTTCCGCAATCGGCTGTTCAAAATCAAGAAAATTCAGACTCATAGCATTCCTATTTTAGTCAAATTCCAGTTCCACCTGCTCGCTACCGACCAGGCCTCGCAAATCCAGCAACAGTTTGTCCGTTGGCGTAACACGCCAGGACGCCCCGAATCGAAGCCGGGCTCTTGCGTTTTCTCGTTGGTAATACAGATGTACTGGTATCGTCCCCGATCGATGAGGTTCCAACGATTGGCGGAGACGGTTCAAAAGCTGGTCATCAATTTGCCTGTCAGTCAGCGAGATAGCAAGACCGCGAGCATATTTTTCCCGTGCTTCACTGATGTCCATAATATCGCGGGCCATCATTTTAAGCCCGCCGCTGAAGTCATCAAAGCTGACCTGTCCTGTGGCGATAAGGATACGGTCTTTTTCCAACAAATGCTGGAATTTTTCCAACGCTTCGGTGAACAACATCACTTCCAGACGACCTGAGCGGTCATCTAACGTACAGATCCCAATGCGGTTACCGCGCTTGGTGACCATAACCCGTGCAGCGAGAACCAGTCCCACTGCGACAGTCATTTTACCCCGATCGGTCGGGTGCATGTCTTTCAAACGCTGGCCGCCGCCATAACGCTCAATTTCTTTCAGATATTGAGTGATCGGATGGCCGGTGAGATACAGGCCCAGAGTTTCACGTTCACCGTCCAGCACCGTCTGTTCAGGCCAGCGCATCACGTTGGCGTAGGACTTCTCCACCTGCTCCGGCGCTTCGGCCAGAACGCCAAACATATCTACCTGACCGATGGCTTCGGCTTTGGCGTGCTGGTCAGCGGCTTTCAGGGCATCAGGCAGAGAGCTCATTAACGCTGCGCGATGCGGACCTAAACGGTCAAAGGCACCGGACATAATCAGTTTTTCGAGGATGCGCTTGTTGAGCTTTTTCACATCTGCGCGGGCGCAGAGATCAAACAGTTCCCTGAAATAACCGCCTTCGTTGCGTGCTTCAATGATCGCTTCGATCGGGCCTTCACCGACACCTTTGATCGCGCCGATGCCGTAAACGATTTCACCCTCGTCATTGACGTGGAAATGATACTGCCCGCTGTTAATGTCCGGCGGCAGGATTTTTAGCCCCATGCGCCAGCATTCATCTACCAGCCCGACGACTTTCTCGGTGTTATCCATATCCGCGGTCATGACGGCCGCCATAAATTCAGCGGGGTAATGCGCTTTCAGCCACAGCGTCTGGTAAGACACCAGTGCATAAGCGGCGGAGTGGGATTTGTTAAAGCCATAACCGGCGAATTTCTCCACCAGGTCAAAGATTTTGATCGCCAGCTCGCCGTCGATGCCGCGCGCTTTCGCACCGTCTTCAAAGCCACCGCGCTGCTTGGCCATCTCAACCGGGTTTTTCTTACCCATTGCACGACGCAACATGTCCGCGCCGCCCAGCGAATAGCCCGCCAGAACCTGCGCAATCTGCATAACCTGTTCCTGATACAGGATAATGCCGTAGGTCGGCTCCAGTACGGGTTTCAGGGATTCATGCTGCCACTGGATATCCGGATAGGAGAGCTCTTCGCGACCGTGTTTACGGTCGATGAAGTTATCAACCATGCCGGACTGCAATGGCCCCGGACGGAACAGTGCCACCAGGGCTATCATATCTTCGAAGCTGTCAGGCTTGAGGCGCTTAATCAAGTCTTTCATGCCACGGGATTCAAGCTGGAAGACCGCGGTGGTCTCCGAGCGTTGCAGCATGTCGAAACTTTTCTTGTCATCGAGCGGAATGGCCGCGATATCCAGCGGCGGCTCGCCCGCTTTTGCACGGCGGGCATTGATCATCCCCAGCGCCCAGTCGATGATAGTCAGCGTACGCAGGCCGAGGAAGTCGAACTTCACCAGTCCCGCATATTCCACGTCGTTTTTATCGAACTGTGTGACCGGGTGATTACCCTCGGCATCACAATACAGTGGCGCGAAATCGGTAATTTTGGTCGGTGCGATTACCACACCGCCGGCGTGCTTCCCGGCGTTACGGGTGACCCCCTCCAGCTGACGTGCCATGTCGATCAGCGACTTAACTTCTTCATCCGCTTCGTAAATTTCCGGCAACTGCGGTTCAGCAGCAAAGGCTTTTTCCAGCGTCATGCCCGGATCGGGCGGCACCAGCTTGGAAATACGATCGACAAACCCGTACGGGTGTCCCAGCACGCGGCCCACGTCGCGGATAACCGCTTTGGCGGCCATCGTACCGAAGGTAATGATCTGCGAAACCGCTTCACGACCATACATTTCTGCCACGTGATCAATAACCTGATCGCGTTTTTCCATACAGAAGTCGACGTCAAAGTCGGGCATGGAGACACGTTCAGGGTTAAGAAAGCGTTCGAACAGCAGGTCGAATTCGAGCGGATCCAGATCAGTAATTTTTAGCGCATAGGCCACCAGAGAGCCCGCACCGGAACCACGTCCCGGCCCGACCGGCACGTCGTTATCCTTTGACCACTGGATGAACTCCATCACGATCAGGAAGTAGCCGGGGAAGCCCATCTGGTTGATCACTTTCAGTTCGATATCCAGACGCTCGTCATACTCAGGGCGTCGCTGGGCGCGAACTTCAGGATCGGGGAATAAAAACTCGAGGCGTTCTTCGAGGCCGATTTTGGATTTATCGACCAGAAAATCTTCTGTGGTCATGTCACCGGTCGGGAATTGCGGCAGGAAATACTCGCCCAGACGGATGGTGACGTTGCAGCGTTTGGCAATCTCCACGCTGTTTTGCAGCGCTTCGGGAATGTCTTCAAACAGCTCGCACATTTCATCTTCACTGCGCATATATTGCTGAGCAGTGTAATTACGCGGACGTTTTGGATCGTCGAGCGTAAACCCGTCGTGGATCGCCACGCGGATCTCATGGGCATCAAAGTCTGTCGGCAGCATGAACCGCACATCGTTGGTCGCCACAACCGGCAGACCGCGCTCGGTGGCCAGCGCCACGGCGGCGTGCAGGTAGTTTTCTTCTTCGGCGCGGCCAGTGCGGATCAGCTCAAGGTAATAGCGATCCGGGAAATATTGTTGATAAAAGTCCAGGCACAGCTCGACCTGAAAATCGTTACCACGCATCAGAAACTTGCCGACATCGCCCATTTTAGCGCCCGAAATCAGGATCAATCCTTCATTGAGTTCGGCCAGCCATTCACGATCCACAATCGGGCCCGCTGCGCCATAACCGCGCTGATAAGCACGGGAAATAAGCAACGTCAGGTTCTGATATCCCTGATTGTTCATCGCCAGCACTGTCAGCTGCGCCAGCTCGTCACCAAGGATCTCGCTTTGGATATTTAAATCAGCACCGATAATCGGCTTAACGCCAGCGCCGTGTGCAGCACCGTAAAATTTGACCAGACCGCACAGATTGGTGAAGTCAGTGATCCCCAGAGCGGGCATGCCGAGTGACGCTGCGCATTTCACCAGCGGACCCACTTTCGCGAGTCCATCCACCATGGAATAGTCGCTATGTACACGCAGATGAATAAAACGAGGTTCGGCCATATCCAGAGTCCAGAAATGAGTGAATTAAGGGTTTGTATCTCCCGCTACAGCAGGAAAGGAACAAGGCGACGCGTTATGCCAGCCCGAGTGCGCGTTTCACTGGTGCGAAACTGCGGCGATGATGCGCTGTTGCGCCAAGTCTGGCGAGGCTCTCAAGATGCACCGGCGTCGGATAGCCTTTGTGTTTCGCAAAACCATATTCAGGGAACTGCAGATCCAGTTCAACCATTTCGCGATCGCGGGTGACTTTCGCCAGAATGGACGCCGCGCTGATTTCGGCAACTTTACTGTCCCCTTTCACCACGGCCTGAGAGGCCATCGGAAGTTTTGGGCAACGGTTGCCATCGATCAGCACCATATCTGGCGTGATGCCAAGACCGGCGACGGCTCTTTGCATCGCCAGCATAGTAGCGTGCAAAATATTCAGTTCATCGATTTCATGCGGTTCGGCGCGGCCAAGACTCCAGGCGAGCGCTTTCTCTTTAATTTCGATATACAACGCTTCGCGGCGTTTCTCGCTGAGCTTTTTGGAATCTGCCAGACCTTGAATCGGATTGGCTGGATCGAGGATCACTGCCGCGGTCACCACAGCGCCCACCAGCGGGCCACGACCCACTTCATCCACACCGGCAATGCACACGGCCTGTGGATAGATAAAAACGTCACTCATTGGCTTGCCAGCTCCATTACGGCCTGAGCGGCCTGCTCATCTGCATTACGGCGGATGCTTTCGTGCAATTCCAGAAAAGTATTACGCAGTTCCTGGCTCTTCTCACCGCCGGCCAGCAAAGGCAGCAGCGCAGCGGAAAGTTTATCCGGCACGCATTCGGTTTGTAACAACTCAGTGACGATTTCACGTCTGGCAAGCAGATTAGGCAATGAAACGTAGGGCGTTTTCACCAGACGCTCTGCCAGCCAGAAGGTAAAAGGCTTCATGCGGTAACCCACCACCATCGGGCATTTCGCCAGCATACACTCGAGCGCAGCCGTACCGGACGCCAGTAGCGCGGCATCGCTGGCGATCATCGCTTCGCGTCCTTTACCATCGAGCAAGTGCGCAGGAAGGTCTGGGGCAATTTCAGCTTTGATACGTTCGAACTGCTCACGACGTTTGGCATTCACCAATGGCACAACAATGTGTAAATCAGGATACGTCTGTCGCAGTTGCAGCGCCGTTTTTAGGAAATCAGCACTGAGAATTTCCACTTCCGCATGACGGCTTCCCGGCAGCAACGCCAGACAATGCACGTCATCAGGAATGCCCAATGACAAGCGGGCAGCCTGTTTATCCGGATGCAGCGGCATTGCATCAGCCATCGTGTGGCCGATGAAACGGCAAGGTACGTTGAATTTATCGTAGAACGCTTTTTCAAATGGCAGAAACGCCAGTACCAGATCGGTGGCTTTACCAATTTTGAAAACGCGTTTTTGTCGCCATGCCCAGACAGACGGACTGACATAATGAATGGTGCGGATACCGCGCTTTTTCAGACGGCCTTCAAGCGTGATATTAAAATCAGGGGCGTCGATGCCCACAAATACATCAGGCTTAAGTTCGCTGAAACGTCGGGTCAAATCTTTGCGGATTTTCAATAAGCGTGGCAGACGCCCTAATACTTCCACCACGCCCATTACCGCCAGCTCTTCCATTTCGTACCAGGTTTCACACCCTTCCGCCTGCATCAGCGGCCCCGCGACGCCCACAAAGCGGGCGTCAGGATGGTGCTTCTTGAGGGCTCGAATCAGCCCGGCGCCAAGAATGTCACCGGACGTTTCACCGGCCACCAGGCCAATTGTCAGAACAGGCTTTTGCATTATTTTCCGTAGCGCAGATCAGCGAATAATACCGCGGGTTGAGCGGCTGAAGAAATCACTGAAAGGTTTAACCTTCGGGAATTCAGCGGCAATCGCAGCGATTTCCGGCTGTGCTTCTTCCAGCGTTTTGCCACTGCGATACAGTAACTTATAAGCATTACGAATAGCGTGCAGGTCTGCTTTCTCAAAACCACGACGTTTAAGCCCTTCGATGTTAATACCGAAAGGTGTCGCATGGTTTCCCTGCGCAATCACAAACGGAGGCACGTCCTGAGCAACGCCAGAACATCCGCCGACCATGACATGTGCGCCGATGATGCAAAATTGATGCACTGCGGTCATACCGCCAATGATAGCGAAATCGTCAATCTTAACGTGGCCGCCAAGGGTCGCGTTGTTCGCCAGAATGCAGCGATTACCAATGACGCAATCATGGGCGATATGCGCGTTAACCATTAACAGGTTATCGCTGCCCACTTTTGTCAGACTACCGCCCTGAACGGTCCCACGATGAATGGTCACGCTCTCACGAATATTGTTGCGATCGCCGACCTCAACGCGTGTTGGTTCACCGGCATACTTCAGATCCTGGTTAATTTCACCAATAGATACGAACTGGAAGATGCGGTTATCGCGACCAATTTTGGTCACGCCATTAAGAACTACGTGTGATTTAAGCTCAGTACCTTCGCCGATTTCCACCTGGGAACCGACATAGCAGAAAGGACCGATATGAACACCAGCACCGATAACGGCGCCTTCTTCAACAATAGCGCTTGGATGTATATAGGCGGTTTTGTCTATCATGTATTAAGACTCCCGGCGACGGGCGCACATCATTGATGCCTCGCAAGCAATCTCACCATCTACTTTTGCGACACCTTTAAAACGAGCAACACCACGACGCTCTTTAATGAATTCAACTTCCAGAATCATCTGGTCACCCGGCAACACCGGACGTTTGAAGCGTGCATCATCAATTGCTGCAAAATAATACAGCTCGCCCGGTTCCAGTTTTCCAACACTTTTAAACGCCAGAATACCGGTGGCCTGTGCCATGGCTTCCAGAATCAAAACACCTGGAAAAATCGGCTTGCCTGGGAAATGCCCCTGGAAAAACGGTTCGTTAAAGGAAACGTTTTTCACTGCGCGCAAAAATTTCCCTTTCTCAAAATCCAACACGCGGTCAACCAGCAAGAACGGGTAACGGTGTGGCAATAAATCCAGTATCTCTTCAATACGCAGAGTATGAGTGTCAGTAGTCAAAATACTCTTCCTGTCTATAAAAACTGATGGCATCAAAAACACGGCCTGCCAGACCCCAAAAAAAGGTCATCAGGCAGGCCGCAAATAGGAACGAATGCCGCAGGTTCACCCGTTACAGGGAACGCATTGCAGCATCGTAAGTGGTAATTAGTCTTTTTCGATTTTACGCTCGACAGCTTTCAAGCGCTTATTCATCTCGTCAATATTCATTACCAATGCAGCCGTCTTACGCCAAACTTTATTCGGTTGTAACGGAATACCGGAGGAGTATACCCCAGGTTCAGTGATTGGTCGCATTACCATTCCCATTCCTGTCACCACGGCCTGGTCACAAATCTCCATGTGACCATTGATAACACTGGCTCCGCCTATCTGGCAGTAACGTCCGATTTTCAGACTACCGGCCATAATTACGCCGCCAGCAACCGCCGTATTGTCTCCAATCACGACGTTGTGTGCAATCTGACATTGATTATCAATGATGACGCCGTTGCTGATAATAGTGTCATCCAGCGCACCGCGGTCGATGGTGGTACAAGCTCCAATCTCAACGCGATCGCCAATAATCACGGTGCCCAGTTGCGGGATTTTAATCCAGTTACCACGTTCGTTCGCGTAACCAAAACCGTCAGCACCTATCACCGTACCTGATTGAATCAGGCACTGCTCGCCAATCTCAACGCGATGATAAATTGAAACATTGGCCCAGATACGGGTTCCTGCTCCTATTTTAGCTTCTTTACCGATAAAACAGCCTGCGCCAACGATAACGTTATCGCCCAACACAACGCCTGATTCGATGACTGCATTAGCGCCAACCGAGACATTCTTACCTAAAGAAGCACTTTCAGAAATCACCGCACTCGCAGCAATATCCTGTGCCGGTGCCGGAGTGGTATCCAGCAGTTGCGCCATACGCGCATAGGTCAGGTAAGGGTTTTTAACCACTAATGCCGCTGTAGGGCAAAATGGCAGATCCGCTTCCGTCAACACTACGGCGCCTGCGGTGCAGGAGGCCAACTGTTCACGGTAACGGCTGTTTGATAAAAACGTGATTTGCTCAGAGTGTGCGGAATGCATTGAAGCAACGCCGGTGATGGCAATTTCGCCATCACCGTGCAATTGTGCATCCAACTGCTGTGCGAGATCAGCCAGTCGAATTGAAGACATGTTTATTTAACCTGTTTCAGCACATCAGCAGTAATATCTTTGTCATTGCTTGCATACGCGATGGCATTTGCATCAATAACAACATCATAACCTTCTTTGCTTGCAACAGATTTCACAGCGTCCTGAATACGGCTCAGGATTTTGTTACGCTCTTCGCCCTGACGACGACGGTTGTCTTGCTCAAACTGCTGCGCTTTAGCGGAGAACGCTTCACGCTGAGCCATCACGTCTTTTTCAAGTTTAGAACGATCGCTGGCTTTCATGGTTGAGCCATCACGTTGCAGACGTTGCATTTTGGTTTGCAGGCTACGTTCCTGAGATTGCAAATCAGTTGCACGGCTTTTGAACTCATTTTCGAGTTGTTTGGCCACAGCATCACGCGCTGGCATCTGTTGGAAAATGCTAGCGACGTTAACGATAGCAATTTTGTCAGCAGCCTGAACGCTAGCTGAAGAAGCCATAACTAAACCGAGGCCTGCGGCATATAACCACTTTTTCACTATAAACTCCTTCCATCACCCGTTTGTGCCATCTGGCACAGTAAATTACACAAAACACCTGACTTTAAAACGATACACGGGCCGAAACCCGTGTATCCAGTTCCGCAATCAGGCGATTGCGATTCTGCTGAATAACTCTTGTTCAGGCAGGCCGTTACCAGGTTTTACCAATGTTAAACTGGAACTGCTCTGCTTTGTCGCCTTCGTATTTCTTAACTGGTTGTGCATATGAGAAGACCAATGGCCCCAGCGGAGACATCCACTGCAACGCAAGACCGGAAGAAACACGAATGTTGCCTGGTTTGCTGTAGTCAGGTACACCGGCAGCCATAGTCTGCGGGGTGTTTTCCCAACCTGTATCCCAGACGGTACCGCTATCCACGAACAGAGAAGTACGCAATGAGTTAGCGTATTTTTCGCTAACGAACGGAGTTGGAACAATCAGTTCTGCACTCAGTACTGCCATTGCATTACCGCCCACCGCATCATCCGAATTATCGATCGGACAGCCGCTGTACGAGGTATTAGCCGTAGTACATTTGTAATACGCTGCTTTTGGACCAATGGTGTTCGACTGGAAACCACGAACACTGCTTGAACCACCGGCATAGAAGTTATCGTAGAACGGTACTTCTTTCCCGCCCAGACCATCTGCATAACCTGCGCGTGCACGGCCCATCAGCACCCAATCACGATCCTGATTCAGCGGCATGTAGCTGGTTGAATCGAAGGTGATTTTGTAATATTCGTTATCAGAACCCGGAACGGTGACTTTACCGTTCAGGCTGGCTTTGGTCCCTGACGTAGGGAAGTAGCCACGGTCGAGGTTGTTATAACCCCAGCCAAGGTTCACGAAGAAGTCATCAGCACTGAAATCTGCATCAGCATTGTCGCTGGTGGTGACCGCAGGTTTCAGGCCCACTGAGTTCAGATAACGGAACATGGCGATCTGTGGTTCCATATTGGACAGATCGTTGTGTACGTAATCCAGACCCAGACGCAATGAGTTGTTCTCATTGATTGGGAAACCAAGGTTGCCGCCAATACCATAACTTCTGTTGGTATAGTCAGACAGATCCGCATTATCCGCTTTAAAGTCATTGTAGAAGATACGGCCGCCCAGACTCACACCGTCAACGGTGAAGTACGGGTCAGTGATCGTGAATTCTGCATACGTCTGATAATCGTTTTTGGTACCGCTGATGCCGACAGAGTTACCCGTGCCCAACCAGTTGTCCTGCTGGACGCCGACCTGGAAGCTAACACCACTTTCTGTACCGTAGCCCACACCAAAGTTGAATGTCCCGGTGTTACGCTCTTTTACTTTATAGACCACATCAACCTGATCCGGTGTACCCGGAACGCGTTGCGTATCCACATCTACCGTTTCGAAGTAGCCAAGACGGTTCAGACGTTCTTTACCTTTGTCGACCAGATCGTTACCTAACCAGGCACCTTCCATCTGACGCATTTCACGGCGCAGGACGCTGTCTTTACTGGTGTCATTGCCTTCAAAGCGGATGTGACGCACATAGAAACGGTTACCCGCATCTACGTTGATATGCAGTTTGACAGTCTTGTCTGCATCATTAATTTCAGGCTGCGTGTTCACACGTGGATAGGCATAGCCATAACGACCCAGCATCTGCTTGATGTCGTTTTCCATCTTGGTGACTTTAGCGCCGTTATACAGCTCGCCTTTATCAATTTTAGTCAGGCTTTGCACTTCTGCTGAGTGACCGGCCATGCTGCCAGTGACTTCAACACCAGAAAGTTTGTATTGCTCACCTTCTGTGATGTTCAGCGTGATGTAGATGCCTTTTTTGTCCGGCGTCAGGCTGACCTGCGTCGAATCAATGTTGAAGCGGGCGTAACCGCGATCCAGATAGAAGCTACGCAGGGTTTCAAGGTCACCCGCCAGTTTCTGTTTCTGGTATTTGCGATCGCCAACCACGTTCCACCATGGCACTTCATCACGAAGCTGGAAATGAGAAATCAGTTCATCAGTACTGAAGGCGTGGTTACCTACGATGTTGATCTGCTGAATTTTCGCAGAAACACCCTCGGTAAAGACTAATTTCAGGTCGACACGGTTACGTGGCAAAGGGGTAACAACCGCTTTTACCGACGCACTGTATTTTCCGACGCTGTAATAGAAGTCTTCCAGACCTTTCTCGATACTGCCGATTGTTGTACGGTCAAGCGCTTCGCCAACACGGACGCCAGAGGCCTCCAGGTTTTGTTTCAGCATGTCATCTTTCACCGATTTGTTACCGGAGAAAGTGATGCTGGCAATCGTTGGACGTTCTTTAACCTGAACAATCAGAGAATCGCCATCGCGCAGGACGCGAACGTCCTCAAAGTTGCCAGTGGCAAACAATGCACGAATGGTATTACTGATGTCATCGTCAGTCACCGTATCACCGACGCGAACCGGCATATTGAGTAACGCCGCACCGACGGCAACTCGCTGCAGGCCTTCGAAATGAATATCTTTCACTACGAAACCGTCTGCACCGTATACGGTGGCGCTGCCAAACAGCAGCGACGCTATGAGCAACTTTTTGATCGCCATCGTTGTTATGCGTTCTTCCTAACCTAATCCCCAGCCTTAAAGACGGGAGAAATCATTGAAAAGTGCAAGCCCCATTACCAGGAACAGCAATACAGCACCGACCTGATAACTGAAGTTTTGAACTCGCTCGGAAACTGGACCACCTTTTAGCTTCTCTATTGCCAGAAAAACCAAGTGTCCACCATCTAATATCGGTAATGGGAACAGGTTTACGATACCGAGATTGACGCTGATAAGCGCCAAAAACGTCAGGTACGACACTAAACCATACTCTGCTGACACTCCTGCGCCCTGTGCGATGGAAATTGGGCCACTCAGATTGTTCAGCTTCACATCACCGGTAAACAATTTGCCCAGCATGTTGACTGTAAGCTTCATCAGTTGCCAGGTTTTATCACCCGCCTCATATAAAGCGACAAACGGACCATACTGACGAACTGTCTTGTACTCTTCAGGCAACGGTATGACTTTGGGAACCACCCCGGCAAAACCTTGTACAATACCTTTACCTAACGTCCGACTTTCCGGTGTCAGGGTCAATGCCAGAGCCTCGCCATTACGCTCAATGTCTAACGCAATGGGCTTACCCGGATTATCGCGAACCTGCAACGTAAAATCACGCCAGCTCGCCAAAACCTGACCGTCAACTTTAACGATCCGATCGCCCGCTTGCAAACCTGCCTTTTGAGCGGCGGAGGCTGATTGCACCTCAGATAATACGGGTTCTGCCTGCGGACCACGCGGAATAATCCCCAACGCGACCACCGGATCTTGCGTTTCAGGATCAAACGTCCATTCACGCAAATCGACAACTTTTTCAATTATCGTTGATGAGCCTAACTCGGCTACCCCGAGCGTCATTTGGCTGTTGCCAATTTGACCCATCAACGACATTCGAATTGAATCCCAATCAGGCGTTTCGATACCGCCAATAGACTTAAGTTCCATTCCTGGCAAAACTTTGGCTTGCGCGGCAATGGATTGAGGCATGATTTCGGCCACCACAGGTCGTACTGTTGGTACACCAACAATAAAAATGACCCAGTAAGCAAAAACTGCAAAGATAAAGTTGGCTAACGGACCCGCGCTGATAATTGCCGCACGCTGCCAGACAGTTTTGCTATTGAAAGTAAGAGTCTTTAGCTCAGGCGGTACGGTTTCTAAACGCTCGTCGAGCATTTTCACGTAACCACCGAGGGGGATGATAGCAAGGACATATTCAGTGCCGTGGCGATCGGTTCGACGCCAAAGCGCGCGACCGAAACCTACGGAAAACCGCTGAACGCGCACGCCACAGCGACGAGCAACCCAGAAATGGCCGAACTCGTGCACGGTGATAAGCACCCCCAATGCAACGATAAAGGCGGCCAGGCTCCAGAGTATGTTCATCATATGTCCAACTATTCCTTAGAAAACTTCACCGTCAGCGACGGATTAATACACTAACAGCATCAGGCAGGCAAATACAGGAACCGCAGCAGTCAGGCTGTCGATACGGTCCAATATTCCGCCATGCCCTGGGATCATATGACCACTGTCTTTGATCCCGGCTTCGCGTTTAAACATACTCTCGGTCAGGTCGCCTAAGACTGAAGCCAGCGCAGCAACCACGGAACAAATCAATAATACAGACGGCTGCACGGTAAGCGGTGCATAGCGGCCAAACAGCCAGGCAATCAGCGCACATGTCAGTAAACCGCCGATGAACCCTTCCCAGGTTTTTCCCGGCGAAACTTTAGGTGCCAGCTTGTGCTTACCGAACAGCTTACCAAACAGGTATGCACCAGAATCAGCACCCCAGACGAGTAGCATCACATATAACAGCCACCATGCGCCAGTGTGAGGATTCTCGGCATAACCATATTGACGCAACGCGACCATACCCCAGAAAAACGGTACAATTGTCAGTACGCCAAACAAGATCCGCAGTACGCGCGAATGTCGCCAGAATGCGGCTGACGCCGGATACCCAACCACCAGCACCAGCGCCACACACCACCAGGCGAGTGCGGCCCATAGGGAACCACTTACCAGCGGCAACTGCGCGCTCTGATGATAGGCAGGAATGCTTAGCATCATGGCGGCCAGCAGGAAACCACAGAGGATGGCGAGCCATATTCTCTGGTTACGGCTTCCGAGACCCGCTAATTGTCCCCACTCCCACGCCGCCAACATGCACACGATTAACGTGACAATGGCAAAACCGACTGGCGGTAGTAAAAAGAGTGCAGCAATAACAATCGGTATTAAAATCAGAGCTGTGATAATGCGATACTTCAGCAAATGTTCTCCCTAGGACGCATTGGCGCCGATAGGTGTAGTCCCCCCGAAGCGGCGCTCGCGTTGTGCAAAAGCATCCAGCGCATCTTCAAAGGTATTTTCATCAAAATCAGGCCAGAGGACATCCGTAAAGTAAAACTCCGCATAGGCAATTTGCCACAGCAGGAAGTTACTGATTCGATGTTCCCCACCGGTTCTGATCACCAAATCGACTGGTGCCAGTTCGCTCATACAGACGGCTGAATCCAGCATGTCTTCTGTTATTTGCTCGGCCCGCAGGGTACCGGCTTCAACCTGACCCGCCAGCGTCTTAACGCCCTGAATAATATCCCATCGGCCACCATAATTCGCAGCAATGTTCAGCGTAAGACCGTCGTTATTTTCTGTAAGTGTTTCTGAACGACGAATGCGTTCCTGCAGACGAGCACTAAAGCGACTGACATCGCCAATGATCCGCAGCCTGACATTATGTTTATGCAGGCTTTTGACTTCACTGTCGAGTGCACGTACGAACAGCTCCATCAATGCGGCGACTTCCTGAGCCGGGCGATTCCAGTTTTCACTACTAAAGGCATAAAGCGTAAGGGCATCAAGTTGATGGTTGGCTGCAAAACTCACGGCTTTACGCACTGATTTTACGCCCGCTTTATGACCAAAGACCCTCATTTTACCCTGACGTTTTGCCCAACGTCCGTTGCCGTCCATAATAATGGCGACATGGCGCGGCTGAGCGCAGGACGTATCAGACATCTGTTGATTTTCGAGGGACATAACGCGTACTCATTTCCTTTTATCAGAACACGACGGCTTTTTAGCTGGCGTTGCAGTTCAAACGCAGGCGCAATAACACGCGCAAAAAAGCCGTGTCTCCCTTGCGGGCACGGCTACTCTGACAGCTTACCGATTCCACATGTCAGATCCAGAGACTAAAAACCTGAATCTACTGTCAGCGTGGCGCAGACTATACCATTTCAATGTGATGCTAACAAACTGCTGCATAAGCAGTAAACTTAGCGTCAGGCCGCAAATGTGCGAAGTTTTTGTTGAGCCGATGCCCGCGATTGTCTGTCAATTTCCAGCACTGCATCCACAGACTCCGGTTCAGCGCTCACCAGCTCGTCCATTACCTGACGGTTAATCGAAGCAATATCGGTGAAACGAATCTCACCATTGAGGAATGCCGCCACGGAAATTTCGTTCGCTGCATTCAGCGCCGTCGTCGCTGCCTGCCCGGTGTTGCTGGCTTCGATAGCCAGTTGCAGGCAAGGATACCGCGCATAATCCGGCTCAGAGAAAGAGAGTGCGCCCATTTTACAGAAGTCTAATGCTTCGACGCCAGCAGCGACACGGCGTGGATACGCCATCGCATGTGCAATAGGCGTACGCATGTCCGGCGACCCCAACTGCGCCAGTACGCTGCCGTCACGATAACGTACCATCGAGTGGATAACCGACTGGGGATGGATGATCACTTCCATTTCGGCCGCAGACGCATTAAACAACCAGCGGGCTTCGATGTACTCCAGGCCTTTGTTCATCATCGTGGCGGAATCGACAGAAATTTTACGCCCCATTGACCAGTTAGGATGCGCGCACGCCTGATCCGGTGTGACATCGTTAAAGTGGTTTAACGGTAACTCGCGAAAAGGTCCGCCGGAGCCGGTTAAAACAATGCGAGAAATCCCGTTTTCTTCAAGTGAAGCATAGCCCAGTTGCTGCTGAACGGACTCAGGCAAACTCTGGAAAATCGCATTATGTTCACTGTCGATAGGAAGGAGTTGAGACTGGTTTTCACGGACCGCATCCATGAAGATACGACCACAGGTGACCAGAGACTCTTTATTCGCCAGAAGGATCTGTTTACCTGCACGCACGGCAGCGAGCGTCGGTAAAAGGCCGGCAGCGCCCACAATGGCTGACATCACTTGATCGACATCATCCAGTGCAGCCAGTTCGATTGCGGCGTTTTCGCCGGAGAGCACCTCAGTTTTCACACCCTGCTCGGCCAGAATAGTTCGCAGAGCCCGGGCTGAAGTCTCATCGGCCATGGACGCATAGGCCGGACGAAACTCGATACATTGCTGCGCCATCACGTCAACATTGTGTCCTGCAATCAGGGCTTTGACTGCGAAAGCGTCGGGATTGGACCGGACAACGGAAAGCGTACTGGTGCCGACAGACCCTGTCGAACCAAGAATAGTCATTTGTTTCATGAAAATGCCCGGGATAACGCCATCAATTCAGAATAGTGCACAGTCTGAAACCTCTTATCCGGCTTGTCCATGAGATTGTGGCAGCAGAGAAAAGATTTGAGACCCGTAAAAAAATAAAGCGCCGCATTTGCGACGCTTTATTTGAGAACAAACGAGTCTGATTAGAACTCCATCAGCTCAGCTTCTTTCTCAGTCAAAGCTACATCGATTTTCTTGATGAAGATATCTGTCAGCTTCTGAATATCGTCCTGAGAACGACGATCTTCATCTTCACTGATTTCTTTATCTTTCAGCAGTGCTTTGGTTTTGTCGTTAGCGTCACGACGGACGTTACGCACAGAAACACGGCCCTGCTCTGCTTCGCCACGCACGACTTTGATCAGGTCTTTACGACGCTCTTCAGTCAATGCAGGCAATGGTACGCGGATAGTCGCGCCCGCTGAAGATGGGTTCAGACCCAAATCGGAGGTCATGATCGCTTTTTCAACGGCAGCGCTGATTGAGCGGTCAAATACAGAAATAGCCAGAGTACGGGAGTCTTCCACCGTCACCTGAGCCAGCTGACGCAGTGGCGTCGCAGAACCATAGTATTCCACCATGATGCCGTCGAGAATGCCGGGAGAAGCGCGGCCTGTACGGATTTTGCTGATATGAGTTTTAAATGCTTCTACGCATTTTTCCATACGAATTTCAGCGTCTTTTTTGATTTCGTTAATCACGTTGTGAACCCTTGAGAGCTGGTTACCTGGCAGACCATACCATCAGTATAGTCCGTGAATACTTATGCCAGCACTGGCTGGCTGAACGCAATGTTTATAGCGAAGGATCACTCAGCGTTAGAAATCAGCGTCCCTTCGTTTTCACCCATCACCACGCGGCGCAGTGCACCGGGTTTGTTCATGTTGAAAACACGAATCGGAAGATTGTGATCGCGGGCTAATGTAAATGCCGCCAGATCCATCACTTTCAATTCCTGCTCCAGCACTTCCTGATAGGTCAATGTTTCGTACAGCGTTGCTTCCGGATTTTTAACCGGGTCAGCGGAATAGACGCCGTCGACTTTGGTGGCTTTTAATACCACATCGGCTTCAATTTCGATACCACGCAGACAGGCTGCAGAATCTGTAGTAAAGAAAGGATTACCGGTACCGGCGGAAAAAATGACCACGCGGTTATGACGCAGCAGGCTAATGGCTTCAGCCCAGCTGTAATTATCACAAACACCGTTCAAAGGAATTGCAGACATCAGACGCGCGTTAACATAGGCACGGTGTAATGCGTCACGCATTGCCAGGCCGTTCATGACAGTCGCCAGCATACCCATATGGTCGCCTACAACACGATTCATGCCCGCCTGCGCCAGACCCGCGCCACGGAATAAGTTACCGCCGCCGATCACAACGCCTACCTGAATGCCGAGTTCGACCAGCTCTTTGACTTCCTGAGCCATACGATCTAATACACTCGCGTCGATACCAAAACCTTCACTGCCCTGCAGGGCTTCGCCACTGAGTTTGAGCAGGATACGCTGATAAACGGGTTTCGCATTGGTAGCCATGGTGTCTGTCCTAGAAGCAATGTGTCTTAATGAGAATTCAATCTTTACATCATAGCGTTGTTGCCGGGTGTTACTACAGCACATCGCACAATGTCATTGGAATTTGGGGCTGGATAAAACGGAACCGCCAACGTGCAGCGGTTCCATTTTATGGTGCATCAGTTACTGATTAAGACTGTTTGGACATCGCTGCAACTTCTGCAGCAAAGTCAGTCTCAACTTTAACGATGCCTTCACCCACTTCGAAGCGGATGAAGTTGATAACGTCGGCGTTATGCTCTTTCAGAATCTGACCAACAGTTTTGCTTGGGTCGATAACGAAAGGCTGGCCAGTCAGAGAAACTTCGCCGGTGAATTTCTTCATGCGGCCTTCAACCATTTTCTCTGCGATTTCTTTCGGCTTGCCAGATTGCATCGCGATGTCCAGCTGAACCTGGTACTCTTTTTCTACCACTTCAGCAGACACATCTTCTGGTTTAACGAACTCAGGCTTGCTTGCAGCAACGTGCATAGCAATCTGCTTAACCAGTTCTTCGTCAGCGCCTTTAGCAGCGATCAGAACACCGATGCGTGCACCGTGCAGGTAGCTACCCAACACTTCGCCTTCCAGGGAAGAAACGCGACGGATGTTGATGTTCTCACCGATTTTAGCAACCAGTTGCACACGCTCTTCTTCGAACTGTGTTTTCAGAACTTCAACGTCAGTGATTTTGCCTGCAACAGCAGCATCCAGCACTTTGTCAGCAAATGCCTGGAAACCGGCATCTTTAGCAACGAAGTCAGTCTGGCAGTTAACTTCCAGAATCACGCCGTAGTTGCCTTCAATCTTGGTTTTGATCACGCCGTCAGCAGCTACGTTGCCTGCTTTTTTCGCCGCTTTGATCGCGCCAGATTTACGCATGTTTTCAATGGACAGCTCGATGTCGCCGTTAGCTTCAACCAGAGCTTTCTTACAATCCATCATGCCAGCGCCAGTACGTTCGCGCAGTTCTTTTACCAGGGCAGCGGTAATATCAGCCATTGTATTTTCCTCGATTATCTCAGTGCAAAAAGGGTTTTTGCGGTGAGATATTTCTCGCATTTAAGATAAGCAAAGGGGGCCAATAAAGGCCCCCTAACCAACATATTTCAATACCTGGTTAATAAGGGCTCTGCTGAGCTTGCCTTATTATTCAGCTTCTACGAAGCTTTCTTCTGCCTGAACAGCCAGATCTTGCGAACGGCCTTCACGGACAGTGGCAGCAACAGCGCTCAGGTACAGATTTACTGCACGGATTGCGTCATCGTTACCAGGGATAACAAAGTCAACGCCATCCGGATCGGAGTTGGTATCAACAATGGAGAATACCGGGATACCCAGGTTGTTAGCTTCTTTGATTGCGATGTGTTCGTGATCAGCGTCGACAACGAACAGTGCGTCAGGAAGACCACCCATATCCTTGATACCACCCAGGCTGTTTTCCAGCTTAGCCAGTTCGCGAGTACGCATCAGCGCCTCTTTCTTGGTCAGCTTCTCGAAAGTGCCGTCCTGAGACTGAATTTCCAGGTCTTTCAAACGTTTGATGGACTGACGAACGGTTTTCCAGTTAGTCAGCATGCCGCCCAACCAGCGATGGTTCACGAAGAACTGGTCGCAGTTGTGTGCAGCGTCTTTTACCGCTTCGCTTGCTGCGCGTTTAGTACCAACGAACAGGATCTTGCCTTTACGGGCAGAGATCTTCTGCAACTCAGCCAGAGCTTCGTTGAACATTGGAACAGTTTTCTCAAGGTTGATGATGTGAACCTTGTTACGAGCGCCGAAGATGAATGGCTTCATTTTCGGGTTCCAGTAACGGGTTTGGTGACCGAAGTGAACACCGGCCTTGAGCATGTCGCGCATGGAAACAGTTGCCATGATAAAACCTCTATTAAGTAGTTGGGGTTATGCCTCCACGTATCCCATACAACCGACCCTGCAGAATAAATTCCCAAGGCACCCCGGCGTATGTGTCGATACGTGTGTGTTATTACTTACGTTAATAAGTACACATATGAGTGAATTCGGCTTTAATCCCCCGGAGTCTGGGACCCAGAGCGGATTGCCGGCGCGTTTTATACCACAAATAACGGCCGGGCAGCAACTTTTGTTCGCCGAATTGCCCCCCTGGAAATGATAGTTTGGCAGCTAATATCAGGGCTGATACCATAAGCCACAGCTAATTATTGACGACAACGGTGTAGAAATACAGCACACCGGATGTACAAACCTGCAGGAAGACTCATGGCCATTTCAATCAAAACCCCTGAAGATATCGAAAAAATGCGCGTCGCTGGCCGTCTGGCTGCGGAAGTGCTGGAAATCATTGAGCCTCACGTCAAACCTGGCGTCAGCACCGGTGAATTGGATCGCATTTGTTCCGATCACATCGTGAATAACCAAAAAGCCATTTCTGCCTGCCTGGACTATCACGGCTTCCCGAAATCCGTCTGCATCTCCATTAACGAAGTGGTGTGTCACGGTATTCCAAGTGACGACAAAATTCTTAAAGACGGCGATATCGTCAACATCGACGTGACGGTCATTAAAGACGGTTTTCACGGCGATACCTCCAAGATGTTCATCGCAGGTAAACCGACGATCCTGGGTGAACGTCTGTGCCGCGTGACGCAGGAAAGCCTGTATCTGGCACTGCGCCTTATCAAACCGGGTATTCGTCTGCGTACCCTGGGGAAAGAGATCCAGAAGTTCGTGGAAGCTGAGAAATTTTCCGTTGTGCGCGAATACTGCGGTCACGGCATTGGGGAAGGTTTCCACGAAGAGCCTCAGGTTCTGCATTACGATGCAGACGACGGCGGCGTAGTTTTACAGGCAGGTATGGCTTTCACCGTTGAACCTATGGTCAACGCGGGTGATTTCCGCATCCGCACCATGAAAGATGGCTGGACAGTAAAAACTAAAGATCGCAGCTTGTCGGCTCAGTACGAGCATACTATTGTGGTGACTGATAACGGTTGTGAAATTATGACGCTGCGTAAGGATGACACCATCCCGGCTATTCTGACGCACGACTAACAGTTGCCGCTCTGCGAAGTGCGGATAAATCTGTCAATCAAACCGGCGAAAGCCGGTTTTTTTATCTTTAACGTGTAGGAATGGGCTGCGCATCTATGACTGAAAACTTCTCTGCTGAAAAGCGCCTGCAATCTGAACTCTCTCAGGAATTGCCGTTCGCATGCCCGCCACAGCCTGTCTCCCCTGCCGTCTATCCGGATGATGATTTAAACCGTCAGAGCCTCAAGCAACATATGGAACAGTTTCAGGGCTGGCTGGCGGATGCGTTCAATGCCGGGCTGCGTGCAGAAGAATTGGTTGATGCACGTGCGCATTTCATCGACCAGCTCCTGCAACGTCTGTGGACGTTCTACGGTTTCGACAACATTCCCGAAACCGCGATGGTTGCCGTAGGGGGCTACGGACGCGGTGAATTACACCCGCTTTCCGACATCGATGTGCTGGTACTGAGCCAGAAACGCCTCAACGATGAACAGGCGCAACGCATCGGTGAACTGATCACCCTGCTCTGGGACGTGAAGCTGGAAGTCGGGCACAGCGTTCGCACGCTGGAAGAATGCCTGCTGGAAGGGCTGGCGGATCTCACCGTCGCCACCAATCTTATTGAATCGCGTCTGATTTGCGGCGATGTTGCGCTGTTCCTCAGCATGCAGAAACACATTTTCAGCGACGGATTCTGGCCTTCGCCCAACTTCTTCCGCGCCAAAATTGAAGAGCAAAACGAACGCCATCTGCGCTATCACGGCACCAGCTACAATCTGGAACCGGATATCAAAAGCAGCCCCGGCGGCCTGCGCGATATTCACACCATTCTGTGGGTCGCGCGCCGTCACTTCGGTGCAACGTCGCTCGATGAAATGGTTGCATTTGGTTTTCTGACCAAAGCCGAGCGCAATGAGTTGCTGGAATGCCAGAGCTTCCTGTGGCGCATTCGCTTTGCCCTGCACTTAGTATTACCGCGGTATGATAACCGCCTGCTGTTCGACAGGCAGCTCAACGTCGCCCAGCTTCTGCAATATCAGGGCGAAGGCAATCAGCCGGTCGAACGCATGATGAAAGATTTCTATCGCATGACCCGCCGGGTCGGCGAGCTGAATCAGATGTTGTTACAGCTGTTTGATGAAGCGATTCTGGCGATTGGCCCGAATGAAAAGCCACGTCCTCTGGATGAGCATTTCCAGCTGCGCGGCGATCTGATCGACCTGCGTGACGAATCCCTGTTCGAACGCCAGCCGGAAACCATTATCGGCATGTTCCACCTGATGGTGCGTCACCGCGAAATCAAAGGTATTTACTCCACCACCGTGCGCCTGCTGCGTCACGCGCGACGTCATCTGAAAGAGCCGCTGTGTATGATCCCGCAGGCGCGTGAGATGTTTATGTCGATTCTGCGCCATCCGGGCGCCGTGTCGCGCGCGCTGGTGCCGATGCATCGTCATAGCGTGTTGTGGGCATATATGCCGCAGTGGGGGCAAATCGTTGGTCAGATGCAGTTCGATTTATTCCACGCTTATACCGTGGATGAGCACACCATCCGTGTGCTGCAAAAACTCGAAAGCTTCGCTCATGAAGAAACGCGCCCGAAACATCCGTTATGCGTAGAGCTCTACCCGCGCCTGCCACAGCCTGAACTCTTGCTGATGGCCGCGCTGTTCCACGATATCGCCAAAGGCCGTGGCGGCGATCACTCCATTCTCGGTGCGCAGGACGTGCTCGAGTTCGCCGAACTGCACGGATTGAACTCGCGGGAAACGCAGCTGGTGTCATGGCTGGTGCGCGTTCATTTACTGATGTCAGTGACGGCACAGCGCCGCGACATTCAGGATCCTAACGAGATCCAACAGTTTGCCGCAGAAATGCAAACCGAAGTTCGCCTGCGTTATCTGGTCAGTCTGACCGTGGCCGATATCTGCGCCACCAATGAAACCCTCTGGAACAGCTGGAAGCAAAGCCTGATACGCGAACTGTATTTCGCAACTGAAAAACAGCTGCGTCGCGGTATGCAAAATACGCCGGATCTGCGCGAACGCGTGCGCCATCACCGCCTGCAGGCACTGGCGTTGCTGCGTATGGATAATATTGACGAAGAAGCGCTGCACCGTATCTGGAGCCGCTGCCGTGCGGATTACTTCCTGCGCCACTCGCCCAATCAGCTGGCGTGGCATGCGCGACATCTGCTGGAACATGACTCCACCAAACCCCTGGTGCTGGTGAGTCGCCAGGCCACGCGCGGCGGTACGGAGATCTTCATCTGGAGCCCTGACCGCCCTTACCTGTTTGCCACGGTCGCAGGCGAGCTGGACCGGCGCAATCTGAGCATCCACGACGCACAGATTTTCACTAACCGCGATGGTATGGCGATGGACACCTTTATTGTGCTCGAACCGGACGGCAGCCCGCTGGCGCAGGATCGTCACGAAGCCATCCGTTACGCACTGGAACAGTCGATGACGCAAGCGTATCAACCACCACGCGCGCGCCGCCCTTCGCCAAAACTGCGCCATTTCAGCGTACAGACCGAGGTCAGTTTCCTGCCGACGCATACCGATCGCCGCACCTACATGGAGCTGGTCGCGCTGGATCAACCCGGCCTGCTGGCCCGCGTCGGGGAAGTCTTCTCTGATTTGGGATTATCGCTGCATGGGGCACGCATTTCGACCATCGGAGAACGGGTTGAAGATTTATTCATTCTGGCGAACTCCGAACGTCGCGCACTCGACAAGCCGACGCGTAAGGAAATCACGCGCCGATTAACCGAGGCACTCAACCCCGGCGATAAAATGTGATACAAGTACGGTTGTCTATTTAACATCACTTCAGGAAAGAGAACAGGATGCAGCAACTACAAACCGTTATTGAACAAGCCTTCGAGCGCCGTGCAGACATTACCCCGGCAAACGTAGACAGCGTAACGCGCGACGCGATCATTCAGGTCATCAACAAAATCGACAGCGGCGAACTGCGCGTGGCTGAAAAGATTAATGGCGAATGGGTAACGCATCAGTGGCTGAAGAAAGCGGTACTGCTCTCTTTCAGGATTAACGACAACCAGGTCATGGAAGGCGGTGAAAGCCGCTACTTCGATAAAGTGCCGATGAAATTCGCTGACTACGATGAAGCCCGTTTTCAGCGTGAAGGTTTCCGTGTAGTGCCACCGGCTGCCGTTCGTAAAGGCGCATTCATCGCCCGCAATACTGTGCTGATGCCCTCTTACGTTAACATCGGCGCTTACGTGGATGAAGGCACCATGGTTGATACCTGGGCGACCGTCGGTTCCTGCGCGCAGATCGGTAAAAACGTTCACCTGTCCGGCGGCGTTGGCATCGGTGGCGTACTGGAGCCGTTGCAGGCTAACCCGACCATCATCGAAGATAACTGCTTCATCGGTGCGCGCTCAGAAATCGTTGAAGGCGTGATCGTAGAAGAAGGCTCCGTGATTTCCATGGGCGTTTACATCGGCCAGAGCACCAAGATTTATGACCGCGAAACCGGTGAAGTACATTACGGCCGCGTTCCTGCGGGCTCCGTCGTGGTTTCCGGTAACCTGCCGTCTAAAGATGGCAGCTACAGCCTGTACTGCGCCGTGATCGTGAAGAAAGTGGATGCGAAAACATTAGGCAAAACCGGCCTGAATGAGCTGTTGCGTAACATCGACTAAACTGAGCAGTACTGAGAAATAGCGGGTCAATTTTTGTATTTACAACAATACCCGCTATTTTTTTATCTTGTTGATGGCAAATTGTGTCATTAATCAACGATTCGAACCGCCGTTCGGTTCATCATGATGATCAAATATTCTCCTAAACGAAGGTAGCGCTATGTATGACAATCTGAAAAGCCTGGGCATTAATAATCCCGACGATATTGATCGTTACAGCCTGCGTCAGGAGGCGAATAACGACATCCTGAAGATTTATTTCCGCAGAGATAAAGGCGAATTTTTTGCCAAAAGCGTGAAATTTAAATATCCGCGCCAGCGTAAAACCATCGTTGCTGATAATGCGGGACAAGGTTACAAAGAAATTCACGAAATCAGCGCCAACCTGCGTTATGTGATTGATGAGTTAGATCAAATCTGCCAGCGCGATCAGGTTGAAGTCGATCTTAAACGTAAAATTCTCGACGATTTACGTCATCTGGAATCCGTGGTGGCTAATAAAATTACCGAGATCGAATCTGATCTGGAAAAACTCACCAGCGGTCGTTAATTTCAATAATACATGGCCTCATTGATGCCATGCAGAAATGCAAAAAGGTCAGGTTAACTCCCCTGACCTTTTTTAATATTTGCATCGCAGTACTTTATTTCAGCAATAACGCCCACTTCTCGACCCACGGAATGGCCACCGTTTCCGGCTCCGGATTTTCCATGGCATCTATTTCCAGCAAATCGCCGATACGCGCTGCGCCCTGCTCCTGCAATAAATCATCCAGCTTATGACCGCCGCCGCAGAAATGATCGTAACTGCTGTCACCCAGCGCAATCACGCCGTAACGCAGTTCCGGCTGATAGCCAACAGTATCGCGCACCGCCGCGAACAGCGGCGCAATGCTGTCTGGCAAATCACCCTGCCCGGTCGTGGAGGTCACCACCAGAACGAAATGATGACGGTAGTACTGCCAGGCTTCCAGCGTCCCTTCTTCGAACAGCTTTACCTCGTGACCCTGGCTTTTCAGCACGGTTTCCGCTTCTTCCGCTACCAGTAACGCATTGCCGTATACTGTACCGACAAAAATTCCGACCTCTGCCATGGCTTCACTCCTGTGTCGTTCGACTTTCTCTTCGGCAAATACATCCGAAGGCTTTAAATTTGTTCACTATCCTGACCGCAAGCGGGAGCAACATCAACCCTTTCAAGCTCAGGGATTTTTCCCTGCCAGCCAAACTGTTCGACCACGCTTTGCCAGCGATTATCCCAGCGCGCCTGCAAAGACAGTAATTCACCGGTGACCGGATGTGGTAACTGCATATGACTGGCGTGCAGCATCAGGCCGGAACAGCCAAAATGCTCGGTCATTCCGCGGTTTTGCTTGAGATCACCGTGGGCACTGTCACCGATAATGGGATGACGCAGATGCGACATATGGCGACGCAGCTGATGCTTACGTCCGGTTTCCGGCTTCAGTTCAACCAGGCTGTAACGGGCCGTGTCGTAGCGGCCAATGGCGACCGGCATTTCCACCTGCGCCACCACGCGATAATGGCTGACTGCAGACTGCGGCGCTTTATCGGGATTAGCAAACTTATCGGCGATTTTATCCAGCTCTTCCGTCAGGGCGTAATCGACCGTACCGTCTTCGCTGACATAACCGCGAACTACCGCGTGATACACCTTATTCATCTGGTGATTTTCGAGCTGCTGGGACAACAACCGCGCCACGTCGCTCGACAACGCCATCAGTAACACACCCGATGTCGGCTTATCCAGGCGGTGAACGGTAAACACGTGCTGACCAATCTGATCCCGCAATGTTTGCATCACAAACACTGTTTCATGTTGATCCAGCCAACTGCGATGAACCAGCATGCCCGCAGGCTTATTCACTGCGACCAGATGTTCGTCCTGATACAAAATTTCCAGCATGTCAGTCTTCTATATTCAGTAAATCATCGAGACGTTGCAGCTGACTCAACAACATTGTTGCTTCAGGCATCGCCACTTCAAAATAAGGTGTGATGGCAAAACGGGTCGGCAACGCCGCACCGGCTTCCAGCAGGGCATACATACGGGGAACCAGCACCCATTGCAGCCATTGTTCCGCAGACATGGTATCGACTGAAAACGGCTCCTGACTTTCAAAAGCGTCCGTATCAGGTGGCGTGGCATGCCAGAGTTTAGCGTTACGCATCGCCTGTTCAATATCTTCTAAAATCTGACGAACCTGTTTTTCTGTATTCATGAGTCGCTCTCTTCGTTCAAGGCCCCGGGCAGCGTCCGCCGGGGGGCGCAAAGCATATCATTGAAGACGTGTTGTCCCAACTTTCTGCATCCGGTACGGTTGATCACTTTATCCCTTCATCCATACGTTTTTCATAGTGGCGAAAAGTGCCCGATACGGGCAAACTACCGCCACTTTTTTCTTTACAGATGTGTACCTATGTCCGCTCAACACACTCAAAAAGCACACGCAACACCCGCCAAAGCGATGCTGGCCTCCGTGACCGGCTATGCCATGGATGGCTTCGATTTACTCATTCTCGGCTTCATGCTCCCGGCCATTTCCAGCGAATTCGGTCTCAGTTCCTCGCAAAGTGGTTCACTGGTAACCTGGACCCTGATTGGCGCAGTGCTCGGCGGCGTGATTTTCGGCCCGATCAGCGATCGTTTTGGCCGTATACGCGTACTCACGTTCACTATACTGATGTTCTCAGTGTTTACCGGTTTATGCGCCTTCGCTCAGGGCTATTGGGATTTATTGATTTATCGTACCCTGGCAGGTATCGGACTCGGCGGCGAATTCGGTATTGGTATGGCATTGATCGCTGAAGCCTGGCCGGCTGAAAAGCGTAACCGCGCGTCTGCCTATGTCGGCATGGGCTGGCAACTGGGGGTGTTACTCGCCGCCTTCCTCACGCCATTATTGCTCGATGTTATCGGCTGGCGCGGTATGTTCCTGGTCGGCCTGTTACCGGCGCTGGCGTCCTTCCTGATCCGCAGGACCATGGGCGAACCGGAAGCGTTCGTGAAAAGCGCTTCCACCGACAACGGTGGTTCACTTTTTAGCCGCATAAAATTACTCTTTCGCGATAAAGCGACAACCAAAGCCAGCCTCGGTATTTTCATTTTATGCTCTGTGCAGAATTTTGGTTATTACGGCCTGATGATTTGGATGCCGAGCTACCTGTCGAAGAACTTTGGCTTCTCACTGACTAAATCGGGCTTATGGACGGCGGTGACTGTCATCGGCATGACCTTCGGCATATGGTTGTTTGGCGTCTTGTCTGACCGTTTCCCACGCTGGAAAATATTCCTGATATATCAAGTTGGTGCGGTAGTGATGGTGGTGTGTTACGCGCAGCTTTCAGATCCCACGCTGATGCTTTTTGCAGGCGCGGTGATGGGTATGTTTGTTAACGGCATGATTGGTGGTTACGGTGGGCTGATTTCCGATCTCTATCCGGTACGCGTCAGAGCGACGGCACAAAATCTGTTGTTCAACATGGGGCGTGGCGTGGGAGGTTTTGGACCACTGGTCATCGGGATGCTGGTCGCTCAGGTTTCCTTTACTGCCGCCATTACACTGCTGGCCGCCATTTACCTGCTCGATATCTTCGCGACGTTATTCCTGTTGCCAAAAAAGCAGGGTCAGGATGACGTGCTGGGGGCTATCGGCTGACCAGATGCGCTTCGGTAAGCGCCGGAGCGCTCTTGTGTTGCATCATACCTGAGATTCAGACAAAAAATTGGGGGCACTGTTTTCACAGTGCCCCCGGTTCGTTTTATAGCAATCCAGCTACCTAAGTGCTCCCTGCTCAATCCCTGAAAACTTTTCCTGCGGTTATCCTAACCTGCTATCCCTTGCATCGTCCTACTTTCATCCTGACGGTTTATCCTAAGTCATCCCGACTCGCATCCTGGTCATCTGTGACCCGCTCAGCTTCCTTTGTGAGCTCTCTTCTCCGTCCTGGAGGTGTCCCTGGTTTCGTCCTGAAACATCCTGGCATAATCCGATGCCGTCCTGACTCACCCTGAGTCGTCCCCTGCTTTATGAAACAGCCATCATCCTGATGTTCTGTTTCATGCTTCCTTTCTGCACGACTAGAATCGTTGATTTCGGCCTCTCAGGCAAGACAGGCTGTAAGCCACAATAGACGGGTGTAAGCCTGACGGGAGGGGAAATAAGAGTTAACATATTGAATTAAAATGGTTTGACTGTTTTAAGTCGAAAAAAACTAAGCCAAATTGGCGAGATCTCTTACAACCTTTGTGAGAGATCTCTCACACGCGTGTGAGCCATTTGTGCGCTGGAGGTATGCTTTCAGAAACGACGATCAGGCGGGGTGAACAGCGGTCAGCATTGTAAGGAATTCTGACAACGATGGCGAGAGTATCGTTCTTTTTTTGCTGCCGAACTGTTCCAGAAAAACATTGCCGGTCACATTACACAAGGAAACCAAATCCAACTCTGAATCGGTCGTCGCCAGAAAGACCGTCGGCGTCAGCTTCAGACGTTTTTGTGTCACCAGATGACCAATCAGGTTTTCCTGCAAGCGGGTGAAATCTTCCAGGCTCCAGACCTGCAGCAGCGTCAATGCATTGCCCTGCCATTCGGCGGTCATGTCGCCGGCAAATTGCGTGGTGTAAAACTGATGAGCTTCCGGGCGCAACTGCAGTTCCATCGCGCGCTCGACATTTTCCAGCGTACTTTCAGGGCTGAAGATTTGCGTCAGCCAGAACACTTTGTCTTCGTCGGTTTTCACAACACAAGGGGATTCCACGCCAAACAAGGCCTCACTCGACGGTGGCATGCCAGTTTCCTGCTGCCATAGATCGACATAACGCTGAGTAAATTCACGCAATGCTACAGAAACTTCAGACTCCATAATTCTCTCATCTTCAGGTAAGGCTGGGTTAAACTAGTCATTATTCTCTATTGTACCGATCTCTTAGCAAGGTGACAGCATGTCCTCTTATCAGGATAACCCCGCACTGGCGCAACTCACGCTGGGCAAAAGCACGGCTTACGTCGATCACTACGATGCTTCTTTGTTACAAGCCGTTCCCCGCAGTATGAACCGTGAACCGCTGGGCCTGTTCCCGGATACCCTGCCCTTTCATGGCGCAGACATCTGGACGCTTTACGAACTCTCATGGCTCAATGCCAAAGGGTTGCCGCAGGTCGCCGTCGGCGAAATCAGTCTGAATGCTGACAGCCAAAATCTGATTGAATCCAAAAGCTTTAAACTTTACCTCAACAGCTTCAACCAGACAGTATTTCCTGACTGGCAGGCCGTCCAGGAAACCTTAACGCGGGATTTGAGCGCTTGTGCACAGGGCAATGTGACGGTCACCATCAGCCGCCTGTCTGACATTGAAGGCTCACCGGTCGGACATTTCTCGGGAGAGTGTATTGACGATCAGGATATCGAAATCGACAGCTACGAATTCAGCACCGGCTATCTGGCAGAGGCCGCTGGCGATGAAATCGTTGAAGAATCACTGGTCAGCCATCTGCTCAAATCCAACTGCCTGATCACTCACCAGCCAGACTGGGGGTCGGTGCAGATCCAGTATCGTGGTCCGAAAATCGATCGCGAAGCCCTGTTGCGTTATGTGGTGTCATTCCGCCATCACAACGAATTCCACGAACAGTGCGTTGAGCGAATTTTCAACGATATTCTGCGTTTTTGTCAGCCGGAGAAACTCGCCGTGTACGCCCGCTATACCCGTCGCGGCGGTCTGGACATCAATCCGTGGCGGTCTAACTTCCCGTTTGAACCTGCAACCGCGAGACTCGTCAGGCAATAATGCGAGGCATTGCTCAAGTTTTGCGCTAACGCTCTGTGAGCATTGGTAAAAGCCTGACGACAAGGTTACTGTTAAATCAGAAGGAGATGACGGGCAAACCTGCACCGATCATCCTTTCTGTTAACAGATAATTGTTTTTGTTTGCCCAACGCTTTGCGACGCAAAAAACATGATCCGAAAAATCATGCACGGCGCCCGGCAGCAGAAATAATCACAGCACCGATTGGTGTCAAGGAGCAACTTTGATTACACATATCAGCCCGTTGGGCTCCATGGATTTGTTGTCGCAGTTGGAAGTCGACATGCTCAAGCGCACCGCGAGCAGCGACTTGTACCGTCTTTTCCGAAATTGCTCACTGGCCGTCCTCAACAGCGGCAGTCAGACCGACAGCAGTAAAGAACTCCTCGAACGTTACGAAAGCTTTGATATTAACGTGCTGCGCCGCGAGCGTGGCGTGAAACTCGAACTGGTCAATCCGCCGGAAGATGCCTTTGTCGATGGACGGATCATCCGTTCATTGCAAGCAAACCTGTTCGCCGTGTTGCGAGATATCCTGTTCGTTAATGCGCAAATCGCCAGTAATCCCCGCTTTGAAAACTTCAACAGTGACAATGCGGCGCACCTCACCAATATGGTGTTCTCCATTTTACGCAACGCCCGCGCACTCCATCTGGATGAAGATCCGAATATGGTTGTTTGCTGGGGCGGGCACTCCATCAATGAGGTGGAATATCAGTATGCCCGCAACGTCGGCAGCCAGCTCGGCCTGCGTGAACTGAACATCTGCACCGGCTGCGGCCCTGGCGCAATGGAAGCACCGATGAAAGGTGCTGCCGTCGGTCATGCGCAGCAACGTTACAAAGCAGGTCGTTTCATCGGCATGACTGAACCTTCCATTATTGCTGCGGAACCGCCAAATCCGCTGGTCAATGAACTGATCATCATGCCGGATATCGAAAAGCGCCTTGAAGCCTTTGTTCGTATCGCTCACGGAATTATCATCTTCCCCGGCGGCGTCGGAACGGCGGAGGAATTGCTGTATCTGCTGGGTATTCTGATGGATCCGCAAAACAGCGATCAGGTATTACCGCTGATCCTGACCGGCCCGAAAGAGAGCGCAGATTACTTCCACGTGCTCGATGCGTTCATTAAATCAACGCTGGGCGAGGATGCCGCTAAGTTCTACACCATCATCGTGGACGATCCGACAGAAGTCGCCCGTCAGATGAAACGTGCAATGCCACTGGTGAAAGAAAATCGCCGTAACAGCGGCGATGCTTACAGTTTCAATTGGTCAATTCGCATTGCGCCTGACTTACAGCATCCGTTCGAGCCAAACCATGAAAACATGGCGAACCTGAACCTTTATCCGAACCAGCCGCCACAGGAACTGGCCGCCGCACTGCGCCGCGCTTTCTCCGGTATTGTGGCCGGAAACGTTAAAGAGTTTGGTATTCACGCTATCGAACAACACGGGCGCTTTAAACTGCACGGCGATCCGGCGTTAATGAAGAAAATGGACAGTCTGTTGCAAGGCTTCGTCGCACAGCACCGCATGAAATTGCCGGGCAGTGCGTATATTCCTTGCTATGAAATTTGTGCCTGATGTTAAGGGTACGCGTTTAAAGCAGATTTCAGGGCGACGAGATGTCGCCCTGTTTATTATGGAGAGTGGATTATGGAGTTTGTCGATGGCGATACATCTGCTGATTATTGATGCCCTGAACCTGATCCGCCGTATTCACGCGGTGCAAGGTTCGCCTTGTCTGATAACCTGTCAGAATGCGATTGGACAACTGATTCAACATACTCAGCCAACCCATGCGGTAGCAGTTTTCGATGAAGACGATCGCGCCGACAGCTGGCGTCATCAGTGTCTGCCTGATTACAAAGCCGGACGCTCGCCGATGCCGGATAACCTTTTCGCCGAAATGCCCAGCCTGAAGGCCGGGTTTGAAGCACTCGGGATCACCTGCTGGCATTCCGCCGGCAACGAAGCCGACGATTTAGCCGCCACGCTGGCGGACAAAGTGTCATCCGGCGGACATCAGGTGACCATCGTTTCGACCGACAAAGGTTATTGCCAACTGCTGGCTCCTAACGTGCAAATTCGCGATTACTTCCAGAAGCGCTGGCTGGATATGCCATTTGTGCGTGAGACCTTCGGCGTTCTGCCGCATCAGCTCACCGATTACTGGGGACTGGCCGGGATCAGCAGCAGCAAAATTCCGGGCGTGCCGGGGATTGGCCCCAAAACCGCCGTGACCTTGCTGACGCAGGCCGGTTCACTGGATGCGCTGTATGACAATCTCAGCGGCGTGCCGGAAAAGTGGCAGTCTAAATTGCAGGAGCACCGTGAACTGGCTTATGTCTGTAAACGGGTTTCTACACTGCAAACTGATATTGTGCTCGACGGAAATTTGCAGCAACTGCGTCTGCCGTAATCCAAACACATGACCAAAAGCCAAAGAAAAAGGCGCTTCCCGAAGAAAGCGCCTTTTCATATTTCACTTCACATCAATTTTCATTCAATGAACATCAATGATCGCGTTCATCGCGACGGCCACCGATGGCTGACCAGAAACGACGAATATGCACTGTCACTTCCTCACGGTCATGATAAAGCTGCTTGGCAAAGATCTCAGCGTTAACGCCGTTTTCTTTCAGGCGCTCATCAAGGCGCGCAAGAATGTTAGACACTTCTTCGTAGCGCTTCTTCATCGGTAATTTCAGGTTGAAGATCGCTTCACGACACCAGCCGTTGACCAGCCAGTCACACATCAGTGCAGCCACTTTCGCCGGTTTTTCTACCATGTCGCACACCAGCCAGTAGTTCTTGGTACTGGTCGATTTGTAGCGGAAGCCATCTTCACGCAGGTGAACAACCTGACCGGTTTCCATCAGGCTTGGTGCCATCGGTCCGTTATCAATCGCGGTGACCATCATGCTGCGTTGCACCAGCTGATAAGTCCAGCCGCCGGGGCAGGCACCCAGATCCGTCGCATACATTCCGCTCGCCAGACGCTCTTCCCACTCATCAGCAGGAATGAAGACGTGGAATGCTTCTTCCAGCTTCAGCGTAGAACGGCTTGGCGCTTCAGAAGGGAATTTAAGGCGATGAATCCCCATATAATACGGAGAATTATTATTGCTGTAGGAGTAGCCGACGTAGCAGCAACCCGATGCAATAAAGAACACGTGCACGACCGGGCGAAGCGGATTTTCACGTTTGCCCAAAATGCGGCGTTCACGCATGGCGGTACGCAGTGGCACCGTCAATTTGCGACAGAACTTGGTCAGTTCTTTGCTTTCATTAGTATCCGGCACTTCCACGCGCAGTTCACCGCCGTTGGTGATAACGTTTTGTACCATACCGACGATCGGCGAAACACGATCTTCAGGCGGTAAGTCTTTGAGTAACTCGCCCACGACGATCAGCTGTCGGGCAAAGATCAGACTGCGGAACGGCAGTTCTTTTGCAATACGATCGGCGTCGTCAGGCTGATAACATTCAAACAGCACATAACCGCTGTTATCTTTTACACGGGCAAAACCGAAGATTTCCATCTTCGCGGCTTTGTCCGTAATTTCTGCTGCACATTCTTTTTCAAAACCCTGACGGCAGTAGAGAGCAACTTTATTCATGGCGTTCGGCCTTTTTCTTCAGGCGCAATGCGCCGATCAACATCAAAATCCAACCGACCAGAAACAAGGTACCGCCAATCGGAGTCACATAAGCAAATAAACGGAGGTGCGACAGCGCCAGACAATAAAGGCTGCCGCTGAATAATACGGTTCCCAGCGCCAGAAACGCGCTGCTCCAGTAGAACCACACATTACGCTGACGCTGCATCGCAACGCCTAAAATCATCACCGCCAGCGTGTGAATACTTTGGTAGGTCAGGCCGGTGTGGATCCAGGCCAGTTCGGCTTCTCCCAGCGACTGACTCAGTACGTGCGCACCGAAGGCACCAAACGCCACATAGATAAAACCGCTGATCGCGGCGAAGATCAGCATTGAACGACTGGTCATTATACGTTACCTGTTATCGTTGTTTAATGATGAAAACTTTGAATAATCAGTCTCATCAGTACGTTCATGTCCATCAGTTTCTGGTATTCAGACCTCAGGCCTGATCAAACCGAAAGCGCAGTTTTTCCTGCTCGCTGGCTGCACGCGCAAGGATCCACTGGCGAAAGGCGGCTATTTTACCCAGTTCTGCCTGACTGTCATGACAAACCAGATAAAAAGCGTTTTTACTGACTAAAACCTCGTTGAAAGGACATACCAGACGACCGGCTTCTATTTCAGTTTGCGCCATCACGTTATTCACCAGCGCCACCCCCTGCCCGTGAACGGCGGCCTGCACCACCATCGCACTGTGGCTGAATATCGGCCCCTGCTGCACATTCACCTGTTGCAGCCCCAGCTGTTTGGTGTAAGCCAGCCAGTCGCGGCGGGACGCATCGTGCAGCAAAGTGTGATGCCCGAGATCGGCAGGTTCTTTCAGCAAATTATCGCCCATCAGTAAAGACGGAGAACAAACAGGGATTAAATACTCCGCGTATAAACGTTCGGCGCGCAGGCCCGGCCAGTTGCCGCGCCCATGGAAAATCGCCACGTCCACGTCGTCAGACAATTTGTCCTCCTCGCGGTCTACAGCCTGAATCCGCACATCGATACCCGGATAAGCTGAGTTAAAGCCAGACAATCTTGGCACCAGCCATTGGATAGCAAAGCTCGGCGGCAAACTGACCGTCAGCGCACCTTTCGCACTCCGCGCCTGAAGTTTGCGCGTCGCTTCATTTAACGAGGAGAATATCTCTTTGATATCCAGATAATAGCTCTGCCCTTCTTCGGTCAGTAACAAAGAGCGATTACGGCGACGAAACAGTTTTAGCCCCAAAAAGTCTTCAAGTGACTTAATCTGGTGGCTAACAGCAGCCTGCGTGACGAACAATTCCTCTGCCGCTTTAGTAAAACTAAGGTGGCGCGCTGCGGCGTCAAACACACGCAGTGAGTTAAGAGGCGGTAAACGTTTTGACATAGATAGGATACTTCTTGTGTGCCGGTCAGCGGGACGCCTGTCCGTGGCTCTGGATATTAGTTTTTTTAATCCGAGACATTATAATTTGTCCGTTGAGGATGTACAGGCAAAAACCTATAGTGGCGCCACTTCCTGAGCCGGAACGAAAAGTAGATTGGTATGAGGATGCTGAAATACTTTTGGCTTGTGGTTGTGATGTTGTGTTTGCAATTGTCCGGCAATCCGGACTCGTAGCTTGAATGCTACAAACTTTTCACTTCCTGTACATTACCCTGTCTGTCCAAAGTGATTTTTTAGCACCGCATTTTGCGGTGCTTTTTTTTGTCCGGATTTCAGCAATCCCGCACCGTACAAATGTGACAAAACCGGCTACGTCGCATACGTATCCGGTTTTGTCGTGAGGCGCAGTGAGGTTACCCGAAGGTGGTGTCACTCAGGGGATTATTTCCCTTCAGCCATCTCTTTCACTTCAGACTTATTGATCTGCTGCTTGTTGCCATACGCATCGGTATAACTGATCATACCGGTATCACTGTCGGTGCTTGGTTTGCCTTCAGCAACGATAGTACGGCCATCGTTGGTGTGCATCACATAGTTGCTCGAACAGGCGGCAAGTGTAGTGGTCAGCAGTGCGGCTGAAATTACGGCGACGATCTTTTTCATTGTAGACTCCTTGCAGATTAAAATGCTTTCAATTCCCGGGAAGCCCCCAGGGTAATGCGTCTAGTCTTCGTAATTCAGCATAACAAACCTCTGGTATATTTCCAGGTAACCATTCCTAAAATGAATAGATGGTTTGCACAAACGGAAAGTTTGTACTCTTTACCCCGTAGCCGAAGGATTTGATCTTGCATGACTGACTTTAACGCCGCTGATTTTCGTCAATGTTTCCCCGCGCTCTCGCAGGGACAGTGCTATCTCGACAGCGCCGCCACCGCCCTGAAACCACAGGCGGTTATCGACGCCACCGTGAATTTTTATTCACAGGATGGCGCGACGGTTCACCGCAGTCAGCACCACGCGGCGCAAACGCTGACTCAGGAATACGAGCAGGCACGCGCTCTGGCGGCGGAATGGATTAATGCCCCCCGCCCTGCCGATATCATCTGGACACGCGGCACCACGGAATCCATTAATCTGGTGGCACAAAGCTATTTACGCCCGAAGCTGCAGGCCGGTGATGAAATTATTGTCAGTCAGGCAGAGCACCACGCAAACCTGATCCCATGGTTAATGCTGGCGAATCAGTGTCATGCGCATGTCATCACGCTGCCGGCGGATAAGCTCGGCCTTCCCGATATCAATGCGCTCCCGGCCCTGCTTAACGCCCGCACGCGACTGCTGGCTGTCACGCAAATGTCCAACGTCACCGGTGCAATGCCCGATCTTGCGCGTGCGATTGAACTGGCACATGCCAACGGCACGCCGGTTCTGGTGGATGGCGCACAAGGCGTCGTGCATTCGCCGCCTGATGTCCGGCAGCTTGACGTCGATTTCTATGCTTTTTCCGGCCACAAACTGTATGGCCCGACGGGTATCGGCGTGCTGTACGGAAAATCCGAATTACTCGACAGCATGGATCCGTGGCACGGCGGCGGGAAAATGCTGACGAGGGCGTCGATGTCTGACTTTACACCGCAGGCGGTGCCGCATCGTTTTGAAGCCGGCACACCGAATATTGCCGGTGTGATAGGTATGGCGGCCGCGCTGAAATGGCTGAAAACGGTGGATCTGCCCTCCGCTGAACGCTATGCGCAAAATCTGGCATCGTTGGCGGAAGAGCAGCTCTCGCAACTTAACGGTTTTCGCAGTTTCCGCACTCAGAATGCATCGCTGCTGGCCTTCGATATCGCCGGAGTGCATCACAGCGATCTGGTGACATTGCTGGCGGAGCAAGGCATCGCACTGCGCGCCGGACAACATTGTGCGCAACCGCTGATGGCTGCATTGGGCATCAGCGGAACATTACGTGCATCTTTCGCGCCTTATAATAATGAGCAGGACGTCACCCGCCTGACCGCTGCGGTAAAATATGCCCTCAGCCTGCTAGCCGATTAATTTATTTGAGAAACACGTTTTTTGAGGAATACGATGCACACGCCACACCCTTTTGGACATGAGATCACCGAAGCCTCGCTGACGGAAAAATTTGCCACATTCCGCCAGTGGGAAGATCGCTATCGTCAGTTAATCCTGCTGGCAAAATCTCTGCCACCGCTGGATGCGTCACTGAAACTGCCGGAAAACGAGCTGTCGGGATGCGAAAACCGGGTCTGGCTGGGCGCTGAGAAATCAGAAAAAGGGACAATGCATTTCTACGGCGACAGCGAAGGAAGGATCGTCAAAGGTTTGCTGGCCGTGCTGCTGACGGCGGTAGAAGGCAAAACGCCAGACGAGATCCTGAACCGGGATCCGCTGGCATTGTTTGATATTTTAGGTCTCCGGGAACAGCTAAGCACCAGCCGCGCCAGCGGACTGAATGCGCTGGCAGAAGGCGTATTACGTCTTGCCCGTCAGGCAGCCTGAGCCTGACGAATCTGTTTCGCCATCATCTTTTTAAGCACATGGGAAACCGCGACAAAACCGAAGGTGGCGGTGACCATCGTCGCCGCACCAAACCCTGACGCACAGTCCATACGCTTTGGCCCTTCCGCAGTGGCGCGTGACGCACAGACAGAACCGTCGGCCTGCGGGTACATCAGCGGTTCGCTGGAAAATACGCAGTCGATCCCCAGTTTACCTTTACTGTTTTTCGCCACATTGAAATCGTTTTTCAGACGCTCACGCAGCTTCGCCGCAAGCGGATCCTGAATGGTTTTTGCCAGATCGACAACCGCGATCTGGGTCGGATCAATCTGCCCGCCCGCACCGCCGGTGGTCACGACAGGAATTTTGAAGCGGCGACAATACGCAAGTAATGCTGCTTTCGGGCGCACGCTGTCGATGGCGTCAATCACGTAGCTAAACCCTCTATCGAGCATCTCCGCGACGTTATCCGGCGTAATGAAATCGTCGATGCAGGTTACCTGGCATTCCGGATTAATCGCCAGAATACGCTGAGCCATTACCTCTGTTTTCGCCTGCCCGACGTTTTCACGCAGCGCGTGGATCTGCCGGTTGGTATTGGTGACGCACACGTCATCCATATCGATGAGCGTGATCGCGCCGATGCCGGTTCGGGCCAGCGCCTCAGCCGCCCAGGAACCCACTCCGCCGATACCAATCACGCAAACATGTGCCTGCGAAAACAACGCCAGTGCCTGCTGACCATAAAGACGTGCAGTGCCGCCAAAGCGTTGCTGGTATGCGTCGGAGTATGTTGCTGTCATGACCTTCTGAACCTCAGTACGTGTCGAAAACTTAATTTGGCTGGGCATACGCAGTGAACAGCGGTTTGCCATTTGGCGCTGATTTTAACACCCAGACGCGGCCATAGTGGTTATAAAATCCGGCGGCATGCCCGGCATCAGTACCAATCCCCTGATACATATCGAAATGTTGTCCTTTAATCGCGCCGCCAACGTCCAGCGCCACCATCAGACGCATGTGGTATTTACCGGTGAACTTACCTTTATCGTTAAGCTCCGGCACTTCCGCCAGCAAAGTGCTTCCGGCCGGGATCAGCGAACGGTCAGACGCTACGGACGCTTTGGCAATCAATGGCACGCCGCTCGCACCGCGGACAGGTGCAAATGGTTCCGGCTTGAAGAAGACGAACGAGGGATTTTGCTCCAGCAACTCGCGCACTTCGGCGGCGCTGTGCGAATCGGCCCACTGGCGGATGGCCTGCATGGACATATTTTCACGCGCCACTTCACCACGGTCGATCAACACTTTACCAATACTGCGGTAAGCGTGGCCATTTTTGCCCGCATACCCAAAGAACATATAAGGACGGCCATCGCCGTAATCGACATAGCCGCTACCCTGTACTTCCATCATGAAGTTATCCATCAGGGAGTTGGTCCAGGCCACGACGTAATTTTCGCTCAATGCGCCCGAATAAATGGACGCGCGATCCGGCAGGCGACCGCGTTTTGGCGGCATGCGGTACAGCGGATACTGGAATTCGCCCTGACGGGTATAACGCGCCTGAACCACCGGCGTGTAATAGCCGGTCAGCTGGACGTTACCGAAGTTATCGGCACCTTCCATCTGATAAGCACTGATTCCGTACTGGCTAAGGTTGCGGGTATCGGCACCTGAACGCAGCCATTGCTGAACGGCCTGAAACGTCGAATTGTTTCTGCCATATAAGGAAGAAGAGGCAATTTGCACGGCGGCGACCTGATTGGAGTAATCAAGGGCATTTACAGGTTTGCCTGTCGCATTCGGCTCATTGACGTATTCCAGCGCGTTTTCCAGCCGCCCATCCTTATACTGCTGACCCCGGTCGGTCGGGCGCGAGGAACAACCTGCAAGCACCGCAATTACCAAACCACCCAGCAGATATTTACTCCAACGTCCTTTCATTATTGCCGCGCTCTCTTACTTTCAGGGGAAATGACAGGCGAAACGATAACAAACGGCCTATCAGAAAGGAATTGCCCTGGCCGAAAAAAGTGCCCTCAGCCAAATTGGGTATAAAACAGCAACGATATGTGTAAAAAGCCAGCAACTAAGTGCTTTGTTTGAATAAATTCAAATAAAGGGTTGCGCGAAATCTCATGGGGAGTATAGTTCGCCTCCATCGGACGCGGGGTGGAGCAG
>NZ_JYDE01000037.1 GCF_003263515.1 Rahnella inusitata | reverse complement strand
AAAAAAATAGAACGTGGTTTTTATTATAGTGGTAAGCATCACGCAGAAGCAATCGGGGCATTGAACAGGCGTGCAAGAACTGTTAACCCCGTTTCAGAATCTGCATCGTCTAAATAAATCGTCACAGACTGTGACTGTTGTCACTTTCCGTTGATTAGCGTAGTAATATTACCCTCACTGATGACAATGCACTGCAGACTCTATGACGCCGACTTCAATACCCAACGACGGACTTCCCGTTCCCCAAAGATACGGGGCGATCCTGGCAATCGCTCTGGGCATCACCGTTTCAGTCCTCGATGGCGCCATCGCCAATGTGGCACTACCGACGATCGCCAATGATTTCCACGCCAGCCCGGCGGCGTCTATTTGGGTGGTGAATGCCTACCAGTTGGCGATTACCATCTCGCTGCTTTCTCTCGCCTCGTTAGGGGATATTTTCGGCTACCGACGTATCTATCAGACGGGCCTGCTGGTATTTAGTATTACGTCGCTGTTCTGTGCGCTGTCGGACTCACTGGCCACGCTGACTGTCGCCCGCGTTTTACAGGGCTTTGGCGCGGCGGCGATCATGAGTGTCAACACGGCGCTCATCCGGATTATCTATCCGCAGCGCTTTCTCGGTCGAGGCGTGGGGATCAATGCGCTGATTGTCGCCGTCTCGTCTGCCGCCGGGCCAACTATCGCGGCCGGCATCTTGTCGGTGGCCTCCTGGCAGTGGCTGTTTGCTATCAACGTCCCTATCGGCATCGCCGCCCTGCTGCTGGGTCTAAAATTTCTGCCCCCTAACTCGACGAGAAGCCAGGGGCAACGCTTTGATTTTACCAGCAGCGTGATGAATGCCCTGACCTTTGGATTGCTGATCATCGCTATCAGCGGTTTTGCTCAGGGCCAGAATCATATGCTGATTTTGGGGGAAGTTGTCGCGTTGCTGATTATTGGCTGGTTCTTCGTGCGCCGTCAGCTCTCACAGCCTTTTCCTCTGCTGCCGGTTGATTTGCTACGTATTCCAATTTTCAGCCTGTCACTGGGCACGTCACTTTGTTCCTTCAGCGCGCAAATGCTGGCATTCGTCTCACTGCCCTTCTTCTTGCAAAATACGCTTGGGCTGAATTCGGTGGATACCGGTTTACTGCTGACGCCGTGGCCGCTGGCGACGATGGTGATGGCACCGATTGCAGGACGTCTGGTTGAGCGTTATCACCCCGGAATGCTCGGTGGCATCGGGCTTATCGTCTTTTCATTCGGACTGTTTTCGCTCTCCTTGCTGCCACCAGAACCTTCACATCTAAATATTATCTGGCGCATGCTGCTGTGTGGCGCGGGATTTGGGTTATTCCAGTCACCGAATAATCACACCATCATTACCTCTGCGCCGCGTAACCGCAGTGGTGGTGCCAGCGGCCTGCTGGGCACCGCGCGTCTGTTAGGTCAAACGACGGGGGCAGCCATGGTGGCTCTGATGTTTAACCTGTTCCCGGCACACGGCACACATGCTTCATTGATTTTAGCGGGGACGCTGGCCGGAACCGGGGCGCTCGTTAGCCTGCTGCGCATGACGCAGAAAACCAGCAGTCAGAAGGCCGCTGAAAATTTGAAATCCTGAGCACGCCTCAGAACGCAAAATGCCCGGCAACTGCCGGGCATTTTTATTTAGCGCGTTAAGCTTACTTCAGGTATTCGCCGCTGCGCAGCGCTTCAATTCGTTTATCCAGTGGCGGGTGAGACATAAACAGCTCACTGAACGACTTGGATTTACCATTGATGCAAAACGCCATCATGCTACCCGCTTCCTGCGGTTCATGGCTGGTTTTCAAACGCTGCAACGCCGCAATCATTTTTTCCCGACCAACCAGTTTTGCGGAACCGGCATCTGCATGGAACTCACGATAACGAGAGAACCACATCGTGATGATGCTGGCCAGAATCCCGAACACCAACTCCAGCACTGTGGCTACGGCAAAATAAATCATCGGATTGCCGTTACCACTTTCTTCGCCATCACGGTTGCCGGACAGGAAACCGGAAGCTACCTGCGCGATCAGACGCGAAATGAAGATCACGAAGGTGTTCACGATCCCCTGAATCAGAGTCATGGTGACCATATCACCGTTGGCAATGTGGCTGATTTCATGGGCGATAACTGCTTCAGCTTCATCCTGACTCATGCTTTGCAATAAACCGGTACTCACGGCCACCAATGACGCGTCACGGCGCGCGCCGGTTGCGAACGCGTTAATATCCGGCGCATGATAAATGGCGACCTGTGGCATCCCGATCCCCGCCTGCTGAGACTGACGGCGAACAGTTTCTACCAGCCAGCGCTCAGTTTCGTTACGCGGCTGCTCAATCACTTCACCACCCACCGAGCGCAACGCCATCCATTTAGACATCAGCAAAGAGACGATAGAACCACCGAAGCCAAACAGCCCGGCCATGATCATCAGCCCCGGCACGCTGCTGGACTGAATGCCTGTCAGGCTGAGCACCAGCCCGAAGACCAGCATAACTGCCAGGTTAGTCATCAGGAACAACGCTATACGCATCATAAAATTTTCATTTCCTCATCGTTACTTCATTATTATTTATTGAGTCATACCACCGGGATTTACCACACCCGGCTGATACTGATCCTATGGGCTTCTTTTACGGATTCAAGAGTCTGCGCACTACAGCCGCCCAAAATCACAATACTTTACATATTGAAGTATTTTATTTTACATCTACCCCCGGTGTTTTGGACACGACTTTCCGGCAGCTGTTTCCCTTTTGTTTTTGTTCCATAAAAAAAGCGCACCGGAGTGCGCTTCTTCAAAGTGACTGTCAGGCTGCAAGTTGATTATTTTGCAGCCGGAGCCTGATCACCCAATGCTTTTTCCAGCTTACCGAGGTCGACCGCGATATTGTCGGCTTCATCGAGATAAGGGTCTGGCGCCACATAATCTTTCGGCAAATCATCCAAAGATTTCAGTGGTTTCTTACCTTCTCGTTTGAAGCGTTCATTCAGGCGGTTCAGACGCAGTGCATCATCCTCTTTATCTTCTTTATCACGCTGGGCGTAATTCAGAGAGGCGATATCACGTTTTTCTTTCAGCGCTTTGTAGCGCGCGATATCTTCCTGGATGTACTGGAACTCTGGATCTTTCGCAATACGCGCATCGTGATTTTTCAACAAATCAGGCAGGAACGGCTTCATGTCACCCAATTTGCTGTAAGTCGCGGCGTTAATGCTATCCCACGGAAGCGCGTTATCTTCGAACTTCTCGCCCGTTTCAATCGACTCAATACCGGTTGGCATCAGAATATCCGGGGTAACCCCTTTACGCTGAGTACTGCCGCCGTTGATGCGATAGAACTTCTGGATAGTGTATTGCACGGAGCCCAGAGCAGGCCATTCAGGGCGCAGCATCTGATCGTAAATACGGTTCAGCGAACGGTACTGCTGAACGGTACCCTTACCGAAAGTAGGCTCACCTACGATAAGCGCGCGGCCATAATCCTGCATGGCTGCGGCGAAGATCTCAGATGCCGAAGCACTGAAACGATCGACCAGCACTACCAGCGGACCTTTGTAGTACACGACGCCATCGGTATCGCTGTCCTGACGGATGCGGCCGTTGTTATCGCGAACCTGCACAACAGGACCACTTGGGATAAACAGACCCGACAGAGAAACCGCTTCAGTCAGTGCGCCACCGCCATTGGTACGCAGATCGATCACCAGACTGTTGACGTTTTGTTTCGCCATCTTCTGCAACTGCACTTTTACATCATCAGTCAGACCGACGTAGAAGCCAGGAATGTCCATCACGGCGACTTTTTCAGAGCCGACATTTTTGATGGTCATTTTGACTGCACGGTCTTCCAGACGGATTTTTTCGCGAGTCAGCGTGATAACGTGGTTTTTGGCATTTTTGCCCGCTGGCAGGATCTGCAGGCGAACTTTACTGCCTTTCGGCCCTTTGATCAGCGCTACGACGTCATCAAGACGCCAGCCGATCACATCCACCATCGGTGAAGGTTTGCCAGCCTGAACCTGACCTACGCCAACAATACGATCGCCCACTGCAATGGCTTTGCTTTTGGCCGCCGGGCCGCCTGCAACCATCGAGTTGATGACTGTATAATCGTCGTCACCTTGCAGAACGGCACCAATACCTTCCAGAGACAGGCTCATTTCGGTATTAAACTGCTCGGTACTGCGCGGAGAAAGGTAGTTCGTGTGCGGGTCAATTTCATGCGCAAAGGCATTCATCACCAGCTGGAATACGTCTTCGCTGTTGCTTTGTGTCAGACGCTTCATCGCGAAATGATAGCGTTTGGACAGCACATCGCGAATTTCCTGATCGTTTTTGCCGGTCAGCTTGAGGTTCAGCTCGTCATATTTGACTTTCGCATCCCACAATTTGTCCAGCTCCGCGCGGTCTTTCGGCCACGGGGACTTACTGCGATCAAGTTCAATCGTGTCATTGCCAGTGAAATCCATCGGGCGGGCAAGCACTTTCAACGCATAATCATAGCGTTCAAAGCGACGTTTTTGCGCCAGATTGAATAAAGCGTATGGCGTGGTTAACTGACCGGTTTTCAGTTCCTCACCTAAAGTAGCGCGCTTGTTGGTAAATTGCGCCACGTCAGAAGCCATCAATACGTTATGGCCATAATCGAGCATGTTGAGGTAACGGTCGAAGATCTTCGCTGAGAAATCTGCATTAAGGTCGAATTGACGATAATGCGAACGGGTAAAGCGTGCCGTAACACGCTCACTCACCGTGGCGTCCTGAGGATCCTGTGTCAGGTCAGGGAGTTGCGAGAGAGTGACCGGTGCACTCTCATTCGCTGCAAAGCTGGTATTCACCAGCCCCGCTCCTGCCATTAACAGACCTGCGATAACGCTTAATCTGACAAATTTGTTCATGCCTGAGTTGGCCTCCGTATCAGAACTGCAAGTGTTCTGCGCGCACGATCATCGCCAGACCCGAAGAGAGTTGAACGCGAACACCGTCTTTAGCAATTTCCAAAACGGTAGCATCCATCGCACTCTGTCCTGCTCTGACTTTGATTTCCTGGCCAATTTGCAGTTTTGAAATGTCTGTTACTGGCACATGACGCGGTTCACGTTTTTCCTCACGCGGTGGACGAGGTGTACGTGGTTTGCGATTCTCCTGACCAGCCACAGCAGCGGGCGCATTTTCACGACGCGGCGCAGGTTTTTTAGCGGCCGGACGTGGACGACGTGGCTCAGTAGTTTCACCGGCTTCACGACGCTTAGCCTGTTGTTCTGCACGTTGTGCCTGAACGCGGGCTTTTGCTTCTTCCAACTGTTTACGGGCATGTTCGACGTGCTGCTCTTCAAGAACGCCACATGAATTACCATCAAGGTCAACGCGTTCTGCGCCAACTTTAACGCCGTACAGATAGCGCCAGCTTGAGGTATACAGACGCAGAGCAGAGCGTAACTGAGTTTTGCTCAGATTCTCTTCACCTTGCACGCGCTCGACCAAATCCGCAAAGATACCGATCTTTAATGGGCGTGCTTCGCCTTCGGCGGTAAAACAGAGCGGGAACCGCTCAGCCAAAAAGGCGATGACTTCTTTACTACTGTTCAACTTAGGTTGATTTTCCATGAAATTTCCTGATTACAACGGGTTTGCCAACCGGCGCAGGCATGAACAGGCGCCATTATAATGACGCCATTATTAAATGCCACGTTATCCGACGATCAACTTACGATCAGATTGACATATTTTTCAGCATCGCAGTTTTCAAGATGCTGGCAAAGCCCGCTGACTAACTCTGTCAGCCCCTGTTCATCGGCTTCATCGAAGCGTTGATAAACGGTGCTATCAATGTCTAATACGCCGATAACTGTTCCTTTCACCGTAATGGGCAGAACAATCTCGGCATTACTTGCTGCGTCACACGCAATGTGGCCCGCAAAGGCATGGACATCGCCCACACGCTGAACGGTATTTTCCGCCACTGCGGTACCGCATACGCCTTTTCCTACCGGAATACGCACGCAGGCAATTTTACCCTGGAATGGACCAAGCACCAGCGAAGTGCCATCCATCAGATAAAAACCCACCCAGTTGACGCCTTCAAGACGTTCAAACAGTAAAGCACTGGTGTTCGACAGAGTGGCAATAAAATTGTTTTCTCCGGCGATCAACGCGTTCAAATCACGTTTTAATTCCGTGTAGAATGCTTCTTTATTCATGTAGTAACCAATAATAACCTAAGGGCACTGAGCCGTTCTGGTGTGCTTAACCTCTCTAAAATAAGCATTAAATGCCCATTTGAACAAGGTTAATCCTGTGTGACATCAAAAAGACTCGCCTACAATAACTGTTTGCCGACCGCATAATACGTTATTTTGTCAAAAAAACCTGGCTGATCTTGGCCTGATGGCCTCGCCTGCCCCCTTGAGGGGATGCGTAATTGTAACAACAGGTATTCTTACTACTCCAGGTACTATGAAAATAAACACAATATCAGCGCAGATCCCGCAAGTTCGCTACCAACGCTGTAGCGAGTGCGACCATCTGTTTTCGCTGCCGGCACTCAAACGCACACAGACGGCACACTGCCCGCGCTGCAATGCAAAAGTCGAAAAAGGCCGGGTATGCTCACTGCCCCGCCTCATCACCATTGCCATCAGCATTTTGCTGCTCATGCCGTTCGCTTACACCGAACCGCTGATCAGCATCAGACTGTTAGGCACGAAAATTGATGCGAGCCTGCTCGAAGGTATCTGGCAGATGTCGCGTCAGGGCGATCCGGTCACCGCCAGTATGGTCGCCTTTTGCACCATCGGCGCGCCGCTGACGCTGGCGCTCTCCATCCTGTATCTTCATTTTGGCAGCAAACTGGGCATGAATCTTAAACCCGTGTTGCTGATGCTCGACCGTTTGAAAGACTGGGTGATGCTCGATATTTATCTGATTGGCATGGCCGTGGCCAGCATCAAAGTGAAGGAATATGCTGATATCAACGTCGGCCTGGCGCTGGCGGCGTATCTGATGATGACGGTGATGGTCACGCTGACCATGATTAATCTCAACATCGAGCAGCTGTGGGAAGAGTTTTATCCGCAGCGGCAGCCGAAAGGTGTGCCCTCTTCGCTGCGACTCTGTTTATCCTGTAAATTCACCGGTCAGCCTGATGATCGTGGTCGCTGTCCGCGTTGCCACACACCAATGCGGGTGCGTTATAAACATAGCCTGCAAAAAACCTGGGCCGCGCTGATTGCGGCGATGGTTTTTTTGATCCCGGCGAACATGCTGCCGATTTCCATTATTTATGCCAACGGCCAACAGTTGAAGGACACCATATTTTCTGGCGTAGTGTCGCTCGCCACGTCAGGAAACGTACCGATCGCTGCGATTGTCTTTATCGCCAGCGTTCTGGTGCCCTTCACAAAAGTTATCGTGATGCTGACTTTACTGCTCAGCATCCATTTTAAAGCGATTCAGGGACTGAAAACGCGCGTACGTTTATTACGGCTGGTAACCTGGATCGGACGCTGGTCAATGCTCGATTTATTTGTAATTTCATTAATGATGTCGCTGGTAAATCGTGACCAGCTTTTGTCATTTACAATGGGACCGGCGGCCTTTTACTTTGGCTCCGCCGTGATCCTGACCATTCTTGCCGTTGAATGGCTTGATAGCCGCTTGATTTGGGATGCACATGCAACAGGAAACGCCGAATACACCGACTGAAGCACGGATAAAACACAGACGCCGGATTTCACCTTTCTGGCTGCTGCCGTTTATTGCTTTACTGATCGCCGGATGGCTGATTTACAGCAACTATCAGGAGCGCGGCGCGACGGTGACGATCGATTTCCAGTCTGCTGCTGGGATCGTTGCGGGCCGGACGCCTGTCCGCTATCAGGGCGTGGAAGTCGGGACGGTGGAATCCATCAGCCTGACCAAAGACCTGCGCACCATTCAGGTGAAAGTCAGTATCAAAAGCGATTTGTCTGACGCGTTACGTGAAGGCACGCAATTCTGGCTGGTCACGCCGAAAGCATCACTTGCCGGAGTTTCCGGGCTGGATGCGCTGGTCGGCGGTAACTACATCGGAATGATGCCAGGGCCCGGCGAAGAAAAAGATCACTTTGTCGCACTGGATACGCAGCCTAAATTCCGGCTTAACACCGGCGAACTGATGATTCATCTTCACGCCAAAGATCTGGGCTCGCTGAGCACCGGTTCACTGGTGTATTACCGAAAAATCCCTGTGGGTAAAGTCTACGATTACGATATCGAAAGCGGCAATAACGGCGTAACCATTGACCTGCTGATCGAGAAACGTTTTGCGAATCTGGTCAAGGACAATACCCGTTTTTGGAACGTATCGGGTTTCAAAGGGGATTTCAGCCTGAGCGGCGCAAAAGTGCAGATGGAAAGTCTGGCGGCTCTGGTCAATGGCGCGATTTCAATGGATTCGCCTAATGACGGTAAACCGGCGAAAGCCGATCAGTCCTACGTGCTTTACCCTGATCTGGCGCAGAGCCAGCGCGGTGTGGAAATCGATCTGGACTTGCCGAATGGCGACGGCCTCTCCGAAGGCCAGACGCCGCTGATGTATCAGGGATTGCAGGTCGGTACGCTGACCAAAATCACCCTGCAGTCAGACAGCAAAGTCACCGGTAAACTGACCGTTGACCCTTCAGTGCTGGATATGATCCGAACTGGCACACGCATTGAAATGAACAGTCCGAAAATCAGCCTCAGCAATGCCAACCTCAGTCAGTTGCTGACCGGCAATACGCTGGAACTGATTCCGGGCGAAGGTGAACCGCAGAAGCATTTTGTGGTGCTCGACAGTAACAGCAAGCTGCTTCAGGATCCCGGCACCATCAAGCTCCAGCTGATTGCACCGCAAAGCTACGGCATTGATGCCGGTCAGCCGATCAAACTGTATGGCATCACCGTCGGGCAGGTCATGGATCGTAAACTGACTGACGAGGGTATCGTCTTCAATGCCGCTATCATGCCGGAATACAAAGATCTGCTGCATAAAGACAGTAAATTTGTGGTCAACAGCCGCGTGGACGTGAAACTGGGTATTGATGGGATGGAGGTGCTCGGCGCCAGCGCTCAGGAATGGGTCGACGGTGGCGTGCGCATTATTCCGGGTACCAAAGGCGCACCGGGACAGAAATATCCGCTCTACAGCAATGCCGAAAAAGCGGCTGAAGGCATTCAGGGCGAACAACCCGGCGCGACGCTGACGCTGACGGCGAAAAGCCTGCCAGACGTGCAAACCGGCTCCGTGGTGCTTTACCGCAAGTTCCAGGTAGGTGAAATTGTTAACGTCCGCCCGAAAGCCAATCTGTTCGAAGTGGATGTCTACATTCAGCCTCAATACCGCAACTTGCTGAGCGATAAGAGTATCTTCTGGGCGGAAGGCGGCGCTAAAGTTCAGCTGAACGGCAGCGGCCTGACAGTTCAGGCATCGCCGCTGGATCGCGCGTTAAAAGGCGCCATCAGTTTCGACAATCTGGAAGGCGTGACACTCACCAAAGGCGTTAAACGTATTCTGTATGATTCAGAAACGTCTGCCCGCGCTGTCGGCAGTCAGATCATTCTCAATACCTACGATGCCAGTAAGCTCTCGCCGGGGATGCCGCTGCGTTACCTCGGAATTACTATCGGGCAGGTGGAGTCCCTGAAGCTGGATCCTCAGCTCAATCAGGTCGCGGCAAAAGCCGTACTGTATCCTGAATATGTAGATAATTTTGCCCGCCGCGGCTCGCGCTTCTCGATTGTTTCACCGGAGATTTCCGCCGGTGGCGTCAGTAATCTGGATACGCTGCTTCAGCCTTACATCAACGTTGAAGCCGGAAAAGGTGCGCCAACGCGTAACTTTGATCTGCAGGAATCGACCATTACCGATTCACGTTACACCGACGGTTTAGGCATTGTGGTTGATGCCGCCGAAGTGGGTTCGCTGCAAATTGGTACGCCAGTGCTGTTCCGCGGTATCGAAGTGGGTACGGTTTCAGGGTTCTATCTCGGCGCCATGGCCGATCGCGTCAACGTCACGTTGAGGATCAGTAAAAAGTATCAGTATCTGGTGCGCGCAAATACTGTCTTCTGGCTGGCTTCCGGGTATGACCTGCAATTCGGGCTGACCGGCGGGATGTTCAAAAGTGGGACGTTCCAGCAATTTATTCGTGGTGGCATTGCTTTCGCAACACCACCTACCACACCGCTGGCACCGAAAGCCGCCAACGGCAATCACTTCCTGCTCAACCCGGAAGCGCCAAAAGACTGGCAAAACTGGGGCACAGCTATCCCAAGAAACTGACGGGGTGAAACAGGCAGAAGAGTAAAGCGTCCGCATCATGAATGAGGCGGAACGAGCCATCAGGAATGATTTCGCGGCGTCTTTACGATCTGACTGTTCTCACCGCTGCCGACACTGTTTCATTAGTCTCAGGCCACCTTCGGGTGGCCTTTTTATTTTGGGAAGGTGGCGGCTGCCGTGGATCTTGTGTAAATATGTTAGACTCCGGCGCTGGAAAACTTATTCAGTTCTGGAACCGCACCTTTGTCAAAACTCACCACAGCCAGCGCCTTTGCGGAGAAATTACCCGCCGCCTTTCTCGACGCAACTCGTGCCGTCATGCCTGAAAATCTCAGCATGGAAGATTTCATTGCTGCATGTCAGCGCCCTCTCCGCCCGAGTCTGCGTGTCAATACGCTAAAAATCAGCGTGCCCGCATTTCTCGAGCTGGCCGCCCTCTATCAGTGGGCGTTAGAGCCGGTACCCTGGTGCGCGGAAGGTTTCTGGATCAACCGCCACGTGCTGGATGAGTCACGGTTAGGAAACGCACTCGCGCATCTGGCGGGGCTGTTTTATATTCAGGAAGCCAGTTCCATGTTGCCGGTGACCGCGCTGTTTGCCAACGATACGCAACCGGTCCTGGTCATGGACGTCGCCGCTGCGCCGGGTTCCAAAACTACGCAAATCGCTGCGCTGATGAACAATCACGGCGGCATTCTCGCTAACGAATACTCCGCCAGCCGTGTGAAAGTTCTGCATGCCAACGTCAGCCGCTGTGGCGTGAGCAATACGGCACTCACGCATTTTGATGGTCGGGTATTTGGGGCCGCCCTGCCGGAAACCTTTGATGCTGTCCTGCTCGATGCCCCCTGTTCTGGTGAAGGGGTTATCCGCAAGGACGCCGATGCGATGAGTAACTGGTCGCAAGAAAGCGTTAAGGACATTGCTTCCACCCAGCGTGAGCTGATCGACAGTGCCTTCCATGCGCTGAAACCGGGCGGTGTGCTGGTGTATTCGACCTGCACACTCAACGCACAGGAAAACCAGCAGGTTTGCCAATGGTTGCTCGAGACCTATTCTGACGCAGTTGAAGTGGAAACGCTGGAAACTTTATTTGATGGCGCATCGAAAGCCGTCACGCGGGAAGGTTATCTGCATGTTTTCCCGCAGGTTTACGACAGCGAAGGATTCTTTGTCGCGCGTTTTCGTAAAACAGATTCGGTCACGCGCTTACCCGCACCCGGTTATAAAATTGGCCGCTTCCCGTTCTCTCCGATGTCGCGTCAGGACACTGCGGAAATCGTGAGTGCCGCTGCGCTCTCCGGCCTGCGCTGGCCTGAAGAACAGTTCACGCTGTGGCAACGCGATAAAGAAATCTGGCTCTTCCCGGCCGTGTTCGAGCCGCTGTTTGGTAAAGTGCGCTTCTCACGCATCGGCCTGCGTCTCGCAGAACGTTTTCCGAAAGGGTTTCGCTGGCAGCATGAAGCAGTGATTGCCTTCAGTGCCCCTGATGCGGCAAATCGTTTTGAGATAACTGATGAACTCGCGCAAAGCTGGCTGCGCGGGGTTGATATCTACCCGGACGACGCTCCGCCTAAAGATGAATGTCTGGTGACGTGGCTCGGTCAACCGCTGGGTTTAGCGAAGCGAATTGGCAGCAGGATCAAAAATAGTTTGCCGCGTGAACTGGTGCGAGATGGCGCGACGCGGCACACCGATTTGCCAGGCGATTAATTACTTTTACCCTGACGAAAACCCCTGCGCCAGAACATCTCTCTGCTGGCGCAGAATAATCTCTTTATACTTTTCTAAAAACAGCAAAATACCCCGACTGCTCACTTTAGTTAATACTCCCGACTGATACCTTAAGGTGAAGTCTTGAGAGCTAAACTCAGGAATAAAATGCCTTCAAAAAATTTTATGCTACTTATCCTCGATATCGACCTATTTTATCCAGAAAGGTTTATTGAATTATAAGTAGGAATAATCCTAACCTGACATGTATTATTGCCCTCAACATGACATTGCTAGTGATATATCATTTTTATAAATGAATCATAGTGCCTGATGTTGAGTAAAGACCTGCCAGTCGGAGAAGTATCATGTCGGATCAAATGAAACTCGAATCAGCAGATGGACTGCTTTTACAGGAAATGGCCAGTCTGCGGGATATCATCGATAACAATTCTGACTGGATTTGGGAAGTCGATGCACAAGGACGTTACGTTTTTTCCTCGAATAAATGCATCGAATTTCTGGGAGTCCCGCCTGAAGAAGTCATTGGTAAAACCCCGTTTGATTTTATGCCGCCTGACGAAGCTAAGCGCGTCGGTGAGCAGTTTGCTGCGATTGTCGAACGCCGTGCGCCCTTTGGCGGATTACTCAACCGTAATATCCGCCCGGATGGAACGGAGGTTATTCTCGAAACCAGCGGTGTTCCGTTATTTGACCACGACGGTAACTTTCGTGGTTATCGCGGCATCGACCGTAATCTGACCAATCTGGATCAGGCTCCAGGACAACGTCTCTTCCAGCTGGAATCCATTTATTCAAACGCGCCGGTTGGCCTGTGTTTCATCGATCTGCACATGCGCTATGTGACGGTGAATGACGCTATGGCGAACATTATCGGTCTGCAACCGTTTGAAGCGATTGGTCGTAAAGTCGGCGTTTTCCTCCCCGGCCTCTCGCCGCTGCTCAATAATGCGCTGGAACTGGCGCAACGTAACGAGCACACACCTGACCGCGAATTTTCGGTTCCTGGTAAAAATCAGGTTTTCTTTGTACGCATCAAAGCGGCTTATGACGCGCAAACTCAGCTGAGCGGTCTTTCTGTAGCAATGACCGATATCACCAGCCTGAAGCGAATGGAGAAGGCGCTGCGGGAAAGCCAGGAGCATTACCGTAATATGGTCGAACTGAACCCGCAAATTCCGTGGACAGCGGATCCGCGCGGTATGCTCAGTGACGTCAGTTCACGTTTTCAGCGCATCACGGGCATGACCCGTCAGGATATTCTGGCCGATAAGTGGATCCAGAGTATGCACGTGGAAGACCGCCGTGCCGCCGTGCAGACGTGGGAACAATGTCTGAAAACCGGCGCACCGCTGGATATCGAAGTGCGTTTTTGCCACGTTGACCGTGGCTGGAACTGGATGCGCATTCGCGCTGCGGCGAGCTATGCGCCGGACGGCTCCATCCAGCGCTGGTATGGTACGGCTGAAGATGTTCATGAGCGAAAACTGCTTGAACTGAAACTGGTGAAAGCCAACCGCCGTCTCGAAATTCAGGCACGCACGGATTCGCTGACCAAATTACCTAACCGCCGTGAATTCAAGAAAGTGCTGAGCCACGAATACATGCGTGCGAAGCGCAACCGCACGCCGCTGACGGTGGTGATGATCGATATCGATTATTTCAAACATTTCAACGATCATTACGGCCATTTATCAGGCGATGCCTGTCTGCGTCTGGTTGCCCGAACTCTGCGCAGATCGCTTAAACGCAGTACGGACGTGGTTACAAGATTTGGCGGTGAAGAGTTTGCGGCTATTCTGCCGGATACCGATTTGAAAGGTGCCTGGATTGTCGCCCAGCACATCATGGAATCCATTGAAACGCTGGGTATCAAACACAGTTTCAGCGAATTTAACCGGGTAACCATCAGCCAGGGCATCGCCACCTATATGCCCGATCAGGATCCCGGCCTCGACGATCAGTCAGATATCGTCAGTGCAGCCGATGAGGCGCTGTATTTATCCAAAAACAACGGCAGAAATCAGATTAATGCCATGCCGGTTTCAGTCAGATTTAATCCGCTTTAAAGTTCCCTGCAAAGCCGGAACGTCTGTGCGACGCCCCGGCTGTTCATCAGATTGATCCCACTTTCCTCACGCTCATAAAAATCTTATGGCACTTTTTGTGCTGTCGACTATTCTCAAATAAGGGCGACTAACTGGTCGTACCTGATGTTGTTCAATTTTCTGGTTTATCTGGCAAGGAGTACCCGATGGCAAAATCGAATATAAGAATTGGCAGTTACGAAATTGATGACGCGCAGTTATCCACGCCGGAAGCGAAAGGCGGCGATATGGTGCACATTCCATGCAAATCAGATCCTGATTTGTGCATGCAGCTTGATGCGTGGGATGACAACACCAGCGTGCCGGCGATTCTGGATGGCCGCCATTCAGTGTTGTATAAGGAAAAGTATGACAAGCAAAACGATGAGTGGATTATGAGACTGGAGTGACACAGCATGGCGAACGGGACGTTGTTCGCCATGCCGCCATGCGGTCATTCCCCGGCTGCCACCAGTGAAATACCCCGACCGGCAAAAAAGCGCGAAAATTCATCCACTGATAAAGTAACGTCCCGCTGTGATGCAACATCATGGCCGGAAGGATTATGAAAGGTCACAGACTGCGCATCCGCACGGATGACCAGCACCAGATGCCCGCCCTTGTGGGGTGGTGAAGAATTGGGCACGCGGATAGACGGATGGACAGACGCGATGAAAAATCGATGCTGCTCCAACTCTGCCGCAATTTGTTCAGCATCCATATCCACTCTGACCTGTGCACTCAGCCCTAACTCTTCCCGAACATACTCAACAAAAGGCGCATAAATCAGGCCTTTGATATTTTCACCATCGCGAACATACGCGCCATACGGCAGGCTTCTCTGTGTGAGGTTTAATATCGGCACGACTTTGCCTGAGGTTGCTGCCAGTACCATCTTCAGGCAGCACATTCCGCAGACATGATTCGCCCACTCGATAAACTCTTCCTGGGTGGAAGCGCCTGACTCTGGCCAAAGCGCAATATCCCTGAGGGTAATGTCTCCGGCAATGATCCCGGCCGCCGAGTCAGGGTCTTCCCACTGGCTAAAATAAGGGATACCGGAACGGGTGGAGAAGGCGGTTAGATGAACAGAATTGGCAGACATAACGGTTTCCTGAACGGGAGGCGACGACATCAGGGGTTTATAAAATAAGTAAATACATAAACATAAACGAAGAGCCTGGCGGAAAAATCATCCTAATGAAGAAAGTTCAGGCCCTGGATTGTAGCCGGGCCTGAACAGAGAATTTAGAATTTCTCCACTAGCTTAAACTTCATCAACAACAGCGGCATAGTTGGCTCAAACATTTCGTACTCTTCGAAGAAACGCTGATGCTCTTTGCGCCAGTAAGCCAGTGTGCGGTCACCCTCGCCTTCTTCGAATGCATGTTGCTCAGTCACCTGATCAAAAGGTACCTGCTTCACCTCGGTCAGCTGCACGGCGCAAACCGGATTGTTGCGACCATCAACCACGACAAAGATCTCGCCGGCCTCGGGTTCAGGATCGTCGTCGAGGTTAGAACAGGTTGCTGTTTTAGTACCGTCGATAACACGCTTGGCCAGTTCATCCGCTGATGACTCAGTATCACCAAACGACCAACGTTCTGCGTCCCTGTATTTTAGTGGGATCTGCGGGATCATAATTTATCCTTTCAATTGAGATAGTTCACAGCCATTACCTGTAAACATTAGCACAAAAAAACCCGCCGAAGCGGGTTTCGGACAGAGAAGGCACGCACTATTTCGTACAGTTTTCTGGCATAGCGGGCGGCCACTGTCGTGAACTCCCCGCACCGTACAACACGGAAATACCGCATTCTTTGTCGACGCGTGCCAACGGTTTCCCGGCCTTATTGATCATCATGGACATTGCCGGCGTGGAGACTACGGCAACGCCGCTGTCAAACGGCGACACCGCACTGAAGACCGGCGGAATGACGAAGTTACCCTGCGCATCGACAAAACCATAGTTCTGGTCAATGCGGGCAAACGCCAGACCGTCAACCGGCAGGCCGAGATCGGTATAGGCGACACCTTCAACCGGTTTACCCTGCGCATCAATCCAGGTTTTACGGCCATCTTCATGGGTGAGTACCGCGTGTCCATCCGTCATGCGGCTGGCATGTCCCTGAACGGTCAGAACCAGCTTGCCTGTGTTATCCACGTAGCGTGTCGAAGGCACACCTTCGAGGGCGTCATACGATACAGACCATGCGCTGGCAACAGGAAGCGCCCACTGCCCCTCAGGCATTGCAGCGACACGTGCACCTTTATCGTCAATTAACTCTGCACTCGCCGTGGTTGAACGCAACGCTCGCCCCTGTTCGAAGGCAGAGCCCTCAGTCTCTGCGACGGGCTGAATCTGCCATTCACCCTGCGCATTGAGATAACCTTCCTGCGGTTGGCGTGAAAGTTTCACCCAGTCGCCAAGTGCACTGATGTGGGTCTGCTGTTCGTGCAGCTGAATGTTACCTGCGGCATCCAGCAGCCAGGACTGGCCTGCAGCCGACGTTGCTAAAATCCGGCCATCAGTGAACTGTGTGACGGATAATCCCGCCGTCGGCGAAATACGTGTTTTTGCATCATTACCGATGATTTCAGCGAGGACGCCGGATTGAGGTTGATCGGCTACGGCTGGCTTAGTCAGCAACCACAGCGCGGCATTAATGCGCTGCACTTTGGCGTATTTGGCTTCGACCAGCATTTTACCCTCACCATCCACAATGCCCCATAAGCCGTTGGGCATCTGAACTTCAGCCTGATCATTAGCGTAATTACCGACAGTTTTATACGCTGGCTGGGAAACAGATTTCTGGGCGTTCGCATCAAAAATCCCCCACAGCGCGCCCTCTGCAGCCGTTTCATGGTAGCGGAACCAGCCATTGCCCGCAGATTGAATCTCAAACACGTTTGGCAGATCATAGTGTTTGCCAGCGTGATCCATCGCAGTCAGCTTGCCATCAAGATAATCCAGCGCATAACCTTGAACGAAAGGTGAAATATTATCTTCGGTGAGCGGGATCAGCGTCTTACCCTGCGCATCAACCACACCCGTTCCATCAGCAGTGACCACAATGAACTGTCCGACGTTTTGACTGCTGTCAGCGGATTGAATATCCAGCCATTTTGCTTCCAGCTGAAGCGAACCATCAGGGCGCAGGAAACCGGCTCCGCCCTTACCTTTATTGCCATCAGGGCGGATTAACGCCAGAGGTAATTGCGCCGAGACGGGCTCAGCGCCGACGTTCAGAGGTTCAATATGGCTGTCGCCCAGAGTAGTGATGCTTTTCTGGCTCAGCAGCGCTTTACCCGCGGCATCAACCACATTCAATACTTCGCCCTGATCATTACGCAGCCACAAGCGATGATTAATCACATCGGCACTGGCAATTTGCGCCAGCCATCCTACATTTTGTGTGCCGCCAATCATGCCGCCAGACGGTGCCACGATCGCGTTAACTTTTTTCTGGTCGCCCTTAGTCGTTACCAAAAAATCACCGGTATTTTGCCCCAGCGGTTCGCTGGCGGCAGGCAATGTCAGTGGCTGTTTGCGTCCCGGTACATAAAGCGTAATGGCGTCTTTAGCCAAGGAATTCAGAACATAATCGCCAGCTACGCTTAATGCGGAAACCTCGGCGTCGCTGAACGTCGCGATTACAGCCGCAGAGTTATCGAGCAATTTGATACCGTCGGCGGTTTTCGCCAGCCAGAACGCGCCGGTCTCTTCACTGACCGTCAGGTACTTTTGCTTATCCTGGACGCCATCGGCACTGATCAGCGTAATGCCGTCGGCATTTTTCGCCAATGCCACGGCTGGATTGCGAGGATCAAGCGTAATAGCGGAATACTGTGGCTGAATGCGCCAGGTGAGATTCTCGTCGGCAATGCCATAGCCTTGGGTCGCATCAAACGCGATAAACAAACCCTCGGTACCAAAAGGCTCGACGACTTCCATTTTGTCGGTCGCCACGTGGCGGACACCATCCGGCGAAAGTAATACGCTTTTGAATGAAAGCCGCAGACGCGCAGGTATCCCATCGGTGAGCAGCGCTTCATCAACCAGCTCATCAAAAGGTTTACCGGCTTGTTCACCCTTTCTGTTGACCAGTTGCGGCTTTCCGGCCTGCACGACAGCCGCCAGACCCGACTTCGTGAAAGGCTGCACGCTGTCAAAGGTCGGCTGGATCAGCCAGTTACCCGTCGTATCAATAAAGCCCCATTTACCTTGCTGCTTCGCGGCAGCGGCGCCGTTGTGATAATCCCCGACGTCGTCGAAAACGGGTTTGATCACCAGTTGACCCTGACTGTCTAAAAATCCCCAACGGTCACCGTTTCCCGCCGCTGAAGGCAGAAACACGGCAGCGCGCCCTTCATGCACATCACGCAGGCACAGGTTTTGCGCCAAAGGCAGCGCATTTCGGGCCTGAGTCTCCGTTTGCGACGATGGCAGCAATGCAGAACAACTGGTCGCGTCAGCCGCCATCACTGGTGTTGTTAGCGTCAATAAGGCCAGCGCGCTGGTGGTATTAAACGCACCAGAGAGTGCGCGGTGCAGCCTTGAAGGTTTACTAACAATCATTAATTGCCTCCGTTACTGCAAGCAGGCGCTTTTGCGGGCCACAGATAAGCGCCTTTGGCATCAACAATGACCCGCTGATTACAGCGAACCTGAATTTTTGCCTGAACGGCACCTTCAGCGTTGAGCAGGCTGACAACACCTTTTCCACCAGCCCATGCGTGTTTCTCGCTAAAGTCACCAGCCCAGTCAAACTTAGGCAGCACAGCGAAACGGCCTGTCGGATTGATATAACCGAATAAGTTGCCGTAGGTCGATTTCTTCATGGCGGCGGCGAAATTATTATTCATAGCACCGACCTGATCGAAATAGGCACCGATCAGTTTTTTGCCCTGCTGATCAACAAAGCCAAACAGACCTTTATCGTTTCGCATTGGGATCACACCCGAGCTGGCTTTATCAGCCAGCAGGCTGCCCAGCCCGGCGAAGCGCTGGACTTCGTTGCCGTCGTTATCGTAGAGCACCGTTTCACCGGTAGCATCGTCATTCATAACCAGACGCGTAAGGGAGTTCAGCGGCTGCGCCTGTTCAAAACCATCCAGCGGTTCACCGCCGTGATCGTTAATAAGCGTAGTTTGACCGTCGCTGTTTGCACGGCTCCAGTTAAGCGGCGCAATGAAACTAAACGCTTCGGTGTACAACGGCTCAATCTGCCAGTCACCCTTACCATTGATTGCGCCAAAGTGCGGGGAGAAATTGAGCATCACCCAGTCTCCTTCGACGGAGCTTGAGGATGCCGCAATGCCTTTACTCAGTGGCGCACGCCCCGCATCATCGAGCAACGCGACACCACCTTCAGCAGGCTTAACCAGCCAGTGGTTCTCACCCACCCTTTGCGGGCTGGCAAGTAAGTCAGTGGCCAGAGCCAGACCGTTTACAGCGCTGTAGAGCCCGTAATGGCTGGCAACCGCGCCGCGCTCGCCGGGTTGATCGTTATCAGCGATGGTAAACATACCGTCGCCAACGTACTGAGGTTTGCCACTGCGGTCTGCAGAGGGGGGAATGGCCCAGGAACCGTCACGGTTAATCACGCCCCATCCTGCATCAACTTTCGCTAATGCATAACCGTCGGTGAAGGATTCGATTTGTACAAACTGAGGCGCAGCTTTAATTCCTTTACTGGCGATATCCCATAAGCCCCAGCGCCGCGCGTCATTATCGCCTTCCGTGTAATACAGCAAACCGGCAGACAGACGCTGTGCGTTTTGCTCAATATTGGCAGGCACTTCAACCGCATTGCCGTTGCGATCGATTAAACGGCGCGTCTGAGTATTGTTACTACTATCAACGGCCCAGGTGTAATCGCCGCTGAACGGAGTAATGTCGGAATAGGTAGGCTGGATAACCCATTTACCTGCTGAATCCACCGTGCCCACTTTTTTGCTTTGAGTACGAATAATCAGCGGACCCTGAGCACTCTCACTTTCAGCGGTTGCACTTTCAATAGCGGCCCACTGAGGGTCTGAGAGCACAGTACCCTGCGAGGTAAGAATGGCGGGAGGTTTGCTGGCATCGGAAGGTTTCAGTAACGCCCAAGGCAGATTGCGCGATACATCATTGCTGCCGGCGGGTAATACAGGCGCGTCATCAATCATCGCGCTCGCCGCCAGCGGTTGCAGCTGGTAATCCTTCAAGGCAGCAAGCGTAGGGTCATTGAGCAACGCTACGCCGTTGTTATCATAAACCTGTACCACCTGAAGCGTTTTACCTTCGTTTTGCGTCACCCAAAGGCGGTTACCTTGTTGCAATAACTGTGGCTTGTTGGCTTTGACGGTCACAACCTGATTATCGGCACCGATAATCATCACCCCTTTACTGCCTTGCCCAACGACAGCCTTACCCCAGACCAGAATGTTCTCAGACTGATCGGCAGTAATATCCTGCACTTTTTCGAGCTTGCTGTTCAGCAACTGTTTCGAGTTATCGTTCGTTGTCACCAGCCAACTTCCTGAGGACAGCGGACGAACAGATTTGTACTGATCTTTACTCAGAGAAACACCCTGACGATCAACAAAAGCCCAGTCATTCTTGTTTTTCACCGCAACCACATCACCGTTAAGCAATGGTTCGTCGCGGGTTTTGAGAATCATTGGGTCAATGGCCCATTCACCATTTTTATTGAGATAACCCCAGAATCCGTCGTTGGCAGTATCTCGTTTTTTGGCCGGAATCAGCCCGGACTGCGGCAAATCGAGCGCCATGACATCATCGGGTAATGACAGAGAACGATCGGTGGAAGCGTTCCACAACGCTGGGGAAACCTGAATTTGTACGCTTGCAAGCGCCTGACCCTGCATAAAACCGTTGGTGTCCAGAGAGGCTGCAAATGGCAGCGTTTTGATGACTTGCCCTTTGCGGTTGATCATCGCCAGACGGTTGTCCGTAACCACCAGCGCGGTACCCCGCGCATTAAAATCGGTGGCGCGTGTGAAACTTGGCTCAATCGCCCAGTTACCTTTTTTATCGATATAACCGAACTTGTCGCCCTTTTTGACAGCGGCTACGTCATTCACAAAACCGCGCGCTTCACTGAAAGCAGGTTTAATGACCATATGCCCGGTGGTGTCGACAAAACCCCACAACGGTTCACGGCTCAAACCTACCTGAACAGGTGAAAGTCCCTGCTGGAAGGGTAACTGGCAGTCTTTTGCCGTTTTTGCATTGCTACATGCCCGTAACAGCGCATCATCCGCATGTACCGGCAGGCTAAAAGTCGCGTTCAGAATCAACGCTAATGCACTGAAATTTCTGAAGTGTTTGAATGTTTCGGAGCAAATCATCCGATGCCCTTATGACTGAATAAGATTAGAAAGTGTAGCGCACACTCATTTCATGACCCGCTCAACCAGCGGGTTTGACGGCAAAAAATCCGATAATAATCAATTTCAAGCGTGCACACATGCCAGACCCCATAGGGTGTCAGCTTGCGAAAGAAAAAGCAGCTATTTTATTACTCTGTAACGAATGAATATGCGTAATCACTGGCGTTCACGATATCCCATGAATGTTACCTCCCGGATTGTTTTTCTTACCCGCTGTTAACCGACCTTCCACAACACGCTCTGGTGACAAAAGTTTAAGCACTTTCGTTAACAACCAAGCGACGACTTATTCACGAAACTTTGATGGAATCTTATAACTATTGATTAAGGTCATTATTTCGCCACCTTTAGTCTGCTTTTATAAGTTAAAGCACGTTATGTGACTCACATCACTCCCAGCCTCTGCGGCTTAAATCCTGGCAGTGTCCGGTTGCAGCGTATTTCAGGTACTTCACTTATCATTGAGGGAAAGTCATGCCAATTGTTCGAACCAGATTAAGTCTGTTTGGAGGCGATACTGTCGTCATACGTTGTTCAGAAAAATGTCACATCCATCTGATGTGTGAAAATGACGCAGAGCAAGAGGGCCGTCACACCGGTTTCGGCGACGTCCTCACCGTGAATAATCAAAACACGGCTTATGTCGGCATCCCTTATAAAGGGATCTGGAGTGTCCTCATTGATTCTCAATGTGACTCCCTCGAGCATTCAATTACCTATCTTCCTGCCTGATTTCCATCCCCTCTTAAAAATGTCTTATCTGGCAGGCCACTTTTCGCCTGCCAGATATTCCCAAATCGCGTTGGCGGCTGTCTACTGCACAAATCATTTTTTGGACGATGTCGCGGAAAACACTTTAGCCAGTTACATCAGTTACATAGCGGTATTGAATTGAACATTCCAGAATCGATATAAACCTTCTCCTGTGCGTTAATTAGTGATTGCCAGCCCTCATCGCGCACTGCATTCTGTTTGAACTCACAGGCACAGACAGATACTCATAATGACTCACAAAACACATTGCACTCTCGATGACGTGGTCGATCTCGAGCCGGGGTTGCGTGAAATTCGCCAGCACCTGCATCAACATCCCGAGCTTTCCAATGAAGAATCCGCTACTGCGGCATTAGTCGCGGACAAACTGCGCGCACTTGGTTATCAGGTCACCACCGGTGTGGGCGGATACGGCGTCGTGGGCACGCTGAGGTCCGGCCCGGGCACTCGCAGTATTGGCATTCGCGCAGACATGGACGCTCTGCCTATCACTGAACAAACCGGTGTCAGTTATGCCAGCCAGACGCCTGGCAAAATGCATGCCTGCGGTCATGATGGCCACACCTCAATGCTGCTTGGCGCGGCAGAACAACTAGCACGTAGCAAAAACTTTTCTGGCACTGTTCATCTGATTTTTCAGCCTGCAGAGGAAATCGGTTTCAACAGCGGTGCCGAACGTATGCTGGCTGAGAAATTGTTCGATCGCTTCCCCTGCGACGCCGTATATGGACTGCACAACCATCCGGGGTATCCGGTTGGGAAAATGATGTTCCGCTCAGGGCCATTTATGGCCGCCTGCGATACGGTAAATATCACTATTCATGGGAAAGGCGGACACGCCGCACGTCCGCATATGGCCGTGGATCCTATTCTGGTCGCCGGAAGTTTAGTGGTCTCATTGCAATCGATCGTTTCACGCAGCATTGACCCGAATGAGACGGCGGTCGTTACCATCGGCTCACTGCATGCCGGCCATGCTTCGAATGTTATTCCGGAAACAGCGCGTCTGGAAATGAGCGTCCGTTCGTTCGATGCAGGCGTGCGGAAAATCCTCGAAGATCGTATCCGCACATTAGTCGAAAACCACGCCGCGGGTTATGGGGCGCGTGCCGAGATAGACTATGTGCCGGGATATCCGGTTCTGGTCAATCACGACAGGGAAACTGCCTTTGCATGCGAAGTGGCAAAAGAGCTGCTGGGTGAAGAGAACGTCGTGGAGAACTTGCCGCCGATTTCAGGCAGTGAAGACTTCGCCTATTTCCTGCAACAAAAGCCAGGCTGCTTCCTGCGACTGGGGAACGGCGACAGTGCTGCGCTGCATAATCCGGCTTACAACTTTAACGATGAAAGCCTGACATTTGGCGCGGCTTACTGGACACGTCTGGTCGAGCGGTATTTAGCAGATTAATGTTCTGTTAACGACAGAAACCAAACCAGCGCAAGCCTAGATGGAAATGATTGGCGTGCGCTGTGTTGTAATCCGGTCCGATTGAATTTCCGAAGTACGGGCAGCTTTGCGTAAAAAGTGTATGGATAAACTGCCCTTCATCACCGGTTTGCGGCCATTGCTTCAAGACCGTCAGCTGTCGCCCGTCTTTCAGCCACAATCCGGCGATATCCAGCGCTTCCGCCGTCGCATGTTCACTCAGCCTGGCATTCGGTTTGTTATAGATATTGCGACAGGCATAACTGCCCAGATGATCGATACGTACCAGCGGTGAACGCAGTGCTTCACTTGCCAGTGGCTTCGCAACCTGTGAAACAAACATCGCGCTGCTTAGCGCGAGACGACAACTGGCCAGATAACTCGAACTCAGTGACACATCCCCAAATCCCCGGACCCGCACCGGATCCTTCAGCGGACACTTCCCGCCCATATTCCCGACAGGCGTAAACTGAATCGCCCCCGCCGCTTGCGCGCGTTCGAGCGCCTCAAGGCAGGCTTGCGGATTATTATCAAGACGGCGGAGTTTATAACGAGTAATGAGGTTCGGAGAATCACTGACAGCGAGTGGCGCCAGAGGGTTATAAGCCGGAGGGATACGCTCAGTAATCCACGGCGCACACAATATAAGGGCAATCATAAGAACCGTCAGGCCAATCCAATATCGCATAACTCTCCTTTATGACGGCCGATGCAACCCAATTTATTTCTTCTGCACAGACCGGAGTTTATCGATAAAAAGATAGCGATTATACGCTCAATGTAAACCCGCCATCGGCAGAGTTACATCTCAGGAGCTAAACTTACTCAGCTTTGACATAACCCTACATTCTGTTTGATACCTTAGATTCCGAAGACAAAGTTTCTTCTCCTGTGTCCACTGTGAACTGTCCTTCATAGTGCGTAAGACCCTCGATTTACCCCTTTCAGCCCGCCCCGAGTGGGCTTTTTTTTGGCCTGAATTTCAGCGGCAATTGCACGCCGTTATCATTCGACACATATAACATCAGGATGCTTTTCGCTGGCTGATTCATGAAAAATATCCCCAAGCCAACCCGGTATTTCATGCTCTGTCAGGTCATCAGGAATGATAATGTCATACAGCCTCGAAAATTTTCTCTCCGACATATCAGCGCGAAACACCTGCCAACCTTCTGATGTGTGCTTAACGCCAAGGTATCTTCCGAAAACGTTGTAAATCAGCATCGATGCCTCTTGCATGGAAAGGATTAAATATTGGGTTTGAAGGGTGTAAGGTGAAAAAAAGACCGAATACTTAATCATGCCTTAAAAATCAATTAGTTACTTTTCTGATCGGCGATTAAATGGCGATGACCTACTCGACTTCAGTTTTTATGCATACTTATTGACCAGTATGTAAGATTCACGTTAAAAATTTCTATATGCTCACTGTATTATATCTTTAGCAAAACTTGTCAACATCTAGATCTTGTATTTAAAAGAGGCAAGTCACAGTTTAAGACTTTGGATTATATTTACTCAAAATACTAGATAAGAGTTCAATTTTAAGGTATAGATTTAAAATTGACCAAAATCTTTTTTATTAATGGATAAATATATGGACAAAAACCCAGTTAAAATTAAAAGAAATTTAAATATTGGTGACTTGGATGCTGAGACTGATAACGAATTTTTGGATACCTGTTTTATCGACAAAGGATATTTAGAGGATTTATTAGATGTAAAAAACCCGTGTTCTATTATAGTTGGTAGAACAGGTGCTGGTAAGAGCGCGCTTCTTTATAAAGTAAGTACTTCAATAGATAACTATAAAAAAATTGATCCCAATGATATTTCTGTAAAATTCCTCGAGCATTCTGACATAATGCAATTTATGGATAAGCTTGGAGTTAATCTTGATTTATTTTATAAGATGCTTTGGCGTCATATTTTAATAATCGAATTAGTTAGACTCCGATATAAAATTAAAAATGAAGAAGATAATGAAAGTTTTTTCAGGGGATTAGTTGACAGATTCAAGCGAGATGATATCAAACAAAAAGCAATTAGTTATTTTAGAGATTGGGGTGATAAGTTCTGGTTAGATACTGATGAGCAACTAAAACAAATAACAAGGAAGCTTGAAGATGAGACCAAAGCTAATTTAGGCGTTCAATTTTCTGGGATTGACGTGTCATTAAATGGAGTAAGCAAACTTAGCGATGAACAAAAAACAGAAATAACACAAAGGGCAAGTCAAGTCGTAAGTAGTCTACAAATAAAACAATTAAATGAAATGCTTGATATGCTAGCGGAATACTCATTTAAAGACCCTCAAAAACACTATTATCTTTTGATTGACCAACTTGATGAAGACTGGGCTGACACTAATACGAGGTGTAAGTTTATTAGGGCTTTGATTGAGGAGGTTAAGGGATTTCGTAAAATAAGTCACGTGAAGATATTAGTTGCGCTTAGGAAAGACTTAATAGACTTAGTCTTTGATAAAACACGTGGCGCAGGTTTTCAAGAAGAGAAGTACGAGTCCTATATATTACAAATACAATGGTCATCATCTGAACTGATCGATTTAGTTGAAAAGAGAGTTAGGGAAACGTTCAGAAAGGTTTATACTAAAGATCAAGTAACAATTAATGAAATATTCCCAGAGGCGAGAAAGGTTGCTCATGGCAAAACTGCGATGGAGTATATTTTAGAGCGCACTCTCTTAAGACCACGAGATATACTTCAGTTTGTAAATGAGACATTCAAAGTTAGTGTAGATAAAGATAAAATAACGTGGACGCTTATTCATGAAGCAGAATCTGCCTATTCTGAAAAAAGATTAAGGTCTTTAAAGGAAGAGTGGGGAGAAACATACCCATCTTTTGAAGAAACAATAGAAATTTTGAGAGGTCGAAAGTCCACATTCGACTTTAGTGATTTCAAGAACGCTCAATTTGAATCGGTAATCACTAAACTTTCTACAAAGAACACTACAGACCCCTGTGTTGTTATAACAAAGGAATATTTTAATGTTATTGGGTCTACTGAAAACGATATTGTAAGCACAATCCTATCATGCCTTTATAAAGTTGGTGCAATTGGTATTAAACTAGAGACAAACAATGCATTTATTTGGTCTTATAGAAATAAAAGTGCAGTAACAACTGGAGAAGCAGAACGCGCAAGCCAGCTAAAAATACATAAAATGCTACATAAAACATTAGATATTAAATTTCATGAAGGAAATGGATAACCCAATTTTATTGATGCAGGATAATAATTAGCACGCATTTTATTCACATTTCTTGGTAAAAAATTTTATTGTGGAGAAAAACCCATGAGGCATGATTATACGGACTGGTTAATTCATTTTGTAAGAGACAGGGACTTTGATCAAGACTATCCCGTAGAGACAGAAGAAGAATTTGATTTCTTGGTTGGAGGTGAACTAGAGCCAGACGCCAGCGCTTTTTCCGTTTTGTTGAGCATACTAAATATCGGTTTAAAACCATATTATTCATTCCGTAACGGACAAACGACTATATATGGAGGAACTCCAGCCATTTGCGTGACAGAAATGCCGATATATTCTTTTGCACAATATATAAGTGCTCGTAGAGATACAAAAAAAGTCTCTGCATATGGAATTGCCATTCTAAAAAAGGAGTTTTTTAAAGCTGGAGGCCGCCCTGTGATTTATGGAACAACAGACTTAAACGTTTCTTTTGAAGTCAACACCCCCACCTATAGGGTTCTTGACCAATCTATTCTAAACAAATCAGAACAGTATAGATATGTTGCTTATAATCCATCCGGGAATAATATTAAGGATAGGTGGATTGATTGGAGTCATGAGAGAGAATGGCGCTGGAGAGAAAACAATAATAAAGACGCTCAAATATATTATAGAAATAGTGACTACTCTATGGCCGAGTCACCAGGTCTTCCATTATTTGTTGGGGAAAGCAATGGAGGTTTTTTCTCAAAGGTGGCGATAATTGTTTGGTCTAGTGAAGAGGCAGATAAAATCAGAGAAGAATTAACGGGGTACTATCTTGCTGAATCTAATAACTATGGGATTGAATTTAATCGAGATGTTATAGCTAGATCGGTAATTATAGTTTTAGAACAAGTTAAGGAAGCGGTAGAAATTAGTAAACTAGTCGATTCGCAAACTATAGAAGGTTTAGATAAGGCTAATTTATTAGAACCGATACTTCTGCACAAAGACTTAGAGTTATATAGAAAAGTAGTTGAAACTGCATTAGAACTGGCAGCTCAAGAAGGACTTAAAGCTTCTATTGAATACAATGCAGAAAATCATCCACAAGGTCCATGCGGATTTGCACATGTTTCGACATTTGACGTTACAAAACCTGAAGTTCAGTTCATGTTAGCTAATGACTATGCTTCAGGCCCCTTCGATGGACAGGTAAACATTATATTTAAAACACTCTGGGGACATAGTCAGTGTTTGTATTATAAAGAATTCATTATAGAAAGAATGTGCATTTCTTTAAATAACAGCTTCAGTGATATAAAATTCTATAAAACTTCAAGATTAGACTGATCTTTCAAAAAATCATGAGTTTGTTTTTTATTGTGCCACAAGCTCATGATTAAAATAAATAGTTAACCTTAGTGAATTCGATTGGGCATATTTTTATAACCCACTTACAAGCTCTTCTATTTTATATTAACAATCAGTATTAAATTGATCCTAGATTAAACCCGCCCTATTTTTATATTATAACTATTTTTAGTAAAGATCATACAAAATAGGAATTGATGATTAGTGTCATATAGTTATCCACGGAGAAATAATTCATTCCTACTTCAGACACATTTTAAAAAATCATATTTTAAACACTTACCTAAAAGTAAAATTACATTTATAAATGCATTTGTCTATATTGCATTTTTCAAAAAAAGAACCACTAAACCTTTCGCTCTCACTTCATTTGTCGAACATTCAAACTCACCATCTTGGCCAATGATACGTAGCTTATTCCCTGGTCGCTTAGAAACTGTATAAACATCTAGGGTGCCATCTATATCTAACAGCCACGTCCCATTAGATAAATCACTAACACCCATTTCAATCAACCAAGAGGATTTACCACTTCGCACAAAACTCAAGTTCTCGAGGTTGACACCATCTGGGACAAAAGACTCATCGATGTAGCAAAATCCGTCATCATCAAGTTTTCCAGCCAGAAGTATTTTCTTATTAATAGTCGGAATTTCGTGAACTGTAGGCTCTTGATGTGAAGTAGTGGTCATTTCTCCAGTAGCCAACCATTCAAGGGAAGCCCCAGTGTCTAAAGCGCAGGTGATCACTACGTCGCCAGGAAAATATTCTCTTCTGACCCACGTACTGATCGTTCCTGATGAAATATTCAAATGCTCGCCGAGTTCTTTTTGAGTCTTGAAACCATAGGCTTCAATAATTCTATTCAAAACCGCTCGGCCGCCAGACGAAAGCATTTTCTGCAGGAGAACATGTCCAGATGATGAACTGACTTCATTTGTGATTTTAGGGCTTTTTATTTTTGAAAATGCAAACTCGCCAGTAACTAACCATTTCAGATCAGCACCTGTATCCAATGCGCATTTGATAATCGCATTACCTGGAACACTTTTACGCTGTACCCAGGCACTGACATTATTTGAGGGGACATCAAGGCAACTGGCTAGAGCACGTTGTGATGATACCCCGTATGACAAGGAAAGACGTTCAACGATATGCACTGCGTTGTCTTTAGTTTCAGACATAGACTTACCAGAGTGAGCACGAAAGTGATTTACATGAGCACATTTGTGATCTAAAGTGAAAACACACCATATGTTACACAGTAGAACTAAAAATGCTTAAAAGGAGATTTTGCTTTATGTCTGATCAGAATGCAATTCAAGCGCCCATTGATAAGACTATCGTTTCTAAGGAACTGTTAAACTCTGTTGTTTCCCAGCTCCTTCCAGCATTAGAGTCAGCCCTGTCTGCAACTATCGTGAACTCAATAAGTTTGCAACTGACCACCCTCGCTAACTCCCCAACAATTTCTAAGAAAGATTTTGCTGCAATCAACGGCATCAGCTCCGCAGTGCTCGAAAAGTGGATCGCCAACGGCGTAGTCCTGCTTGCACCAACTCCTACAACCACGATCACGCAACAACGTAAAAATCGTAAAACAGGTCAAATGCAAACTTTTGTGATGGAACGTCATGGCAATGCGCTGATCAACCTCGAAGCTTGGCGTCAGAAGAATCGTCAGCAAGCCATCAAGTGCCGATACATAAAGCCTTGAGTCAGAATATTCAAACAAGTAGGGACTAACAATGTTTGATTATCGTGTTTCCAAACACTATCACTTTGACGATGCATGCAAGGCTTTTGTGAATCGTCATAATCTCACCGAACTTGCAGCTCAGATGGGCACTAAGCCACAAATCCTGCGCAATAAATTTAATCCGGAACAACCTCACAAACTCACTTGCGAGGAACTTCTGTTGATAACCGATCTCACTGAAGACGCTGCATTGCTCGACGGTATGCTGGCACAAATTAACTGCTTGCCCTCTGTACCCGTCAATGAAATCGCAACATCTAATCTTTCGACTTACGCGCTACAAGCAACCGCTGCCGTAGGTTCAATCGCTGCAGATGCGGTAAAGGGCGGAGCTGTAAGCTCACAAAGAAAAATGTCACTGCTGGCAGGCGTCAACGCTGGTATTCGGCATTTATCGCTAATCGGTCTGGTTGTACAAGGCCGGGTACATGCATCACCGGCACTGGCGTCTGCAGTTGGCGCTATCGCGAACGTGACGACTAACGGACTACTGTGATCATGCCTATTTCAATCGCACCACTTCTGAAGCAACAGAGTCCATCCCGTCATTTTGGTCATGGCTGGTTGGAAATGCCTGATGGAAATATATGGAACCCAGTAATCAAAAAGCGTCCCATTTGCCAGGCTCAGAAGAAAAGAAATACTGTTTTAAAACGTTTATTTAGTTGAGGTGATTATGTTTTTGGTTAATGAAGAACATATTCAAATTGGCAAAAAACATCTGTCAAAAATTAAACAGATGCTGGAACACAAAAAGAATGTAGCGCAGGAGACATTTGATACTCAGCCGCTGCATATGCGCAAAACAATCTGCTTTCACGCTGGTTTAAAACAGCGACATGTTGATATGAAGTATGCAGAGTTAACGCCAACAGAAAGGCATCGAGTGGTTGCAGCATTGAATTCTTTACTGGGATTAACTGAATCACTGCCCAAATTTATCAGCGAAGACGACTGCAAAATAAATATTAAACACTAACCCGCAACAAAATTAACAGGCGTCAACTCGCCGGGCATTCTTTTGCCTAAGAAACAGGAAAATTCTATGAACAATATCATCAATAAATATCGTCACGGCCTTGCTGGTTTACCGGTTGCCGGTTTCGATATGGCGTCAGTTGAAGGTGATTACATCGCTGAACTAACCCTGATGCTGAACTCCGTGCGTAATGAAGAACGAGCCAATCGTGCTGCAGTATTTGCTTCTCGTCTTGAGGCTATTGCCAGTTTCATAACTAAAAAGGAAATGACCGGCATCGAAGCCGCCGAAGCTTTACGTGACGAAGCTACCCGCATTCAAAATGAAGCTGGAGATTTTCACTGATGGCCGATGTAATCGACGCCGCTCAAGAACGTGCTGACCTGATTCTCACGTCTCAAATCCAAGCCGCCCGCGCATCTGTTGCAGGCGTTTCAGCGATGTTCTGCATTGAGTGTGATCGTCCCATTCCCGAAGAGCGCCGCGCAACTCTGCCAGGCGTTGAGCTTTGCGTGTACTGCAAAGAAATTGCTGAGATGACAGCCAAACATTATCGAGGGGACAAATGATAATTCTCTCGATAGCGTTGATCATTCTGGGTGGCATTAATGCTGGTTATCTGATCACTGATATCAAAGATGGTCTGTAATGCTGACCAGCCGCTTTAATCCTCCCACTGGAACGCCCGACGTATGGGCGTTCCCCTGGAATAAACCCCTCTCCCCGATCGTGCCTCAAGAAAGACCGAGACCGCTTACCCGTGATGAATACCATCAGGGGCAAGCCGTTTTAATCAGAGTAAAAAGTCTCTCGAAGGATCTGCGTGAAATCTTCACTGGCCGTTACGCACACTTGCTTAGAACCCAGGGAATTATCGCTGCCTACAAATACCTGATTTACACTCTGGGGCGCAGCATCCTGCCGCGTGTTGATGCAGTTAATTCAGCTCACACAATGAATGCTGATGCCTCCATGAGATTCATGTCAGAGGCAGATACCTATCACGGGCTGCCGAGCATGACTGATAAGCCTCTGCGCAGGTTTGCTCAGGACATCGCGCGACAACTCAAAGACATCTATGAAGACCGTTGCGAACAGTTGCTAACTCAATACCACGGTGATAACGCGATTCTTTTTGATCGTGATACGCAGTGTGAACTTTATGGCGAAATCGCGGGTATGGCTCAGGCCTTCAATGTCAGGCCGATGCACTGGACAAGGTACCTCAAGGACAAGCTTGATACTGTATCCGCCATAGCTGGCCTGTCTCGCTTGGTTAATCCTGAATGGTGGCTAAGTCAGCTCAAAGGTCAGCGAACCCGCTGGCGTGAATCTTTGCTGATCGCAATCGGAAAGGTAAACCGCGACGCCTCTCCCTATGCCAGTAAGCAGGCGATTCGTGAAGTGCGTGCACGCCGCCTGTCTAATCTCGACTATCTGAAAAGTTGCGATCTTGAAAACGTCGAAACCGGCGAGCGCATTAGTCTGATCGATAAAGTGATGGCGAGCATCTCCAATCCTGAGATCCGCCGCATGGAACTGATGAGCACCATCGCTGGCACCGAAAAATATGCGGCCGCAAATGGCGATGTCGGCATGTTTTTAACGATCACTACCCCTTCCAAATATCACCCAACTCGCATTGTTGGCAAAAGCGATAAAAAGCGCGTTCAGCGTAATCATGCGTGGGACAAAGAAGCATATACACCAAAAGATGCTCAGCGCTATCTGTGCGGGATCTGGAGCAAAATGCGCACCGCTTTCAAAGATAGCGGTCTGTCCGTTTACGGGATGCGCGTTGTCGAACCTCACCACGACGCGACCCCGCACTGGCACATGATGTTATTCACCAAACCCGCCATGCGTCAGCCGGTGATCGATATCATGCGCAAATATGCCATGAAAGAAGATGGTGACGAACGCGGTGCAGCAAAGAACCGCTTTGACTGTAAGCACCTGAACCGTGGCGGCGCTGCTGGGTACATCGCTAAATACATTGCGAAGAATATCGATGGCTACGCACTGGAAGGCGAGCGTGATCACGAAACCGGCGAGTTGCTGACAGACTCCTCTGCCGCTGTTACGGCCTGGGCTGCTACCTGGCGGATCCCACAATTCCACCCTATCGGCCTGCCAACGATGGGTTCATACCGTGAGTGTCGCCGTATCCGTTCCATCAGCCTGACCGAAACCTTTGACGAAGAAGTCGAAGCCGTTCGCGCAGCTGCTGATGCCGGTGATTTTATGGCGTACATAGAGGCTCAAGGCGGCGCGAATGTTCCACGTGAAGATCAGACCGTTCGTGTAGCTCGTCGGGTTGCTGCTGAACTGAACGCCTACGACGAAGAAGTGAAAAAGGTTGTCGGCATTTTTGCCCCTCACCTCGGCGACTCTCGCGTTTATGAAACCCGTACAACCCAATGGCGCATCGTTTCTTCAGCCGTTGACGTTGAGGTTTTGACCTCAAAAAGCGCCCACGGCGCGCCTCGGAGTCCTGTCAATAACTGTGGGTTGGGAGGAAACAAAACGGCCGCAAATGGGCGCGATAACCCTGCTGGGAGCGTCACCACAGCGAGCACTTCTGACGACTTGCGAGTTATTGACTGGACAGACACTGCCGCCGTGAAGGCGATTGTGGCGCGAATACGCGAAGAAACACCGAGGATCAGCAAAGCTCAGCGTAGTTTTGACCCGACTAAAAGGCGTGTTGCAGCTCCTTCTGCCAGATTGACCCCGCAGGAACGTGACAGATTGCCTCAGATTCAACATGAGTTGCTCAAACACGGCATCAGACCGGAGAAGTGGGAGCTTGAGGCCTTAGTCAGGGGGGCAAAAATCACTTTTGGAGACGTTGAGATCCAATACCCTCCGCTGCAGGATTGGGCAGAATTTTATGGGAATGATAACTGATTAAGTATTCATCAGAACTATGGCTCGACCATTAACATGCAGTTTTTTATGGAATTTGTTAAAGAATGGACATATTATACTGTACAAATAACCAGTGCATTGGAGTGAGTAATGGAATCCTCTCATGAGCTAAAAATGGCTTTGACTAAAATCCGGCTAATGGCTGACATTGCACAGTCAGCCCAGTGCAGAAATGATGAGTATGCACTGGTTATGGAAATGATCTCTGATATGGCTGATCAGGTATTGGATGAAGAGGAAGCCACGTATCCGCCCTTCACGGTTTACGACGACGAAGAATAGCCTGGAACATCGGGTGATCCCCTTTTAGCAGCTCTGCATGCATTGAGTGCATGATTTCGCATGGTGATCACCCTGCTCTTTTCTCCCCGCCACACCAGTGCTGGCGTGGATCACACTGGATCACGCAAGTGCATCAAAAGCGACCTATAAAGCGGGCAGGCGTGGCGGGGATAGCATTGCGCGCTCTTCATAAATACTTACGTATGCGAGAAAGTATACGGTATATTCAGCGGAAGTTTTTTGGTAAAATAATGGATTGAAATTCTTCACAACGAGCGGATTATTTTGATCCCTTAATTATATAGGTACGACAACATGATTATTTGTTTCTTCGACATGGAAGGTACATTGCTAGAGAAAAACATATCTTTAGATAATGGGAAAGTTGCCCCAAGCGCATGGACAGCTCTCGCGAAAGAAATAAGTGAGGAATGTTTTATTGAAGAAGAGATTACGAAAGATTTATGGCTCGAAAATAAATATCTAAGTTATACTGCATGGATGAAGGATACTGTAAGGTTACATTTAAAACATGGGATGAATAAAAAGCACCTTGATAAAATTCTCAATGGTGCGAAAATTCATGATGGTGCTCGTGAACTATTTCATTTCCTTAGAGAAAAAAACGTAGTTACTGCTTTAATTTCAGGCGGTTTTAAACAACTTGCAGATATTACTCAACGCAAATTAAAAATCGATCATGCATACAGTGCTTGTGAGTATTTTTTTGATGAAAATGACAAGGTTGAGCACTTTAACTTATTGCCTACAGATGAACTAGGTAAGCTTGTTTTTATGAAACATCTCGCTGATGAATATGCAGTTGAGCTTAAAGATTGCATATTTATTGGCGACGGTAAAAATGACGTTCATTTAGCTAAGGAGGTTGGTACATCAATAGCTTTTAACGCGCAGCAAGAGCTTATTGATGCATCAACATTTTCGATAAATCAAGATAAACCTGATTTATCCGTTATTATTCCTATTCTCAGAAACACGCTCTAAATCGTGAATTCTCTTTTTCAAATCCTCAACATCTGCGTTGAGGCCATTAATTTTAATTTCATATTTTTGTTGTTCACTAATATTCTTTTCTACATCATATTTCCAACCAAACCACAGATCCTTCACACCAGAAATCAATGTAAAAAACAAACCAATAGCAGCTATCATCAGCCCCACTTTAACTAAGGAAAATTCAGATATTTTTTCATAAATCTCCTTCTTGATTTGTGTTTTTAAAACAGTTGGTTCCAAAAATGTTTTAGGTAAGCTTTTTAAATTTTTAGTTACTCTTTTTTTATAAGAATTATATTTCTTATTCTTATAAAGCACTTGCCTTTCAATATTTGGAAGTGCTAGTGGGCTAGAATCTATTTTATGAAATACAACTCGGAAAAATTCTCTTTCGTCTCTATTTCTACCGGAAGGGATTGCTGCATTCACATTTGAAAAATTTATTATCAGGGTTGATATGGGACCCGTGTAATTTGAGTCAATTATACCTGTATTAAGAGCTAGTAAACCTCGCTGACTCAGCCTATTCTTCAAAAATACGTATGCTATATAATCAGACGGTACATTTATGATTTCATCGGAAATTATAAGCATTGACTGTTGAGGGTCAATAGTTGTTCCTGTTCCAGTAATGAATTCCCCATTCTCATCCTTAAAAACTACTTCCCCAACTGTAAGGTCAATACTCGAATTATTAGTATAGAGGGTGGGATCCAATAAATTTCCATTTTTATCTCTCACAAACCCGAGACGAATAGCTTCTATAGCGCTTAGTTGCATTTTGTATCCTTTTATATCAACTCAGACTGTATGATTTAAATTTAACAAAATTAAATTTTAAAAACACGCTAATTTCCTTCATCCTCTCCTGCAGCGGCGTCAGCTCGTTCCTCACAAACACTTGCGCCGCCTTCTCCACATCCCCAAACCCGCCCGCATTATCAGGAATGATCCCCATCATCTGCGGTGGAACGCGGTGCGCGCTCAGCAGATCATCACGGCTGGATTTCTTAATGTTGAAAAAATCATCCTTGGTGGCGACTTCACTCAGTGGCAAAATCTGAATGCCGTCCTTCTTACCGTTCGGCGCGTACATGAACAGGTTACGGAAGTTGCCCAGGCCTTTAGTATCCCGCATTGCCTTTCGCATTGAATCGATGTCACTGCTGCTCTGGGCGGCGTCGGTCATATACAAGATGTAGCCGGCGTGAGCGCCGTTCTGGTAATACTTCCGGCGGAACAGTGTGGCGGCCTCGTTGAGCCAGGCGGAATTCAGCGCACTGAGATATTCCGGCAAGCCATAAATCTCCTGGTTTATGTCCGGTTCGATCAGATGAAAGATGCTGCCCACCGCGAACTGGTGCGGTTCCTTCCAGCCTTGTACGAACCAGTACGCCCCCTCTTCCACTCCGCGTCGCACATATTTAGCCGGTACAGCTTCAAAACGTAACGGTTCGCCGAGCTGGTTGCGGATAAGTTCCAGGTACGCATTCCCGAACACCAGATAGTCCAGCGCAAATTTGCTGAACTCCTGCTGGCTCAGCAACGGATGTGGGATAAATGTCGAGGCGAGGATATTACGTTTCACGTATATCGGAGAGCTGTGATGAACGGCAGCGCGCAGGCTGCGGGCAAGGCCGTCGAAACTGACCGGTGGCTCATACCAGCGGCCATTACCAGTGCATTCGATATAATCCAGAATCTCACGGCGGTCTAAAACCGGCGTCGGATCACCGAAGCTGAATACCTCTGCGCCCTGCTGGCTTTCAGTGGTCGTGGTCTGCGTGACTTTACGGTATTTGCGCTTGCTCATTTAGTAGAACTCCAGAATGTTCGGGCTTTGTCCGCCATTGGCGGCGGTCAGTGGTTCGTTTAACAAGGCGTGCATGATTGCCCACGCGACGTCAGCGTGGCTGGCCTCTTCACTGCGGCTGGCTTCGTAGGTTGAACGGTTGCCGCTGGCGGTCATCGTTTTGCGGATCGCCATAAACGACGCTGTGATGTCGGTATGGCCGGTGTCATATTCCAGGCGGCCGGAGCTGATGGTGTCTTTTGCTTTGAGTACCAGTGCGGTTTTCACCTCGGGGCTGTAACGGATCTCACGCGCCGCAGGAAAGAACTGCTGCACAAGCTGGAATACACCCTGCCCGATGCCAGTCGCATCGATGCCGATGTACTCGACGGCATAACGATTTGTGAGTTCTTCGATGCTTTTGGCCTGCGCGGCAAAGTCCATGCCCTTCCACTGGTGACGCTCGAGCACGCGGAACTTGCCGCCAGACACTACCGGCGGAGCAATTACCGCGCAGCCTGCGCTATCGCCGGTATGTGAAGGGTCGTAACCAATCCACACGGGACGATAGGCAAACGGTCGTTTCAGGTAGGGATCGAAGTCTTCCCACTCGTCCAGACTGTCCACCATGCAGCCCTGCAACTCGGCAAACGGGAACACCGACGCCTGATCGTCCACGAACTCACACATCAGCAAGTTTTCATATTCTGCGGGACTGTATTCCAGTTGCAGCTGTTCCAGGTCGAACAGGTTGCAGCCGCCTGACAGCGCATCTTCCACCGTCACAATCTGCCGCCACTGACCGTCATCGCACAGCACGCCCTTTGACAGGTGCGCATGCGTCAGATCCAGGTCAATCCTATCGGCTTTATTGCGTCGCCCTTTGTTGAACAGTTCACCCGACCAGAACGGATAGGCGCTGTGTGCCAGACTCGACGGCGTAGAAAAATAGGTGCTTCGCCATTTTTTATGCAGCGACATACCGGAAGCCACTTTGCGCAGCTCCTGAAATTTAGGGATCCAGAAATATTCGTCCAGGTATAAATTACCGGTATAGCTCTGCGCGGTGCGGACGTTGGTACCGAGGAAAATCAGCCGTGCGCCGTTCGGCAGCACAATCGGGTCGCCTTTTAAATCGACATCGACCTGTCGGGCAAAGTCGATAATGTAGTTTTTAAAGACGTGCGCCTGCGCCTTACTGGCTGACAGGAAAATCTGATTCCGTCCGGTGGTCAGCGCATCAATCAGCGCTTCCCGGGCAAAGTAGAAGGTTGCGCCAATCTGGCGGGACTTGAGGATGTTGCGGATACGGTGCTGAAGCCCTGCCTGATGCCATCCACGCTGATACTCAAACGACGTTTCAATGAAGATGTCGCCGAGTTTCTCAATGGCCTCATCACTAAAAACATTCTTATCGGGTGCCTTTCGTTCGCCCTTATTACGGTTAGCAACGTTCGGGTTTAAATCAGCCTCGCTGCCAGTATGGTTGTAGCGATTTACCCGTGCCAGGCGTTCAATCTGTCGGCCTAACAGGTCGATCTCTTTGTAGTCCTTCCCCTCCTTTACATCTTTCATGACGAGCTGGATCAGCCGCGCTTCCATGCTGGTTTCCACGCGGGAAATAGGCGCAATGGCCTCCCACTGATCGCGAGTTTTCCAGCTCTGCACGGTCGGCGTTTTTTGGCTCAGCACCTCCCCGATTTGCCGCACAGAAAAACCCTGCCAGTAAAGCAGTGCCGCCTGTCGGCGCGGGTCGCTGATGATGGTGGAGTTTGAAATATTCATGCCGCCACGTTACCGGCCAGACAGCCGTTTTTCGCGCTGCCCACGTTGTGCCATCGGGCAACAACCCGCATCGGCTGGCGGCCTGCGGTGACTGTCTGGAAACTAACTCCCGTTCTCAACACTCATTACCGGAGTCAGTCACATGGCAAAGAAAGTATCGAAATGGTTCCGCATCGGGGTCGAAGGCGACACCTGCGATGGCCGCGAAATTGATGCTAACGACATCAAGCAAATGGCGGAGACGTACAGCGCGAAAGCCTACGGTGCCCGCGTCAATCTGGAGCACATTAAAGGCGTATTGCCGACCAGCGATTTCCGCCGTTATGGCGACGTGATCCAGCTGAAAGCCGAACAAATTGATGATGCAGCTGAACCGCTGCTGCATGACAAATGGGCGCTGTACGCAATGATCAGCCCGACCGCGGATTTAACGCAGATGGTCGGCGACGGGCAGAAGGTTTACACCTCGATGGAGATAAAACGCAACTTCGCCAACTCAAATAAATCCTACCTGGTCGGTCTGGCCGTCACCGACGACCCCGCAAGCCTCGGCACTGAAATGCTGGAGTTCAGCCGTACAGCAAAACAGAACCCGCTAGCCGGTCGTAAAACCGATCCGGACAGCCTCTTCACCGTCGCCACCGAAGCACTGATTGAGTTCGAAGACGCGCCGGAATCAGCCCCTTCTCTTTTCGCGCTGGTTAAACAAAAGCTTTCACGTAAGCAGGCATTAGACGATGCCCGCCTGGCAGATGTTCACGAAGCCGTCAGCGAGGTCGCTCAATACGCTCAGACCGAACTGGATAAGCATGAAACCAGCCTGAGCGATCTGCTGAGCCGCGTCGATACCCTTGAAAAATCCACCGCTGCCGAACATGACGCCCTCACTGAGTTGAAAGGCAAGCTTGCGCAGACACCGGCGCAGAACTTTAACCAGCGCCCACACGCAACCGGCGGTACAAGCGCTGACGAGACAGTGACCGACTGCTGATCCGACATCTTTAATTCACCCTCAGGAAATAAGTCATGAAAAAAGAAACGCGCTTTAAATTTAATGCGTTCCTCTCCCAGCTCGCCAAACTCAACAACGTTGACGTCGGCACGCTGGACAAGAAATTTAACGTCGAGCCGTCCGTCACGCAGACGCTGATGACCCGATTACAGGAATCCTCAGAGTTCCTGACCCGTATCAACATCATTCCGGTGGACGAAATGATGGGCGCGAAAGTTGGCGTCGGCGTCACCGGCACGATTGCCAGTACCACCAACACTGACGCCGGTGATGAACGTGAAACCGCTGATTTTACCAAGCTGGATCAGGAAGGCTACCACTGCACCAAAACCAACTACGACTTCCACTGGATGTACAGCAAGCTGGATTTGTGGGCGCGATACAACGATTTTCAGACCCGCCTGCGTGACGCCATTATCAAGCGTCAGGCACTGGATCGCATCCTGGTCGGCTTTAACGGTGTTTCCCGCGCACCGACATCTAACCGTGTACAGAATCCGCTGTTGCAGGATGTCGGCGTGGGCTGGCTGCAAAAATACCGCCTGAATGCCCCGTCCAAAGTGATGGGCATGATTGTCGCCGAAGACGGTACCGTGACCAATGAGGCGGTGAAAGTCGGTGGCGAAGGTGAATACAAAAACCTCGACGCGCTGGTCTTTGATGCGGTGAATGAACTGATCGACCCAATCTATCAGGACGACACCGAACTGGTGGTGATCTGCGGCCGCAAGCTGCTCGCGGATAAGTATTTCCCGCTGATCAACAAACAACAGCCGAACACGGAGGCAATGGCTGCCGACCTGATTGTCAGCCAGAAACGCATCGGCAATCTTCCCGCCGTTCGTGTGCCCGGCTTCCCTGCTAATGCCATGCTGATCACCCGTCTGGATAACCTGTCCATTTACTGGCAGGACGGCACGCACCGCCGCCACGTTGAGGAAGTACCAAAGCGTGACCGTATCGAAAACTACGAATCCATTAACGAGGATTACGTGGTGGAAGACTACGGCTGCGGTTGCCTGATCGAGAACATCGAGGTAACAGCCGTTGCAGATGACAAGGACGAAAAAGCTGAACTCAGCAAATTCACCTCGGCGATTGTTGATGCCATCAAAACTGCATCCGGTACCACTGCACCGGCAGCTCAGGAGTAAACCATGACCAGCCCTGCCCGACGTCATTTGTTGCGGCAGTCAGCTATCGAAGCCGCGCAGCAGGATACCAGCCTGCTGCGTCATGCCACCGGCTATGAACTGCTGCTGCAAAAGCTTAATGCTGACCAGAAAGCCCTGAAAAAAGCCTACTCTGCCGAGAAAAAGGCAGAACTCAAACGCAAGATGCTGCCCGAATATGCGCCGTGGGTGGCGGGCGTTCTCGCCGAGGGGAAAGGCGCACAGGACGCCATCCTGATGACCATTATGATCTGGCGTATTGATGCCGGCGACTACGCCGGTGCGCTCGAAATCGCCCGCTATGCGCTGCATTACAAGCTGGCGATGCCGTTCGGCAAACGTCCTGCCGGTTATGCGCTGGCGGAGGAAATCGCCGACATGAGCACCCGCGCTCATGCTGCCGGTGAGCCGGTCAGTCTCGATGTACTCATGACCACGATGGAACTGACGGAAAGCCAGGACATGCCGGATCAGGTACGCGCCAAGCTGCACAAAATCACCGGCTATCTGTATCGCGAAGCGGAAAAACTGCCGCTCGCCCTGCAACACCTGAAACGCGCCTTCCAGCTAAACAGCAACTGCGGCGTTAAAAAGGATATTGAGCGGTTGGAATCAGCCATCAAAAAGGCGGCCAACGGCTAAACAGAACGCGCCCCGCGCCGGACGGCACGCCAGCCGCGATAGGTCTGTGACCTCGTTCAACGCTGGCGTCCACCGTCCCCTATTCAGAGGTCACTATGTCTCTTGTTGTACCTGCACCAAAGCCGGACGCCGCGACGGAACCCGCGATCAAAAACACGCACTTCTGGCCGGATATCAATCCGGTGGAGTTACGCGACACGCTACGCCTAGAAGGAACGGTGACCGCCAAACGTCTGCGCGCCGTCATTAAGTACGCTCTGACCGAAGTGAATGCCGAGCTTTACAGCTACCGCGTCGCACAACTGGCTCAGGGATACAAAACTCTCGCTGATGTCCCGGCTGACCAGATTGATGACGAAAGTATCAAAGTCTGTGCCTACCTGCGGGCGGTTTCATCCATTACGGCAGCCATTCTTGCGGAACGATACCCGAACAGTGACACCACCGATGCTGGCAGTAAAAAGGCGGAGATTGTCGAAAGTACGGTTGATGAACTGTGGCGTGATGGCCGCAATGCGATCAGCGATGTCGCCGGTGTGTCGCACTGTGTGATCGGGCTGCTCTGATGAAAGTCTATGCCGAACAGGGCGACACCGTGGATTCGCTCTGCTGCCGTTACTACGGCCGCACCGAGTCGGTGATGGAACAGGTTTACGCGGCTAACGTTGGCTTAGCCGCACAGGGGGCAATTCTGCCCCATGGCTACGCGGTGGAGCTGCCGGATATTACTCAGGCCGCAGTCAGCGAAACCGTCTCACTTTGGGACTGATAACCATGGAGCGCATCACCTCGTTTATCTGTTACTGCATCGCGGCCTTTCTTGCCTGGCTCGGCGCAATGTCGCCGCAGGATATTGCCTTTTTAGTCGGTGCCGCCGTCGGCGTCGCGACCTTCCTGGTGAACTGGTACTACCGGCGCAAAACTTACCGACTGCTGAAAGCTATGGGCGTCAGAGGAGACATTAATGCAGCCATCAATCGTTAGACGCTGCGCCGTCGCCGCCGTCCTGGCGATTGCCGCAATGCTCCCACAAACGCCAACGTTGAAAACATCCGCCGCCGGTCTGGCACTTATCGCAGATTTTGAAGGCTGCCGCCTGTCCGCCTATCAGTGCAGCGCGGGCGTCTGGACAAACGGCATCGGGCACACCGCAGGCGTGAAACCGCAAACGCACATCAGCGAACGGCAGGCCGCCGTGAATCTGGTGGAAGACGTGATGCGGGTGGAGAAAGGCATTGCGAGATGTATGCCGGTGGCCATGCCGCAGCCGGTGTATGACGCAGTGGCGTCTTTTGCGTTCAACGTCGGTGTGACGGCGGCGTGTAAATCCACCCTGGCGTTTTTCATCAACAAAGGGGAATGGCGAAAAGCCTGCGATCAGCTGCCGCGCTGGGTATTTGTGAACGGTGTCCGCGTCACCGGGCTGGAACGCCGCCGCGCGAATGAGCTTGCCTACTGCCTGCGGGGTGTCTGATGCGTATTTTAATTTTGTTAATGCTGGCCGCGTGCGCGCTGGCGGGGCTGCAAACCTGGCGTATCGGCGGCCTACATGACGAGGCAGACCAGGCGCAGCGGATCATCGGCACGCTGTCCGCCGGTATTGAAAGCCGCGACAACGTTATTAATCGCCTGAACGATGATGCCGTGACGCGCGAACGCCAGGAACAGAGCCTGCGCACAAAGCTCACACGGGCAAGTCAGGAGGCGCGGGATCGTGAAGTTCACCTTCAAAGGTTACTTAATGAAAATCAGGAAATGCGCGATTGGTATGGCGCTCGCCTGCCTGACGGCATTGGCCGGATGCACGCACGTCCCGCCTTTGCCAACGCCGCAGATTATTTACGTTGGCTGTCCGGCGGTGACGAGCTGTCCGATACCGGCAAGCTCACCGGCCACTAACGGCGACTTGAGCGCCGATGTCAGAAACCTGGAGGCCGAGCTGGTAGCCTGTGGCCTCCAGGTGGAAGCGGTCAAACAATGCCAGGAGGAACAACGTGTTAAAACCCGCACAGCTACGAAAAGCCCTCACTGACGCCGTGCCGGTTCTGCAAACCAGCCCCGACACCTTGCGGATGTTTGTGGACAATGGGCGCATCGTTTCCACGTTAGCCAGCTCGCTGTCATTTGAATATCAGTATCAGGTCGAACTGTTGATCACCGACTTTACCCAGGACAGCGATCTGATCGTGGTGCCCATTCTGGCCTGGCTGCGCGAGCATCAGCCGGACATCATGGCGACGCCGGAAAAACAGCAGAATGGATACACGTTTAAGGCTGATATGCTCAATGATGGGAGCTATGACATCGCTATTCATTTGCAGCTCACCGAGCGCGTGATCGTTAAACAGATTGACGCCGGTCTGCACGTTGAGCATGTTCCTGAACCGCAGTTGCCCGAGCCGGTGGAAAGGCCGCGTAAACTGTACCTGCACGGCGAGTTAGTGAGTCAGTGGAATGAGTGAGCTGACCGCGTTTGATAACCGTATCGATGCACTGATTGCAGCGCTTTCACCACAGCGCCGAAAAGCTCTGGCGACAGAGATTGCAAAGCGTCTGCGCAAACACCAACAGCAGCGCATCAAGCGGCAGGTTACCCCGGAAGGGCAACCCTTCACCCCACGACAGGATCAGATCCTCCGCAGCAAAAAAGGACGACTCAAGCGTGAGATGTTTAGCAAGCTGCGCACGGCCAAGTACATGAAGGCCAAAGGCTCAAATAATGATGCTGTAGTGGAGTTCACTAGCAGAGTTAAACGAATGGCTGAAGTGCATCAGTACGGCCTGCGAGATCGTCCGAACGTCTGGGCTAAAGAAGCGCCTTATCCTTCGCGCCCGCTGCTGGGATTGGATGCGGAAGATTTGAAGATTGTGGAAGATGAATTGCTAAAATGTATTAGCTCAGGCTCGACCTGAAACAACTGCGGCACAGAGCCAAACCTAATCTGAAAGGCAGCTCTGTGCCATTAGCAGACATAATGAAAAATAAGCTATATTTAAATTGTAATGGAGAGTAAACTTCGTTGCTATAACACTAATTAACTCTGCCTATTATGAACATACATTAAATCAGAAGGGGGAGGAATTACATTTGATACATGCCTCTTAAAATCATTAGTCATGAAATGAATATTTTCATAAAGGATTATCTTAATGGGAAATTTAAAACTAAAGATATTACTATATATATTATCACTCTGGTTGTTGTTTTTTTCTCTTTTTATAATGTCATGGGATTTTGATTTCTTGTGTAAAGCATATTCGCATATATTAGGTGGCGGAAATTTTTCATTTTCGCTATATGAAAAATTAAAGACAAGGAATTACGTTTTTTTGTTGAGTTTGCTTTTTATGTTTATTGGATTCCTTGGTTTTGGTTACTTTTATTTTAAAACCACATCAGGTTGGAACGCTACCGTAATAGTTGAAGACGTTTCGAATGAAAATCATGAGCATTTGGAATTTCTCACAACATATGTTATGCCTTTAGTATTTACTGATGTTAATAATGAAAGAACCGCCTTTAACCTTCTAGTTATGATCATTGCTATTGGAGCTATATATATTAGAACAAATAAATTTTACTCCAATCCATCACTGGCGATATTAGGATTTAAAATTTACAAGGCGAAAATTAAAAACCAAGGAGACAAAAAATACATTATGATATGTAAAGGGGAAATATCAGATGGCACACCTTTGAAGTATATTAACTTAGACAATAGCACACTACTTGTTAAAGCATAAAAGGAATATTTATGTTCAATTCACTAACTTCATTATGTACATCAGCACATACATCGTGCGAAATGTTCTTCATAACTAAATCTCCTAGCACATCGCAATTAGATTTCAAGAAAATTGCCCTAGAGCCTTCAGCACAGATTAGTTTGACGACGAAATTCACTAAAAAATTTCAAGATGACGTTATCAATATAACTTCATCAAGCAGTTCATTAAATCCTGTATCCGCTCTTTTAAGTAAAGGAGATGAAATTTATGAATACGACATCACCCCACCCGCGCAAGAGTTTGTTTTAATTGAACAAATAAGCAATCTCACAGCATCGTCGAACGTCCAATCTTTTAATTTCTCCACCGATAGTTTCTCTGACATCAAAGGTATTGTTCTTAATTTGACTGACGGGAATGATAAGTTATTTTTATATCAACATACTTACCAAGTATCACTTCATAAAAAAAGCGGCCTTTCATTTTGGAAGTCAATGAATGGAAACTTATTGACTGAGGTTGACCATGACGTTATTGATGTCAGGAAAGATTTCGACTTTTTCTATTTTAACGGAAAGCATTATGTATGCAACCTTAAAGTGTTAGAAAATTACTATGGCCTAAATACTATTATTGATAACATGGTCAACTTGGCAATACCTAAAATAGTTTCTTTAAATATTATTGACGTCAGTGGGATTTCTAACCCACTTGCAATTTTTGACGACATGAAGTCGAATAGAAGTTGCATGAAAAAACTAGCTAAGATTCAGAATAATAACCTGCCTACGATAACCATCCAGCAAATAAGCATTATACTGAATGACTTCCCTAAATTTGGACGAGAGTTAAGAGTCCAAAATAATTTTATTGAGCTTTCATCTCAAAAGAAAAAGTTACTTTTCATAAGACTCCTTAATGACGAGGCAGTCAGATCGGCGTTGACGAATAACGTATTTTTGGCAGATGACAGAGAGTCTGCAATATAACGGCATGGGGCTATAAATTTAGCGTAGCCCTTTAAAAAAATCACATGAAATACCACTATCATCTGTTGCCCGCTCATTAACACTCCGTAATTCCAGTTAACCTTAATCAGCAGTGGAAGCAACCGTGAAGTTTCGCTTATCGCTCAAACCACATTGTCAGATTTAATGATGTTCTACATACGAGATGTGTCAGCTCAGGTTTGAGCTAATACTCCTTAGCTAGTGATCCCCACGTTGTGCCAACTGCCATCAACCCGTCCCAAATTGTATGCTGCCTGACAGGGCGGCATTCTTTTATTCATGAATACATCCATTCCGAAACACGACATTCCGCGCCTGCTGCGCAATCTGATCCGCATTGGCACCGTTGCCGAGGTGGATTTAGTTGCGGGCACCTGTCGCGTGAACACCGGCGGCAACGTCACCGACTGGCTGCACTGGTTAACTTCCCGCGCGGGGCGTTCCCGTTCCTGGTGGGCACCGTCCGCCGGTGAACAGGTTCTGCTGTTCTGCCTGGGCGGCGAGCTGGACACCGCCTTTGTGATGCCCGGCGTTTTCTCTGATGAATTTCCCGCCCCGTCCGCCTCGGCGGATGCCGTACACGTTACTTTCCCTGACGGCGCGGTGATCGAGTACGAACCCAAAACCGGCGCGCTGCTGGCAACCGGCATTAAATCAGCCACGGTGAACGCTGCCGCTAAGGTGGCTGTCACCGCCCCACTAATCACCTGCACGGCGAAAACCCGCATCACGCTCGACGCGCCGGAGGTGGTCTGCACGAAAAAACTCACCACCGGCACTATCGAAATTAAACAGGGGGGCACCATGACCGGCAACCTCACACACAGCGGCGGCAGCATCACGTCAAACGGCGTCGTTGTTCATACCCATAAACACGGCGGAGTCCAGACGGGCGGCGGTCAAACGCAGGTGCCTTCATGACTAACGCGAAATACATCGGGCTGGCTCGCGACACGGGGCGCAGCGTCGAAGACCTGGCACACATTCAGCAGTCGGTCAGCGACATTTTGCGCACGCCCGTCGGTTCCCGCGTCATGCGCCGTGACTATGGTTCACTGCTGTCTGAACTGACTGACCGCCCGCAGAATGCCGCGCTGCGGCTGCAAATCATGGCGGCCTGTTACAGCGCGATCCTCAAGTGGGAGACGCGCGTCAGCCTCACCGGCATCACCTTTGAAACGACGTTTGACGGGAAAGCGGTGGTTGAACTCACCGGCATCCGCAAAGACACGTCCGCCGCCATCTCCTTAACCCTTCCAGTGAGCTGAATTATGGCAACTATCGACCTGAGCCAGTTACCCGCCCCCGACGTGGTGGAGATGCTGGATTATGAAATTCTGCTGGCGGAGCGCAAAGCCACGCTGGTGTCGCTGTATCCCGAAGACCAGCAGGCCGCCATCGCCCGCACGCTGACGCTGGAGTCCGAGCCGATAGTGAAGCTGCTGGAGGAGAATGCCTACCGCGAAGTGATCCTGCGTCAGCGGATTAACGAGGCGGCGCAGGCCGTCATGCTGCCCTACGCCACCGGCGCAGACCTGGACAACATCGCGGCGACGTTCAGCGTGGAACGCCTGACCATCACGCCTGCGGATACCGCCAGCGTGCCCGCCGTGGCTGCGGTGATGGAAAGCGATGCGGATTTGCGTATCCGCGCACAGCAGGCGTTTGAAGGGCTGAGCGTGGCGGGTCCGGTCGGCGCGTATGAGTATCACGGGCGCTCTGCCGACGGGCGCGTGGCGGACATTTCGGTGATCAGTCCGTCGCCCGCCTGCGTGACGATTTCCGTGCTGGCACAGACCGGCAACGGCACCGCCCCCGCTGACCTGCTGGCGAAAGTGCAGGCCGCGCTCAACGATGAAAACGTGCGCCCCGTGGCTGACCGCGTGACCGTCCAGTCAGCCACCGTCGTGAATTACACCATTGATGCCGTGCTGTATCTGTTCCCTGGTCCCGAAGCCGAACCCATTCGCGAAGCCGCCGAGGCGAAGCTTATCGCCTACACCACCGCGCAGCACCGGCTAGGCCGCGACATCCGGCTCTCCGCCATTTACGCCGCGCTGCACGTTGAGGGCGTCCAGCGGGTGGAGCTGAAAAGCCCGAAGGCCGACATCGAGCTGGATAAAACCCAGGCGTCATTCTGCACCGCCTACACCCTGAAAGTGGGCGGTTACGATGAGTGATCGCCTGCTGCCCGTCGGTTCATCCCAGCTTGAGGTAGCCGCCGCCGACGCCTGCGCCGCGCTTGAAAACGTGCCGGTGCCGCTGCGGCAGCTCTGGGATCCGCTGGCCTGTCCGGCAAAGTTTTTACCTTACCTGGCGTGGGCGCTGTCGGTTGACCGCTGGGATGAAAACTGGCCGGTTGCCACTAAGCGGCGCGTGATTCAGTCGGCCTGGTTCATTCACTGCCATAAGGGAACCATCGGCGCTATTCGCCGCGTCGTGGAGCCGCTCGGCTACCTGATTAACGTGACCGAGTGGTGGGAAACCAACGACGAACCAGGCACGTTTCGCCTGGACATCGGCGTGCTGGAAACCGGCATCACCGAAGAAATGTATTTAGAGATGGAAAGGCTGATTGCCGACGCCAAACCCGCAAGCCGCCACCTGATCGGGCTGACCATTATCCAGGATATTAAAGGCGACGTTTACATTGGCGCAGCGCAGTACGTCGGCGAGCTGCTGACCGTTTACCCCGCATAAGAGGACGATATGAGCACATTTAAATCCGTTGTCACCACGCTCGGCCAGGCGCGTATCGCGGCGGCCATTGCGGCGGGGACAGACATTAACATTACGCAGCTGGCCGTCGGCGACGGCAACGGCAAGGCAACAACGCCTGTGGCCTCACAGACCAAACTGGTGAAAGAGGTCTACCGCACGCCGCTCAACTCATTGAAGCTTGACCCTTCGCACGGAAATTGGGTCATTGCCGAAGCGGTGCTGTCTGCCAGCGTCGGCGGCTTCTGGATGCGCGAAATGGGGCTGTTCAGCAGCGACGGCGCGCTGATTGCCGTCTGCAACATGGCGGACACCTATAAACCGACGCTGGCGGAAGGTTCAGGCCGCACGCAGACGTTGCGCATGGTGATTGCCGTCAGCAACACCGAGGCAATCAGCTTGCTGATCGACGATTCGGTGATTATGGCAACCGAGCAGTATGTGAATGACATGCTGGCCGCGCATGAGAAATCGCGCAATCATCCAGACGGCACAATGGCGGCAAAGGGGTTTGTTCAGCTGAGCAGCTCGGTCAGCAGTAGCAGCGAAGCGCTGGCCGCCACACCAAAAGCGGTGAAGGCTGTTAATGACAACGCCAACAGCCGCGTCCCTTCCACCCGTAAAATTAACGGTAAGGCGTTAAGCGCTGACCAAACTCTGACGGCGGCGGACGTGGGCGCACTTGCTTCAACCGGCGGCGTGGTTACTGGCGAACTCAAAGGTACCTCTGCGGTATTTTCCGGCTCACTAACACAACGGGAAAGCATCGCAAGTTATCGACAACTGATCTCCAGAGCAGATGCGTTTTCAGCCTACACAACGTATAACCGGCTTGATCAGGTGGAAGGGATGCGACCTGGCTCAGTGATCGCTGTTGGCGATATTGCCGCCCGCCTTACAACAGCGGCGGGTGATCCCTATGGTCGCATTCTCGCCGGGGTGAGTTTTCAGTACAACACCACCGGCGGCGGAAGGTTAGTTCTCAATGCCAGAAATGACGCTGGGGTGGTTAAATCCGCTATCACCTTAGATGGTGATAGCGGCAATGCGACGTTTGCTGGTGACACCGAATTTAAAGGATTAGTGAGATTCAGCCGCCATGATGGTGCGTGTGAATTCAGTTCGTCAGATGCTGCACATCCATTGATCTCGGTGAACTATTCAGGCGCGGGCAATTTCGGTTTTTGGGATACCACTAACGGCAGGTGGATCCTGCGAAAAAGAGCGTCAAACGTGACGAACGGCACGGCGGATAACTGGGTGATGGACGGCGGTCTGGAGGTTACCGGTGCGTATGGCCTGACATTAACCACCGCACTGCCTATTTCCAGCGGTGGCACCGGTGCAAAAACTGCAACCGACGCATTAAAAAATCTGGGTGGATTGCCGAGTAAAGGCACGGCAGTGGCGGCAACCAAATTAGCCACGGCGCGGAAAATTGCCGGTGTGGCCTTTGACGGCACAAAAGACATCAGTATAAGCGCAGGAAACGTCGGCGCACTGCCATCGGGCGGCACTGCAGTAGCAGCGACTAAACTCGCCACCGCCCGGAAGATTGCCGGTGTAGCCTTTGACGGCACGAAAGACATCAACCTCACCAACTCGAATGTCGGGCTGGGGAATGTCGGGAACTTTTCCGCTGTTCAGCAAGGCGGCGGTGCCGGTATGCAGAGCAATAAAGTCTATATCGGCTGGACGGGTTCTAAGGTCAAAATTCAGGTAGATGCTTCAGATATGGGAGAGGTTTACACCACCAATTTCCCGCCGCCGCAGCAAGATTTGTCAGGGTATGCTCACCGTGATTGGATCACCTATGTTGGCCTCGAGGCTGATAACCCAAATGCCCCTTACATGAGGCGTGCATCAAATAATGCGCTGGTTTATTTAGCAACCAGCGCCTGGTCGGACTCTCGCTTTATTTATGACGTGCAGCGCGGCAGCCAGGCGCTGGAGAATGCGGGATGGACGGCGCAACAGAACTGGGAAGCGCCTACCGGTTGTTTCATGACGGGGTTAAATATCCGCTCGGATATGGGCGACTGCCGAATGATGGGGAAATACTACCGCGCATTAATGATTAGAACGGCCAGCGGAAGCTGGCGTCAGGTGGGTAACTAAGATGATCACATTTAAAAATATCAAAATTTCTAAGCAGGTGTTAGAGGAAGGCATTCCCCTGCCCGTGATGTATTTCGAAGATGAAACGGGTCAGGACTGGTACAAACTGCGAGATGAAAAATGGCAGGGCGAAAACTGTTTCATTGCCGTTGGTGCTGACGGATTTATTTCTACCTGGTCGGATAACCCGAACTTTCTCACCCTATCTGAAGGCGTGAGCATTTACGAAATCAGCCGCGAAGCGCTGCCGGAAGATGTCAGTGAACACCCTTACAGCTATGCAAACGGCGAGTTCGTGAAATTTGTACAGCCTGCGATTGAAGTCGCCGCGCAGCAAAAAAATACGTTGCTCAGCCAGGCCGCCGACGCCATTGCTCCGCTACAGGATGCGGTTGATGTTGACGACGCCACCGACGAGGAACTGGCGAGCCTGAAAGCCTGGAAGAAATTCCGCGTTGCGCTGAATCGCCTGGATTTATCCGCTGCGCCGGATATCGACTGGCCTGCTGTACCTGAGTAAATTGATCGCTGAAAACGATCAATTACGGATAATTGATCAGTGGTAACTATTTGAACATATCCCGCATATGTCTAAGGATATCCCCAGACTTTTTAGGAGGATGAAATGGAATTAAACCAGGAAGAAGCGGAGATGGTTGCGGGATTTATCGCGGCAAACTGGGCGGCATTTTCACAAGCCGCTGAGGGTGTGATATCCGTTTGCGCTTTGCACCGGCTGGCTGAAAAATTAGGGTTGGAGAATTAACTCCCCCGCTTTTCAATTCTATTGACCACTGCCCCCACGAGGGGCTTTTTTGTATCTGGCCTTCACCACGTTGTGCCATTCCCCACACACCCCGCCCGCCGTGCCTGCGCGTACACAACACGCGATGATTGACCTCACCCCAATCACAGGAAAAAACACCATGGCTGATTATCATCACGGTGTGCGCGTTGTTGAAATCAATGACGGCACCCGCGTTATCTCCACCGTTTCCACCGCCATCATCGGGATGGTCTGCACTGCAGAAGATGCGGACGCCGACGCGTTCCCGCTCGATACGCCGGTGCTTATCACCAACGTACTGACCGCCGCAGGCAAGGCCGGTAAGCAAGGCACACTGCGTTCATCCCTGATGGCAATCGCCAACCAGGCGAAACCCGTTGTCGTTGTTGTGCGCGTGGCGGAAGGTGACACCGAGGCGGAAACCACCTCGAACATCATCGGCGGCACCGACGCCACCGGCATGTATACCGGCATGAAAGCCCTGCTGTCCGCCCAAACCGAACTCGGCGTGAAGCCGCGCATCCTCGGCGTGCCGGGGCTGGATAATCTGGAGGTCGCGACGGCGCTCGGTGCCGTCTGTCAGCAGCTGCGCGCCTTCAGTTACGTCAGCGCATACGGCTGCAAAACCGTGTCCGATGCCATCAAGTACCGCGAGAATTTCAGCCAGCGTGAGCTGATGGTCATCTGGCCGGATTTCGTCGCCTGGAACACCACCACCAACGCCAGCGACATCGCGCCCGCCACCGCCTATGCCCTCGGCCTGCGTGCCAAAATCGACACCGAAACCGGCTGGCATAAAACCCTGTCAAACGTCGGCATCAACGGCGTGACCGGCCTGTCTGCCAGCGTCTATTGGGATTTACAGACCACCGGCACCGACGCCGACCTACTGAACCAGGCGTGCGTCACTACCCTTATCCGCAAAGGCGGTTTTAAGTTCTGGGGGCAGCGCACCTGCTCTGACGATCCGCTGTTCCTGTTTGAGAACTACACCCGCACCGCGCAGGTGCTGGCGGACACCATGGCCGAAGCGCATCTGTGGGCAATGGACAGGCCAATGACCCCGACGCTTATCAAAGACATGATTGCGGGCATCAACGCCAAACTGCGCGAAATGAAAACCGCCGGTCTGATCATCGACGGCACCTGCTGGTACGACGCGGAGGCTAACACCGTCGAAACCCTGAAAGCGGGCAAGCTGTTCATTGATTACGACTATACGCCGGTGCCACCGCTGGAAGATTTAACCCTGCGTCAGCGCATCACAGATCAGTACCTGGCGGAGTTCGCCACGTCCGTTAACAGCTAAGAGGCGCTAAACCATGGCTCTGCCAAAGAAACTGAAATACCTGAACCTGTTTAACGACGGACACAACTACGTCGGCGTGGTCAGCGCGCTGACGCTGCCAAAGCTGACACGCAAGCTGGAGAACTATCGCGGCGGCGGCATGAACGGTGCCGCGCCGATTGACTTCGGGCTGGATGACGACGCGCTGACGCTGGAATGGACGATGGGCGGGCTGGATACGCTGGTGCTCCAGCAGTGGGGGGCAGTTGACGCAACACCGCTGCGCTTTGCCGGTTCCTTCCAGCAGGACGACACCGGCGAGACGCTCGCGGTGGAAGTCGTGATGCGCGGGCGTCACAAAGAGATTGATTTCGGCGAATACAAACAGGGCGAAGACACCGAAACCAAAGTGTCCACCCAGTGCACCTATTTCAAGCTGAGCATCAACGGGCAGGATGTGATCGAGGTGGACACCGTGAACATGGTGGAAATCGTCAACGGCACTGACCGCCTGGCGGAGCACCGCAAAAACATCGGCCTGTAACCCCTGAGCGGCGCTGGTTCGCGGCGCTGCTATACCCCTTACGATTTAAGAGAATGTCATGAAACAGATTAATGAAGCCGCTATCGAAAATGAAAACGTCATTACCCTGGAAGAACCGATCACCCGTGGCGAGATGGTGATTAGCCAGGTTGAAATCATCAAGCCAAACGCCGGTCATCTGCGCGGCATCGGCCTTGCCTCCTTGTCGAATGCGGACGTTGACGCGCTGGTGACGGTGCTGCCGCGCATCACGCTGCCGATCCTCACCAAACAGGAATGCAACGCGCTTTGCCTGCCCGACTTGATCGCGCTGGCGAGCAAGGTGGTCGGTTTTTTATCGCCGAAATCGGAACAGTAAAACTGCCCTCCTCTCTGATGATTGACGACCTGATGGCTGACATTGCGACGGTGTTTCACTGGCAGCCCTCGGAAATGTTTGCGATGTCGCTGACCGAGATTATCGGGTGGCGGCGTCGCGCGTTACTGCGTAGCGGAGCCGAAAGTGAGTAATTTACGATTGCAGGTGCTGCTGAACGCCGTGGATCGGGCGTCGCGTCCTTTCCGCTCGGTGGAAAAAGCCAGTAAGGCACTCAGCGGAAACATCCGCAACACGCAGGATACCCTGCGAAAGCTGAACGCGCAGGCGTCGCAAATTGACGGCTTTCGCAAGGCGAGCGCGCAGCTGGCCGTCACCCGTGCCAGCCTGAAAAAAGCCAAAGAAGAAGCCAGCCGGCTGTCGCAGGCGTTTGCCAATACGGCTAACCCAACGGCTAAGCAGACGCGGCTGATGGAGGCCGCCAAGCGCGCCGCCAGCGAGTTGCAGGCCAAAGAGAACAGCCTGCGCAACTCGGTGCAGCGGCAGCGCAGCGCGCTGGAGTCGGCGGGAATTTCCACGCGGAACCTCGCCGCCGAGCAGCGCCGGTTAAGAGCCAGCTCGCAGGAGGCGAACGCCACGCTTGCACGTCAGCGGGAGGAGCTGGCACGGCTGAACCGGCAGCAGCAGCGTCAGGCGAACAGCCGCAGGCGTTTTGAGACCACGCAGCGCGTCGGCAACTCCATCCGCAACAACGGCGCGGTGACGATGGGCGTCGGCTCAGCGGCGCTGTACGCCGAAGGCCGTTTCATGGCACCTGGCATCAGCTTTGATAAAGAAATGTCCGGCACGCAGGCGATCCTCGGTCTGGATAAAACCGATAAAAAGCTGGCGGCCATCCGGCAGCAAGCGCGCGACATCGGCGGAAGTACGGCGTTTTCTCCGATGGACGTTGCGCGCACGCAGGGCGTACTTGCCCGCTCCGGCTATAACGCCGACTCCATTCTCAGCTCGACCGAATCCACGGTGAACCTGTCGCTGGCTTCGGGGATTGATATCGCCGACGCCGCTGACATCGTCACTAACATGCAATCGGCGTTCAACATCCCGATGGATCAGATTAAGCGCGTCTCTGACGTGATGACCAAAGGGTTTACCAGCTCCAACACCAACCTAATTGAGCTGGGCGAAGCGATGAAATACGTGGCACCTATCGCCCAGGCGGCGGGTGCCAGTATCGAAGACACCACCGCGATGCTCGGCGTGCTGGCGGATAACGGCATCAAAGGCAGCATGGCGGGCACCGGTGCCAGCGCGATGTTCAGCCGGTTGCAGGCACCGACGGGGCAGTCACCGGCGGCGCTGAAGGAACTGGGGATCAGCACGCGGGATAAGAAAGGCAACATGCTGCCTGTTCAGAAAATCCTTACCGACATCAACGCCTCATTCAAAAGGAACAAGCTCGGGACGGCGCAGCAGGCCGAATACCTGAAAGTGATCTTCGGTGAGGAGGCGATGAAAGGCGCGGTGAAGCTGGTGGAGGCCGCAGGCAACGGCAGGCTGACCGAGAAGAAAACCGCGCTGGAAAACTCGCAGGGATCGGCGGCGTCGGTCGCCAAAGTGCAGACCGATAACCTCGATGGCGACCTGAAAAACATGCAGTCCGCGTTTGAGGATTTGCAGATCGAGACCTTTGATAAACAGGACTCCAGCCTGCGAAAGCTGACGCAATCCGCGACGGACTGGCTCGGCAATGTGGGCAAATGGGTGAAGGCCAACCCGAAGCTGACCGGCACCATCGTTAAGTCTGCGCTGGCGGTGACGAGCCTGGTTGTCGGCCTCGGCGTGCTGGGCGTTGTGGTCGGTCCGGTAGTGAAAGGTCTGGGCTATATCGGCATGGCACTGAAAGGCGTGGGCACCGCGCTGCTGTGGATGGGACGCGCCGCGATGGCAAACCCGCTGCTGGCCGTGGTCGCACTGATCGCGATGGCGGCGATTTATATCTGGGCGAATTGGAGCACGCTGGAGCCGAAGTTTAAAAAGATGTGGGACGCGATTGCCGCCTGGACGACCGAAGGCTGGGCAACCATCACCGACTGGCTGACCGGCACCTGGAACAGCATCGTTGCAGGTGTGCAGGGGTTATCGGATAAGTTCGCGGCGGTCTGGACGGGCATTAAAGACGGGGCAAAAGCGGGGTTTGTGGCCTATATCAATTTCCTCAAGTCTTTTGGCCAGAAGATTTTCGACGTGGTGAAAAGCCTTCCGGCCAAATTTCAGGAAGCGGGCAGCAGCATGATCACCGCGCTGATGGACGGGATTGCCGCGAAGTGGCAGGCGCTGAAAGACAAGCTTTCCAGCATGACCGATTTTCTGCCGGACTGGATGAAATCGGATGGCGATAAAACCATTTCGGTGAGCGTCAGCAACGGACTGCCGAAACCGGCGGAAGGGCTTTCTTCCCCTGCGCAGTTTTATGGCACCGGCGGCGAGGCTTACGGCTATGCGGGCATGTTCGATAAAGGTGGCGACATTGCCGCTGGTGAAGTTGGCATTGTGGGCGAAAACGGCGCGGAGCTGGTACGTGGTCCGGTCAGCGTCACGGGGCGTCGGGATACGGCGGCGCTAATGCGTAATCAGGCTCCGGCTGCCGCCCCCACTTTCAACGTCTACGCCGCGCCCGGACAAAGTGCGAAGGATGTCGCCGCCGAGGCAATGCGTTTATTTGAAGATTACATGCGCCGCCAGCGTTCTGCGGCGCGCAGCTCAATGAATTACGGCTAAGGAGGTTTCTATGATGCTGGCTTTGGGGATGTTCGTGTTTATGCTGCAAACCCTGCCCTATCAGAGTTTGCAACGCTCAGCGGAATACCGCTGGCCGACCAATGACCGGATCGGCCTGCGCGCCGCGCCGCAGTTTCTCGGGCAAGGGGACGAAAAAATCACCCTGACCGGCACGCTGCTGCCGGAAATCACCGGCGGCAGGCTGAGCCTGGACGCGCTGCGCCTGATGGCCGATCAAGGTCGCGCCTGGTCGCTGATTGGCGGCAACGGTGCGATTTACGGGATGTTCGTGGTGGAAAGCCTCAGTGACGAACATTCGGAGTTTTTCGCTAACGGTGCCGCCCGCAAAATTGAGTTTACGCTGAGCCTCAAGCGAGTGGACGAAAGCCTGACCGCCATGTTCGGCGATATCAAAACTCAGGCCGACGGCCTTCTGGATCAGGCGGGCGGGATTGCCAGCAATGCGCAGAAGTATGCAGGCGGGCTGATGTCATGATGTCCACGATCGCAATGGATAACGGCGCACAGATTGCGCCGGACTACATGGTTAAACTCGCCGGTTCAGACATCACCACGGATATCAGCAGGCGACTTATTTCGCTGTCGCTGACCGACAACCGCGGTTTTGAGGCTGACCAGCTCGACATCGAGCTGGACGACGCGGACGGGCTGATGCAGATGCCTCCGCGCGGCGCGGTGCTGAGCGTCTTTCTGGGCTGGAAAGGTCAGGCGCTGTTCCATAAGGGTGAGTTTACGGTGGACGAAGTGGAGCATCGGGGCGCGCCGGATACGCTGACGCTTCGCGCCCGCAGCGCCGACTATCGCGGCAGCCTGAATTCCCGCCGCGATAACTCCTATCACGACACAACGCTGGAGGCGATAGTCTCCGCCGTCGCGGCGCGCAACAGTCTCCAGCCCGCCGTCGCCGAGTTGCTCAAGGGTGTGAAGGTTTCGCACATCGACCAGACGCAGGAAACCGATGCGGCTTTTATCACCCGTCTGGCCGAACTGAACGGCGGGGTTGTCGCCATCAAAGCCGGTAAACTGATTTTCATTAAGCCAGGCTCAGCCCTCACCGCCAGTGGCAAACCGATCCCTCAAATGACACTGACCCGTAGTGACGGCGACGGGCACACCTTCAATATTGCTGACCGTGACGCTTATACCGGCGTATCAGCCACCTGGCTACATACTAAAGAACCAAAACCGAAAAAGGTGAAGGTACAGCGGAAGAAAAAAGAAAAGCACCTGCGCGCCCTGCAACATCCGGCGGCTAAAAAGACCACGGCTAAAGTGCAGAAAACTCAGGAGGCAAAGGAAGGTGAATATCTGGCCGGCAGTGATGAAAACGTGTTTGCGCTGACGACAGTCTACGCCACGCAGAAGGCCGCGATGCGGGCAGCACAGGCCAAATGGGACAAGCTACAGCGCGGCGTCGCACAGTTCTCTATCTCACTGGCTCGCGGACGTGCCGACCTGTTCCCCGAAACCCCGCTGGCGGTGTCAGGCTTTAAAGCAGTGATCGACGCGCAGCCGTGGATAATCAGCAAGGTAACGCACAGCCTGAACAATGGCGGCTTTACGACCGGCCTGGAACTGGAGGTGTTGCTGTCAGATGTGAGTTATGAGGCGACGGAAAACAACTGAGGCATTAATAGCCTCAGAAGAACTCCATTTCATCGTATGGATTTTCTTTGCACGAACGGAGCCTGCTTTCAAGATCGCCGCAATGAACCTCTAACTGGTGGCCATCGGGGTCGAGAAAGTAAATTGACTCCCCTTCACTCTTGTTGCTTTTCCACTCTATGGCACCGGCCTGCTGTATTTTCTCTCGAAATGACGGCATGTCATCTGATGCGATCGTAAAGGCGTAGTGTGTGTAATCTGTCTTACGTTCTACAACAGATTCCAACGATAAACATAGCCACAGATCTCCTAGCGACAAGTAAGCCCCTTTCGCCCATTTAGCCCGAGGTGTAAAACCAAGAACATCCACGTAGAAGCTAAAACTGCGGGGTAAATGACTGACCGCGAGAGTAAGGTGATTCAATCCTGACAGCATAATTCCTCTTTTAATTTGATTGAGTTCTCTTGAATTACCATAACTAAAAACTGTGTAAATCACTGTAATTTAAGATGTATGCTCAACGCGATAACATACAATGAGTGCATCTGATTAGAATGATTATATGGTGATTAAAATGATGCATTGCCCCAAATGCCAGCACGCAGCTCACGCCCGTTCAAGCCGTTACCTCAGCACCAATACCAAAGAGCGTTATCACCAGTGTCAGAATATCAATTGCAGCTGCACGTTCAAAACTCATGAAACGATCGCCGACATTATTGTTGAGCCAGGAACGGTTCATGCTGTGCTGCTCCATCCGGATAAACATAGCCAGCAGTCGTTGCAAATGCATTGAGACGAAACCCGCGAAAGCGGGTTTTTACTTTTATAGATTCTGTGAATTAATCCCCTTCCATGTATACGACTGACTAAATCAAACATTTACACTGTTTTTATATACAGTAAAATTCACATTCTCAAAAAGGAGGATGTGATGAGTGTAAGAAAGCTGTCTACCGGTAAATGGTTATGTGAGTGCTACCCGAACGGGAGTGGAGGTAAGCGATGCCGCAGGCAGTTTGATACCAAAGGTGAAGCCGTTGCCTTTGAAACTTACACCATGGATCAGGCAAAGAACAAACCTTGGCTGGGTGAGAAGGAAGACCGGCGGAAGCTGAGCGAACTGGTCGATCTCTGGTACAGCCTGCACGGCTGCTCTCTGAATGATAAAAAGGGACGGCTGGGCAAACTGAAGATTATCAGCGCGGGAATGGGTGACCCGATAGCCAGTACCATCACGCCGAGAGACTGGGCGCATTATCGCGATCAGCGGCTGCGCGGTGAGATTGATAACGGCTACAGTACTAGTCTGGCGACCCGAAAAGTGTCAACCGGCACGGTGAACTGTGAGCATGCTTTTCTGCGGGCTGTGTTCAACGAGCTGAAACGCCTGGGAGAATGGTCGCTGCCAAACCCTCTCGAGAATATCCGCGAGTTTGATCAGCCGGAACGCGAGATGGCATGGCTGAACCAGGAACAAATTCTGCGGCTCATGGCGGCCTGTGAAGAGCATGGGAATGATGAATTAACGCTGATCGTTAAACTCTGCCTTTCGACCGGCGCACGGTGGAACGAGGCCGCCAAAATCAAAAGCTCGCAGATCTCCCCGTACAAACTCACCTTCATCAATACCAAAGGTAAAAAGAACCGTACCGTTCCCCTCGCCCGCCCGCTGTATGACGAATTGATCGCCCGCGAAGGCGTGCCCTTCTCGCCCTGCTATAAGCAGTTCTATCGGGTGATCAGGCTGGCAGGCATCGAACTGCCAGAAGGTCAGATGACGCACGTTCTCAGGCATACGTTTGCCAGTCACTTCATGATGGCCGGCGGCAACATCATCGTGTTACAGCGCATCCTCGGGCACTCCGATATCCGCGTCACGATGCGTTACGCACACTTCGCGCCCGATCACCTGGAAGACGCAATTTACATGAATCCGCTGGCTCAAATGGTTGGCAACAAAAATTTGATCAGTTGAATAGCGGGGATAGAAGATAAAAAATAACATACCATTTTTAGCGAAATGTAATGAATTATTGCTGCCGATTATTATATTGACTTATAAAAATGCACTAAGTCCTTAGTGCCATTTTTATACACATTTATATCGAGTCTATTTTTTAATCATGAACATCTTTATCCCCATGACTTGGGAAATATTTATTTCTATGCCAGCCCAAATATTTTTGACATTTTTCGTTAATTTTAACACTCGTTACTGCGTGTATACCTATTAGTTCCAGAATATTATTCTCAACTAATACTGGTGATATAAGCAATTCACCATTAGCCTTAAAGCTTATTAACCCCTTATCAAAAAGAATATCGATATTTGCAGATAATAGTAATCCGTTATAAGGATCAAGTCGCTCATAATTCGATGATTCTCGCCAAGGTTTTATGTGACTCGCTCTCAGCATTACGTCAAGGGAAATGTCAGTAAGAAGGCATTTGCCATATAACTTATTTAAATCTCTTCTGAACTTTCCTTGCCCAACCCGTGCGTCAATCAGTTGTTTTCGGTCTGTTATTGATATGTTCGCATCTTTTTCAATTTCGTAAATATCCTCAATAAGTAAATCAATAGCTTTTTTTTGAGAATTAACATCAGAGACCGATTTATCTATAATATTAAATCCTAGTGACGTAAGAACTTTGAAACAAACCGAATCCAACCCACCAGTAAACTCATCAGCGAAAAGTACTCGATTTATTACTGCTATTGCTGAAACTCCAAATATGACTTTAGGTGGGAATAGATTACCATTATACTCAAGATCATATGTGGTTGATTTTTTGAATTTATAATCAGTATATTGTATTTCTTCAAATTTACCTAATACATCTAGGATGTCTCGTCGATCAAGTTTAGACATAAGAGAATTGAGATTAGAAACTCTTGAACTTGCCGATTTCGCCTCTCTGTATCCCACGGCTTTTTCTAACTCGATAATATTGTCATTATTATAATACACTCCTGCTCTAGAAAGCAGAAACCATGCAGTGACTTTATTAATTTCAGAACAATAACCTTGATGTGCTTTACCGAAAGAAGTTATCGGAGAATACTTTTTCGCTCTTTTATCTAAAAGATATTCTTTGTGAACGCGAATGTCTATGGGCATTTCTAACTGGTGAGGCTTAAACTTCACCGTCCATAATATGCCTTTTTCATCAGTTTCGTGCATGACAGAACCAAGTGCAAACCCAATGTGGCTAATCACCCCACTACTACAAAAAAAATCAAGTCTCCCTTCTTGATAGACTTAACCGTTTCTCTGTATTGATTATATATTTTTGCCGGCCTGGCTCTTATCCATCCGTTTTCTAATTCTTCTTTGTGTGACTTTGGCTTTTGTGTAATCCAGAAGTAATTCATCAGAAACCTTCACCTCAATTTAATTAATGATTTTAATTATTCGATATTAACTTCGTGAGCAAACCTTTACTAACGGCCTCAACTACATTGCAGAGGACATCAAAATTACTATTGCCTATTTTAATAATATTTCCAGTCAATGATACTACATTATCGTCATTGCCACTGTCTGCAAAGGACGTCGACCATACCCTGTACAAAACGCAGATGCAGTGTCCTACCTGTTATCTTATAGTCAACAAATGACGCACGTTCTGCGGCATACGTTCGCCAGTCATTTCATGATGGCCGGCGGCAACATCATCGTGCTGCAGCGAATCCTCGGGCACTCAGATATCCGCGTAACGATGCGCTATGCACACTTCGCCCCCGATCACTTAGAAGACGCTATTTACATGAATCCGCTGGCTCAAATCAGTGGCGATAAAATGGCGATGGAGAATCCAAATGAGTAACATTGAGGGTAAGTGAGAATAGCCTAAGTGATTGTTTTTATTATAAGTGGTTGATTTTAAAAACAGGCAAAAAAAAGACCGAATACGAGTCCTATATTCGGTCTAGGGAAATGGCTCTTGGGAGAGAGCCGTGCGCTAAAAGTTGGCATTAATGCAGGCGGTTAAGCCGTACAAAGTAAAGAATAGCCGACGTCTGACTATTTTCCACTCAACTCGCAACATAGTGATAATAACAATGCTGTATTATTTTCATTATGTGACAACATTCTCAAAGCATGAGTTTAACAACAGTCACTTATTCGCTGCACAGCAACTCAGCAGAGCGATTCCGCTTTGGTGATAAATGGCGCGAGGCTCATTTTTTGTCCCGGATTTTGCGGGTCATCCAGCCAGATTTTTTCCAACGGAACTGCCTGAACCTGACGGTTTTTAACCTGCTCTTTCGCCACGTCGTTCAGAGGATATTGCGCCAGCGTGCTGTCGTTGATCACATACAGCGCATGGCCCGGGCGGCATTGCAGCATGACTTCTTCACGGGTGAATGCCCACGCCTTTCCGTACTGTAAGCGGCTGACCGTTTCCAGCTGTGGCGCAGCCAGACTGCTGGCAGATAAGGTCAGCAGCACGCAGGCAAGCAGTGTTTTCCTCATGATTTTTCCTCGGTAATGATTAAATTCTTAATAGGTTATAAAGGCCGCTTCAGCGCGGCGCCAGCGTGGCAAACAGGCTCACCAGCAGCAAAACCAAAAGCGCCAGCCCCCACTCAATCCATGTCATCAGTACAAAACGGCGTTCGGTATGACCGGAGTCCTTACCCATCAGCGGCACCAGACGATAACGGTTGTACACGGCGACAGCGGCCATAATGCCGACCAGCAGAATCTTGATAACCAGAAGACATTGATAAAGCGACGTCAGCTCCGTCGGCCAGCGCTGCAAAACGATGGCGGTATTGACGATGCCCGTGAGTATGACCAACGCGACAGCGGCATGACCCCATGTCGAAAAACGGATCAGCGTGGCGATGGCAAAAGGCCGCAACTCAGGTTTACGGGTGTAGTACATGCACGCCAGCAGCGGGAGCAAGCATCCGAACCAGTACGCGGCACTTAGCAGATGCACCATATGATTGAGACGGTGGATGAGCCCTAACATGCCGTCATGCATGGCCGCATGGCCGATCAGCGCCTGACTCAGCAACAAACCGAGCGAGCACAGAAACACCAGCAGATTGCGCACCGACAGCCAGTCCATTAGCAAAACCAGCATCAGTGCGGCGGTCAGCAGCAAATGCCAGCGCCAGACTTCACCAAACGTAGTGGTCAGCACCAGCAACCAGACATTCAGGTTCAGGCCATCACTCCAGCCATTACCCATCAGCATGGCCTGAATCGACAGCATCCCGACAGACGTTACCGCCGCAACCGCGCCAGACCACATCATCAGCGTCTGGTTTTTTCGCAGTAACATCGCCGAAAAGCCGGCCGGTGCCAGCAGGGAGCAAAACACGCTCAGCCCGAATATTTGCATCAGGGAGGCAAAATGGGCGAACCGGCACAGGACAAACAACGCAGTCAGGCTCATGACTTACTTAACGGTGAAGCTGTACTGACCATTCGTTTTATGACCGTCGACCGACACCACGCTCCACGTCACCCAATATTTACCCGGGCTCAGCGCGTCGGGTAACGGGACAACCGTCTGGGTGTTGTCATTGGCAGCGAGCGTTAACGCGCCAGTTTTAACCGCTTTTTTATCTGCACCGGTCAGGGTGATTTTGCTGAAATTAGGTTCGATACCTTCACTGAACCCGAGTGAGAGTTCAGTCGGGCTGGCGGCAAGAACGGTGTCCGCAGCGGGCGTCTGAGTTTTAAGATGTGCATGCGCAAAGGCTTGCGATGAGATAAATCCGCTCAGCAATACGGCTGAGACTGCCATGGCACGGCAAAGAGAGGTGGTTTTTTTCAACACGATGATTCCTTGGCTTGCGTAACGATGAATTTATAACGCCGTCACTTTATCGCAAACCAACCCAAAACGTTTGTCATAAATGCATAAAAAAACGCAGAAGCCGGAGCATTCTGCGTTTTATGTGCATCACAAACGGGGTTTACGCCGCCGGGGCTTGCGCTGCCATATTTTTGAGATCTTTATCAACGAAGAACAAGCCGTTACCGGTATTGCTGACCAGCGACAGTTTGTCGAGAACGGATTTGAACAAGGTCTCTTCTTCATGCTGCTCTGCGACGTACCATTGCAGGAAGTTGAAGGAAGAATAATCTTTCAGAGTCATCGCCAGATCGGCCAGTTCGTTGATTTTCTGAGTGATCAATTGCTCATGCTCGTAGGTCTGCATGAAGAGATCGGACAGAGACTCAAATGTCACCGGCGGTGCAGCAATCGCGCCCAGCAAAGGCAATGCGCCGGTATCGCTGACATATTTGAACAGGCGATGCATGTGATCCATCTCTTCCATGGAATGCTTTTTCAGAAACGCAGCCGCACCTTCGTAGCCTTTGGCGCTGCACCATGCACTCATCTGCAAATATAAATTGGCAGAATAAAACTCGAGGTTCAGCTGTTCATTAAGCTGATCGATCATTTCTTTTTTAAGCATGATGCGGCTCCATAAATAAATTAAGGCAGGGGAATGGGTTTATTTATCCGCATTATGCCCGCATCGACACAAAATAAAAACAGGCGATTCACATTAATATCCACATAAGCAACATTTAATTTTATTTCATTGATTTAAAAGGATTAATTATAATGGCAAATATATAATAATGAGAACCATTAACATGCATGTATATATTAAAAAGAATCATTCCTATTTGATAAAATAAAACTCCCGGCCTAATTGAAGCTAATTATCAATTCCACAACGTGAATGGTTCTTATTCACCTGCATAACATCAGTAATAATTTAGCTTAATGGCTGTTCATAAAAATAAGATGTCAGCATTCACCCCGGCGGTGGCCTCGGGTACAATGCCGGTCAAAACAGAGTCACGGGATGTCGCAATGAGTATCAATCTGGCGGAAATCAGTAAAGAAGAGATGGATCGCATCAACATCGATCTGGCGGCTTCGGCGGTCGCTTTCAAAGAGCGTTACAACATGCCGGTTGTCGCTGAAATGGTGGAACGCCAACAGCCTGAGCACCTGCGTACGTACTTTCGCGAGCGCGTGATGCATTACCGTGGGGAATCACATAAATTCTCCCGCTTACCTTACGAACCGAAGCAAAAGTAACGTTGCTGGCGCAGGTAAACGGGATTAGGAAAGATTAACGGCGGGTAGCAAATTGCTGGTTGGTGCGGATCAGTTGATCGAGAATGCCCGGCTCATCAAATGAGTGCCCTGCTCCTTCGATAATGTGCAGCTCGGCTTCCGGCCAGGCTTTCGCCAGATCCCAGGCGTTTTGCACCTGACAGGCCATATCGTAGCGGCCATGCACAATCACCGCAGGAATGTGACGGATGCGGTCGACATTTCTCAACAGTTGATCGTCGGTCTCTAAAAAACCCAGATGTGTAAAGTAATGGTTTTCGATACGGGCAAAGGCCAACGCAAAGTTATCTTCACCAAACGACGCCGAACCTTCCGCAGGCAGAAGCGTGACCGTTTCCCCTTCCCACAGGCTCCAGATTTTAGCGGCCTCCAGTTGCACCGCGCGGTCGTTTGACGTCAGTCGCTTGTGATAAGCGGCGATCACGTCTTTGCGTTCTTCTTCTGATAAAATTGACAAAATCCGCTGCCATTTTTCCGGGAAGAATCGCGATGCCCCGTCCTGATAGTACCAGGTCAGTTCCTGCTTACGCATGGTGAAGATACCACGCAGCACCATTTCGCTGACATGTTCGGGATGCGTCTGGGCATAGGCCAGCGCCAGCGTGGAACCCCACGAACCGCCGAACACCAGCCATTTCTCAACGCCTGCCATTTTACGCAGACGCTCGATATCTTCCACCAGATGCCATGTGGTGTTGTTGTCGAGGCTCGCATGAGGCTTTGAACGCCCGCAGCCACGCTGATCAAACAGCATGACGTCATAATCATTCGGATCAAACAACTGACGGTGGACGGAGGAACAGCCGCCGCCGGGGCCGCCGTGAATAAAGACTGCCGGTTTGCCTTGTGGGTTTCCGCTGCGTTCCCAGTAAACCTGATGGCCGTCGCCGGTATCAAGCATGCCGCAGGCATAAGCCTCACGCGGTGGATACAACCCTTTTAATTTTGGCATGACATTTCCTGTTCTAGTTGGCCAGAGTATTGATGGATACATTTACAACCCAATAACAGCGCATCAGCCAGCCAACAACAAGTTGTAATCCACGAAAATCGGCTTTTTGTATGCTGTTCGCATACTTATCACGCAATTTCTTTTTCCCCCGCTAAGCGGCGGCGTATTCCGTGACTGTAAAGTACTGTTGGAAACACAAAGGAGCTTGCAACCGGAACGGATTTGGCTCTAAATAGGTGAGCAACCCAATCCACCAGCTTTAAAGAGAGGCGATTATGAGTAAAGGAATGGATAGCAAAAAGAATGCGAAGAAGAAGCCATTGAAAACCCCTGCCGAAAAAAAGGCTGATAAAAAAGCCAAGAAAGCATCTGCTTAACAATGTACTTCGTAGAATAAACCCGCCGAGCGCGGGTTTTTTTATTTAGATGAAATTTTTTAGATTTAGTTTTTCGAAGCCAGCGCTACCACGAAGGCGTACTCCAGCGCGATATCCTCGTAAGCTTTAAAGCGACCGGATTTGCCGCCATGCCCGGAATCCATATCCGTGTGCATCAGTAGCTGATTGCTGTCGGTTTTCACATCACGCAGCCTGGCAACCCATTTTGCCGGTTCCCAGTATTGCACCTGAGAATCATGCAGACCGGTGGTGACCAGCATGTGCGGATATGCCTGCGCACGCACCTGATCGTAGGGGCTGTATTGCAGCATGTAGTCGTAATAAGGCTTTTCGTTCGGATTGCCCCACTCGTCGTATTCGCCAGTCGTCAGCGGGATAGACTCATCGAGCATCGTGGTGACGACGTCGACAAACGGAACCTGCGCAACAATGCCGTGATACAACTCCGGCGCCTGATTGATGATCGCCCCCATCAGCAAACCGCCTGCACTACCGCCCATTGCATAGACCTGTTTCGCATCGCCATAGCCTTCGGCCACCAGCTCTTTAGTGACATCGATGAAATCATGGAAAGTGTTCAGTTTGTTGAACAGTTTACCGTCGTCATACCATTGCTGACCGAGCTCAGCACCGCCGCGGATGTGCGCCAGCGCGAAAACAAAACCGCGATCTAACAGGCTGAGGCGACTGCCGCTGAAAGCAGGATCCATACTGCTGCCGTAGGAACCGTAGCCGTAAAGCATCAGCGGATTCTGGTGCGGTTTGAAAAGTTCATGGCGGTAGACCAGCGACACCGGCACTTTCACGCCGTCGCGGGCTGTGACCCAGACCCGTTCGCTGCGGTAATTCGCCGCATCAAAATCTTTCACTTCCTGCTGTTTGAGCAAGGTGCGTTCTTGCGTATCCAGATCCAGCTCAAACAAGGTACTTGGCGTGGTCATGGAAGAATAGCCGTAGCGAAGCAGCGCGGTATCCGGTTCCGGGTTGTATGCCAGCCAGGTGGTGTAGGTCGGATCGTCAAACGCCAGCGATTTTTCTTCGCCGGTTTGCCAGTGGATTTGACGCAGATGCGTCAGCCCCTGTTCGCGCTCTTCCACTACCAGCCAGTCTCGGAACAGACTGAAACCTTCCAGCATCACTTCTACGCGCGGTGCGATCAGCGCCTGCCAGCCGGACTCTTCGCCGTTATCACTTTTATACAGGCCGAAATTTTTGCCGTCTTTGTTCGAGCGGATATAGAACTTGCCGAGGTAATGATCCAGCGCGTACTCGTGATCTTTACGGCGCGACAGAAACACCTGAGGTTTTGCCTGCGGATCGTCAGCATCGAGCAGCAAAATCTCGGATGTCGTGGTGCTGTCGAGATGGATAAGGATGTATTTTTCTGAGGTGGTTTTATCCAGCCCGACATAAAACGTGTCGTCTTTCTCTTCGTACACCAGTTTGTCGGTTTTCGGATCGGTGCCGACAACGTGGCGATAGACCTGATATGGCAGGAGGGTTTTCTTGTGTTTGCGCACGTAATACAACGTTTGAGAATCGTTCGCCCATTCGCTGCTGCCGGAGGTGTTTTTCAGCAGATCGTCAGCCCAGGTTTCGTCATCCAGATTTTTGATGCGGATGTCGTACTGGCGGCGTGACAGAAAATCTTCAGCAACGGCCATACGTTTGTTATCACGGCTGATATCGAGCCCGCCCAGCGTATAAAACTCACTGTCTTTGGCGCGCTCGTTACCGTCGATAAGGGTCGCCCACTGTTCGTGTTCGTCAGCAGGCTGGCGCAGATAAATGGCGTATTCGTTGCCCGGCTCGTAGCGGGTCTGATAGCGGAAACCGTGTTTAACATAAGGAACAGAATGATCCTGCTGGGCAATGCGCGCCACCATCTCGCCATAGAGTGTTTCGCGCAGCGCCTGATGCGGTTTCATGGCCTCATCGGTGTATTCATTTTCAGCTGTGAGATAAGCCAGAACCTGAGGATCGGTGCGGTCATCGTCACGCAGCCAGTAATAGTTATCGACGCGTTCAGTACCGTGCGCGCTCAGGATTTTAGGGCGTTTCTCAGCCTTTGGAGGTGTCATCATCGCGGGATCTCTTTGTCCTCTTAGTGGTATGACAAGAGTGACAGGTTTAGGCGGGGAAACCAAGAGACGGAAATGAAAGGAATAATGCGTCCGCCCAAGGAAACGGACGCAGGTATAACTCAGACTGGCGTGCTGTAACTGATTTCACCGAGCTGGCAATTGAGTGTCACCTGATACGTTTTGTCGGTGTGATCGCCGCGAACTTTCAGCGGAATGGTCCACTTCGCGTTATCGCCGCCGATACTGTCAGGCGCCACCCACGCCACCGGCGTAGACGTGCCGAGCGTTTTCTTGTCCGCATCCCAGCGCGGAATGCGGTTTTGCAGGAAATCACGTTTAACCAGCGCCGCAATCTCATCTTTGCTGGCGGTAGAGCAAGGCGCGACCGTTGCCGTTCTGACTTCAGGCTCCGCAGCCTGCGCTACCTGAGTCATCCCGCTCATTCCTGCTATGGCGATCACTACGCCTGAGATCATCTTTTTCATTGTTCGTCTTCCCGCTTTTTGTCGATCATTACCAGTGACCTTGCAGGATTTATATCCCTACAACTGACAAGGTCATCGCTTGCGATAGATAATATAATCCCCAACAAGGTAATAACACAACATTAACAATATGACGAACAACGCATAATGCTTACCGTAAGATGATGGCTTTGCAGTTCTTGCCTTTGATCTTCCCTTCCTGCAAACGCTGCAACGCCTTTTTGGCACTCTTCTGACGAATCGCCACGTACGCGTGGATTGGGAACATATCAATTTTACCGACTTCGGCAGCGGTCAGGCCGGCTTCACCGGTCAGCGCGCCGAGAATATCACCGGGGCGGATTTTGGCTTTACGGCCACCATCGATGCACAGGGTAGCCATGACAGGATCCAGCGCCACCGGCGTAGCGGCCAACGCCTGCGCAGCCGGCTGCCAGACAAAGGTCTGACGGGTATAATCTTCCAGTGCGTGAACACGCCCCATTTCCTGCGGCGTGACTAAACTGACGGCCAGACCGCTGGTGCCTGCACGGCCAGTACGGCCTACGCGGTGGATATGCACTTCAGGGTCGAACGACAGCTCGTAATTGATCACCAGACCGAGATCTTTGATGTCCAGCCCGCGCGCCGCCACGTCGGTGGCGACCAGCACGCGGCAACTGCCATTGGAGAAACGTACCAGCACACGGTCACGGTCACGCTGTTCAAGATCGCCGTTTAGCGCCAGTGCGCTGATGCCTTTGGCGGACAGCGCATCGCAGACATCCTGACAATCGCGCTTAGTGTTACAGAACACCACGCAGGACGTGGGCTGATGCTGATACAGCACCGCTGCCAGCAGCGACAAACGCTGATGTTTGTCGGCTTCGATAAAGACCTGCTTGATATCCGCAACGTCTTCTTCGCCTTCGATTTCGACCTTCAACGGCTGACGCTGGAATTTAGAACTAATACGCTCGATGCCGTCCGGATACGTCGCGGAGAACAGCAGCGTCTGACGGGCGGGCGGCGTGTAGCTGACCACGTCTTCAATGTCTTCGCTAAAGCCCATGTCCAGCATGCGGTCGGCTTCATCCAGCACCAGCACTTTCAGCTGATCCAACTTCAGGGTGCCTTTACGCAAATGTTCCTGAATACGCCCCGGCGTCCCCACCACGATATGCGGCTGACGAACCAGTGATTCCAGCTGCGGGCCGATTGACTGGCCGCCGCAGAGGGTCAGAATCTTGATGTTCTGGGTAAAGCGAGCCAGACGACGTAACTCTTTACTCACCTGATCCGCCAGTTCGCGGGTCGGACACAATACCAGCGCCTGAGCGTAGAACTGCGCCACGGTGATACTGTTCAGCAAACCGATCCCGAATGCAGCTGTTTTGCCACTACCGGTTTTGGCTTTGGCCAGGACGTCCTGCCCCTGCAAAATGGCAGGCAGTGAAGCGGCCTGAATCGGGGTCATTTCGGTATAACCCAGTTCGGTCAGGTTAGAAAGTTGCTCAGCGGGCAGTGTCAGGGCTGAAAAGGAATGCGTGCTCAAGGCGATAACTCTTTATGTGAGGCAAAAATCGAAGCAGCGGCAGGTGGTCTGACGCCATGGTTTGGCTAAATGATAACAGAGACGCCCGCTGACTGCCTTAAACGGCAGAAAACTGGCTGAAAAAATCCCTTGGACGCCCTGCTTTGCTCCGCGACGAATTCGGCGAACCTGCTGCGCAATCGTTTTCGTTGCCCATTAATTCAGATATACTGCGCGCCGAAATTCTCATTTTTCTTCATCACAGATCTGGGTACGAAGCTATGTTAACCATTGGTACTGCACTGCGCACCGGCGCCACCCGCGTCATGTTGTTAGGCTCTGGCGAACTCGGGAAAGAAGTGGCGATTGAATGCCAGCGTCTTGGCCTGGAAGTGATCGCCGTGGATCGTTACGCCGATGCACCGGCAATGCAGGTCGCTCATCGCAGCCATGTCATTAATATGCTGGACGGCGACGCCCTGAAACAGGTTATCGAAAGCGAACGTCCTGACTTCATCGTGCCGGAAATCGAAGCTATCGCCACCAGTATGCTGGTCGAGCTGGAAAAACAGGGTCACAACGTGGTGCCTTGCGCCGAAGCCACGCGCCTGACCATGAACCGCGAAGGGATCCGTCGTCTGGCTGCCGAAACGCTGCAACTGCCGACGTCTACTTACCAGTTTGCGGATGACGAAGCCTCTTTTCGTCAGGCTGTAGACGCAATCGGTTACCCGTGCATTATCAAGCCGGTTATGAGCTCATCGGGTAAGGGCCAAAGCCTGATCCGAAGCGCAGAACAGCTGCAAACCGCCTGGGATTACGCGCAGCAAGGCGGTCGTGCCGGTGGCGGTCGCGTCATTGTAGAAGGCCTGGTGAAATTTGATTTTGAGATAACTTTGCTGACCATCAGCGCCGTTGATGGCATCCACTTCTGCGCGCCAATCGGCCATCGTCAGGAAGACGGAGATTACCGGGAATCCTGGCAGCCACAGCAAATGACCGAACTGGCCCTGCAACGTGCGAAAGAGATTGCCGAAAAAGTCGTAAAAGCCCTTGGCGGCAAAGGTCTGTTTGGCGTCGAACTGTTTGTGTGCGGCGACGATGTGATCTTCAGCGAAGTTTCACCGCGCCCGCACGATACCGGCATGGTGACGCTGATTTCTCAGGATCTCTCCGAGTTTGCCCTGCACGTTCGCGCCTTTCTTGGCCTGCCGGTGGGCAATATCCGCCAGTTCGGCCCTTCCGCCTCTGCCGTTATTCTGCCTGAGCTGACCAGCAGCAACGTCACCTTCAGCGGTCTGGAAAATGCGCTGACCGGTTACAATCAGATTCGCCTGTTCGGCAAGCCGGAAATCAGCGGAAAACGCCGTCTGGGCGTTGCGCTGGCGATTGCAGATAACGTCGAAGATGCGGTAGAACAGGCCAAACAGGCCGCCGCTGCGGTGGTCGTGAAAGGTTAATTCCTGCGAATTTCGCACAAAAAAAACCGGACGCCTGCAAAGGCTCCGGTTTTTTTTCATCACAACGTACCTGAAAGAGAACACTTTCAGGACGGGATGTTATTCGTCTTCGTCATCAAAAATGACGGTCACGCGATCGCCTTTATGCGTTTCACGGATTTCTGCCGCAACGGTGGCAATGGCTTCGCCGCTGCTCATGCCGTTTTCCATTAACTGGCGGATACGATCGGCGGCCTGTTCTTGTTCGTTATGTGATAGTGAAGGCATACCTGTCAGCATGGGAGGTTCCTGTTGTACGTGGTGATTGTTGCAAGATAAACAACGCCCGCAGGCTGCGGGGTTGCACAGTATACGCCTTATTCATGCAAATCGCCTGTGCTGGTTTCCGGGGGCGGAATCTATGTTAGGATCGCAGGCCTGTAACGTCATTCATCGCGCCAGAGAAACTGAAACCCGTCATGCAACCCGCTCACTCCCTTGCTTTCCACCCTTTGCCGTATCAGCCGGACGCCCTGCTGACGCAGTTCGCGCCGCTTTCAGTTTTGCCGTGGGCAATGCTGCTGCATTCCGGCGCAGCGCAACATCAGCACAACCGCTTCGATATTCTGGTCGCCGATCCGCTGGTTACTCTGACCACACGCGGTGTGGTCACGCATATCTCGAGTAAGGGTACCGTGGCATCACGGAAAGAAGATCCGTTTGCGTTGCTGGAAGAACAGCTCTCCGCCTCAAAACTGCAGGCAGAAACCTCTGATGACTTTCCGTTTCTGGGCGGTGCACTCGGCCTGTTTGGCTACGATTTGGGCCGCCGCGTTGAGACGCTGCCAGACATCGCGCAGCGCGACATAACGCTTCCGGACATGGCAGTCGGTATTTATGACTGGGCGCTCATTGCCGATCACCATTTACAGCGTCTGACTCTGGTGTGTCATGGCGATATTCAGGCGCGTATACGCTGGCTGGAACAGCATACGCAACCGGTGAACAGGCTGCCTTTCCACCTTGATGCGCCGTGGCAGGCCAATATGAGTCGCGAAGAATACGGCGTGAAATTCCGCCGGATTCAGGAATACATTCACAGCGGCGACTGCTATCAAATCAATCTGGCGCAACGGTTCGCCACGGCCTATCAGGGTGATGAATGGCAGGCGTTTCTGCGGCTGAATCAGGCCAACCGCGCGCCCTTCTCGGCGTTTCTGCGGTTGCCGGAAAACGCCGTGCTCAGCCTTTCTCCCGAACGCTTTATCTGGCTGAAAGACCAGCAGATACAGACGCGACCAATTAAAGGCACGCTGCCGCGCTGTGAAGATCCGGCCGAAGATGCCCGTCAGGCGGAACGTCTGGCAGCATCGGAAAAGGACCGCGCCGAGAATTTGATGATCGTCGATTTACTGCGTAATGACATTGGCCGGGTGGCGATGCCCGGCAGCGTGCGGGTGCCGGAATTGTTTGTCGTCGAACCCTTCCCCGCGGTGCATCATCTGGTCAGCACGATTACCGCCGAATTACCGGCTAACTGCCATGCCAGCGCCCTGCTGCGTGCCTGTTTTCCAGGCGGCTCTATCACCGGTGCGCCAAAAGTCCGCGCGATGGAAATTATCGAAGAACTCGAACCCCAGCGCCGCAACGGTTATTGCGGCAGTATTGCTTACATCAGCTGCTGTGGCACGATGGACAGCAATATCACCATCCGCACTCTGCTGACTGAACAGGGTAAAATCTATTGCTGGGCGGGCGGCGGGATTGTTGCGGACAGTCAGGAACAGGCAGAATATCAGGAGACGTTTGATAAAATCGCCCGCATTTTGCCGCAGTTAGGAGATGCTCAGCCATGAGTTTGCTGGAACAACACCCGCCGGTGCAGACATTTTCGCCCGCAGTGAAAGATTTCATTCTGCGCTTTCAGTTACAGCAGCCGCGCAGGCCCGCGCCGCTGCTACGCGGCACCCGCCATGCAGCAGTGTTGATCCCGATTATTTGCCGCGAAGAACCCACTATTTTGCTGACCCGCCGCTCAGACAGCCTGCGCAAGCACGCCGGTCAGGTGGCGTTTCCGGGCGGAGCGGCGGATGCCACGGATGCGTCGATTATCGCCACTGCGCTGCGCGAGACGCAGGAAGAGGTCGCGATACCTCCGGAGCAGGTACATATATTAGGCACTTTAGCCCCGCAGGACAGCAGCAGCGGTTTTCAGGTCACGCCGGTGATCGGCTTGCTGCCGGTGGATGTCACCTTCCATCCGGCGGAAGATGAAGTGGCGGAAATATTCGAAATGCCGCTTCAGGAAGCTTTCGATCTGGCCCGCTATCATTCTCTGGATATTCATCGCCGTGGCACTCATCACCGGGTGTATTTATCCTGGTATCAGCAGCAATTTGTCTGGGGATTAACGGCGTCGATCATTCGTCAGCTGGCCCGGCAGGTTAAAGACTGACCTCAGTGGTTACACATCGATCACACTTTCGCATCAAATAAGTTTATTTCATGCGAAAATAGACACTTTTGCCCCAAAGCCCTTTTACACTATAGATCTAGCCACAAATTCATTTGTGGCTGTCAGGGATCCCGTTCCCTGCCGTTTTCCATTACAGGAGTATTCGACGTGATTAGCGTTTTCGACATGTTCAAGGTCGGGATTGGCCCTTCCAGTTCCCATACTTTGGGCCCGATGAAAGCCGGTAAACAGTTCGCTGATGACCTGCTTGAACAGGGCATGATGCCTGCCGTTACGCGTGTCGCCGTGGACGTTTTTGGCTCCCTGTCGCTGACAGGTAAAGGCCACCACACAGATATCGCCATTATTTTAGGTCTGGCCGGTAACCAGCCTGACACCGTTGACATCGACGGCATTCCGCACTTTATCCGCGACGTTGAGCAGCGTGAGCGTTTGCCGCTCGGCACCACTCAGCACGAAGTCGATTTCCCGCGTGACACCGGTATGGTGTTTCGCAGCGAGAACCTGCCGCGCCATGAAAACGCCATGCAGATCCACGCGTTTGCCGGTGACAAACTGGTGTACAGCAAAACGTATTATTCGGTTGGCGGTGGTTTTATCGTCGATGATGAGCATTTCGGCCAGCCGGTACTGGACGAAGTGTCCGTTCCGTTCAGCTTTAATTCGGCCAGTGAAATGCTGGCAAAGTGCAAAGAAAATGGCCTCTCGCTCTCCGGCTTGATGATGCAAAACGAGCTTGCACAGCACAGTAAGCAAGAGATTGAGCAATATTTCGAGAAAATCTGGCACACCATGCAGGCGTGTATCGATCGCGGTTTAAACACTGAAGGCGTGCTTCCCGGCCCGCTGCGTGTTCCGCGCCGGGCATCGGCTCTGCGCCGGATGCTGGTGTCCAACGATCAGCTGTCTAAAGACCCGATGAACGTGATCGACTGGGTGAATATGTTTGCGCTGGCGGTGAACGAAGAAAACGCCGCCGGTGGCCGCGTGGTCACTGCTCCGACTAACGGTGCCTGCGGGATTGTTCCGGCGGTGCTGGCGTATTATGACAAGTACATTCAGTCCGTCAGCCCGGATATTTATCTGCGCTATTTCCTCACCTCCGGCGCTATCGGCATTCTTTATAAGATGAACGCGTCGATTTCAGGTGCGGAAGTGGGCTGCCAGGGCGAAGTCGGCGTGGCCTGTTCAATGGCCGCCGCCGGTCTGACTGAATTACTGGGCGGCAGTCCTGAGCAGGTTTGCGTGGCGGCGGAAATCGGTATGGAGCACAATCTGGGGCTGACCTGTGATCCGGTGGCCGGTCAGGTTCAGGTGCCCTGCATCGAGCGTAATGCTATCGCGTCGGTGAAAGCCATTAACTCGGCACGCATGGCGCTGCGCCGCACCAGTGAGCCACGGGTTTCTCTCGATAAAGTGATTGAAACCATGTACGAAACGGGCAAAGACATGAACGCCAAATACCGCGAAACGTCACGCGGTGGTCTGGCGATCAAGGTGCAGTGCGACTGATATTACTGAGTTTTTCTCTTGGCTGCGTCACATTGCCAGATGACTTTTGGCTGTGTGACGCACAAAATACCGCACCGGTACTATCGTGTAGCCATTAACTCTTCGCTAAGAACAACCTTTTGTATTATCAATACATAATGGATATGACACTTGCTTTATACCCCGCGGGTACGGCATGCTGATTTCCGCGTGTTTAGCCACTCAGGCTGCTTCAATAGGTTCTAGCGCTCAAACGTCCAGGATTCACAGGTGTAAAATGCGTGACAACGTCACAGACAGGGATTTTCTTTCAGTTTTACACCCGATAAAGAGAAAGAGCCTGCTTCGATTTACAGCTACTATCAATAATAACAAAACGGCTGTTACGCCCAGGTAAACCCTTTATAAATGACTATTTGTGAGCCTGCACATTACACGGGATACAAGGATTAGAACGATGCTGTTCTCCCAGACCGGACTTGCGAAGTATCGCTACTATCGCCTTGCGTTGGCCGGCGCTATGGGTTTATTGACCCTTATTCTTACGCTGGGTATTCGTATTTACGAACAAAGTCGGGTTATCTCTGCGGATCAACAACGCGTGGCGATGCACACCGTTGAAAAACTCGAAAAACTCCTTGAACCGGCTTCCCAGGCCGCGCGAAAAACACCCGTTGACCCGGCGCTCACCTGTCGTGAGTTACAACCTGCCATGCAGCAAACAGTGGCACGCATGCAAACCTTGCGTTCTATCACGCTGGTGACCAATGGCACAATTACCTGTTCAAGCCTAATTGGCGCGCTGGATCTGAGTTTCAGCAAAACCCTGCCGGATATCGCTCAGGGCCGAACGCGGCTGGAGCTTCGCGCAGCAAAATTAAGCAGGTTAGATATTCCTACTTTGCTACTCTGGCAACCTGCCACGGCTGATAATCTTAACGGTGAACTGTTCGTCTATAACATCGGGATCCTGTCGAATTTCCTGCTTGAACCACAGCCTCCGTATGCGCGCCATATTGTCCTGAACGTGGTGAAGCAAAGCCTCGAATATGGCAAGAATGAAATCATGCAAAGCTTGAATTTACCGCAGCGGCCGTTGCTGACCGTAAAATCACCGAACTATGATTTTTCCGTGTCGATTTATGGTGAGGAAGCGTCCGCACTGGCCTGGTCAGAACTGGCTTCCCATCTTCCTCTTTCGGTGCTGATCAGTTTGCTGACCGCAACGGCGGTCTATTTGTTATCCGGCAGCCGGATCAGTCTGGCGTATCCGATAAGCCACGGGATTTCGCACCGCGAATTCAAAGTCTATTGTCAGCCGATTATCAACAGTGTCGATGGCCGCTGTATTGGTGTCGAAACGCTGATGCGCTGGAAGAATCGCCGACAGGAATGGGTTTCGCCCGATGTTTTTATTCCGCTGGCAGAACAGCATGGGCTTATCATCGGGCTGACACGCTATCTGATTAAAACGGTTACCGATAATCTCTCCGTCTTCCCCGCCACTTCCGGTTTTTACGTCAGTATTAACGTCGCCGCGCAGCATTTTAATAATATGGAAATTGTGGATGACATCCGCAAAATCTGGCTGCCTGCACAGCCTTCTGTCTCGCTAATGCTGGAACTGACTGAGCGCACGCGCTTGCAGGAATTGCGAGCCGCCGAGATTTCACAGTTGAAAGAGATGGGGATATTACTGGCGATCGATGATTTCGGTACCGGCCACAGTTCACTGAGTTATTTGAAAACGCTGAACCCGGACGTGCTGAAGATAGACCAGGCGTTTACCGCCTCGATTGGTACTGATGCGATCAACGCAACGGTTACCGATACCATCATCACGCTGGCGCAGCGGCTGAATCTCAAGCTGATTGCCGAAGGTGTCGAAACTCGTGAACAGGTCGATTATCTGCGTAAACGCAAAGTCGATTCCCTGCAGGGATACTATTTTGCCAGGCCGATGCCGATTGAGGTATTCCCGATCTGGCTGGCGCGTTATGAGAAATCCACCCAGGCCATGCAACCGGTTGATGAATAATCGCTGAGAGTAAGAAGCATAAAAAACGGCGACCGGAGTCGCCGTTTTAAACAGAAGTGAACCGCTATTACTGGTCTTCTTCCCAATGGTCTTCAGACTGGATTTTCGTGATCCGCACGCGCTCGATCCGATAATCTGTCACGTCGAGAATTTCAAAGTGCAGCGAGGCCATTTCAATCACTTCACCTGCGACAGGCATCTGGCCAGATTTCGATAACAACAGACCCGCCAGTGACGCAAAATCATCGTCCGGGCTGACCAGCGTGTTAATGTCCAGGATCTGCTGTAACAGATGTAAATCCGTGCCACCCTTGGCTATCCAGGAATCACCGTCGGCAATCACGTCTGGCGTTTCGTCCTCGTCCGGGAATTCACCGGCAATCGCTTCCAGCACGTCCAGCGGCGTAACCAGCCCCTGAATCACACCAAATTCGTTGCTGACGACCACCAGACGGCCTTTCGCTTTACGCAGCACGGCCAGCAGATTGATGACATCCATCGTTTCCGGCACCACGATCGGTGGCGTTTTCTCGGCAAAGGCCACGATGCTTTCACCCTTTTCCAGCGCCACCAGCAGATCTTTCGCCCGCACCACGCCGATCACGTCATCCAGAGAATGACGGCAAATCGGGAACAGACTGTGCGGCGTGTCCAGCAGCTGGCTGCGGATTTCAGCCGGTGAGCGTTCGCAGTCCACCCAGGAGATCTCGGTGCGCGGCGTCATGATGCTGCGCAGCGAACGCGAGGCCAGCGTCAGTACGCCGGTTATCATGTGACGTTCTTCTTCCGCAAAAGTCTCATTGGCAGGAACGGCATCACCTGAGGGTTCATCTTCATTCTGATGCTGACGTTTCCCGCCCATCAGACGCTGAATCGCCTCTGCCGTACGTTCACGCATCGGTCGTGTGGACTGGCTTTTCAGGAAGTTACGGCGTGCAATCTGGTTGAACAATTCAATCAGAATGGAGAAACCGATCGCGGCGTACAGATAACCTTTCGGAATATGGAAACCAAAACCTTCAGCAATCAGGCTCAGACCGATCATCAGCAGGAAGCTGAGACACAGCACCACCACCGTCGGATGATTGTTCACAAAACGGGTCAGCGACTTCGACGCCAGCAGCATGACACCCATGGCAATCACCACCGCCGTCATCATGACGTACAGGTTGTTGACCATGCCAACGGCGGTAATCACCGCATCGAGTGAGAACACGGCGTCCAGCACCACAATCTGCGCCACGACCGACCAGAAGCTGGCGTAGCCGCGGTTTTGCGAACCGTGCTCTTCATGCCCCTCCAGCCGTTCGTGCAACTCCGTCGTCGCTTTGAACAGCAGGAATACCCCGCCGAGCAACAGGATCAAATCGCGTCCGGAGAAACTGAACTGCGCAATGCTAAACAGCGGCGTGGTCAGTTTGACCATCCACGAGATAAGCGACAGCAGGCCTAAACGCATAATCAGAGCTAGGGATAAGCCGATGATACGTGCTTTATCACGCTGTTTTGGTGGCAGTTTGTCCGCAAGGATGGCGATAAACACCAGGTTGTCGATACCCAGAACAATTTCCAGAACGACAAGTGTCAGCAAACCGACCCATATTGAAGGGTCCATCAAAAATTCCATTTCAGACTCCGCAATGAGTTAAAGAAAAAAGACGCAAAGAAACGCGATTCGCTGGGCAATCAGAGACCCGGCAAAGTGTTTTAGCTGTATGACTTACAGATGAAAGCGGTTTCAGTGCGGCAAAAATCAGGCCCATTGGGGCGGATTTGCCGGTAACGATGAGGTGAAAAAGCGAAGAATAGTGACGTCGGTGACAGTCCATAGGGAGGGCTGAGGCCCGGTACTCCTGTTCAATTATTTGGAAAATCACTTTATCAGGAATGATTATCGGACGAAAGTGCGATCTTTTACCTCCTGCATTATTCTGAAACATCTATGCTGTTTTATTAGGCACGTGGAAGCGTATTCACAATACGTCTTTGAATAACGGACAGTCGTCACAAAATTTATTTTTTCACACACTAAAATAAATCACGTCGCACAACCTGTTGAGGTTCTGCCGTTTTACTGTTTATCAGTGTTATCAGAAATTAACGGACATTAGTGGGTTCATTCTCACGCAGGGAACGCTCTGTCCGCCTCAGGAATAAAAACGGGCGGATATCATCATCAGCACCATTACTTATGTGCATAACTCTTAACCGAGTTAACAGAGGAGGTAGCGAGTGAGTATTGCTATTATCATCGGCACGCACGGGTCAGCAGCTGAACAGTTGTTGAAAACAGCGGAAATGATTTTAGGTGAGCAGGATAATGTCGCCTATATCGATTTCGTACCCGGCGAGAATGCCGAAACCCTGATCGAAAAGTACACGGCAAAGTTGGGTGGTTTAGACACCAGCAGCGGCGTCCTTTTCCTGGTCGACACCTGGGGTGGCAGCCCGTTTAACGCCGCCAGCCGCATTGTTGTCGATAAGGAAAATTACGAAGTTGTCACCGGTGTTAACATCCCTATGCTGGCAGAAACTTTCATGGCCCGTGATGACAACCCGTCCTTCGCAGAACTGGTTGCTATTGCAGTGGAAACCGGACGTATCGGCGTGAAAGCGCTGAAAACCCCGGAACCTGCCACAGAAGCGCCTGTCGCCGCACCGGTACCGAAAAAAGCCGCCCCGGTTCAACCTTCCGGTCCGAATGACTACATGAAAATCGGTCTTGCTCGTATTGATGACCGCTTGATCCATGGCCAGGTCGCGACCCGCTGGACCAAAGAAACCAACGTCAACCGCATTATTGTCATCAGCGATGAAGTGGCTGCCGACACCGTGCGTAAAACGTTGCTGACTCAGGTTGCTCCTCCTGGTGTTACCGCACACGTTGTCGACGTGGAGAAAGCTATCCGTGTTTACAACAACCCGAAATACGCTGGCGACCGCGTGATGTTGTTGTTCACCAACCCAACCGACGTTCTGCGTGTGGTTGACGGTGGCGTGAAGATTACATCGGTCAACATTGGTGGTATGGCATTCCGTCAGGGTAAAACCCAGGTGAATAACGCCGTGTCCGTCGACGAGAAAGATATCGAAGCATTCAAAAAACTGAATGAAAAAGGTATTGAACTTGAAGTGCGTAAAGTGTCCTCGGATTCACGTCTTAAGATGATGGATCTTATTAATAAGATGAATTAATAAGCACAGGCGTCAAACGCAGATTTTCTCAACGTTATCTGCATCTGATGTGCTTGTTTTTACTCAGCGTCCTTTGGTCATAGGAGAAGTGCAATGGAGATCACCACACTACAAATTGTGCTGATATTTATTGTTGCATGTATTGCCGGGATGGGTTCGATTCTGGATGAATTCCAGTTTCACCGTCCGTTAGTTGCCTGTACTTTGATCGGTTTTGTTCTGGGTGATGTTAAAACCGGGATTATTATCGGCGGTACGTTGGAAATGATCGCGCTTGGCTGGATGAACATCGGTGCTGCTGTTGCGCCGGATGCCGCCCTCGCCTCCATCATTTCTACCATTCTGGTTATCGCAGGCGGACAGTCTGTCGGTGCCGGTATTGCATTAGCCATCCCTCTGGCTGCAGCAGGTCAGGTATTAACCATTATCGTTCGTACTATCACCGTTGCCTTCCAGCATGCTGCTGATAAAGCCGCTGAGAAAGGAAACCTGAGCGCGATTACCTGGATCCACGTTTCGGCGCTGGTTCTCCAAGCAATGCGTATCGCTATTCCAGCCGTGATTGTTGCTGTTTCCGTGGGTACTGCCATCGTTCATGACTTGCTGGCATCGATTCCGGAAGTGGTCACCAACGGTCTGAATATTGCGGGTGGTATGATTGTCGTCGTCGGTTACGCCATGGTCATTAACATGATGCGTGCTGGCTACCTGATGCCTTTCTTCTACCTCGGTTTCGTGACTGCGGCATTCACTAACTTCAACCTGGTTGCACTGGGTGTGATTGGTGTGGTGATGGCAGTGCTTTACATCCAGTTGAGCCCGAAATACAACAAATCTGCGCAAGCAGCGGCAGCTCCGGGTGTTAACGACCTCGATAACGAATTGGATTAAGGGTGAAGGACATGGTTGATAAAACTGAAGTTAAAAAACTCACGGCAGGCGACATCCGCGGTGTGTTTATGCGCTCCAACCTTTTCCAGGGGTCATGGAACTTCGAACGTATGCAGGCTCTGGGCTTCTGTTTCTGTATGGTGCCTGCTATTCGTCGTCTCTATCCTGAAAATAACGACGATCGCAAAGCGGCAATTAAACGCCACCTGGAATTCTTCAACACCCATCCATATGTTGCCGCGCCGGTTCTGGGCGTAACGCTTGCGATGGAAGAACAGCGTGCCAACGGCGCTCCTATCGACGACGCGGCCATCAACGGCCTGAAAGTCGGTCTGATGGGTCCTCTGGCAGGTGTGGGTGACCCGATCTTCTGGGGTACTGTACGTCCGGTGTTTGCTGCACTGGGTGCGGGTATCGCGATGACCGGGAGTCTGCTTGGGCCATTGCTGTTCTTCGTATTGTTTAACCTTGTACGCCTGCTGACCCGTTATTACGGTGTGGCTTATGGCTACAAAAAAGGTGTCGATATCGTAGGTGATATGGGCGGCGGCTTCCTGCAAAAACTGACCGAGGGGGCGTCGATTCTCGGCCTCTTTGTCATGGGGGCACTGGTTAACAAATGGACGCACGTTAACATTCCGCTGGTGGTATCGAAGATAACCGACCAAACCGGTCATACCACGGTCACTACGGTACAGACGATTCTGGACCAGCTGATGCCGGGTCTGGTGCCATTGCTGCTGACCTTCGGCTGTATGTGGCTGCTGCGTCGGAAAGTGAATGCGTTGTGGATCATCGTTGGCTTCTTCGCCATCGGGATCTTCGGTTACTGGATTGGCCTGTTAGGTCTCTGATAACCACAAGCCGGGGGATCACTCCTCCGGCTTTTTTATTGCCTGAGTTTGTCTGTTTCTGCTTTTATTTTGCTTTGCCTGTTGGCAGTACGCTGGAGTTTTTTCATGTCCGTGACCGATATCGTCCTCGCCCTTTTCACCTTCATGCTGCTGGCCTATGCCATCTACGACGAATTCATCATGGGAGCCAAAAACGGCAAAACCCGCCTCAGAGTCAATCTTCGTCGCCGCAATAAGCTCGATTCCATCATCTTCATTGGCTTGCTGGCGATCCTGCTTTACAACAATATTCAGGCCAATGGCACGCCACTTACCAACTATTTGTTGATTGGTCTGGCGCTGGTGGCGTTCTATCTTTCTTTTATTCGCTGGCCAAAATTGCTGTTCAAGCCCAAAGGGTTTTACTTCGCCAATACCTTCATCACTTATGACAGGATCCGCAGTATGAATCTCTCAGAAGATGGTGTGCTGGTGTTTGAATTGGAACAGAAGAAGTTATTGATCCGCGTAAACGAGCTGGATGATTTAGAGAAGATTTACAAAGTGATGGTTGAAAATCAGTAGCCTGGTCTTCAACCCTGAAAGACTAAATTAAGAATTAATGCTTTCGTCATCTGGTTTGCGCTGATGCAGCCTGATGACGAAATCAGTCTCACAACCGAACGCCGTCTCAGCCTTCAGATTCGCCATCACCTCTTCCGTCGCGCGCCATGCAAAAGGTGTCATCTGCAATAAATCAAACGCCTCCGGCCCGGTAAGCTGCATAGCGTAGGCGAGGGATTCCGTCGCAATACGTTCGAAGCCCTCCAGCTGTTCATCCAGCTCCGCATGCAACTGCACATCCTGATAAATCAGCCCTTTCAGCTGATACAGATGGCGCGGCCCTGGTGCAACGGTTAACACCACGCCACCCGGTTTAACGGCGCGGTACAGCTCCTGCGCCTTGCAGGGTGCGTAGATCCGCACCACGGCGTCCAGCGAGGCCTCGGCGAAGGGTAAACGATGGCTGGAAGCCACGCAAAAAGCCGCCGAATGATACCGCTTCGCCGCATAACGAATCGCGACCTTCGCTACATCCAGTCCATACACTTTCATCGCACGCGTCAGAGCTAACCGTTCAGCAATAGCCGTCGTGTAATACCCTTCCCCGCAACCGATATCGAGCAGAGCCGTCGCGTTTTGCGGCAACAGTTCATCAAGGAGAGTCACCAGACGATCGCGCAGCGGCTGATAATGGCCGGCATCAAGAAAGGCACGGCGTGACATCATCATTTCAGTACTGTCCCCCGGTTGCTTCGAGCGTTTATGCTGCACGGGCATCAGATTGACGTAGCCTTCTTTGGCATGATCAAACTGATGATTCTGCGGACAGCGCCATTGCTGGCCGGTCAGCTCAAGAGGCTGGAAACAAAGTGGACACTGATAAGTCATGCGGGAAACCTGCAAGGAAAGTCTGAGGGGCGAATATTCGCAATAATGTTAAGTCTAAAGAAGGCGACTGGTGGTTGCAACCGCTGGAAAGTCCGGCCAAAAGCCAGCTACACTGATGCCATGACCTTTCCTTAACGAGACTTGAGATGAGTGACAGCTCAGCCTTACTCCGTCAAATACCCGGTATTCTTCATGGCTTCGGTGATAAGCACACCTTGCTTCCTGCTGAGTTACAATCTTACGAATCCACCCGTCCTGCCAAGAAGCAGGTGCATGGCGTTCGGATAGTCGATGTCACTCAGTCTGGACAGGCCTGTGGCGAAGCAGATGGGTTCTTCACCTCAACGCCCGGCATTCTTCTGGCGGTATTCACGGCGGACTGTTTACCGGTGATTTTTTGCCGCAAAGATGGCAAGCAAACCGGCGTAGTCCACGCGGGCTGGCGGGGTCTGATCGACGGGATTCTGGAACTGATGGCTGCCCGAATTAACGCGTCAGGAGATACGGCTGACTGGGTGGTGTCTATCGGCCCGGCGGCGGGTGCCTGCTGCTATGAAGTGAGTCAGGAGCTGACGGACACGTATATGCAGCGCCTTGATTTTCCGCCTTCACTGATATCACCTGTGCCGCGCCATCTGAATCTGGCCGCTATTGCCGAAGCGAAATTACGCGCGCTGGGCTTTGCCGACATCGATCACGCTGGCCGTTGCACGATATGCACACCCGATGAAACCGGCACCGGTTTCAACTACACCAGCTATCGCCGCAACAGCCATCAGCGAGAAAAAGATCCGGCGCATCCTGGCATCAGCGGACGCAATCAGCAATCCGGGATCATCATTCTCTGAATGCCGGACACAAAAAAACCCGCCTTGGCGGGTTTTTTTACAGCTGGACGCTGCTTAGATTGCAGTTACGTTAACTGCAGACGGGCCTTTCTGGCCGTCCTGGATTTCGAACTCTACGTTCTGGCCTTCAGCCAGAGTTTTGAAGCCGTTACCCTGGATTGCAGAGAAGTGTACGAACACGTCTTTGCTGCCGTCAGCAGGAGTAATGAAACCGAAACCTTTAGACTCGTTGAACCACTTAACTTGACCTTTGATCTTTGCCATCTTGAGTATTTCCTTTGGATTGTTTAAACCGCCCGTAGGCGTTACATAGACAAACTAGAGTCGTTACTGCTTGAGGCACTAAGATTAGAATCGGCAGAGAAGCGGTATTCAACGTGAACGTCTTTACTCAGAACTTCTATACTGAAAATGCCACACATATACAGAACTGTACCTCGTTTTACCCAGAAGCGTTATCACATACTCTGAATTCGATGGCAAGCCATTTTTAATCAGCGATGGACATGTCGCACATATTTGAGCCGCTTAATGGCACTTCGTGTTCAGTTAAGCTGAAATATGTTGATAGACATGCTTTTTTCTGCTTTACAGGTACAGCGGTATATCCAACAAAACAATAACGACCTGTTTCGATTATTGATCATTTAATGTAGAACCGTAAGCGTAAAAAACATCTTTATTTGAATTTTTATGGAGGATATCCCGGAAGATGGCTTACGCATCAGTCCCCTGCTGACCGCGTGCAGGATCGCCACGACCAGCCTCTCATAGGAGTCGCGGAATATTTAGACCATAAGCAATCGCAGGACGCTCCCGCTGATGTGGCTTTCAGGTTATGTGACTGGTTATGCAATAATCAAAAAGGTCATGGATGAATAAAATGGTGCAAACAAAACAAACAAATGAAATTAATGCACCTAAACCGTGCGCCTTTACATTGGCAGGGATATTAGTGAGTGAAAAAACCGGACGGAGGATTTCAATTCAAAGCCCTTAATCCTCACATGTATATTTCGTTGCCTGGCGTTGTTTACATTATAATGAATTAAAGTTTGCGACTTCGTTAAATTCACATGAAAACTGAAGAATAACCAGGGCACGCTTATTCACTAATAAGATATCGATATGAATAATAATTATTAATTACCGTGATCTGCCTCGCAGATTTTATTTCCTGATGCGTAACATCCAGGTCTTTTCTTCGACACAGCCCGCTGTTTCACGTCACGGGTATGCGTTTGCCACATTACGACAGACAAGGTGCTTCACGGCACACTATGAGTTCCCGCAGCATAAAGCCCTCTCCGCTAGGCTCAGGGAGAAGCTTTATGGTCATAAACTACATAATTCTCTGCCGGACGCGGCAATATTTTGCAACTCTGAAGAGGCATTTCATCGTGTTTTGCCATTCACTTTATAAATAATAACAAATCATTAACCCTTACCCTTAACAGGGTAAAATAAAATGCCTCTTAAGTGATAATACTTCTCATTAATCACTGAATGAGATTTTTCCTGCCCTATAATTTGAATGAGGAATAATTTCACTCTTTGGTGATGCTCGCCCCGATTTTTAACGGCGAAAATTTGATATCCGGCGAGACGCTTTCCGAAATTGCCTGAGCTAATTCTTTCAAAGGCTGATCCAGAGATTCATCCGCTAATTCAAAAACGCCCCAGTGAATCGGCACGGCTTTGTGACAACGCAGCTCTGAAAACACGTCCACAGCCTGTTGCGGGTCCATATGTTGCGCGCTCATGAACCATCTTGGTGCATAGGCACCTATCGGAATTGCCGCCAAATCAAAAGGTCCCAGACGCTGGCCAATCTTTTCAAACTGATTGCTGTAACCACTGTCGCCCGAAAAATAAAAGCGCAGTGAGGGGTGCGAGACCACCCAACCGCACCACAGCGACTGATTGCGATCCCAGGGCGTTCGCATACTCCAGTGGCGCGCAGGAACCGCAGATAATGTCAGTTCGCCGAACTGGCGCTCTTCCCACCAGTCCAGCTCTTCGACAAAATGCGCGCCCCGCTTCTCCAGCCAGCGCTTCATGCCAAGGGGCACCATAAATTGCACCTGCGGAAATCGACGCAATAATTTGCGTACGGTTACATTGTCCAGATGGTCATAATGATTATGCGAAAAAATCACCACATCGATAGGCGGCAGTTGATCAACCGGAGCAGCGACCGGCGTTTTGCGTTTCGGTCCGTAAAATCTCAACGGCGAAGCACGCTCCGACAACGCGGGATCCATCAGGATATAACATCCCGCGACGCGCAGCAGCAGACAGGCGTGGCCTAAAAACCACAACCGATCATCCGTGCCACTGAAATCGGCGGTCTGCCACCAGTTTTCAATAAAATGATCGTAGCCCTTCTCCGGCGGCAGAGGCAGCCGCTGCGCTTTGCGTTCCTGTTGCCAGCGTTTGAAATCTCCTTGCTGACGATTATGCGGTTCGATATTGGTAAATCCGTCAGGTGTATGATGGCTTTTTGACGGATCGTAATAGGGATTTTTACCAGACATAGGACTCCTGGATGGTGCTATTTCAGGGTGAACAGCGTACGGCGCCGTCCTGCATCCAGATTAATTAGCATACTTGTCGATATCTCTACAGGCAGAAAGTGCAAAAATATGTGCAATTGTCACCACGGAGGCGTGTTAAGAAACTCTTAATAACTCTGTGCTTTACTGGAACTGTTCAAAAAGGAGGACAACGATGACCCGCAACACATTCACTTCGCGCCTGACTCATATCTTCCAGCTACAGACACAGTACGGACGTTTGTGGCTGCGTTCGCGCTTTCGCCGGTTGACGCTGCCACCGACCTTGAAAGTCGTGATCTTCGCCGTGACGGGCATGATGGTACTCGCACTGACAGGTACTCTGCTTCTGCTGCTTGATCTGATCACAATAGTTTTCCGGATGCTCAAACGCCCGTTTCCACGCGGTAATTTTCGCCAGGCATCCCTCATCAGAAAACCCACATAAAATAAAACCGTGCAGGGAAAACCCGGCACGGTTTGCATTAAGGTGGAATGTCCCCCTGAACTCAGGCAGGCATACCGCAAAGTTTGGTTAAATTTCGGGCTCCGATCATGAGGGTAGCAACATAGGATTGTCTGCGGGTCACTACTTCGACCGCAACACGCGCATCTTTATATTTGATGAGGTAAGTAGAAGGCCAGCCCTGCCGGCGCTTACCGTAGGCTTTTTCATGACTGTCGATAGCTGCATGAGCAACCACCAGATGGGAGAGAGTTTTATCACCTTTAATGATGCGCTTCATAATGGACTCCGCCTTAGACACAACTGTCAAAATGAGGAAACATTAATCACTTGATACGCATCGCTTTTATGCGACGCTTATTCGAATCACTTCTTTGCAATACTTTGTCGCAATCTGAGTATCTCTGCGCTTTTTATTCCACGCAAGCCTTACTTTCTTTACTTAGCAGGAAACAGATCATCGCCGCCCGCAGAGGCCGTATGCTTTGCGCCTGCCACTGTCCATCAGGGCTTTGAATTTCGGCAAGCCAAAGCGGATCGCTCTGCAACTCTTTAAAATTTATGCTGATTTTATTGGCGCAAATAATGGGCCACGCATCGGAGGGATTGTTGCAATAATCTTTGCCTTTGACGCCGCCGTAGGGATACCACTTCTCAGGCTCTTCCCCGGTCAGTAAGGCGATACTGTGGTTTACATCACTGTCGTTTTCTTCGGACCATTTAATCATCAGTTCTTCCATCATGCAGGGCACATGCGTGGAGACTACCGGAGGATTAAGACAGATTTATGACCGGAAAGCACAAACAAAAAACCCGCCTCAGAGGCGGGTCAGCAAAGCACATTAACTTTATCTTTCCGGAATAAATCCACGCAGGCTGAGAGCGGAATCCTCTTCTGCCTCTTCCACCGGCTCCGCGCCTTTGGCTCTGGCCGTCAGAATCTTGAGCAACTCTGTTTGCTGACGTTGCTGCTCGGCAATTTCCTGCAGCAATTCAATCTGCTGGTTCGCCCTGACACTGGCCCGGCTGACAAAAAACCAAACCAACAAGAATAACAGCGCTGAGAGTGCACTCAACGCCAATGAAGCCAGGCTGTTTTGGCCCATTGCGAAATCAAACATTTACGACCCTACCACTGAATGTTCTGAACACACATCTTATCACTCCCGACGAGTCTGAGAAGCGGTTCACAAAAAAACAGGGCTTTCTTATGCTGCTGACGCTTAAAAGGGGATAAAAGAGGTGATCGCGCACACACCGAGGTCAAAGTTTCCGCCCTGATCGCAATAGCTGTTCAGTGCCATCAGGTACAGACCGACACAGATAAGCAGGAAAAGAACGAATACAACAATTTTCCTGAACTTGAAAGCAGGCTTTTTCAATTTGATTGCGGGTCTCTTGTAGTTTACAGCGCGTCTGTCAGGGCTCAATGGTGGCGTCCAACATGATATGGAACAGATTTCCATAGTACGACGGAAATCTTAAACAACGATATAACGAAGCGCGCCATTTTGCACACTTGCCGCCGTGCAATAATCACGTATAGAAATCATACATTAAAATGCATAACCCTTATCAATATATCGCAAAAGCCTCATTTGATCTGTATCAAATAAAATAGCATCTCCTGATCATGCTCCCCCCCAATAATTTCACTATGTGATTTCTCAAAAAGGGATATTTTTAATCAAGGCGACATCTTATTTAAAAAGCTATCTGGAAAGCCAATAAGATGACAGCATTGAGAGAATATAAATCTCATCACAAACTCATAAACACCTGTTTACTCTGGCTGTCAGCCACACCTGCTATATTACTAACACTCCCGGCTATCATTTAATATCACCTGAAAATTAATACGGTTGACAGATACAAACACTTCAATACGGAAATTATAAAGAAAACGACTTACTAAAAAGCAATTAATTAACTCAATCAAAATAAAACCCAAGAAAAATATTTCATTTTTCGCCCATTTTTATTTGAACTTCTTTGTTGAATTACCCACCTCATTAAAATATCATCCCACCGTCGAACAGTACTTCTGTCTCTTCGTTATATAAATGAAAGCATAATGGCTGGGATTATTCCCAGCTGGTTCATGCTGACTATTTTTTGTTGAGGGATTAATAAATGCATGCATGGAATAAAAAGTTCTTCGTTTCTAAAATAGCGCTGGCCTGCGCTGTTGCAGTAGCTGCACCTGCCGCGATGTCAGCTGACATCTCCGGTACCGTATACGATACCTTCTATCACGACGCATCTGTGACAGGGCATGTCGGATACCGTGGCTATACGGATAACGATGTTGCAGATAACGGTTACGTGGGCGGAGATATCAATTCTTCAATCAATAATGCTGTGGTTAACGGCGTTATTTCCACTTACTATCTGGGCTTCAATAATAATACGACCAATACGCTCAATATCACAGACACCACAGTAAACGGGATGATCAGCTCCAAATGTCAAACCAATGACTGTGGCGACGCGCGTAATGATTACGATCAGTCTCCATTACAACTGACCATTGATAATTCAACAATCAATGACACCTATGAACATTACAATTACGACGTAACTGACGCAAATAATGTTCGCGATAACGAAATTTTAAATACGTACGATTTAGGGGTGGCAGTCACTCTGGATCAAGAAAGTGATATCGTTATAAAAAATAACTCTCACGTAGCTGGTATTGCATTGTCACAAGGTTACCAGTGGGTTGATACCGACGTTAACAACAGCAATACCTTTGATAACACGCTAACTGTCAATGATTCTGTATTGACCTCTGGTTCGTATACTGAATTACAAACTTCCGGTTTTTACGGTCAGTCAGATAAACCAAGTGATTATGGTAATCTCAGTGCTACGGGTAGCGAAGTTGACGATATCGCACTTTCCGTAATAGCTGATTCTGCTGCTGATAATTCAATGAAAACAACAGCTGTTTTCAATAATTCAACGATCTCCGGCGACGTCTATTTCGAAAGCAGCTTTGATCATAATTATTATGATGGCGGCTACGATAGCAACGGTGATGGCGTACTTGATACCAACGGATGGGACGACACAGATGAACTCCATCTGACCCTGGACAATGGCAGCAAATGGGTCGGTGCAGCTATCTCCAATGTTGAAGCAGATGCTGATTTGTACGACAGAAGCATGAACAGCATCTGGCCTGGTTCTGTCGTCAACAAAACTACCGGTTACCTGGTGGGTGACAGTGTTTATCAGAGTGGTCTGTTTGACGTTGCGCTGAACAATGGTTCTGAGTGGGACACGACTAAAAGTTCCATTATTGATAATCTCACCGTTAATAATAAATCTCAGGTCAACGTTGCAGATTCCGGTTTGCTGGCTGACAACATTTCCCTGTCTGAGCAGTCAAGCCTGAAAGTTGCTGCGCATGGTATTGTTTACACCGATGCGCTGAACCTGAACTCTGGCAGTAAAGCCACCCTTACTGAGGAAACGGCAACCGTTTATGCTAACACCATCACCGTAGGAAGCGGCTCTGAACTGAACTTAGGTGCAGGTCAGGTTGATACCCACAATATGGTGCTGACTGACGATGGTACTTTCAATATCGGTAGCCGTGAATTCGTTCTGAATGCCGATATGAACAATGCCCGGGACAAAACCACCGTTGATTACGTTTACGATCGCGGCACTGTCGGCATGAACTCCGACGGACATCTGGCGGTTAACGGCGTAACTAACGGTAACTATCAGGTTCGTATTGATAACGCGACCGGTGAAGGTCGTGTTGCTGATTACCAGAATAAAGAGCTGATCCGCACTTACGGCGGCAATGCAACCTTCACGCAAGCTAACACCGCTGATTTGGGTGCCTATAAATATCAGGCAGAACAAGTTGGCGATACTGTCGTTCTGGCTAAACAAGGCATCACGTCTACCGCTAATGCAGCGCTAAGCCTGCCTTCTTCCAATGCTGCCACCTGGCACATGGAGCAAGACACGCTGAACAATCGCATGGACAGCTCACGTCACACCCAGGGTGATGACAAAGGCGGCGTCTGGGTTAACTACTTTGGTGGCCAGCAGAATGGTGATAATGGCGTTGTTGATTATGATCAGGACATCAACGGCATCATGGTAGGTTTGGATAAAGTCACTGAAGGTGGTGACGAGCGTCAATGGCTGGTCGGTATGGCAGCAAGCTTCGCTAAATCCAGCCTGTCTATGGACAATGCTGATGCGGACACTGACAGCCAGTCAGCACGGGTGTATTCCAGCCTGGACTTCAAGAATGGCGTATTCTTCGATACCTCTCTGAGCTACAGCCATTTCAGCAACTCGACTGACAGCACCATGAGTAACGGTCAGCAAGTTTCTGGCGACAGCACAACAGACGCATGGGGCTTTGGTCTGAAGGCCGGTTACGACTGGAAGTTCGCACCACAAGCTTACCTGACACCTTATGCAAGCATCACCGGCGTGTTCATCGGCGACGACGATTACAACATGAGTAACAATATGCGTGTCAGCGATCAGGCTTATGACAGCATGCGTTATGAGTTAGGTGCCAACATCGGTTATACCTTCGACCTGGGTGCAGATCAGGCTATCAGCCCTTACGCTACTCTGGCCTATGTGTATGAAGATGCCAACAACGACGCAGACATCAACGGGGACCGTATCGATAACGGCATCGATGGTTCCGCAGTTCGCGTAGGTTTAGGTGGTCAGTTCGACATGAGCAAAAACTTCACCGTTTATGCAGGTGCTAACTACCTGGGCGGCAGCGATGTTGACCAGCCTTGGGCAGCAAATCTGGGTATGAAATACCGCTGGTAATTGCTTTCTCAAGCTAGTGAGTTAATTCTGGTGGCCCCTTTCAGGGGCCGCTTTTTTTTGCACTCACACCCACGGCCTCAGATTAAGAATCTGCTGGAGTGACTTCTTTCCCTCAATAACTTCTACTAAGCTAATCAATATCCTGAAGCCTCAGGATTGATAATCAGAGGAGTGTTTGGGATGAGTGCTATCAAAGCCATTATTGTGCTGGCTGTGATTTACGCGATTTTCTTGTTTTCCGGCTACGGCGTTACCGTGGGCAGCAGTGAAAATGCGGCGGGATTAGGCCTCAAATGCCAGTATCTGACGGCCAGAGGGATTGTCAGTTCGCAGTACATTCATTCTGACAGCGGCGTGATTGGTGTGGCTAATTGCCCAATATTCAAACAAGTGGGCGAAGTGGTGGATAATAAATAGTTAAATTGTCTGGGATAGCGCTTTGTGATGCCCGCGCTGGCAGGCATCACAAAACCGGCAATCAGCTGTCGTGCTTGGTGAACTTCAGCTCGATCAACGAAATGGCTTTTTGGATGGCACGCTTAGTCACCGGGTCCGCACCGGCCGGATGCTTGTTAAAATCGATACTTTTTAACTGATGAGACATTTTCTCGCGCACTTCGGCAGGCGCAATAATCTCAATCACATCTAAAATTTGCTTAATCACCAACTGGCAGGCGACCAGATCAGACTCGTATTCTTGTTCTCTGGTTAAAGCATCAGACATGGGGTGCTCCTATCATCAAGATCATTCGTAAAAATTATGGCCGCGAGGATATCACGCTGGCTGAATAAATTCTCGCTCCGGTAATTAACCCCCTCTGAGGGCTTGTTCAGCGCACAAATAAACAGCAAACAAACATCATCTTATGTTGTTAGCGTCAGATTACTTCTATGCTTACAGCTGCGGCAAAAGGAAGGAGATTCGCGATGTTCGCACTAGTGTTGACCATCTGTTATCTGGGAGGAGGCTGCGAAGATTTCGTCGTGGATGCCTTTAATACTCAGCAACAATGCACCGTAGCGATGCAACAGCAGGGACTGCGCCAGGCTGGCTGTTACCCTATCGAAGATTTTATCGACGGTTACTGGATCCCCGCCCATGACAATGCCGACTTTTAGCGCGTTGCGTAGCCTTTCACAGAGTCGATACTAATAATCTCATAAAGATTGCCAAAGTGTCCGAACAACGGTATGAATACCCTGTTAATCATTGATATTTAACCATATTGACAGGGCAGGAAATGGCAATGACGATACGTAAAACTTATGGCTGCTTTGCGAAGCTGCCTCTCGCACTTCTTCTTTCATCAAGCTTTCTCACTTCTTTTGCCAGTTACGCCGCGACCGTTCCCGCCGGTGTAGAGCTGGCGGCAAAACAAGAAATTGTCCGCAACAATGGCAGCGAGCCAGCCTCTCTCGACCCGCATAAAGTTGAGAGTGACGTTGAATTCAATATTTTGAGCGATTTGTTTACCGGGCTGATAACCATCGATAATGACGGGAATGCACAGCCTTCACTCTCCAGCAGTTGGGAATCTAAAGACAATAAAACCTGGGTATTCCATCTCCGTCAGGGCATCGTCTGGTCAGACGGAACGCCAATCACCGCGCAGGACGTGGTGTTCAGTTGGCGACGCCTGATCGACCCGAAAACGGCATCGCCTTACGAAAGCTACCTCGGCAGTATGCATGTGCTTAATGCCAACGATATTATTGGCGGCAAAAAAACGGCGGATCAGCTGGGTATCAGGGCGCTGGATAAACAAACGCTGGAAATCACCCTGGATCAGCCGCTGTCTTACTTCCTGGGCATGCTTGCGCACCCTTCCCTTTCTCCGGTCAGTCAGGCGAATGTCGAAAAGTTCGGTGATAAGTGGACACAGCCGGCGAACATGGTCAGCAGCGGCCCGTTCAAGCTCGATACCTGGACGGTGAACGAACGTATTACGGCTGTACGCAATCCGACTTACTGGGATAACGCACACACCGTCATCAATAAAGTCACTTATCTGCCCATCGCTTCCCCTACGGCGGATGTAAACCGGTTCAAATCCGGGGAAATCGATATTACCGCCACGATCCCAGCGACACTGTTTGCATCACTGAAAAAAGAGCTCGGCTCGCAGGTACATGTCAGCCCTTATCTCGCCGTTTATTACTACGCAATGAACACACAAAAACCTCCGTTCAACGATGTCCGTGTGCGTAAAGCGCTGAATCTGGCGATAGATAAATCAATCATTGCTGATAAAGTTTTAGGTCAGGGGCAAACACCTGCCTGGCATTTATCGCCGGATAACACCGGTGGGTTTACTTTCTCAAAACCCAAAGAAGCCAGCCTGACGCAAGAACAGCGTAATGAAGAAGCGAAGAAATTGCTGAAAGAAGCCGGTTTTGGTCCGGATCATCCGCTGAAATTCAATCTGCTCTACAACACGTCAGAGTCGCATCAGCGTATTGCCATTGCCGCAGCATCAATGTGGAAAAAGAACCTTGGGGTAGATGCCGTTCTGCAAAATCAGGAATGGAAAACTATGCTCGATACCATGCATCAGGGTACCTATGATGTCGTGCGTTACGCCTGGATTGCCGATTACAACGAGCCTTCTACCTTCCTGAATACCTTACGCACTGGCAACAGCGAGAACACGCCGAAGTTTACCAATTCCGCTTACGATAAAGCCCTGGATGATGCATTAAAAGCCACGGATAAAGCGGAAGTAGGAAAGGCATATCAGCGAGCGGAAGACGTGCTCACAGAACAATCTCCGGTGATCCCGCTATACCATTATGTCAGCCCGCGGCTGGTTAAGCCTTACGTTGGCGGGTTCCAGGACAGTCTGTTGAACTACATCTATACCAAAGATCTCTACGTCATTAAGCACTAAGTCCGTCCTGCCTCTTCCTGCCGAAAAACCGGAAGAGGCATCTTTTAATTTTCTGTCCTGCTTTCTCCGCCCCCTCTTTGCCGGCTGCCCGCCAGATGTTAGATTGTACGTAAATCACACAAACGGGAGCGATAATGAAATTCTCGCAAAGTGAGATACAACCACTATGGGATGAAGTTGCGCGAATCATTGGCGATGGGGTAATTCAGATGCGACATCGGGGAGAACCGCTGAGCGCAGATGCGCTGATTGGTCATCTTGAACGACAACTGGCCTGCGCAACCGGCGTACAACGCCGCATTTTACTGGGCGCTGCAATCAATATGCTTAAAACCGACCGCCGTTCCTGATTTTAAGGCGGACGCAAACCCTGTCGCCTTTTCGGGTGACAAGTCGAATATCATCAACATATTGCCTTTACTTCGATTGTGCGGCGCGGCCTTGTGCGAACAGGAAAATGCGCTGAGTAATATCATCTGCGCCAAGAATATTTCCTTTTTGCTCCAGATTTGCGCGAGCGTAAGCCACGTCGTGTGCTTGATCGACCATATTGATCACCCGGTCACGCGTAGATTTATCGAGGGTTCCCAATAGTGTCGTCAGAATGGCCTGATAAGCGTTCGAAGCATAAGTCAACTGCCTTTCACGTTGTTCCAGCGCGTCAATGCGAACCATCAGGGCGTCCAATTGTTCTTGATGCGTCATAGCGGCATCCTCTTCACGGGTGGAAAATAACCGGAGACATTGGAGAAAGCCGATCTCCGCCGGTTACTGACATTAAGTTTAGCAGAGTTGAGAAAAGTGACGCGATCCCGCTAATGCCACCAAAGTAAACCGCCCCTCAATGAGTCTTTTCCTGCCAGTTCAGATGTAACCGTGACTTATCTCAAACCGTCCATATAGGCGGGCACCCTGAGTTTTGAAGCGTTACAACGGCAGTAATTGCTTACAGACCTCCAAATGAAATCTGCCGCTGGATATGACATTTTCAGGCGCAACACTGTAGATCTGTTAAGAAATTATTCATTCAGGGGAGAAGCGTGGGTAAGAAAACCATTTTTAGCGTAGCGATGGCAACGTTGTTGCTGATGAGTTCATTTGCACAGGCTGCAGGATGCCTCAAAGGCGCAGTCGTTGGCGGTGTGGCCGGGCATCTTAAACATCACGCCGTGATCGGCGCCGTGGCGGGGTGTGCAATCGGCCATCATCTGGCGGAGCAGGCGAAGAAACAAAACCCTTCTGCCCAAAAATAATTCATACCCTCAGGACAGACTCTGCCCTGAGGGTAGTACACCTCTAGTGTTTTTGAGAGACCACTACGCGGTTGCGGCCTTCTTTCTTGGCCTGATAGAGCGCTTCATCTGCTCTTTTCAGTGATTCTTCAGGTTTGCCCTGCTGCTGATTCCAGTACGCAACACCAAGAGAAATCGTGATGGGCCGTATGCCAGGCAATACCAGATTTTCCACGTTTTTACGCAGGCGTTCAGCAATCATTTCAGCCTCAGCCAGCTGCGCGCCCGGCAGCAGAACCAGGAATTCCTCTCCCCCCACGCGGCACAAAATATCGCTTTCACGCGCGTTATGTCGGATCTGTTCAGCCAGTGACCTGATCACCTGATCGCCAGTATCATGCCCGTAGGAATCATTGATCGACTTGAAGTGATCGATATCCAGCGTTATCGCCGCAAACTGCTGACGCAGTTGCACTACTGTTTCCAGCGTCATTGCCAGCCCGCGGCGGTTGAATAAACCGGTCATCGGATCAGTCTGTGTTTCGAACTTCAGCTTGCCGATTTTTTTCTGCAACAGACTAATACCAATCAATAGAGCACGTTTTAACTGTGTCGATTCAAAATACCATGAGGGGATTTCGCGGATGTTTGTAGAAACATCGGGCTTATCCATCTCATTTGCGCTGCGCGCCAGCAGCCACAGCGGCCGGGCTATCAAACGCGAGAATAACCAGACAGCCAGGAGCGTCACTAAAGCCAGTGGTGTCAGATGGCGCAGGACTTTATACATCAGGCCTTCAAGGGGTTTAAGCGTTGAGTCAGTGGGCCGTTGCGTAACAATTTCCCATCCGGACGACGGAACCACCGCGAAGCCTGCGAGCATTGCCTGTCCTGCCAGATTAGTAACCATCAGGCTGCCATTCGCATTACGTTTTACTGCGTCAGTCAGCGGGCGCGGTTTCACGACTTCGCCAATACGGTTCGCATCCGGGTGATAGAGGATCCGGCGTTCATTATCGAGAACGGCAATATAGGAGCCATCGCGATAATAATGCTCACCCAGCAGTTCATTCAGAATACTTTTCTGCCGCAAATAAATGGTGCCGCCGATATAACCGAGGTATTCCCCTTGCGCATTGATGATCGGCGTGGAGATTATAATGACCAGATTTTTAGCCAGCGAGATATAAGGTTTACTGATCATCGGACGGCGCTGTTTCAGGGCTTCCAGCGCGCCAGGCGTATTCAGCGTCTGGCCCATCAGTTGCAGGCTGTCAGGCGATGTCGCAAGGATTTTCCCTTTTGCATTCGTAATCACCACCGAGTTGAAGCTGTCGGTCTGATACTTTAATCGGGCCGTTTCTGCCTGCAGGATTTTTGGATCGTCAAAGTGGCTCGCTGCGATGACACCGCTGTATGCAAGCTGCTTTTGCATGCTTTTCAGGAACTGCTCGGTGCTGGCCGCCAGTTTTGTAGCATAAACACGGTTCTCTTCGAGCGTATTGTCGATCAACAACTGACGCTGCACGCTGTAGCTGGCATAAAAACTGTTCGCCAGCGTCACGAAGGCGCTCATTACAGCTAAGCTCAGGATCAGGCGTCGAAGATCGATACGAAACAAAGAGTGGGAAAGGAGTGAGCGCAACGAGAATTCAATCCACTGTCAAAAAAGTGGCTCATATTTAACACCCGTAGCCCGGATGCACAATAAGGCTGAAAAAATAAACAGCAAGCCGCTGATTGTGAAATAAAAAAAGGGAACCCACAGGCTCCCTCTCATAACGTCAGTCAGACAGCAACTGCCTGATGACGCTTCACTTACATATTGGCGATCATGTCGTCGGCAAACTCGCTACATTTGCGCAGCTTAGCGCCTTCCATCAGACGTTCGAAATCGTAAGTCACAGTTTTGGCAGCGATTGCGCCTTCCATGCCTTTGACGATCAGGTCTGCGGCTTCGAACCATTCCATATGACGCAGCATCATTTCTGCGGAAAGAATGATCGAGCCTGGGTTCACTTTGTCCTGACCGGCATATTTCGGTGCAGTACCGTGCGTGGCTTCGAACAGTGCGCAATCAGAACCAATGTTTGCGCCCGGTGCGATACCAATGCCGCCAACTTGCGCAGCCAGGGCATCGGAAATGTAGTCACCGTTCAGGTTCATACAAGCAATGACGTCGTATTCAGCAGGACGCAGCAGGATCTGTTGTAGGAATGCGTCAGCAATTACATCTTTAATGATGATTTCTTTGCCGTTGTTTGGGTTCTTGATTTTCACCCAAGGTCCGCCGTCGATCAGCTCACCGCCGAACTCTTCACGCGCCAGTTGGTAGCCCCAATCCTTGAAGGCACCTTCGGTGAACTTCATGATGTTGCCTTTGTGAACCAGAGTCAGTGAATCACGATCGTTAGTGATGGTGTACTCGATGGCCGCACGAACCAGACGTTTGGTACCTTCTTCGGAGCAAGGTTTGATGCCGATACCGCATTCCTGTGGGAAACGGATTTTCTTCACACCCATTTCGTCTTGCAGGAACTTGATCACTTTGTCGGCTTCAGCAGAACCTGCTTTCCATTCGATACCTGCATAGATATCTTCGGAGTTTTCACGGAAGATCACCATGTCAGTATCTTCTGGACGTTTTACCGGGCTTGGTGTGCCGGTGTAATAACGAACAGGGCGCAGACAGATGTACAGATCGAGCTGCTGGCGGAGGGCCACGTTCAGGGAGCGAATGCCGCCGCCAACTGGCGTAGTCAGTGGGCCTTTAATAGCAACACGGTAATCACGGATCAGGTCCAGCGTCTCTTCTGGCAGCCATACGTCTTTGCCGTACAGTTCTACTGATTTCTCGCCGGTGTAGATTTCCATCCAGGAGATTTTACGCTCACCTTTGTAGGCTTTCTGAACTGCCGCATCAACAACCTTGATCATGGCTGGAGTCACGTCAACGCCGATACCATCACCTTCGATGAATGGGATCACAGGATTATTAGGAATCACCAGTTTACCCTGAGCGTCTACTGTAATCTTTTTACCTTCAGCCGGAACAACTACTTTGCTTTCCATTAACCTCTCCTTCGAGCGCATTTTTGTTAAAAATTTGTAAGATGCCGGTCGATACTACTCGAATATTTCCCGCTAGCCAATCCGAAACATTTTTCAAGTATAATGCGCTAATTCTCTCTAACTTCAATGCCTATGAACCCGCTATCTTTTAGAAATCACAACGTTAAACGTTTCAGCAAACGGCCTGCCAAAGAACAATCTGCCCCAAAAGGGCCGAGAAAGGTGATTCTCTTCAATAAACCGTTCGATGTACTGCCACAATTCACTGATGAGGCGGGTCGGGCGACACTAAAGGATTACATTTCGTTAACAGACGTATATGCCGCAGGCCGTCTGGATCGCGACAGCGAAGGTTTACTGGTGCTGACCAACGATGGCAAACTGCAGGCTGCGCTGACACAGCCGGGCAAGCGCACCGGAAAGATTTATTATGTTCAGGTCGAGGGTGTACCGGACGACGCTGCGGTTGCGGCTTTGCGTGACGGGATTACGCTCAAAGATGGCCCTACCCTGCCTGCTGGCGCTGAAATTGTTGATGAGCCACAATGGTTATGGCCACGCAATCCGCCCATCCGTGAGCGCAAAGCGATCCCCACTTCGTGGTTGAAAATCACGTTGTATGAGGGCAGAAACCGCCAGGTGCGCCGGATGACGGCACACGTTGGTTTCCCTACGCTGCGTCTCATCCGTTACAGCATGGGCGAGTACACCCTCGGTGATTTACAACCCGGCCAATGGAAGGAGATCCCACATGTTTAAACCACACGTCACCGTCGCCTGCGTGGTGCAGGCTGAGGGCAAGTTTCTGGTGGTTGAAGAAACGGTCCACGGCAAAGTCACCTGGAACCAGCCTGCTGGCCATCTGGAAGCGGACGAAACCTTAGTCAGCGCCGCGAAGCGCGAGCTGTATGAAGAAACGGGGATTCACGCCGAACCGCAATCTTTTCTCGGGCTGCATCAGTGGCAGGCACCGGACGGCACACCTTTCTTGCGTTTCGCGTTTGTGATTGACCTGCCCGAAATGCTGGACACCGCGCCGCAGGATGACGATATCGACCAATGCCGCTGGGTGAGTGCCGAAGAAATAATCGGCTCCCCGCAGTTGCGTTCTCCGCTGGTGGCTGAAAGCATCCGCTGTTATCAGCAATCCCCGCGTTACCCTCTGGAAATCCTGCACAATTTCAACCTGCCGGAATAACCTTCTGCGCCGGTTGTCGCCTCCCTGTGAATCAGCGATGCAGCAACCGGCCTGACGTGATAAAATTTCGCGCGTTCTTTTTTGCGCACGCTCTGTTTACTTAATGCAATAAACCGATGTCCGGGTTTCTGTGGTGTTTTTGTCGCGCGCGGCCTTCATCCTCGTGGGGCAAATATCGTAAAAAACACCGGCAGCACCGGGCAATAAATTCCTATGTTTCGGGACTATTATGTCTGACAACAGCCAGAAAAAAGTGATCGTCGGGATGTCCGGCGGTGTCGATTCCTCTGTATCTGCTTACCTTCTGCAACAGCAGGGTTATCAGGTCGAGGGCCTCTTCATGAAAAATTGGGAAGAGGATGACGACGAAGAGTATTGCACAGCAGCCACTGACCTCGCCGATGCGCAGGCCGTATGCGACAAGCTGGGCATTGAACTGCACACCGTGAATTTCGCGGCGGAATATTGGGACAACGTGTTCGAATTATTCCTCGAGGAATACAAAGCCGGACGCACGCCGAACCCGGATATCCTGTGCAACAAAGAAATCAAATTCAAAGCCTTCCTGGAGTTTGCAGCCGAAGATCTGGGTGCCGATTACATCGCCACCGGTCACTACGTGCGCCGCCAGGATATCGACGGTGTCAGCCACTTGTTGCGCGGCGTCGATGGCAACAAAGATCAGAGTTATTTCCTCTACACGCTGGGTCATGAACAGGTCGCACAAAGCCTGTTCCCGGTCGGAGAACTGGAAAAACCTGAAGTTCGTCGCATCGCGGAAGACCTCGATTTGATCACCGCGAAGAAAAAAGACTCTACCGGTATCTGTTTTATCGGTGAGCGTAAATTCCGCGATTTCCTCGGCCGCTATTTACCGGCGCAACCGGGCGTGATTAAAAGCGTAGACGGTCAGGTGATGGGGCAGCATCAGGGTCTGATGTACCACACGCTCGGCCAGCGCAAAGGTCTGGGCATCGGCGGACAAAAAGACGGCGGCGAAGAGCCGTGGTACACCGTCGAAAAGGATGTGGAAAACAACATTCTGTACGTGGCGCAGGGTCATGAACATCCGCGACTGATGTCCGTTGGTTTGATTGCGCAGCAGCTGCACTGGGTTGATCGCAAGACGCTGACCGCCCCGCTGACCTGCACTGTGAAAACCCGCTACCGCCAGCAGGACATTCCGTGCGTAGTGACTCCGCTGGATGATGAGCGCATCGAAGTGCGTTTCGACGCCCCCGTGGCCGCCGTGACTCCCGGCCAGTCAGCGGTGTTTTACCTCGGTGAAATCTGTCTGGGTGGTGGCGTCATTGAGCAACGTCTGCCGCTTCAGGTCTGATACTGAGCAATCAGGTGGTTGAATACGGGACGCTTTCGGGCGTCCCGCTTTATTTCTGCCCGTAAGTGGCCTCTGCACTGATTCCGAACTGTGTTTAGAGGCAGTTTTATGGCATGATCTGTCGCCATTAGTTTGGGCTATTTTCTTTGGCACCGCGTCTCATCGTTTCGAAAACGCTTACAGGAGTAAACGTGGCTAAAAATTATTATGACATCACGCTGGCATTGGCGGGGATCTGTCAGGCAGCACGCCTGGTTCAGCAACTGGCGCACGACGGCCAATGCGCTCAGGAAGAAATGTCAGTTTCGCTGCGCAGCCTGCTGGAGATGAATCCTGCTTCCACGCTGGCGGTGTACGGTAATAATGAAGCCAATTTGAAGATGGGGCTCGAAACGCTGCTTGGCGTGTTAAACGCCAACCGTCAGGGACCGGGCGCTGAGTTAACGCGCTACGCATTAAGCCTGATGGTGCTTGAGCGCAAGCTGTACGCCAATAAATCGGCCATGAATCAGTTGGGTGAACGTATCGATCAGCTCGATCGCCAGCTGGCGCATTATGAGCTCGAATCTGACACCATGATAAGTTCGCTGGCCTCGATTTACGTCGACGTCGTCAGCCCGGCGGGTCCACGTATTCAGGTCACCGGCTCACCGGCTATTTTACAAAATTCGCAGGTTCAGGCTAAAGTCCGCGCCATTTTACTGGCCGGTATCCGCTCTGCCGTGCTGTGGCACCAGGTTGGCGGTGGTCGTCTGCAATTGATGTTTTCTCGTAATCGCTTGTTCGAACAGGCGAAAAATATTCTCGTTCATTGTTAATAAGATCCCAGGAGTTGCTACCGATGGAATTATCCTCACTGACCGCCGTTTCCCCCGTTGATGGACGCTACGGTGATAAAGTCAGCGCGCTGCGTACTATTTTCAGCGAATTTGGCCTGCTGAAATTTCGTGTGCAGGTTGAAGTACGTTGGCTGCAAAAACTGGCCGCCTGTGCAGAAATTAAGGAAGTTCCTGCTTTTGATGCCGACGCAAACGCTTTCCTTGACCAGTTAGTGGCCAATTTCGATGTTAATGACGCTCAGCGCATTAAAGATATCGAGAAAACCACCAACCATGACGTGAAAGCGGTTGAGTATTTTCTGAAAGAAAAAGTGGCCACCATCCCTGCCCTGCATGCGGTGTCAGAGTTCATACACTTCGCCTGTACCTCGGAAGATATCAACAACCTGTCTCACGCACTGATGTTGCAAACCGCCCGTCAGGACGTCGTCCTGCCGTACTGGAAACAAATCATCGATGCAGTGAAAGGCCTGGCGCATAAATACCGCGACATTCCGTTGCTGTCCCGTACTCATGGCCAGCCTGCTACGCCATCCACGATCGGTAAAGAACTGGCTAACGTCGCTTACCGTATGGATCGCCAGTTCAAACAGCTGGGAAATGTGGAAATCCTCGGTAAAATCAACGGTGCCGTCGGCAACTACAACGCCCACATAGTGGCTTACCCGGAAGTGGACTGGCATCAGTTCAGCGAAGAGTTTGTCACCTCTTTGGGCGTGACCTGGAACCCGTACACGACCCAAATCGAGCCGCATGACTACATCGCCGAGCTGTTTGACTGCGTCGCGCGTTTCAACACCATTCTGATCGACTTTGACCGCGACATCTGGGGCTACATTGCTCTGAACCACTTTAAGCAGCGCACTATCGCGGGCGAAATTGGTTCATCCACCATGCCGCACAAAGTTAACCCGATCGACTTCGAAAACTCCGAAGGCAATCTTGGTTTGTCTAACGCAGTATTGCAGCATCTGGCGAGTAAACTGCCGGTTTCCCGCTGGCAACGTGACCTGACGGATTCCACCGTCCTGCGCAACCTCGGCGTCGGTCTGGGTTACGCATTGATCGCCTATCAGGCTACCATGAAAGGCGTCAGTAAGCTGGAAGTGAATGAAGCAAACCTGGCCTTTGAGCTGGATCACAACTGGGAAGTACTGGCGGAGCCCATCCAGACAGTGATGCGTCGTTACGGCATCGAAAAGCCTTACGAGAAGCTGAAAGAACTGACTCGTGGCAAGCGTGTTGATGCAGCGGGCATGCAGGAGTTTATCGATTCTCTGGAATTGCCGGAAGAAGAGAAAGTACGCCTGAAAGCCATGACGCCAGGTAACTACATTGGCCGGGCGACCACTATGGTTGACGAGCTGAAGTAAAAATGAATTAGCACTTTAGTTTTTAGGCATGAGGCGATCTTTAGATCGCCTTTTTTTATTAAAAATAATACAACTCCTCAGTGTAAATACATCTCGTCGGAATTATTTATTCTACCCGCTCCAATAACAAACTACTGCTTCATTTTTATAACTTGTCAGTCTGGTGTTACTTATATAACATCTCCAGCACTTCATTAAATGGATACTTATGGAAGGATGATTTTAATCATGAATAAAACACACATGAAGTATATATTTAAAAGCATATTATACGTATTTTTTATATTGCCAAATCTATCATTTGCGTTGTGTATAATATTTTTTTATTTGAGTATCATTGCGGCTAAGCTCCTAAAAATCACCCATACCGACTCTATCAACATATTTCAATGGATCTGTATAATTCTTACGTTTTATCTTTACGGGAATCGGTGGGCAAAGAAAAATACTTCCAATCAATTTTTTTACTTACGCTATGGTCTTTTTATTTTTGCAACATTTTACAGTTTAATGGCTCTCATATACTTAGTTTTCAATGGTGGTGGAAGTCTTGCTGATATTAACCATACTTTAGCGTTTTATATGTATATTCAATTCATTCTCAGCAACATATTTTTGAATATCATCGCTGAACCATGGTTTTTTCTGATTTTACCTTCAGTCACTTACCTTGCATTCTTCCTGGGGATGGTAAGGGGAGAATATAAATATAATAAAAAAACATCTGCACCATTCGCACGAACTATCATAGGCTGTAGTCTGGCTGTATTATTGTCAATCTTGTTTTTGCAAAAAGCTATACATAATCGCAAGTTTGTTACAGAACACGCTGAAGTTACTTTAAGTGACAGAATTGAAGAAAGGGATTACAGACCTTTTACCTCAAACAAAAAAATCACACCTATTCATGCACCGGCTACTGTTAAATTTGAAGAGAATTGGCCACATGTTGATGGCGCAACTGCACTTTATCCCCTTTACGCATCTGCTGTCGAAGCATTGTATAAAGACCTCAATGACCGGACAGTTAATGCTTACATTTCAATGAGTACAACCCCAAATGCTTATAAAGCGTTAAATAAGGGAACTGCAGATTTAATTTTTGTGGCAGCACCTTCTGATAAACAAATCGAACTGGCAAAACAAACTGGTAAAGAGTTACATTTAACCCCAATAGCACGTGAAGCATTCGTATTTATTACGCACATAGACAATCCGATAACTAATCTAAGCACCGCGCAGATTAGGAATATATACTCAGGAAAAACTAACTACTGGAATGAAGTTGGCGGTAGTAAGCATAGAATAATTCCCTTCCAGCGGGATGACGACTCTGGTAGTCAGACAACGATGCAAAAAAACGTCATGAAAGGCCTGCCAATGCGCACGCCGCTCAAAAGTGAAAGAGTTAAATTTATGAGTGGTCTTATTAGCCGGGTTGCTGATTATCAAAATACTCAAAATGCACTTGGATATTCATTTAGATATTATACGACGATAATGCAACACAACGAAAACTTACGTTTACTCAGTATCGATGGTATAGCCCCTACTGTTGAAAATATTCGCAATGGAAAATATCCGCTGACTGTAGATGTGAATATTGTCACCTCCGGTACTCCATCAGAAAACAGTCAAAAAATGATCAATTGGTTTCTGAGTCCGCAAGGGCAAAAATTGATTGAAGATGTGGGTTATATAGCAATCCAATAGGTGATTGTTAAGTACACAGACGCGTCTGTGTACTTTTCACGAAAATGCCTAACTCTGCGTCTGGAGTTTACTCTGGCGCAAATCACCAATGATGTTATTCATGCGGTCTTAGGTTAAACGATAATATCGGATAGAGAATTCTGTAATCAGTTACATAAGCATCACGGCGTTAGCCTGCAAATGCTAAGACGGTGGTAGAAACCGGCAAACCGGTGGTGGTAATGACTGGCGGACGCCCATATAACCTGGACGGGCAGGAAGACCGGGTTGCGGCGCTGATTGTGGCATGGATACCGGGCCAGCAAGGCAGCAGTGCGATTGCTATGGCGCAGGTTAAACCCTGCGCGTAAATGAAGTACCTCTCTCATTCCTTGATGATACTTTTGGCTTTAATCAGCGTAAGAACTCACTTTTTGTGCCTCTGAACTTAAACGCCGTTTATAATTGGTTTAGGTTTTGTTTAGGTTTGCGGTGACGACGTTGATGTGACGTTGATTAAAATGTTTCTGAATGATTTACAATTACGTTCAGAATAGTTTTGCCGTCTTCCGCGCCATTAGGATAAGGAACTACCATGCGAATTTTAGTCATTGAAGATAACGCACTGCTGCGCCATCACCTTTCCGTTCAGATGAGAGAAATGGGCCATCAGGTGGATGCCGCTGAAGATGCCAAAGAAGCCGATTATTTTTTGCATGAGCACGCGCCGGATATCGCGATTGTCGATCTCGGTTTACCGGGTGAAGACGGCCTGAGCCTGATCCGCCGCTGGCGCAGTCATCAGGCTAACCTGCCGATTCTGGTCCTGACCGCCCGCGAAAGCTGGCAGGATAAAGTTGCCGTGCTCGAAGCCGGTGCCGATGATTACGTCACTAAACCTTTCCATCTGGAAGAAGTGCTGGCGCGCATGCAGGCGCTGATGCGTCGTAACAGCGGTCTGGCATCACAGGTCATTACCCTGCATCCATTCCAGATCGATTTGTCCCGCCGTGAACTGACCGTTAACGAAAACCCGATCAAACTGACCGCATTTGAATACACCATTATTGAGACGCTGATCCGCAACGCCGGAAAAGTGGTCAGTAAAGATTCGCTGATGCTTCAGCTTTATCCCGACGCCGAACTCCGCGAAAGCCATACCGTCGATGTGCTGATGGGCCGTCTGCGCAAGAAGCTGCAGGCCGAGCACCCGGAAGATGTCATCACTACGGTCCGCGGACAGGGATATCGTTTCGACATCCGTGCACAATGACACGTTTTATCCTCGCCTGAAGCCTCAACATCAAAGGACGCGCCATGAAAGGACGCACTAAAAAACCCTTCTCGCTTCGCGTCCGCTTTATGATGGCGACCGCCGCCGTTGTTCTCGCGCTGTCGCTGGCCTACGGACTGGTGGCGGTGGTCGGCTACATGGTGAGTTTCGATAAAACCGCCTACCGCCTGTTACGTGGCGAAAGCAATCTGTTCTTCAGCCTCGCGCAATGGCGCGACGGCAGGCTTTCCATTAACGTTCCGCCGGATCTCGACCTCAATACGCCCACGCTGGTATTTATCTACGATGCCGACGGCAAATTGCTGTGGTCGGAACGCCGGATCCCGGAACTGGAAGCGCATATCAACAAGGCGTGGATGAACAAACCGGGCTTCTATGAGCTTGATACCGACACCCAAATCAGCAGCGAAGTATTGGGTAATAATCCGCAGGCGCAGGATAAGCTGAAAGATTACGACGACAGCGATGCTAACGCCATGACGCACTCCATCGCTGTGAATACCTACAACGCCACGGCGCGATTGCCTGCGCTGAACATTGTCGTGGTCGATACAATTCCGCAGGAATTACAGCGTTCCGATCTGGTGTGGGAATGGTTCAGTTACGTGCTGCTCGCCAACCTGTTGCTGGTCGTGCCGCTGCTGTGGCTGGCGGCTTACTGGAGCCTGCGCCCTATCAAACAACTGATTCATCAGGTCGCTGAGCTTGAAAGCCACGAACGCGAATCCCTGGATGAAAACCCGCCGCGAGAACTGCGCGGCCTGGTACGCAATCTGAATATTTTGCTACAAGGGGAGCGCGGGCGTTATGACCGCTATCGCACCACGCTGGCGGATCTGACCCATAGCCTGAAAACGCCGCTGGCGGTGTTACAGTCTACGCTGCGCGCCCTGCGTAACAGCAAGCAGATGACCATCGAAGAAGCAGAGCCGGTAATGCTCGAGCAGATCAGCCGTATCTCTCAGCAAATCGGTTATTACCTGCATCGTGCCACCCTGCGTTCCGAGCAAAATTTACTGATCCGCGAAGTCCATTCTGTTCCCGCCATTCTCGACGGATTATGTTCAGCGCTGAACAAGGTTTATCAGCGCAAAGGCGTGGTGATCACCGTGGATATTTCGCCCGAGCTGACGTTTGTCGGCGAGAAGAATGACTTCATGGAAGTGATGGGTAACGTTATCGATAACGCCTGCAAATACTGCCTGGAGTTCGTCGAAATCAGCGCGGTACATACCGAAAATCAACTGGTGATACTGATCGAAGATGACGGTCCCGGCATTCCTGAAAGCAAACGTGAAGTGATTTTCCAGCGCGGTCAGCGTGCCGATACATTGCGTCCTGGACAAGGTCTGGGACTTTCTCTGGCCAATGACATCATTGAGCAATACGACGGTAAAATTATCATCGGTGACAGCCCGCTTGGCGGCGCCAGCATGCGCGTGTGCTTTGGTTTACAGCAGGGAATCGAACTAGAATAACGGCTTAGCGGTGTAATCTCCGGCAAATTTCGGTGCTTTCTTCACCGGTATTTGAAATTTGCTGGCAATTGCCCAACGCAGCCGCAACACCTTCCGTTATAATCCTTTACAGACCCACCTTCTTTTGGAAAAAA
>NZ_JYDE01000036.1 GCF_003263515.1 Rahnella inusitata | reverse complement strand
GCTGAATTCAGCGCCTTTTTTACTTTCAGGGACGGAACACTTCCCTTAAAAATCCGGTTCGCAGTTAAACACCAGTGGGGCATCAGTAATCGGATGATAAAAAGACAGCTCCTGCGCGTGCAGTTGCAGACGGGGAGAGGCGGCCAATGCGTCGGGATGTGCATAGAACTTATCACCGAGGATAGGATGCCCGAGTGCCAGCAGATGAACGCGCAACTGATGCGAACGCCCGGTGATGGGGCGCAGTTTGACGCGCGTCGTACCATCATCATCCCACGACATCACTTCGTACTGCGTCAGCGCCTTTTTACCGGTCTCGTGACAGACTTTCTGCTTTGGCCGGTTCGGATAATCGCAGATCAGCGGCAAATCGATGATGCCGTAATCATCTTCCATGCGTCCCCAGACTCGCGCGATATACACTTTCTTGGTTTCGCGTTCGCGAAACTGACGCTTGAGCTCGCGCTCGGCGTCTTTGGTCAGCGCGACGACAATCACGCCGCTGGTCGACATATCCAGACGATGCACCGATTCCGCGACTGGAAATTCCTGCTGAATGCGGGTCATCAGGCTGTCCTGATGCTCCGCTAATTTCCCCGGCACCGAGAGCAGACCGCTGGGTTTATTAACCACCATGATGTGTTCATCCTGAAAAATCACCTGCAACCAGGGATCGGTCGGTGGATTGTAGTTTTCCAGAGGCCGGGTGTTTGAAGGGACAGGGATGTTCGGTTGATGTTCGCTCATAGCGGTTTCAGTCTGTGTCAGCGTTAAAAGAAAGAGGGATGCAGACCGGCTGCATCCCGTCGGGCTTACTGGTGGCTGACCACCACCAGGCGGATCGCATCCAGACGCCAGCTGGCATCGTTCAGGTTTGCCAGCACTTGCTTACGGTTGGAGTCTACCGCGTCCAGCTCATCATCACGAATGTTCGGGTTCACTTCTTTCAGCGCTTTCAGTCGGGCGAGTTCCTGCGTCAGTTGCTCGTCGGCTTCTACTTTGGCGGCTTCAATCAGCACCCGCGCCTGTTCGGCAATCTGCGGCTCTGCCTGTTGCAGCATGGTATGCACATCCTGCTGTACGGCATTCACCAGCTTGCTGGAGTTATGACGGTTGATGGCGTTCAACTGGCGGTTAAAGCTTTCAAACTCGACCTGAGCAGCCAGATTGGTGCCTTTACTGTCCATCAACATGCGAACCGGCGTCGGCGGCAGGAAGCGGGTAAGCTGCAGGTGTTTCGGTGCCTGACATTCCACCACGTAAATCAGCTCTGCCAGCATGGTGCCTACCGGCAACGCTTTGTTTTTCAGGATCGACACCGCACAGCTGCCGGTATCACCGGAGAGGATCAGATCCAAACCGTTGCGCACAATCGGATGTTCCCAGCTGATGAACTGCGCATCTTCGCGCGACAACGCCTGTTCGCGATCGAACGTCACAGTGCAGCCATCTTCCGGCAGACCTGGGAAATCCGGCACCAGCATGTGATCGGAAGGTGTCAGTACGATCAGATTATCGCTGCGATCTTCCTGATTGATGCCGACGATATCGAACAGATTCAGCGCGAAGTTAACCAGGTTCACGTCGTTATCCTGCTCACCGATTTCCTGCGCCAGTTGCTGCGCACGTTCGCCGCCGTTGGAATGCATCTCCAGCAGACGGTCGCGGCCATTTTCCAGCTTCTCTTTCAGCGCATCGTGCTCAGCGCGGCATTCAAGGATAAACGTATCCAGACCTTCCTGCTCGGCAGGCGTGGCGAGGAAAGCGATCAGCTGTTCATAAGCGCTGTCATAAATGGTGCGGCCGGTCGGGCAGGTATGCTCAAATGCATCCAGACCTTCGTGGAACCAGCGAACCAGCACCGACTGCGCGGTCTGCTCGAGGTAAGGCACCATAATGTCGATGTTGTTTTGCTGACCAATACGATCCAGGCGGCCAATACGCTGTTCGAGCAGATCCGGGTTGAACGGCAAATCGAACATCACCATTTTACTGGCGAACTGGAAGTTACGGCCTTCGGAGCCGATTTCAGAACACAGCAGAACCTGTGCGCCATCTTCCTGCGACGCAAAGTACGCGGCGGCGCGGTCGCGTTCGATGATAGACAAACCTTCATGGAACACGGCAGCACGGATCGCTTCACGCTCGCGCAGAACCTGCTCCAGTTGCAGCGCAGTGGCGGCTTTGGCACAGATAACCAGCACTTTCTCGTCGCGGTTGGCGGTCAGATAGCCGAGCAGCCATTCCACACGCGGGTCGAAGTTCCACCACGTCGCATTCTCGCCTTCGAATTCCTGATAAATCTGCTCCGGATAGAGCATGTCGTGCGCACGCGCTTCGGCGGATTTTTTCGCGCCCATGATGCCTGAGACTTTAATCGCGGTCTGATACTGCGTCGGCAGCGGCAATTTCACCGCGTGCAGATGACGATCCGGGAAGCCTTTCACACCGTTACGGGTGTTACGGAACAGCACGCGGCTGGTGCCGTGGCGGTCCATCAGCATGGAAACCAGCTGCTTAGCTGCAGCCTCGTCGCCCTGATTGGCGGCGGTCAGCAGGGCATCGGTATCGGCATTGCCGACGCTTTCACCCAGCAAAGCCAGCGCTTCTGGCGTCAGCGGTTCTTTATTGAGCAGCAGCGTGACCGCATCGGCAACTGGCTGATACTGCTGCTGCTCTTCGATGAATTCTTCGTAATCGTGGAAACGATCCGGATCGAGCAAACGCAGGCGCGCAAAGTGGCTCTCCTGCCCGAGCTGTTCCGGCGTTGCGGTCAGCAACAGCACGCTTGGGATTTGTTGTGAAAGCTGTTCAATCACCTGATATTCGCGGCTCGGCGCGTCTTCGCTCCACACCAGATGGTGCGCTTCATCGACTACCAGCATGTCCCATGACGCGTCGGACAGCTGCTCCAGACGAGATTTGTTGCGGCGTACGAAGTCCAGCGAGCAGATAACCAGCTGTTCGGTTTCAAACGGGTTAGTCGCTTCGTGAACGGATTCCGCGTAGCGATCGTCATCAAACAGGGAGAAGCGCAGGTTGAAGCGGCGCAGCATTTCGACCAGCCACTGGTGTTGCAGTGTTTCCGGTACCACGATCAGCACGCGTTCGGCGCGGCCTGACAGCAGTTGCTGATGGATGATCATCCCCGCTTCGATGGTTTTACCCAGACCCACTTCATCGGCCAGTAAAACACGTGGCGCATGACGCTGACCGACTTCATAAGCAATGTGTAACTGATGCGGGATCAGGCTGGCGCGCATACCGCGCAGGCCACCGAATTCCAGACGGAACTGTTCGCGCTGATATTTACGGGCACGAAAGCGCAGGGCGAAACGATCCATGCGGTCGATCTGACCGGCGAACAGGCGATCCTGCGGCTTGCTGAAGGTCAGCTTGCTGTCGAGCAGCACTTCGCGCATCGCGACGCCGGTTTCTTCTGTATCAAGACGGGTGCCGATATAGGTCAAGAGACCTTTATCTTCAATGACTTCTTCGACTTGCAGCTGCCAGCCTTCGTGGCAGCTGATGGTATCACCGGTATTGAACATCACGCGGGTGATCGGGGAATCATTTCGGGCATACAAACGGTTTTCACCGGTGGCGGGGAAAAGCAAAGTCACCATGCGCACATCTATTGCAACCACGGTGCCTAATCCTAATTCGCTTTCCGTATCGCTTATCCAGCGTTGACCCAATGTAAACGGCATAATCTCTCTCTGTGTTGTATGTTCCAGATGTGGCAACTGCGACGTCAACTGCGCAATGCTTGCTATGCCTCGGATAACGCGCGGGCAATAGTCTTCTTTCCCCGCCCGAAGGCGCGGAGTGTTTCACTGTGTGAGGATGATTCAGAAATGGGAAAGGGCGCTATGGTAATGGAAGGTAAACGATTCGTCACCTGCGAATCACCGGACTCGCGCCAACTTTTGTTTAAAACAGCCCCATCTGACCTGTAATAAGTGTAGCAAAATCGTCGTGCAGGAAAGGCAAAATACCGTCGGCTACCGGTTCGAGCTGGCGTTCAATGTAATGATCGTAGTCGATCGGGGACAGGCGGTTCTCCAGCGGTTCCGGCCCGGACGTGGTCATCACGTAGCTAATCCAGCCGCCGTTCTGATACTGCTTCGCCCGTCCGTGCAGCGCGTTGTACTCATCGGCTAACCGTGCGGCGCGAACGTGCGGCGGCACGTTTTTCTCATAGTCGCTGAGCTTTCGGCGCAGGCGTTTGCGATAGACCAGTTTATCATCAAACTCACCACTGAGCGTGCTGGCCACGTAGTCACGGACATAATCCTGATAAGGCTGACGGTGGAAAATTCGCTGATACAGTTCCTGCTGAAAGACCTGCGCGAGCGGTGTCCAGTCTGTGCGCACGGTTTCCAGACCTTTATAAACGATGTGCTCACCGTCGGCGTCTTTTACCAGTCCGGCGTAGCGTTTTTTACTGCCGGTTTCCGAACCGCGAATGGTCGGCATCAGAAAACGCTGGTAGTGCGTTTCAAATTCCAGTTCCAGCGCGCTTTCCAGCCCGTACTCTTGCTCTAAATGCGTCTTCCACCAGACATTCACTTGTTCAACCAGATGACGGCCAATCACGTCGGCGTCTTCCTGACTGTGCGCTTTATTCAGCCAGACGAAGGTGGAATCGGTATCGCCGTAAATCACCTGGTAGCCTTCGGCCTCAATCAGTTCGCGGGTCTGGCGCATGATGTCGTGGCCGCGCAGCGTAATTGACGATGCCAGACGCGGATCGAAGAACCGGCAGCCGCTCGAGCCGAGTACGCCGTAAAAGGCATTCATGATGATCTTCAGCGCCTGTGACAGCGGTTTATTCTTCTGCTGTTTAGCGGCCTCACGTCCCTGCCAGATTTGACGAACGATTTCCGGCAGGCAATGTTTTTCCCGCGAGAATCGCGCATTGCGGTAACCGGGAACCGAGTGTTCATCATCCGGCTGTTGCAGCCCGGCGACCAGCCCGACCGGGTCAATCAAAAATGTGCGGATAATCGACGGGTAAAGGCTTTTGTAATCAAGCACCAACACCGAGTCGTACAAACCGGGGCGTGAGTCCATCACAAATCCGCCGGGGCTCATTTCGCCCTCCAGCTCGCCAAGATTGGGCGCGACATAACCGGCGCGGTGCATTCGGGGAAGATAAAGATGGGTGAACGCTGCCACCGAGCCGCCGCTGCGATCGACCGCCAGACCGGTGACCGAAGCACGCTCAAGCAGGAAGGGCATCAGCTCCGTTTTGGCAAAAATACGGGTAACCAGTTCGCAGTCTTTCAGGTTATAGCGGGCCAGCGCCGGTTTGTCTTCACGAAAACGCTGTTCGATTTCCGCCAGCCGCTGATAAGGGCTGTCGCTGGATTTCCCTTCGCCCAGCAAACTTTGCGAAACGAATTCAAGGCTAAATGAATTGAAGTTCCAGAATGCGGATTTAAGGGCTTCAATGCCATCAATGATCAGGCGGCCTGCGGCGGCAGCAAAAAAGTGCCCCTGTTTGAAACCATGCTCACGCCATTCCAGCTCGCCGCCGTCGCGACCAAAACGCAGCGGGATCTTGTAACGTTCCGCGTGTTTTTGCAGCACGCGCAGATCAAACTGCACCACGTTCCATCCGATGATGGCGTCCGGATCGTAGCGTTCCAGCCATTCATTCAGTTTTTGCAGCAGCTGCGGGCGGCTCTCGACGTATTCCAGATGGAAATCAAACTTACTGTCCGGGTCACCGTTTGGCGGTCCGAGCATATAGACGTGGCGTTGCCCGCAGCCTTCCAGCCCGATGCAGTAGAGCTCGCCGTTACCGCTGGTTTCGATATCCAGCGAACAGAGCTTCATCGGCGGGCGGTAGCCTTCGGCGGGCTTCATTTTGGTGTCGAGCAGCAGATTTCCCGGCCCCGGTTTACCGCTGAACCAGACCGGCGCGGTGATGTAACGCTCCATCAGAAAACGTTCCGGCGGGCGAATATCCGCTTCATACACCTGAACACCGCCTTCTTTGAGCATTTTTTCGATGCGCATCAGCTGGCGATGCTGCGTGCAATACAGGCCGAGAACTGGCCGCGAATGGAAATCCTGCATCGGCAAGGTGCGCAAACTGATATTTTTTTCATCGGCCAGAAGACGTTCCGCCTGAGCCTTCTGAACCACCGGGATAAACGCCACGGACTCCTGCAACGGCAGGCGGATTTTTTGCGCGCCCTCGTCCGTTGCCAGCCACAATTCCACCTCGGTACCACGCTGTGTGTCGCGCCAGTGGCGGGTTAGCACAAAACCCTGACGCGGCGTGGCGTCAGCGGGGACAGAAGAGGGACGTGCGGTTGGGGAGTTAATAAGCGCCTCGGAACGACAGAGATGAATAAGAGATCGTCAAAGACAGAGTATGGTTATTTATACAGTCTTTGTCTATTGCTAAGGTTTCAGCCAAATACGCATACAATTACGCGGTTGACTGTAAAAGTTCATGCGCTGACAATTCAGCCGCTTAATGTTTTGACTACAATGAGAATGCAGAAAACTCACATTTGTCTCATTTATCTGCGCAATTCGCGTAACTGAATACTGGGAATTTATGGAAGCCTATCTACAACATCTGGTCGCTCAGTCGGTGGGCTTTGCTTTAATTATTGTCGCTGTCGTCGCATTTTTCGAATCATTGGCGCTGGTCGGGCTAATCCTGCCGGGCACCGTCATGATGGCCACGCTGGGGACGTTGATCGGCAGCGGTCAGGTCGGCCTGTACGAAGCCTGGCTGGCAGCCGGACTCGGTTGCTTCCTCGGCGACTGGGCGTCCTACTTTATCGGGCGTGGATTCAAAGAACCGCTGCACCGCTGGCGCTTTCTTCAGCGCTATCAGTCCTTGCTGGATAAAACCGGTTACGCCCTCGATCGCCACAGTTTTGCCACGGTGATTTTAGGGCGCTTTATCGGGCCGACGCGCCCGCTGGTGCCGCTGGTCGCCGGTATGCTTAATCTGCCGCCGTATAAGTTTGCGCCCCCGAACATTGTCGGCTGTATCACCTGGCCGCCGGTTTATTTCCTGCCGGGGATCCTGGCTGGCGTCGCCATCGACATTCCGGCCAGCCACAACAGCGGCGTATTCAAATGGCTGCTGTTTATCAGTGTGATGCTGATTTGGCTCAGTGCCTGGCTGGCGTGGCGCTGGTTCCGCGCCGGAAAGGGCTCGCCGGACATGATGACCAAATGGTTGCCGCTGACGCGATTACGGGTTGTGTGCGTGCTGAGCGTGGTGGCGACGGTGGTCAGCATTGTGATGCTCAGCAAGCAGCCGATGATGCCAGTTTACGGCCATCTGCTGTGGAAAGTGATCACCCGCTGATTGGGCTGATGCCCAACACTTTGGCTTCCGGCGCACTGCCGTCTACCAGCGCCTGCGTCGGGCCGTCGTAGAAGATTCTGCCGTCGACGACCAGCAGCGTGCGCGGAGCAATCCGCGCCGCATCATCCAGATTGTGTGACACCATCAATAACGTCAGATTACGCTGTCCGCAAACCTTATCCAGCAGGCTCAGCATTTCACTGCGTAGTGCCGGATCGAGCGCCGAGAAAGGTTCGTCGAGCAGCAAAATCGGCTGGCTACGCAACAGACAGCGTGCCAGCGCCACCCGCTGCCGCTGGCCGCCGGAAAGCTGCGAGGGCAGACGATCTAAACACTCACTCAGCCCGACCTGTCGGGCGATCTCTTCCAAATCCTGCTTTTGCTGCGCGCTGAGTTTCAGCCCCGGATGTAAGCCCAGTCCCATGTTCTGACGCACGGTCAGATGCGAGAACAGATTGTTCTCCTGAAACAGCATTGACACCGGACGCCTGGCTGGCGGTGTCGCGCTGTGATCGTCACCGTTGAGCAAGATTTGCCCGCTCACTGGCGCGAGAAAACCGGCAACCAGGCTCAGCATGGTACTTTTCCCCGCACCGCTCGGGCCGAGGATCGCCACGCGTTCACCCGCGGCGATGCGTAAATCAAAGCGCATCGGCAGATGCTCGTACAGATAAGTCAGTTTATTCAGCGTCAGCATGGCGGCCCGGCAGTTTCTCGATCAGGGTGAATAACAGGAAGCACAGCAGCAGTAATAACAGCGCAGTTACCGCGCCGTCCTGACTGCGGTAGGAACCGATCTGCTGATACAAATAAAATGGCAGCGTGCGAAAATTCTCGTTGCCGAACAATGCGATCACGCCGAAATCCCCCAGTGACAGCACACAGGCAAACGCCAGCGCCTGAGCTATCGGGCGTTTCAGCGCACTCAGTTCCACCCGGCGCAGCCGATGCCAGCCGTGCATATCCAGCGAAAGACACAGCGGGTTGTAGCGTTCTGCGACGTCACGCATCGGGTTATCCAACACTTTCAACGCATAAGGCACCGCCATCAGCGCATTGGTGAGGATCACCAGCGGCCAGGGCGATTGTGGTAAACCGGTTGTATCACCGATCAACAGGAAAAACCCGGTCGCCAGCACGATGCCCGGCATCGCGAGGATCAACATACCGCTGAGATCCATCGCCTGCGCCCAGCCGCTAAACTTGCGCAAACGCAGTTCGCGGCTGCTCCACAGCAACATCATGGTGAGCAGTACACAAAGCAACCCGCTGCCCAGTGCAATACGTACTGACGTCCACAATGCCTGCCAGAGCGCGGCCTGTTGCAGAACGCTGACGGCGGCGCGATTCACGCCATCAAAAATCACTGCCAGCAATGGCGGCAGGATCAGCAGCAGGGCAAGGCCGATCAGTACGCCGTCGGCGAGGCGGCGCGGCAGGGAATCATCGGGATTACGCCAGCGCTGAGAGTGCGTTTGTCCGACCGGCAGCGCCTGACTGAGTTTTTGGCTCAGCAACACCAGCGCCAGACAGCAGAACAACTGGATCAGCGCCAGCGTGGCGGCGCGGCCTAAATCGTAGTCATAACTGAGCGCCTGATAGATAGCCAGTTCGATCGTGGTCGCCTGCGGGCCGCCGCCGAGAGAAAGCACGGTGGCGAAGCTGGCAAAACACAGCATGAAAATCAGGGCTGCGGCGGGGAAAATCTGGCGGCGCAGGGCAGGCCATTCGACAAAACGAAATTGCTGCCACGCATTCATGCCCAGCTGCGCGGCAAGCTGGCGCTGTTCGACAGCGATATTTTCCAGCGCCTGCAACAACAGGCGGGTGGCGAGCGGCAGATTGAAGAAGATGTGCGCCAGCAAAATGCCCTGTAAGCCATAGGGCGAAAAATGATAATCCATACCGAGCCAGCCGCACAGCTGCGCCAGCCAGCCTTGTCTGCCGTAGACGCTGAGAATGCCAAACACGGCCACCAGCACCGGCAGCACCAGCGTCATGGCGCATAAACGAAGTAGTAACTGACGGCCAGGAAAACGGCGGCGGAACAGCGCCCGCGACAGCAAAATTGCGGGCAGCACCGAGCAGAGCGCCGAAAGCAGCGCCTGCCAGAAAGTAAAACGGATTACATGCCAGAGATAGGGATCCTGCCACAGCGAGGCGCCGCTCATCTGCGGCGCGTGACGCCACAGAGAGCCTAACGCCAGCGCGGCAACCAGCAGCATCGCCAGCGATGCCACCGCGCCCGGCCACAGCCAGCGCGGGATCAACGGCTGACTGCGTTCTGCCATGCCTGGATCCATTCTGTGCGGTGAGTGGCGACGTCCTGCGCGCTGTATTGCAGGGATTTCGCCGGTACCGTTAGCTGATTAAAGGCATCGGGCAGCGGCGTGGCGATCACCGGATACATCCAGTTACCGGTCGGTATTACTTTCTGGAAACCGTCGGTAGTGACGAATTTCATAAACTGTTCAGCCAGCTTCGGTTGCTTGCTGTTCGCCAGCTGGCCCGCCACTTCCACCTGCATGTAATGACCTTCGGTGAAATTGGCCGCCGCGTAGTTATCCTTCTTCTCTTCGATGATGTGATACGCCGGAGAGGTGGTGTAACTCAGCACCAGATCGCTTTCGCCTTTGAGGAACAAACCGTAGGCCTCGCTCCAGCCTTTGGTGACGGTGACGGTTTTCTTCGCCAGCTTCTGCCATTCTTGTGGCGCTTTATCGCCATAGACTTTTTGCATCCACAGCATCAGACCCAGACCCGGCGTGCTGGTGCGCGGATCTTCGTAGATCACTTTCCAGTTCTGATCGCTGTTGATCAGTTCATCGAGACTTTTCGGCGGATTCTTCAGTTTGTTTTTGTCGTAGACGAACGCGAAATAGCCGTAGTCGTAAGGCACGAACGTACTGTTATCCCAGCCGCCGGGGACAGTCAGTTTGGCGTCGGTTTTCGGTGCTTTGGCGAAAAGCCCGGTTTGCTCCGCAGCTTGCAACAGGTTGTTATCCAGCCCAAGCACGACGTCCGCTTTGCTGTTCTTGCCTTCCATCCGCAGACGGTTGAGCAAAGACACGCCGTCTTCCAGCGCGACGTATTTCAGTTCGCAGCCGCATTGCGCTTCAAAGGCTTTTTTGATGGCAGGGCCAGGGCCCCAGTCGGCAGAGAAAGAGTCGTAGGTGTATACGGTCAGGACAGGTTTTGCAGCAAATGCAGGTGCAGAAAGTAACAGCAGGCAGGACAATAATTTTTTCAACTTTGCGCTCCAAAAAAATAAAGGGGCAAAGGATTTTGAGTGAGCAAGGCGCAGTCTCAAATCCCTCCGCCGGTATCAACCGGATCAGGTTCGACGGGTCTAAATCTCAGCCAAACTTGCTCGCGGCGTTTACATCGCTGCTTTAACAAGTTGGGCACCCCGTTGAGAACGAATGTCATTCTAGAGATTAACGGCGCGATGCGATAGTCCGATTAACTGTCGGGGGGCGCAAACCAGGCGGATTTGAAGTCAAACCACCCAAGAGTGTTCATGCGTACGCCGCGCATGCTGCGCTGGCCCTGCAACACTAACCAGTGATGGAACAGCGGATGAATATGATGGCTGGCAACCTGTTTCTGGCTCCATTCGGCCATGGAGAATTTACCCGCATGCCATAACGCAGCGTCCTCGCTCATGTCATTGCTGAAACAGTGCGCGGCCAACGGCAGCTCGAAGAATGTCGCGAACAGAGAGAATTCCAGCGGCAGGGTGAAGTTGGCGCTGCCGAGCCACAAGTCGCTTTTCGCCTCGCCGCGATGCCAGACGGCGTAATCCACAATCTGAATAATCAGCTCGATGCCTTCCGCTGCCAGCAGCGGGCGCAGTGCGTTGCAGATCGCGTGATGCTCCGAATGCTCGCTGTAAAACGTCAGCGTAATGTGCGTCAGCCCTTGCGGTTTTATCGGGCGCGCCTGCGAATCTTTATGATGCCAGCGTGGCAACAGGCCGTAGGCTGGCGACCAGTAGCGCTGGTAAATCGGTTCTGCGGCGTTAAGTAATGCAATCGGGCTGAGCAGTTCACAGAGCCATTCGCGGATTTCATCCTGCTGACCGACCGGCGAACGCTGATCGAACAGCAAGAAATAGCAGCCTTCTTCCAGACGGCTTTCCAGCTCGCTATTACCTGATTCATCCGCCTGTAACTGGACACCGGAATGGACCAGATCTTCGGTCAGCTCCGGCAGCACCCAGATATTCACTTCATCTATCAGCGCGCGAAAACCGAAATACTCGTCAAACGCGCGGATACGCAGCTGCGTTTTCTGATTGCGCACCACGGCGTAAGGACCGGTGCCGACCGGATGCCGGGCAAAGTCCGGCAGCGACTGCCACTCCTGCGGCAGGATCATGGCGTGAACATGGCCAAACAGCCACGGCAGCCAGCGGTCGGGGGTCAGCAGATGGATATCGATCACATTGGGTGTGGGTGAGGAAACTGACGAGAGATTGCTAAATAACCGGTGAGCCTGTTGCAGGCGGGTAAATGTAGCGATGATATCCGCCATCTCGAGTTCGCGGCCATGATGGAAATGGATCGCCGGACGCAGATAAAACCGCCAATGCAGCGGTGTGATTTCCTGCCAGTGATGAGCTAAATCGGCTTCAACTTCCCCTTTTTCCTCATTTATGCGCGTCAGGCCGCTGAAGATTTGCCGGGCGATATGCGTTTCAGAACGACGCAACATGGTGCCGGGCAACAGGTTAAACAGTGGGCGGTAATACAGCACGCGCAGAATATGTTTGCCCTGACGGAAGCTGCGTCCAAGTTGCGACAGCAACATCTGACGCACTTGTGTTTTATCGCCCACCAGTTGAACCAGTTGATCGACTTTATCCTGCTCAACAAGCTCTTCGGCGCGCTGCTGCTGTAGCGCCAGGCCGGTATACAGGAATGTCAGTCTGGAACGTTTGCCGCGTCCGGCTTCGGCATCCCACGCCAGCCAGCCCAGTTCCTGCATGGCGTTGAGCAATGAACGCATGTGCCGCCGTGAACAGTTCAGGATCTCGGACAGTGCCTGCAAGGTCGTTTCGGTTTCTTCGCCATGACAGGACTGCCACAACCGGATGAACTGCTGCTGCAAACGCGGTGAGGTCATAAAAGGGGAACTCCAAGGGCGATCTTCATCAATTTATCTTTCCCCATATTACTCCGATACTGTTTCTCAACGAAAGCCTGTTGTGAATACCCGGAGGTCATCATGAAACGCACGTTGAATGCCCGTTTTTATCAGCGTTATTTCTCCGCAATCAGCAGCGCTGCCATTAAACGCAACGCGGCAAAAAATCATGCTGACTGGCTGTCCTGGGTGCCGGTCGATTATCGGATGGATATTCTGTCCGGGCTGACCCAGTGGGATATGGAGTCGCTTGACGAAGAACAATACCGTCGAAGGATTTGATAGTCAGACAACAGGCTCGACCCAATTCGATTTTCTGAGTAATGGTGTAATTTCACCAGCCAGTGGGGTAACTCACTGGTTTTTTTATATCCATTTTTCAGAACCCCTCGAAACCCTTTAAAACTTAGCTACACTGGGGGTCTTGTTTGTAAGACTTTCATTTCTCAGGGACGACGTCATGCCAAAACCTCGTATTAATGCCATTTATGTCACCTTTCTGGTGGTGTCCTTGCTGTGTGGTATTGCTGGCGCATTACAGGCACCGACGCTCAGTCTGTTTCTGACCAATGAAGTGAAAGTTCGCCCGCTGTGGGTCGGCTTCTTTTATACCGTCAACGCCATCGCCGGGATTGCGATCAGTTTCCTGCTGGCGAACCGTTCTGATAACAAAGGTGACCGCCGCAAGCTGCTGATCTTTTGCTGCCTGATGGCCATCGGTAACAGTCTGGTCTTTGCGTTCAGCCGCGACTATCTGGTGCTGATCACCGTCGGCGTATTGCTGGCGGCGATCGGGAATGCCTCAATGCCGCAGCTGTTCGCACTGGCGCGTGAACATGCCGATCGCTCATCGAGCGAAGTGGTGATGTTCAGCTCAATGATGCGTGCGATGCTCTCGCTGGCGTGGGTACTCGGCCCGCCGCTTTCCTTCATGCTGGCGCTGAATTACGGATTTACGCCGATGTACCTGAGCGCCGCCGCGGTGTTTGTCGGCAGCATCCTGATGATCGTGTTCTTCCTGCCGTCGGTGCCGCGCGTCGAGCAGCCGGTGGATGAAAAAGTGGTGCCGGTCAGCGCGTGGCGCAATAAAGATGTGCGTCTTCTGTTCTTCGCCTCCCTGCTGATGTGGACCTGCAACATCATGTACGTGATTGATATGCCGCTTTACATCACCAGCGATCTGGGGTTGCCGGAAGGGCTGGCGGGCTTGCTGATGGGGACGGCGGCAGGGCTCGAAATTCCGGCGATGTTGCTGGCGGGTTATCTGGTCAAACGTACCGGTAAGCGCAAGCTGATGCTGTATGCGGTGGCCAGCGGGGTGGTTTTCTACGCCGGACTGGTTTTGTTCCAGTTCAAAGTCGCGCTGATGATCCTCCAGCTGTTTAACGCGATTTTCATCGGTATCGTGGCGGGTATCGGGATGCTCTATTTTCAGGATCTGATGCCGGGTCGTGCGGGTTCAGCGACGACGTTGTTCACCAACAGCATTTCCAGTGGCGTTATCTGCGCGGGATTATTGCAAGGCTTTATCGTCGAAAGCTTCGGGCATTATCCGGTGTACTGGGTGGCGACGGGGCTGGCGATTATCGCATTAGGCCTGATGTATAAAGTCAAAGACGTCTGAATGATATGAAAAGAAAAACCCGCGACAGTCGCGGGTTTTTTTTATGCTTTCGGGGGTGGAATCAGTTCATAAAGGCAGGCTGATTCTTCTCGTAAGCGGAGATGTTTTCTTCGTGTTGCAGCGTCAGACCGATGCTGTCCAGACCGTTAATCATGCAGTGACGGCGGAAGCTGTCGATCACAAACGGATAGCTTTTATCACCGGCTTTGACGGTCTGCGCTTCCAGATCCACTTCAAAGGTAATGCCTTCATTATCATTCACCAGCGCGAACAGCTCATCAATTTCTGCATCGCTCAGGGTGATGGGCAGTAACTGGTTGTTGAACGAGTTACCGTAAAAAATATCGGCAAAGCTTGGCGCGATCACCGCGTGGAAACCGTAGTCGGTCAGCGCCCACGGCGCATGTTCACGGGAAGAACCGCAGCCAAAGTTTTCACGCGCCAGTAAAATGCTCGCACCTTTATAGCGCGGCTTATTCAGCACGAAATCCGGGTTAGGCACCTGACCGGCGTCGTCCAGAAAACGCCAGTCGTTAAACAGGTGCTGACCGAAACCGGTACGGGTTACTTTCTGCAAAAACTGTTTCGGAATGATGGCATCGGTATCGACGTTAGCGGCATCCAGCGGAACCACCAGACCAATGTGTTGGGTAAATTTAGCCATGGTGTTTTCCTCAGTTCAGTTCACGAATATCAGCGAAACGGCCAGTCACCGCTGCCGCCGCAGCCATTGCCGGGCTGACCAGATGTGTGCGTCCGCCACGCCCTTGACGGCCTTCGAAGTTACGGTTGCTGGTGGAGGCGCAACGCTCGCCCGGTTCCAGACGATCGTTGTTCATTGCCAGACACATGGAACAGCCCGGCAGACGCCATTCGAAACCGGCTTCGATGAAGATCTTATCCAGACCTTCTTCTTCGGCCTGTGCTTTTACCGGGCCTGAGCCGGGAACCACAATTGCCTGTACGCCGGTCGCGACTTTGCGACCTTTGGCCACGGCTGCGGCTGCACGCAAATCTTCGATACGTGAGTTGGTACAGGAACCGATAAACACTTTATCGATCGCCACGTCGGTCAATTTAATGCCCGGTTGCAAATCCATATACGCCAGCGCTTTTTCAGCGGATGCGCGTTCTACCGGATCGGCAAAAGAGGAAGGATTTGGGATCGTCTGATTCACGCCCATGACCTGACCAGGGTTGGTACCCCAGGTGACCTGCGGTGCGATATCTGCCGCGTCCAGCGTCACGACACTGTCAAATTTGGCATCCGCATCGGTTGTCAGGGTTTTCCAGTACTCGACGGCGGCGTCCCAGTTTTGATCTTTCGGCGCGAACTGGCGACCTTTCAGATAAGCAAACGTGGTTTCGTCAGGCGCGACCAGACCGGCTTTGGCGCCCATTTCAATCGCCATGTTGCACAGGGTCATACGACCTTCCATGCTCAGCGCTTCGATGGCTTTACCGCAAAACTCGACAACGTGACCTGTACCGCCGGCGCTGCCGGTTTTACCGATGATCGCCAGCACGATATCTTTGGCGGTGATACCCGCAGGTGCGTCGCCGGTCACTTCGATTTTCATGGTTTTAGCGCGACCCTGTTTCAGGGTTTGCGTCGCCAGCACGTGTTCCACTTCTGATGTGCCGATACCGAAAGCCAGTGAGCCAAACGCACCGTGCGTCGCCGTATGGGAGTCACCGCAAACGATAGTCATGCCCGGCAAGGTCATGCCCTGCTCAGGTCCGATTACGTGGACGATGCCCTGGAACGGGTGATTCAGGTCATACAGCTGCACGCCGAATTCCGCGCAGTTCTTGATCAGTTCCTGCATCTGAATGCGTGCCATCTCGCCGCTCGCATTGATGTCTTTGGTTTGCGTGGATACGTTGTGGTCCATCGTGGCGAAGGTTTTGCCCGGCTGACGTACCGGACGCCCCATCGCGCGCAGGCCGTCGAACGCCTGCGGAGAGGTCACTTCGTGCACCAGATGGCGGTCTATGTACAACAGCGGCGTTTCGTTTTGCGCTTCGTAAACGACGTGCGCGTCATACAATTTTTGATACAGCGTCTTCGCCATGTTATGCCCCTTCTTTCACAAAGCGGGCAATGATATCGCCCATTTCACTGGTGCCCAGCGCCTGCTGGCCGTTAGCCAAATCACCGGTGCGGTGGCCTGCTTCCAGCGCTTTATTCACTGCCTGCTCGATGGCGTTGGCGGCTTCATCAGCCCCCAGACTGTAACGCAGTAACAGCGCGGCAGAGAGGATCTGTGCAATCGGGTTAGCGATGTTTTTACCGGCGATATCCGGTGCGGAGCCGCCTGCTGGCTCGAACAAACCAAACGCCTGCTCGTTCATGCTGGCCGAAGGCAACATGCCCATGGAACCGGTTATCATCGCGCATTCGTCTGACAGAATGTCGCCGAACAGGTTGGAGCACAGCAGCACGTCAAACTGCGACGGATCTTTAATAAGCTGCATTGTCGCGTTGTCGATGTACATGTGGCTCAGGCTGACGTCCGGGTAATCCTTCGCGATTTCGTTAACCACTTCACGCCACATTATGGACGTTTGCAATACGTTGGCTTTATCGATGGACGTCACAATGCTGCGGCGTTTGCGTGCAGATTCAAAGGCGATGCGGGCGATACGTTCGATCTCAAAGCGGTAATACACTTCGGTATCGAAGGCTTTTTCATGCTGCCCCTGGCCTTCGCGGCCTTTCGGCTGGCCGAAGTAAATACCGCCGGTCAGTTCGCGGACGCACAGAATGTCGAACCCTTTGGCGGCGATGTCGGCACGCAGCGGGCAGAACTCCTCCAGACCCTGATACAAACGGGCAGGGCGCAGGTTGCTGAACAATTTGAAGTGCTTACGCAGCGGCAGTAATGCGCCGCGCTCTGGCTGATCGTTAGGCGGCAGGTGTTCCCATTTCGGGCCGCCCACTGAGCCAAACAGGATGGCATCGGCTTGTTCGCAACCGGCAACGGTCGCTTGCGGCAACGGGCTGCCGTGTTTGTCGATAGCCGCGCCACCGACGTCATATTCGCTGGTGCTGATTTTCAGGCCAAAACGCGCACGTACTGCATCCAGAACTTTGTATGCCTGGGCCATAACTTCCGGGCCAATTCCGTCTCCGGGTAAGACGGCAATATGATGGGTCTTGCTCATGATCACACCGTTTCCTGATTATTTTGAATGTTGTTGTGTTGCTGAACTTCGTGCTGCAAACGTTGTTTTTCGATCTCAACTTGTTTGCTGCGCCAGATATTATTCAGTACGTGAACCATCGCTTTGGCGGAGGATTCCACGATGTCTGTCGCCAGACCCACGCCGTGGAAGCGGCGGCCATTAAAGGAGACGACCACGTCGACCTGACCCAGTGCATCACGTCCCTGACCTTTGGCACTCAGCTGATATTTCACCAGCTCGATTTGATAACCCGTGATGCGGTTAATCGCCTGATAGACAGCATCAACAGGGCCATTGCCGGTAGCGGCTTCAGTGATGATCTCATCGCCACAGGCCAGATTCACCGATGCGGTGGCGGTTATCTTAGAACCGGACTGCACGCTGAAGTTGTCCAGACGGTAAAACTCTGGCTCTTCCTGTTGCTTATTAATGAACACCAGCGCTTCTAAATCGTAGTCGAAAACCTGACCTTTTTTGTCAGCCAGCTTCAGGAACGCGGCATACAGATGATCCATGTTGTAATCGGATTCTTTGTAGCCCATTTCTTCCATACGATGCTTCACGGCGGCACGGCCGGAGCGGGATGTCAGGTTCAGCTGGATCTGGTTCAGACCAATAGATTCCGGGGTCATGATTTCGTAGTTTTCGCGATTTTTCAGCACGCCATCCTGATGAATACCGGACGAGTGTGCGAAGGCGTTGGAGCCGACAATCGCTTTATTGCCAGGGATCGGCATATTGGTTATCTGGCTGACAATCTGGCTGGTGCGATAGATTTCTTTGTGATTGATATTGGTGTGGACGTTCATGTAATCCGAACGGGTCCGGATCGCCATGATGACTTCTTCCAGTGCCGTATTCCCGGCACGTTCGCCTATACCGTTCAGCGTGCCTTCTACCTGACGCGCACCGGCCTGAATCGCCGCGATAGAGTTACCGACCGCCATGCCCAGATCGTCGTGGCAGTGTACGGAAATAATCGCTTTATCGATGTTTGGTACGCGCTCATACAAATTAGTAATGATCCCGCCGAACTGGACCGGCGTGGTGTAACCGACAGTATCAGGAATGTTGATGGTGGTCGCACCGGCTTTGATCGCGGCTTCGACAACGCGGCACAGATTATCCAGCGGTGTACGACCCGCATCTTCGCAGGAGAATTCGACGTCATCCGTATAGTTACGGGCGCGTTTCACCGAATGAACCGCCATCTCCAGAACCTGATCAAATGAACGCTTCAATTTGGATTCAATGTGCAGAGTCGAGGTGGCCAGGAAAACGTGGATACGGAAGGCTTCGGCAACACGTAATGCTTCGGCGGCTGCGTCAATGTCACCATCCACGCAGCGTGCCAGACCGCAAACGCGGCTGTTTTTAATCTGGCGCGCGATAGTTTGTACAGACTCGAAATCACCGGGAGAAGATACCGGGAAGCCGACTTCCATCACGTCAACGCCCATCCTTTCCAGCGCCATTGCAATTTGAATCTTCTCTTTAACACTCAGGCTGGCTTGTAACGCCTGTTCACCGTCACGCAGCGTGGTATCGAAAATAATGACTTGCTCGCTCATGGGTTTTTCCTTGTCTGCTCTATTTTTCGCGCCCTGCGGGAGATAAAAAAAAACCCGCGCATCGGCGCGGGTTTATTGTCTGTGGAAGTTGAATCAGTTCTGATTTTCGCCCACTGGCATACCGCGCAAATTTTTTGCGTTGAGTAGTAGGCCAAGGAGACGGGTAATCATGAACATGTATTTTCAGCTTCTCTTAATAGGGTAGTTAAACGGATATCGTTCAAACAGTGCTTAAAGTGATACGGGAATGTGTGTGCTATGTCAACCTTCAGAGTGTGGAAATAGCGGTAATTTTCACAAATGAAAAACAATCTCATTTAGCATAAAACACTACCTGTAAGAGGGTGTTTGGAGGAAAGGATTCCTCAGTCATTACGATGATTTTTTTGGGTCAAAACCGTAAAAAACTGGACTATAAAATATGCTGATTGAAAAATAACCTTTCTGATTCAGTTGATTAGAGATGATTTACTTCTGCTTAACTTATTATTCAATTTTTGCATGTTGTTTCGGTAATTATTTTATTGTCTTATATCATCAGTTTTTTGAAGAGAAATGAAATTTATATTTTACTTTCTGATTATTAGAAGCAGCACCTAGGTCCTTTTCGAATAATAATAATATGAAATGGCACGCGTTTTTTGTCGGCTATTATTTATTAGTCTGATATGACTGTGCCGTGTTTTGTTTAAATAAATCAATTAAAGATAATCATTATTCTTCAAGCCTGATGATCTTTAATGGGGATAACCATGTCTGATATCATTACCGAAAGCTCTGCAAAACCTGCCGAGTTTGAAACGCATCTGCGTAATGTCGATCTTAATTTATTGACTGTCTTCGATGCCGTCATGCAATTACAAAATATTACTCGTGCAGCTAATATGCTGGGCATGTCTCAGCCTGCCGTAAGTAATGCCGTGGCCCGTTTGAAAGTCATGTTCAATGATGATTTATTTGTTCGCTTCGGTCGGGGCATCCAACCGACAATGCGTGCCCGTCAGCTGTTCGGCCCTGTCCGTCAGGCACTTCAGTTGGTCATGAATGAATTGCCCGGTGCAGGTTTCGATCCCAGTATCAGCATGCGCCAGTTTAACGTCGCAATTTGTAGCCCGCTGGATAAGCGCCTGACCTCTCAGGTTCTTCACGCCGTCGATACCCTGGCCAGCAGCGTCAGTATTAAATTACAGACTATCGTTAATGATAATATTGAACATCAGCTGCGTTACCAAAATATCGAATTTATGATCAGCTACCGTAAATTTGAACGGCCTGATTTCTGTAACGAACCGTTATTTAATGATGAACTGGTGTTGGTTGCAGCACAAAATCACCCGCGTATTAGTCCTTATATGTCCGACGAGAAATACCTGCGCGAAAAACATGCTGTCATGATGATTGACCGCTTCTATTCCTTCAGTGCGCCTTATTATGATGACCCTGAGCTGCAATCTTTAATCGCCTATCAGGGAACAGATCTCTACAGCGTCATGGAAGTCGTGTCGAAAACCGATATGGTGGCGCTGGTTCCCCGCTGGTTAGCGCAGGCCAATACCGGGATCCTAAATTTATCTGTCATTCCATTACCGTGGATGAAAAATCAGCTGACCTGTTATCTGTCATGGCATGAATCATCCAGTAAAGACCGCGGCAATATGTGGATGAAATCTTTATTAAGCCAGTGCGTATTGACGCTCTGATCCCTAAACGAACATCATTTTTACTTTGGTGCGCGCTGAAGTAAATATGGCTGGTTATGATTTATTTTGAAGTTTTTTATCCTGCGTGCTTTTTCGCCTCGTTAAAGCTGCGCAGGTTTTTTTTTCCCGCTATTTACTCATTTTGAGCCGGTGTTTCGCCTCCTCCTGACTCTCTATAATTTCATTTCGCCGCGCAATATTTGTCGGTAGACTGCGTTAAATCTTTGTAACAGAGCAATACAGTTAGCCGCCTCCTGGCGAGCTGCGCTGAACGCCGGTATAGACGCTCAATGAATCCAACCTTAAATGACTACCATCTGATCGCCCGTTTTCGCCAACAGGTCGCACTTCGTGCTGACCAAACCGCCTTTCGTGAATGGTCACCCGCTGTTGAAACCTCACTGACTTGGCGTCAGTTAGGGGCGAAAGTCGATGCTTTATCGACTCTCCTTTTACGCGAGCGGGTCGAGGTTCAGGAGCGGATTGCCATCTGCGGGAACAATTCCATCGCCTGGGCAATAGCGGATTTGGCAATCTTACAACTGCGCGCGGTAACCGTGCCGATCTATGCCACCAATACCCCCGCGCAATCAGCGTATGTGCTTAACGATGCGGACATCCGCATTTTATTCGTGGTCGGCCAAAAGCAGTACGACGCAGCGATTGCGTTGCGCGAGCTCTGCCCGCAGCTAAAACACATCCTGGTGCTGGATGGTGACGTCGATTTACAGGGCGTGCAGATAGCCCTGCATGTGTCTGATATCACCGTATCGGACTCTGCGTTAGACGCCGAACGCGAAGCACGCATCAGCGCCAGCGATCTCAACGATTTGTTCACACTGATTTATACCTCCGGTACCACAGGGGAAGCCAAAGGTGTGATGCTCGACTATCGCAGCATGGCGACGCAGCTAAAGCAGCACGAAAAACGTCTGACGATTTCTGACCAGGATATCTCCCTGTGTTTCTTGCCGCTGGCGCATGTGTTCGAACGGGCGTGGAGCTTCTTTGTGATGCATTGCGGTGCGCAGAACGTCTTTCTGCGCGATACCGATTTAGTGCGGGATGCGTTACAGGCGGTGAAACCTACCGTCATGTGCGCCGTGCCGCGTTTCTATGAAAAAGTGTTCAGTGCAATCCACGATAAAGTCGCCCGCGCGGGAACAGTGAAAAAGTGGCTGTTCCACTGGGCAGTTTCGCAGGGTAAAGAGAAATTTCTGATCGAGCGCCGTGGCGAACGTTATCCCTTCTGGCTCTCACCGGCATATTTTCTGGCGGATAAGCTGGTGCTCAAAAAGCTGCGCGGCTTGCTCGGCGGCAACTTACGTTTTCTGCCAGCCGCCGGCGCGAGCCTTGATGATAATGTGATCCTGTTTTTCGAATCCCTCGGTTTGCATATCAAATACGGTTATGGTCTGACCGAAACCTGCGCCACCGTCACCTGCTGGGAAGAGAAAGATTTCCGCTTTGGCTCAGTTGGCACGGCGTTGCCGGAAATCGATGTGCGCATCGGTGACGAAAATGAAATTCAGGTACGCGGACCCACGCTGCTGCGCGGTTACTTCAATAAACCCGAAGAAACAGCGGCCAGTTTCACTGCGGATGGCTGGTTCAAAACCGGCGATGCGGGGAAGATGGATGCACAAGGCAACGTGTTTATCACCGAACGACTGAAAGATCTGATGAAAACGTCAGGCGGTAAATACATCGCGCCACAGCGGATCGAAGGCACGCTGGTCCAGGATCGCTACATTGAACAGGCCGCGGTGATAGCCGATGAGCGTCACTTTGTTTCTGCGCTGATCGTGCCGGATTTCGATGTGCTTAACATGTACGCGCAGGCGCATCATATCGATTATTTCAACCGGAGCGGTCTGGTCAAAAACGAACAGATTCTGTCACTGTTTGCTCACCAGTTACGCGAAATTCAGCACGATCTGGCAGGCTTTGAGCAGGTGAAAAAATTTGTCCTGCTGATCAAACCCTTCACCATGGAATCTGGCGAACTGACGCCGACGCTCAAGCTGCGTCGTAAGGTTATTTTCAGCCGTTATAAAAAGGAAATCGACGAGCTTTACGGCGAATAACGCCGCGTCTTTCTCTTTTTCTCAACACCGGCGAATGCCTGTTCGCCGGTTTGCTGATCATTTTTATGTCAGCATCAGACATAATTTAATCCTGTAATTTTTCCCGCCTTCCTGATATTTCTGACTGGTTGCCGTACGCAGGCAGTGTTTTGTAGCGGACGGGCGATTGATGGCAGCGCGTCGCAATAAACGAAATCTGTCATCCCTATTTTGGCGTTTGCCTGACCCAAATTCTCACGCTAAGGTACTGAGTTGAGTTAGCAACGCCAATAAGAGCAGCAGGGTTTTCATCCGCTCTGCGTAAAGGCCTAAAATTCAGTGATTTAACTTTAGATTGCTGCTTGATAGAACAGCTTGCTGAAATAAAAAGTCATCCTATAGAAGAAATAAAAAGCCTGGAGGCAAAACCATGGAGATGTTGTCAGGAGCCGAGATGGTCGTTCGATCGTTAATCGATCAGGGCGTGAAGCAGTTATTCGGTTATCCCGGCGGAGCGGTGTTGGATATCTATGATGCCCTGCACACGGTCGGCGGGATTGATCATGTGCTGGTGAGACATGAGCAGGCCGCTGTTCATATGGCTGACGGTTATGCGCGCGCCACGGGCGAAGTGGGCGTGGTGCTGGTGACGTCCGGTCCCGGTGCAACCAATGCTATCACCGGTATTGCGACAGCTTATATGGATTCCATTCCGCTGGTGGTGCTATCCGGCCAGGTACACAGTTCACTGATCGGTTATGACGCGTTCCAGGAATGCGACATGGTGGGGATCTCCCGTCCGGTGGTGAAGCACAGTTTTCTGGTAAAACGCGCGGAAGATATTCCTACCGTGCTGAAAAAAGCGTTCTATCTGGCGTCCACGGGCCGTCCGGGTCCGGTGGTGGTTGATTTGCCTAAAGACGTGGTGAATCCACAAATCAAATTGCCGTACGCTTACCCTGAGCAGGTAACGATGCGGTCGTATAACCCGACGGTGCAGGGTCATCGTGGCCAGATCAAACGCGCATTGCAGACGTTGCTGGCCGCCAAAAAACCGGTGCTGTACGTTGGCGGTGGCGCTATTAACTCTGAGTGCCACGCAGAAATTCTGGAACTGGCAGAAAAACTGAATCTGCCGGTGACCACCTCCCTGATGGGATTGGGCGCATTTCCGGGCACCCATCGTCAGAGTCTCGGTATGCTCGGCATGCATGGCACCTACGAAGCCAATATGGTGATGCACAATGCCGATCTGATTTTCGGCGTGGGCGTGCGTTTCGACGACCGTACGACCAACAATCTGGCGAAGTACTGTCCGAATGCCACGGTAATGCATATCGATATCGACCCGACGTCTATCTCAAAAACTGTCAGTGCAGACATTCCGATTGTGGGTGATGCGAAGCAGACGCTGGTTCAGATGCTGGAACTGCTGGCGCAGAGCGATGACAAACAGGAATTCGATGCGTTGCGCGACTGGTGGACAAGTATTGAAAACTGGCGTGCGCGTCAATGCCTGAGCTACGACAAAAACAGTGGCAAGATCAAACCGCAGGCCGTTATCGAAACGCTGCATCGCCTGACCCACGGCGACGCCTATGTGACGTCGGACGTAGGTCAGCATCAGATGTTTGCCGCGCTCTATTATCAGTTTGATAAGCCACGTCGCTGGATAAATTCCGGTGGTCTCGGAACGATGGGCTTCGGCCTGCCTGCCGCGCTGGGTGTGAAACTTGGTCTGCCGGACGAAACGGTCATTTGTGTCACCGGCGACGGCAGCATCCAGATGAACATTCAGGAGTTGTCGACCGCGCTGCAATACGGTTTGCCAGTCATTGTGGTCAACCTGAATAACGGTTATCTCGGTATGGTGAAACAGTGGCAGGACATGATTTACTCCGGTCGCCATTCGCAATCCTACATGGAATCGCTGCCTGACTTCGTCAAACTGGCGGAAGCCTATGGTCACGTTGGCATTGCCATTCGCACGCCGGATGAGCTGGAAAGCAAACTGATTCAGGCACTGGAACAGAAAAACCGTCTGGTATTTGTGGATATCAGCATTGATGAAACAGAACACGTTTACCCGATGCACATCCGTGGCGGTGCGATGGACGAAATGTGGTTAAGCAAAACGGAGAGGACCTGATCATGCGCCGGATTTTATCAGTATTACTGGAAAACGAATCGGGCGCGTTGTCCCGTGTAGTCGGCCTGTTCTCTCAGCGTGGCTACAACATTGAAAGCCTCACCGTTGCGCCGACCGATGATCCAACATTGTCGCGAATGACGATCCAGACCGTAGGCGATGCCAAGGTGCTTGAGCAGATCGAAAAGCAGCTGCATAAGCTTGTCGACGTGCTGCGTGTCACCGAACTGGTGCAGGGTGCTCACGTTGAGCGTGAAATCATGCTGGTCAAGGTCCAGGCCTCCGGTTATGGCCGCGAAGAGGTGAAACGTTCAACTGAAATCTTCCGCGGCCAGATTGTGGATGTGACGGCGACGCTTTACACCGTTCAGCTTGCCGGCACCAGCGACAAGCTCGACGCCTTCTTAGCCAGCATTCGTGATGTGGCTGAAATCGTCGAAGTGGCTCGCTCCGGCGTGGTCGGTGTTTCGCGCGGCGACAAGATCATGCGCTAAAGCGTAAAAAATCAGCACGATGTAAAGTTTATCTGCTCTAGGAAAGCTCAACTTTTTGGTTGGGCTTTCTTTTTTGTGGCTCAGGTGAAGCGATTCGGTAAAACACCTTGCCCGGCAGGGGCTTCTGGGGTTAGATAAAGCATTATCTTTCTTAAGGGGTTATCTCAGTGAAGCTGGATGAGATCGCGAGGTTAGCGGGCGTTTCGCGTACGACGGCCAGTTATGTGATTAACGGCAAAGCGAAGCAGTATCGTGTCAGCGATAAGACAGTCGAGAAAGTCATGGCTGTCGTGAAGGAACATAACTATCACCCGAATGCGGTGGCTGCGGGTTTACGCGCTGGCCGGACCCGTTCTATTGGTCTGGTGATCCCCGATCTGGAAAATACCAGTTATACCAAGATTGCCAATTTTCTCGAACGTCAGGCACGCCAGCGTGGCTATCAGCTGCTGATTGCCTGTTCAGAAGATCAGCCTGACAACGAAATGCGCTGTGTCGAGCATCTGCTGCAACGTCAGGTTGATGCGATCATCATTTCCACATCTTTACCGCCGGAACATCCTTTTTATCAGCGTTGGGCCAATGATGATTTCCCTATCATTGCGCTGGATCGCGCGCTCGACCCTGAGCATTTCATCAGCGTTGTCGGTGCCGATCAGGAAGATGCGTTGATGCTGGCACAGGAATTACGGACGTTCCCTGCTGAATCGGTATTGTATCTCGGTGCATTGCCGGAATTATCGGTCAGCTTCCTGCGCGAGCAGGGCTTCCGTGAGGCCTGGGCTGAAGATTCACGTCAGCCGCAGTATCTTTATGCCAATGCGTATGACCGCGAATCCGCGGCGGTAGTGTTTGCCCAGTGGCTGAAACACAATCCCATGCCGCAGGCGCTTTTCACCACCTCGTTCCAGTTGTTGCAGGGCGTCATGGACGTCACGCTGAAAACGGAAGGGCGTTTGCCTGTCGATCTGGTGATTGCCACCTTCGGGGATAACGAACTTCTCGACTTCCTTGAGTGTCCGGTTCTGGCGGTCGCACAGCGTCATCGTGACGTTGCCGAACGCGTGCTGGAGCTGGTACTGGCGTGCCTGGATGAACCGAAAAAACCAAAAGCAGGCCTGACCCGTATTCGCCGCAACCTCTTCCGTCGTGGCAGGTTGAGCCGCAAGTAATCCTGACGGGTATTCAATTGAATGCCCGTGATTCCCACGCACAAACACGCTTTTCTTTCCTCTTTTGCCTAATTGCTCATTCTGCTCACAAACACGAAAAAAATCACCATGCGGTGAAAGTGGTTATTTTCGGAGCATTCCCAGAGCGCTGAATTATTAAGAAATGTTTTCGCCTTTCAGTTGCCGATATAAATCTGTTTATTGATATCTAAAATACGTTAATGCTGCCTGCAAAAGTGCTGTAGAATTCCCCGCTTAATTTCTCCGGGTCTGCGGCTGTTTCGCGACTCGTGGTTTTTAAACACCCTGAAAGGCTTGTGCCATGCGGGCTGGCTCGCAAAATGATGATGATTTAGCCGTGATAGCCAAAAAAAAATCGGAAATGATTTTTCTTATGGCAAAAAGAACAAGAAACGAGAGTCAGATAACAGAAGAATATAAATAGTTAAATAATATTCAGTTTGGTTTTTTTTTAAACGAAATTATTAACCCTCCGAAATTTCTTCAACTAATCATGACGTTATTTTCTATTTCACCTCTAAAATACCTCACCGCGTTACGTTGGGCTTTCGGGTCTTCGCGTAAATATTGCCAAACCGCCTCCGCTCTGGCTTGACAAGGTTTTAAAACCATCCGTAAACTCTTTTAAGTGGGAATTTGTGGAGGAAAGTGGTGATTAGGGTCATAGAGGGGTAGATCGGTCATGTTTCGTGGCGCGACGATGGTTAACCTCGACAGCAAAGGGCGACTTGCCGTACCCACCCGTTACCGGGATTTGCTGAGCGAAGAATCGCAAGGTCAAATGGTGTGTACCATAGACCTCCATCACCCCTGCCTCCTCCTTTACACCCTTCCCGAGTGGGAAATTATCGAACGTAAATTGTCCCGTCTGTCGAGTATGAACCCCGTTGAGCGCCGTATTCAGCGCCTGTTACTGGGACATGCAAGTGAATGTCAGATGGATAACGCCGGGCGTCTGTTGATTGCCACTACGCTGCGTCAGCACGCCGGGCTCGCAAAAGAAGTGATGCTGGTTGGGCAGTTCAACAAGTTTGAACTGTGGGATGAACAGACCTGGTATCAACAAGTTAAGGAAGACATAGACGCTGAACAATCGTCTCAGGAACCACTCTCTGACCGATTACAGGACTTGTCATTATAAGCATGGTTGAAAACTACAAACACACTTCCGTCTTGCTGGATGAAGCCGTCAACGGCCTGAACATCCGCCAGGACGGCATTTACATAGACGGAACCTTTGGCCGCGGTGGCCACTCACGTCTGATTTTGTCACAGCTTGGCCCGCAAGGTCGCCTGCTGGCGATCGACCGCGATCCGCAGGCAATTAAAGCCGCAGAATCTATTGATGACGCGCGTTTTTCTATCGTTCACGGACCTTTCTCCGACCTCGCTAACTACGTTCGCGAACGCGGTCTGGAAGGTAAGATCGACGGCGTACTGCTGGATTTAGGTGTTTCCTCGCCGCAGCTTGATGATGCGGAACGTGGTTTCTCCTTTATGCGTGACGGACCTCTGGATATGCGCATGGATCCGACGCGTGGTTACTCAGCGGCCGAATGGCTGATGAAAGCGGAAGAAGAAGACATCATCTGGGTATTGAAAACGTTTGGTGAAGAGCGTTTTGCAAAACGCATTGCGCGCGCGATTGTCGAGCGTAACCGCGAATTGCCAATGACGCGTACAAAAGAACTGGCTGATTTGATTGCGAACGCCTCGCCATTTCGTGAGAAGCATAAGCATCCGGCGACACGCAGCTTCCAGGCGATTCGTATCTACATCAACAGTGAGCTGGAAGAAATCGAACGTGCGCTGGATGGCGCGCTGGAAATTCTGGCACCGGCAGGGCGTTTATCCGTGATCAGCTTCCACTCACTGGAAGACCGCATCGTGAAACGCTTTATCCGTCAGCACAGCCGTGGCGCTCAGGTGCCGGCCGGTATTCCGATGACAGAAGCGCAGATCGCGGAACTTGGCGGACGCTCATTAAAATCAGTGGGAAAAATGATGCCTTCCGATGCGGAAGTGTCAGAAAACCCGCGGGCACGCAGTTCAGTCCTGCGTTTTGCTGAGAGAACGGCATCGTGATTGGCAATGAACGCCACGGTTTAGTGGGGGTCATTGCCAGCGACATTTTGCGCAATGGCAAGATCCCGATGATTTTGCTGATTGCCGTTTTGATCAGCGCCATCTTCGTTGTCACCACTGCGCACCGTACGCGTTTACTGACGGCACAGCGGGAACAGTTAGTACTGGAAAGGGATGCGCTGGACATTGAGTGGCGCAACCTGATCCTCGAAGAGAATGCCCTTGGCGATCACAGCCGGGTAGAACGCATCGCAACGGAGAAATTGCAGATGCAACATGTTGATCCATCTCAAGAAACTATTGTGGTTCAACCTTAAAATGTGCACGGAGGATACAGGCAGCTAATGAAAGCAACACGCACCGCGAAGTTAAAGCGTCCCGAAGATCAAGCCAGCTTTATCAGCTGGCGTTTTGCGTTGTTGTGCGCCTGTATTTTACTTGCCCTGCTGGGCCTGATGTTGCGGGTGGCTTATCTTCAGGTGATAAACCCGGATAAGCTGGTGAAAGAAGGGGATTTACGTTCCCTGCGCGTTCAAACCATTCCGACATCCCGTGGGATGATCACCGACCGCTCAGGACGGCCTCTGGCGGTCAGCGTGCCTGTAAATGCGATTTGGGCCGATCCGAAAGAGATTAACGATCGCGGTGGCATCACGGTCGACACAAAGTGGAAAGCACTCGCCGATGCGCTCAACATGCCACTCGATCAGCTGTCTGCCCGCATCAACGCCAATCCCAAAGGCCGCTTCGTTTATCTCGCCCGTCAGATCAACCCTTCCGTTGGCGAATACATTCGCAAACTCAAACTGCCAGGGATTTCACTGCGTCAGGAGTCCCGTCGTTACTACCCGGCCGGACAGGTGACATCGCACGTCATTGGCGTCACTAACATCGATGGCGAAGGCATTGAAGGCGTTGAGAAAAGTTTTGACCGCTGGCTGACCGGAAAGCCGGGCGAGCGCACCATCCGTAAAGACCGCTTTGGGCGAGTCATTGAAGACATTTCCTCCGTTGACAGCCAGGCAGCGCACAATCTGGCGCTGAGCATCGACGAACGTTTGCAGGCACTGGTGTATCGCGAACTCAATAACGCCGTGGCCTTTAACAAAGCCGAATCAGGCACTGCGGTGTTGGTCGATGTACAAACCGGCGAAGTGCTGGCGATGGCCAACAGCCCGTCTTACAACCCAAATAACATGCCGAACACGCCGAAAGACGTGATGCGTAACCGCGCCATCACCGACATCTTCGAGCCGGGTTCCACCGTCAAACCAATGGTGGTGATGACGGCGCTGAAAAATGGCGTCGTGCGCGAGAACAGTGTGCTGAACACCGTGCCGTATCGAATCAACGGTCATGAGATTAAAGATGTGGCCCGTTACGCGGAGCTGTCCGTGACGGGTATCTTGCAGAAGTCGAGTAACGTCGGTGTTTCACGACTGGCGTTGTCGATGCCGTCCGCAGAGCTGGTAGACACTTACTCGCGATTCGGATTGGGAAAACCGACCAATTTGGGACTGGTTGGAGAAAGCAGTGGCTTATACCCTAAAAAACAACGGTGGTCTGACATAGAGAGGGCCACCTTCTCTTTCGGCTACGGGCTAATGGTGACACCTCTCCAGCTAGCGCGAGTCTACGCAACGATTGGCAGCATGGGCATTTATCGTCCGCTGTCGATAACAAAAGTTGATCCGCCTGTCTCCGGCGAACGCATCTTCCCTGAACCGATTGTCCGCACCGTCGTGCATATGATGGAAAGCGTCGCACTGCCCGGCGGTGGTGGCGTGAAAGCGGCGATCAAGGGTTATCGCATTGCGATTAAAACCGGTACCGCGAAGAAAGTCGGTCCCGATGGTAAGTACGTGAACAAATACATTGCCTACACCGCAGGCGTTGCACCGGCAAGCAATCCGAGATTTGCGCTGGTGGTGGTTATCAACGATCCGCAGGCAGGGAAGTATTACGGTGGGGCCGTTTCCGCACCTGTGTTTGGCGCGATCATGGGCGGCGTATTGCGCACCATGAACATCGAACCGGATGCGCTGACTGCCGATGAAAATGCAGACATAGTGAATAATCAAAAAGAGGCTTCAGGTGGCAGATCGTAATTTGCGCGACCTATTAGCGCCCTGGGTGAGTGATGCCCCGGCAGTAGCGCTAAAAGACATGATTTTAGACAGCCGCGTGGCGGCTGCCGGAGATCTGTTCGTCGCGATTTCAGGCCATACCAGCGACGGGCGTCGTTTTATTCCCCAGGCAATTGCCCAGGGCGTCGCTGCCGTTGTGGCCGAAGCAAAGGGTGAACAAGAACACGGAACGGTTAGCCAGATGCATGGCGTGCCGGTGATTTACCTCGAGAATCTCAATGTGTTGCTGTCCGAACTGGCAGGGCATTTTTACCATCAGCCGGGTCAGGCCTTACGTCTGATCGGTGTCACCGGCACCAACGGCAAAACTACTACCACGCAGCTGCTGGCGCAGTGGAGTCAGTTGCTCGGTGAAACCAGCGCCGTGATGGGTACCGTCGGCAATGGTTTGCTCGATAAAGTGGTACCGGCGGAAAATACCACCGGTTCTGCAGTACAGGTTCAGCATATTCTGGCGGATTTAGTACAGCAGGGCGCCACTTTCGCTGCGATGGAAGTTTCTTCCCACGGTCTGGTTCAGCACCGCGTTGCCGCGCTGCCATTTGCCGCCGCAGCCTTCACCAACCTGAGCCGCGATCACCTGGATTATCACGGTGACATGCAGAGCTACGAAGACGCCAAATGGCAGCTCTTCTCCTCGCATCAGGTCGGCCAAAAAATTATCAATGCTGACGACGAAGTCGGGTTGCGTTGGCTGGCGAAAACCCCGGATGCTATCGCCGTCACGATGGAAGACAAGATCCCGGCAGGCTGGAAAGGCCGCTGGCTGGCGGCGCGCAGCGTGAATTATCATGACAACGGCGCGACCGTAAATATCGATTCAAGCTGGGGAGAAGGCCTGCTGGAAAGCCGCCTGATGGGCGCATTCAACGTCAGCAATTTGCTGGTGGCGTTGGCGACCCTGCTTTCACAAGATTATCCGCTGGCTCAGTTGCTGGCGGTAAGTTCACAACTGCAACCGGTGTGCGGCCGCATGGAAGTATTCAATGCGCCGGGCAAACCGACCGCTGTAGTGGATTATGCTCATACGCCTGACGCGTTGGAAAAAGCGCTGGCGGCGGCACGTCTGCACTGTCGTGGCACGCTGTGGTGCGTGTTTGGTTGCGGCGGTGATCGCGACAAAGGCAAACGTCCTCTGATGGGCGGCATTGCGGAACAGTACGCCGATCGCGTGATCGTGACAGATGACAACCCTCGCAGCGAAGAGCCCCGCGCTATTGTCGCGGATATCCTTGCCGGGCTGCTGGATGCTGGCCGTGCGCAGGAAATTCATGGCCGCGCAGAGGCAGTGACCAGCGCCATTATGCAAGCCACTGAAGATGACGTTGTGCTGATCGCCGGTAAAGGCCACGAGGATTACCAGCTGGTGGGCAATCAGCGTCTCGACTATTCCGACCGCGTAACGGTTGCCCGTTTGCTGGGGGTGATCGCATGATCCGCGTTTCCCTGCAAACGTTGAGTGCGGCGCTCAATGCCGAACTTATCGGCAACGATACTCAAATCGACAGTGTCACTACAGATACCCGTCAGATTACACCGGGCTGTTTGTTCATCGCCCTGAAAGGCGAAAAATTTGATGCTCACGACTTTGCGGCCGATGCCGTTAAAGCCGGTTCAGGGGCTTTACTGGTAAGTAAGCGCTTACAGGTGGACGTGCCGCAGTTAGTGGTGGCGGATACCCGAATTGCGCTCGGCCAGCTCGGCGGCTGGGTGCGTCAGCAGGTTCCTGCCCGCGTGGTCGGCCTGACCGGTTCCTCAGGTAAAACGTCCGTGAAAGAGATGACCGCAGCGATTTTACGCGAGTGCGGCAATGTGCTCTACACCGCAGGCAACTTCAATAACGATATCGGCGTACCGCTGACGTTGCTGCGCCTGACCGCAGAACATGATTTTGCCGTCATCGAAATGGGCGCTAACCATCCGGGCGAAATCGCTTATACCACCGCACTGGCCAGGCCTGAAACGGCGCTGGTCAATAACCTGTCAGCCGCTCACCTTGAAGGTTTTGGTTCACTGGCCGGCGTTGCGCAGGCCAAGGGTGAAATTTTTGAAGGTCTGCCTGAAAACGGCACGGCGATTATTAATGCTGATAGCAACGACTGGCCGAACTGGCAGCGCAAGCTCGGCGGCAAAACCGTTTGGCGATTCTCTTCGACAAAAGATTCGGCGCAACAGAATGATGGCAGCGATTTCTTCGCAACAGACGTCAAAATCAGTCCGCTGAACACCGTCTTTACCCTGCATTCTCCTCAAGGCAGCATAGATGTTTCGCTGCCTGTGCCGGGCCGTCACAATATTGCTAACGCGATGGCTGCGGCCGCGCTGGCGCTGTCGGTCGGCGCTTCACTCGAAAATGTTCGCGCCGGTCTGACGACTCTGCAATCGGTCAAAGGCCGCTTGTTCCCGATCGCACTTTGCGACGGTAAAACGCTGCTCGATGACAGCTACAACGCCAACGTTGGTTCGATGACCGCCGCCGCGCAAGTGCTGGCAGAAATGCCGGGCTATCGCGTAATGGCCGTTGGCGACATGGCGGAACTGGGCGCACAAAGCGAAGCGTGTCACCGCGAGGTGGGCGAAGCGATTCGTGCAGCCGGGATCGACAAAGTTTTCAGTATTGGCCACGACAGCCGCATCATTAGTGATGTCAGCGGGTGTGGTGAGCATTTAGCGGATAAGGCAGCCCTGACGGCGCGCCTGACGAGCTTACTGTCTGAACATGCGGTAATTACCGTTTTAATTAAAGGTTCACGTAGTGCCGCAATGGAGCAGGTAGTACGCGCGTTACAGGAGAATGCAACATGTTAGTTTGGCTGGCAGAACACTTGGTCAAATATTATTCCGGATTCAACGTCTTTTCCTATCTGACGTTTCGCGCCATTGTCAGCCTGCTGACTGCATTGTTCCTGTCATTGTGGATTGGTCCGCGGATGATTGCCCGTCTGCAAAAAATGTCATTCGGTCAGGTTGTGCGTAACGACGGCCCGGAATCACATTTTAGTAAACGCGGCACGCCAACCATGGGCGGGCTGATGATCCTGGCCTCCATTACCATTTCGGTGCTGATGTGGGCGTATCCCTCGAACCCGTATGTCTGGTGCGTGCTGTTCGTGCTGATCGGCTACGGCATCGTCGGTTTCATTGATGATTACCGCAAAGTGGTGCGTAAAGACACCAAAGGGTTAATCGCCCGCTGGAAATACTTCTGGCAGTCCGTGATTGCACTGGCCGCCGCTTTCACTATGTACGCCATCGGTAAAGACACCCCGGCGACAGAGCTGGTGGTGCCGTTCTTCAAAGACGTCATGCCGCAGCTGGGCCTGCTGTACATACTGCTGAGCTACTTCGTGATTGTGGGTACCAGTAACGCCGTCAATCTGACCGATGGTCTGGACGGGCTGGCGATTATGCCCACTGTGTTCGTCGCCGGTGGCTTTGCGCTGGTGGCCTGGGCGACAGGTAACATGAATTTCGCCAGCTACCTGCACATTCCTTATCTGCGCCACGCGGGGGAACTGGTGATCGTATGTACCGCGATTGTCGGTGCCGGTCTCGGATTCCTGTGGTTTAACACCTATCCGGCTCAGGTCTTCATGGGTGACGTCGGTTCTCTGGCCTTGGGCGGCGCACTGGGTACCATCGCCGTCCTGCTGCGTCAGGAGTTCTTACTGGTGATTATGGGCGGTGTATTCGTGGTCGAAACACTGTCGGTGATCCTGCAAGTCGGGTCCTTTAAGTTACGTGGGCAGCGCATCTTCCGTATGGCGCCAATCCATCATCACTACGAACTTAAAGGCTGGCCGGAACCGCGCGTCATTGTGCGCTTCTGGATTATTTCGCTGATGCTGGTGCTGATCGGCCTTGCAACGCTGAAGGTACGTTAACTATGGCTGACTATCAGGGTAAAAAAGTCGTCATCATCGGGCTGGGGCTGACCGGCCTCTCTTGTGTTGATTTCTTTGTGGCACGGGGCGTGACGCCGCGTGTTATGGATACCCGCGTTAGCCCGTCAGGACTGGACAAGCTTGCGGATAATATTGAGCGTCATCTTGGTTCACTCAATGAAGAGTGGTTGCTGGATGCGGATCTGATCGTTGCCAGTCCGGGCATCGCACTGGCAACGCCTGCGCTGAGCGCCGCTGCTGAAGCCGGTGTGGAAATTGTCGGCGATATCGAGCTGTTTTGCCGTGAAACCCAGACACCGATTGTGGCGATCACCGGTTCAAACGGCAAAAGCACAGTAACCATGCTGGTCGGTGAAATGGCGAAAGCCGCCGGATGGCGTGTCGGCGTAGGCGGCAATATCGGTCTGCCCGTACTGAACATGTTGGATCACGAATACGATCTCTTCGTGCTCGAACTCTCCAGCTTCCAGCTGGAAACGACAGAAAGTCTGCAAGCCGCTGCGGCCACCATTCTGAACGTGACTGAGGACCACATGGATCGCTATCCGTTTGGTCTGCAACAGTACCGTGCGGCCAAATTAAAAGTGTATGAGAACGCCGCGCTTTGCGTGGTGAATGCTGATGATGCACTGACCATGCCGGTACGCGGGGCTGATAAGCGTTGTGTGAGCTTTGGGGTGGATGTGGGGGATTATCACCTGACCCGCCAGCAGGATGATATCTGGCTGCGCGTGCGCGGTGAGAAAGTCCTGAATACCAATGAGATGCCGCTGACCGGCCGTCACAACTATACCAATGCGCTGGCGGCTTTGGCGCTGGCGGATGCCGTCGGTGTTCCTCATGCTTCCAGCCTGAAAGCGCTGACCACCTTTACCGGCCTGGCACATCGTTTTCAGATAGCCTGGCAACACAACGGTGTGCGCTGGATTAACGATTCCAAGGCAACCAACGTTGGCAGCACTGAAGCGGCACTCAATGGTCTGCACGTCGAGGGCACGCTGCACCTGTTACTGGGCGGCGACGGCAAATCTGCTGATTTCTCCCCGCTGACGCGTTATTTGCAGGGCGAGAAACTCCGCGTTTACTGCTTTGGCCGTGACGGGGCTGAACTGGCAGAGCTGCGCCCGGAAGTATCTTCTCTGTTTGAAACAATGGAGCAGGCGATGCGAGAAATCAGTTCACATCTGGCTTCCGGCGACATGGTGCTCCTGTCTCCCGCCTGTGCGAGTCTCGATCAGTTCCGCAGTTTTGAACACCGTGGTGATGTCTTCACTGCGCTGGCGAAGGAGCTTGGCTGATGCGGATCCGTATGCCGGGGCTGGGTCTCGTCAGAAAATTTAACGACTGGGTGATGGGTGCCAGAGAAAACGACACCGTCACGCTGGTGCTGTATGACCGCACGCTGCTGTGGCTGACCTTTGGTCTGGCGATTGTGGGTTTTGTGATGGTGACGTCAGCCTCGATGCCGATTGGTCAGCGTCTGGCGGATGACCCGTTCCTGTTCGCCAAGCGTGATGCGATTTATCTCGCGCTGGCTTTTGGAATGTCGCTGGTGACACTGCGTGTGCCGATGGCGGTGTGGCAGAAATACAGCAACGTACTGCTGTTGCTCTCGGTGGTGATGCTGCTGGTGGTGTTGGTGGTCGGCAGCTCGGTCAACGGGGCATCGCGCTGGATTTCCTTCGGCCCGCTGCGTATTCAGCCCGCCGAGTTTTCCAAACTGTCGCTGTTTTGCTACCTCGCCAGCTATCTGGTGCGCAAGGTGGATGAAGTCCGCAGTAACTTCTGGGGCTTCTGTAAGCCGATGGGCGTGATGGTCGTGCTGGCGGTGTTACTGCTGGCGCAGCCTGACCTCGGTACGGTGGTTGTACTGTTTATTACCACGCTGGCGATGCTGTTTCTGGCGGGGGCGAAAATGTGGCAGTTCCTGGCCATCATCGGCTCCGGTGCGTTTGCGGTTGTACTGCTGATTATCGCCGAACCGTACCGTATGCGCCGTGTGACTTCCTTCTGGAATCCGTGGGCCGATCCGTTCGGCAGCGGCTACCAGTTAACCCAGTCACTGATGGCGTTTGGCCGCGGTGAGTTCTGGGGGCAGGGATTAGGTAACTCTGTGCAAAAGCTCGAGTATTTACCGGAAGCGCATACCGATTTTATCTTCTCGATTTTAGGCGAGGAACTGGGGTATTTCGGTGTGGTTTTAGCCCTGTTGATGGTATTCTTCGTCGCTTTTCGTGCGATGTCCATTGGACGTCGTGCATTAGAGCTCGATCAGCGATTTTCCGGCTTTTTGGCCTGCTCAATTGGCGTGTGGTTTAGCTTCCAGGCGCTGGTTAACGTTGGGGCCGCAGCGGGGATGTTGCCGACCAAAGGTTTGACCTTGCCGCTCATCAGTTACGGTGGTTCGAGCCTGATCATTATGTCGACGGCAATCGTGTTATTGCTGCGAGTGGATTTCGAAACGCGGCTGGCAAAAGCCCAGGCGTTTGTAAGGAGTGCCCGATGAGTGGCAATACCCGGCGTTTAATGGTGATGGCAGGCGGTACCGGTGGGCACGTTTTCCCCGGACTGGCCGTGGCACATCATCTGATGGATCAAGGCTGGGAAGTTCGCTGGCTGGGTACCGCAGATCGTATGGAAGCCGACCTGGTTCCTAAAAACGGCATTGAGATTGATTTCATTAAAATCTCAGGATTACGTGGGAAAGGTCTGAAAGCGCAACTCACTGCCCCGATTCGCATATATCATGCGTGGCGCCAGGCAAAAGCCATCATGAAGCGTTTCCAGCCTGATGTGGTGTTAGGCATGGGCGGGTACGTTTCCGGCCCCGGCGGCTTAGCAGCGTGGTCACTGGGCATTCCGGTGGTTTTGCATGAGCAAAATGGTATTGCCGGCATGACCAACCGGGGTTTGTCGCACATTGCCAAAAAAGTGTTGCAGGCGTTTCCCGGCGCATTCCCGAATGCTGACGTGGTGGGTAACCCGGTGCGTACCGATGTACTGGCGCTCGAATTGCCGGAAACTCGTCTCGCCGGGCGCGAAGGCCCTATCCGGGTTCTGGTCATTGGCGGGAGTCAGGGCGCGCGGGTGCTGAACCAGAGCATGCCGGACGTGGCGGCGCTGATGGGCGATAAAATCACGCTGTGGCATCAGGTGGGTAAAGGTGCACTGGAGTCCGTCAATCAGGCTTATGAAAAAGTCGGCCAGAAGCAGCATAAAGTGACCGAGTTTATTGATGATATGGCGCAGGCGTATGCCTGGGCGGATGTGGTGGTCTGTCGTTCCGGGGCGTTAACGGTCAGCGAAATCGCTGCCGCAGGTTTACCGGCGATATTCGTCCCTTTCCAGCATAAAGACCGCCAGCAGTACTGGAATGCGTTGCCGCTGGAAAAAGCCGGTGCCGCGAAGATTATCGAGCAGAAAGATTTTAGCGCTGCCGCAGTGGCTGATTTGATGGCCGTATGGGACAGAACCCATCTTATGGAAATGGCGCGTGCTGCACGCGCAGCTGCCATTCCAGATGCGACAGAGCGTGTGGCCGCCGAAGTGGTTGCCGCCAGTAAAAAATGAAATTGAACGGGCCGTGCAATGCAGGGTCCCAGCCGTAAGAAACGGATTAATCAGTAACCTGAAATAGTGAATAAAAACGTGAATACACAACAATTGGCGAAACTGCGTACCTTCGTGCCCGAGATGCATCGTGTCAGGCACATTCACTTTGTTGGCATCGGTGGTGCCGGCATGGGTGGTATCGCCGAAGTGTTGGCAAATGAAGGCTATCAGATCAGCGGTTCTGACCTGGCACCTAATGCGGTGACGCAGCAACTGACGGCGCTGGGCGCGAAGATTTATTTCAATCACCGCCCTGAGAACGTGCTGGATGCCAGCGTCGTGGTCGTTTCCACGGCCATCTCTTCCGATAATCCGGAAATCGTTGCGGCACGCGAAGCGCGAATACCTGTGATTCGCCGCGCTGAAATGCTCGCCGAGCTGATGCGTTTTCGTCACGGCATCGCTGTGGCAGGTACGCACGGTAAAACCACGACCACGGCCATGGTCACCAGTATTTATGCCGAGGCCGGACTGGATCCGACCTTTGTGAACGGTGGATTGGTGAAAGCTGCAGGCACGCACGCACGTCTGGGCTCAAGTCGCTTCCTGATTGCTGAGGCAGACGAAAGCGACGCGTCCTTCCTGCATCTGCAACCGATGGTGGCCATTGTCACCAATATCGAAGCAGACCACATGGACACGTATCAGGGTGATTTTGAAAACCTGAAACAAACGTTTGTGAATTTCCTGCATAACCTGCCGTTCTACGGACGCGCAGTGATGTGCATCGATGATCCGGTGATCAGGGAACTGATCCCTCGCGTTGGTCGTCATATCACTACCTACGGCTTCAGCGAAGACGCAGACGTGATGATTGAGAGCTACCGTCAGGAAGGCGCGCAAGGGCACTTCACTCTGCGTCGTCACGACCTGCCGCAAATAACTGTCACGCTGAACGCACCGGGCCGTCATAACGCCCTGAATGCAGCGGCAGCAGTTGCGGTTGCGACCGACGAAGGCATCTGCGACGACGCGATTTTGCGGGCGCTGGAAGGCTTCCAGGGCACCGGACGCCGTTTCGATTTCCTCGGTGAATTCCCACTGGAGAATGTGAACGGCAAATCCGGCAGCGCCATGCTGGTTGATGACTACGGTCACCATCCGACAGAAGTGGACGCCACTGTAAAAGCGGCACGCGCAGGCTGGGCGAATAAACGTCTGGTGATGATTTTCCAGCCGCACCGTTACACGCGTACCCGCGATTTATACGATGATTTCGCCAACGTGTTGTCACAGGTCGATGTGCTGATCATGCTCGATGTTTACCCGGCTGGCGAAACGCCGATTCCGGGCGCAGACAGCCGCTCGCTGTGCCGCACCATTCGCGCACGTGGCAAGCTGGATCCCATTTTGGTTTCTGATATTGACGCTGTGCCTGAAAGTCTGGCGCAGATCCTCGAAGGGGACGATTTAGTCCTGGTTCAGGGCGCCGGTACCATCGGCAAAGTGGCCCGCAAATTGGCTGATCAAAAGTTGCAGCCAGTGAAGAAAGGTGAAGAACATCATGTCTGAGAAAGTAGCAGTTTTATTTGGTGGTACTTCCGCAGAACGCGATGTGTCATTACAGTCTGGCGCTGCCGTGCTGGCAGGCTTACGTGAGTCTGGCGTGGATGCTCACGGCATTGATACTAAAACAGTTAACGTCGCGCTGCTTAAAGAGCAGGGCTTCAGCAAAGTCTTTATCGCGCTGCACGGTCGCGGTGGTGAAGACGGCACGATGCAGGGCATGCTCGAGCAAATCGGCCTGCCGTATACCGGCAGCGGCGTGATGGCTTCCGCCCTGACCATGGACAAATTCCGCACCAAACTGGTGTGGCAGGCGCTGGGTTTACCCGTTGCCCCGTTCGTGGCGTTGCATCGTTCACAAACTGAAGAAGCAGGGCAGGGCGCTCTGGCAGCGAAAATCGCGGCATTGGGTTTACCGGTGATCGTCAAGCCAAGTCGCGAAGGCTCCAGCGTTGGCATGAGCAAAGTGACAACCGAACAGGAGTTGTTACCGGCCCTGCAGGAAGGCTTCCGTCATGATGATAACGTCCTGGTGGAAAAATGGCTGAGCGGCCCGGAATACACCGTCGCTATCGTGGGTGAACAGGTGATGCCTTCGATCCGTATTCAGCCTGCCGGAACATTTTATGACTATCAGGCAAAATATCTGTCTGATGAAACACAGTATTTCTGCCCAAGTGGTTTAAGTCAGACGCAGGAAGAAGAGTTGTCCGCTCTGGCATTACAGGCTTATCAGGCGCTCGATTGCAGCGGTTGGGGACGCGTTGATGTCATGCAGGATGGCGACGGCAGCTTTAATCTGCTGGAAGCCAATACGTCGCCGGGCATGACCAGCCACAGTCTGGTACCGATGGCGGCGAAAAATGCCGGGCTGAGCTTCCCGCAATTGGTTTTCCGTATTCTGGAACTGGCTGACTGATATGTCTCAAGCCGCCCTGAATACCCGAGAGCGAGAGACGGCCGAGAGCAATAACGGCGGCCGTCGCAGTAACGGCGGCCAGTTGGCAGGGATCGTGTTTCTGCTGCTGGTCGCAGGCACCATCTTATGGAGTGCATGGGCCGTTGTTATCTGGATGCAGGATGCAAACCGGCTGCCTTTATCGCAGCTGGTGGTGACCGGCGAGCGCCATTACACCACTAACGACGATATTCGTCAGGCGATCCTGTCCTTAGGGGCGCCGGGCACGTTCATGACGCAGGATGTGAATATCATCCAGCAACAGATTGAACGTTTGCCGTGGATTAAGCAGGCCAGCGTACGCAAGCAATGGCCGAATGAACTGAAGATACATCTGGTGGAGTATGTGCCGGTTGCACACTGGAATGATTTGCATATGGTCGATGCCGACGGCAAGTCATTCAGCATACCCGCCGAGCGCGTAGTGAATCAGAAAATGCCGTTGCTCTATGGTCCGGAAGGCAGCGAACAGGATGTTTTGCAAGGCTATCAAACGATGAGTCAGGCGCTGGCCGCCGGCAAGTTCACGTTGAAAGCCGTGGCAATGAGTGCTCGTCACTCGTGGCAGTTAACTCTGGATAATGATGTTCGGCTGGAGTTGGGGAGAGATGACCGGATGGGGCGTTTACAACGTTTTATCGAGCTTTATCCGAGATTCCAGCAACAGGCCGACGCCGATAAAAAACGCATCACTTATGTCGATTTACGTTATGACAGCGGTGCGTCAGTCGGCTGGGCGCCGGAGTTTATTGACCAGCAAAACAGTAATCAGCAACAGAATCAGGCACAGGCTAAACAACAATGATCAAGTCGACGGACAGAAAACTGGTAGTTGGGCTGGAAATCGGTACTGCAAAAGTCGCCGCATTGGTGGGTGAAGTCCTGCCCGATGGCATGGTCAACATTATCGGCGTGGGCAGTTGCCCATCCCGTGGCATGGATAAGGGTGGCGTTAACGATCTGGAATCGGTGGTGAAATGCGTTCAGCGCGCCATCGATCAGGCCGAACTGATGGCTGATTGTCAGATTTCCTCTGTTTACCTCGCTTTATCTGGTAAACATATCAGTTGTCAGAATGAAATAGGGATGGTTCCTATTTCAGAAGAGGAAGTGACGCAGGAAGATGTAGAGAACGTTGTGCACACTGCCAAGTCGGTGCGTGTGCGTGATGAGCATCGTGTGCTTCACGTTATTCCTCAGGAATATGCCATCGATTATCAGGAAGGCATTAAAAATCCGGTGGGGTTATCCGGCGTGCGTATGCAGGCCAAAGTTCACCTGATTACCTGCCATAACGATATGGCGAAGAACATTGTTAAAGCGGTTGAACGATGCGGTCTGAAAGTTGACCAACTGATTTTCGCCGGTCTCGCGGCCAGTTATGCCGTTCTGACTGAAGATGAACGCGAATTAGGTGTCTGTGTCGTCGATATTGGTGGCGGAACCATGGATATCGCTGTTTATACCGGTGGCGCACTGCGTCATACTAAGGTTATCCCTTATGCAGGGAATGTGGTCACCAGCGATATCGCTTATGCGTTTGGTACACCACCGACCGATGCCGAAGCCATCAAGGTTCGTCACGGTTGTGCATTAGGGTCGATTGTCGGCAAAGACGAAAATGTCGAAGTGCCGAGCGTGGGCGGACGTCCGCCGCGCAGTCTGCAACGGCAGACACTGGCTGAAGTCATCGAGCCTCGTTATACAGAATTGCTAAATCTTGTGAATGACGAAATTTTGCAATTGCAGGAGCAGTTACGTCAGCAGGGCGTAAAACATCATCTGGCCGCAGGTATCGTTTTGACAGGCGGCGCAGCACAAATTGATGGTCTGGCAGCTTGTGCGCAACGGGTATTCCATACTCAGGTGCGTATCGGGCAACCTCTGAACATCACCGGGCTGACAGATTATGCGCAGGAACCTTACTACTCAACTGCTGTAGGGCTGCTGCACTATGGTAAAGAGTCTCACCTGAGCGGTGAGGCCGAAGTGGAAAAACGCGCCTCAGTGGGCAACTGGTTCAAACGAATCAATAGCTGGCTGAGAAAAGAGTTTTAATGTTTTAACAACGGGATCATGCTTCCAAGTATTTCGATCCCGACGCGACAGGCACAAAACGGAGAGAAACTATGTTTGAACCTATGGAACTGACCAACGATGCGGTGATTAAAGTCATCGGCGTCGGCGGTGGTGGCGGTAACGCTGTCGAACACATGGTGCGCGAGCGCATCGAAGGTGTTGAATTCTTTGCCGTTAACACCGACGCTCAGGCGTTGCGTAAAACGGCAGTAGGCCAGACTATTCAGATCGGTAGCGGTATTACCAAAGGTCTGGGTGCTGGTGCGAATCCGGAAGTGGGTCGCAATTCTGCAGAAGAAGACCGTGAAGCCCTGCGTGCTGCGCTAGAAGGTGCTGACATGGTCTTTATCGCAGCGGGCATGGGTGGCGGTACCGGTACCGGTGCAGCGCCAGTGGTTGCTGAAGTCGCTAAAGATTTAGGTATTCTGACCGTCGCTGTCGTGACTAAGCCATTCAACTTTGAAGGCAAAAAACGCATGGCATTCGCGGAGCAGGGTATCGCTGAGCTGTCCAAACATGTGGACTCCCTGATCACTATCCCGAACGACAAATTGTTGAAAGTTCTGGGTCGCGGTATTTCTCTGCTGGACGCCTTCGGTGCGGCCAACGACGTGCTGAAAGGCGCGGTGCAGGGTATTGCAGAGCTGATCACCCGTCCGGGTCTGATGAACGTCGACTTCGCCGATGTGCGCACCGTGATGTCCGAAATGGGTTATGCCATGATGGGATCCGGCGTGGCTTGTGGTGAAGACCGTGCTGAAGAAGCGGCTGAAATGGCGATCTCCAGCCCGTTGCTGGAAGATATCGACCTGTCAGGTGCTCGCGGCGTTCTGGTCAACATCACTGCCGGCTTTGACCTGCGTCTGGATGAATTCGAAACCGTGGGTAACACTATCCGTGCTTTCGCTTCTGACAACGCAACCGTGGTTATCGGTACTTCCCTTGACCCGGAAATGAACGACGAATTGCGCGTAACGGTAGTGGCAACCGGTATCGGCATGGACAAACGTCCTGAGATCACTTTGGTGACCAATAAGCCAGCCAGCCAGCCTGTTATGGATCATCGCTACCAGCAGCACGGGATGTCTCCGTTGCCGCAGGAAACGAAGCCAGCTGCCAAAGTGGTTAACGATCAGAGCGCGCAATCCAATAAAGAGCCCGACTATCTGGACATCCCGGCCTTCCTGCGTAAGCAGGCAGACTAGTCCGAATTGTAGGATCTCCGCTCTTTGTGCTAAACTGTCCCGCCAACCTTAATGTACTATGAAAAGGTTGGTAGGATAGATGGATAACATTGCGAGATAAAAACGATGATCAAACAACGTACATTAAAACGTATCGTTCAGGCGACGGGCGTCGGTTTACATACCGGCAAGAAAGTCACCCTGACTCTGCGTCCTGCACCGGCCAATACCGGGGTCATCTATCGTCGCACTGACTTGAATCCACCGGTCGATTTCCCGGCAGATGCCAAATCCGTGCGTGATACCATGCTCTGTACTTGCCTGGTCAATGAGCATGACGTACGTATTTCTACGGTAGAGCACCTTAATGCGGCTCTTGCAGGCTTGGGCATCGATAACATCGTTATCGAAGTCGATGCGCCTGAAGTGCCAATTATGGATGGTAGTGCTGCACCTTTCGTCTATCTCTTGATGGATGCAGGGATTGAAGAGCTGAACTGCGCGAAGAAATTCTTGCGCATTAAACAGACTGTGCGTGTTGAAGACGGTGACAAGTGGGCCGAGTTTAAACCTTTCAATGGTTTCTCTCTGGACTTCACCATTGACTTTAAACACCCGGCGATTGATTCCAGCTCTCAGCGCTACAAAATGAATTTCTCTGCAGAAGCATTTGTTCGCCAAATCAGCCGCGCGCGCACATTTGGTTTTATGCGTGATATCGAGTACTTGCAGTCACGTGGTTTGTGCCTGGGTGGCAGCTTTGATTGTGCGATTGTTGTGGATGATTACCGCGTACTTAACGAAGATGGCCTGCGTTTTGAAGATGAGTTCGTTCGTCACAAAATGTTGGATGCTATCGGCGATCTGTTCATGTGTGGACATAACATCATTGGTGCGTTTACCGCATACAAGTCTGGCCACGCATTGAACAATAAGTTACTGCAAGCGGTATTGGCGCAGCAGGAAGCCTGGGAACTCGTTACCTTCCAGGATGAAGCTGAAGTGCCATTGGCTTTTAAAGCCCCTTCTACAGTATTGGCATAATCGGTACAGATATTACTGTTTTACTTATTACGACTGGTTGTTCTGGCACTCTCTCCGGCCAGGTCAGCCAGTCGTTCTAATGCCTTCCTCAGTTTTTCCGGGCTACGGCTCGCCAGTCCTCTCAATTCATCTGCACTCTGTGAACTCAAATGCCTGACTGGCATCGACTCTGCTGCAATCGCCTTATTTTTCTCAGCAATCTGCGAAGCATTTTCCATTTTAGCCATCAACGAAGGATTAATCCTGATGTCGATTGATGACAATGATGGTAGAATTTGCGCTCGAAGTGCAGAGAGTAATGCCGGTTGTTCATAGCGTAATCGCATCATCCAGCTGGCATTAGCGATTTCCAGCACTAAAACTCCCTGTCGATAATTACCGACGCGACACCATGGTTGCATAGGCGACGGTAACAGACCCTTCACTGCGCGGTTGAGTTTTAATAACGCCGCAGCGCGCTGTTGAACATTCCGCAGCGGGCTTTGTTCCGTTGAAGAGGCGTCATCGAACAGGATATCTAATAATTGTGGGCGACTATCGCGCATGATGGGCTCCGGCGGATTATAAACGTGTGATTGGTATTCTAAATCGTTGGCGACAATTTGGCAGAAAGTATTTTTGGCCGCATCTCCTGTTGGGGATGGTCGCGGCGAGCCTTGGCGTGTCGACGAATCTCTCACAAACGGAACTGGCCTCGGTTCCCAATACGTCTTCAAGTCTTAACCGTCTAAACATCGGTAATGCCGGGCTGAGCAATCTCGCCTTACTTCAGGCACATCGTCGCCCGTCTTTCGGTGTCGATTATTGGCAGCAGCATGCGCTACGTACGGTAATTCGTCACCTTTCTTTTGCTCTGGCACCGCAGGTGGTTTACACCGCTTCGCCGGAAGTGATTGCTGAAGAAGCCGAGCCGCTGCACGTTCAGCAACTGGCTTTGCTGGTGACCCTGAATGCCTTACTGACCCATGAATCTAAACCTCCGGTGATCATTCGTCGGACGCAGCAGCCTTTGCTGACTACCTCCTCTTCGCATCAAACCGGCCTGTGGCTGGCACAGGTACAGGGCATTCGTGCCGGCCCGGTCACCCTGATTTAACACACTCTCATTTAAGCACTTTATCTATAAATCAATAAATTAGGGCCGATTTTAACGGCCACAAAGAGATATCAAGCATCATGTTAATCAAATTATTGACCAAAGTTTTTGGTAGCCGTAACGATCGTACATTGCGCCGTATGCGCAAAGTGGTTGAGCTCATCAACCGCATGGAACCTGAAGTTCAGAAGCTGACAGATGATCAGCTAAGAGCCAAAACCGATGAATTCCGCGCGCGCCTGGCGAAAGGCGAAGTGCTGGAAACGTTGATCCCTGAAGCCTTTGCTGTAGTACGTGAATCCAGTAAACGTGTGTTCGGTATGCGTCACTTCGACGTGCAGCTGCTCGGTGGTATGGTGCTCAATGAGCGTTGTATCGCAGAAATGCGTACTGGTGAAGGTAAAACCCTGACGGCAACGTTGCCGGCTTACCTGAACGCGCTGAGTGGCAAAGGCGTTCACGTCGTGACCGTCAATGACTACTTAGCACAGCGTGACGCCGAAAATAACCGTCCACTGTTTGAATTCCTGGGCCTTAGCATCGGGATCAACTTACCGGGTATGCCTTCCCCTGCTAAGCGCGCAGCTTACGCAGCTGACATCACCTATGGTACGAACAACGAATACGGCTTTGACTACCTGCGTGACAACATGGCGTTCAGCCCTGAAGAACGCGTACAGCGTAAACTTCACTACGCGCTGGTGGATGAGGTCGACTCCATCCTGATCGATGAAGCCCGTACTCCGCTGATCATCTCCGGCCCGGCTGAAGACAGCTCAGAAATGTACACCCGCGTAGACAAACTGATCCCTAAACTGATCCGTCAGGAAAAAGAGGATTCGGATTCCTTCCAGGGCGAAGGTCACTTCTCCGTGGATGAGAAAGCGCGTCAGGTTCACCTGACGGAACGCGGTCTGGTCCTGATTGAAGAAATGCTGGTAGAAGCGGACATCATGCAAGAGGGCGAATCCCTGTATTCCCCGACTAATATCATGCTGATGCACCACGTAACCGCAGCGCTGCGTGCGCACGTGCTGTTCACCCGCGACGTCGATTACATCGTGAAAGATGGTGAAGTGATCATCGTCGATGAGCACACTGGCCGTACGATGCAGGGCCGCCGCTGGTCTGATGGTTTGCATCAGGCAGTGGAAGCGAAAGAAGGCGTGGATATTCAAAACGAAAATCAGACGCTGGCTTCTATTACTTTCCAGAACTACTTCCGTCTGTACGAAAAACTGGCCGGTATGACCGGTACCGCAGACACCGAAGCATTCGAATTTAGCTCTATTTATAAGCTTGATACCATTGTTGTGCCAACTAACCGCCCTATGGTGCGTAAAGATATGGCTGACCTGGTTTACATGACTGAAATGGAAAAGATTGGCGCAATCATTGAAGACATTCGTAATTGTACTGCCAATGGCCAGCCGGTTCTGGTGGGTACTATTTCCATTGAGAAATCAGAAGTTGTCTCTAACGAGCTGACTAAAGCGGGTATTGCGCACAGCGTACTGAACGCCAAATTCCACGCCAAAGAAGCTGAGATCGTTTCTCAGGCCGGTCAGCCGAGCGCGGTGACTATCGCAACGAACATGGCCGGTCGTGGTACCGATATCGTGTTGGGCGGCAGCTGGCAGGTTGAAGTTGAAGATTTGGGCGAAGAAGCCACTGACGAGAAAATCGCAGAAATCAAAGCTGCCTGGCAGATTCGTCATGATGCCGTTCTGGCTTCCGGTGGTTTACACATCATTGGTACTGAGCGTCATGAATCACGCCGTATCGATAACCAGTTGCGCGGTCGTGCCGGACGTCAGGGTGATGCCGGTTCTTCACGCTTCTACCTGTCAATGGAAGATGCTCTGATGCGTATCTTCGCCTCCGATCGCGTTTCCGGCATGATGCGCAAACTGGGTATGAAACCGGGCGAAGCCATTGAGCACCCTTGGGTGACCAAAGCGATTGCCAATGCACAGCGTAAGGTTGAAAGCCGTAACTTCGATATCCGTAAGCAGTTGCTGGAATACGATGATGTGGCAAGCGATCAGCGTCGTGCGATCTACAGCCAGCGTAACGAACTGCTGGATGTGTCTGACGTGAGCGAAACCATCGCCAGCATTCGTGAAGACGTGTTCAAAACTATGATCGACAGCTACATTCCACCTCAGTCTCTGGAAGAAATGTGGGATGTTGAAGGTCTGGAACAACGTCTGAAAACCGATTTCGAACTGGAAATGCCGATTGCAGAGTGGCTGGATAAAGAGCCTGAACTGCATGAAGAAACTCTGCGCGAACGTATTATGGAACTTGCGAAAGAATCATACGCCCGTAAAGAAGAAGTGGTTGGCGCTGAAATGATGCGTAACTTCGAGAAAGGCGTGATGCTTCAAACCCTCGATTCCTTGTGGAAAGAGCATCTGGCGGCGATGGATTATCTGCGTCAGGGTATCCACTTACGTGGTTACGCGCAGAAAGATCCTAAGCAGGAATATAAACGCGAGTCCTTTGCCATGTTTGCTGCAATGCTTGAATCACTGAAATACGAAGTGGTCAGCGTGTTGAGCAAAGTTCAGGTACGTATGCCTGAGGAAGTGGAAGCGATGGAGTTGCAGCGTCGTGAAGAAGCCGAGCGTCTGGCGCGTCAGCAACAACTGAGCCATCAGGATCAGCTGGAAGTTGAAGTGGAAGAGGCCGCACGCCTTGCTTCTTCGGGGGAGCGTAAAGTTGGGCGTAACGATCTCTGCCCATGCGGTTCCGGCAAAAAATACAAACAATGCCATGGCCGCCTGCAAAAGTAAGATATCAGGCTAAGTCATCGTGTTAATCTTAAAGGCGGCTAATCACCGCCTTTATTTTTTGTCTTAAAAGTACGGTTCAGTACAGGAATTTCAGTCAGGGGAAAGGTGAATACTGTGACGATTAAGCAACTGAATATCTCAGTCGGCATCATCCGTAATACACAGAAAGAAATTTTTATTACTCAGCGTGATGCTTCATCACACATGGCAGGTTTTTGGGAGTTCCCCGGCGGCAAGATCGAATCGGGTGAAACGCCTGAACAGGCTGTGATCCGCGAATTGCAGGAAGAAGTCGGGATCGAGGCAATATCTCTGGTATTGCTCGATACTCTTGAGCACCGCTTTCCTGACCGTATCATTACGCTGCACTTCTTCATGGTTGAAGACTGGAAGGGCGAGCCGTATGGGAAAGAAGGCCAGCCGAAACGCTGGATTGCCCAGTCGCAGCTAAATGAAGCAGAGTTCCCGCCGGCCAATGAAGCGATCGTTCGGGCACTGAAAAACAATCAGTTCTGATCTACGTTAAATTCCACGTACAAAAAAGGGGCCGAAGCCCCTTTCTGTTTATCCCTTCTCGTACCTGCTTTGCGCGTTAAATCTCTTCTTCGCTCCACTCATCCAGATCGTTGATATCCCCTTTGCTGGGAATACGTTTCTCTTCATCGGCCCATTCGCCGAGGTCGATCAACTGACAGCGTTTGCAGCAAAAAGGCCGGTAGGGGCTTTGCTCGCCCCATACCACCGTTTTGCCACAAGTAGGGCAATTCACTTCAATAATTTCGGGATCCATTTGCAACTCCTAGCAGCAGGCAAGATCAAAATTCAGTCGCGCGGGAACCACGCCATGTTCGCTGTCGAGGGGCAAAAAGCGAATGGCATAACGGGTTTTGTGCCCGGACACTTGCGGGTAGAGCAGATTTTCCATCGACAGGCGTAATCGTAACAGATCCGCGCCTTCAGCATTGTCCTGGAAAAAGCCATTAAGGCTGATTTGATTGCGGAAAACACCGGACTGGCGGATCAAATCTAGCACCATCGTGAGCGAATTGTTCAGAGGCGCCAGCGTTTCTAGCCAGTTTTTTACTTCGCCATCCCGCTGTGACTGTGCCAGATGCAGCCAGATATGCAGCGTCGGCAAGTCAAAGCTGCAACAGCCACCCGGAATGCTGAGACGCTGACGTACCAGCGCGATCATGCGATCTTCTTTCAGCGCCTGACCAATACGCGGTGCTTTCATCAGCACACCTGCACACTGCTTCAGCTCGGTGCGTAACCCTTCAATGCGCGTTAAATCGACGCCGGGGACATCCTGCCACTGGGACAATTTTTGTTGCTGACGCTCAAGTTCTTTCAATAAATCGGTGCGGACTTCGCCGCGTTCTAACACATCCAGTAAGTCGGATGCCGTGCGAAAGAACAGCAGGGCGGAAGAAATAGCAGTGACCTGTGCATTGGCATGCAGCTGCTGTAACAGAAATTCAATGCGCAACCAGGTACGCATTTTTTCATTTAAAGGATGTTCAAAAAGAACCGTGGCTGCGGCTTCACTCATGCTGGGCAATATCCTGTCTGTTTTCTCCCTGATAATTCAACGCATTATTCACGGAGATACTGATGCCGCCAATGTTAAATAGCGGCTATGTAATTGGGCAACACGCGGTTCAATCGTTTCGGGACCGCCGCTGTTATCAATGATGTCATCCGCGCAGGCCAGCCGTTTTTCACGGCTTACCTGCGAGGCAATAATATTTTCAGCCTGCTCACGGCTGACACCGTCGCGCTGTATCGTGCGCGAAAGCTGAGTTTGCGGATCAACGTCGACCACCAGTACGCGATGGGCCCGTGCCTGCAATCCATTTTCAATTAATAACGGCACGACCCAGAGCACGTAAGGCGTTTGCGCCTGCGCGATAAGGCGCTGCGTTCGGGCATGAATAACCGGATGCAGCAATTTGTTAACCCATTCTTTCTCAACGGGATTGCTGAATATACATTCTCTCAAAACGGCGCGGTTAAGCGAGCCGTCAGCGAGAAGAATACTGTTACCAAAATGGCTGCTCAACTCATCCAGCGCCGGTTCGCCGGGGGCAACCACCTGACGGGCAATAACATCAGCATCGACAATGCTTACGCCGTGGCGTGCAAAGCTCTCAGCAACGGTACTTTTCCCGCTCCCTATGCCTCCGGTCAATGCAACGATATACGCCATGCTGATGCTCTGATAAATTTAGTTGGGTAAATGATAAAGAGATTATGAGTAAGTGCAAGCCGCTCTCGTGTTGGTTTAGGACTTCGAAAATTATTCAGCTGTGCAATCAAAAGTCTGTGATGTCAGTTGGAAAAGCCATCTTGCCGTTGTCATTTTCCTGTGTATGATAAAACCACTGGAAAGGGTGTCTAATTTTTCGCTTTACGCCCTAGCGACCCGTCGCCAAACCAGGACAAACCCGTCATGCGCATTGAAGAAGATTTGAAGTTAGGCTTTAAAGACGTACTTATCCGCCCTAAACGTTCCACCCTCAAAAGCCGTTCCGAAGTAGAACTGGAGCGCACCTTCACATTCAAACACTCCGCGATCAGCTGGTCAGGCACGCCAATTATTGCCGCCAATATGGATACCGTAGGGACATTCCGCATGGCGACGGTGCTGGCATCCTTCGGCATGCTGACGGCAGTTCATAAGCATTATACTGTTGAACAATGGCAGGCTTTCATCGCTTCTGTGGATGAATCCGTCCTGCGCAATGTGATGGTTTCCACCGGGACGTCTGAAGCAGATTTCGTCAAAACACTGCAAATTCTCGCAATGTCACCATTGCTGAAATTTGTGTGTCTTGATGTTGCTAACGGCTATTCGGAGCACTTTGTCGATTTCCTGCGACGCGTACGCGAAGCCTGCCCGGATAAAGTCATCTGTGCCGGTAACGTGGTCACCGGTGAAATGGTCGAAGAGCTGATCCTCTCGGGTGCAGACATTGTCAAAGTCGGCATTGGACCGGGTTCAGTCTGTACTACCCGCGTTAAAACCGGTGTCGGTTATCCGCAGCTTTCCGCTGTGATCGAATGCGCTGATGCCGCACATGGTCTGGGCGGACAGATTGTCAGCGACGGTGGCTGTGCCGTGCCGGGCGATGTGGCTAAAGCTTTCGGCGGCGGTGCCGACTTCGTGATGCTCGGCGGAATGCTGGCAGCGCATGAAGAGTGTGAAGGTACTGTCGTTGAAGAGAACGGTGAAAAATTTATGCTGTTTTACGGTATGAGTTCCGAATCTGCGATGAAACGTCACGTCGGCGGCGTAGCTGAATATCGCGCAGCGGAAGGCAAAACCGTGAAGTTGCCTTTGCGAGGCCCGGTTGAAAATACTGTTCGCGATATCCTTGGCGGTCTGCGTTCTGCATGCACTTATGTGGGTGCCGATCGTCTGAAAGAGCTGACCAAGCGCACTACCTTTATCCGCGTGGCAGAGCAGGAAAACCGTCTTTTCGGCGGTAAGTAATCGCTTAAAGATACGAGCCTCAATTACGGCTTTAAGGCGTCTATAACGGCGAAACAGGTTTTCGCCGTTTTCATTTCCTCCAAACGTCCCGTCGATAGTGCGCCTCATCCCATCACCGATCCCAACTGGAAAATAGGCAGATACATGGCGATCACTAAGCCACCAACAATCACGCCCATCACGGCCATCAGAACCGGTTCAATCGTTTGGGACAACGTGTCCGCCAGCGAATTCGCCTTCTCATTATGCAGATGCGCCAGCTTCAGCAGCAACTCATCCAGCGACCCAGACTCCTCCCCGATTTTTATCAGTTGCTGACACAGCGAAGGAAACAGCGGCGACTGCACAAAGGCCTTATGCAGCGGTATACCTTGCATAATTTGCTCACGGATCTGGCTGAGCGCACTCTGAAAATGCAAATTAGACAGGGAGGATGCCGCCGCCTCCAGCCCGGAAATCAGCGTCATTCCTGCCTGTTGTGTCATCGCCAGCGTCTGAAATATCTGGCTGAGGCAACTGTCGGTAACCAGCCGTGAGGTTAACGGCAACCTTAGGAGCAGCATTTGCTCCCTATGCTTCCAGCGCTTTTGCGGATGTAGTTTGCGCAAATAGGCAAAGCAGCCAACTGATATAACACCCGTCAGCCACGGACCGGTACTGATCAGGACATCCGATGTACTGACCAGCATGCGCGTGAACCACGGCAGCTCGGCATCAAAGGAGGCATAGATTTTGGCAAACTCCGGCAGAACCAGGGTTAGCATCAGTAAGGTCACCACCGTAGCTATTACACTGACGATCAGCGGATAGCGCAGGGCTTTTTTCACTTTATCTCTCAGTTTGGCCTGCTGTTCCTGCTGTGCGGCCAGCTGTAAACAGCAGCGATCCATCTGACCGGTGAGTTCACCGATGGCAATAATCTGCCGGTAGATATCCGGGAACACATCAGGATAGGCATTCAGCATTGCGGATAAAGGCCTACCTTCACGAACTCCTTTAGCGATATTTTGCAAAACGCATTGCCACGCCATTTTCGGATGCTCATTTGCCAGCAACATCAGGCTATTGACCAGCGGCAGTCCGGCCTGTAGCAGCGTGGCAAGTTGCCTAACCATCGCAACGCGTTCTGAATTTTTCCAGTAGCCCCGGTTCAGACGTTGCTTCATTTGAATCTTCAGTGGTTGCAAACTGGCTGCGAAAAGCTGCTGATAAATGCCATCTTTACTGGCCTCGATGCTGCTGCCTTGCTGAATGTTTCCCTGAATATCGATGGCCTGCCAGTGATACAGGCACCATCTTTGGGAAAGCGCAGGCATTTCACTCATGCATCGGTTTCCTCGCCGGTGACGCGATAGAGTTCTTCCAGCGAAGTGATCCCTTGCTCAACCAGCAGCATTCCGGCTTCCTGCAGTGTGATTTGCCCCTGCTCGCGGGCAATTTTGCTCAGTTCATTCACTGTGGCTTCTGCAACCAGTGCCTGCTGCAAGCGTGGTGTAATGCTCAGTGTTTCATAAATGCCTGTCCGTCCGTAATAGCCGGAAAAGCACTGATGACAGCCGGTAGCCAGCCAGAGTGGGATCTGGGCACCTCGCCCGTTTTCACCTTTACCGACAAACCCCATGTGCGCCTTACGGCAGTGCGGACAGAGTTTTCGCACCAGTCGCTGAGCAATTACCAGCCGCAGGCTGGCGGCAATGTGAAAGCCTTCAATGCCCATCTGACGCAGCCGGGTCAGCGTTTCACAGGTGGAATTGGTGTGTAACGTTGAAAGCACCAGATGCCCGGTTTGTGCGGCTTTTACGGCGATTTCTGCCGTTTCCTTATCACGTATCTCGCCGACCATAATCACATCCGGATCCTGGCGCAGCAATGCGCGCAGCACACTGGCAAAGCTGAGATCAGTTTTACTATTGATCTGCGTCTGGTTGATGCCACTGACCGGAATTTCGATCGGATCCTCCACGCTGCAAATATTGCGTGAGATGGCATTCAGATGCCGTAACCCACTGTAAAGCGTGACGGTTTTACCGCTGCCGGTCGGGCCGGTGACCAGAATCAGCCCCTGCGGGTGTTTCAGCGCGGCTTTGAAATACTCGAGATCGCGCAGTGTCAGCCCCAGTTGCGACATAGCCAGATCCTGCTGGGTCATATGCAGGATCCGCAGCACGATTTTTTCACCATGCAACGTTGGCAGGGAGGAGACGCGCATTGAGTAACGCTGGTTTTGAAGCATCACTGACAGCTGTCCGTCCTGTGGTAAGCGGCGTTCTGCAACGTTCAGCTGCCCCATGATTTTCAGCCGCGCACAAACACCCGCCGCCATTGAAAACTCAGGGCCGGGAATCTCCTGCAAAACGCCGTCAATTCGTACGCGGACACGGAAGCTGTGCTCGTAAGGCTCGAAGTGAACATCCGAAGCCCGACGGGTGATTGCCTGTCTGAGAATCTGATTGAGGACATTAATTACCGGCGCATCACTCTGGTCGTTAAGCTCATTTTCCTCTGAACTACCCGAAGCCGGACGCGACTCACCTTTTGCAGGTTCTTCTTTAGGATCAGTGCTGCTTTTCTCCATTACCTGTTCGAGTCTTGCCTGTGGCCAGCGTTCAAGCTGAACTTTCAGCCCGCTTGCAAAGCGCAGAACGTTGCTCAGCGTATCGGTATCTGGTTCAGCCTCATGACAGGCCACCCGCAAAGTCTGTTCGTCTCGATATAAAATCACCGCTTTGTAACGCTGGCAAAGTGCTTCCAGTGAAGCTTCACTATGCTGTTTCAGGTTTTCTACCGGTGAAACTCGATTTAATGGCATGTCACTCATTTCGGCGCTCCTGTGGTGTCAAAACGGAAGACGCTTTCGCAAGCTTCAACCATCGAAGTGTTACCTGAATTGGTGCAGGTACGGTTCCAGATAATGCCGCCGGCCTGATTGTCGAGAGTAGGGGTCATTACAACGCTGAGACCGTTAAGTGCCTGCTGACCTGTCAGTGTGATGATCCCCGCACTGACTTGTGTCTGGCTGACATAGCGGCTTGTGGCGGTCGCAGGGATCCCCTGACTGCCCGCATTGCAGCTAGCCAGGGCACCTGCATCAATCACGCACAGCTCCACACCGGTTTTATACGGCACCATGGTTTGCAGCATGTCGGTCAGGGCCGCTTTTTGAATGTAACTTTGATAAGCGGGAATGCCGATGGCGCTGAGGATCGCAATAATTGCGATCACCACCATCAGCTCTATGAGGGTAAATCCTTGTTGCCGTTGCATGGCTTTCTCCGTCTGGTGTAACTGCATGGATGTTGCTCAGGCAGCAAACTAAACGAAGAAAAAAAAGGACTCCAGCATCATCGGTGGCTTCTCCGCGACGTCTTCCAGGATAAATGTGCAAGCTCAGAAGGCAGGCAAAACTTTTGCGTGATGTCTCGCAATTATGCTCAGGAGGTCAAAAAGGGAGTTGGCAGAGTTCGATGAGAATGAGAGGGTAATGCGGCAAGTTCGAGAGAGTCCGAAGAAGTCGTATTGCCCCCTGCAAGGATTTCAGAGGGCAATAGCTGAAAGGCTAATTAGTTGAAACGCATAGAGAGATCCATCGCCCGGACATGCTTAGTCAGCGCGCCGACAGAAATATAATCCACGCCGGTTTCAGCGAATTCACGCAGCGTTTTTTCAGTGACATTGCCAGAGACTTCCAGCAATGCGCGGCCCGCGGTGAGGGCTACACCTTCGCGCATCATCGGCACGGTGAAGTTATCCAGCATGATGATGTCCGCACCCGCATCCAGTGCTTGCTGAAGTTCGTCTAGCGATTCAACTTCGACTTCAACCGGGACGTCCGCGTGGATCCACAACGCACGTTCAACTGCCGCTTTAATCGAGCCGCAGGCAATAATGTGGTTTTCTTTAATGAGGAAAGCATCAGCAAGGCCGAGACGGTGATTGCTGCCGCCACCGCACAGTACGGCATATTTCAATGCTGTGCGCAGGCCAGGCAGGGTTTTTCGGGTATCCAGCAGCTGCGTTTTGGTGCCTGCGAGGCGTTTCACATAGTGATTCACTTCAGTGGCCACGCCAGATAAGGTCTGGACAAAATTCAGTGCCGTGCGTTCGCCGGTCAGCAGCATGCGCGCAGAGCCTGAAAGCTCACATAATTTCTGGTTTTCAGAAACTGAATCGCCATCTTTGACATACCATTTGACGGTGATTTTGTCTCCCGCCAGTTGGGTAAAGACTTCATCCAGCCAGCGCTGACCACAAAAAATTCCGGCTTCACGAGTAATGACAGTTGCGCTGGCATCTTTATCCTGCGGCAACAGTTGGGCGGTTAAGTCATTGTCGGCATTGGCTTCGCCGCCGAGGTCTTCACCCAGCGCCTGAGTCACAAGTAAGGGAATATCGCTCTCGATACGTTCGAGTAACTGTGCGCGGCGACTTTCAGGGCTGTAGCTGCGGGTAGACATACAAATACTCCGAAATGGCGGAAAGAAGGACAAAAAAACATGCTACCCTGTTGCTGTGATAAGTACCACCCAGGCACATCATTGAGGTCATTGATGCACTTAGAACATGGCTGGATTGCCGAGGCCCGGCAGGTTGTTTCTCCCCATTCCGATCTCCGTCCTGACGACGAAATCCCCTCACTACTGGTGATCCATAACATCAGTTTGCCGCCCGGAAAATTCGGTGGTCCGTATATTGATCAGTTATTTACCGGCACGCTGAATCCGCAGGACGATCCTTATTTTGAAGGGATCCACCAGCTGCGCGTCGCCGCGCATTGCCTGATCCGGCGTGACGGCGAAATCGTCCAATACGTGCCTTTCGATAAACGCGCTTGGCACGCAGGTGTTTCCAGCTGGCAGGGGCGTGAGCGCTGTAATGATTTTTCCATCGGTATTGAGATGGAAGGGACTGACTTTGAGCCTTTCACAAAAGCACAATATCGCAGCCTGGCGGCAGTTACTGAGTTGTTAATTAAGCACTATCCGATTAGTCTTGATGCCATTACCGGACACAGTGACATTGCGCCGGGACGTAAAACGGATCCCGGCCCTGAGTTTGACTGGGCATTTTATCGCAAGCTGTTAACACCTTCCGCAGGGCACAATGCTTCTGCTGACTAGTGAATGAACGCGGGTTCAGGTTTTTTTAGCGTGTGATGTGTTGAGAGAGAGTGACAATCGATGACGTTATTTACTTTATTGCTGGTGCTGGCTTGGGAGCGCTTGTTCAAACTGGGTGAACACTGGCAGTTGGATCATCGGTTCGAGGTGATTTTCAGCCGCGGACGACAGACTTCTCTGGCGAAAACGCTGGCGATCGCCGTGGTCTGGATGGCGGTGATTTGGGTGATCCTGCGTACGGTTCAGGGCTTGTTTTTTGGCGTGCCTTCGCTGATTTTGTGGGTGATTATCTGTCTGTTGTGCATCGGTGCAGGCGTTAAACGTAAACATTATCGTGCCTATCTGAAATCAGCCCGTCAGGGCGATGCCGATGCCACGAAAGAGATGGCAGAAGAGCTGGCGCTGATCCACGGTTTGCCAACAGATTGCACCGAAGAAGCCCGTCTGCGTGAGCTGCAAAATGCGCTGTTGTGGATTAACTTCCGTTATTACCTTGGGCCGCTGTTCTGGTTCGTGGTGCTTGGCCCCTACGGACCGGTTGCGCTGGGCGGGTACGCTGTGCTGCGTGGCTATCAGACCTGGCTCGCGCGCCATACTACGCCGCTCAAACGCGCGCAGTCCGGCGTAGACAGTTTGCTGCACATTCTTGACTGGATCCCGGTGCGTCTGGCTGGTGTGGCGTATGCGCTGCTCGGGCACGGCGAAAAAGCATTACCGGCATGGTTTGCCTCGCTCGGAGACATTCATTCTTCGCAATATCACGTGCTGACCCGTCTGGCGCAGTTCTCGCTGGCGCGTGATCCACATATGGATCCGGTGCAGACGCCGCGCGCCGCCGTTGGGCTGGCGCGTAAAGTCACCATGATTATTCTGGTCGTGGTGGCGCTGCTGACGATTTATGGCGCGCTGATTTAACGCCGCAGTTTCGCTGCCCAGCGTCATCTCTGAACAAATTAAAAGCCCGGCGCATTCACATGGCCGGGCTTTTAATCGCTTTCTCTTAACTGTTTCTCTAAAGCGTTATGGCAGTTTTTGCAAGGTCAGCGGACGGTTGTCGGCGGCAGGTTCGCCGAAGTCCGGTAGCCCGTTGTCGTCCCAGCGAATGTTTTTAATCCGGGTATGACGGTTCGGGTCATACAAAGGATCGCCTTCAATCTCGGTGTAATTTCGCGCGTGGTAAACCAATACATCGTCACCCTGTTCGTTGCGGGTAAAGCTGTTGTGACCGGGGCCGAACTGTTTGTTCGTTGCGTGAGTGGTAAATACCGGATGCGGCGATTTATGCCACGAAGACGCATCCAGCAGGTTGCTGTGCACATCAGCTGTGAGCAATCCGATACAGTAATTCTCATCGGTGGCGCTGGCGGAATAGGTGATGAAAATCTTATCGCCATGAGTGATCACCGCGGGTCCTTCGTTCACCCAAAAGCCGATAATTTCCCAGTCCAGTTCGGGTTTACTGAGCATCACCGGCGGCGATTTCAGCGTCCACGGATTTTCCATTTCGGCAATATACAGGTTGGAGTTGCCGCGGATCGCCGGGTCTTTCTGAGCCCACAGATAATAGCTTTTTCCCTGATGCCCGAAATGCGTGGCATCAAGTGAGAAACTGTCGATCGGCGTTTGGATCCGCCCCTTTTCGATCCATTTCCCCTTAAGCGGGTCGGCATCCTCACACACCAGCGCATACATGCGGTGCTGAAACAGTCCGTCCTTAATCTCCTGTGACGGCGCGGCAGCGTAGTAAATCACCCATTTCCCGTCGATGAAATGCAGTTCAGGTGCCCAGATAAGTGCGCTCATCGGGCCGCTGTCGGGTTTGCGCCAGACGATTTTTGCCGGTGCATCAGCAAGGCCGGTCAGCGTTTTTGAGCGGCGAATTTCCAGCCGGTCATATTCCGGCACCGAGGCGATAAAATAATAATGCCCATCGCTGTGCAGCCAGATATGCGGATCGGCACGTTGTTCGATGAGCGGGTTTGGGTAATTACTCATGTTTCAGCTCCTTGCTGTGAAGCGGGAGGGAGCCCGCATCAGGTGCATTTTTCGTGTCGTGGTATTCATTCAGCTCGCGGTAATTGCGGCGGCGGATTTCCAGATCTGACTGGATGGTGCGCATCATTTCGCGGTCAACTTTTAGTAAACGAACAACGCCTGCGGTGATGAGATAGCCAACGCCGGGGATCACTGTGAATAACAATACTATCCCGTTGATGGCGTGATCACTCTGTCGCGCCGCGCCAGCGTCGTAGCCATAGCCTGAAAGCAGGAAGCCTACCATCGCCCCGGCCACAGCCAGGCCGCATTTGAGGAAGAACAGGTTACCGGAGAAGCTGATGCCGGTGATGCGTTTGCCGGTTTTCCATTCGCCGTAGTCATCCACATCTGCCATCAGCGACCAGTGCAGCGGAGAAGGCAACTGGTGCATGATATTCAGGACAAAGTAGGCGACCAGAATCAGCGTCGTGGCGTGCGGATCGAGGAAATAGAAGCCGCAGGAGAAAATGGTCAGGATGATGTTGGCCCAGAAGAACACTTTCAGTTTGCAGAACTTGTCGGTCAGCGGTTTCGCCAGCGCGCTGCCGATCATCATGCCGACCACGCCGAGGCTGATAAACATGCTGGCAAACGAGGTGGATTTCTCCATCACCCAGGTGACGTAATACATCGTTGCAGCCATGCGGATAAAGCCCGGACACACGTTGCAGAAGGTCAGCAGCAGAATGCGAACCCACTGGTCGTTTTTCCAGATGTCTTTCAGGTCAGATTTCAGCGCATGTTTAGACGGCACCGCAGGCTGGATACGTTCTTTCACGAAGCTGAAACAGAACAGGAACATGAACAGCGCGATGATCGCCATCACGCCCATCGACATCTGGTAGCCCTTGGCTTTGTCCGCACCGCCAAACCAGTCGGCCATTGGCAGAAGCGTCGAAGACAAGATCAGCGTCGCGATCCCCACCATAAAGAAGCGATAAGACTGGCAGGCCACGCGCTCGTGCGGATCGGCGGTGATGACGCCGCCCAGCGAGCAGTAAGGGATGTTAATTGCGGTATAGGTGAGTGACATCAGGAAGTAAGTCACAAAGGCATAGATAACCTTGCTGTTATAGGTCCATTCCGGTGTCGTGAACATCAGTACGCTGAACAGGACGTAGGGCACCGATATCCATAACAAGTAGGGACGAAAACGCCCCCAGCGGGTCGTGGTGCGGTCGGCAATCGCGCCCATGATCGGGTCAGTGACGGCGTCGATCACACGCACCGACAGCAGTAATACACCGACCAGCGCCGGGGCAAGGCCGAAAACGTCGGTATAAAAGTAATTAAGAAACAGCATGATGGCGCCGCCAATCATGTTGCATCCCGCGTCCCCCATGCCGTACGCCACTTTCTCTTTGAATGACAGCGCGCCTTCCTTCATGGATGTTCTCTCCGGCTATTGGTTAAAAGAGTGATGTTAAAAAACTGTTTGTTAGCCAAGAGTATTGGCGCGGGAGGGGCAGAGGAGTCAGGAGGTAAGAGTCATGAAGATGGACGTTTTAGTCATGCTGGGCAAAGTGTGACCCAGATAACAAAGCGCCCCGGCCTGGAAATCGGACCGGGGCGCTTAAGATTTTAAGCCTTTAACAACGCTGACTTAATTTCAGGCTTTCACGGATTTTCCGCTTTGCTGATTTTTGACCCAGTAACCGAGGCCCAGAATCACCAGCCAGACAGGGATCAGCCATACAGAAATGGCCATGCCCGGCGTGATCGCCATAATCACCAGGATCGCTGCCATGAACAGTAAGCAGATATAGTTACCCACCGGATACAGCAGCGCCTTGAACTTGGTTTCGATCCCTTCGCGACGCATCGCCTGGCGGAACTTGATGTGCGCAAGGCTTATCATCGCCCAGTTGATGACCAGTGCGGAAACCACCAGCGCCATCAGCAGACCGAAGGCTTCGCCCGGCATCAGATAGTTAATCAGTACGCACAGGGCCGTCGTGGCCGCAGAAACCATGATAGAAGCAACCGGCACGCCACGTTTGTCGACGTTCATCAGGGCTTTTGGTGCATTACCTTGCTGAGCCAGACCAAATAGCATACGGCTGTTGCAGTACACACAGCTGTTATAGACCGACAGTGCCGCAGTCAGGATCACCACGTTGAGGGCATTGGCGACCAGCGCATCACCCAGATCGTGGAAAATCAGGACGAACGGGCTGGTGTCCGGCCCTACGCGGGTCCACGGCATCAGAGAAAGCAAGACAGCCAGTGAGCCCACATAGAAAATCAGGATACGGTAAATAACCTGATTGGTGGCTTTAGGAATGCTTATCTCCGGGTTGTCGGCTTCTGCGGCGGTGATACCCACCAGCTCCAGACCCCCGAATGAGAACATGATGATAGCCATCATCATCACCAGCCCGGTCATACCATGAGGCAGGAAGCCACCTTGCTCCCAGAGGTTTCGCACTGTCGCCTGCGGACCGGCAGTATCGCTGAACAGCAACCAGCCACCGAACAGGATCATGGCCACTACCGCGACGACCTTGATGATCGCAAACCAGAACTCCATCTCACCAAAGACTTTAACGTTGGTCAGGTTGATAGCATTGATCAGCACGAAGAACACAGCCGCAGAAGCCCAGGTTGGGATCTCCGGATACCAGAATTGAATATATTTACCGACGGCGGTCAGCTCTGCCATCGCGACCAGCACGTACAGCACCCAGTAGTTCCAGCCAGAAGCAAAACCGGCAAATCCACCCCAGTATTTATAGGCGAAGTGGCTGAAAGAACCGGCGACTGGTTCTGCAACGACCATTTCACCGAGCTGGCGCATAATCAGGAATGCGATAAATCCGGCAATCGCGTAGCCAAGAATAATCCCCGGCCCCGCAGACTGAATAACGGAGGCGCTGCCCAGAAACAGGCCCGTTCCGACTGCCCCACCTAACGCGATCAACTGAATGTGGCGGTTTTTCAGACCGCGCTTCAGCTCATCGCCATGTTGTTGATCAACCATTTACCTGTCCTCTGTCATTGGGGCAAAACCCATAGCATTCTGCGTGTTAGAAAGAATGTAAGGCGATAATTACACTTTTTGTATTTAATTATTTACGGCTGGATTGTGCCTAAAAATCAGCATCATCTACCGTTCGGGCAAGAATAGTGTTATGCGAAAAAGTTTGCACCTGATTTATGCATCATCTGCATAACAAATAACCGAATTAACGGTAAATTTGCTCAGGATCGTAAAAATGTGATCTAAAGCGTGGAAAAAAAGGAGAATGCTAAAAAGTTGTTAAATTGTGCGAGGTCGACGCATTTACTGGGTAGCCATATGGACACAAGGTGAATACTTTGTTACTTTACGGCCACGTTTTTTAAATTGGTATTACCAATTGACTCCGGCAACTTACAGAGTCGCTACTCGCAGAGAACAGCACTGATATGGCTTACAGCAAAATCCGCCAGCCTAAGTTATCCGATGTGATCGAGCAGCAACTTGAGTTCCTGATCCTCGAAGGCACTTTGAGACCCGGAGAAAAGCTTCCGCCAGAACGTGAACTGGCCAAACAGTTTGATGTTTCACGACCTTCTCTCAGAGAGGCGATCCAAAGCCTGGAAGGGAAGGGACTGCTCCTGCGTCGTCAGGGTGGTGGCACTTTCGTGCAAAGTAATTTGTGGCAAAGCGTGAGCGATCCGCTGGCCGAGTTACTGGCTGACCATCCTGAATCACAATTCGATCTCCTTGAAACACGCCATGCCCTTGAAGGGATTGCTGCCTATTATGCTGCGCTCAGAGGCACAGAGGAAGATTTAGCACGTATTCGTGATTGTCACGTGGGCATTCAGACCGCACAAGACAGCGGGGATCTGGACGCAGAAGCCGATGCGGTTATGCAGTATCAGGTCGCTGTAACAGAAGCAGCCCATAATGTGGTGCTGCTGCATCTGGTTCGCTGTATGGGACCGATGCTTGAGAAGAACGTACGACAGAACTTTGAATTGCTCTACTCACGCCGGGAAATGCTGGCAACGGTAAGCAACCACCGCGCCAGTATCTTCGAGGCGATTGTTGCACGTGAACCAGAAATGGCGCGCGCTGCATCTCACCGTCACCTGGCGTTCATTGAAGAAGTTTTGCTGGATCTCAGCAGGGAACACACCCGGCGGGATCGGTCATTACGACGGCTCCAGCAACGGAAAGATGAAAGTTAACCTTCGGGATTAATTTTTAGAGCCTTCACTTGAGGGCTCACGGCAACTACATGACGGGCCTGTCTTCGTGCGTTTTGTTGAAAACGAAGAGCTTTGTGAAAGAGCGCAGGAAGACAGGCTCCAGATAAACCAACGTATTAGATACAGATAAGGAAAAGCACCATGTCAGAACGTGTAAATAATGACGTGGATCCGATCGAAACTCGCGACTGGCTACAAGCGATCGAATCGGTCATCCGTGAAGAGGGTGTTGAGCGTGCGCAGTTCCTGATTGATCAGGTTCTGAGTGAAGCACGTAAAGGCGGCGTGAGCGTCGCAGCTGGCGCGGCCAGCCGTAATTATGTCAACACCATCGCTGTTGAAGACGAACCTGAGTATCCGGGTAACCTGGAGCTGGAACGCAACATTCGTACCGCAATCCGCTGGAATGCGATCATGACCGTTCTGCGTGCGTCGAAGAAAGATCTGGATCTGGGTGGCCATATGTCATCCTTCCAGTCTTCCGCAGCGGTTTACGAAGTTTGCTTCAACCACTTCTTCCGTGCTCGCAACGAGAAAGACGGCGGCGATCTGGTGTATTTCCAGGGCCATATCTCTCCGGGCGTGTACGCGCGTGCTTTCCTTGAAGGCCGCCTGACCGAAGACCAGATGAACAATTTCCGTCAGGAAGTTCACGGTAAAGGTCTGTCATCTTATCCGCACCCTAAACTGATGCCTGAATTCTGGCAGTTCCCGACCGTATCAATGGGTCTGGGTCCAATCGGTGCTATCTATCAGGCTAAGTTCCTGAAATACCTTGATCACCGCGGTCTGAAAGACACCAAAGAACAGCGCGTTTATGCGTTCCTGGGTGACGGTGAAATGGACGAACCAGAATCCAAAGGTGCGATCACCATCGCGACCCGTGAAAAACTGGACAACCTGTGCTTCATCATCAACTGTAACTTACAGCGCCTTGATGGCCCGGTAACCGGCAACGGTAAAATCATCAACGAACTGGAAGGCATCTTTGCAGGCGCCGGCTGGAACGTGATCAAAGTGATTTGGGGCAACCGTTGGGATGAACTGCTGCGTAAAGATACCAGCGGTAAACTGATCCAGCTGATGAACGAAACCGTGGACGGCGACTACCAGACCTTCAAGTCCCGTGACGGTAAATACGTTCGTGAACACTTCTTCGGCCGTTATCCTGAAACCGCTGCGCTGGTCAAAGATATGACCGACGATGAGATCTGGGCACTAAACCGTGGTGGTCATGATCCGAAGAAAGTCTTCGCTGCACTGAACAAAGCACAGAACACCAAAGGTCAGCCGACCGTTATCCTTGCACATACCATCAAAGGTTATGGCATGGGCGAAGCGGCCGAAGGCAAGAACATTGCTCACCAGGTGAAGAAAATGAACATGGATGGCGTGCGCTATATCCGTGATCGTTTCAGCGTGCCAGTGACCGATGAAAATCTGGAAAAACTGCCGTACATCACTCTGGAAAAAGACTCAGCAGAATACAAATACCTGCATGAGCGTCGTGCTGCTCTGAAAGGCTACCTGCCGACTCGTCTGCCAAACTTCACTCAGAAGCTGGAAATGCCGAAACTGGAAGACTTCTCACAACTGCTGGAAGAGCAGAAGAAAGAGATCTCTACCACAATCGCCTTCGTCCGTGCTCTGAACGTGATGCTGAAGAACGATTCCATCAAAGACCGTCTGGTACCGATCATCGCCGATGAAGCGCGTACCTTTGGTATGGAAGGTCTGTTCCGTCAGATTGGTATTTACAGCCCGAACGGCCAGCAGTACACCCCGCAGGACCGTGAGCAGGTTGCTTACTATAAAGAAGACGAGAAAGGTCAGATCCTGCAGGAAGGCATCAACGAACTGGGCGCCGCGTCTTCATGGCTGGCCGCAGCGACGTCTTACAGCACCAACGATCTGCCAATGATCCCGTTCTACATCTACTACTCCATGTTCGGTTTCCAGCGTATCGGCGACCTGTGCTGGGCAGCGGGTGACCAACAGGCACGTGGCTTCCTGGTCGGTGGTACTTCAGGTCGTACAACATTGAACGGCGAAGGTTTGCAGCACGAAGATGGTCACAGCCACATTCAGTCTCTGACTATCCCGAACTGTATTTCTTACGATCCGGCGTATGCCTACGAAGTGGCAGTCATCATGCATGACGGTCTCGTGCGTATGTACGGTGAAGCACAAGAAAACATCTATTACTACATCACTACGCTGAACGAAAACTACCACATGCCAGCCATGCCAGAAGGCGCGGAAGAAGGCATCCGTAAAGGTATCTACAAGTTAGAAACCGTGGAAGGTAGCAAAGGTAAAGTGCAGCTGATGAGCTCCGGTTCTATCCTGCGTCACGTCCGTGAAGCGGCTCAGATCCTGGCGAAAGACTACGGCGTCGGTTCTGACGTGTACAGCGTGACCTCCTTCACCGAACTGGCCCGTGACGGTCAGGACTGTGAACGCTGGAACATGCTGCACCCGACTGAAACCCCACGCGTACCTTACGTGGCTCAGGTAATGAACGATGCACCGGTTGTTGCTTCAACCGACTACATGAAGCTGTTCGCAGAGCAGATCCGTAACTTCGTTCCTGCCAGCGATTTCCGCGTACTGGGCACCGACGGCTTCGGTCGTTCTGACAGCCGCGAAAACCTGCGTCACCACTTCGAAATTGATGCGTCTTACGTTGTGGTTGCTGCGCTGGGCGAACTGGCCAAACGTGGCGAGATCGATGTGAAAGTAGTGGCTGAAGCCATTACCAAGTTCGGCATCGATGCTGACAAAGTTAACCCGCGTCTGGCATAAGAGGTAAAGACAGATGGCTATTGAAATTAACGTACCGGACATCGGTGCAGATGCAGTGGAAGTCACCGAAATTATGGTGAAGGTGGGCGATAAGGTTGAAGTTGAACAATCGCTGATCACCGTTGAAGGCGATAAAGCTTCTATGGAAGTGCCTTCTCCACAGGCTGGCGTTGTGAAAGAGATCAAAGTTGCGGTCGGCGATACCGTCGAAACCGGCAAACTGATTATGATCTTTGAAGCCGCTGACGGAGCTGCTGATGCAACTCCTGCGAAACAGGAAGCGCAAGCAGAAGAGAAACCTGCTGCTGCCGCACCTGCTTCAAGCGAAAGCAAAGAAGTGAACGTGCCAGATATCGGCGGCGA
>NZ_JYDE01000035.1 GCF_003263515.1 Rahnella inusitata | reverse complement strand
CATCAGACAATCTGTGTGGACACTGCACAATGCGTATCTTTAGGTAAGGAGGTGATCCAACCGCAGGTTCCCCTACGGTTACCTTGTTACGACTTCACCCCAGTCATGAATCACAAAGTGGTAAGCGCCCTCCCGAAGGTTAAGCTACCTACTTCTTTTGCAACCCACTCCCATGGTGTGACGGGCGGTGTGTACAAGGCCCGGGAACGTATTCACCGTAGCATTCTGATCTACGATTACTAGCGATTCCGACTTCATGGAGTCGAGTTGCAGACTCCAATCCGGACTACGACATACTTTATGAGGTCCGCTTGCTCTCGCGAGTTTGCTTCTCTTTGTATATGCCATTGTAGCACGTGTGTAGCCCTACTCGTAAGGGCCATGATGACTTGACGTCATCCCCACCTTCCTCCGGTTTATCACCGGCAGTCTCCTTTGAGTTCCCACCATTACGTGCTGGCAACAAAGGATAAGGGTTGCGCTCGTTGCGGGACTTAACCCAACATTTCACAACACGAGCTGACGACAGCCATGCAGCACCTGTCTCACGGTTCCCGAAGGCACTAAGCTATCTCTAGCGAATTCCGTGGATGTCAAGAGTAGGTAAGGTTCTTCGCGTTGCATCGAATTAAACCACATGCTCCACCGCTTGTGCGGGCCCCCGTCAATTCATTTGAGTTTTAACCTTGCGGCCGTACTCCCCAGGCGGTCGACTTAACGCGTTAGCTCCGGAAGCCACGCCTCAAGGGCACAACCTCCAAGTCGACATCGTTTACAGCGTGGACTACCAGGGTATCTAATCCTGTTTGCTCCCCACGCTTTCGCACCTGAGCGTCAGTCTTTGTCCAGGGGGCCGCCTTCGCCACCGGTATTCCTCCAGATCTCTACGCATTTCACCGCTACACCTGGAATTCTACCCCCCTCTACAAGACTCTAGCTTGCCAGTTTCAAATGCAGTTCCCAAGTTAAGCTCGGGGATTTCACATCTGACTTAACAAACCGCCTGCGTGCGCTTTACGCCCAGTAATTCCGATTAACGCTTGCACCCTCCGTATTACCGCGGCTGCTGGCACGGAGTTAGCCGGTGCTTCTTCTGCGAGTAACGTCAATCGCTGCAGCTATTAACTACAACGCCTTCCTCCTCGCTGAAAGTGCTTTACAACCCTAAGGCCTTCTTCACACACGCGGCATGGCTGCATCAGGCTTGCGCCCATTGTGCAATATTCCCCACTGCTGCCTCCCGTAGGAGTCTGGACCGTGTCTCAGTTCCAGTGTGGCTGGTCATCCTCTCAGACCAGCTAGGGATCGTCGCCTAGGTGAGCCATTACCCCACCTACTAGCTAATCCCATCTGGGCACATCCGATGGCGTGAGGCCCGAAGGTCCCCCACTTTGCTCTTGCGAGGTCATGCGGTATTAGCTACCGTTTCCAGTAGTTATCCCCCTCCATCAGGCAGTTTCCCAGACATTACTCACCCGTCCGCCGCTCGTCACCCAGAGAGCAAGCTCTCCTGTGCTACCGCTCGACTTGCATGTGTTAGGCCTGCCGCCAGCGTTCAATCTGAGCCATGATCAAACTCTTCAATTAAAAGTTCGATTTGCTTAAACAAGTTAAGCGGTGCTCAAAGATTACTTCGTAATAATTCAACTAAATGAATTACTGCTTGGTCACTCTAAGACTTGATATTTTTTTGCCACCGAGGTGGCTGATATCGTCTTGTGAGTGCCCACACAGATTGTCTGATAAATTGTTAAAGA
>NZ_JYDE01000034.1 GCF_003263515.1 Rahnella inusitata | reverse complement strand
CGCTATCGCGGGTCTGGTTGCTATCACTCCAGCCTGTGGTACGGTCGGCGTCGGTGGTGCACTGATTATCGGTCTGGTCGGTGGTGTCACCGGTCTGTGGGGCGTCGTTACCCTGAAAAAATGGCTGCGTGTCGATGACACCTGTGACGTGTTCGGTGTTCACGGTGTGTGCGGTATCGTAGGTTGCTTGCTGACCGGCGTATTCACCTCCAGTTCACTGGGTGGCGTAGGTTATGCAGAAGGTGTGACCATGGGCCATCAGGTCTGGGTACAGTTCTTCAGCGTCTGCGTCACGCTGGTGTGGTCTGGTGTTGTGGCCTTCATCGGTTACAAAGTGGCAGATATGTTGGTCGGTCTGCGTGTCCCTGAAGAGCAGGAACGCGAAGGTCTGGACGTCAACAGCCACGGCGAAAATGCGTACAATCAGTAATTAAACGTTCAGAGAAAGCAGTCCGCTAATTCTCTTCACGAGCAGTACTAAAACTAAAAAATAATGATGAATAGCAAAAGGGGCGATATCACTATCGCCCCTTTTTCATTTTTGTTTTTCAGCCGGAGATACTTATCCGCAGAGACTTATTCTGCAGCACGCTTGCGGATCACGCCTTCCTGCACCGTGGACGCCACCAGCACGCCGTCGCGGGTGTAGAACTGACCGCGAACAAAACCACGCGCGCCAGAGGCCGAGGTACTCTCAACGGCGTACAGCAACCAGTCATCCATGCGGAACGGGCGGTGGAACCACATCGAGTGATCGATAGTTGCGACCTGCATGCCAGGTTCCAGAAAACCGATGCCATGCGGTTGAAGCGCTGTCGGCAGGAAATTGAAGTCAGACGCATAACCCAGTAGATACTGATGGATGCGCAGATCGTCCGGCATTTCACCATTAGCGCGGAACCACACCGCACGGTGCGGCTCTTCGACGCTGCCTTTCAGCGGGTTATGAAATTTCACCGGGCGCATCTCAATGGGGCGATGGCCCAGGAATTTATCGCGGATTTTTTCCGGGATCAGATGCGCCAGATTTTTGGCGATATCTGATTCAGAGATCAGCGACTCCGGCGGCGGCACGTCTGGCATGGTGTTCTGATGTTCAAAGCCCTCTTCATGACTCTGGAAAGAGGCGGTCATGTAGAAAATCGGTTTGCCGTTTTGCACCGCTTTTACACGACGGGCGCTGAAGCTGTTGCCGTCACGCAGGATTTCAACGTCATAGATGATGGGCTTACTGCTGTCACCCGGACGTAAAAAGTAGCTGTGAAAAGAGTGGATCCCGCGATCAACCGGAACAGTCTGTTTGGCAGCGTATAACGCCTGACCGACAACCTGCCCACCAAAGACCTGGCGCAAGCCCAAATCCTCACTCTGACCACGAAACAGTCCTTCTTCAATTTTTTCCAGATCGAGCAGATCCAGCAGATTTTTTAATGCCTGACTCATAGTGGCCTCACGAAAGTTACCGGTTGGTTCATGCTGAAAGCAGCGCTTAAGTACCGCTGCTGAACAGGTCTAACCTGTTAATGATAGTGGATCTTATGAGCACTCAGAAGACCTGTTTCGCCATCGGGAGGAAAAAACCAGATTATTGTGCCATGATTAATGGGTAAGCTGGTTAAAGAAACCATTTTCATGTCGGCGTTTATTACAGCTTGTCGACAAGCGAATAATAAAAAGGGAGTACGATCTATGAAACTTTGGCAGATAGTAGGTGGAACCGCGCTGTCTCTGACTCTTGCCGGATGTGCACAGCATCACGAGGCACCCGCTCAGCAGGCTCCGGTGAATTCGGCAGCCAGTCCGGCCAGCCAGCCTGCAATAACTGGCCCGAATGTATCGGGTAGCGTGTTCATCAATCAGCGTGTCGCTCTACCGCCTGATGCGGTGCTGACCGTGACATTATCAGATGCCTCTCTGGCCGATGCGCCATCCAAAGTGATATCGCAGAAAGTGGCGAGAACGCAGGGCAAACAGTCACCATTTACGTTTATCCTGCCGTATAACCCACAGGACATTCCACCGAATGCCCGCGTCTTGCTAAGCGCAGCGGTGACCATCAATGGTCAGATGACGTTCGTGACGGATAGCATCAAAGAAGTGATTAACAATGGTCAGGGTACCCGTGCGGATCTGCAGCTGGTGCCGGTTGTCGCCGTTCCGGTTGCCACCAAGCCAAGCACGTTGGGGCCGTTGAGTAATCCGTCTGAGCCGACGGGATTAGGTACAGCGCCTGCTCCGGTGAGCGCAGTACCGACGCAGTCAACGTACTAAGTACGAAGGCTGTAAGACTAAGGCACCGCTTCGGCGGTGCTTTTTTATTTACACGTTAGATGGACTACCACTTCCAGCCGTATTTCTCTAAATCGACTTTGCCTTTCTTAAAGATAATCCCTTCGGCGAGCAGCGCCTGACGCTGGCGTTTAAAATCTTCGCCCTGTAATGAAATCTCACCGTGACGGTTAATGACGCGATGCCAGGGAAGAGTGCTGCCTTCGGGCAATTTCTTGAGGACACCGCCCACCTGCCTTGCCGCCCGCGGCGAGCCTGCCAGCTGCGCGACATTACCGTAGGTAGTGACCTGTCCGGCGGGAATGGCAGCTATAATTTGAAATACGCGCTGGCGAAAGTTATCGGGTTCCGGCATCACATCCTCCTCAGTGTTTGCCGGACAGTATGACGTAATTTCACGTTTCAGGCAGGCGGGTTTAAGCGGTATTGTTTAAGAAAACAACGGTTGTCGGCGGTTAACTTGCTTTTGAGTCGGGCATCACTGATAATGCCCACCGCTTCAGTTCTTACACAGAGAAATGAAGCCAACAACGACAATGGGGGCTCTGTTGGTTCTCCCGCAACACTAACTTGTTAACTCGGTCAGGTCCGGAAGGAAGCAGCCATAGCAGGTGTCGTGTGTGCCGGGATGTAGCTGGCAGGGCCTCCACCAATTCAGGCCCTCCAACGTTCATTCTTCTTCCCAATTTCCTCAAATCACAACGCTAAACTACGGCCTTCAAACCTTCTATCACTTTCAGTGATGCACCAACGTTGCGAAGTAATACACCAGCGGAATCGCCAAAATATACAGCCCCAGCGGAACCTCGCGCGCTTTCCCCGCCACCGCCTTAATGATGATGTAAAACAGCAGCCCGCCAGCGATACCGGTACCAAAGCTGTTAGAAATCAGCGTAATCATCACCATCATCAGCACCGGTAATGCATCGGTGAAATTCGCCAAATCCACTTTACGTAAATTACTGAACATGTTCAGACCGATCAGAATCAGTGCTGGCGCGGTGGCTTCTTTTGGGATCATCAGCGCAATCGGGGTGAACAACAGCATCAGTAAGAACATGACGGCAGCCGACAGCGCAGTCAGACCGGTTTTACCGCCTGCTTCTGCTGCCGCTGAGGATTCGATTAACGCCGTTGCTGCCGGAATGCCGACAATCGGCCCGAGCGCCGCAGCAATTGAATCCACCATGAACGGCCTGTTGATGTGCTGCATATTGCCGTGTTCATCGAGTAAGCCCGCTTCACCGCCGACCGCCAGCGTAGTGCCCATGGTAGAGAAAAACTCAGAGGCGAAGAAGATAAACAGAAACGGCAGGAAAGCGATATTGATAGCACCGGTCAGATCAACCTTACCCAGCAGCGGAGCGACAGAGTGAGGGAGTGAAATCCATTGCGCAGGTAAATGCGTCACGCCAAACGGGATCCCCGCGACCGTCGCCAGTAAAATCGCCCACAAAATGGCACCCGGAACTTTGCGTGCCTGCAAACCTACGGCGACCAGCAAACCCAGCAGCGCGATAAGCGCGCCCGGTGCGGTGAAATCCCCCAGCGCCAGTGCATGCGTTTTGGCATTAGCCATCACCAGGCCTGCGTTGCGAAAACCGAGCAGGGCAACGAAAATCCCGATCGACGCCGTCAGCCCCAGCTTAATAGATTGCGGAACCGAACGGGTGACCACCTCACGCAGACCGAACACAGTCATTACAAAAAATAAGATCCCTGACCAGCAGGCGATACCCAGCGCAATTGGCCAGGTGATGCCGTCTCCGGCCAGCGTGATCCCGACCAGCACCGACCCGCCAATGCCGGGGCCGACCATAAACGGCAGGTTGGCGTAGAACGCCATCAGCAGGGAACCGAGCACAAAGACCAGAATCACGCCGGTAGTGGCCGCACCTTTGTCCATCCCGCCCACGGCCAGCAGTCCGGGGATCACCACAAGTAAATAGGCGGCAGCCAGAAAGCCGGTGATACCGGCCAGACACTCGGTTTTTACTTTTGTGTGGCGCTGACGAAGCTGGAAGCGGCGTTGAAGCCAGCTTTCGTCTGAGGATGCGGCTACACTTTTTACAGAACTGTCGGTCATAACATTCCCCTGAGAAGGATATTTAACGGTTGTGAGCTGTTATTTTTGTGTGTTTCTTTTTAATAAATATCAGGCCTCGTCGGGCCAGATTTCCAGAACAGGGTTGATAATCTCGCGTAACCCCCCGTCCGTGAGCCCCAGATCTGTCAGATGCGGGCCGTTATTACAGGCCAGACAGGTACCCTCAATGGCTTTGAATACCCGATACGGCGGTTCCCAGTCAGCAATCTGTGCGCTGAGTTCACGCAGGTTTTTAAACTGAGCAGCAAGGATGTTGGCAGGCAAATCTGAGAGCATTCCGGCTATCGGCATATCTACTTTTGCCAGCAGGTTTCCATTCTGAGCCAGCGCCATACCGCCGCCGCTGTCGATCAGCTGATTAGCAGCGAGCACCATATCAGCAGGATCACGCCCCAGTACCACCAGATTATGAGAGTCATGGGAGTAGGAGGTCGCAATCGCGCCGCGTAATTCTCCCCAGCCCTCCAGCAAAGCCATTTTCGGTGTGGCGTCATGTCGTCCATGCCGGTGCTGTACCCAAATCAGACTGAACCCTTCGGGAATTTGTACCGCACCATCGCGGACGGCGACCGTGACTTCACTCCACTGCGTAAAGCGGGCACCTTTGATGTTACGTAAGCGCGCCTTACCGTTTATCAGACCTGGGATCTTCAACCGGAAATCTTCCCCGGTCAGTTTTTCAAGGCGCATGGTGTTGCGCGGCGCAATCACATCAGTGGCCGCCGCGGGGCTGAACAGCAGTTTGCCGTGTTCTGCGACACAGTCTCCGGCGACAAACACTTTGGCGGGGTTCAGCGTTTCTAAGGAGTCGAAAGCAATGATGTCAGCGGTACGTCCGGCGGCAATCAACCCGAGATCAGAGCGACGCAGACGAATTGCAGCGTTGAGCGTCGCCATCCTCAGGACGTCTTCTGCCCGCAGACCGTGAGATATCAGCAGTTTGATAAGCGCAATCAGGCCGCCTTTTTCCAGCAGATGGTCAGGCGGCACATCGTCAGTACACAGCGTAATCTGCGAGGAAAGATGGGGTAAGTTCAGCAGGGCAGCGGCGATATCCGGCAAAAGATAAGGATGTGAACCGCGAATCTGCAACGTCAGCCCGGCACGCAGTTTTTCCAGCGCGTCTTCCGCCGAGGTCAGTTCGTGGTCTGACGTCACGCCCGCCGCCAGATAGGCCTGTAACTGCTCGTCCTTGAGGCCGCGTGCATGGCCTTCTATCAGCTTACCGCTGCGTAAACCGGCGTCGAGGATCTCCATCATACGTTCGCTGCCGTTCAGTACACCGTACATGTCCATGACTTCTGCGACGCCTGCGACTTCCGGCCAGCTCAGCATAGTTTGCATTTCCTGACCTTTAAAATCGGCTCCGGACATTTCCAGCCCTGGCGTGGAAGGTACGCTGGACGGTGCCGCGCAAATGACGCGCAAGGGCAGGTCACGGCTGGCTTTCACCGCGTACTCTACGCCTGCCACGCCCAGCACATTTGCCAGTTCATGAGGATCCCAAAACACTGTCGTGGTGCCCTGAGCCACCACAATTTCCGCGTATTTTTCCGGTGGCAGGTGCGAGCTTTCGATATGAACGTGGGTATCGATAAGGCCGGGAGACAGAAAATATCCCGATAAATCATCAATATTAACGGCCTGGGTGAATTTTCCGCGCGGATGTACGCTGGCAATCATACTGCCCACCAGACCCACGTCTGCATCACGTATTTCGCCCGTCACCATGTCAATGACCCTTGCGTTGATCAACAGGCGGTCAAAGGGGATTTTCCCCAGCGCAGCATTAATTGCCTGCTGGCGAATGGGCAGGGAGGCCAGGTTATCGGTCATAGCTGTTTCCGGATTTGCAGAATGATGAGGCTTAATGTAGGGAGAGGCGGCGGCTTTGCACAGATGATTTATTTTATCTGATTATAAGATGCGGTTATGCTGAGCAAACGTTTTCTATTTTATCGGAATAACTGCACATCATGTCTGAACCCTGGCGTCGCTTACCTGCACTGTCTCTTAAGCAAATTCAATATTTTGTCACACTGGCTCAGCTGCGTAGTTTTACTGAAACGGCAAACAGACTGGCAATCAGCCAGCCGGCATTAAGCAGCGCATTGCGACAAATTGAGTCAGTCTTAGGCGGGAAGTTGTTACACCGTACGGCGCAAAATGTGAGACTCACTGAACAGGGCGAGGCGGTGCTGCCGTATGCAGAACGCTTATTAAATACAGCTCACAGTGTGTTCGATGATATGAAGCAAATAATGCAACAGGGCGGAGATGGAACATTACGTATCGGATTAGTGCCTTCGGTCAGCACGTTATTATTTCCAGCCGTTCCGCAATTACTGTCGGAATATTTCCCTGATATGCGTGTGGAATTTCACGACCTCACCAATGATGCGTTATTACTGGAACTGGAGAACGGATCGGTTGATTTTGGTATCGGAGCAACTGACAGCACGGTACCGGAATCAATAGCCGTGTACCCGCTGCTTGAAGACCCGCTCGTGGTAGTGATCAGACGTGATGATGCGCTGGCTGAAGGGCGTAATATCCCGTGGCGGCAGTTGGCGAAAAGGGATATTGCATTGTTTTCAAAAGGAAATGTCAGCAGGCTGGTGACGTCGATGAATGAGACTCATCGTCTGAATTTGCATGTAAATTATCGGGTGGATTTTCAGGAGACGTTGTATGGGCTGGTGCGGTCACGTTTAGCCCTGGCAATTCTGCCGGAATTATATACTGCAACACTTAACGATAATGAATTAACAATAATTCATCTGCAGCAGCCGACATTAAGCCGTACGGTTGCAATGATGTGTAAACCGGTTCCATTACGTTCTGAAAAAACGGAACAATGTTTTCAATTTCTCTTAAAGGCGTTTCATCAACGAGTTAAAGAAAAGAAAGACGGGATGCGTTAAGGCAATTGTTAAACAAAGCTAACGTTGTTTTGTTGAAATAATAAACATTGAGCCGAGCGATGATTCGGCTCAATGTAAACAGTCAACGTACAAATTTCCACACGGCAACGGGGATTTTATCGTACAGCTTATTCATCGTCAGTTCTGCCAGACGGTGGTCAGCTGCCGAGTAAAACAATTCGAGTTCGTCGTCTGAAAGTTCATACTTATTTTTTTCAATAACACGTTCAAGGGTATCAATAGTGGTGCATTTTCTTAAACGCATCAAATAGTCGATTTTGTTCATCGTGGCCTTTTCATTTTTTTCTGATGACAGCATATAAATTATTACTCAAGTCTTCATTAGGGTACAGATGTAGTCCCCTGAGAACATTCTGAATAATCGCTTTTTGGTCTTCTGCCATTGGCGTAAATCAGAATCATTTATTCCATAATTACTGAACAGGGTGTAGGTATCATCCAGATACTCTTCAACCAGATCACTTAAATGGTTATCGTCGGGGTACTTAATTTTAAAACTCATCACAAAGGATGCAATGTGTTCAATCAGTTCGTTGAGTTGCAGGTTAACAGCTGATGTAGGGTCGTTAACCCAACCATGATGACTGTCACCCAGCGTTGCAATCCCCTCATCATACAACATTTCATTCAGGAATCGTAACTGAGCGATATCGTGCCGCTTAGGCGAGTACTCATCCATATCATCCCCTCCGTAATGGTTTATTCGGTGTTGATAACACTCTGTGAGTAAACAACAAAACTTAATGGCTTACAGGAAACAGCTCTCACTACAAATGCTGGAAACATCACAAACTCAGTTAAATATCAGTAACAATCACAATAAACCGGTATCTGAAGGAGGTTCTACCAGGGATTATTCTACAGTTAACAGTTTAAATATAATTCATTTTTAGAAAGCTGTGCAAACGTATTACTCAAACTTACAATTCGTCTGCAGTACTTCCTCTGGAGGTGTCAATAATATCAAACTCAAGCCCTTCTGGCTTGACCATGAATGTGACATTTTGCGTCGTAAACTCGTCTGCATTAATGTCCAGACAGCCATTGAAAATCGTCCACTTGTAACGATAACTCATTGAATATTGGTTTTTGTCCGTTTGAGTTATAGACACGATTTGCAAAGAATTCGGCTCATAACGGGCATTTTCAGAAAAATAAGATAAATCGCCAATTAAAGGCTCTTCAATTTCAGATAAAGAACATTGGATTATCTCTTGCAGCTCTTTAACAGCGGGATTTTTCCCATAAATATCGCTGGAGATCATTTTCAGCACGGGTAATTTCCTCTTAAGTTCTGTTCTTACATTATTACATACTTTCTGGATTCTGTGTTTTTAGCACGAAAAAAAATTCTCATCATCTCTGCGTTTAGTTCGTTGAATTGGCTGGCATTTATGATACGTACATCAATTTTTACCCTTTTCTGACAGTTTGGGTGCTGTCCGACGTCGTTAAGAAACTGAAACAGTTCATGTATTGATAAAAAAGACCTCATGTGATGTTATATTGTAACGATTTGGAGGGGCTATGACCAAAACACTCTTTACGATTTCTTCGCCAGTACGCTGCATCGTGGTACTGGCCGTACTCGTTGTTCTTTGGGCGGCGATTTACTGGGCGATTTCACTACCATGATTTTTGTCAACAATCTTGAAGTCGGCTATGACCGTCGCGCTGTGGCTATGCCGCTGTATGGCCGCTTTTTGTCAGGTTCTTTAACGGCGGTTATTGGGGCTAACGGCGCCGGGAAATCGACGTTTCTGAAAACACTGGCGGGTCTGCAATCTGCTGTCGCCGGTGATATCACATTCAATCAGGGCAAGCGTCCGCGTCTGGCATATCTACCCCAGCAGGCTGAGCTGGATCGTAGTTTCCCCATCAGCGTGTTCGACATCGTGGCGATGGGATGCTGGCCGCAAAGTGGCTTGTTTGGCGGGATTAACCGCCAGTCAGCGATGAATGTGGAGCAGGCGCTGGAGACCGTGGGGATGACGGAGATGGCGAGTTTTCCCGTGGGGTCGCTTTCCGGCGGGCAGCTACAGCGCACGTTATTCGCACGTTTGCTGGTGCAGCAGGCTCCGCTCATCATGCTCGATGAGCCGTTTACCGGCATCGACAGTCAGACGACCGAATTACTCCTTAAGGTCATCGCGCAGTGGCATCGGGAAGGCAAGACCGTCATTGCGGTGTTGCACGATATTTCGATGGTCTCCCGGCATTTCCCCGATGTGCTTTATCTCAGTGGTCAACAAAATCTGTGGGGAAGTGCGCACGATGTTCTGAGCCACTTTCCACATCCCGCGCATGCCTGCGTTTCGTCTGTACCCTTTTCTCTGGTGGCGGGAGTGGCCAACTCATGATGCTTTTCCATTTGCTGGCCGACCCCTTTATTGAATTTGGTTTTATGCGCCGCGCGCTGATCGCCTGCATTGCATTATCGATAAGCGCGACACCTTTAGGCGTCTTTCTCCTGTTAAGGCGGATGAGTCTGGTAGGTGATGCGCTATCCCACGCCGTTTTACCGGGGGCGGCAATAGGCTATCTGATTTCAGGTATGTCACTGGTGGCGATGGGGATTGGCGGGTTTATCGCCGGGCTGGCGGTGGCGATGCTGTCAGGGCTGGTGAGTCGCAAAACGCAATTGAAAGAAGACGCCAGCTTCGCCGGTTTCTACCTCGGCTCTCTCGCGCTGGGCGTGACGCTGGTTTCGCTGCGAGGTTCAAGCGTCGATCTTCTGCATGTTTTATTTGGTTCCATTCTCGCTATCGATTCTTCTGCGATGATCATGGTCGGGATCATCAGCAGTGTGTCGTTGCTGGTGCTGGCCTGCATCTATCGCGCGCTGGTGATTGAGTCTTTTGACTCGCTTTTTCTGCGCGTAAGTGCAGGTAAATGGCTGGCGGCGATCCACGGTATTTTCCTGGCGCTGGTGGTGATTAATCTGGTGGCCGGTTTCCAGATCCTTGGCACGCTGATGTCTGTCGGACTGATGATGTTGCCCGCGGCCAGCGCGCGTTTCTGGGCGCGTGATTTACCGCACACACTATTAAGCGCGATGATTATCGGGGTGATTTCCAGCGTCATCGGGCTGATTTGGTCATATTACGCATCATTGCCGGCAGGCCCGGCGATTGTGCTCAGCGCGACGGTTATTTTCTTTATTTCAGTTTTATTTGGAAAGCGTGGCGGGATGTTAACGGCCTCGCGTTGTTAAGCAGTAACACAATGAAAAGTAGCACCAAAAATTAAGGGGACATGATGAAAGTATTACCTGTATCACTCGCAGTAGCTGCCCTGCTGTCGAGCCCGTTGGCAATGGCGAAAACCGTAGATGCGGTAGCCAGTTTTTCTATTCTCGGTGATATCGTTCATGAAGTGGGGGGCGAGCACGTCAAGGTGACGACGTTGGTGGGCCCGGACGGCGACCCGCACAGTTTTGAACCTTCACCAAAGGATAGCAAAGCGATTAACGCCTCTGATGTCGTATTCGTCAGCGGTTTAGGGCTGGAAGGGTGGATCGATCGTCTGGTCACTGCGTCCGGTTATAAAGGTCATCTGGTCACCGCATCGGAAGGCGTTAACTCACGTAAAATGGAAGAAGACGGCAAGCAAATTACCGATCCGCATGCGTGGAACAGCATGGCTAACGGTGTGATTTACGCCACCAATGTGATGAATGCGCTGATCAAAGCGGATCCGGAAGATGCTGATTATTTCCGTCAGCGCGGCAAGGCTTACATTGAGCAGCTGCAAAAATTGGATGCGTGGGCGAAAACCGAGTTCACTGGCATTCCTCAGTCGAAACGTAAAGTGTTGACCAGTCATGATGCGTTTGGCTATTTCGGCCAGGAATATCATGTGAGCTTTATGGCGCCGGTCGGCTTCTCTACCGAAGCGGAAGCCAGCGCGAGCGGTGTGGCATCACTGATTAAGCAGATTAAAGAACAGCAGGTAAAAACGTACTTCATTGAAAATCAGACCGATCCCCGTCTGGTGAAACAGATTGCCGCCGCCAGCGGTGCGCAGCCTGGTGGAGAGTTGTATCCGGAAGCGTTATCTGGCCCGCAGGGCCCGGCAACGACGTACATCAAAGCGTTTAAGCATAACGTTGAGACGATTGTCGCCAGCATGAAATAAGATCCCCCTCCTCACGGCGCTGCTGTGGGGAGGTTTACATCATGTCTTAGCATAAGAAAAAGCCCCGTCGGGCAAGCGACGGGGCTTTTGTTTTTTGTGCCACAGTGAGGCGATGAAGAAAAATTGCTTACCGTTTTTTCTTCTTACCCTGAACGGCTTTAAAGCGCGGATTACTTTTGCAAATCACATAAATTCTGCCTTTACGGCGGACAACGCGGCAATCCGGGTGGCGTTTTTTCGCCGAACGTAATGAACTCAGAACCTGCATACTACATCTCCCTGATGCTGTTTATTTCTTACCGAGGAAGCTGCCGAAACGCTGGTTGAAGCGCGCGGTGCTGCCTTCTTTTGAGTACTCTTTCTGCTTGCCGGTGTAATAGGGATGTGAGGCGGAAGACACTTCAATGGTGATGTAAGGGAAGGTCACGCCTTCCAGTTCAATGGTGCGGTCAGTGGAAATAGTGGAACCGACTTTAAAGTATTCGTTAGCGCTGGTGTCGTGAAATACGACGGTGCGATAAGCGGGATGGATAGCAGGTTTCATAATGCCTCTAAATGTTATGTTATACTATAACAATAATTATGCACCCATCTTACCTCATGTTCAAGGTTCAGACGAAAAAAAAGGCCGCATAAGCGGCCTTTCGTCAGGGTAGGGGATCCGGTTATAACGTCGGATGCTCTACTTTATGCGTGTGTTCAATATCCTGGTTCTTCTTACCGAAGCGGCGACGAACCACCACGAAGAAGACCGGAACAAAGAAGATCGCCAACAGCGTTGCGGTGATCATCCCGCCCATAACGCCGGTACCTACGGCGTTCTGAGAACCGGAACCAGCACCGGAGCTGATAACCAGCGGCATAACACCGAGGATGAAGGCAAGTGAGGTCATCAGAATCGGACGCAGACGCATACGGACTGCTTCCAGCGTCGATTCAATCAGCCCTTTACCTTCTTTATCCATCAGGTCTTTGGCGAATTCGACAATTAATATGGCGTTCTTCGCTGACAGCCCGATGGTGGTTAACAGACCCACCTGGAAGTAAACGTCGTTACTCAGACCACGCATCGTTGCCGCCAGAAGCGCACCGACAACCCCGAGTGGCACAACCAGCATAACGGAGAACGGTATCGACCAGCTCTCATACAACGCTGCCAGACACAGGAATACTACGATCAGGGAGATAGCATAAAGAGCCGGAGCCTGGTTGCCTGACAAACGTTCCTGATAAGACAGACCTGTCCAGTCATAGCCGATGCCGCTTGGGAGTTTGGAAGCCAGAGACTCCATCATCGCCATCGCATCACCACTACTCTTGCCCGGTGCCGGCTGACCCAGAATTTCCATTGAAGGCAGACCGTTGTAACGTTCCAGACGAGGTGAGCCGTATTCCCATTTCGCGCTTGAGAACGCGGAGAACGGCACCATCTGACCCGCGCTGCCGCGGACATACAGATTGTTGATGTCTGAAGGCAACATACGGTACTTATTTTCAGCCTGCACGTAAACTTTCTTCACACGACCGCGGTCGATGAAGTCGTTGACGTAGCTACCACCAATCGATGCACCTAACGTGGTGTTGATATCGGAAATAGAAACGCCAAGAGCCGTTGCTTTTTCCTGATCAATTTCGATTTTAAACTGTGGCGTATCTTCCAGACCGTTTGGACGGACCTGAGTCAGCAAGTCCGGGTGCTGAGCAATCATGCCCAGTAACTGGTTACGTGCCTGCGTCAGTTTGTCATGCCCAAGGTTAGCCTGGTCAATCAGCTGGAAGTCGAAGCCCGTCGCCGTACCTAACTCAACAATGGCCGGTAAGTTGAACGGGAACACCATTGCATCTTTAATGGTGCTGAAAGCGCCCATCGCGCGGCCTGCAATTGCAGGAACTTTGTTTTCAGCGCCGCTACGTTCAGACCAGTCTTTCAGACTGACGAACGCGATACCGGTGTTCTGACCACGACCAGCAAAGCCGAAACCGTTAACGGTAAACACGGAGTTCACGTTGGCTTTTTCTTTGGTCAGATAGTAGTTACTGACTTCATCGAGCACTTTCTGCGTACGTTCCTGAGTTGCACCTGCTGGCAACTGCGCCATGGTCAGGAATACACCCTGGTCTTCTTCCGGCAGGAAGGAGGTTGGCAGGCGGATAAACAGGAATGCCATCCCAACAACAATCAGCAGGTAAATCACCAGATAACGACCGGTGCTGCGCAGAATATTACCTACGCTGTCGGTATAGTGGTGCGTACTTTGCTCAAATTTCTTGTTAAACCAGCCGAAGAAGCCTTTCTTCTCGTGATGCTCACCCTTGGCGATCGGTTTCAACATGGTCGCACAGAGGGCTGGCGTCAGGATCATCGCCACCAGAACTGACAGCACCATGGCAGAAACGATGGTGATGGAGAACTGACGGTAGATAACACCGGTCGAACCGCCAAAGAAGGCCATTGGGATGAATACTGCTGACAGCACCATCGCAATACCCACCAGTGCGCCCTGGATCTGCTCCATGGATTTCTTGGTGGCTTCTTTCGGTGGCAGCCCTTCTTCGACCATCACGCGTTCAACGTTCTCGACGACGACGATGGCGTCATCGACGAGCAAGCCTATCGCGAGCACCATCCCGAACATCGTGAGGGTGTTTATCGAATAGCCAAATGCAGAAAGTACGGCAAACGTACCGAGCAATACTACCGGAACGGCAATCGTTGGGATAAGTGTCGCGCGGAAGTTTTGCAGGAACAAGAACATGACCAGGAATACCAGGACGATGGCCTCGAACAGCGTTTTACCTACTTCTTTAATCGAAATTTTAACGAACGGTGTGGTGTCATACGGGTAAACAACTTCTAAGCCCGCCGGGAAGAACGGTTGAAGTTTAGCCAGTGTTGCTTTTACTGATGCCGCCGTATCAAGGGCGTTCGCACCGGTAGCCAGTTTGATACCCAAACCTGATGCCGGTTGTCCGTTGAAGCGAGCGATAACGTCGTAGTTTTCACCACCCAGTACGATTTTAGCTACGTCTTTCAGGCGAACCTGAGAGCCGTCCTGATTGACTTTCAGAATGATTTTACCGAACTCATCAGCGGACTTCAGACGGGTCTGCGCCACGATAGAGGAGTTCAGTTGCTGACCAGGAACCGGCGGTGTACCACCGAGCTGACCTGCTGCAATCTGGTTGTTCTGAATTTTAATCGCATTGATGACATCGACCGGTGTCATCTGGAAGTTGTTCAGTTTGTTCGGATCCATCCAGATACGCATCGCGTACTGAGCACCAAACAGCTGAACGTCACCCACACCTGAAGTACGGCTGACCGGGTCTTTAATGTTAGACCCTACGTAGTCGGCGATATCATCCTGCGTCATGGTTCCGTTATTCGAGATAAAGCCCGCGACCATCAGGAAGCTGCTGCTCGATTTCTCAACGGAGATACCTTGTTGCTGAACTTCCTGCGGCAGCAACGGTGTCGCCAGCTGCAGTTTGTTCTGAACCTGAACCTGTGCGATATCCGCATCGGTACCGGAAGCAAATGTGATGGTGATCTGGACAGTACCTGAAGAGTCACTGGTCGACGACATGTACATCATGTTGTCGATACCGTTCATGTTCTGTTCAATAACCTGGGTTACCGTATCCTGTACCGTCTGCGCATCGGCGCCCGGATAAGTTGCGGTCAGCTGGATAGCTGGTGGCGCAACCGTTGGATACTGTGCGATAGGCAATTGAAGTATCGCCAATGCCCCTGCCAACATGATGATGATGGCGATCACCCATGCAAAGATGGGACGATCTATAAAAAACTTAGCCATGAATTACCGGCTCCTATTAAGACTTCGTCGCTGTATCGGATGCAGCTGCTTTTTGATCAACTTCCTGTGCAGTAACCTGTACGCCTGGCTTAATTTTTTGCAGACCTGTCACGATGATCTTATCGCCACTTTTCAGGCCATCAGTCACGACCCATTTGTCGCCGATAGCTTGCGTTGTGGTGACGGTACGAAGCTCAACTTTATTGTCAGCGCCAACAACCATAGCCGTTGCATCACCACGTGGGTTACGGGTGATACCTTGCTGAGGAACCAGCAGAGCGTCGTTATTAACCCCTTCATCCAGACGTGCGCGCACAAACATTCCTGGCAGCAGTGAGTCATTTGGATTCGGGAAGATGGCGCGTAACGTAATAGAGCCGGTGGTTTCATCAACCGTCACATCAGAGAATTCTAATGTACCCGCCTGTGAATATTCCTTACCGTTGTCCATCAGCAGTTTGACTTGTGCTTTACCGTTGGCTTGTTTCAGGGAACCGTCAGCCAGTTCCTGTTTCAGACGCAGGAAATCGTTACTCGACTGAGTCACGTCAACGTAGATAGGATCGAGTTGTTGCACGGTTGCCAATGCAGTGGCCTGACCGTTCGACACCAGCGCACCTTCAGTCACAGACGAAATACCGATACGTCCGCTGATAGGTGAGGTGACCTTGGTGTAAGCGAGATTGATGCGCGCTGTTTCAACGGCAGCTTTCGAACTCACCACGGCGGCATCAGCCTGGGCAGCGGTAGCGACAGCAGTGTCGTAATCCTGCTTACTGATGTAGTTAGTGCCAAGCAGTGGTTTGTAGCGATTCACGGTCACGCGGGAAATTTGTGCGTTGGCCTGAGCTTTTACCAGATCGCCTTTAGCGCTGTCATACGCGGCCTGATAAGTGGCTGGATCAATTTGATATAAAGAGGTCCCGGCTTTGATTTCACTGCCTTCAACGAAGTTGCGTTTCAGAATGATGCCGCCAACCTGCGGACGTACTTCAGCGATGCGGAAAGCAGCAGTACGACCAGGAAGTTCGGTAGTCACATTCAGCGGTTCAGTTTTCAGGGTAACGACGCCAACCTGCGGAGCATGTGGCGCACCTTGTTGAGCTTCTTTATCGTTACATCCTGTAAGTGCTATGCTTCCGGATAGCATCAGAACTACCGCCAGAGGCGTTAACCCTCTGTTTTTGTTCATAAATAAACCTCAAGTGTCCGATTTCAAATTGTCCAATGGATCACAACATTCCAAATCCATTGCTGCGCTTATAGTATCTGCGTGCTATGTTACATACATTCAAGAATGTATGTAAATCAAACTCCCCTGAAAGATAAACCTATGGCACGAAAAACCAAATCACAGGCGCTGGAAACCAGACAGCAGATACTGGATGCTGCTGTGAGAGAGTTCTCGGCCCGTGGGGTATCGTCGACATCACTGACTGATATTGCAAATGCAGCCGGTGTGACGCGGGGCGCAATTTATTGGCATTTCAGAAACAAAGTAGAACTTTTTAATGCGATCTGGGAAGCCTACGAATCCCGGGTAAAAGTGCTCGAAGTAGAGTATCAGACAAAGTTTCCTAATAATCCACTGCGTATTTTACGTGAAATCCTAATTTACATTCTTGTTTCCACGGTCACTGATACACAGCGTAAAGCACTGATGGAGATTATATTCCATAAATGTGAATTTGTTGGGGAGATGTCATCCGTCCATGAAGCGCGAAAATCGCTATATATGGAAGGGTACGGGAAAATCGAGCGTATTCTGCTGCGATGTATTGAAGAAAAACAATTGCCCGCCACTCTCGATACCCGTCAGGCAGCTATTATTCTGCGCGCCTATCTGACCGGCCTGATGGAAAACTGGTTATTCATCCCCGAAAGCTTTGATTTAGAAGCTAATGCTGGGAGGTTTGTTGACACTTACATCGATATGCTCCGCCATTCTTCCTTCCTTTCTGCCGCTCCAAAGTCTTAATAATATTCCCAGACAAAAACAATAAGCCTGCAATGTTTATGGGGCATTGTGCAGATAAAATAAACAATTGCATGTTGTATTCAGAAACGCTTTTCCGCTTTCTTTAAGCCTGAAGGCTGCTATTGTCGTCACCATACTATTCATTCGGTAAATGAGTTGAAGCTCACGTATGTTTAACCGGTTTCTGGCCGTACCTTCTGACAACATGTTAACCCTGAAAAAAAATGGGATATTACGAATTTATACACTCGTGATATGCCTCGCACTTTTACTTGTCTCTCTTTCTTCTTACGCGGGCAGTAACGATGTCCCGACCCGTAATGAAGTGCAAAACCAGCTCGATACCTTTAACCGGCAGAAAAATCTCACGCCGGTCGATAAACTGTCGCAACAGGATTTAATCCACACGCTGGAGTACCTTGATGCGCTCGATCGCGTCAAACAGGACGCCACGCAGCTGCACCAGCAGGTCACCGAAGCACCACAAAAACTGCGCGCGGCAATAGACGGGCTTGATCAACTAAAAAACAGCGCCAAAGACGACGGCAATAAAGCCCAGCTTTCCGCGCTTTCCCTGCGTCAGCTGGAAAATCGCCTCAACGATACCCTCGACGATCTTCAGTCCTCACAGGAAGATCTCTCGACGTTCAATACGCAGTTAATTTCGCTACAAACCCAGCCGGAACGCGTGCAGAACGCGATGTATACCTATTCACTGAGTATTCAGAAAATCCGTAATGAGCTCAACGGAATGTCGCCGGGGCAGCAGGATTTACGCAACACTCAGCAAACCATGCTGGTGACCCAGCAATCGTTGCTGAATGCGCAAATCGATTTACAACGCAAAAGCCTGGAAGCCAACACCACGCTACAGGATTTACTGCAAAAACAGCGTGATTACACCAACGCCCATATCAATCAGCTGGAACATACCGCCCAGTTGTTGCAGGAAGTGGTGAACGGCAAACGCCTGATCCTCTCCGAGCGCACGGCAAAAGAAGCGCAGACCCCAGACGACACGTCCAATATCCAGAATGATCCGCTGGTGGCGCAGGAACTGGGCATCAACCGCAAGCTAAGTGAACGCCTGATCGCCGCGACAGAAGAGGGCAATCAGCTGGTGCAGAAAAACATCACGGTGAAAAACTGGTTAGATCGCTCGGCGCAGTCAGAGCATGATCTTAAAGAACAGATCACCGTGCTAAAAGGCAGCCTGCTGCTGTCACGCATTTTGTATCAGCAGCAGCAAAATACCATTCCGCCTTCCGGCCTTATCACCGATATGAGCGCGCGGATTGCTGATCTCCGCCTTGATCAATTCACCATTAATCAGCAGCGCGATGCTTTATTCCAGGGTGACAGCTACATCCAAAGTGTTGTCACCAACAGCAAAGAAACGATTAATGATGACATCAGTGACGCGCTGGATCAGATTGTGGATATGCGCCGGGAGTTACTCGATCAACTGAATAAGCAGCTGGGAAATCAGCTGTCGCTGGCCATCAATTTGCAGATCAACCAGCAGCAGTTGCAGAGCATCAACCAGTCGCTGACCGAAACGCTGACTCAGCAGATTTTCTGGGTGAGCAGTAATAAACCGATGAACTGGGATTTCATTAAATCCCTGCCTGATGACGTCAAAAGCCAGCTGAGCAGCCTGAGTATCAATCTTCCCCGTGGCGAGCTGATGCTTGGGGCTGTGCGTTCCTTACCCGTGACTGTCCCGCTGCTGGTGGTGATTCTGTTGCTGCTGTGGCGCAAAAAATACATCAATCAGCGGATTGAAAGCCTGAGCAATGACGTCGGGCAGCTCAAGCGCGACAGCCAGCTGCACACGCCGCAGGCTTTGTTGCTGATGGTACTCAACGTTCTGCCGGGCGTTTTACTGATGCTGGGCGTTGGCTACTGGTTCTCGCAGTGTGATATCGAACTTAGCGACTTTTTATGGACACTGTCTCAGCGGCTGGCTGTTTTCCAGCTGGTGATGGGGTTCTGCTTCCGTATTCTCAAGCCGGGTGGCATCAACGAACGCCACTTCAATACACCGGCGACCACCTGCGCGCATTATCGCCGTTCGGTGATCCGCCTGAGTCTGGTGATGCTACCGCTGATCTTCTGGTCGGTGCGGGGTGAAAAAGCGCCGCTCGGGCTGGTGGATGACATTATCGGGCAGGTGGTGATTTTACTGACACTCACCGCGCTGACCGTGCTGGTTTTCCCGATTGCGCGCGATGGCTGGCGCGAAAAAGATTCGCACAGTATTCGACTGGTGGTGGTTACCGCCATTGCGCTGGCTCCCGTGTTCCTGATTGGTCTGATGGTTACCGGTTATTTCTACACCACGCTGCGACTGGCCGGGCGCTGGATTGACAGCCTGTATCTGCTAATTTTCTGGAATATCACCTACCTTACCGCGCTGCGTGGACTGAGCGTGGCAGCCAGGCGTCTGGCCTACCGGCGTGCGCTGGCACGACGTCAGACGGCGGCCACCAAAGAGGGTGTGGAAGGCAGCGAGCCAGTCGAAGAGCCGCCGCTGGGGTTGGATCAGATTAACCAGCAATCGCTGCGCCTGACCACCATGGGGCTGTTCTTTATTTTCGCGACAGTGTTCTACTGGATTTGGTCGGATCTGCTGACGGTGATTTCCTATCTCGACAGCATTTCGCTGTGGCATTACTCCGGCACCGTGGCGGGCACGGTGACGCAGCAAACCGTCACGCTGGGGAATTTACTCCTCGGTTTTCTGGCGGTGATCGTGGCCTATGTACTCACGCGTAATTTACCGGGATTACTGGAAGTTGTGGTTCTCTCGCGGCTGCAGCTGCGGCAGGGAACGTCGTATGCCATCACCACCATCCTCACCTATTCGATCACCGTGATCGGAGCCGTGACCGCGCTCGGATCGCTGGGCGTTTCATGGGATAAACTTCAGTGGCTGGTGGCCGCGCTGTCGGTCGGGCTTGGGTTCGGCCTGCAGGAGATCTTCGCCAACTTCGTTTCGGGTCTGATTATCCTGTTTGAGCGCCCGGTACGTATCGGCGATACCGTCACCATCGGCTCATTCTCCGGCACGGTCAGCCGCATCCGCATTCGTGCCACGACCATCACCGATTTCGATCGCAAAGAAGTGATCATTCCTAATAAAGCTTTCGTGACTGAGCGGCTGATCAACTGGTCGCTGACAGATACCGTGACCCGCGTGCTGATTAAAATTGGTGTGGCGTATGGTTCGGATCTCGACAAAGTGAAAGAGATTTTATTGCAGGCGGCGCATGAAAATCCGCGGGTGATGAACGATCCTTCGCCGCTGGTCTTCTTCCTCAATTTCGGCGCAAGCACGCTGGATCACGAACTGCGTGTGTATGTCCGGGAGCTGGGAGACCGCAGTTACACCGTCGATGAACTTAACCGCAGCATTGATAAACTCTGCCGCGAGAACGATATCAATATCGCCTTCAATCAGCTGGAAGTGTATCTGCATAATCAGGATGGAAGTGAAGTTCAGGAAGTGAAGCGGGTGCTGAGACAGCCAGGAGATGAGCCGGATGCGGTGACACAAGGCTGAGGGTGGTTTTGCACATCAGGGGAAAACGATGAAATCCCCTGATATTTCCTCCGGCAGCCATTAACGCAGGCTGGCGAGCTTACAGATAACTGATGGAAAGCGAACTTTTGCTGCTTTTCAGCTTTTCCTGATAATCGCGCTGCACAATTTCCAGTGCGGCAAGGGCGGTTTCAGGCGCAATCTCGTTGCACTCGAGCAGGTAAATCAGATCAACAGCAAGCTGAAGTTCGGGAGGCGCATTTTCTACTGACATATTGGCCAACATTATAATTAGCAGGTTTTGGACTTATCATTATAGATAAGAAAAGGTCAACGAAGCATGCCGGATTCAAAAAATGTGATAAAGATTCAAAAACCTTTTTCCTGCCGTTCAATCTGTCTTTCAATTTTCGCCAGCGCCTGACGACAACGCATAAGCCGTCCTTCTAACGCGGCCAGTTCCTTCTGTACCCGCTGCTGATCGCTGAACGTCGCCAGTTGCCCGAGTGTGGTTTCCCGGTCTTCAATCATGGCGATCAGCCGACGCTCGAACTGCTGCGTTTCCGCCAGTCTGGTGTAGTTATCATGGCTTTTACGCTCCGGCGTCTGATGCGTTTTTCGCAGCGTTTGGGTGGCGAGCTCACGCTGCATGGCGGTGATTTGCGCCACCAGCCTTTCAGCGATAAATGCCACCTGCGCAGAGCGCTTTTCCACCACTTCCTGATTGAGCTGACGTAAATTATTTTTTATCTCTGCCAGATAATCCCGCAGACGTGTGCCTTTAGTGGAGAATAAGGCGATATCAAACCGCGCCTGCGTGGCGGAGACGTGTCCAATCGGTTCAATTTCCCGCGACAGTGTTTCAATCTGCTGATCAAGGACATGTAAAATTCGTTCTGTGCTCACGGGAAATCTCCATTGATGACGCGTCCGGCAAATATGACAGTGTTGCTGCGTCAGTTTACACTGGCCAGAGGAATACTTGCCGTGGTTTATCCGAATTAAAAGGAATTGAATGAAACGCGTACTACTGATCATTCTTGGCTGGATTTGCGTGATGCTGGCGACGCTGGGTGTTGTGCTGCCACTGTTGCCGACAACACCCTTTCTACTGCTGGCTGGCTGGTGCTTTGCACGCTCGTCGCCGCGTTTTCACCACTGGTTACTGCACCGTTCCTGGTTCGGCAGTTATCTTCGCCACTGGCAGCAGCATCGCGCATTACCAAAAGGGGCAAAACCGAAAGCGGTGGCGCTGATCCTGGTGACGTTCGCCGTCTCAATCTATTTCGTCCCGTTATTATGGGTTCGTATTTTATTGCTCTGCATGATGTTTATGTTGCTGATAATGATGTGGCGACTACCAGTGGTTGACCTTGAGCAATAAAAAAGGTGATCATGTCCGGCTGCGGGTTGCTTTTTAAAGCGGCTTTGCATAGATTTGGGCATCTCGTACGTCGGTGCGCTCCCAATTTCCTTCCTTAGACGACATGCTTTATATCAGGCATGACGGGGGACATTTGACCGCCCGCGTTTAAGTATGAACAGCAGCTATATCAGGCAATGACATTATGACCGCTACCGCACAGCAGCTTCAGTTAATTAAAGACAGTATCAAAACCATCCCTGACTATCCTAAGCCAGGCATACTGTTCCGCGACGTCACCAGTTTGCTGGAAGACCCGAAAGCTTACGCTGAAAGCATTAAATTATTGGCCGATCGTTATCGCGATGCCGGTGTAACCAAAGTGGTCGGCACCGAAGCTCGCGGTTTCCTGTTCGGCGCCCCGGTGGCATTGGTTCTGGGCGTGGGTTTTGTTCCCGTGCGCAAACCGGGCAAATTACCGCGTGAAACTATCAGCGAAACCTACGATCTGGAATACGGCACTGACAGCCTGGAAATCCACGTTGATGCGATCCAGCCGGGCGAAAAAATTCTGGTGATCGACGATCTGCTGGCAACGGGCGGCACTATTGAAGCCACTGCGAAACTGATCCGCCGTCTGGGGGGAGAAGTGACCGATGCCGCTTTCATCATCAACCTGCCGGAACTGGGCGGAGAAAAACGCCTGAACTCCCTGAACATCAACTGCTACAGTCTGGTTTCTTTCGACGGGCATTGATGACTGTTAAATGGCCTCGCTTTTATCGCGAGGCCATTTATTCACTGCTATTTCTCCGACTCTCCCGCCCACACTACCATCACTTTATCGTTACCTTTTTTGCGGCTAAATGCGTAATAGTCAGGCGTGTGCTGCGATGTCTGAACGCCTGCGCCGAGAGCAACGTGTTGTTGCCTGAATTTCCCCAGTTTTTGCCAGTGCGTCAGCAGGGTCTGCTTCGCTCCACTGAGCTCATTCCAGTTCATGTCAGAACGCGTCCCCTGCAAAGGGTCCGATCCCGTCGGGCCAAACGCGCGCCCGCTTTCATCGCCGTAATAAATCTGCACTGCGCCGGGTGCCAGCAGCAGCAAATCTGCTGCCCGCCGCTGGAAAGGCAGTGCGCCTTTCGCGTCTGCGTCGAAAAACAGCCGGGTGTCATGTGAAGAGAGATAGCTCAGCACGTTGAAGTCCTGCATTTTTTCTGCCATTTGCTGATATGTCGCATCGATGCTGGCGAAGCAACTCAGCGCGGCAGCGGCCTGATCCTGAAAATCAAAGTTGATCATCGCATCGAAACCATTGTCGTAATAATCACTTTTCATCACACCATGACCCCAGGCTTCGCCGGTCATCCAGAACGGTGCATCGTCTAGTGCCAGCTCAGGATTGGCCGCTTTCCACTCTTTCAGCGCGTCGACAGAACGTTCTTTCAGCAACGCCAGCGTCGGCTTTTCAACATGTTTAGCGGTATCAACGCGGAACCCGTCAATGCCGTAATCGCGGACCCACTGACTGAGCCATGTCACCAGATAGTTACGCGGCGTTGCGCCGGGAATGTCTTTCGCGGCGGTGTCAGGTTTATGACGGTAAAAAATTGGTAACCCGCTGATGTCTTTAGATTCGGTTTTGATATCAGGGAGAAAAGCCAGCGACATGGTGAGATCGTCATACCCCGGCGAGTCGTAATCGCCGATATCGGTGCGGATCCATTTTTTACCCCACCACGTACTCCAGCCGTCCTTGTCGCCGAAATTAATATAATCGTTAAAACTGTGCCAGTTCTGACCGGGGCGAGGTGTCCAGTCGGTCCAGTTTTTACCCAGCGTCTTTTCTATCTCATCGCCTTTCAGATACAGCGATCCGAACTGGAAGGTTTGCATGTCGGCCAGCGTGGCGTAGCCCGTGTGATTGACTACCACGTCAAACAGAATGCGCATCCCACGTTTGTGTGCTTCTGTTACCAATCGATGCAATTCTTCGGCAGTGCCCATATTGGCATCGAGTTTTGTCCAGTCGAGGGTGTAATAGCCGTGATAAGCATAATGCGGAAAATCGCCTTTGGTGCCACCCCCGACCCAGCCGTGGATCTGCTCCAGCGGTGAGCTTAACCACAGAGCGTTGACTCCCAGTTGTTGCAGATAATCCAGTTTATTAGTCAGGCCAGCCAGATCGCCGCCGTGGAAGGTGCCGATTTCTTGTAACCCGTCGCTGTGGCGCCCATAGCTGTGATCGTTGGCAGGATTACCGTTCTCATAACGGTCGGTCAGTACGAAATACACCGTGGCGTTTTGCCAGCTAAAAGGGGTGACGGGTTTACTTGCAGCGGATTCAAGCAGCAGTAAACCGCCACTGGCGGGATCGGGCATTATCTGTATATGTCCCTTGAACACCTTTGCTTCCTGACCGGAGTAAAAATCCCGTACGACTTCACCTTCGGAAAACGTCGAAGAGACGTCCACAGAAAGCGGTTTTCCATTCCAGCGCGGGCAGGTTTTCGTCACTTCAGCGACCGTTTCCGGCGTGGTATTAAGACTCAGCTGAAGGGTCGGCGTTCCGCTGCGGGTATCGATCCGCACCTGATAATCGCCGGCACGAAATTGCCGCCAGTTCACCGGCGCTTTGCTCGCGCACGGTCGCAGCGAGAGCATGACGTTAAGTTTGACGTCATCGGCAGGCTGCCAGCATTGATTATCCTGAAGAAGTTCAAGTGTGCGCTGGCCTTTTGGCAACGCGGCGTGCGTGGTGAGAATTCCTGATGACGTCTCAGAAAGGTCGGGGAAGCCTTGCAGCGACCAGTTCGCCTGCGAGGCGGGGGAAATCAACAATAACAGAGGCAGTGTCAGGCGTTTCATGGCTCTCCTTACGCGTGGCAGGAAGCATTCTTTTGGCAGAGATGAAAACAGTGTAATCCTCACGCCAGATTTGCCCTCATCCTTGCAGGGAAAATCTCAGGAGGAGGAAGAAGGGGGAGAACCTGCGGCGCAGCCCGCAAAAAGTAAAGTAATAGGAATGATAGCGACCCTGCTGATACACTAAGTAGTGGTAGTCTGGCTCCGGCATCATTATGCTGAGTCTTCAGTCTCCGTTACGCAGACCAGCGCAGAAAGACGGGTTAAACGATGTTTTTTCGTGTATCGTCAAATTATTCATTATAAATCAACGATGAAGTACTAATGAGCTATCAGGTTCTTGCCCGTAAGTGGCGCCCCCAAACTTTTGCCGACGTCGTCGGACAGGAACATGTGCTGACCGCACTGGCTAATGGCCTGTCGCTCGGGCGCATTCATCATGCCTACCTGTTTTCCGGTACCCGCGGCGTGGGGAAAACCACCATTGCCCGTCTGCTGGCGAAAGGGCTTAACTGCGAAACCGGCATCACCTCCACGCCCTGTGGCGTGTGTGATAATTGCCGTGAGATTGAGCAGGGCCGTTTCGTCGACCTGATTGAAATCGATGCCGCGTCCCGTACCAAAGTCGAAGATACCCGCGAGTTGCTCGATAACGTCCAGTACGCACCGGCGCGCGGTCGCTTCAAAGTTTATCTGATTGACGAAGTGCACATGCTCTCGCGTCACAGCTTCAATGCGTTGTTGAAAACGCTGGAAGAGCCGCCCGCGCACGTCAAATTTCTGCTGGCGACAACAGACCCGCAGAAATTACCCGTCACGATTTTATCGCGTTGTTTGCAGTTTCACCTGAAAGCTCTGGATCCGGAGCAAATCCGCAAACAGCTCGAAAACGTATTAACCCAGGAAACCATTGCTACTGAGCCGCGTGCACTTCAGCTGCTTTCCCGTGCAGCCGACGGCAGCATGCGTGATGCGCTGAGTCTCACCGATCAGGCGATCGCGATGGGTCAGGGCGCGGTCACCACCGAAACGGTGGCGCAAATGCTTGGTACCCTCGATGACGAACAGCCGCTGGCGATGCTCGAGGCGCTGGTCAGCGCCGACGGAGGTCAGATGATGGCGCAGGTCGAACAGGCTGCGTCGCGCGGGGTGGACTGGGAAAATCTTCTGGTAGAAACGCTGTCATTGTTGCACCGCATAGCGATGGTTCAGCTGTTGCCCTCGGTGCTCGACAACCATTACGCCGCCATCGAACAACGTTTACGTGAACTGGCGCGGGTGATCCCGCCTGTGGATGTTCAGCTCTACTACCAGACATTATTGATTGGCCGTAAAGAGCTGGCGTATGCGCCGGACAAGCGTATGGGTGTCGAAATGACGTTGCTGCGTGCACTGGCATTCCACCCGAAAGTCATTATTGCTGAGCCGGTTCCGCAGCCGGTCGCTGCACCCGTCGCCCAGGCTCCGGCAAGTCATGTACCGCGCACTGCGCCCGCGCAGCCACAGCCGTCGTCACCGCAGCAGTACAACAATGATTCACCGCCGCCGCACGGCAACGCCGAACCCGCATCCATGCCGGATTCCACAGCCCAGCTGTTGCAGGCGCGAACACAATTACTCAGGCAGCAGGGGAGTACCACCCCAAAAAAAGCTGAGCCGGCAGCGCCAGGAAAAGCGCGGCCGGCAAACTCAGCACTGGAGCGTCTCGCCTCGGTGACTGAACGTGCGCAGACATTGGCCAGCGTGAAGAAAGAACCCGTAGCGCCGGTAAAAGAAGAAGCGTATCGCTGGAAAGCGCTGACTGAACCGCAGGAGTCCCCGGAACCGGTCGCGACGCCGAAAGCATTGCGGACAGCGCTGGAACATGAAAAATCACCGGAACTGGTCTCCCGCCTGGCAGAAGAGGCCATTGAACGTGATGAATGGGCGGCAGAAATTAGCCAGTTAGCCATTCCGAAACTGGTACAGCAACTGGCACTGAATGCGTACCGTGAACAGCCGGAACCGGGCAAAATTTGCCTGCATCTGCGTTCATCGCAAAAGCATCTGAATTCGCCATCGGCACAGAAAGTGCTCGCTGAGGCTTTATCGACACTGCATCAGAGAACGGTTGAACTCACCGTTTTGGAAGACGATAATCTGGCGGTGAAAACGCCGCTTGAATGGCGACAAACTATTTACGAAGAAAAGCTGGCGCAGGCGCGTCAGTCGATTATTGCGGATAATAACATCCAGACTCTGCGTCGGTTCTTTGACGCCGAACTGGATGAAGAAAGTATTCGCCCAATTTAAATCAAACGCCGCATCGTCGCGGCTCTATGGAGAGAAAGCTTATGTTTGGAAAAGGCGGCATTGGTAACCTGATGAAACAGGCCCAACAAATGCAGGAAAAAATGCAACAAGTTCAGGCTGAAATTGCTGCGTTGGAAGTCACCGGCGAGTCTGGCGCTGGTCTGGTAAAAATCACCATCAACGGCGAGCATAACGTTCGTCGTGTTGTCATTGATCCGACTTTGTTTGAAGACGACAAAGACATGCTGGAAGATTTGGTCGCGGCGGCATTCAATGATGCTGCACGTCGTATCGACGAAGTGCGCAAGCAAAAAACAGAGGCTATCTCTGGCGGAATGCAATTGCCACCAGGCTTTAAGATGCCGTTCTGATGCAAACCAGCCCTCTCCTTGAATCTTTAATGGAGGCGTTGCGTTGTCTGCCGGGCGTTGGCCCGAAGTCAGCGCAGCGTATGGCATTCCAACTTCTGCAGCGCGATCGCAGCGGTGGAATGCGGCTGGCGCAGTCGTTAACGCGCGCCATGTCTGAGATAGGCCATTGTGCCGATTGCCGTACTTTTACCGAGCAGGAAATCTGTACGATCTGCGCCAATCCACGGCGTAAAGAGAACGGACAGATTTGCGTGGTAGAAAGTCCGGCAGACATTCACGCGATAGAACAAACCGGTCAGTTCTCAGGTCGCTATTTTGTGCTGATGGGCCACCTGTCTCCACTCGATGGCATCGGGCCGGACGACATTGGTCTGGGCCGGATGGAGGAGCGTCTTGAAAGTGAAAGCATTCAGGAAGTCATCCTTGCGACTAACCCGACGGTTGAAGGTGAAGCCACCGCCAACTACATCGCTGAGATGTGCGGCCAGTACGGCGTCCTGGCGAGCCGCATCGCGCACGGTGTGCCGGTGGGCGGTGAGCTGGATATGGTTGATGGCACCACTCTGTCACACTCTCTCGCCGGGCGGAATCCCTTCAAGTTCTGACTGTTATAGATCGGGTGCTGATTACCGCACCCGATTTACTTTCTGCCGTTCCCTTTTGCATTTCTTCTTAAAAATTTCTTCGTATGCTTGAAAAACCACGTCCCTAACCCCACTTATTCCTCAACGTCTGATTTGGTCAATAACAGTATCTGGATTGAGGTAATTTGATGAGTATGAAAGGACAAGAGACACGCGGATTCCAGTCTGAAGTAAAACAACTTCTTCATCTGATGATCCATTCTCTGTATTCAAACAAAGAAATTTTCCTGCGTGAGTTGATCTCCAACGCTTCCGATGCGGCTGACAAACTGCGCTTTCGCGCGCTGTCCACCCCTGAGCTGTATGAAGGCGACGGCGAACTGCACGTGCGTCTGGCATTTGATAAAGAAAAACGCACGCTGACGCTGAGCGACAATGGTATCGGCATGACCCGCGATGAAGTCATCGACAACCTCGGGACTATCGCGAAATCCGGCACCAAAGCGTTCCTCCAGTCTGTCGGTTCTGAACAGGCGAAAGACAGCCAGCTGATCGGCCAGTTCGGCGTCGGTTTCTACTCTGCCTTTATCGTGGCGGACAAAGTGACCGTGCGCACCCGTGCAGCCGGTGCCAGTGCTGAAGAAGGCGTGTTCTGGGAGTCTGCCGGTGAAGGTGAATACACCCTGGCCGATATCGAGAAAGCCGACCGCGGGACTGAAATCACCCTGCATCTGCGTGAAGATCAGGACGAGTTTCTGGATGACTGGCGCGTGCGCTCCATCATCAGCAAATATTCAGACCACATTGCGCTGCCGGTTGAAGTGGAAACCCGCAACGAAGAAGACGGCACTGTCATATGGGAACAAATCAACAAGGCTCAGGCTTTGTGGACCCGTGGCAAAGCCGAAGTCAGTGACGAAGAATACGTCGAATTTTATAAACATATCTCCCATGATTTCAGCGATCCGCTGAGCTGGAGCCATAACCGCGTTGAAGGTAAGCAGGAATACACCAGCCTGCTGTATATCCCTTCTCAGGCGCCATGGGATATGTGGAATCGCGATCACAAACACGGCCTGAAACTGTACGTACAGCGCGTGTTCATCATGGACGAAGCCGAGCAGTTCATGCCGAACTACCTGCGCTTTGTGCGTGGCCTGATCGACTCCAACGATCTGCCGCTGAACGTGTCCCGTGAAATTCTGCAGGACAGTCGCGTTACCCAGAACTTGCGCAGTGCGCTGACCAAGCGTGTTCTGCAAATGCTGGAAAAACTGGCGAAAGATGACAACGAAAAATACCTGCAATTCTGGAAACAGTTTGGTCTGGTATTGAAAGAAGGCCCTGCAGAAGACGGCGCGAACAAAGAAACGATCGCCAAACTGCTGCGTTTTGCCAGCACCCGCAACGATACCAGCGAACAAACGCTGTCGCTGGAAGAGTATGTTGCGAGCATGGTGGAAGGTCAGGACAAGATTTATTACATCACCGCTGACAGCTATGCCGCCGCGAAGAGCAGTCCGCATCTGGAACTGTTCCGCAAAAAAGGCATTGAAGTCCTGCTGTTGTCTGACCGCATCGACGAATGGATGATGAGCTATCTGACCGAGTTTGATGGCAAAGTCTTCCAGTCCGTCAGTAAAGCCGATGAGTCACTGGATAAACTGGCCGACGAAGAAACCGAAGAGCAGAAAGAAGCGGAAAAAGCGCTGGAGCCGTTCGTTGAGCGTGTGAAATCGCTGCTGGGTGAGCGCGTGAAAGAAGTGCGTCTGACGCATCGTCTGACCGACACTCCAGCCATCGTCACCACCGGCGCGGATGAAATGACCACGCAGATGGCAAAACTGTTTGCGGCTGCCGGCCAGGACGCGCCTGAAGTGAAATATATCTTCGAGCTGAACCCTGAGCATGCGCTGGTGAAACGTGCTTCGGACGTGACGGACGAAGCACAGTTCAGCGAGTGGATCGAACTGCTGCTGGATCAGGCGCTGTTCGCAGAACGCGGCACGCTGGAAGATCCAAACCTGTTCATCCGTCGTATGAATACGCTGCTACAGGCATAATTTGCTGAAGTCACATTGTAAAGGGCACCGTGAGAACGGGGCCCTTTTTTATATCTGATCAACCTTGCTTCGCTTCCACTTCAATCCATTGCCTGAACGCCGTGATTTACGCTCCAGTTTTGGCCGCCTGAGTCTGGCTGTGCTGTTGCAAACCTTTCGGGTAAAAACGCCGGATGACAGCCGCTTAACCCTTGTGCCCGTTGGGGTTGTTCCTTGAGCAAAAGCGCTCAAAATGGTATGGTTGACCGTTTTTCGAGATTCATAAAAATTACATGCAAGGGGATTTACGCAATGCGTATCATTCTGCTGGGCGCTCCGGGCGCAGGTAAGGGTACTCAGGCTCAATTCATCATGGAGAAATTTGGTATTCCACAGATTTCTACCGGTGATATGTTGCGCGCCGCTGTGAAGGCCGGAAGTGAACTCGGCAAGAAAGCAAAAGAGATTATGGACGCCGGTAAACTGGTGACGGATGAACTGGTTATCGCTCTGGTGAAAGAACGTATTCAGCAGGAAGATTGCCGCAACGGTTTCCTGTTAGACGGTTTCCCTCGCACCATTCCGCAGGCTGATGCCATGAAAGACGCGGGCATCAAAGTCGATTATGTTCTGGAATTCGACGTGCCTGACGAACTGATCGTGGATCGCATCGTGGGTCGCCGCGTACACCCAGGCTCTGGCCGCGTGTATCACATCCAGTACAATCCGCCAAAAGTGGAAGGTAAAGACGATGTGACCGGCGAAGATCTGATCACCCGTAAAGATGATCAGGAAGAAACCGTGCGTAAACGTCTGGTGGAATACCATGAGCTGACTGAGCCATTGGTGTCCTACTACGGTAAAGAAGCAGAAGCAGGCAATACTAAGTACGTCAAAATTGACGGCACCCAGCAGGTTTCTGCCGTGCGTGACGAACTGGCGGCTATCTTAAGCTGATTCGTACTGTATCTGTTCAGCCAACGGGGTGACTTCGGTCGCCCCGTTTGTTTTTCAGCCATTCCCCGCCAAAAATAGTCACAATTCGCATTGATAGCCACCACCGTTGTTCCGATCGTCTTTGTTTTCGTTACAATGACGTGCGCCTCTTTCTGAATCACCGTAAACGGAAGCGCCCATATTTTTCACCCTGGCTTCAATGCCATCAATTTAGGATATTCAGCATGACGCAGACCAAATTCGGGGTTCTTCTGGTTAATCTCGGGACGCCGGAAGCACCGACTCCGCAGGCCGTGAGAAAGTATCTGGGTGAGTTTTTGAGTGATATCCGCGTTGTGGACACCCCGCGTTTGCTGTGGTGGCCGATCCTTAATCTGGTGATTTTGCCCCTGCGTTCTCCGCGCGTATCCAAACTGTATAAGTCCGTGTGGATGGAAGAAGGCTCGCCGCTGATGGTCTTCAGCCGTCGTCAGCAAAAAGCGCTGGCCGAACGCCTGCCGGGCACGCCAGTTGAATTGGCAATGAGCTACGGTAAGCCTGGCATGAAAGATCCGATCGAAAAATTGCTGGCTCAGGGCGTGACCAAAATGGTCGTTCTGCCGCTGTATCCGCAATATTCGTGTTCCACCAGCGCCGCCGTGTTTGACGGCGTGGCGCGCGTGCTGAAATCCCAGCGCCGCTTGCCTTCGCTAAGTTTTATCCGCGATTACGCCACCCATCCGGCGTACATCTCCGCGCTGAAAGCCAGTATTGAACGCTCCTTTGCGCAGCACGGTGAGCCGGACCGTCTGGTCTTGTCGTTCCACGGTATTCCGAAACGTTTTGTGGCAGAAGGCGATGATTACGAACAGCGCTGCCGTGACACCGCACAGGCACTGACCGACGCGCTGCAACTGCCGACCGGAAAAATCATGCTGACCTTCCAGTCGCGCTTTGGTCGCGAACCGTGGCTGACGCCGTACACTGACGAAACGCTGAAGGGCCTGCCAGCGCAGGGTGTTAAGTACATACAGATTATCTGTCCGGGCTTTGCCTCAGACTGCCTGGAGACGCTGGAAGAGATCAAAGAAGAGAACCGTGAGATTTTTATTCATGCAGGCGGCGAACGCTTCGAATATATTGACGCCTTAAACGACCAGCCGGAGCATATCGATCTGCTGCAACAACTGGTCACTCAGCACTTCTGAAAGAAGGCTGAGCTTTTTGAATTTCCCGAGAATAACGAATGAAATTTCCTGGTAAGCGTAAGTCCAAACACTATTTTCCGGTCAGCGCGCGCGACCCTTTATTGCGTGATTCTATGCTGCAGGAGATGCAGCCGGAATCCGAAGGCGGCGCGTCTTACATCGTCGGCATTGACCAGACGATGGTGGATATCGAAGCGCGCGTGGATGAACATTTTGTCGCCCGTTACGGGCTAACGCCCGGCGAATCCAACATTCTGGATGATGAAATGTCGGAAGCGCTCTATCAGGAACTGATGCTTAATGCGCTGATCACCCATCAGTTCGCCGGGGGTACCGTCGGTAATACGCTGCACAACTACTCGGTGCTGGCCGATGACCGTTCGGTGCTGCTCGGTGTGATGTGTAATAACGTTAAGATTGGCGATTACGCTTACCGCTATCTGTGTAACACCTCCAGCCGCGTAGATCTCAACTTCCTGCAGGGCGTGGACGGCGCAATTGGCCGCTGCTTTACGCTGATCAGTGAAACCGGTGAACGCACCTTTGCTATCAGTCCGGGCAAGATGAACGGCCTGAAAGCTGAAAGCGTGCCGGAAGACGTGATTGCCGGCGCTTCAGCATTGTTGCTGACTTCGTATTTGCTGCGCAGCAAACCCGGCGAGCCGATCCCACAGGCCACGATGCAGGCCATTGAATACGCGAAAAAATATCATGTGCCGGTGGTCTTAACATTGGGCACGCAATATGTGATCGCCGATGATCCGCAGGCATGGCGCGATTTTCTGCGCGACCACGTGTCGATTCTGGCGATGAATGAAGACGAAGGTTTTGCGCTTACCGGTCTGAAAGATCCGCTGATGGCCGCCGACAAGGCGCTGGAATGGGTCGATCTGGTGTTATGCACCGCCGGACCGAACGGTCTGTTTATGGCGAGCTATACCGAAGAAGAATTTAAACGCACCACTCAGCATCCGCTGCTGCCGGGCGCGATTGCCGAATTCAACCAGTACGAATTCAGCCGTGCGATGCGTCGTGAATGCTGCGAGCAGCCGCTGAAGATTTTCTCCCACATCGCGCCTTACATGGGCGGACCGGAAAAAATCATGAATACCAACGGTGCCGGAGACGGCGCGCTTTCCGCACTGCTGCATGATATCGCTGCCAACGGGTTCCACCGAACCTCAGTACCGAACTCCAGTAAACATTCCCGCGAATACCTGACGTATTCGTCGCTGGCGCAGGTGTGTAAATATGCCAACCGCGTCAGCTATCAGGTTCTGAATCAGCATTCACCACGTCTGACGCGTGGCCTGCCTGAGCGTGAAGACAGTCTCGAAGAGAGCTACTGGGAACGTTGAGTTAAAAGGGCGGGGGAGTCTCAATCGAAGAGCTCCCTCCGCTTCAATCCAGCTTATCCTGCCTGAACCTGATTACGGCCAGACGTTTTCGCACGATACAGTGCGTCGTCCACACGTTTAAACAGGCTGGTAAAATCCTCGCCCGCTTCGTACTGCGCCACACCTACGCTTACCGTCAGCGCAGGCAGCCCAGGCCGGGATAATTGCTGTACGGCTTCGCGCAAATCCTCAGCAACGTGCATCGCGCCTTCCAGCGGCGTCAGCGGCAGTAAAATTAAAAACTCCTCGCCGCCCCAGCGGAACACCGTATCGCTCTCGCGGATGCCGGTTTCCAGCGTGCGCGCCAGCATGACCAGCGCATCATCGCCGGTGTTGTGGCCATGCTCATCGTTTATCGCCTTAAAGTGATCGGCATCCACCAGCATCAGGCTGAAATTGTGTGTCCGCTGCGGATTCTGCGTCCGCGCATTTTCCACCAGTTGCATGAACTGACGGCGGTTGCCCAATCCGGTCAGCGGATCGCGCAGTGCAGCGTGTTCCAGCTCCTGCTCCAGACGCTTCTGCTCGGTAATATCGTGAATGATGCACAGCATCAGCCGTACGCCATTCAGCTCCACCGGACCGGCGTAGGTCTGGACGTGACGCAGATTGCCGTCAGCCAGTTTATGCACGAACGTCAGCGGCTTGTGTCCACCGGGCAGCCGGGAGATTTCATGCATCACCGGCAGCACGTCCAGCCCCATTGCGTTGATTTCCCAGGTATGTTTGGTGCACATCTCGTCGCGCGTATATCCATAAAAGCGCGTGGCCGCCTGATTCGCATCGACAATCTGACCGTTATTGGCCGGATCGATTAACAACATCGGCGCAGTATTGGTCTGAAAAAGCCGTTCGTAGAAACCACTTTCATCGCGGCGATAGGGCGTGTCACCTGGAATGGGCATCGGCACATTGGCGGCGGACGTGTGTGCGCCTTCGAATACGATGACGGTTTCGTTCGTATCCATCTGGAATGAAGACAGGCGGCAGCTCAGTGGGAATGCGCGGCCTTCCTTGTGGATCGTCCAGATTTCGACGATCTGATCGTCTTTTGCCAGATTCGGCAGATAGGACTCGAGGGACAACTGAGAATGAACCGAGAACTGGCCGTTGCGCAGCGGCCCGAGCAGGCTGTTACCTGCCAGCTTTCTGGCCGCCGTATTGGCGAAAAGAATGTGCTGACTGTGCGCCGAAACGACCCAGACCGGCGTACTTAAAATGTTTAACGTTTCCAGATGGGGTAACAACATTGCGCCTACCGATCTCAATTTGGCATAGCAACAGAATACAGCGAATTGATCTGATTAGGTGTTTTTTATCTGGGGGCAGGGTGAGAGCAAATGTCAGAATTTGAAACGGGCGCAGAAACAAACTGCGCCCGCCTTTATTGCTGAAATCAGACCGGGCAAAACGGCCTTTTTTCGTCTTCGGTCATAATGTCGATCTGCAACATATCCAGCATACTGTTGGCGATTTCACGTTCGCCCATCACCACGCGATCCGCGCCGCGCTCCATGATGTACGTCACTTCGTCATCGTAATGCGCACGGGCAATGATCTCGATATTTGGCCGTTTGGTGCGCGCGGAGGCGACGATTTCACCGGCTTCGTAACCGTTAGGAATAGTCACCAGCAGCCAGCGGGCGCAGTCAAGACGCGCCAGATCCATGATTTCCTGATTAGCGGCGTTGCCCAGTACCGTGCTGATCCCCTGCTCGCGCAGCGCTTCGACCCGTGGACGGGAATTTTCGATCACGACCAGCGGGATACCGGCGGCCTGAAGCTTCTCGCCCAGCAGGCTGCCGACGCGGCCATAACCGATCAGCAATGCGTGATTACACAAATCAAAGGGGATCTGTTTTTCGTCTTCCACCGCTTCTTCGACGCTTTGATCTTCGATAGTCTCGGTTTTCGCCAAATATTTTTCCAGCAGCGTAAACAGCAGCGGGTTAAACATAATCGACAAAATAGCCCCCGCCAGCACCAGATTACGTCCCGGCTCGGACAGCAGCCCCAAAGAAATCCCCAGTCCTGCCAGAATAAATGCGAATTCGCCGATCTGCGCCAGACTGACTGAAATCGTCAGCGCGGTTCGCTTCGAGTGCCCGAACATTTTTACCAGTAAGAAGGCGGCGATGGATTTGCCGAACACGATAATCGCCAGTGTGGCGATCACTGTCAGAGGCTCGCGCACCAGTATCATCGGGTCGAACAGCATGCCGACCGACACGAAGAACAGCACGGCAAACGCATCGCGCAGCGGCAAGGTATCATGCGCCGCCCGCTGGCTCAGTTCGGATTCGTTCAGCACCATCCCGGCGAAGAACGCGCCCAGAGCGAAAGAGACGTCAAAGAACTCGACCGCGCCGTAAGCGATACCGAGCGCCAGCGCCAGAACCGACAGCGTGAACAGTTCGCGTGAACCGGTGCTGGCGGTTTTCGCCAGGATCCACGGCACCACGCGACGTCCGACCACCATCATCAGCGTCATGAAGGCCACGACTTTACCGATGGTGACAGCCAGCTCAATCAGCAACTCGGTCGGGCTGGCGTGATGGCTTTCCAGCATGCCGCTGAAGGCCGGTAACAAGACCAGCGTCAGTACCATCACCAGATCTTCAACAATCAGCCAGCCGATGGCGATTTGCCCGCGCTGGCTTTCAATTAATTGCCGCTCTTCCAGAGCACGCAGCAGCACCACGGTACTGGCGGTAGACAGACACAGACCGAACACCAGCCCGGTGGCCAGATCCCAGCCCATAAGGCTTGATAACCCCATCCCAAGCAGCGTCGCTACCGCGATTTGCGCTACAGCGCCGGGAATGGCTATCGCCTTTACGGCCAGTAAATCTTTCAAAGAGAAATGCAGACCGACACCGAACATCAGCAATATCACGCCGATTTCAGCCAGTTCGGGAGCAAGAGAGGTATCAGCAACAAAGCCTGGTGTAAATGGCCCGGCCAGAACGCCTGCAGCGATATAGCCAACCAGAGGGGAAATACGTAAACGATTGGCAATCATGCCAAAAATAAAGGCCAGTACCAGGCCACCGACAATCGTGGTAATCAAGGGCGTAGAATGATGCATTCAGACTCCTTCTGGTTATGCTCAGGGCGATATGTTGCAGATTGTTTCTAAGTTTATGGTAAAAATCATTTCCACGTTGAGGAATTTTGGCCTTTTTTGCAGTAAATCCCCCGCAGAGAACAAAAAAAATCTGAACAGATGATTTAAATGGGTTTTATCGGGCAGAACTCAAGTAGAGAGGGGATTGGATGCTGCCGATATTCTGAGTATCGGCAGCAGAAGGCGGGAGATTAGGCGTCTTTGCGTTCTAAATTAGGCAGGAAGGCGGTAAATATCCCGAGCAACGGGAGGAAGGCACAAATCTGATACACCAGCTCGATGCTGGTGATATCCGCCACATAGCCAAGCACAGCAGCGCCCAGCCCGCCCATGCCAAAAGCCAGACCGAAGAACAGGCCGGATACCATACCGACTTTCCCCGGCATCAGCTCCTGGGCAAACACCAGAATGGCTGAAAAGGCCGAGGCCAGAATTACGCCGATAATCACGCTCAGCACGCTGGTCCACATAAGATTCGCGTGTGGCAAAAGTAACGTAAATGGCGCGACACCGAGAATTGACGCCCAAATGACGTATTTGCGCCCAATCTTATCACCCACCGGCCCGCCGATAATTGTCCCTGCCGCGACCGCAAACAGGAAAACAAACAGGTGGATCTGTGCACTTTGCACCGAGACGCCAAATTTGTGGATCAGATAAAAGGTGTAATAGCTGCTGATACTGGTCAGATAGAAATACTTCGAGAACACCAGCACCAGTAAAATACCCAGCGACATCGCCACCGTCCGGCGCGGGAGTACGGTTACCGTATTTTTCACCGGGCCGCGTTTTTTGGCGATCTGATTTTGCTGGCGATACCATTTGCTGATTTGCAACAGCACGACAATGCCGAGCAACGCCGCCAGTGAAAACCACGCAACGTTGCCTTTGCCGTAAGGCGCGATGATCAGCGCAGCGAGCAACGGGCCGAGTGAGCTGCCGAAGTTACCGCCCACCTGAAACAGCGATTGCGCCAGCCCGTGGCGACCGCCGGAGGCCATACGCGCCACGCGGGACGATTCCGGGTGAAACACCGAAGAACCGGTGCCTACCAGCGCCGCCGCCAGCAGCACGACCGGGAAACTCTGTGCCGCCGCCAGCAGTAGCAGGCCGGAGAGCGTAAAGCCCATACCGATTGGCAGCGAATAGGGTTGCGGGTGCTTGTCGGTGTAATAACCGATCAAAGGTTGCAGGAGCGACGCGGTGATCTGGTACGTCAGCGTGATCATCCCTATCTGGGTGAAACTGAGCGCAAATTCATTTTGCAGCAACGGATAAATCGCCAGGATCAGCGACTGGATCATGTCATTAAGCAGATGAGAAACGCTGATCGCCGCCAGAATAGAAAACGCAGTCTTTTTGACTGCGTCTTTCTGCGGGCTTCCCGGCGTTGCCGTGTTATCGGTCATGGCAGGTGAACCTTCATCTTAAAATTATCGGGGCAGGGCTGTCAGTCGACTTTAGCGATCTCAGCGAACTGGCCTTTTAGTAAGCGGCAAAGATCGCCTGCCGCCAGTTCAATATCAAGCCCGCGTTTACCACCTGAAACATAAATGGTGGAAAACGTCTGCGCCGGACTGTCGATCACCGTCGGCAGCAATTTTTTTTGCCCGAGAGGGCTGATACCGCCAACCAGATAGCCGGTCACGCGCTGGGCGATCGCCGGATCTGCCATGTCGGCTTTTTTCGCGCCGAGGGCTTTTGCGACTTTCTTCAGATCCAGCATCGAGGCTACCGGCGTCACCGCAACGGCCAGATTCCTGGCGTCGCCGTTGAGGGAAACCAGCAACGTTTTGTAGACCTGTCGCGCATCCAGCCCAAGCTTTTTCACGGCTTCGTCGCCAAAATTCGTTTCGTCGCTGCTGTGTTCATACGGATGAAGAGTGAAGCTGATTTTATTTTTTTCCAGAAGAAGTACCGCTGGGGTCATGATCTTTCATCTCTGATTACTTTTTTGTTCGAAATATCGTCGGCAGTTCAATTCGATGAAATTAAACAATAAAGTATGATTATTAAGCGAGGGAGAAATAGTAGTTCAATGAATGGTTATTGCCAAGACCCAGCGCGGGTTGTTACCCTGTGCCCGCCGGTGCCGCGTCCGCAAGGGCTGGCACTGTAGCTATAAAAATAAAATGAAATTCCTCTTTGACTGGCCGGCCTTAAAACCCGGCCATTTTTTTGATCGCATCCTCTTCATCCTTCGGGCGGCCTCTGCGTTGGCTGCCTGCGTTCACCCCGGTCACTGACTGCTATAAGCTCCCGGAGTTCTCTTCGTCGCCGCCTTGATCCAGCCCGATTGATTTTGGGTAATCTGTTAGTCAGACCTTCTTATCCGCCAGCAAATCCGGCAAATTCCCTTCACCGTACAAATGCAGCGCGCCAACGGCGACGACATAATTTCCCGGCGGGAGATCCGACAGTTGTTGTTTCCAGCGCAGATTACGCTGATTCATCAGCACGTCGTACAGCTCACTGCTGAAGGTATTCGGTAACTGATCTAATGCCGTCACCGGCTTGGTATCCAGCCACCAGCTGATCATGGTTTGCAGCAAGCGGGCATTGGTGTGCCAGTGCGTCAGAGTGTCTTCCAACAGTCCCAGACCGTTGTCGGGAAGTTGCTGCAAGAGCGCAAACTGTTCCTGCGGCCCTTCCAGTTCGATGACCGGCATGTTCTGCTGTTTGGCATTCTGCAACAGCTGATAATCAATGCCGTAGTTGCCACGTAACCCGAGGCGCTGTGCCTGCGTCGCCTGTAACATCAGCGCGACCTGCCAGGACGGCAGCGGGTTGAGCGTCCACATCGACACACCCAGCTCTTCGCATAATTTTTCGACGTGCAGATACTGTGCTTCGGGTAGCCGTTCGGCCAGCGGCGGGAACTCACCGGACATTTCGAAAGGGGATTCGGATCCACTGATATCCGCTTCGACAATCAGCGCATCGGCTTTTTGCATACGGCGTAACAGCTGCTCGGGGAGCGGCTGCATATCCTGCGTGCCCATATGAATGCTGCCGACCAGATGCAGGGAGCGGTGGCCGGGAAGCTGAATATCAATGGCGGGATAAGAATACTCGACGGGAAGCAGCCTGCGTAGCCAGCGGAATGTCTGTTTAAAAAACTGCGCCATATAGCATGGTCTCCCGAAAAATGAGAGACCATGCTATCGCGTCAGACGTTGGGCGAACAGAGGAAACGTCTTGTTTTTTAGGCCTGTTTTTTAGGCGTGAATCGTAAAAGGCGGTTGGCGTTTGCCACCACGGTGATGGAAGACAGCGCCATCGCCGCACCGGCAATCACCGGGCTGAGCAGGGTGCCGGTCAGCGGATACAGCACACCGGCGGCGATAGGGATGCCAATCACGTTGTAGATAAATGCCCCAAGCAGGTTCTGTTTCATGTTGCGCAGCGTGGCCTGCGACATCGCCAGTGCGTCGGCGACGCCGTGCAGACTCGGGCGCATCAGGGTGATGGCAGCGGTTTCAATTGCCACATCGCTGCCACCGCCCATTGCAATACCAACGTCCGCCTGCGCCAGCGCGGGTGCATCGTTAATGCCGTCGCCAATCATCGCCACCTGCTGACCTTTGGCCTGTAACGCTTTGATGGCATCAGCCTTTCCGTCGGGCCGAACACCGGCAATCACCGTATCAATTCCTGCCTGCGTCGCAATCGCCTGCGCGGTGCGCGGATTGTCACCGGTCAGCATCACCAGCCGGTAGCCGAGCTGATGCAGGCGCTGTAACGCCCCAATGCTGTCTTCACGCAGCGGATCGCGCAGGCCAAACAGCGCCGCAATTTGCCCGTCGACTGCCAGCAGAACCGGTGTCGCGCCTTGCTCCGTCATCTCATTGAGCAAACCATCAGCCGCCTGAGCATCCACGCCATTTTCCTGTATGAGCGCCTGATTCCCCAGCAGCAGCGTTGTGCCGTCGACGTCACCCCGTAAACCCAGTCCGCCAAGCGTGCGGAAGTTTTGCACTTCGGGAAGGGTTTGGCCTTGCGCTTTTTCGACAATGGCCTGCGCCAGCGGATGATGAGAGCCCTGTTCCAGCGCGGCAGCAAAGCGTAGCGCCTCGGATTCGCTGATGCCGCCAAAGGTATGGATATCCGTCACTTTCGGCTGGCCTTCGGTCAGCGTCCCGGTTTTGTCAAAGACCAGCGTCGAGAGCGTACTGGCCTTTTGCAGCGCATCGGCATCACGCACCAGCACGCCGAACTCCGCCGCACGCCCGACACCGGCGGTAATTGACATCGGCGTGGCCAGCCCAAGCGCACAAGGGCAGGCGATGATAAGCACCGTAGTGACAATAACCAGCGTGTACATCAGCTGTGGCTGTGGGCCGAAGAAGTACCAGAGGGCACCGCTGAACAGCGCGAATAGCACCACGGCAGGTACAAACACGGCAGAGATTCTGTCCGCGAGTTTACCGATCTCCGGCTTGCTGCTTTGCGCTTCACGCACAAGTTTGATGATGCGGGAAAGCGTCGTCTGGCTGCCGATGGCGTCCGCGCGAAACAGCACACTGCCGTCTTTCACCAGCGTTCCGGCATGCACTTTGTCGCCCTGCGATTTTTGCAGCGGGAGAGGTTCACCGGTCAGCATCGCCTCATCCATCCAGGCTTCGCCGCTCTGGATTTCGCCATCAACCGGCACACGATCGCCGGTAGTCAGACGCAGCGTCATACCTTGCTCAACATTTGCCAGCGGGATGGATTTTTCGCCCTGATCTGTAACCACACGTGCGGTCGGCGGGGTGAGATCCAGCAGACGTTCAAGAGCCTGTGATGACCGCTGGCGACCGCGTTGTTCCAGCGCGTGGCCGAGATTGATCAGGCCGATGATCATCACGCTGGCTTCATAATAAAGATGCCGCGCCTGCATGGGGAAGGCGTCCGGCCACAGGCTGACGGCGAAGGAAAATACCCATGCCGCCCCGGTACCGAGTGACACCAGCGTGTCCATGTTGGCGCTCCCGTGCATCAGGCTTTTCCACGCGCTGCGATAGAAATGACTGCCCGCGACCACCATGACAGCCAGCGTCAGAACGCCGACAATCAGCCAGCCGGTCTGGTTCTGTGCAGTGACCATCATTTCGCCACCGAGCAGACCCCAGAGCATCAGCGGAATACCCGCAGCCAGACCAACGGCGGCCTGCCAGCTGAAGCGGATCATGCTGCTGCGCGCGGTTTGCTGCTGACGCTCGCGACGTTTGGTTTCATCAATAATAATTTCAGCGCCGTAACCGGCACGTTCAACGGCAGCGATCAGCGCAGCCTGATCGGCGTCGCCGCTGACCAGTGCGCTACGTTCGGCCAGATTAACCCGCGCACGTTCGACGCCGGTCACGCCCTCCAGCGCCCGCTGTACTTTACTGACGCAGCTGGCGCAGCTCATCCCGCTGAGCAGCAGTTGCACGCTGTCATCGGTGGCAGAAACTTTTGCCGGAACGGGTGACACAGCCGCTGACAGGGGTTCCGGCAAAACAGTCGCCTTATCGGTCAGCGGCTCAGATTTTGGGGATGGATCCTCCAGCAGTTGTGCCTCATAGCCCACGTTCACCACAGCCTCAATCAGACTCTGGCTGCTGGCATCGCCTTTGACGATAGCTTTGTCGAGAGACACTTCCACCGCTGTGGTGCCTTCAACGGCTTCAAGCGCCTTACGCGTCGAAGCGACACAATGTCCGCAGGACAAACCTTGCAGGGATAAAACGGTTGTTGTCATGATGATTTCCTTTTTGTCTTGACCCGATAGTGAACTTTCATTAGTTATAGAGGATAAACCTTCCAGCAAGGGGAAGGTCAAGGAGTCAAAATGAATATCAGTGATGTGGCGAAAAGAACCGGGCTGACCAGCAAGGCGATTCGTTTTTATGAAGAGAAAGGGCTGGTGACTGCGCCGATGCGCAGTGAAAACGGCTATCGCAGTTACGCGCAAAAACACATTGAAGAGCTGACGCTGCTGCGTCAGGCGCGACAGGTCGGGTTTACGCTTGATGAGTGTCAGGAGCTGGTGGCGCTGTTCCATAATCCCGAGCGGCACAGTGCAGATGTGAAAGCACGCACGCTGGAAAAGGCCGCGGAGATAGCGCGGCACATTGAAGAGCTAAAAGTGATGCGCCAGCGTCTGCTGACGCTGGCGCAGTCCTGTCCGGGAGATGACGGCGCAAACTGCCCGATCATCGACAATCTCAGCGGCTGTTGTCACCACCCTCAGGATTCGCGGGAGTGAGGTTCCACCCGCAGCGTCGCGCCTTCCACACCGGTGATAATGACTTCGTCACCGACGTTTAACGGCGAGGTGCAGATAGCGCGCCAGCTGCTGTCGCCGATTTTTACCCGCGTAAAGTGATTCATCAGCGGCTCAATCACGGTGGCGTAAGTGCCCACCAGCTGCTGGCCGCGCTGATTGAGCGACGCGTTGGCGCTGTTTTTATCCACGCGCTGATTCAGCCACTTCCACCACAGCCACGCGGCGATAATGGTGAGTCCGGCAAACGCCGCACCCTGCCATTCCCACGGCAGCGGCAGGATCCAGGTAACTAACCCCACCAGCGCCGCAGCGACACCGCTCCACAACAAATAACCGCTGGCCCCGACGAGCTCAGCTGCCAGTAACAGGCCGCCGAGCGACAGCCAGAACAGATGCGGCGTTGCCATCAGGTTTTGCAGCATTATTTGCCGCCTTTGGTTTCTTTCAGCAATTCAGCGATACCACCAATCGAGCCCATCAGGCTGCTGGCATCCAGCGGCATCATGATCACTTTGCTGTTATTGGCGGAGCCAATTTTGGTCAGTGCATCGGTGTATTTCTGTGCCACGAAGTAGTTGATGGCATGAACACTGCCTGCCGCGATGGCTTCAGACACCATTTTGGTCGCCTGCGCTTCGGCTTCTGCTGCACGTTCACGCGCTTCAGCTTGTAAGAATGCCGACTGACGCTCACCTTCTGCTTTGAGGATCTGCGACTGCTTTTCACCTTCAGCGCGCAGAATAGCCGACTGACGCACGCCTTCCGCTTCAAGAATATCAGCACGCTTGGTACGTTCAGCTTTCATCTGCGCGTTCATTGCTGAGATCAGTTCAGCCGGTGGACGCACGTCACGGATCTCGATACGGGTGATTTTTACACCCCACGGATTAGTGGCTTCATCGACGATATGCAGCAAACGTGCGTTGATATTGTCGCGTTGTGACAGCATCTCATCGAGTTCCATCGAACCCAGAACGGTACGGAAGTTGGTCATGGTCAGGTTGACGATGGCCTGCTCCAGATTGCTGACTTCATATGCGGCGCGTGCCGGGTCGATGACCTGAATAAAGCAGACAGCATCAATGGCAACATTGGCGTTATCGCGGGAAATGATTTCCTGAGAAGGAATATCCAGCACCTGTTCCATCATATTGATTTTTCGACCGATACGGTCAACAAAAGGCACAACCAGGTTCAGCCCCGGCATCAGGGTTTTGGTATAACGGCCGAAGCGCTCGACGGTCCACTGGTAGCCTTGCGGCACTATCTTGATCCCGGCGTAAACCACCAGCAATGCCAGTACGATCAGAATGATGATTGGGATGTGAATGAGGTCAAACATAGTATGAAACTCCTGTAAAACTGTGTCCTGAATATTCCGGCTGGAATATTCCGATAAAACAAGTCCCTGTGCGTTTACCCACGGGTAATACGCGAGGTCAATTGTCGCACACTTACGCGAGTCATCGTATTAATAAAGGATAGTTCAGAGGAGAAAAAGGCAGAGGAAAGGGGACGGAAAACGCACACCGGCAGGGGAAAGCCGGTGTGCGCAGGAAGTATTAATTCGCTATTTTCTGAGGAATCAGTACAGCAGGGAATATAACTGGCGGCGATATTTGGCGGCCAGCGCATCGCCGGTGCCAAGAGCGGCCATAATATCCATCAGCGTTTTACGCGCAGCACCGTTGGCCGCGCCTAAATCTTTCTTCAGGGGCGCCATCAGCAAATCCAGCGCTTCTTCGTTACGCCCGACCTGATGCAGTTGCAGGCTGAGTTTAACCACCAGCTCGGCGTTATCCGGATCGCCTGACAGTTCCATCTGAAGTTGTTGAATCTCTGGGGTATCCGCCGCTTGTTTCAGCAGTTCGATCTGAGCGATGAGTCCCTGATAACGTGAATCTTTATCCTGCAACGGAATGGTCGCCAGCACGGTTTCGGCGTCGTCGATGCGGTTCAGATGAATGTGTGTTTCAGCCAGCAGCAGACCGATATCGCTGCGCTGATTGCTCAGCTGCCACGCGTCTTTCAGTAGCGGCAGCGCGTCCTGTACGTTGCCTTCCTGCAACAGTTCCTGCGCCTGAGCCAGTTTCAGCTCTTCTTCTTTCGGCAGCACTTTTTGCAGCAATTCGCGGATCACTTCTTCCGGCTGCGGCCCCTGGAAACCATCCACCGGCTGCCCGTCTTTAAACAGGTAAACCGCAGGAATGGAACGAAGACCAAACTGCTGGGCGATCATCTGCTGCACATCGCAATCGACCTTCGCCAGAATGAGCTGACCGGCGTATTCGGCGGCCAGTCTGTCGAGAATTGGCCCAAGTTGCAGGCAGTGCTGGCTGCGTTCTGACCAGAAGTAGAACATCACCGGCACAGACATGGATTGCTCCAGCGCCTGTTGCAGGTTGGTTTCGTCGATATCGATAATAGTAGGTTGTGCAAGCATGAATTCGTTCTCTCGCTACCCTTCATACTTCGAGCTGCAAATGGGTTGGCTGCGTTCATTCACCCTGGGTACTTAGTTATCTAAGCTCCCGTGGATTCATGCGCTTGCCGCCTTCCTGCAACTCAAATTATTTTTGGGTGTGTAAATTTAAAGTATTAATAAACAGATGGGGGCGGGCATTAGCGGCTTCAACCCCATCAGACTTTACTTAACTGTTTCCACGTAAAATTTTATCCAGCAAGCGGCCTGGCAAAAGACGTTTCAGCACGGTCAGTGCATGGGCGACCAGCGTGACCGGATAACGCAGGCGTGCGCGCGGATTTTCTAAAGCATGGTGCAGTTTAGGCAAAACTGCTTCCGGCTTGAGCGTAAAACGTTGCGCGATCCCCGGATTTTCCACCGGCTGGTCGGCCTGTGATTGATTCACATTGGCGGTGAAGTTACTGCTCAGTGGACCGGGTTCAATAAGGCTGACCTGAATGCCCGTGCCATGCAACTCCATGCGCAGCGTATCGGACCAGGCTTCCAGCGCGAATTTACTCGCGGCATAAACGCCACGGCGCGGCGTGGTAATCAGCCCCATCACTGAGCTTGTCTGGATGATACGCCCCTCGCCGTGCGGCAACATGGCGGGAAGCAAAAGCTGCGTCAGCTGATGGGTGCCGAACAGGTTGGTGGAAAACTGCTTCTCAAACTGCGCCCGGCTGATACTGTTCAGCGGGCCGTAAACGCCATATCCGGCGTTGTTAAACAGGCCATACAGGCGGTTGCCGGTTAACGCGATGACTTCGGCAGCGGCCTGAGCAACGCTGTGTTCATCATCGAGATCTAACTGTACGGTCTCAAAACCCATCTGCTCCAGTGTGTCAATATCCTGCGCTTTCCGGCATGCGGCCAGAACCCGATAACCACGACTGCGCAAATCCTGCGCCGCCACCAGCCCGATACCGCTCGAACAACCGGTGATTAATACTGCTTTTTGCATAACTTTACCTGTGAGGTGTCCCTATTTTTTATAGCTGTGATTTACTAGGGAGTCGGGTGAAAAAGGTAACGTCTTGGTTTTACTCACGTCCCGGTATTATTTTATTTATCGTATTTTAAACCTAATTGCTCAGCAGCGGGGCGAGTTTCTCAGCCATCCAGTCGGCGATAAACGGCTGAGCGGCCAGCGCAGGATGTAAACCGTCGTCCTGCATCCATTCCGGCTTCGCGGCGACCTGTTCCATAAAGAACGGCACCAGCGGCACATTTTCCTGCTTCGCCAGCGCGGGATAGATGGCGTAGAACGCATCACCGTAGCGGCGGCCATAGTTTGGCGGCAGGCGAATTTGCATCAGCAGCGGTTGGGCATCGGCCTGCTTTATCTGGCTGATAATCTGCGTCAGCGTTTGGGAAATAGTTTGTGGCGGGAATCCCCGCAACCCGTCGTTGGCGCCCAGTTCAATCAGCACCCAGCGCGGGTGATGTTGTTGCAGCAGCGCAGACAGTCGCGCCAGCCCTTGTTCGGCGGTATCGCCGCTGATGCTGGCGTTAATAATGGTGGGTTTATTCCCCTCTTTTTGCCATTTGTTATTCAGCAGTGACGGCCAGGATTCGGCTACCGGAAGGCGATAGACAGCACTTAAACTGTCGCCAATAATCAGCAAGTTATCAGCAGCAACGGCGCGAAAACTCAATAATCCTAACAACATAAGGAAGGGGAGATGCCAGCGGAAAACGTTCTTGAAGTTCATCATCTTAATAAGCACGTCGGTCAGGGTGAAGGACAGCTAACCATCCTGTCCGGTGTGGAGCTGGTTGTCAAACCGGCGCAGACAATTGCGCTGATCGGCGAGTCCGGTTCCGGCAAATCCACGTTACTGGGAATTCTCGCCGGGCTGGACGACGGCACCAGCGGCGACGTGGTGCTGCTCGGCAAATCTCTCCGTTCGCTTAACGAAGAAGGCCGCGCCGCGCTACGGGCGAAAAATGTCGGCTTTGTGTTTCAGTCCTTCATGCTGGTGCCGACGCTGAACGCGCTGGAAAACGTACAGCTTCCGGCGTTGCTGCGCGGTGAAAGTGACAGCAACAGCCGTCAGCAGGCGGTGCAGTTGCTGGAAAGTCTCGGGCTGGGCGGGCGTTTGCATCATCTTCCGGCACAACTTTCCGGCGGCGAGCAGCAGCGTGTCGCGCTGGCGCGGGCGTTTATCGGCAAGCCGAAATTACTGTTCGCCGATGAACCAACCGGCAATCTGGATCGCGCCACCGGTGAGCGTATCGTCGATCTCTTGTTCTCGCTGAACCGCGATGCGGCCACCACGTTGATTCTGGTCACTCATGACGAGCAACTGGCCGCGCGCTGCCAGCGGCGTCTGCGTCTGCGTGACGGTAAGTTGTGGGAGGAAGCATGATCTGGCGATGGTTCTGGCGTGAATGGCGTTCGCCTTCGTTGCTGATCGTCTGGCTGGCACTGACGCTGGCGGTGGCCTGCGTGCTGGCGCTCGGCAGTATCAGTGACCGTATGGATAAAGGGCTGAGCCAGCAAAGCCGCGAGTTTATCGTCGGTGACCGCGTTTTGCGATCGGCCCATCCCATCACCGAAGCCTGGTTGCAGGACGCGGAAAAGCAGGGGCTGAAGGTCAGCCGCCAGCTCTCTTTCATGACCATGACCTTCGCTGAGAACACACCGCAACTGGCGTCGGTGAAAGCCACCGATCTGGCCTACCCCTTGTACGGCGCATTACAGACTGAACCGGCGGGGCTGAAACCGGAACCGGGCACCGTGCTGGTTGCCCCGCGTCTGCTGGCATTGCTGAACGTGAAAGTGGGCGACAATCTGGACGTCGGCGATTCCACACTGAAAATTGCCGGAGTGATTGTGCAGGAACCGGACTCGGGCTTTAATCCGTTCCAGACGGCTCCGCGCGTCATCATGAATCTGGAAGATGTGCCAAAAACCGGCGCAGTCCAGCCGGGCAGCCGGCTGACCTATCGCTATATGTTTGCCGGAACGCCTGAGGCAATTCAGAGCTACGGCGACGCCATTAAAGGATTGCTGAAACCCGACCAGCGCTGGACCGGCATGGAAGATTCTGACGGCGCGCTGGGCAAATCTCTGCAACGTTCCCAGCAGTTCCTCACGCTCTCGGCATTGCTGACGCTAATGTTGTCGATTGCCGCGATTGCCGTATCGATGGGGCATTATTGCCGCAGCCGTTACGATCTGGTGGCGGTGCTCAAAACGCTCGGCGCGGGGAAGAAGGCGCTGCGCCGACTGATTATCGGCCAGTGGATAGCCGTGATGGTGTTGGCAGGCATTTGCGGCAGTCTGGTCGGGCTGGCGTTTGAAGCAGGGCTGATGAAGGTACTGGCACCGGTTCTGCCCGCGGCGCTTCCGCCCGCTGGCGTCTGGCCGTGGGTGTGGTCGATGGGCGCGATGGTGGTGATCTCGTTTCTGATCGGCATCCGGCCATACCGCCAGCTGCTGGCGACTCAGCCGCTGCGCGTGTTGCGTAACGACGTGGTCGCCAACGTCTGGCCGCTGCGCTATTTCCTGCCGGTGATGGTGCTGGTGGTCGTCGGTCTGCTGGCGGCGCTGATGGGCGGAAGTTCGCTGCTCTGGTCACTGCTGGCGGGCGTGCTGGTGCTGTCATTGTTGCTGGGGATTATCGGCTGGGGCGCGCTGTTATTACTGCGCCGCCTGACGTTCCGCCAGCTACCGCTGCGTCTGGCTGTGAATCGTCTGCTGCGCCAGCCGTGGGTGACGCTGAGCCAGCTGGCGGCGTTCTCGATGTCATTTATGTTGCTGGCCTTGCTGCTGGTGATGCGCGGAGACTTGCTGGACCGCTGGGAGCAACAGCTGCCGCCTGACAGTCCGAATTATTTCCTGCTCAACATCACCAAAGAGCAAATCCCGCAGGTGACGGATTTCCTGCATCAGCATAAAGCCGAGCCGGAAACCTTCTATCCGATCGTGCGTGTGCGTCTGACCAAAATTAACGACCAGATTGCCACTGACATCATCAAACCTGATGATGCGGCCGGTGAGGCGGTCAACCGTGAGTTGAACCTGACGTGGATGCAGGGCCTGCCGGATCACAATCCGCTGGTCGCAGGCAACGGGCCACCGAAAGCCGGTGAAGTGTCGATCGACGAAGGGCTGGCGGGGCGTCTGGGCGTGAAGCTCGGCGATACCGTGACCTTCAACGGTGATACACAGGATTTCAGCGCCAAAATTACCAGTCTGCGCAAAGTCGACTGGGACAGTCTGAAACCGAACTTCTACTTCATCTTCCCGCCGGGCGCGCTCGACGGCCAGCCGCAAAGCTGGCTAACCAGCTTCCGCTATCACGGCGATGACAGCACGATCACGCAGTTCAACCGCCAGTTCCCGACGGTCAGCATGATGGATATCGGCTCGATTTTGCGTCAGGTTGGACAGGTTTTGCAGCAGGTGAGCAGGGCGCTGGAAGTGATGGTGATTCTGGTGATGTTGTGTGGCGGCCTGCTGTTGCTGGCACAAATTCAGATTGGGATGCGCCAGCGCCGTCAGGAGCTGATCGTTTATCGCACGCTCGGCGCCAGCAAAAAGATGCTGCATCGCACGCTGTGGTGTGAGTTCGCGGTACTTGGGCTGGTCGCCGGTATCGCGGCAGCCATCGGGGCGGAGGCGGCATTATGGCTGTTACAGCGCAAAGTGTTCGATTTCCCCTGGGAGCCGAATTACCTGATGTGGATTGCTGTGCCGGCAGTCAGCGCGCTGCTGCTCTCGGTCTGTGGCGGCTGGCTGGGTGTGCGGTTGCTGCGGGGAAGGGCGTTGTTCAGGCAATACGATTCGTAGTTTTTAAGCACCCTCCCCTTCGCAGGGCAGGGTGCTGGAACGTCAAAGCTTCTCAATCGCCCATTCGATACCGCTGGCATACTCTTGCGGCAGCATCGGGATCAGTGCGGTCAGATTATCTTTCAGCAGGCTGGCACTGGCGTCGTTGAGATTTAGGTGTCCGACTTTACGTCCGGGGCGTACTTCTTTCTCGTACCAGTGCAGGTTCACTAGTGGCAGGCTGAGCCACTGCGTAGCGACATCCGTACCAATCAGATTGACCATCACCGACGGCGTACTGACGACAGGTTTCGGCAGCGGCAGGCCGAGGATCGCCCGCAGGTGCATTTCAAACTGGTTGTAAGATGCGCCGTTTTGCGTCCAGTGCCCGCTGTTGTGTACGCGTGGGGCCAGTTCGTTGATCAACAAACCTTCGCTGACCACAAAACACTCCATCGCCATCACGCCGACATAATTGAGTTCATTAAGGATTGCCGACAGCATACTTTCCGCCAGCTGTTGCAGGGCGGCGTCGGGCTCCGGCAGCGCCACGCTGGTGCGCAGAATACCGTCCTGATGCAAATTGTGGGTGAGCGGATAAAAGACCGTTTTACCGTCGTGACCGCGCGCCCCGACCAGCGACACTTCGCCGGAAAAATTGATGCCCTGCTCGACGATGCATTCGCCGTAGCAGTCTTTCGGCAATGTCGTTTCTTCGCCTGCACGCAGACGCCATTGGCCGCGACCGTCATAACCGCCGACGCGACGTTTTACAATCGCCAGTTCACCGAGCTGTGAGAAAATCTGCGGCCATTCGGCTTCATCGGCCAGTAACTGCCAGGGGGCGGTGGCCAGCCCGAGCTGGTCCAGCAGCTGCTTTTGCGTCAGACGATCGGCCAGACGTGGGAAAATATCGCGGTTGACGAACGCCGTGTGCGTCGCGAGTTCGCGGGTCAGCGCGGTTTCAGGCCAGCGTTCAATTTCAGCGGTGATCACGCTTTGCTGATAAGGCACGGCTTCCGGCTCGGCATCCAGACCTACCGGATAGACGGCGATCCCCAGCGGTTCGCCCGCCTGACGCAGCATTCTGCCTAACTGACCGTTTCCGAGAACGCAGACCGGTTTCATGCTTCCTCCCGCGGGTCGGGGTTATTCAGGACTTCATCGGTTTGCGCCTGACGCCATGCGGCCAGATTTTTGCTGATTTGCGTATCGTGCAGCGCCAGAATTTGTGCGGCCAGCAGGGCGGCGTTTGCGGCGCCCGCTTTGCCGATTGCCAGCGTACCCACCGGAATACCGCGAGGCATTTGTACGATGGAATACAGGCTGTCGATGCCGCTCAGCGCAGCACTTTGCACCGGTACGCCCAGCACCGGCACCAGCGTTTTCGCGGCCAGCATGCCCGGCAGATGCGCCGCGCCGCCTGCGCCTGCGATGATTACATCAAACCCGTTGGCCGAAGCTTGTTCTGCAAAGGTGAACAATTTGTCCGGGGTGCGGTGAGCGGAGACGATATCGACATGGAAAGGAATATTCAGCGTTGTGAGCACTTCGGCGGCGAACTGCATGGTCGCCCAGTCACTTTTAGACCCCATAACGATGGCGATTTTTGCCGGGGTAACGTTGGATGACATGTCTGTATAGCTCCTGTGATTATGCAAGCATCGCCAGAGGACAGGTTCTGGCGGAGAGGGCGCAAATGATATCACGCTCATGAAGCAAGGAAAACGGTTGCGTCGCCGCAGAACCGTGCTTTTTTGCTGAGAAGTTGTCGGCAGATTTGTATAATCCCAGCCACACTATTTTTAGCTTACCCGACGGGAAACTGATTTATGACGCAGGCTTTACTGGCACCGATTTATGATTTTCTGCACTGTGAAACACCGGCTTTGTGGGTGGATGTTGCGCTGGAAAATCAGGCGGTGATGCTGATTGACCACGCCAACTGTGAAAAGAAGGCGGCGGCCACGGCGATGAGCCTGATGACCAAATATCTCGATCGTACCGAATTATTATTTTGCGCAGCGCGGCTGGCGCGTGAAGAGTTGCACCATTTCGAACAGGTGGTGGAAATCATGCAAAAGCGGAATGTCACCTACACCCAGCTTTCGCCGTCGCGCTACGCCAGCGGAATGATCAAACACACCCGGCATCACGACGATTTGAACATTCTGGTGGACCGGCTGATTATCGGCGCCTACATCGAGGCGCGTTCCTGCGAGCGTTTCGCTAAAATCGCACCACATCTGGATGAAACGTTGTCGCGTTTTTATACGTCGCTTTTGCGCTCGGAATCACGGCACTTCGCCGATTATCTGGCGCTTGCGGAGCAGTATGCCGGTACGGATATCAGCGAACGGGTGGAGTTTTTCGGGAGGATTGAAGCGGAATTAATTTTGTCGCCTGATGAGCAGTTCCGCTTTCACAGCGGAACACCCGTGTGCAGTCTTAAAACGGGAAGCTGATCAGCTCCACGTTTTCGGCAGTCACTTTGACCATCGATCCCTCTTCGTGCCATGCGCCTAACACGACGCGGTGGCCGGTTTTCTCACCGAGCGGCACGTCGTGGACAGCGGGACGATGAGTGTGGCCGTGAATCATCCATTCAACGCCTGCCGCCTGCATTTCGCTGACCACTGCCTGAGGATTCACATCCATAATCGCCAGCGATTTTCCCTGATTCGAGGCTTTGCTGTTGGCGCGCATTTTGGCGGCAATGCCAAGACGCCATTTCAGCGGCAACATCAGGAACAGCTTTTGGATCAGCGGATTATGCACTTTCTTGCGGAAGTTCTGATAGGAGATATCATCGGTACACAGTGTGTCACCGTGCAGGATCAGCACGCGGCGACCATAAAGTTCGAGGACTTTCTTTTCCGGCAGCAGCGTCATCAGGCTGTCGCGCGCGAAACGTCTGCCGAGCAGAAAATCGCGGTTGCCGTGGATGAAGAAACAGGGCACGCCTTGCTGATGAAGTTGGTTTAACGCCGCAGCGATTTGCGCGTGTAACGGCTCAGGATCATCGTCACCAATCCAGGCTTCGAATAAATCCCCGAGAATGTACAGCGCGTCGGCCTGCGGCGCATCTTCGCGCAGAAAACGCAGAAAACCGGCAGTAATTGCCGGTTCCTGTGCGCAAAGATGAATATCTGCGATAAAAAACGTGGTCATCCCGACGTTAATTATTCGCTGACTGTGACGCTTTTGATCACAACATCTTCTTTTGGAACGTCCTGATGCATGCCGCTGCGACCGGTTTTGACCGCTCTGATCGCATCAACCACGTCCTGACCTTCAACCACTTCTGCGAATACGCAGTAGCCCCAACCTTGCGCGTTTTTGCCGCTATGGTTCAGGAAGTCGTTGTCAGTCACGTTGATGAAGAACTGTGCAGTGGCAGAGTGCGGATCGTTGGTACGTGCCATCGCCAGCGTGCCTTTGGTGTTTTTAAGGCCGTTGTCTGCTTCGTTTTTAATCTGAGCATCAGTATTTTTCTGGTTCATGCCTGGCTCAAAACCGCCGCCCTGAATCATGAAACCGTCGATAACACGGTGGAAAATCGTGTTGTCATAGAAGCCTTTACGGCAATAGTTCAGGAAGTTTTCAACCGTTACGGGCGCTTTGTCAGCAAAAGTTTTTACTACGATGTCGCCGTGGTTGGTGTGGAAAGTGACCATATTAATCATCCTGCTTATGTTGATGTGTGCTCTTAGTAAGAGTCGCTACTATAGCCTTTTCTTATACCATAACTCAAAAGTTGCCGTCAGCAGACGGTTTGTGATGACTAAAGCCCGTCCGGCGGCCTTATGCCGTTTCGGTGAAGGCGTTTTCGTTATATTATGAGCCGGAGTGTCGCGTAAGCGCACAACCATCATTTTCTACGCCCAACACACGGAATAGCCTGATGCTGAAGATTTTTAATACCCTGAGTCGCCAAAAAGAGGAATTCAAGCCAATTCATGCCGGTAAAGTCGGGATGTACGTGTGTGGGATCACTGTTTACGACCTGTGTCACATCGGCCACGGTCGCACCTTTGTGTCTTTCGACGTGGTATCGCGCTACCTGCGTTACCTCGGCTACGACCTGAAATATGTGCGTAATATTACCGATATCGACGATAAGATCATCAAACGTGCGGCTGAGAAGGGCGAACATTTCTCGGCCTTAACTGATCGTATGATCGCCGAAATGCACAATGATTTCGCTGCACTTAACATTCTGCCGCCGGATTCTGAACCGCGTGCCACACAGCACATTGATGAAATCATCGAAATCGTGCAAAAGCTTATCGATCGTGACCACGCTTACGTGGCGTCGAACGGCGACGTAATGTTTTGGGTCGAAAGCGATCCGGACTACGGTTTGCTGTCCCGTCAGGATCTGGATCAGCTGCAGGCCGGCGCGCGCGTGGAAGTCGAAGCGAATGTGAAACGTAATCCGATGGACTTCGTGTTGTGGAAAATGTCCAAACCGGGTGAACCGAGCTGGACGTCGCCGTGGGGCGAAGGCCGTCCGGGCTGGCACATCGAATGTTCGGCGATGAACTGCAAACAGCTGGGCGATCATTTTGATATCCACGGCGGCGGTTCTGACCTGATGTTCCCGCACCATGAGAACGAAATCGCTCAGTCAAGCTGCGCACACGACGGCCCGTATGTGAATACGTGGATGCACTCCGGCATGGTGATGATCGACCGCGAGAAGATGTCTAAATCGTTGGATAACTTCTTCACCGTGCGCGACGTGCTGAAATATTACGATGCTGAAAGCGTGCGTTACTTCCTGATGTCCGGCCATTACCGCAGCCAGCTGAACTACAGCGAAGAGAACCTGAAACTGGCGCGTACCTCGATGGAGCGTCTGTACACCGCACTGCGAGGCACCGACGCCACTGCGACACCGGCCGGTGGTGAGGCGTTTGTCGCCCGCTTCCGTGCGGCGATGGACGACGATTTCAACACGCCGGAAGCCTATTCGGTGTTGTTCGATATGGCGCGTGATATCAACCGCCTGAAAACCGAAGATATGGCGGCGGCCAATGGCATGGCGGCAGAACTGCGTCAGCTGGCTGGCGTGCTCGGCTTGCTGGAGCAGGATCCTGAGCAGTTCCTCAAATCCGGTGCGCAGGCGGATAACGACGACGAAGTGGCTGAAATCGAAGCGTTGATCAAACAGCGTAACGATGCCCGCGCCAGCAAGGATTGGGGCATGGCGGATAAAGCGCGTGACCGTCTGAATGAAATGGGTATCGTTCTGGAAGATGGCGCGGCAGGCACCACCTGGCGCAGAAAGTAGTCCTTCCCCTGTTTTTTCAGCTACGCTCAATGGCTCCCGTTTGGGGGCCATTTTTATAAGGATCGTCCTGTGACTACAATGCTTCTGACCTATCAACCACCGTACGACTGGCAGTGGATGACGGCCTTTCTTGGCGCGCGCGCTTTGCAGGGCGTCGAGCAGCAGGACGGCGAATTCTACCAGCGCACGCTGGCGGTGAAGCACAGCGGCGAACGGCTGACCGGCTGGATCAGGCTGCGGCCTTTAGCCGGGCAGCACAGCGTCGAGCTGCAGGTTTCGCCGTCGCTGGAACCCGTTGCGGACAACGTTGCGCAGCAGGTGCGACGGTTGCTGGATTTGGATGCAGAGCCGCAGCAAATCGCCGCCGGGCTAGGTTCACTGGCGGAAAATGCCATCGGGCTGAGATTGCCAGGCTGTGTGAACCGTTTTGAGCTGGTGGTCAGGGCGATCCTCGGGCAACTGGTTAGCGTGAAAATGGCAGCGACGCTGGCCACGCGGCTGACGCAGAGATGGGGCGAGCCGGTGAGTACGCCGTTTGCGGCACTGACGCATCTCTTCCCATCACCGGCGACTGTCGGGCAACTGACGGTGGATGATTTGCGCGGGATTGGCGTGCAGGCGAAACGCGCGGCCTGTCTGATCGGGCTGGCGCAGGCGGTGGAAGAAGGGCGGTTACCGCTCGATGAAATGACCGATGCGCAGGACAGTATCAAAATGCTGCTGGCTATGCCCGGCATTGGCAGTTGGACCGCCAGTTATGTGGCGATGCGCGCCTGGTCAGCGCCGGATGTTTTCCTTGGTGGGGATTATCTGATCAAACAGCGTTTTCCGGGCATGACGCCGGGAAAAATCGCCCGCTATGCCGAAATCTGGCAACCGTGGCGCACCTACGCCACGCTGCATTTATGGTTCAACAATGACTGGCAGCCAGACACGCCTTAGTGAATACCGAAATAGCCGGTGTTGAGCAGTTTTTCCAGCGAAGTTTCCGGGGCGATGGTATCGCCGCCAACCAGATCGATGCCTATCCCGGTCAATTTCTCCAGTGTCTCGGTGATATCGGCCGGTCCCGCCAGCGTCTGAGCATTCAGCCGGTGGGTGTTGCCGTGCAAAATGGTCACCAGCACTTCATGCATCTGGTTGTAATGGATTTGTGCCATAAAACTCGGGTCGATCTGTACGTAATCCACCGTATCAGCCGGCAGCTGGTTAAATTCCACCATGTTCTTGCCAATGTTCTGCACCACAATTTTGCAGCCGCGACGACGTATTTCAGCAATAAACACCCGTAAATCCGGGTGTTTTAACAGGACCGCGTCGTCAATCATCAGGTTGATGGATGACGTCGGCAACGGCGTTTCATCGAGCATCCCCAGCAAATCAGCGCGCAAGGTTGGCTGCAATAAGCCTTCCGTCGACACAGGGATCGCCACGCAAATGCCTTTATTGGCAATGCCCTGCCCGTAATCGGTCAGCACACGGCGTAACAGCCAGTGGTCCACTTGCGGCATCATGTCGTAGAAATGGGCGGCCTGCAGGAACAGTTCGGCGGTTTGCGCCATCTGGTTGGGGATCGCCAGCTGTAAAGACATCTGATAGAAGCACACCGACAGCGGTGTTTTAGGCGGCGACGCCGCGCGGCAATGCAGGGTTATCTGATTCTCACTCAAAATACGGGTGATGTCCTCGGGGCGGAACAGCGCCGTGTGCGAGGAAAGTTGCAGTTTTTGCCGCGACTCATAGGTGAAGACCCGTCCGCGGCCGTTGTGTTTGGCGGTGTAACAGGCGACATCGGCCTGTGCCATGTACTCGCTGCCGCTGATATTGGCATTGTTAATTAACGTCAGCCCGGCGCTGGCGCCGATGCGGTAAATTTGGTCTTCCCAGACAAACTGGAACGCGTTGATCTTATTCACCAGCTGCTGAAGGGAGTTCAGCCCCTGATCCAGCGGACAATCCAACAGGATCAGCGCAAATTCATCGCCGCCCAGCCGCGCCAGACGATCGCTGTTGCGAATGTGATCCTGCATCAGCGTACTGATTTGACGCAGTAATGCGTCGCCAGCCGCGTGCCCCGCAGTATCGTTTATTGCCTTGAAACGGTCGAGATCGATAAACGCCAGACTGTGCGCCTGATGCTGTACTGCCGTCAGGCTGAGTGCTTTTTTCAGGCTTTTTTCGAAACTGCCGCGGTTGGCTAAACCAGTGAGTAAATCATGCGAGGCGCTGTAGCTGAGTTTGCGCATCAGCTCACGGGATTTACTGACGTCCTGCAAGACCAGCACGATGCCGATCGGCTCATCTTTCAGCGTACGCAACGGTGAAACCGCCAGCTGGACGTCAAACAGGCCTGTGCTGTGGCCGTGTAAAACTAACGATTGTTCAACGGACGAGTGCAGATTTTCTCTGATATCGAACTGTTGCAAATTGTCGAGCAACGGCCCGTCTGGCCCTTTAGTGATATGCACAATCCGGCCAACCGGCTGCCCCTGCGCCTGCGCCTCTTTCCAGCCGGTCATCTTCTCAGCCACCGGATTCATAAAGGTGATATTCAGATCGCGGTCAGTCGAAATCACGGCTTCGTTGATAGAGTTCAGCGTGATGTGCAGCAGCTCTTTCTCTTCATGCAATGCTTCGGACAGCCGCTTATTGGTGATTTCGGTGTGTTTCAGCTCGGTGATATCTTCAATCTGAGAGATGAAATAGAGCGGATTTTGGTTCTCATCTCGCACCAGTGAAACCGCCAGCAGCACCCAAACCATTTCGCCGCTGCGGCACAGGTAGCGCTTCTCCATGTTATAGCTCTGAATATCATCGTCTAACAGCTGCTGGAGCAAGGCGAGATCTTTACCTAAATCTTCAGGATGGGTGATGTCCTGAAACGACAGCGTTTTCAGGTATTCCGCGTCATAGCCCAGGAGCTTGCACAGTGATTTGTTCGCCTGCAGCCATTTGCCCTGCGGCGAGACCAACGCCATGCCAATCGCCGAATACTCCATCGCGTTACGAAAACGGTTTTCGCTCTGGGTGATGTGAGATTTCTCGGTGCGCAGGGCGTGCATCGCCATTGCCATCGCATTCGCGGGCAGCAGAATCAGTAACAGCGGCAGGAAGATCAGCCCTTGTGGGATCTGAATAGCATGAGGCTGGACGGTAATAATGCCGCTGGTTTGCAGCAGGGCAATCATCAGCGTCATCGACAGGAAAATGATAAATGCCTCGATGCGCGGCAAACGAATGGCAGCCCAAAGCAAAGGAATGGTGATAAACGCGAAGGTGTAAGGCAGCCATTTGAGCGCCATAAAACCGAGCGTCAGCGTCACAATCAGCGTGACCAGCAATTCAATCAGGCGGCGGGAAGTCAGAATTTGCGTGAGATAACCCCGCTGGTAGATAAGCCCCAGCGGGGTCAGCGCGAGGATTGCCACCGCTTCGGACATAAACCAGGTGGCAAAACGCTCCTGTAATTGCGCCGAGGTATGGATGTGCAGAATGAACATCATCATGATCACTGAGCTGACCAGCGGACAGAAAATCACCGCAATGACCAAAAACTTCACCCAGTGACTCAGGCCGGAAAGGGGATCTTGTTGCGGCAACGCCCGACGCAGCAGCAGGGCGCACAGCGTCGCCTCAATCAGATTGTTGAGGGTGTAGGGCAGATAACCGAGGATGTGCGATCCCATCAGGGAATGCGCGGCAGCAATACCTAACGCCGCGGCGCAAAGCAGCGGGATCCAGTCCAGATAGCGGTGATGGAACAGCACGGGTATCAGAAACGCCGTGGGTAACCATAATCCTGCCAGACTGGCGGTTTTTTGGACAATATTCAGACACGCCAGAGCCAGCAGACAAATGGCAATGCCAGTCAGGAGAGGCACTTTCCAGTTGACCTTTTCCACAAGGAAAGCGGTCGGTTTACTTTTTTCCACGGTGAAAACCTTTTTCTGACTGGCAATGAGCAGCAGGCAGTAACATTGACGCTTGTTTTTGCTGTTATTTATCACCGGCTCACTGGAGATAAGGCCTGTTCAGCCGATTCACGTTGTGTCGGTGTGAATGATTATTATTTTAGGATTATTAGTATGAATTCTACATCACTCTTTCGGCGATAACGAATAATCCGTTACAGAAATAAAACGAGGTTTTCAGGGCTGTTGTTGTGATTGTTTTGCGAAAAGGGGAAATTACCGGCCCGCAGGCCGGAAGACCGTCATCAGATCAGGAAGATTGTGGCGAGGCCGAGGAAAATAAAGAAGCCACCGGTGTCAGTCAGCGCGGTAATCATCACGCTTGAACCGATAGCCGGATCGCGGCCGATGCGCACCATGGTTAACGGAATAATCACACCCATCAGGGCAGCCAGCAGCAGATTTAGGATCATCGCCAGCGTCATCACAGCACCCATCTCCCAGTCGCCGTACAGCAGCCAGGTGACGATACCCATCAGGCCGCCCCAGACTAAACCGTTGATCAGCGCCACGCCGAGCTCCCTGAACATCAGAAATTTCAGGTTTCCTACCTGCACATGGTGCAGCGCCAAACCGCGCACGATCATCGTGATGGTCTGATTACCGGTGTTACCACCAATCCCGGCGACAATCGGCATCAGTGCGGCCAGCGCGACCAGCTGCGAAATCGTATGTTCGAATAAGCCGATAACGCGCGACGCAATAAAAGCGGTACAAAGATTGATCGCCAGCCACGCCCAGCGGTTACGGACCGCTTTGCCGACCGGAGAAAACACATCCTCTTCCGGGCTCAGACCCCCCATGCGGCGCAGATTGCTGTCGGTATCGTTGTTGACGAAGTCGACGATCTCTTCCACCGTCAGGCGCCCCATCAGCTTGCCTTTTTTATCCACTACCGGTGCGGTAATCAGGTCATAACGTTCGAACGCGCTGGCGGCATCTTCTGCTTTGTCTTCCGGCTCAAAGCTGGTGAGATCGGTAATCATCACGTCGGCGACTTTCGTCTCCGGCGGGTTGAGCAAAATCGCGGTCAGCGGCAGTTCGCCGAGCAGGGTATTTTTGCGATCGGTAATAAACAACTTGTCACTGGCCTGTGGAATACTTTTTTGCAAACGCAGAAAGCGCTGTACGGTCGCGAGAGTGACGTCCGGGCGGACGGTCATCAGCTCGAAATCCATGATACGGCCCACGCATTCTTTGTTGAACTTCATGACTTCGCGGACTTTTTCCCGCTGCTTCGGTTCCAGCGACGTGAGTACGCGGCCTGTCAGATCACGCGGCAGGTATTCCGCCAGATATACCTGATCGTCCACGTCGAGCAGCGACATGGTTTTCAGCAGTTCTTTGTCGCTCATTTCTTCGATCAGGCTATCCCAGACGGTTTCTGAGACCTCGACCAGCGCTTTACCGCGCGCGGCCGGTTCGACCAGCCGCCACAGCGCCAGACGTTCGCGGATCGGTAACGCTTCCAGTACGTCGGCGACGTCGGCTGCGTGGAGTTTTTGTACCCGCGCGCTGAGTTCTGCGGTGTAGTCCATGAGTTGTGCGCGCGTGGCGTCATCAACCTCAATCTCTTCCCCGAGAATACTGTCGGCGAGTTCATCGGTGTTGAGCAGCAGATCGAGGATCCGGCGGCGACTTTCCGCCAGCTTTTGGCCGTAATTCTTTGGTTTTTCGGCAGACATTCAGGGTCCTTTCTCTTTTTTACGTCCGGCAGGCCTTCAGGGCGCCGGTATGGATTTCGTCGTATCAGTGTGTTCAGGACGTGCTTCGGTCTGCGCTTCGCGTTGAGTTTGCTTTTGATTCTGATGATGCGAATACGCGCCGACAGCGGAGTAGACCAGACGTCCGAACAAAATAATAAAGCTTATCGACAACACAATTTTCGTCATCAACTTGATGTTGGATTTTCGAGACATAGTAAAGTCCGTTAAGGGGATTTTTGCTCCGGTGGCAGTGATAAAAGATGTAAATGATAACGGTTACAATATAACGCACAACTAAACGACTCTCCAGATAAAGGCAAAAAGCAAAAAGTGCGGTTTATTTTCACGGATAAGTGAAGTCGCGGGATGACATTACCATTCAGACAATCTATATGTTTAAAGTTAATCTCATTGTTTTGAATGTATTTGTTAATTTGTTAATCACGTGAGAAATTGTTTAAGGTCTTTTTAGTCAAAAATTTGAAGAATGTGTTTATTGATCAGTATCAAGAGCATTAATATAAAGCCGATTAGAATTCAGCTCTATTTTGGATTTATGACACCGACCTCCGCTGTTTTTCTTTTTTCCTGCTGGTTTCTGTGAAATGACATTTTTATGACGATAATTGAATGCGGAGCCTGTCGTCATTGTCGCCCGACGATTTCATGATGCCCGTTTCATCCTGATACCTTTACTGCGGCATGACTCATATCCGCAAAACTGACGATGGACCCGATGCAAAAATTCTTTTCCTGGAATGCACTGCGCCATAAATGGTGGGGACTTCCGATCTTCTGCGCGATGGTGCTGATCCCCATCACCTCCTGGCTCTCTCCGATCATTACGTTGCCGGAAGGTCGCACATATCTGATTTATATGCCGCTCGCGACCTGCGTGGCGCTGCTGATGGTCTTTGACTGGGCGGCATTCCCCGGCATCGTGCTGGCACTGTTCCTGCGCTATTACCTGCGCGTGGGTGTGGAAATGGGCACGCTGATGACGGTGATTTACTTCACGTCACTGTTTCTTGCCTGGCTGGGATATCGCTGGCAGGCGGGAAGCCGCTGGTCCGCGCCGCTCGGATTGATGAGTCAGCCGTGGGTACGCGTCGGCTGGCTGCTGATTTTCCTGACGTTCTTCTTCATTATTGTGCTGCAAATCGTAGTGGAAAGTGGTCTGCTGCCGCAGTATCTGGGCATGGCGACCCGCGAATTCATGACGCTGCGTACGCTGATTAATCTTCAGTCCATGATTCTGGGGATCCTGCTTAACTCGCATCTGATTTATCTGGTGATCCGCATTCTGCGGCAGCCACGTTACTGGCGCGTGTTACGCATGATGTTGCGTAAGCAGTGCGCACCGAGCGTGAAGTCTTTGGAAATCGTGGTGTGGTTTACGCTTCTGTGTACGATGGTAGGGTTGCTGTGCATCGAGGGGCTGAGCGAGCCTTTCATGAAAATTTTGCTCAGTGATTATACGCTCACGCTGTTGTTCCCGGTGCTGCTGTTCGGCGCACTGCGTTACGGCTATTACTTCATCAGCATCGTGTGGACCGTTATCCTCACCATTCTGTTTCATAACTATCAGGGCTTTATCTCTGAGCAAAACTTTATTCATAATCTGGTTTTTGTCTCCGCCCTGATGCTGGTTTATACCTTCACGCTGTTGCTGATGGCGGTGATTTCTTCACGCCAGCGGCTGCTGATGAAAAAATTCAGAGCGGCAGCGCTGCAGGATCCGGTATTTGGTCTGCCTAATCTGCGAGCTTTTAACCGGGATTTGGCGGTATATCCGCGCTCGCTGCTGTGCTTTGTACGTGTTTCGGATATGGATGTGCTGAGCCGTAATTACGGAATGCAGCTGCGTATCCAGTTCAAACGGCAGCTGGCAATGGGGCTGAAGCCTTACTTACAGCCCGGTGAAAAAGTCTATCACCTGCCAGGCTACGATCTGGTTCTGCGGCTGAACTGTGACAATGTCGACGAAAAACTTATTAAGCTGTATGAGTACGTTGAAGATTTTCGGCTGATCTGGAACGGTTTACCGCTGCATCCGAATATCGGCTTGTCTTACTGCACGGTCTATTCGCCGGTCGAACATCTGCCGATTTTGCTGGGTGAACTGAGCGGGATTGCCGAAATGTCGCTGACCACCGGAAAGCCGGAATCGAATAAAAGCGATCACAGCCAGGTGCAGACTGAAATCAGAGACAAAGTCGATATGCTGCATAAAATCCAGCGCGCGCTGGATGACGACCGATTTGTACTGATGGCACAACCGATCCTGGGCGTGCGCGGAGACAGCTATCATGAAATTCTGCTGCGCATGTCGGAAGGTTCAGATAAAGCGCTGATCATGCCAGATAAATTCCTGCCAGTGGTGCACGAATTTGGTCTGTCGTATCAGATGGATATGTGGGTGCTCAGGCACGCGCTGATGTTTATCAGCCAGAACCGCGTGCGGCTGCCGAGCCTGCGTTTTGCCGTCAACTTTACGCCATCAACCCTGTGCCGCCCGACGTTCACCCGCGATTTCAAAGCGCTGATGAAGGAGTTCGAGGTGGAACCCTTCCAGATCGTGCTGGAAGTCACCGAGTCGCACTTATTGCAGGACGTGAAGTACGCGGACTACGCCATGCGTGAGCTGCGCCACTACGGTTGCCGTATCGCTATAGATGACTTCGGGACGGGCTACGCCAGCTATGGCCGCCTGAAAGCGATTGAGGCCGATATCCTTAAGATTGACGGTAGCTTTGTGCGCAACATGCTGACAGATTCGCTGGATAGCTACATCGTGCAGTCGATTTGCCAGGTGGCGCGGATGAAGCATCTGGCGATTGTGGCGGAATATGTGGAAACCGAAGAGCAGAAAGCGGCACTGCACGCGCTGGGCGTGGATTATATGCAGGGTTATCTGGTCGGAAAACCGCAACTTTTATCGACGCTGCTGGACGTGCCACAAGCCTGACACGCAGATATAGTACTTACGAAAAAGCCCTCAGTGCACAACGTGCCTGAGGGCTTTTTGTTTGGCCATCCAACGTCATTGCATGACGCAAAACCGCTTAGCTTTCTTTCGCTTCGGCGTCTTCTTCTTCCAGCATCAGTTTCCAGCCGGTCACGTCATCCCAGTAACTTTGCTCGCGCTCAAAATCGAGCTGAACCAGGTTATTCTGCGCCAGATAACCCGCAGGGAAGCGCAGCGTCCAGTGATTATCATCCGTCGATAACCGCAGGGATTCCGGTGTGGTGGTGGACTGGCGCTGGTTATTGAGTAAAGCACCGAGGCGCAATAACTGGATCAGAGGAATGTAATGCTTCTTCTTGAACAGGTTGAGGCGCGGCAGCTCTTCGAGTTTGATTGCTTTACGATGAAAACGCACGATAGTCGCCAGCAACGTTTGTTGTTCCTGATTAAACCCCGGCAGATTGGTGTTTTGCAGGATGTAAGAAGAGTGGCGGTGCATGCCGGTGTGGTTAATGCTCAGGCCCACTTCATGCAACATGGCACTGAATTTCAGCAGCGACTCCAGCTGTGGCTGAACCAGCTTGGTGTTTTGCGCCAGCCACTGGCTGTATAGCTGCTCGGTGGTTTCCAGCACGCGGCGCGCCTGTTCCCGGTCGATATTGTAGTGTTCGGCCAGACTTTTCGCGGTACGGGTACGGATATCCTGATGACGGAAACGGCCTTCCATTTCGTACAGCACGCCTTCGCGCAACGCACCGTCGGAAAGACGAAGTTCTTTAACCGCCAGCGCATCAAACACGCCGCGCAAAATAGCCAGGCCCGGCACAAATACCGACTGACGATCTTCCGACAGCCCCGGTAAATCCAGCGCATCGAAACTCTTAAAATCCAGCACCGCTTCGGTGAGCATTTCCAGACGTTCCGGCGTGATGAGGCCATCTTTCTCGCCCATTTCGACCAGCACTTCATGGGCGGCTTTGATGCTGCCGGAGGCACCGAGCGCATATTGCCAGCCTTGCAGACGGTACTGCCACGCCAGCGTTTCCAGCTTTTGTGCGGCGGCGAGCTGTGCACGTTTGAAATTGCTGCGGCTGATTTCCCCGTTCGGGAAAAACATCTGCGCAAAGCTGACGCAGCCCATGCGGCGGCTTTCGGCAAGCAACGGCTCGAAGTCTTCGCCGATGACCAGTTCCGTAGATCCGCCCCCGATATCAACGACCAGTTTGCGACCTTTTTCCGGTTGCGTATGCTCCACGCCCATGAAAATCAGACGCGCCTCTTCCTGACCGGAGATGATTTCGATCGGGTAGGGGATGACTTCTGCGGCACGCTTGAGGAATTCCTCAGCATTCACCGCCTGACGCAGAGTATGCGTCCCGACGATAGTGACGTTGTTATCCGGAAAGCCTTGCAGGCGTTCGGCAAACAAAGCCAGGCAATCCAGCCCGCGTTGAATGGCTTCTTCACTGAGCACATTTTTACTGTCGAGGCCGTCAGCCAGATGAACGCGCTGCTTCAGGCGGCCTAACACCTGCAAGGCGCCGTTGACGACGCGCGCAATCACCATGTGGAAACTGTTCGATCCAAGATCAATCGCCGCAATTTCCTGTGGCTTGGCACTCAATGAGCTGTTTTTAAGGGGCATAATCGTGTAACGCTCCAGGGGGTTCAGGCTTGCTGACTCTGTTGTTCCAGATCTTTCAAATATTCGTAAATCGCCAGTTGCGCACGGACTTTGCGGCGATTTCCGCGTGGAACATACCGGTTGCTCAGTTCTTTATCAATCACTCTGGCTTTGACTGTGTCATTAAACAGCAACTCCAGAATGTCCAGCACGCGCTGTTTGAGACGCGGATCGAGCAGCGCCACCGCCACTTCGATACGGTAATCGATATTGCGCGTCATCCAGTCGGCGGACGACAGGAAGACTTTGGCATCGCCGCCGTTTTCGAACACGTATACGCGATCATGCTCGAGATAACGGTCAATGATGCTGGTGACCTGAATGTTTTCGCTGAATCCCGGCAGATTGGGCACCAGTGAACACATACCGCGGATCAGCAGACGGATTTTTACCCCAACGTTGGACGCCACGTAAAGACGGTCGATCAGCCCTTTATCCACCAGGTTGTTGATTTTCAGCGTAATGCCACCGGTTCCACCGGCCTGAACGTTAGCGATTTCACGGTCGATCAGACGGTAAAGCATGTCGCGCGAGTTTTGCGGCGACACCATCAGATGCTCGAATGAGACCGGGCGGTAAGGGTTCTCGATGAAGTTAAACACCCTGCGGACTTCGTTGGTGATGCGCGCATCGGCGGTGAGCAACGAATAGTCGGTGTAAAGACGGGCAGTTTTTTCGTTAAAGTTCCCGGTCCCAATATGAGCATAGCGGACAATTTCGTCGCCTTCGCGGCGGGAAATAAGAAAGAGTTTTGCGTGAATTTTCAGGCCGGGCGCAGAGAAAATAACGTGTACACCGGCTTCAGTCAGACGTTTCGCCCAGTGAATATTCGCCTCTTCGTCGAAACGCGCCTGCAGCTCAACCACCACGGTCACTTTCTTGCCGTTGTGCGCTGCGTGGATCATCGATTCGATAATCCGCGAGTCTTTGGCGACACGGTAGATATTGATTTTGATCGACAGCACGTTCGGATCGAACGATGCCTGACGCAGCAGCTCAAGCACGTGCTCGAAGGTGTGATACGGATAATACAGCAACACGTCCTGCTCGCGGATGGCGGCAAAGCCGTTGCGGAATTTATCGAACCACAAATGACGCAGGCGGGGCAGGGGACGGTTCACCAGATTGGCTTTACCGACATTCGGGAAGCCGATGAAATCTTTAAAGTTGTGGTAACGGCCACCGGCTATCACCGAATCGTAGTTGGAGATCCCGAGCTTACCGCGCAGTAATTCCACCATTTCATTAGGCATATCGCGCTGATAAACAAACCGCACCGGCTCTGCGGTCAGTCGCTGTTTCAGGCTCGAAGACATCAGCTCCAGCAGGCTCGATTCCATTTCCGTGACCAGATCGTATTCGGCATCACGGGTCATTTTCATCGAATAAGCGTTCAGCGTATCGTAATCAAAGAAGCCTTTGAAAATGTCGTCGAGGCAATAACGCAGAATGTTATCAAGCAGGATCATCGGCTTGCGGCGACGAGGCGCTTCCGGCGGCAGATTCACAAAACGCGGTACTTTGTCTGACGGGATTTCCAACAGCGCATAATGGATCTCATCGCCGCGGATAATTTCGACCGCCAGATAGGTGTAATCGTCTTTAAGGAACTGCACCAGATTGGTGTCGTGATTAATGAGGATCGGCGTGATGTGCTGGCGCAGGTGATGTTTGAAATACTGACGCAGCCAGAGCTGCTGATTTTCTGACACCTGACGCTCGTTAATCAGGAAGATCTGATTACGCGCCATCTCCAGTAACAGGTCGTTATAAAGGCTGTCGAACTCCTGATCGATCCGCAGGACTTTCGCCTGAATCTTTTTCAGCAAATGCCGCGATGCGCCGAGAAAACCCTGTTCTTCACTGATGAGGATCCGTCGTTTTAAGTCGGCAAAGCGGACTTTGTAAAACTCATCAAGGTTATTGGAATAAATGCCTAAAAACCGCATCCGTTCGATCAGGGGATTACTTTTGTCCGCTGCTTCCTGCAAAACGCGTTCATTGAAGGACAGCCAGCTTAGTTCTTTCTCGATATAAAGCTTTTCCTGACCCATTTTCACTCCGTTCGTTTAGCGTGCAACCTGGCCCATACAGGCGAAATCCGCCTGAAAACACCGCAATTTAGCTCACCATCATCTTCGTGCTGTTCGCTTTTCCAACGGTCAACGTAACAGGAAGCCTTTTGTGTGAGGGGCCTAGTGTCTACTAACAATATTGCGAAAGATTGACAGGAAAGTCCAACATAACAGGGAGAGTTTTATCAGATGAAATAAAAGAGGGGAAAACGCAGGAGATATGCAGGAAAAGTCTTACCGGTGAAGGACATTCACGCCCTACACCAGCAGAAAATTGACCCGGACTGTATGAATTAAATCAGACCGCGCTGGCACCAATTACGGCTTCCGGTTTGATCTGTACCGGTTTGGTTTTGTATTTGGCCAGGAACTGCGGCTGGAAAATACACATGCGAATGGCGCTGCGATATTCCCCGTTCACAAAAAATTCCTGTTTCAGTTCGCCTTCCAGCTCAAACCCTAGTTTGCTGTAGATGTGGATCGCCTTTTTATTTTCTTTATCGACGATTAAATAGAGTTTGTAGAGGTTAAGCACCGAGAAGGCATAATCCATCGCCAGACGCACGGCGTCGCCTGCAAATCCTTTGCCCTGATGCTGTGGGTCAATGATTATCTGGAATTCCGCACGGCGGTGAATATGATTAATTTCCACCAACTCGACAAGGCCGACCGGCCCGCCCTGGAATTCGATAATAAAGCGGCGTTCGCTTTGGTCATGGATATGTTTGTTATACAGATCGGTCAGTTCGACAAATGCCTCATAAGGCTCTTCAAACCAATAACGCATGATGCTGGCGTTATTATCAAGACGGTGAACAAACGACAGGTCATCCTTTTCCAGGGGACGTAATCTGACGCTGTTATTGCTAAACATGGGGTGTTCCTCAAAAAATAAAGCCGTTTTACCTGAGGTAACCTTCTTGGAAATGAAATCTGAAACAACCGTGTTCCAGATGAAGGTCGGCGCACAAACGACGTTTAAACGTGCGCCGGGAACGCCATTATATCGGCTGAACTGTAAACAAGTGTCAAATGACAGGAAATAAAAAACCGGCACGAAGCCGGTTTATAGTGAAATCATCGCGTTTAAGCAGGTTAATCCGCTGCGTAACCCTGATCAGGTAGTGGATTGTTATCCAGCAATGCCAGATCGTTTTTCAGGGATAAACGGCCTTCAACGAACCAGCTGACCACCAGCGGATAGATATTGTGCTCCTGCGTTTGTACGCGGGCCACCAAATCATCCTCGCTGTCATCGCTAAATACCGGCACTTTGGCCTGCAAAATCACCGGGCCGCCGTCGAGCTGCTCCGTCACAAAATGCACCGACGTGCCGTGTTCCGTATCCTGATTTTCAATCGCCTGACGGTGAGTGTGTAAACCCGGATATTTCGGCAGCAGGGAAGGGTGGATGTTGATCATGCGCCCGGCAAAGCGCTGAACGAAGTCGGCAGTAAGGATACGCATGTACCCCGCCAGCACGACCAGGTCCGGCTGGTATTCATCGATAGCATCGGCCAGTGCGACATCAAACGCCGCGCGGTCTTCGTAAGCTTTGACATCCAGCGCGTGCGCGGCAATGTCTGCCAGTCGCGCACGTTCCAGACCGTAAGCGGCGGATTTATTGCTGAAGACAGCGGTGATTTCTGCATTAATTCGTCCCTGCTGGCAGGCATCAATCAGGGCCTGAAGATTACTGCCTTCGCCCGATACCAGAACCACAATCCTTTTCATATCGCTACCTGTCTTCAGTCAGTTGATTTACCCGATTACTCAATTACCACGCGTTCCGCGGAGTCAGAGGCTTTAACATAGCCAATTTTCCACGCTTTCTCGCCATTGTCATTGAGTAAAGCAATCGCCTGATCGGCCAGTTCAGCCGGAAGGGCCACAACCATGCCCACGCCACAGTTAAAGGTGCGGTACATTTCGTGACGGCTGACGTTACCGGTGGTCTGCAACCAGGTGAAAACATCCGGCCACTGCCAGCTGGATTCGTTGATGATGACCTGAGTGTTATCCGGCAATACGCGTGGGATATTTTCCCAGAAGCCGCCACCGGTCAGATGCACGATACCGTGGACATCAACGTTTTCGATCAGGTTCAGGATCGATTTCACGTAAATCTTGGTCGGTGCCAGCAGGTGATCGGCAAGCGGTTTACCTGCCAGATCGGTGGTTTCCGGATTGGTGTTGCTGACTTCGAGAATTTTGCGTACCAGGGAGTAACCGTTGGAATGCGGGCCACTGGCGGCAAGACCGATCAGCACGTCGCCGTCAGCGACTTTGCTGCCGTCGATAATTTCTGATTTTTCCACCACGCCGACGCAAAAACCTGCCACGTCATAATCTTCGCCGTGATACATACCCGGCATTTCAGCGGTTTCACCCCCGACTAACGCACAGCCAGACTGCTTGCAGCCTTCGGCGATACCGGTTATCACGCTGGCGGCGATATCGACGTCCAGTTTGCCGGTGGCGTAGTAATCGAGGAAGAACAGCGGTTCAGCACCCTGAACGATCAAATCGTTGACGCACATCGCGACCAGATCGATACCGATAGTATCGTGGCGTTTCAAATCCATCGCCAGACGCAGCTTGGTGCCAACGCCGTCGGTGCCCGAAACCAGTACGGGTTCACGGTATTTTTGCGGCAATGCGCAGAGGGCACCAAAACCGCCCAGTCCACCCATGACTTCAGGGCGGCGAGTCTGTTTTACTACACCTTTAATGCGATCTACCAATGCGTTACCGGCATCGATATCTACGCCTGCGTCTTTATAGCTGAGAGAGGTTTTGTCGGTCACTGCGAAGTCCCCACGGCGGTTTGGGTTGGTGGTTGAAGAATAAAGCGGGGCAATTCTAACAGCGCAGGCAAACGTTTGCGAGCGCCTTATGCGATGACCCTTTTTGGGCTGTCTATACTCTATCGGGGTTCCTGATGATCCAGATCAGGCAATTGGCTGTAGCATTGAAAAAAAATGGCGTTATAATCTCGCGATTTTTTTTTGCAGCTCAACCACCTTAGGAGAATAAACAATGAAGATCGTCGAGGTGAAACACCCGCTGGTGAAACACAAGCTGGGCCTGATGCGTGAGAACGACATCAGCACGAAACGTTTTCGCGAACTGGCTTCTGAGGTGGGAAGTCTGCTGACGTATGAAGCGACTGCCGATTTAGAAACTGAGAAAGTCACCATCGAAGGCTGGAACGGTCCGGTTGAAATCGATCAGATCAAGGGTAAGAAAATTACCGTTGTGCCTATCCTGCGTGCCGGTCTGGGCATGATGGAAGGCGTTCTGGAGCACGTACCAAGCGCGCGTATCAGTGTCGTGGGCGTGTACCGTGACGAAGAAACCCTGAAACCTGTACCCTATTTCCAGAAGCTGGTTTCTAACATCGAAGAACGTCTGGCGCTGGTGGTTGACCCGATGCTGGCGACCGGTGGCTCGATGATTGCAACCATCGACCTGCTGAAAAAAGCGGGCTGCCAGAGCATCAAAGTGCTGGTGCTGGTGGCTGCACCGGAAGGGATTGCCGCGCTGGAAGCCGCGCACCCTGACGTTGAGCTGTACACCGCCTCGATTGATCAAGGGCTGAACGAAAAAGGCTACATCATCCCGGGACTCGGTGATGCGGGCGATAAGATATTTGGTACGAAATAAGCAGCAAGCAATAGCCGACTGAGAAGTCGGCTTTTTTTTGATTTTTTTTTACTCGTCAAATACAACATCATTTCACAGAGGATCAATCCATGACCCGTCGTGTCATCGGGGTAAGCGAACGTCCGCCTTTACTGCAGACAATCCCCCTGAGTTTCCAGCATCTGTTTGCCATGTTTGGTGCCACCGTTCTGGTACCCATTCTGTTCAAAATCAACCCGGCAACGGTGCTGCTGTTCAATGGCATAGGGACTTTGCTGTATTTATTTGTGTGTAAAGGGAAAATACCGGCTTATCTCGGTTCCAGCTTTGCGTTTATCTCACCGGTGCTGTTACTGCTGCCGATGGGTTATGAAGTGGCGCTGGGCGGATTTATCGCCTGCGGGCTGTTGTTCTGTCTGGTGGCGCTGATCGTCAAGAAGGCGGGTATCGGCTGGATCAACGTGATGTTCCCGCCGGCGGCGATGGGCGCAATCGTTGCCGTCATCGGGCTGGAACTGGCGGGCGTGGCGGCGAATATGGCCGGACTGCTGCCTGCCGATGGCGCGCCGGTGGATTCCACCGCAGTGATCATTTCCGTCGTGACGTTGTCGGTGACCATTCTGGGTTCAGTGTTGTTCCGCGGTTTCCTGGCGATCATTCCGATCCTCATCGGTGTGCTGGTCGGCTACGCGCTGTCGTTCTTTATGGGCGTGGTGGATGTGTCTGCCATCGCGAATGCTCACTGGTTTGCGCTGCCAACGTTCTACACCCCGCGCTTTGAGTGGGTGGCGATTTTGACCATTCTGCCTGCCGCGCTGGTGGTGATTGCAGAACACGTCGGGCATCTGGTCGTGACGGCAAACATCGTCAAAAAAGATCTGCTGCGCGATCCGGGCCTGCACCGTTCGATGCTGGCAAACGGCTTGTCTACCGTACTTTCCGGTTTCTTCGGTTCTACGCCGAACACCACTTACGGCGAGAACATTGGCGTGATGGCCATCACCAAGGTTTACAGCACCTGGGTGATTGGCGGCGCGGCGATTCTGGCGATCCTGCTGTCGTGCATCGGGAAATTAGCGGCGGCTATTCAGGCCGTACCGGTGCCGGTAATGGGCGGCGTCTCCTTGCTGCTGTACGGCGTGATCGGCGCATCCGGTATCCGCGTGCTGATTGAATCGAAAGTCGATTACAACAAAGCACAGAACCTGATCCTGACGGCGGTTATCCTGATCATCGGCGTCAGCGGTGCCAAGATCCACATTGGCGCGGCGGAGCTCAAAGGCATGGCGCTGGCGACCATCGTCGGCATTTTCCTCAGCCTGCTGTTTAAAGTGATTGAGATCTTCCGCGGTGAAGAAAAGATCATTGATATCGAAGACGAACGAGAAAATCCGCCAGTCTGATCGTTGAATTTCAGCTGAAACACCTGACCGGCGGGCGCAGTGCTTTCCGGTCAGGTGCTCGGATCACAAGCGGTTGCACTCGGCACAGTTCAATTTGCTGCGGATCCTTGCTAGAATTCGGTCGTTCCTTTTTATTGACATGACAACATCTGCGGTCTTCATACCGCTTCGGTTGAGGTGCTTCTGAATACGCCGGCACAGCTTTCCCTGCCACTTTATCTTCCCGATGATGAAACCTTTGCCAGTTTTTATCCGGGTGAGAATCCCTCTCTGCTTTCTGCGATTCAGACCGCATTGCATCAGGAACACGGCACCTATATTTATTTCTGGTCACGTGAAGGCGGCGGCCGCAGTCATCTTCTTCACGCAGCCTGCGCTGAATTATCCCAGCGCGGTGAAGCCGTGGGTTACGTGCCTTTAGATAAACGCGCCTATTTTGTGCCTGAAGTATTGGACGGCATGGAGCATCTTGCGCTGGTCTGTATCGATAACATCGAAGGGATCGCCGGCGATGACGAATGGGAAGCTGCGGTTTTCCATCTGTATAACCGCATTCTTGAAACAGGCCGTACGCGTCTGTTTATTACCGGCGATCGTCCGCCGCGTCAGCTGAATCTCAGCCTGCCGGATCTGGCGTCACGTCTCGACTGGGGACAAATCTACAAGCTTCAGCCGCTTTCCGACGAAGAGAAACTTCAGGCACTGCAGTTGCGCGCCAAACTGCGCGGATTTGAACTGCCGGAAGACGTCGGCCGTTTCCTGCTCAAACGTTTGGATCGTGAAATGCGCACGCTGTTTATGACGCTTGATCAGCTCGATCGCGCTTCTATCACCGCACAGCGTAAACTGACGATCCCGTTCGTGAAGGAAATTCTGGGGTTGTGATCGGAGGATGTCCGGGTTCGCATCACGAACCCGAACGGACGAGCGGAATTACAAAATGTCTTTCACCTGTTCCGGCGGACGCCCTAAACGTGCTTTGCCGTTGGCCAGCACGATCGGACGTTCAATCAGCTTCGGATTTTCCGCCATTGCCTGCAACAGCTGCGCTTCGCTCAGGTTTTTATCGGCCAGACTGAGTTCCTTATAAATCTCTTCGCCTTTACGCATCAGCTGGCGCGCAGAGCTGAACCCCAGCTTTTTCAGTAAATCCTGCAACGTGGCAACCGTCGGCGGTGTTTCCAGATACAAAATCACCTCCGGCTCGATCCCGACGTCTTCCAGCAATTTCAGCGTTTCGCGGCTCTTGGAGCAGCGCGGGTTGTGATAAATCGCGACATCATGTGCCATAACATTCTCCCTTAAAGATTCAAAGTCAGCCTTTCTGATACTGACGGAAACGGCCCTGCAACTGACGAAGCTGGTCGATACGCGCATCGTAACGGGCCTGTTCCAGACTGCCTAATTTCTGCAATGCGCTGGCGTTACTCAGCATTTCAATGGCCTGATCCAGACGTCCGATCAGCGCCATGCTTTCTGCACGGGCGGCCAGCTCCTGCGCGCGTAAACCCTGCGCGGCAGACGCCTGGGACAGCAGATCCCATCCGTTCGGATCGCCCGGATAGGTGAAGGTGTAGCGGTTAAGGATCTTGCTGGCGTTGGCCGGTTTCGCGCCTTCGAGATAGGCATTCGCCAGATTGAGCTGAAGCACCGGATTAGAGCTGGTGGCCGCGCCTGCCTGCTCCAGCCGGGCGATGGCCTGCGGGGCGCGTTTGCTTTCGATATCGTTATCGGTGGAGAGATCCAGCAGCCATTCGTTGCCCGGATTTTGCACCATCAGCGGTTCCAGAATCGCCCGCGCCTGATCGTATTTCTTCGCTTTGTAAAATTGCAGCGCCTGACCGTATTTCGCCGCCAGCTGTTCGCGCACGTTACCGTCGCTCAGCTTTTGCAGATAATCATCGGTCAGCGGGAAACTTTCCGAGCCGTACATCCCTAACATGCGCACTTTCGCCATCAGGTAGTTTTGTGAAGACTGCACGACAGTGTGCGGCATCTGATTGGCGCGGTTACGCACGTCGGCGAGACGGCTGTCGGGAAGGGGGTGCGTCAGCAACATTTCCGGCGGACGGGTGGAATAACTCGCCTGATCGGCAAGTTTTTGCAGGAACGCGGGCATTGCCTGCGGATCAAAGCCTGAGCGCTGGAGCACCTGCAAACCGATACGGTCGGCTTCCTGCTCGTTGCCCTGCGTGAAGCTGATCATTCCCTGCTGCGTGCCGGCCAGCGTACCGGTCAGCGCTGCCATACCCATTTGCGGGCTGGCCATCGCCAGCAGGATGGAACCGAGCGCACCGACCCAGGTCAGCGGCGCATTACGTTGTTGATCTTCCATCGCACGGGCCAGATGGCGCTGGGTAACGTGGGAGATTTCGTGCGCCATGACCGAGGCCAGCTGGCTTTCATTATCGGTATAACGGAACAACGCCGAGTGCAGTACCACGTTGCCGCCGAAGAAGGCGAAGGCATTCAGCTCGTCATTATTGACGATGAAGAAATGGAATGGCGTGCGCACGGAATAGGCATGTGCCACCAGACGCTGCCCGAGTTCGTTGATGTACTGATTGAGCAGCGGATCGTTAATCAGCGGCGTACTGGCGCGCATCTGACGGACGTAAAAATCGCCCATCTGTAATTCCTGATTAATGCTCAGCGTGCCGCCCGCTGTGGTGCCGATATCCGGTAACTGATCGCTTACCGGCGGTGCCAAAGGCGAGTTGGTGTTTTTGGAGGAAGAGGTCACCGGCGTTGACCAGAATGAACTGTCGTCAGCGCCTGCCGGGAAAATTGCGCCAGTGAACAGGCTGCCAAGACACAGGGCGATCACCGTTTTTTTCAACCGCATTACCATAAACATTTGCTTCCCAATAAGTGAACCGCACATCGATGAGCTTTAAGAGCTTTTATTTCATGAACTGGCGAAGTGAGCATTATTTTCTGGCGCTATTGTTGGCGCTGAACTCTATAGTAGCTATCCTCGTGGGAGTTTAAAACACTCCGCTGGCTTCAGTTGTGTGACAACGAATTTAAAAGATAGTTACTTGTGTCTGAGCGCGCAGGGAACGAACAGCGCAACCCAACAGGCAATAAAAATCTCAGGAGCGTTCTCAGATGTTAGACATGTTATTACAGTGGTATCGCCGCCGCTTTACCGACCCGCAGGCCATTGCGCTGCTGGCGATCCTGGTCGCCGGTTTTTGTATCCTTTACTTTTTTAACGGCATTCTGGCACCGCTGCTGGTGGCGATTGTGCTGGCATATTTACTGGAATGGCCGACCGTGCGCCTGCAACACATCGGGCTTTCACGCACGGTGGCAGTGAGCGTGGTACTGCTGCTGTTTGCAGGGATCCTGATGTTAGGGATTCTGGTGATTGCGCCGGTTACGTGGCAGCAGGGCGTCAATTTGCTGGCGGATTTACCGAGCATGCTTAACCGTTTCTACGATTTTGCCGCCACGTTGCCCAAGCGTTATCCGGCGCTGGTGGATGCAGGCATTATCGACATGATGGCTGAAAATATGCGCAGCAAGCTCTCGGGGCTCGGTGAATCGGTGGTGAAATATTCCCTCGCCTCGCTGGTCGGGTTACTGACACTGGCCATTTACCTGATCCTGGTGCCGATGATGGTGTTCTTCCTGCTCAAAGACAAAGAGCAAATGCTCAACGCTGTGCGCCGCGTTTTGCCACGCGATCGCGGGCTGGCGGGACAGGTCTGGGCGGAGATGAATCAGCAGGTCACTAATTATATTCGCGGCAAAGTCCTTGAGATGATTATCGTCGGCGTTGCGACTTATCTGGTGTTCTGGGTGATGGATTTGCGCTATTCGCTGCTGCTGGCGGTCCTGGTAGGGATTTCAGTGCTGATCCCCTACATCGGTGCGATGCTGGTCACCATTCCTGTCGTGATTGTCGCGATGTTCCAGTGGGGGCTCGGCGCAGATTTCTGGACGCTCATTGTCGCCTACCTGGTGGTGCAAGGGCTGGACGGCAACGTCATCGTACCTTTGCTGTTCTCCGAAGCGGTAAACCTGCATCCGCTGGTGATCATCTTGTCGGTGGTGGTGTTCGGCGGTCTGTGGGGATTCTGGGGGGTGTTCTTTGCGATACCGCTGGCGACGCTGGTCAAAGCCGTCGTTCACGTCTGGCCGGATGAATTGCTGAACGAAACGGCCTGAGCCCATCATTCTCTGATTCAAATAAAAAAAGCGCGTCTGCGCTTTTTTTTATGAACGTGGATCAGGCGGCAATAATCAGGCTGATTTCTCGTTCAGATAGGCCATCACGATGTCATGGTGATTGGTGGTTTTGAAGTCGTCGAACACTTTCTCAACCTTGCCATTGCCGTCGAGCAGGAAGCTGATGCGGTGAATGCCGTCGTAGGTTTTGCCCATAAAGGATTTCTCACCCCAGACGCCAAACGCCTCGCACACCTGATGATCTTCATCGGACAGCAAGGTGAAGTTCAGCAGTTCTTTCTCGGCAAAACGAGACAGTTTTTCAGGTTTATCCGTGCTGATCCCCAGCACTTCCACACCCTCACTTTTCAACTGATCCATGTTATCGCGCAGTCCGCAGGCCTGTACGGTACAGCCCGGGGTCATAGCTTTTGGATAAAAATAGACCAGGACTCTCTGTCCCTGGAAGTCGGCCAGATTAATTTGTTCACCGTCTTGATCGGGTAAACTAAATTGCGGCGCAGGATCACCGGCTTTCAGTGGGCTCATTGTCTTTCTCCGTATCACTTAGCGATTACTGCAGTTTATTTTCATTCTCAGAATAACTAACGACGTTAATACTGCCTTGCGCATTCAGTTCTGTACATAGCTGATGAAAGGCTTGCTCAATAATTGCCGGATCGGTATTCGCCGCGCTGTGTGCCGTCATCTGGATAGAGAGCTGCGCTGGCGTGCTGGCATCGGCTGGCCGGGTTTTTGAGGCCAGTTCTGCAATGTTCATCTGGTGCGTGTCGAATAAATCGGTAAAACGCTCGATCAGGTGCGGGGAGTCTTTAACTTCCACTTTCACCCAAACGGTGGCTGGCATCGGCGGGCGAACCGGTGCGCTGGTGCGTTTCATCACGATCAGCAATTCCAGCTCGGCGCCTTTTTGCGGCAGCGTGGATTCAATCAGCGTGATGGCGTTCCAGCTGCCGGAGAGCAGCATGATGAAGGTGAACTCGTCACCGAGCATCGCCAAACGGCTATCCTCGATATTGCAGCCGCAGCTGCTGACCTGGCGGGTGATGGTATTGACGATACCAGAGCGATCGGCACCTAAGGCGGTGATAACCAGATAATGTTGTTGTGGCTGCGGCAAAATGGCTGTTCCTGTCGTGCTTGGGAGTATTCCCAAGGTAAACATAAAAAAAACCGTCGGACAAGCGCTTACAACACGTTGATTGCTTGCTTTTGCAGTGGTGTCAAAAGTACCATGAGTGACCTGTTTGTGGAGGGGAAGGTCAATGTTTACGGGAAGTATTGTTGCACTGGTTACGCCGATGGACACCAAAGGTGCTGTCGATCGCGCGAGTCTGAAAAAACTGATTGATTATCATGTGTCCAGTGGTACTGCGGCGATCGTTTCCGTTGGCACGACAGGCGAGTCGGCTACGCTTAGCCATGACGAACACGGTGACGTGGTCATGCAAACGCTGGAACTGGCCGACGGGCGCATCCCTATTATCGCAGGCACCGGTGCTAACGCCACCGCCGAAGCGATTTCTCTGACACAACGTTTTGAAAAGAGTGGCGTTGTGGGCTGTCTGACAGTCACACCTTATTACAACCGTCCTACGCAGGAAGGCCTGTATCAGCACTTCAAAGCCATCGCTGAAAGCACCTCACTGCCGCAAATTCTCTACAACGTGCCCTCACGCACCGGCTGCGATATGTTGCCGCCGACCATCGCGCGTTTAGCAAAATTAAAGAATATTGTTGCTGTTAAAGAAGCAACAGGGAACTTAAGTCGTGTTAGTCAGATCCAAGTGCTGGTTGATGATGAAGATTTCATTCTGCTGAGCGGCGATGACGCCAGCGGTCTGGACTTTATGCAACTTGGTGGCAAAGGCGTCATTTCTGTCACAGCCAACGTGGCTGCCCGTGAAATGGCTCAACTTTGTGAACTGGCGGCCAGTGGCAATTTTGCCGAAGCACGTCGCCTGAATCAGCGCCTGATGCCGTTGCATCAGCATTTGTTTATAGAAGCAAACCCAATCCCGGTGAAATGGGCCTGTAAGGCACTGGGAATGATGGCAACCGATACTCTGCGTCTGCCTATGACGCCGTTAACAGATGCTGCCCGTCCGGTCGTGGAACAAGCACTTAAAAGCGCCGGTTTGCTGTAACTCTTAGGAAGATTTGATGGCCTCTTTATTTGACAAGAATAGTTTCCAGATGACCCGTTTGCAGAAAACAGCCGTAGCGAAAGTGGTCGGGGTTTCCCTGATTATGCTGCTGGCAGCCTGCTCCAGCGACCAGCGCTACAAGCGTCAGGTCAGCGGTGATGAATCCTACCTCGATGCGCCAGCGCTCAGTGAGCTTAAAGCACCGGCGGGCATGATTCTGCCAGTGCAGAATGGCACCTACGAAATCCGCCAGGGCGCGATGCAAGGCGCGGTGGGCAAACAGCTCGATATCCGTCCACCAATGCAGCCTCTGGCCTTGCTGAACGGCTCACAAACGCAGTTCGCCGGTGACAGCAGTACTGTATTGCTGGAAAACACCGCGCAAAACCGCGATTTGTGGAACAGCGTGGTGAAAGCCGTTCAGCAAAATAACTACAAAATTGCTAACCGTGACGACGCTAACCAGACGCTGACCACCGATTTCGTTGACTGGAATCGTGCAGATGAAGACTTCCAGTATCAGGGCCGTTACCAGATCAGCGTGAAACAGCAGAGCTACCAGTTAGCGCTGACCGTTAAAACGCTTGAGCTGAAACAGCAGGATAAAGCGGTGACCGCATCAGCTGAAATCCAGCGTTATAACAGCCAGATGATGAACTCGATCACCGCCAGCCTCGATAAAGTGCAGCAGGATACGCAGGCGCGTCTCGACAACCGTCGCGTCGGTGAAATCGACGTGCAGAGCGGCGCTGATGATACCGGTTTACCGGTGCTGATCGTGCGTACCACCTACGGCGCAGTGTGGGATCGTTTACCAAATGCACTGGCGAAAGCTGGCATGAAAGTGACCGACAGCAGCCGTCCGCAGGGGACATTGTCCGTTACCTACAAACCGTTGAATGACGATGCGTGGCAGACACTGGGTGCGAAAGATCCGGGCCTCTCTTCCGGTGACTACAAACTTCAGGTTGGCGACCTCGACAACCGCAGTAGCTTGCAGTTCCTTGATCCGAAAGGACATGCTCTCAGCCAGTCGCAGAACGACGCGATGGTGGCGGTCATGCAGGCCGCATTTAGCCAGAGCAGTGCAAAATAATACCAAGGGGCTTCGGCCCCTTTTTACATCTGTTTTTTCCACTGGAGTAAGTAAAGATGCAAAAGTTAGCTGAGTTGTATCGCGGCAAGGCGAAAACCGTCTACACCACTGAAAACCCGGACCTGCTGGTGCTGGAATTCCGTAACGATACGTCAGCACTGGATGGTCAGCGTATTGAGCAGTTCGACCGTAAAGGTATGGTTAACAATAAATTTAACCATTTCATCATGGCTAAGCTGGAAGAAGCCGGGATTCCGACCCAAATGGAACGCCTGCTGTCTGACAACGAAGTACTGGTGAAAAAACTGGATATGGTCCCGGTTGAATGCGTTATCCGTAACCGTGCTGCTGGATCGCTGGTAAAACGTCTGGGCATTGAAGAAGGTCTGGTTTTGAATCCGCCGTTGTTTGATCTGTTTTTGAAAAACGATGCGATGCACGATCCGATGATCAACGAGTCTTACTGCAAAACCTTCGGTTGGGTGAACGAAGAGCACCTGGCGCGTATGAAAGAGCTGAGCTACAAAGCCAACGACGTGTTGACCAAGCTGTTTGACGATGCCGGTCTGATTCTGGTCGATTTCAAACTCGAGTTCGGTCTGTTCAACGGCGAAGTGGTGCTGGGTGATGAGTTCTCACCAGACGGCAGCCGCCTGTGGGACAAAGAGACGTTGAACAAGATGGACAAAGATCGTTACCGCCAGAGTCTGGGTGGCCTGATTGAAGCCTACGAAGAAGTCGCTCGCCGTATCGGTGTGAAACTGGACTAAGCAACGCTTAGTTTTTAACCCGGACGCGCAATCGTTTCCGTCGCGGGCTTATGCTAAAACGGGTGGTAGTTTCGCCACCCGATCTTTATCCCGCATTTAATTTCCTCTTTTTTACCCTGATTTATTTCATTTAATTCCTCCTGACCTAAAATTACGTCCCTGCGCGGATGGTATAAATCGCGCACGCTGGCTAGTCTTTATAAAAACAGTCTGGAGGTGGAGTATGCGTTGGCAAGGGCGTCGCGAAAGCGACAATGTAGAAGACAGACGCGGACAGGGATCCAGCGGCGGCGGTGGCCTGGGTGGTGGCGGTATGCGCCTGCCAATCCGTGGCAAAAGCGGCATTGTGATTATTATCGTGGTACTGGTCGCCGGGTATTATGGTATCGATCTTTCTCCACTGATTGACGGCGGACAATCCGGCAACGTACAGCGCCAGACGCAATCCCAATCCATCAGCCCGAAAGATGATGAGCAGGCGAAATTCACTTCCGTCATCCTCGCGTCGACGGAAGATACGTGGAAAGACATTTTCCAGAAACAGGGGATGACGTATCGCGAACCGAAACTGGTGATGTATCGTGGCGCGACCCGTACCGGTTGCGGAACCGGCCAGTCGGTGATGGGGCCGTTCTATTGCCCGGCGGACAGCACGGTGTATATCGATCTCTCTTTCTATCAGGAATTGCAGAACAAACTGGGCGCGGGCGGTGATTTTGCACAGGGTTACGTAGTCGCCCACGAAGTAGGTCACCACGTGCAGAATCTGCTGGGCATTGAGCGCAAGGTGCGGCAGTTGCAGCAGGGTGCGTCGCAGGCGGTGGTGAATCAACTGTCGGTGAAAATGGAATTGCAGGCCGACTGCTACGCCGGTGTCTGGGGCCATTCGATGCAGGAGCAAAACGTCCTTGAAGCAGGCGATCTGAAAGAAGCACTGAACGCCGCACAGGCGATAGGCGATGACCGTTTGCAACAGCAAAGTCAGGGGCGTGTAGTGCCGGACAGCTTTACCCACGGCACCTCTCAGCAGCGCTATGACTGGTTCAAACGCGGTTTCGATACCGGTAATCCGGATCAGTGCAATACCTTCGGCAGCCTCTGATTTCGCGCAGACGCGACCATTCAGTTCTGGTCTGCCCGCAAAAACTGTTCAATAATCAACGACCGATTCAGAAAGGCTCTCCGGAGCCTTTCTGCCTTTCTGACAGGAAACGCAGGGAACGCTATGGCTTTTCTCGATCCAACCCTATTGATCTTACTGGTCTTCGCCGGACTGGGCATCATCAGCCACAACAGCGCGGTGACTATCGCGATGTTTTTCCTGCTGACAGTGCGCATCACGCCGCTCAATACCTTCTTCCCGTGGATTGAAAAATATGGCCTGACTATCGGCATTATTATTCTCACCATCGGGGTGATGGCACCGATCGCCAGCGGAAAAATCAGCGCCAGCACCGTGGTCCATTCTTTCTTTCACTGGAAATCCATCGCCGCTATTTTGGTGGGCGTACTGGTATCGTGGCTCGGCGGACGGGGCCTCACGCTGATGGGCACTCAGCCGCATCTGGTCGCCGGTTTACTTGTCGGTACGGTGCTTGGCGTGGCGCTGTTTAAAGGTGTGCCGGTCGGGCCGCTGATCGCCGCCGGGCTGCTCTCCATGCTGGTCGGGAAAACCTGAGATGCCTGTCGTATCGGTCGCATCGTTACAGCAACAGATGCTGCGCCGTGGCGTGCGGCGCGTGCTGGTGTTCAGCGGTGAAGCGGACTGGTGCGTGGCGCAGGCTCTCGAATTTTCGGGCCAAAGCGCGGGGGACTGGTTGTGGATCAGTGATTCGCCGCCTGTGGGAGTGAACGCCTGCTCACCGACTGCGGCGCATTCGCTTCTCGGTCAGGATTTTTTGCACGGCATTTTTGATGCCCGCGCCGGGTTGAACGTGGACGCACTGGCGGCGTTTTCCGGAACACTTAAGGCCGGAAGCTGGTTGATTTTGCTGGTGCCAGACTGGTGCCGCTGGTCGCAATTACCTGACGCCGACAGCCTGCGCTGGAGCGAACAACCACAGGCGATCCCCACGCCGCGTTTTATCCGTCGTTTTCAGGCATTACTGGAAAGCACGCCGCACGTCGCGCTGTGCAGGCAACATCATCCTTTTTCACTTTCCCCTTTACCGCCTGCGCCTGACTGGCTGCCGCCTGATGGCCAACCGACGCCTGAGCAGCAACAGATTTTACAAAGGCTGATGCAGGCCAAATCCGGTGTGTGGGTACTGACTTCGCCGCGGGGTCGCGGTAAGTCGCGTCTTGCGGGAATGCTGACCGCGCAGTGGCCGGGCACCTGCCTGGTGACTGCGCCGGGTAAAGGTGCTGTGAATCAGATCCTCGCCCATGCGCCTGAATCCACCCGTTTTATCGCACCCGATGCCCTGCTGATGATGTGCCGTGAAGCCGCGGTGGATGATGCGGACTGGCTGATTATCGATGAAGCCGCTGCTATTCCCGCACCGATGTTGACGGAGCTGGTGGCGGCTTTCCCGCGCGTATTACTTACTACCACGGTTCAGGGTTACGAAGGCACCGGACGCGGATTCCTGCTGAAGTTTTGCGCTTCGCTGCCGCAGTGGCAGGATCTGCGGCTGATCGCGCCAATCCGCTGGTCGGAACAGGATGTGCTCGAACCCCTGATAAGCGATGCGTTGCTGTTCGGTGAACCCCTGACGAAGGTTAAAAACACAAACGTATCTTCTGCTATTTTTTCCCCCGCTGCTGACGACTGGCTGCGCAAACCCGCGCTGTTAGAGGATTTCTACGGTCTGCTGACCAGTGCGCATTACCGCACGTCGCCGCTGGATTTACGCCGTCTGCTGGATGCGCCGGGTATGACCTTCAGCGCCGCCCGACAGGGTGATACCTTAACCGGCGCGCTGTGGCTGGTAGAAGAAGGCTTGCTGAGCCCGGCGCTGGCGCATGACGTCTGGGCTGGAAGACGACGTCCGCGCGGCAATCTGGTGGCGCAGTCACTTGCCGCCCACGCCGGACTGGTGCAGGCGGCGGTATTGCGGTCGCGGCGCGTCAGCCGTATTGCTGTGCACCCGGCGTCCCGGCGTCAGGGTATCGCGCGCGCTTTGCTGGCGGAGGAAAAACAGCGCGCAACGGAGCAAGGTTTGGATTTCCTTTCGGTGAGTTTTGGTTATACCGATGATCTGGCGGCGCTGTGGCAGCAGGCGGGTTTTCGCCTCGCGCGTATCAGCACGCAGAAAGAGGCCAGCAGCGGATGCTATGCGGTGATGGCGATACTACCACTGAGCCCGGCAGGGCATGCGCTGGCGCAGACGGCTGAACAGCAGCTTTACCGTGACTGGCGCTGGCTGGCACCGCTGATGGACATTACTTTGCCGCTTCCGCTTGCCGCAGAGGCGGCGCTCAATGAGGCTGACTGGCGCGAGCTGGCTGGCTTCGCTTTCGCGCACCGGCCGCTGGAAAGCAGTCTGCCCGCGCTAAACCGCCTGCTCATTAACAGTTACTTGCCCCTTCCCTTGCTGCGGGCACACCTGCAGCAAGGGAAAAATGCGGCGGAAGTTGTGCAGGCGGCGGGGTTATCGGGGAGGAAAGCGCTGGTTCAGCGCTGGCGACAAGAGACGCAGCAGGCGCTGGCGGAACTGGATCCCGCAGCCTGTGAACGCTGGAGGCAAGGGATTTAGCAGCGCGGAGTCATTGCAAAAAATGGAAAGACTCGTTCAATAAAACCCGATTTCACTGTCCGGCAGGCGGCGTATAGTGGCTGAATTAACATAAACGGGAGAGACCCATGAGCTCAGAACAGATTATTGTCCAGCAGCCGCAAGAGCGTGCAAACCAGCTGATTTTATTATTTCACGGCGTGGGCGATAACCCGATTTCCATGGGCGAAATTGGCAAGTTTTTCGCGGTGTCCTTCCCGCAGGCGCAGGTGGTGAGCGTCGGCAGCCCGGATATTTGTGATTTTGGCCGCGGCTTCCAGTGGTTCTCCGTACAGGGCGTGACAGAAAAAAATCGTCAGCCGCGAATTGATGACGCGATGCCGCTGTTTATCCAGATCGTCCGTGACTGGCAGCAAAAAACCGGTGTGACGCCGGAACACACCACGCTGGTCGGTTTCTCGCAGGGCACCATCATGGCGCTGGAATCCACCAAAGTGGAAGAGCATCTGGCGTCGCGCATCGTCGCGTTCAGCGGCCGTTTCGCCAATCTGCCGGAAAAACCGATAGCCGCAGGCACCGTGGTGCACTTTATTCACGGTGAGCAGGATCCGGTGATCAACCCGTTCCAGTCGAAAAGTGCCGCTGAGCGACTGAAATCTTTAGGCAGCGCTTGTACCTTGAACATTCAGGCGGGCATGGCGCACGGGCTGGACTCGCAGATGATCAATACCGCTATCTCGCATTTGCAAAACGATCAGCCGCAGTAATCTGAACATTGCCAACAAAAAAGGCAGCCATCCCGGCTGCCTTCGTTTTTACCGGCCTTACTTCTTCTTCGGCCAGTCATCGTCTTTATCCCACTCGGCATTATTATCGCGATGAGGTGGGATTTCAGGTTTGTCGTTGAGGTACTTTTTCACATCAACGCGTCGCAGTTCTTTAATGCCGCTGATTAACATCCCGAACAGAATGATCAGAATGATCCACCAGTAATCTTTAATCCACTCCATGGCGTGCTCCTTAAATTGTTATGTAGGTAGGGCGATGAATCTTGGGAAGATAGTCGCGATCTCGCTGATTATCCAGTCGGAGCCCGCTAAATCTTGCCCTTGCCATGCACTAATAAGTACGTCCGGCGTCAGTTGCGCCGCGCACAATGTGGCCAGCGGGCGATAACTCAGGTGCCAGGGTTCAATGGCAACTCCGCCACGGTCTTCGGCATAAGGACGGAAAAAGCCAAACTCCGCCATATGGTCTGACATCCAACAGTTCAGCGGATAAAAATACCCGCCTTGCTCATATTCCCACGGCTCCAGCTGTAACGTCTTTCCTTCGGGCAGCAGGTGCGGATCGTACACATCCAGATCACTGCCCCAGTGGTGACGACTGGCGCCCGGAAGCGCCGACCAGCGCAGGATAAACCCGCAGCGTTCAGCGTCAGAGCATCCGCTGATATCCAACGGTTGACTGTCTTTATCTAATACTGGTCGCTCGCCGCGAAATTTGCCATTCCAGATAGCCTGCTGGCGCTCAAAATCACGAAAAGTGCTGGCAGGCTGTAAATCAAACCCGGCTTCCCGCGCTGCCTGCTGCATCCGGGCGAATGCCTCTGCCGCCTGCTTTTGCAGACGGTGCGGCCCGTCGCCCAATGTGACCAGGTGCGCGGTTGAGCGCCCGGTCAGCATCTCATTGGTGATCATGCGACTAACTGCTCCATGATGCGCTGATACATGCGGCTAAGCACTTGCAGATCGGCGGCGTGTACGCATTCGTTGATCTTGTGGATGGTGGCGTTAACCGGCCCCAGTTCGACCACCTGTGCGCCCATCAGCGCGATGAAGCGTCCGTCGGAGGTGCCGCCGGTGGTTTGCAGCTCTGGCGTAATTTCACTGTAATGGCGTACGGCGTTGACCACCGCGTCCACCAGCTCGCCGCGCGAGGTCAGGAACGGCTGGCCGGAGACTACCCAGTTCAGGGTGTATTGCAGATTGTGACGATCGAGCAGCTCCGCCACGCGCTGTTTGATGATGTCATCGGTCAGTTCGGTGCTGAAGCGGAAGTTAAATTGCACGTAGAGCTCACCGGGAATGACGTTATTACTGCCGGTACCGGCGTTGATATTGGCGATTTGCATGCTGGTCGGCGGGAAGAATTCATTGCCGTTATCCCAGACGGTAGCCACCAGCTCGTTCAGTGCAGGCATCGCGCGGTGAACCGGATTATCGGCCAGATGCGGATAGGCGACGTGGCCCTGAACGCCGTGAATGTGCAGGTTGGCGGTCATGGAGCCGCGACGGCCATTCTTCACGATGTCACCGACGCGCGAAGTGCTTGAAGGCTCGCCGACCAGGCAATAATCCAGACGCTCGTTGCGTTCCATCAGCGCATTGACCACTTTAACCGTGCCATTAACCGCGCTGGCTTCTTCGTCGGAGGTGATGAGAAACGCCAGACGGCCTTTGTGATGCGGATTTGCAGCCACGAAACGTTCGGCGGCGACGACCATTGCCGCCAGCGAACCTTTCATGTCCGCCGCACCACGACCATAAAGCATTCCGTCGCGCAGCGTTGGCTCGAACGGACCGGTAACCCAGAGTTTGTGATCGCCGGTTGGCACCACGTCGGTATGGCCGGCAAACGCCAGCGTTTTACCTTCACCGCGCGTGGCCCAGAAATTCAGGGTATCGCCAAAAGGCATCAGTTCGATATGAAAACCCACCGCGCGCAGGCGGGCGATCATGATGTCCTGACAGCCCGCATCCTCCGGGCTGAGGGAAGGGCGGCGGATTAACTGTTGGGCGAGATCGACAACGGGGCAGCTCATGTTATTTCACCTCCGCGAGGAATTGCTGATAGGTCTCTGGTTTGAATCCCAGCAGAGACTGGCCATCGGGAGCCAGCAGAAATGGGCGTTTGATGATGGCCGCATGTTCCAGCATCACCGCTTTGGCATTGGTTTCGTTATCGCAGGCGTTGCGGGTGGCGTCATCAAGTTTGCGCCAGGTCGTGCCACGGGTGTTCAGCATTGCTTCCCAGCCCTGTTTGTCGATCAGATTCTGCAACAGCGCGTCGTCCAGCCCCTCAACACGATAATCATGAAACTGATAACTGACCGCGTTTTCTTCCAGCCAGCGACGGGCTTTTTTGACGGTATCGCAATTTTTGATGCCATAGAGAACAAATGAGGCTGAAGCTGAAGTCGTTGCCATAGAAAAACGTAACCTGTCAGTAATTATGAACTTTTCACCAGCACAGAATGCTGGCGCGAGGATAGGGCACATAATGAGGCAAAACGCGGGCAGGATCCAGACGGGGCGGGAGTGTGATCGTGATTAAAGAAACATGAGAGAAGTTTGGCTTGTACAAAAAACAGACGTATAATTCCCGCGTCCAATAAAGGGGAGTCAAATGTTAGAACAAGAGTTAGGTAACTGGAAAGACTTTATCGACCGTATGTTGAACGCGTAATTGCTGTAAAACTCAGGCCCGTAAAGCAAGACAGATTTATTTGCAGTGTCAGCCCGTCATTATAAAAACGTTTGTTCAGGAAGACCATTACGTCCGATTTAGCGACGATTCTTACACCAGTAAATCACTAATAAAAAAGGCGTTAATTCACATTAACGCCTTTTTTGTGGATTTTTTTCGCCGTTATTTCGCGTCGACGGGTGCCGTTTCTACGATGTCGGCAATGATCGGTTCACCGGATTTCCCCGGAAAACGGCGGCGGATCAGTACGAAGAACAGCGGCACGAAGAAGATTGCCAGCACCGTGGCGGAAATCATTCCGCCGATAACGCCGGTCCCCACCGCATGCTGACTGCCGGAACCTGCACCGGTGCTGGTCGCCATCGGTAACACGCCGAAGATAAACGCCAGTGAAGTCATCAGGATAGGGCGGAGACGCATTCTCGAGGCCTCCAGCGTAGCCGCCAGCAGCTCCTTGCCTCTGACGTTCAAATCATTGGCAAATTCGACGATCAGAATGGCGTTCTTCGCCGACAGCCCGATGATGGTCAGCATCCCGACCTGGAAGTACACGTCGTTTTCCAGCCCGCGCATCCATGTGGCGATCACTGCACCGAGCACACCGAGCGGCACCACCAGCATGACTGAGAAAGGAATCGACCAGCTCTCATACAGCGCCGCCAGACACAGGAACACCACCAGCAGGGAAATCGCATACAGTGCCGGAGCCTGCGAACCGGACAAACGTTCCTGATACGACAGACCGGTCCATTCGAGGCCGATCCCTACCGGCAGCTTCGCCACCAGTTTTTCCATATTATCCATTGCTGTGCCGCTGCTGACGCCTTCAGCCGGTTCACCGACAATTTCCAGTGCCGAGTAGCCGTTGTAACGCTCCAGACGCGGCGAGCCGGTCAGCCAGTAAGAAGTGGCGAACGCGGAGAACGGCACCATGGTTCCGGCAGAATTGCGGACAAACCAGCGGTTAATATCATCCGGCAACATGCGGAATTTCGCCCCCGCCTGAACGTACACTTTTTTAACGCGACCGCGGTCGACGAAGTCATTGACGTAGGAAGACCCCCACGCGGTGCTCAGCGTGCTGTTGATATCAGAGATAGCCACGCCCAGCGCCTGTGCTTTCACCTGGTCGATGTTGATTTGCAACTGCGGGCTGTCATCCAGCCCGTTATGACGCACGCGGGTCAGACTGCTGTCTTTGGCGGTCATTTCCAGCAACTGGTCGCGGGCAGACATCAGCGCGGCATGGCCCAGCCCGGCGTGATCCTGCAATTCCATATCGAAACCGGTGGCACTGCCAAGGCCGTTGATGGCCGGCGGGCTGCTGGCGATCACGCGGGCTTCGGTAATCTTATTAAACTCTTTAGTGGCCTGCTCAATCAGAGCGAACGAGGAGTCGTCCGCGCCGGTGCGGTCATCCCACGGGGTCAGACGTACGAACATACGCGCCACGTTTTGCCCGTTTCCGCCCGGTCCTGCGCCGATGGTGGAGAACACCGACAGCACATCTTTCTTGTCGGTATTGAGGAAGTATTTTTCGACTTTCTCGACCACTTTCTGTGTCTGCTGCAACGTCGAACCCGGCGGCAGCTGGATCTGAACAGTAAACACGCCACGGTCTTCCAGCGGCAGGAACGAGGTCGGTAATTTGATAAACATGAACGCCAGCGCCGCGACCAGCAGCGCATAACCGAGCATCCAGCGCACGCTGTTTCTCAGAATACCCGCCACGCCGTTTTCGTAGCGGCGGGCGTTGCGGTCAAACATGCGGTTAAACCAGCCGAAGAAGCCGCGTTTGCCGTGATGATGACCCTTTGCGATAGGTTTGAGAATGGTGGAACACAACGCCGGGGTCAGCGTCAGCGCCACGAATACTGAAAGCACCATCGCAGAGACGATGGTTATCGAGAACTGACGGTAAATCGCGCCGGTGGTACCGCCGAAGAAGGCCATCGGCACAAAGACCGCCGACAACACCATGGTGATCCCCACCAGCGCGCTCTGAATTTGCCCCATCGATTTACGTGTGGCGTCTCTGGGGCTGAGTCCTTCCTCGCTCATCACGCGCTCGACGTTCTCCACCACCACGATGGCGTCATCCACCAGCAACCCGATCGCCAGCACCATCGCAAACATGGTTAACGTGTTGATGCTGTAGCCGAACTGATGCAGCACGGCGAAGGTGCCTAGCAGCACCACGGGCACGGCGATAGTGGGGATCAGCGTCGCGCGGAAGTTTTGCAGGAACAGGTACATCACTAAGAACACCAGCACGATCGCTTCAAACAGCGTTTTCACCACGTCGGTGATTGCCGCTTTAACGAACGGAGTGGTTTCATAAGCGACTTCGGCTTTCAGGCCGTGTGGGAAGTAGTGAGAGAGTTCCTCAAGACGCGCGCGCACGGCTTTATCGGTTTGCAGTTCGTTGGCACCGGACGCCAGTTTCACGCCCATACCGGATGCTGCCTGACCGTTATAGCGGCTGAGCAGACTGTAGTTTTCCGCACCGAGACCAATTTCGGACACGTCGCCGAGTTTCACCTGCGAACCATCCTGATTCACTTTCAGCGTGATCTGACGGAACTGCTCCGGCGTTTGTAGCTGGGACTGGGCGTTGATGGTGGCGTTCAGCGCCTGAAAATCCACCGAAGGCGCGCCGCCGAGCTGGCCGACCGCCACCTGACTGTTCTGCGCTTTGATAGCCGCCACTACGTCGGCGGTGGTCAGCTGATAGTTATTCAGTTTGTCCGGATCAAGCCAGATGCGCATCGCGTACTGCGAACCGTAGGCATCGATACTGCCTACGCCGTCCACGCGGCTCAGCGGATCCTGAATGTTTGAGGCCACATAGTCGGCGATATCTTGCTTATCCATACTGCCGTCGGTGGAGACGAACGCCACCATCATCAGGTTAGTGTCACCGGTTTTGGACACCGTCACGCCCTGCGTTTGTACGTCCTGCGGCAAACGCTTGAGCGCCTGTTGCAGCTGATTCTGTACCTGTTGCAGCGCTTCGTTCGGGTCTGTCCCGGCGGTAAAGCTTAGGGTGATTTGTGATTTGCCATCGTTACTGCTTTGCGAAGACATGTACATCAGATTGTCGAGGCCGGTCATGTTTTGCTCGATAATCTGCGTGACGGTGTTTTCTAAAGTTTGTGCTGATGCGCCGGGGTAAGTCGCAGAGATGCGGACATTGGGCGGAGCCAGATCGGGATATTGTTCGACCGGCAAAAAGTAAATAGCCAGGGCGCCGGACAAGGAAAGGATGATCGCTAAAACCCAGGCAAAAATCGGGCGATCGATGAAAAAATTGGCCATGCGTCAAGAACCTCGTTATCACTCAGGCGGGAGTGACGAACATCAGCAAACAAACAGAACGTCAGTAATCTGACAAAAAAATCCACTGAGAAGCGTTTCCCAGTGGCAGTACTGTCCAAACAGGACGGAGCGAGTGTTAGAGTGTAGTTCTACGTCCAAGCACTTTACCTGCTCACATTGGATAAAACGTGGAGAAATAAAGGAGATAATGTAAAAAACCCCCTCCGTACACGGGGTTATGTTTCCTAAAATCTTCTACGCTTGGTGTGATCCTTTCCAAATAACACGACCGGAGTACGTTTGATGAATTTGAATTCGGTGTTTGCCCGCCGTCTGTATCTTTGCTGGTTGCTGGAAAATGAACAAAAACCTAACGTGCCGAAGTTGATGGAAATTACCGGATGGCCGCGCCGGACCTTACAGGACGTGCTTAAAGCGCTGCCGGGCATGGGCGTCGAACTCGATTTTGTGCAGCAGGGGATCCGCAATAATGACGGCTACTATCAGCTTTCCAGCTGGGGGCCGCTCGACAGGCAATGGACTGAACGTCATCGTGAACAACTCCTTGAAGCGATTTCACAAGGATGAGGATAGCGGGGGGAGAATAATCCGGCTAAGATGACGGGCTTCTCTCACCACTTCTGAGCGGGGGCATTGAATGTCATCTCAAGACGATTGTTTCTTAAACCAGTCATCAAAGATCGAAAACGTCCAAAGCGAGCTGTTGTCTGACAACTGGTACGTTCTGCGTAAATTCTCCTACGATTTAATCAAGCGCAATGGCGAACGCCAGCCGCAAACCCGCGAAGTGTATGACCGGGGCAACGGCGCGACGATCCTGCTCTACAACAAAATCAAAAAAACCGTCCTGCTGATCAAACAGTTCCGTATGCCGACCTATGTCAACGGCAATGCCACCGGCATGCTGCTGGAAACCTGCGCCGGTCTGCTGGATAACGATTCGCCGGAAGACTGCATCCGTAAAGAGGCAATCGAAGAGACCGGTTTTGCGGTGGGTAAAGTCGATAAGCTGTTTGAGGCTTACATGTCACCGGGCAGTGTCACGGAGATCGTTCACTTCTTCGCGGCGCAGTACGACGAATCACAACGCCAGAACGCCGGTGGCGGGGTAGAGGATGAAGATATTGATGTTCTGGAAGTGCCGTTTGCCGAGGCGCTTGAGATGATCAAAGATGGCCGCATCAAAGACGGCAAAACCATCATGCTGTTGCAGCATGCGCAAATTCAGGGCTGGATGGCGTAACCGTTTTTGAAACACCAAAGTGATGAATTGAAAAAGGCACCCGCGGGTGCCT
>NZ_JYDE01000033.1 GCF_003263515.1 Rahnella inusitata | reverse complement strand
CAACTGTTATTACTCTCTCGCCTTTACCTATGCAGTACTTTCCTGATTCAAACACCTTCATTTCCACAGAGCCTTTACCCCTGATCTTCCCAACGGTATATCGACAGACGCCTTGCGCCCATTGGTCTTCTTGTCGGCTTATTTCGTCTTTGTAGCATTTTCGAAAGTCACGTAACGAAACTGTTATGCCTGTGATTTCCTCGCTGCCCGCTTTGGATATTTGCGCAACAACGCTCAGTCATCTGCTCTAAGCTTGCGCATTATCACGTTTTTTATTTGGTTTCCCACCTCGTTCCCCTCTATAATACGCATCGTCTCTTCGATTGAATGGTTTCAGCCCCTTGATCTGTCGATATCGCACTTATATAAGCGTGACCACTCCCGTAGCGATCTTAAATCGCACTAATCGCTATGCTTTGGCTGAACTAACTACACCATTCCTTTCACAGTCTTCTACGCTTAGTAATGATTTGATCAACCAGGCAAGACTTCAATTCCGCGCGGGCAGCCATGCTGTCAGGCAAACACGTTTCCAATCCATCACAACTTGTAGATAAAATCGTCATGAAAAAGACCAAAATTGTTTGTACCATCGGACCGAAAACTGAATCCGAAGAAATGCTGACCAAACTGCTTGATGCAGGCATGAATGTAATGCGTTTGAACTTCTCTCACGGTGATTACGAAGAGCACGGTCAACGCATTAAGAACATCCGCAACGTGATGGCCGCGACTGGCCACAAAGCAGCTATCCTGTTGGACACCAAAGGTCCTGAAATCCGTACCATGAAACTGGAAGGCGGCAAAGATGCTGCACTGGTTGCGGGCCAGACCTACACTTTCACCACCGACCAGAGCGTAATTGGTAACACTGAACGCGTTGCTGTGACCTACGCTGGCTTTGCTGCCGACCTGAAAATCGGCAACACCATTCTGGTGGACGATGGCCTGATCGGCATGGAAGTGACTAACGTCACCGAAACCGAAGTGACCTGTAAAGTTCTGAACAACGGTGATCTGGGCGAAAACAAAGGCGTTAACCTGCCAGGTGTTTCTATCGCACTGCCAGCACTGGCTGAGAAAGACAAACGCGACCTGATCTTCGGTTGTGAGCAAGGCGTTGACTTCGTTGCTGCCTCTTTCATCCGTAAACGTTCTGACGTTCTGGAAATCCGCGAACACCTGAAAAACCACGGTGGCGAACACATCCAGATCATCTCCAAAATTGAAAACCAGGAAGGCCTGAACAACTTCGACGAAATCCTTGAAGCTTCAGACGGCATCATGGTTGCCCGTGGTGACCTCGGCGTTGAAATCCCGGTTGAAGAAGTTATCTTTGCGCAGAAGATGATGATCGAAAAATGTAACCGTGCACGCAAAGTGGTTATCACCGCAACGCAAATGCTCGATTCCATGATCAAAAACCCACGCCCTACTCGCGCAGAAGCGGGTGACGTTGCTAACGCCATCATCGACGGTACTGATGCCGTGATGCTGTCTGGCGAAAGTGCTAAAGGTAAATACCCGCTGGAAGCTGTGACCATCATGGCGACCATTTGCGCCCGTACAGACCGCGTTATGCAGAGCCGCATCGATGGTCAGAACGACAACCGCAAACTGCGCATTACTGAAGCCGTCTGCCGTGGCGCAGTAGAAACTGCCGAAAAACTGGATGCTCCGTTGATCGTCGTTGCAACCAGCGGTGGTAAATCTGCTAAAGCTGTGCGTAAATACTTCCCGCACGCGACTATCCTGGCGCTGACCACTAACGAAATCACTGCACGTCAGTTAATCCTGACCAAAGGCGTTGTGACTCAACTGGTGAAAGAAATTGCCTCTACTGATGATTTCTATCGCATTGGTAAAGAAGCTGCGATTGAAAGCGGTTTAGCGCAGAAAGGTGATATTGTAGTGATGGTTTCTGGCGCGCTGGTTCAGAGCGGCACGACCAATACTTCTTCGGTGCACGTTGTTTAATTAAAAATGTGACCCAGAGCATGAATAAACGCTGCCTACCGTGGCGTTTATTTTTTCGAAAAGCCTCTTTTTTCTTAAAAAGTGCAGAAAACAGAATGCATGAAATTGGGATAAGTCCCATGGAATACAGCTGTTTTCCCAGCAATTTTTAACTTTTTCGTAAAAAAAGATGCTTCTTTGAGCGAACGATCAAAATATAGCGTTTACCGACAAAAAATTATTCTCATTAGAAAATAGTTTGTGTAATACTTGTAACGCTACATGGAGATTAACTTAATCTAGAGGGTTTTATAATGAATCGCACTAAACTGGTACTGGGCGCTGTAATCCTGGCTTCAACTATGCTGGCTGGTTGTTCAAGCAACGCTAAAATCGATCAACTGTCTTCAGACGTTTCTACTCTGAACTCTAAAGTTGACCAACTGAGCAACGACGTGAACGCAATGCGTTCTGACGTTCAGGCAGCTAAAGACGACGCAGCACGCGCTAACCAACGTCTTGACAACCAAGCTCACGCTTACAAGAAGTAATATTTACTTCTCTAGTTCAATGGCGCACTCAGTGCGCCATTTTTTTTACCTGTAATTTCCCCCGCAGTTATGTCATTGCTCCTCGCCTCTCTCTCATTTGTTTCTGAATAACACTTTTGTGTTACTCATCTCCTCTAAAAGCACCCTCCGCCTCCCGCCAGAGCTTTGGAAATAAAAAAGGAGCCATGATGGCTCCTTTGACAAAAAACGCTTCTGAATGGTTTCAGTACCCTTTACTGCGTACTTGCTGTATCCACTGCAGGTTGTGTGGCCGCTGCGGTCTGCGGTTCGTTGACAGCCGGGGCCGTTCCCGTCGCTTTATCACCGACGCTTACTACCACAGGCATGCCTGAACGCCGTTTAATGGCTTCTTTCACCACCTCAGCATTCGTGTCGTCATGCTTGATGAATTTCTTCATCGCTGCAGTCAGCGCAATCGGTTTGGTCTGCGGATCGTCTTTTTCGGTGTGTGAGAGTGGCTGATGTACTTCGATATAGCGTTTACCGTCAGGTTCGATGTCATATTTGATCGGCTGATTGACGATTTGTACACGAGTCCCTTTAGGCACGGTGTTAAAAAGCGCCTCAATATCATCAGGGCGCAGACGGATACAACCGGAACTCACGCGCATCCCGATACCAAAGTTAGCATTTGTCCCGTGGATCAGGTACTGCCCTGTGCCTGCTGACAAACGCATGGCAAACAGCCCCATCGGGTTCTCCGGCCCCGCTGGCACCATGCTAGGCAGCTTAATACCGTCTTTCAGGTAGGCTTTACGGATATTGGCGGTAGGCGTCCAGGTCGGGTTAGGGATTTTCTGGCTGACCGATGTGATCATCTCTGGGGTGTTACGACCCAACTGGCCAATACCAATCGGATAGACGACGACTTTATCTTCGCCTTTCGGATAGTAGTACAGACGCAATTCCGCGAGGTTGACCACAATACCCTCACGCTTGGTATCAGGTAACAGCATTTGCGAAGGGATGGTCAGCACCGTGCCGGGTTTCGGCAAATAAGGATCGGTGCCCGGATTGGCTTCCAGCATAGCGATCAGGCCGATTTGATATTTGGCGGCAACGGCTTCAAGCGGCTGGCCGTCGTTTGGCACCACATAAGTCGTGTTTTCGCCAATCAGGCGGCTATTATCCGGCGGCAGAGGATATTCTGCTGCACTTGCGGTCAGGGAGTGCGTTGCCATCATTGTGCCAACTAACATTGCCAGAAGGGGTAATGCGCGTCTCATACTCAGTCCTTTTTTGGCCTGCACTCAGACAATCTGAGTCCAGACAATTATCTTGTCTGTCAATACTAGCAGCGCAGAATTTCAGAGCAATCAAACCGCAGAAAATCAGAAAGTTACCTTATCGTTAGGCAGGCATTAAACGTGGCAAAATCGAATTTTAAACAGATGAAAAATCAGGAGTAAAACGGAATGAAGCGAGGGGAAGAACAAAAAAGGCTTTGCTCATTAGCAGACGATTCCTAATGAGCAAAGCGGTCAGTCAGGTGTTAAGCAAGCGCCGCGGCATTCGCGCGGATAGACCGGATCATTGCTTCCAGCCCCTGAGAGCGTGAAGGTGTCAGATGCTGGCTGAGTTCCAGTTCGGTGAAGAACGGACGCACATCCAGCGCTACCACATCACGCGGCGTCAGCCCCTGATAGAGACTGAACACGATAGCCACCAAACCTTTTACAATGGCCGCATCGCTGTCACCTTCGAAAGTCAGTGCACCAGTGTCATCCGTGCGCATAACAATCCACACCTGACTCTGGCAACCGGAAATCAGGTTTTTATCCTGACGATATTCCTCCAGCAGAGCCGGTAACTGGCCACCGAGTTCAATGACATACAGATACTTTTCTTCCCAGTTTGGGCAACGGGAAAAATTTCTGACTAACTTATTTTTATCTGGCAAAGCCATAACAACATCCTGAGCGGGGTTGCCGGGCTTAACCCAACAACCGGTGAATACGTTGCAGTCCTGCGACCAGACGGTCGACTTCTTCGTGGGTATTGTACATCGCAAGCGACGCGCGGCACATAGCCGGAACACCGTAGAAAGACATTAACGGCATCGCACAGTGGTGACCGGTACGGATGGCAATACCGTATTGATCGAGGAAACTGCCCACATCGTAAGCATGATGTTTCCCCAGATTGAACGCAATGACGCCTGAACGGCTGGCAGGACCATAAATATGAATATCCGGTACCTTCGCCATTTGTTCCAGCGCATAAGCCATCAGTTCATTTTCGTAGGCATGGATATTTTCCAGACCCAGCTCAGTCACATACTCCATGGCTGCGCCCAGTCCCATGATGCCACCGGTATTTGGCGTACCGGCTTCAAAACGCCAGGGGGCTGCCGCGAAGGTGGTACCTTCGGTCAGACTGACGTGTTTGATCATAGAACCGCCGCCTTCCCACGGTGGCATCTGATCAAGCAATTCTTTACGACCGTACAGAATACCGATGCCGGTTGGCCCGTAAAGTTTATGCCCCGACCAGACATAAAAATCACAGCCCAACGCCTGAACGTCCACGGCGTAATGCATCACAGCCTGCGCGCCATCTACCAGTACGGTCAGACCGGCGGCTTTAGCCTGAGGAATGATTTTTTCCAGCGGATTCACGGTACCCAGTACGTTCGAAACATGCGCCAGCGTCAGCAATTTCGTACGCGGGGTGATCAGCGCGTCGAGCTGTGCGAGATCAAGCTCACCCTCCGGCGTCAAATGCCAGACGTCGATATGGAGATTGCGCTCTTTCGCCAGCATCTGCCAGGGCACGATATTCGCGTGGTGTTCCATTTCGGTCAGAATAATGCGATCGCCCGGCTGCAACAGTACACGGCCATAAGTATTGGCGACGAGGTTAATGGCCTCCGTGGAACCTTTGACGAAAACAATTTCTTCCGCAGACGCCGCATTCATAAAATGAGCGGCCTGAGTGCGGACGTTTTCCATCTGCTCTGTCGCTTCTGCGCTCATGGTGTGAATGCCGCGGTGAACCGCAGCATAACCTTGTTCGAAGAAAGACATTTCACGTTGAATAACCTGACGCGGTTTCTGTGCGCTGGCTGCGCTGTCAAGATAAGCCAGCGGCTGGCGGTTAACTTCACGGCTCAGCACAGGGAAATCGCTACGTACTCTTTCCAGTGGAAAAGTCATTACTTACCTCGATTGAGTCGACCCGCAATACGGGCAATCACGACGTCACGCAGGGTTTCATTCTCGATGGCTTCCGTCAGTTCAGCAGCAAATGCAAAGATGATCATTTGCTGTGCATCCTGACCGCTAATACCACGGGTACGCAGATAGAAAAGCTGTTCATCGTCGATACGACCGACAGTCGCACCGTGGCTGCATTTCACATCGTCGGCATAAATCTCCAGCTGAGGTTTAGTATCGACCTCAGTATGCTTGCCCAGCAACAAGTTGTTGTTGGTCATCTTGCCGTCGGTTTTAAGTGCGTGCTTCGCCACTTTGATCATGCCGTTGAAGATGGCTTTCGCGCGATCGTTGACGATCACTTTGTGCAACTGGTTGCTGTTGCAATAACCTTTATTGTGTTCCAGATACGTACGGGTATCAGCAATCTCAGTATCAACCGGCAGAACCAGGCTGTTCATGTTGAGATTGGTGTTCTCGCCGTTAAGCTGCGCACTGGTGTTATTACGGGTCAAACCCGCGCCCAGCAGGAAACTGTGGCTGGCGACACGTGCATCACGACCAATAACCAAATCATTATGCGAGAAGTGGAAGCTCGCCTGGCTTTCAAATGCCAGCTTGTAATGCGTGAAATCAGCATTGTCGCCCACGTTTACCGTCATACGCGCACCGGTAAAGTGGCCGTGATCGTTAAGACTCAGGTAATGCTCAATCACTTCAGCGTTAGCGCCGCTTTCGATCGCCATATGATAGCGATGATGGACGGTATTCATTTCACGTGACTGATCACGACCGCTGCTGATGTGTAACAGATACAGCGGTTTATCCGCCTGTTTACCCGCAGGTAAACGCACAGATAGTGGATCCTGCGCCAGACTTTCAGTCAGATGCAAAAACACTTCAGACTGAATCGGAACAGGCAGCGTTTGCTGCGCCGCCGGGTTCAGTTTTTGGATCTCAAACGCGCCCGTTTCAGTATCACTCAGGCTCGCATCGAAGCGGCCATCGACGAATACCAGACGGTAGCAATCCAAAGGCAATGCCAGCGATTTCACGGTTTCAGCCGTTACCGCCTGCTGCTGAGGAGCAAAAAACTGATTGCCCAACAGGGATGAGACCGGCGTATATTTCCAGTCTTCCAGTTTGGCATGCGGAAAACCGAGGCGCAGCACTTGTTGCCAGTGTGCATGTGCGTGAGCAGATTGTTCACCACCGCGGCCTTCAAAAAGACGGTAAAGCTGCTGCATGGCATGTGAACTGCCCGCCGCAGGTACATTACTCTTCGTCGGTAAGCCAGCCATAACCCTGCTCCTCTAACTGTTTAACCAGGCTGAAATCGCCAGATTTTACAATACGTCCCTGATACAGCACGTGCACATAATCAGGCTTGATGTAGTCGAGGATGCGTTGGTAGTGGGTGACAATCACGAATGAACGTTGGCCATCGCGCAGCGCATTGACGCCGTTAGACACAATTTTCAGCGCATCGATGTCCAGACCGGAGTCGGTTTCATCAAGAATGCACAGGCTTGGCTCAAGCGCTGCCATTTGCAGAATATCGTTACGCTTTTTTTCACCGCCGGAGAAACCGACGTTGACGGAACGGGTCAGCAGATCAGCAGGCATTTTCAGCATGGCAATCTTCTCTTCAATGAAATCCGCGAAGTCAAAGCGGTCCATCGGCGGCAGATTACGGTATTTACGCACTGCGTTAACTGAAGTTTGCAGGAAGAAATGGTTGGTCACACCCGGGATTTCTACCGGGTATTGGAACGCCATGAACACACCTTCACCCGCGCGGTCTTCCGGCGCAAGATCCAGCAAAACTTTACCATTGAACATTACGGAACCCTCGGTCACTTCGTAATCTTCACGGCCAGCCAGTGTCGCGGAGAGTGTACTTTTACCTGAGCCGTTCGGGCCCATGATGGCGTGTACTTCTCCCGGTTTGATCTCCAGATCAAGTCCCTTAAGAATTTCCTTTTCTTCGACACGGACCTTCAAATTCTTGATGCTTAACATACGTATCCTTGAGTTTGCGCCTGCGCGCTCATAATTCTGATTATGCTTTGACTGTGCTGAACTCAAACCTGTTCGTCGCCGCGTCACACCACGTAACAACGACAGGAAAAGACGCCGGAATTACCCGACGCTGTGTTCAAGGCTGATCGCCAGCAGTTTCTGTGCTTCGACAGCAAACTCCAGCGGCAGCTCGGAAAAGACATCTTTACAGAAACCGTTAACAATCATGGAAATCGCGTCATCTTCGCTGATACCACGTTGCAGGCAATAGAATAGCTGGTCATCACCGATTTTAGACGTCGTGGCTTCATGCTCCAGTTGCGCGGTGTTATTGCGCACTTCGACATACGGGAAGGTATGTGCGGCGCTGTCCGGACCGATCAGCATGGAGTCACACTGGGTAAAGTTACGGGCATTTTCAGCACCCGGCAGAATCTTCACCAGACCACGATAGCTATTCTGGCTGTGACCTGCGGAGATACCCTTAGAGATGATCGTCGATTTGGTATTTTTACCAATGTGAATCATCTTGGTCCCGGTGTCTGCCTGCTGCTTGCCACTGGTCAGCGCAACGGAGAAGAATTCGCCAATCGAGTTATCACCTTTAAGGATAACGCTTGGGTATTTCCAGGTGATCGCAGAGCCAGTTTCAGACTGCGTCCAGGACATCTTCGACCCTGCGCCTTCGCACAATGCACGTTTGGTCACGAAGTTGAGGATCCCGCCGCTGCTGTCTTTGCTGCCGGAGAACCAGTTCTGCACGGTGGAGTATTTCACTTCAGCGTCTTTATGCAGAATGACTTCGACGACTGCGGCGTGCAGCTGATAGGTATCACGCACCGGTGCTGAACAACCTTCGATGTAGCTGACGTAGCTACCTTCGTCGGCAATCAGGATAGTACGTTCGAACTGACCGGTTTTGGCCGCGTTGATACGAAAATAGGTCGACAGCTCCATCGGACAGCGCACGCCTTTTGGAACGTAAACAAAGGTGCCGTCGGAGGCGACCGCAGCGTTCAGCGCAGCAAAGAAGTTATCCTGCGCGGGCACAACGGTACCGAGGTATTTGCGAACCAGATCCGGATATTCGTGAATGGCTTCGCCGAATGAGCAGAAAATGACGCCGGATTCCGCCAGCTTCTCACGGTACGTCGTGGAAACAGAAACGGAGTCGAAAATTGCATCGACGGCCACTTCTTTCCCTTCACGTACCGGAACACCCAGCTGCTCAAAGGCTTTTTCCACTTCGCTGGTCAGGTAGTTTTTACCATCAAGCGCCGGAATGCCGTGAGAATCTGCGGGTGGCTGTTGCGTAGCACCTGGCTGAGAACCACAGGTATCATCACAGCTGCCACAAGATGGCGCGGAATAATAGCTATAATCCTGATAATCGAGAGGCGTGTAATACGCTTTCAACCAGTGCGGCTCTTCCATTTTCAGCCAAGCATGATAAGCCTGCAGACGGAACTCCAGCATCCACTCAGGTTCGTTGCGTTTCGCGGAGATCGCGCGAACCACATCTTCGTTGATGCCTGATGCTAGTTCATCGGTTGCCAGCTGGGTAAAGAACCCTTCTTTATAATTCGTTCCCTCGCCGACCCAAGACTGCACATCGTCTGGAATTTCTACGTTGCTTCGTGACATGTTGGTTACATCGCTTTGTTTACAATAATCTTAAAAACGGCCGGTGCTTACAGGCCGAAACTTTCGCCACACCCGCAGGCATGCTGAGCTTTAGGATTATTGAATTTAAATATCTGATTCAGCCCTTCGCGGACGAAATCCACCTCGGTTCCGTCTATGAAAGGCATCGCCTTCAGCGGAACAAACAGCAAAGCGCCGTCATGCTCAAACACCAGGTCATCGCTGGCCGGTTGTTTGGTTAAATCCAGAACGTAGCCAAAGCCAGCGCAGCCCGATTGTTTCACCGAGAGCTGAAGACCTTTGACTTCTGGATCCTGGGTCATCAGGGTTTTCACCTGTTTCGCCGCAGCATCAGTCAGGATCACGCCTTGCCAAACGTTGTCGTCTAAAGAGAACGAGCCGACAGTTTCAGTTTGCATCTGTCTTACCTCATAGTTTTACGGTCATAGACAAGACCTATTGTCTCTATTCTAGTGATAACATTTATCACTTCAACCTCTTGTTTTAAGAGGGTATAGCGATGACCCACGAGGAACGCCACTCAATGTGCATCGGCTTTGGGTCTGGCTGCCGGCGGGTCTTGGACACCGCAACCATCAACTGATTGAATAAGTTGTCAATTTTTTGTTAAAAAACGCAAAATTAACCTTATAAAGATCATGGTTTAATAGCTTTCATTAGGTCTATTATAAAACATTCATCGGAAATGCCTATTTATGAATTCACCCTAAACGCAATAATAAGGCTCTTTTTGTTTACTCATTTTCGCGGAAAAATGAAAAAACCGATGAAAACGTTGATCCGGTTATTTTTTGACAATATGATGTGCATTCTTTGATAATGATTATCATTAAGATAAACCGGAATACTGAGAATGGCTCAATCGGTAAATGCGTGGTTGCAAAGTAAGATCGACGAATACAAATCCAGTGTCCGCGATGCCACCGTGGATTTCTATATGGCGGATGCCGCCTTACGCCGCTCTGACGCACACCTCTGCCAGCTAAAACGCCTCAACAGCATTTGTCTGGACATGGCCAATTTATGCCTGCAAAACGGGGATGATCACAGTTATCTGCATGCGTTATGCAAGCTGCATAACCGCCTGATTCTGGAAATAAACAGTGTCGGTCGTTGCGAACTCTTCCGTGTTCAGAGCTATCATTTTGCGCGGCATACGCTCAAACTCATTTGTCAGTATTATGCCATGATGGGCATCTGGGAAAAAGCGACAGCCTTCCAAACAGACTTTGCCAAACGCGTCCCCTATCATCTTTGATTGCGTTTCAATGCGTTAGCTGATGAATACTGCGAATAAAAAAGGCGGACAACTTTTCAGCCTGTCCGCCCCTTCTGTTTTCTACCTGCCTGACTCATTCACTCAGATCATCTATCGATAACCATCGTTGTCAGCCTGGATACACAGCAAAGCCCACCCTGCTGATCGAAAATTTCAATCTGCCAGACCTGGCTGCGACGACCGGCGCGTAACGCACGGCATACCCCACGGACATGCCCTTCCCGCGCTGACTTCATGTGGCTGGCATTGATTTCCACGCCAACCACCGTCTGTGTACCTTCGCTGCACAGATATCCCGCCATCGAGCCCATGGTTTCAGCCAGTACGACGGATGCCCCACCGTGCAACAAACCGAAAGGCTGAGTCGTACGTTCATCCACCGGCATTGTAGCTTCAAGAAAATCCTCGCCCAGCTGGGTGAACACAATTCCTACGTGCCCGACCATGCATCCCTGACTACCTGCATTGAGCGCATCAAGGGTGGTGGTTCTTTTCCAAAATGACATCGTGCTTCCTTAAGTATCAGGGAATGATTTCCAGTAAAGCCTGCAAAGGATGTCGGACTCCGTTGCCTTCAATACGTTTGACCTGACTGCGGCAGGAGTAGCCGGTCGCCAGGCAGCGCTGACGCGGCAGGCGCTGTAAAGACGTGTGCCATGAGAGCTCGTAAATTCCCAGCGAGTTTTGCAGGTTTTTGGTTTCGTGACCGTAAGTTCCGGCCATTCCACAGCAGCCCACGCTGACATTTTCAAGCTTAGCGCCGTAGCGGGCAAAAATATCCCCCCACTGCTTACCGCTGGTTGGCAACGCCGTGCTTTCAGTGCAGTGTCCGAACAGATACCAGGGCTCACCGCTCTGCTGTTGTGGTGGACGTTCTGCCAGCCACGTATCTAACCATTCGTGTACCAACTGAACCTGGAACGAACCGCGGGCATCCCCGAGAATTTCCTTATATTCATCGCGATAACACAGCACCAGCGCCGGATCGACTCCCACCAGTGGCATGCCTAACTGAGCTACACGGTTAAGGAACTGAGAAGTTTTCTTCGCGGTTTTTGCAAAGCGTTGCAGGAAGCCTTTAATGTGCTGCGCTTTACCGTTCGGTGAAAACGGCAGCAGTACAGGTTTCAGACCCAGTTTTTCGATAAGCCGGATGAAATCAGCCACGACCTGCGCATCGTAAAAACTGGTAAATGGATCCTGCACCACCAGAACATATTCACCGCGCTGCGCCGGAGATATTTTCTCCAGCTGTTCGAGCGTCATCGTGCTGGCACGATGACCCAGCAGTTGCTCTCGCAGCGTCGGTGTAGACAGCAAAGGCAGGTCTACCATGCCGATGCTTTTACGGCTCATTTCCCGCACCCATGGCTGTTTCAGGAAGAAGTTAAACAGCTTCGGTGCTTTGGCCATCAGCGGCGCATAACTCTCAACGCTCGCGACGACATGGTCGCGCGCCGGGCGCAGATAACGGGTGTGATAAAGCTGAAGGAAACGCGAGCGGAAGCCGGGTACGTCAATCTTAATCGGGCACTGGGTGGAACAGGCTTTGCAGGCCAGACAACCTGACATCGCCTCTTTCACTTCATGGGAAAAATCATATTCACCTTTGTTGGCGTGCCAGGTATTACGCGTGCGGTCGATGAGAGTGCGGAAACTCAGCCCTTTCTCCGGCAAGGCATTTTCCAACGCCAGCGGATCAACACCCTGCTCAGATAGCAAACGCAGCCATTCACGGACTAATCCTGCCCGTCCTTTTGGAGAATGAATACGGCTACCGGTGATTTTCATCGACGGACACATCGGGCTTTTCACATCAAAGTTGAAGCAAAGACCGTTACCGTTACATTCCATTGCACCACGGAACGACTGACGTACTTCCAGCGGAATGCGGCGATCCAGCGTGCCACGTTTTGCCGCATCGACTTTCATCATCGGCTCATCGCAATCAAGTGGCGCGCAAATTTTACCTGGATTCAAACGGTTATCCGGGTCAAACGCCGTTTTAATCCGGCGAAGCTCATGGAACAATTCCTCACCGAAAAATGCCGGACTGTATTCTGCCCGGAAACCTTTGCCGTGCTCGCCCCACAGCAGGCCGCCATATTTCGCGGTCAGTGCAACGACTTCATCTGAAATTTGCTTTAGCAGCATTTCCTGCTGCGGATCACACATATCGAGCGCCGGACGTACATGCAGTACGCCGGCATCGACGTGCCCGAACATGCCATAACTCAGATTATGACTGTCCAGCAGCGCGCGAAATTCAACGATATAGTCAGCCAGATGCTGCGGCGGCACGCAGGTATCTTCCGCAAACGGCAGGGGTTTGGCCTGCCCTTTCGCATTGCCCAGTAGTCCGACCGCTTTCTTACGCATATTATAAATGCGCTCAATACCGGCAAGATCGGCACAAATCTGATAACCAATCACGCCGCCTTCCTGGTCACTCATCAGTCCGTCGAGGCGTTCACAGAGTGTGCTGACCTGAGCTTCAATCAGATCCGCGTCGTCACCGGCGAACTCAACGATGTTAAGCCCCTGCATGTCTTTGCCATCGACGTCTTTGATATATTCGCGAACGCTGTGCCAGACGATATCTTCGCGCGCCAGATTCAGCACTTTGGAATCCACGGTTTCTACCGACAGCGCTTTGGCTTCGACCATTACCGGCGCATTGCGCAGTGCGGAATTAAAGGAGTCGTATTTAATGTTGACCAGACGGCGCACTTTCGGGATTGGCGTGATATTCAGACGCGCTTCAGTAATAAAGGCCAGTGAACCTTCCGAGCCGGTGAGGATACGGGTCAGATTGAAGGTTTGCAGATCATCACTTAAAACGTGACGTAAATCGTAGCCGGTAAGGAAGCGATTGAGTTTCGGGAATTTTTCGATCACCAGCGCGCGGTTATCACGGCAACTGTCGAGTACAGTGCGGTAGATGCGGCCGATAACAGAATCCTCTTCGCCGAGTTTATCGGCCAGCGCCGCGGGTATTGCCGTGGTGTCTAGCATGTCGCCACCGAGCACAATGGCGCGCACACCCAGCACGTGGTCTGAGGTTTTGCCATAGACCAGCGAACCCTGACCGGACGCATCGGTATTGATCATTCCGCCAAGTGTTGCGCGGTTACTGGTAGACAGCTCCGGCGAGAAGAAATAACCCAGCGGGCGCAAATAATCGTTGAGCTGGTCTTTAATCACACCGGCCTCGACCCTAACCCAACCTTGTTCAGTATTAATATCGAGAATTCGGTTCATATGACGGGACATATCAACCACAATCCCGCGATTCAATGACTGACCGTTAGTGCCGGTGCCCCCGCGCGCGGCGTGAAGACCAACGTTTTAAAACGTTCCTGCCCTGCCAGGCGTGCTATCAGGGCAACGTCAGAGGTTGCCAGTGGAAACAGAACCGCATCCGGTAAGAGCTGATATACGCTGTTGTCAGTGGCCATCGTCAGACGGTCGGCATATGTGGTGGTGAGATCACCGGTAAATCCGTCGTTTTTTAAGGCTTCCAAAAAATCGAGCACCAGCTGGATAACACCCGGCGCCTGAGAAATCTGTGGGATCATTGAATTATGACTCTGTCTTTGTTGTATGCCTGGCAAGCGCTAAGCGATTTGCCGGATCTGCGGGGCAGATCCACCCTGTTCTTTACCCAGATTAAAAACTAACATACTTCTTTTTTAAGCGCTCCGTCTGGTTAACCATTGTTGCATTTGTTTCATGACGTGCCGCAAAACGCACGTTTAGCAACAACGTGTTGCAACTAAATTTGCTGCACGCTATCCAAAACCAACCGAATGTTCCATGCTTATGCATGGCACCGGCCGGAGCGCTGTGTCGCTAATTTTTTGGAGGCTCAAGGCTGATGCCTCTTCGTTTATCCTTTTGAGAAACATGAATGAATCTCCCAATTAAACGTTATGACTTACCGCAAATTATGTTTGGGGTGCTGTTTATTGCGCTGATGACTATCGCCAGTATCTGGATAGTGCAGCCCTTTATTTTGGGCTTTGCCTGGGCGGGCATGGTGGTCATTGCCACCTGGCCGCTGATGATCAAACTACAGCGCATTATGTGGGGACGACGCTTCCTTGCCGTCATCGTCATGACGCTGTTACTGATCTTGCTCTTCGTATTGCCCATCGCTTTACTGGTCAGCAGCGCAATCGAGAATGGCGCGCCGCTGGTGGCTCTTGCAGGAAATCCATCGACCTTACACATGCCGGATTTTCACTGGCTGAACTCGATTCCGCTGGTCGGCCACAAGCTCTATTCCGGCTGGCACGCGCTGATCAACGGTGGCGGAAATGTTCTGATGACTAAGGTTCAGCCTTACGTCGGACAAACGGCATCGTGGTTCCTGACACAGGCCGGGCATCTGGGTCGCTTTATCGTCCACTGTTCGCTGATGCTGTTATTCAGCGCCTTGCTGTACAGCCGTGGTGAGCAGGTTGCGATGGGGATACGTCACTTCGCCGTTCGTCTGGCCGCTGAACGTGGTGATGCGGCGGTGATCCTTGCCGGTCAGGCGATTCGCGCCGTGGCTCTGGGTGTGGTCGTGACAGCCATTGTGCAATCGGTTCTCGGCGGCATCGGGTTGGCCATTGCCGGCATCCCTTATGCCACCGTATTGACCGTGGTGATGTTCGTTTGCTGCGTGGCACAAATTGGCCCATTGCTGGTGCTTATCCCGGCCATTATCTGGCTGTACTGGTCCGGTGATAATACCTGGGGCACCGTACTGCTGGTATGGAGTTGCGTGGTTGGTTCTCTTGATAATGTGCTGCGACCAGTGCTTATCCGCATGGGTGCTGATTTACCCATGCTGCTTATCCTCTCCGGCGTTATCGGTGGGCTGTTTGCTTTCGGAATGATAGGTCTGTTTATCGGCCCGGTCGTCCTCGCTGTGTCTTACCGCCTGATTTCACTGTGGGTGCACGAAGCGCCGGAGCCTGAATCAGACCCGGTAGAAGCGCTAAAAGCTCTCGAAGATTAATCATTCAGTCCCTTTATAAACGCCCGGTGTACTCTCAGACAAATAAAAGAGAAGACACCGGGCGTTATTATTCCTTTTAAATTTCTGCCCCGCCGCTCGTCTCGTAAAAAATTCAAGAGTTATTCAGGTGAGAATAAAACCTATTAGGAGGATTCTTACAGACTAAATACCTTGAGAAACCTAGTATTATTAACAGTTCGGATTTCAACCCACTGATATATATACACGCTTTCCCCTAAAGCATGTATACCCCAAATTGCTGTGTGTAGTCTTTGCCTGTCTTCGAGACGGGCTTTTTTTTATCTAAAATTTCCCTCTGTGTAATTCTAATCTCAACAGTACGTCTCGCATTTTGTGCCATAAAAAAGCCATCGTTTTTACACGATGGCTTTCAGAATATTTAAATTATGGCGTTAAGATTTTATTTTTCTGCCAGTGCAAGCCAGGTTTGCACCACTGTATCCGGGTTCAGGGACAAGCTGTCTATCCCTTCATCCATCAGCCATTGGGCGAAGTCCTGATGATCGGACGGACCCTGGCCGCAAATACCGACGTATTTACCCTGTTTCTTGGCGGCCTTGATCGCCATCGACAGGAGGGCTTTCACGGCTTCGTTGCGCTCGTCAAAGAGTTCAGACACCACGCCTGAGTCACGATCGAGACCGAGCGCCAGTTGCGTCATGTCGTTTGAACCGATAGAGAATCCGTCAAAGTGCTCAAGGAATTGATCCGCCAGCAGCGCATTGGATGGGATCTCACACATCATGATTACCTTTAGGCCGTTCTCACCGCGTTTCAGCCCCTGACGTGCCAATTCGGCCACCACAGCTTCCGCCTGTGCCACGGTACGCACGAACGGGATCATGACTTCAACATTGGTCAGGTCCATGTCATTACGGACCCGTTTCATCGCCTCACATTCCAGCGCAAAGCAATCGCGGAAGCTGTCAGAGACGTAACGTCCCGCACCACGGAAACCGAGCATCGGGTTTTCTTCATGCGGTTCATACTTCTCGCCACCGACCAGATTGGCATACTCATTAGATTTAAAATCTGACAATCGCACAATGACGCGTTTAGGCCAAAAAGCTGCACCCAGTGTCGCAATCCCTTCAGTCAGGCGCGCGACATAGTATTCGCGCGGGCTGTCGTAACCCTGAATCAATTTGCTGATTTCGGCCTTTAACTCAGGTGTTTGCTGGTCAAACTCCAGCAACGCTTTAGGATGCACACCAATCATGCGGTTAATGATGAACTCCAGACGCGCCAGCCCGACACCTTCATTAGGCAAACAGGCGAAATCAAAGGCGCGATCAGGATTACCGATATTCATCATGATTTTCAGTGGCAATTTTGGCAGTTCATTGACTTCAGAACTTTGCACCGTAAAGTCCAGTTCATCCTGATAGACGTAACCGGTATCCCCTTCAGAGCAAGACACAGTGACTTTTTGGTTTTCCTTGAGTTTTTCTGTTGCATCGCCGCAGCCCACCACTGCCGGGATCCCCAGTTCACGGGCAATAATCGCGGCGTGACAGGTACGTCCACCACGGTTTGTCACAATCGCCGATGCTTTTTTCATGATCGGTTCCCAGTCCGGATCGGTCATGTCAGTCACCAGCACATCTCCGGCTTTAACGTGATGCATTTCGCTGATGTCATGAATGATTTTGACCGGCCCGGCACCGATGCGATGACCAATTGCACGGCCTTCCACCAGAACTTGGCTGCTGCCGTTGAGCTGGTAGCGCTCCATGACCTGACCGTTTGAACGAACGGTCTCTGGCCGCGCCTGCACGATGTACAACTTACCGTTATGACCGTCCTTCGCCCATTCGATATCCATCGGGCGACCGTAGTGTTTTTCGATAAGCAATGCCTGACGCGCCAGTGCCTGAATTTCGTCATCGGTCAGCGAGAATTGCGTGCTGAGTTCTGCGGGTACATCTTCAATCTGTACCTGTTTGCCATGTTCCTGACTCGGCGCGTACACCATACGGATTTTCTTGGAACCCATAGTGCGGCGCACGATCGCCGGTTTGTTTTTGGCAAGCGTCGGTTTGTGCACGTAGAACTCATCCGGGTTTACTGCGCCCTGCACAACCATTTCGCCCAGACCGTAGGCTGAGGTGATAAAGACCACCTGATCAAAACCGGATTCGGTATCAATGGTGAACATCACCCCCGCGGCCGCAAGATCGGAACGCACCATGCGCTGGATACCGGCCGAGAGTGCCACGCCGCGATGGTCATAGCCCTGATGCACACGATAGGAAATCGCACGGTCATTGAATAAAGAGGCATACACGTGTTTCACGGCAATCAGTACCGCATCAAAGCCCTGTACGTTCAGGAAAGTTTCCTGCTGCCCGGCGAAGGATGCATCGGGCATATCTTCGGCAGTGGCAGAAGATCGCACGGCAAAGGAAGCATCTGGTTCACCTTCCGAAAGCTGCTGATACGCCTCGCGGATTGACACTTCCAGTTCAGGCTGGAAAGGCGTCTCGATGATCCACTGCCGAATTTGCGCCCCCGCCTGCGTCAGTTGAGCGATATCATCGACGTCGGTTTTATCCAGCAACTCATGAATACGATGGTTAACACCACTTTGATCAAGAAAATCATTAAACGCCTGAGAAGTGGTGGCAAAACCGTTAGGGACAGAAACCCCTAACTCAGACAAATTAGTGATCATTTCCCCGAGGGATGCGTTCTTGCCCCCGACTTTATCAACGTCGTTCATACCCAGTTGGTTGTACCAGATAACATTGCGTAAATCGGGATCGAGATGAGCCATGAAACAATCCTTTCTTAATATTCAGTAGGAGAGCAGAGAGTCGTAATTCAGTCACAGTCAAATGACTTAATGTCCTTTAACTGCATGTCCTTTCAAACACGCGGTCATTTCGAGACTAGCATATTGATCCATAAGAGCAGGACAGGTGAATCGTTCCAGCAAATCAAACTATTTTTGTTTAGGAAAATTCCAGAGTGTCTTTAGGCTTTCTTCCTGTAAAAAACCTATAACCCCTTATGAATCAGCGATGAATAACAGGACATTTCGTTATATACACTACGCTACCAGAGAAGCTGACGCGCTGCTGAAGCAAATCAAAAAGGTGCGGAATAACGCGAAAAAATTAAAATCCCATTTCATTTATTACAGTCATTTTGCGCAGTATCTCGCAGCAATGAATTTAAGAATGCCCATCCGTTGAAATAGCCTTTTTATTTAGTGAAATTCTGGTTATTACTAAACAGGTTCCCGGTAGGGATAAGGCAAACAGAAAGAAATCAGGAGCGGTTTGTGGACAGATGTGTGTTTTACATTTCCGACGGCACGGCAATTACGGCGGAAGTTTTAGGCCATGCCGTGTTGTCACAATTTCCGGTGAATGCGACGACCTATTCCCTGCCCTTTGTAGAAAGTGAAGCACGGGCGAAAACGGTCGTTCAGCAGATCAATGACATATTTGAAAAATCCGGCGATCGCCCTTTGGTGTTCTATTCCATCGTTTCGCCCGATATTCGCAACATCATCAAAGCCAGCGAAGGGTTTTGTCAGGACATCGTTCAGTCGCTGGTCGCACCGCTGCAAAATGAGCTCGGCGTAGAACCGACGCCCATTGCCAACCGTACACACGGACTGACCGCCAGCAATATCACCAAATACGATGCCCGTATCGCCGCCATTGATTACACGCTGGCGCATGACGATGGCATTTCGCTGCGTAATCTCGATCAGGCGCAAGTCATTTTGCTCGGCGTTTCCCGCTGCGGGAAAACACCGACCAGCCTTTATCTGGCGCTACAGTTTGGTATCCGCGCGGCAAACTACCCTTTCACTGCCGATGATATGGATAACATCCAGCTGCCCGCGGCCCTGAAACCTCATATGCACAAGCTATTCGGACTGACGATTGACCCCGAACGCCTGACGGCGATCCGCCAGGAGCGTGTAGAAAATAGCCGTTATGCCTCACTGCGCCAGTGTCGGATGGAAGTCTCTGAAGTGGAGGCACTTTTCCGCAAAAATCAGATCCGCTATCTCAACAGCACAAATTATTCCGTGGAAGAGATTGCCGCAAAGATTATGGACAGTTTCGGCATGAGCCGGCGCATGTTCTGACCCTTTTGCTGATGTGAGTGGCATAACCTGCCAACAGTGGTTGAATTCATCTGTTTTTGCGTTATTGTGATCGCCATCACTTCCCGGTATTCCTGCCGCAGAGAAGAATCAAATTTTAGAGAGCACCATGTCACAAACAGATGAGCTGCGTACGACGCGCATCGACAGCCTGATTACGCCTCAGGCACTGGCAGATAAACTGCCAATATCCCCGTCGGTCGCCCAACACGTGATGGCATCACGTAAACGTATTGAAAAAATAATTACCGGTGAAGACCCGCGCCTGCTGGTGGTCATCGGCCCTTGCTCGATTCACGATATTGAAGCTGCTATTGATTACGCCGGAAAGCTGAATGTGCTGCGTGAAAAATATCAGGATCGTCTTGAAATCGTGATGCGTACCTATTTCGAGAAACCCCGCACCGTGGTTGGCTGGAAAGGCCTGATTTCAGATCCCGAACTTAACGGTTCATGTCGCGTTAATGACGGTATCGAGCTGGCGCGCAAGGTTCTGCTGGCGGTCAATCAGTTGGGTATTCCGACGGCGACCGAATTCCTGGATATGGTCATCGGCCAGTACATCGCTGATCTGATCAGCTGGGGCGCTATCGGCGCGCGTACTACGGAGAGCCAGATCCACCGTGAAATGGCGTCTGCATTGTCCTGCCCGGTTGGCTTTAAAAACGGCACTGACGGCAATACACGTATCGCGATTGATGCCATGCGCTCTTCACGCACCAGCCATATGTTCCTGTCACCGGATAAAAACGGTCAGATGACGATTTACCGCACTGCCGGTAACCCGTATGGTCATGTGATCATGCGCGGCGGTAAGAAACCAAATTATCACGCTGAAGACCTGGAACAGGCTTGCCTGAATCTGGCAGAGTTTGACCTGCCACAGCGGCTGGTGGTCGATTTCAGCCACGGTAACTGTCAGAAGCAACACAAACGTCAGCTGGATGTGGCCGCCGATATTTGCGAGCAAATCCGCAGCGGTTCGACCGCGGTCGCGGGCATCATGGCGGAAAGTTTCCTGATTGAAGGCACACAGCCTGTCGCCGCCAGCAAACCGCTGGTCTACGGAAAATCGATCACGGACCCTTGCCTGGGCTGGGAAGACACCGAAACGCTGCTAGCGATGCTGGCAGAGGCGACAGATAGCCGGTTCTGACCGGTTGTTCTGGTGAAAACTTAAAAACACACTCTGGGCGACATTTTTGTTGCCCTTTTTTGTCCCTCTGCCTCGCTCGTCCCCGTTAATTAAAACGTCCTGCCAGCAGCAATCCCCTTCGGCTATCCCACGGTATTTACAGGGTTATTTGCCGAAAATTACATTCTGCCAACAAAAATTTTCTTGATGTGTTTCTTTAATGATTTGATAATGATTATCAAATTGATATTAATTCCCATTACCAACGCGTGGGCTAATTTGGTGCTTTGGGAATAATATTTTACAAATCATTCACATAACAGCTCAAATTTTTATCTGCCCGATGGCGGATGACATTTAAGACTACGAGGAAACAGCCATGCATCCAGTTCACTATCAGGATTACTTACAGGCCAAAGAAGCGAATCCGGGTAAATATGCCCGCGATCTGGCTGAAATTCTTGGCATCAGCGAAGCCGAATTAACGGCGTTACGCGTTTCTCACGATGCAGCAAAACTGGATGTTGATGCCCGTAGTCTGCTGGCCGCGCTGGAAAGTGTGGGTGGAACGAAATCCATTACCCGTAACGACTATGCTGTTCACGAGCAGCAAGGCCATTATACAAACCAGCATCTGAACGGACACGCCGGGTTAATTCTCAATCCACGCGCGCTGGATCTGCGCTTGTTCCTGCAACACTGGGTGCACATTTTCAGCATGACGGAATCGACTCCGCGCGGCGATCGTCACAGCATTCAGTTTTTCGATGCCCAGGGCGATGCGATGCATAAGGTCTATACCACCGATGAAACGGATATGGCGGCGTGGAATGCGTTGGTGGCTCAGTACAAAAGTGATGTTAATCCGCCGTTGCAACGGAAAGCCGTGCCGGAAAATCCGCTGGTCAACACTGCCGACACCCGTACTCTGGATGCCGAATGGCGCGCAATGACCGACGTTCATCAGTTCTTCCAGCTTCTGAAACGCCATGATGTAACCCGCCAGCAGGCTTTCAAAGCGGTCGGCGACGATCTCGCATGGCGCGTTGAAAACGGCTCTCTTACCCGTTTGCTGAATATCGCTAAAGACGATCAGAATGAGATCATGATTTTTGTTGGCAACAGAGGCTGTGTGCAGATCTTTACCGGCCAAATCGAAAAAGTGATGCCGCAGAGTGAGTGGATCAACGTCTTTAACCCGCGCTTCACGCTGCATTTGGTAGAAAGCGCCATCGCCGAAAGCTGGATCACCCGCAAGCCGACGAAAGACGGTTTCGTCACCAGCCTGGAACTGTTCGCCGCCGACGGCACTCAGATCGCACAGCTTTATGGTCAGCGTACCGAAGGCACGCCGGAGCAAACTCTGTGGCGCGAACAACTGGCGCAGCTCTCCAACGAAGGCGTTGCCGAATGAAGCACACTTTAAACGTTCTGATCGCTGCGGCATCCTTGCTGACCGCACCCGTTCTGCATGCCGCAGAAAAGCTGGTGAGCATCGGCGGTGACGTCACAGAGATCGTTTACGCGCTGGGCGCGGGCGATGAACTGGTCGCGCGCGACAGCACCAGTTTACGTCCAAAGGCGGTTCTCGCATTGCCGGATGTCGGTTATATGCGCCAGCTAAATACCGAAGGTATTCTCTCCATGCACCCGACGCTGGTGCTCAGCAGTGAGCTGGCGGAACCGTCGCTGGTGTTACAGCAAGTGGCGCAAAACGGGGTGAAAGTGATCCGCGTGCCGGGCACGGCATCTGTCGATACCGTACCGAAAAAGATCGACGTGATTGCTAAGGCACTGAACCGTCAGGCCGAAGGTGAAAAGCTGATCGCCACCTACCGCACGCAACTTGCAGCCATTAAGCACGAAACCTTGCCGGTCAAAATGTTATTCGTGATGAGTCACGGCGGTATGAATTCCATGGCCGCAGGTCAGGATACGGCAGCAGATGCGATGATAACCTCCGTGGGCGCTAAAAATGCCATGCAGGGGTTCAGCCGCTATCGTCCCCTTTCACAAGAAGGTGTGATCGCCAGTGCGCCGGACATCCTGCTGCTGACCGCTGACGGAATTAAAACCCTGGGTGGTATGGATCAGGTGTGGAAATTACCGGGCGTGGCGATGACGCCAGCGGGTAAAAACAAGCGCGTTCTGGTGCTGGATGATATGTCGCTGCTTGGCTTTGGATTGCAAACTCCGGCAGTGATGGCGCAACTTCGTCAGGCAGCGGAAAGCGTGAAATGAGCAGCATGAGCCCCCCAATGCCATCACGTCGGCGCTCACCGGTTTGGGCGCTGACGGGTCTCGGCGGAGCTCTGCTGTTGCTGGCCATTCTGGCGGCGAATACCGGCGCAATGTCCCTTTCGCTGCGAACGCTGATGGGCTTGCCGCTCAACGACGGCTTATGGCAGGTCTGGCTGACCGTGCGCCTGCCCCGCGTATTGCTGGCGGTGGTGGTCGGCTGCGCGCTGGCCAGCTCCGGCGCGGTGATGCAAGGATTGTTCCGCAATCCGCTGGCCGACCCCGGATTACTGGGGATAAGCTCCGGCGCGGCGCTGGCAGTGGCGCTGACCATTGTGATGCCATTCTCCCTGCCGCCGTTGCTGGCGCTTTACAGCCATATGATCAGCGCCTTTGTCGGCAGTCTCGCCATTTCACTGATCGTCTTCACGCTGAGCCGTTTCGGACACGGCGGATTATCACGTCTTCTGCTGGCGGGAATTGCTATTAATGCACTGTGCGGCGCGGCGGTTGGCGTGCTGACTTATATCAGCGACGATCAGCAGCTGCGTCAGTTCTCCCTGTGGAGTATGGGTAGCCTCGGGCAGGCGCAATGGCCGACGCTGGCTGTCGCTTCCTCCCTTATTTTGCCAGCCTGCATCGCGACGTTCTTTATGTCCCGACGCCTGAATATTCTGCAACTGGGCGAAGAGGATGCGCACTATCTTGGCGTCAATGTCCGCCGTACACAGTTGCAGTTACTGCTGCTGAGTGCTCTGCTGGTCGGGGCTGCGGTGGCGGTATCGGGCGTGATTGGCTTTATCGGTCTGGTGATCCCGCATTTGCTGCGCATGCGCATCGGCGCCGATCACCGCTGGTTGTTACCGGGTTCGGCGATGGCAGGAGCCTGTCTGTTGCTGTTAGCCGATACGCTGGCGCGCACGCTGGTGGCTCCGGCGGAAATGCCGGTCGGTCTTATCACCAGCATCATCGGCGGCCCTTATTTTTTATGGCTGATCCTGCGTCCGGGAGTGCCACGTAATGTCTGAACTATCTTCGTCCCTGATCGCAGAAAACCTGGTGTATTCCGTTGAAGGACGCAGGCTGATTGATGATGTCTCGGTCAGCTTGCACAGTGGTGAAATGGTGGCGCTGATTGGCCCGAACGGCGCAGGGAAATCCACGCTGATGCGTATGCTCACCGGCTTTCTGGCGCCGCAAAAAGGGCATTGCTTACTCCAGGGTAAACCGCTGACCGAATGGCCTGCGCAGGAACTGGCGCGTACCCGGGCGGTGATGCGCCAGAACAGTACGCTGGCTTTCGGGTTTAGCGTGCGGGAAGTGCTGAGGCTCGGACGTTCACCGCACGGCCAGCTGAATATGCAACATGCACTGGCCGAAGTCATGACGCAAACCGGGTGTCTGAATCTGGCAGATCGTGATTACCGGCATCTTTCCGGCGGCGAACAGCAGCGCGTCCAGCTGGCTCGCGTGTTGATCCAACTGTGGCAGCCGGAACCTTCGCCACGCTGGCTGTTTCTGGATGAACCAACGTCTGCGCTGGATTTGTATCATCAGCAACATGCTTTGCGTCTGTTACGTCAGTTAACGCAAGAGACGCCACTTTCGGTGTGCTGCGTACTCCACGATCTGAATCTGGCGGCGCTGTATGCCGACCGGATTATTCTGCTGCACAGCGGGAGAGTGGTCGCCAGCGGGACGCCGGCTGAGGTGTTAAATGAAGAGACGCTAAGCCGCTGGTATCAGGCTGATCTGAACGTTTGCGCCCACCCTGAAACCGAATTACCCCAGGTGTTCCTGCGCCAATAACACTCCACGTTAAAACTGCGCCACAGGGGATCCCCTCTGTGGCGCAAAGTGGCTCAGCTTGAGCAGGAAATTTCCAGATGTTTACCCCAGTCTGGCGGCAGAGCGGCCAGAGAGTCGTAGTGAGGATTATCGCTGTACGGGTCACAGAGTGCCTGATGTAATTGCGTCAGCGCACTGATGTCGTCCACTTCGGCTTTTTCGATCGCCTGCTGAGCCAGATAATTACGCAAAATAATGCGCGGATTACTCTGTTTCATCGCCTGCTGACGCGTTGCGTCGTCCACGTCTTCTTCCTGCAACCGCTGGCGATAATCCTGGTACCAGCTGTCAAACGCTGCGCGATCGATGAATTCATCGCGCAGCGGCGAACTGGCCTGTTGCTGTTCGACCTCACTTAGCATGCGGAAGGTCCGGGTGAAATCCCGCCCCTCTTTCGCCATCAGGCTCAGTAATCCGGTCAGCAAATTGTTGTCTTGCTTATTTTCGCTGAAAAAGCCCAGTTTGCCGCGCATCAGCGTGCCGTAAGCTTTCATCAGCGCAGGCTCATACTCGCCCAGCGCCGCCTGTAACTGTTCGGTGCTCATCAGGCCGGAAAGCGTCTGCGCCAGGCGATGCAGGTTCCAGTAGGCCACCGCAGGCTGATTATCGTAACTGTAGCGTCCCTGATGGTCAGAGTGGTTGCAGATATAACCCGGCTGATAATCATCGAGAAATCCGTACGGGCCGTAATCCATCGTCAGGCCGAGGATCGACATATTGTCAGTATTCATTACGCCGTGCGCGAACCCGACGCTCTGCCACTGTGCAATCATCTTTGCCGTACGTTCAACCACCTCGGTGAACCACCGCTGATACCGCTGCGCCTCCAGCGGTTCGCTTTCCAGCAGCTGCGGCCAGTGATGCGCGATGACGTAATCTGCCAGTTGCTTCACTTGCTCAGGTTGTTTGCGATAATAAAAATGCTCAAAGTGACCGAAGCGGATATGGCTTTCGGCAATGCGCATCAGCATTGCGCCGCGCTCGGGTTGTTCGCGAAATACCGGCTGATCGCTGGTCACGATAGTCAGCGCGCGCGTCGTCGGTATGGCTAAATGGTGCAGCGCTTCGGAAGCCAGAAACTCTCGCACTACAGAACGCAGTACCGCGCGGCCATCGCCCATGCGTGAGTAAGGCGTCAGCCCCGCGCCTTTGAGATGCCAGTCAACCCGTTTACCCTCAGGCAACACCTGTTCGCCGAGCAGAATACCGCGCCCGTCGCCCAGTTGCCCTGCCCACTGGCCAAACTGATGTCCGCTGTAAACCTGCGCCAGCGGTAACATACCGGGGAAAAATTTTTCGCCACACCAGAATTCCCGATGATCATGATCGAAAAGCGTTTCATCGAGACCCAGTTCCTGCGCCAGCGGTGCGCTGTGATAAAGAAGCCGTGCGCCCTTAAGCGGCGTCGGTTGCAGTGCGGTATAAAATCCGCCGAGCTGGTCGGCGTAGTGATGTTCGAATAGCGGCATAAATCCCCCTTTTCTTAAGTGTAGAGCCGCGCCGCCGTGATTAACACGGAGCAACAGCAGGGAGATAGGAGGCGATTAACAAAAATCCCGACACAGCGCAGGCTGACCGGGATTAGGAGACATTAAGTGAAACGCCCGATTAATGAAATTGGACAGGCCTGACAAGCAGGCTGTCGAGTTGCTCAGGGTCGACGCCCGGCCACAGCAGGCCTTTTAGCCCCTGAACATCTTTCTTAAGCAGGGCGTCAAAATAGTCCTGATTATCAAGGCCATCCACCACAATATTTCGGCAAAAACGGTTCACATTTCTCAGTAATGAAGGCATTACGATGGAGAAATGCTCCCCTTCGTATAATTGCCAGAACAGATTTTTATCCAGTTTCACGCACTGAAAAAGATGGTCAAAAATGGGCGCCATGTTGACGTTGCCTGAACCGAAATTATCCAACCAAAGGGTAAAATGCTTTTTCAGCGCCATTAACTGCTGATTATTGCGACCATCAGAAAGCTGCGGAAATGACTCATTGAGATTGAGCTGGACAAAATCATGGGTTTTGAAGGCATCGCGCAGGATTTCATCTTCCAGCAAAATCGCTACCAGTCTTTCTTCGACGCCGATATTCAATATCACCTGATTGTCACTAAACCATTGTGCATGCTCAGCCGCCCAAAGCTGTTGTTCATTGAGAAAACGAAACAACTGAGCCTGAGACAGCAGGTTTAAAACCAGTTCTGTCGGCATGGTTAACTTGCTGTCTGTGCTGGAAAAGCGACAAATTAATTCAATCGCCAGCAATTTCCCCTCAACGGAGTAAATCGGCTGACACAGAAAGCTGCTGTTAAAGGCCGTATCGAATTGTATTTTCATTATTTTCCAAAACTCAACGGCACTACGAGGTGACTCAGGCCTTTCTAATTTATCCTTCCACTGAAATGACGGAAGCCCGGGGTATCAAAGAAATATGAGGAATTGACTATCAAAATCAAGTTTAGGACTAATCTTATCGCCAGCCTCCTAAACGTGCAACTTCGGGCTTGATGCAGGGAGATTTTGCAGCAAAGAATCAGCTTCCCGCGCAATTTTTTTCGCGCAGAATATGCGAAACCCTAAACTTTTCGCTAACGGTTATAAGGTGTTGTGAAATATTGCGCAAGCCCCGGAGACCGCGCCCCCGGCGTTTCTGCGGGTTTTCAGATTATTGAACGCAACGGACCAGCCAGGTTTGCAACTCCGTTAACTCGGCACTGAGGGCCGGAAATTGTTCAATGATTTTGTTACAGGCCAATGAAACATCCTGCGCGCGGTACCGTGTTGCGGATAGCTGCTCAGCCAGCGCCAGCAAAGGTGCCGGATTGAGGCTGTCAGTGAAGATTTGTGCCCGGCTGATATTGCCCTTTTCCACATCAAAGTGGATATCCACGCCCCCCCAGACAAAGCGTTCGTTAAGTTCGTGGCTGAAAGCCGGCGCTTTACCAAAATTCCATTCCCAGCTGCTTTGTTTGGCAAACCGTTCCGAAAAACCGGGTAAATCAGGGAAAACATCTGGCGAAATGATTTCTGGTTCAACGCGCTGGCCGTACCAGTCAAAGAAGGCATCGGTGACCGCGGCGCAAATCTGGTCGTGATGAATGTCGGGCACAAATTCGTTGAGATTCGCCACCCGCGAGCGCACAGAGGTGATGCCTTTGGCCTGCAGTTTTTTGACATCGGGATTGAGATAGTTCGCCAGACGGCTGAGATCGGCATTTAGCAATAAGGTGCCGTGGTGAAAACCGCGATCGGCTGTTTCACGATAGGCGGACCCGGAAATTTTTCGCTCACCTTCGCAGGTCTGCACCACCAGATCATTGCGTCCAGATGCACTGGCATCAATCCCCAGCGCTTTAAGTGCATTCAATATGATGCCGGTAGACACACTTTTGTCGTATTCAGGTTTGCCTGCCATAAAAGTAAAACAGGTATTCCCAAGGTCGTGGAAAACCGCCCCGCCCCCGCTGCTGCGGCGAGCCAGCCGGATACCGTCCTCTTCCATCCTGCGGGTATTACATTCTTTCCACGGATTTTGCGCCTGCCCGATAACCACGGTTTCCGCATTACGCCACAGAAACAGCACGCGCTGGTCGGTGGTCATTTCGCGAAAAATACAGTCTTCGACGGCAAGATTGAACCAGGGATCGTAAGAATCGGAAAGTAATAATCTGAGAGGTGTCATCGCGTATTCATCCTGAAAAAGTCTGCCTCGATAATAACAGCAAACATCGGGATCAAATACGCGGGGAGATCAGGGAGACTCGGTCAGATGCGCCGTGCCTGCCAGTAGACTTTGCGCCAGTAGACGTTATCAAGCGAAGAACGCGTAACCCCCTGACTGGTAGATGCATGGATAAACTGATCGGCGGTGTCGTAGATACCAACGTGTAATCCGTTTTCACCGCTGCCGGTTTTAAAGAAAACCAAATCGCCGGGAAGCAGCTCATCACGGGAAACTTTCGTGCCGATTTTGGTTTGATCGGCAGTGGTGCGTGGAAGCACAACGCCAAAGCGATCGCGATAAGTACGGAAAACAAAACCGGAACAATCGACGCCGCTCGGTTGCAATCCGCCATAACGATAAGGTGCGCCATGCCACTGACTGAGCTGATCGTTAAGCTCGGCGACCACGGTAATGGAATCGGCGAAGCGGCCACTTGGCGGCGGCGCGTGGCTGCTACAGCCGTTAAGAATTAATGCGGCAACAGCCAGCAGGGAATACATGGATACGGACGACCAGCGCATAGTGCATTCCTTCTTGAATCGCGTCACGGCTGAGGCCATAACGCGAGAATTTACGCGGGCCGGATAAGTCGCCGTTATCTAAGAACTAATAGAATTTAGCGCTATTTTATCCGTCATCCAACCTTTAAATGATGATTTTTATCGTGGCCGGACCGTATCAGTGAGGATTTTTAGCCGGTTTACTGTGGATCACCCACACACCGGTGAGGATCAGCATTCCGCCAAGTGTTTTGGTTAAGCTGATGCTTTCATTGAACCAGGGCAGCGTGACGGCAGCGATGTAGACCAGCGCGTAGCTCAGACTGAGCAAGGTATAGGCACGGTTGAGCGGTAAAACGCGCAGCGCGAAGAACCAGCAGGCCATTGAAAGCGCATAGCCGCACAGCCCGAAAAACACCGCCGTCAGCGCGCTTAAGTGATTCTGTACAAAGAGAATATTGATATCAGGAAGTGAAAACCACGGGATTTGCACCATCCCCCACTTCATCAGCAGTTGCGCCATCGTCACTAACAGAACGCTGGCCCCGCCCCACAGGTATCCTTTCATAGGCTGACACTCATCAACGCGATGCCCGACATGATCAGCGCCACGCCAAACCAGTGCCGGCCATCGACCTGTTCATGGAAAAACCAGCGGGCGCAGAGCGTGATCAGGACAAAATTCAGGCTGAGCATCGGATACGCCAGGCTGAGCGGCAGAAGCTGTAAAACGCGCAGCCACAGCAGCATAGCGATGCCCAGTAACAGCACCGCCAGCGCCAGCCAGCGCAGTACACGAGCCACGCCTTTGCCCGAAAACTGTGCGGCCTGCTTCTGACAAAGCTGGCCGGCACAGGTGATCACGCTTACCGCCAACACCAGAAGGAATCCGGTCATGGCAGTTTTTTGTAGAACAACAGCGCCTGACGGTCGATAAGTACTGTTTTATCAGCAGCTGGCATTGTTGATTTGACGTGGGCATTTCGGTCAAGTCTGAGGATCACAGAAACATTTCCTTCCTGACGGGCTTTTTGCAGCCACGCAGGGAAACTGGCCGCATCAATAAAGTTATCTTTCGCATCAGGATAACTTAATCCGTACTGCAACTCGCCCTTCTCATCAAACATCAGGATATCGCTGCGTTTGAGCGCCCAGGCAATGGCAGTGGCCACGCCCACGTTATCGGTCAGCACATAACGACTGTCCTGCAACAGGCCCATATTTTTATCTAAAAAGATCTGCGGCTGTTTGGAATCCATCACTTTTTGGGGAATAGCCTGCCCGACCAACAGCGCCAACACCAGCGGGCAGGCAGCGCCCCAGTACCAGCGTTTTTTCACATTGGTGAGAGACATTGCCCCTGCCAGCGCCCATACGGCAAAGCAGAGAATACCGATCAGGGCGCGCGGTAACTCGGTGCGGGTAAAGACGGCTTTAACGTTGATCGGCAGAATACCCGATATCACCAGAACAGTGATCGCCATCAGAACACCAAAAATGATGTTAATGACACCGTTAGCCTTCAGTGCACGTAACTTTCCGGACTGACGGATCTGTTCGAGGTGATCGGCCATCAGCAAGGCCAGCGGCGCAAAGCACGGCAGAATATAGGTGGGCAGTTTCCCTTTGGCGATACTGAAGAAAATCAGCGGCATAATCGCCCAGCTCAACAGGAAAAACAGTTCCGGGCGCATAACACGTTTAGTCCATCCCTCGCGCAACGCCCCCGGCAGCAGACCCAGCCACGGCAGCGCCCCCAGAAAGAGCACCGGCAGATAGAACCAGAATGGCGCTTTGTGCTGTGCATCCGCTTCTGCAAAGCGCTGAACATGCTCAACCCAGAAGAAATAGCGCCAGTAATCCGGCTCCTGACGGGCGATGGCCAGCACCCATGGCAGGCTCAGCACAACGGCGCTGACAATCGCCAGCGGCCCCCAGCCGAACAGCGTTTTGAAACGCTTTTCGCGCCAGATAATCGGCAGAACTGCAATCACCGGCAGCGCCAGCGCGATAAAGCCTTTGGTCATGAACCCCATGCCGCAGGCCAGTCCCAATACTATCCAGCTGATGGCTTTTTGCGGCGTGCGGGAGACACGAAGACAGAAATAGCTGGCGACCATTGCGGCGGTCATCCACAGGGTGATCATCGGATCCAGCACGCTGTAGGTGCCGATACTAAACACCAGCGTGAAGGAGAGATAAATCAGCGTGGCGATGTATGCAGTCTGGCGGTTACGCCACATCAGATTGGCCAGCCAGAACACCAGCAAGGCGCTGATCAGCGTGCTGAACACGGAGCCAAAACGCACAGCAAAGTTGCTGTCGCCAAAAATCATCTGGCTAAGATTATTGAACCAGTAACCCGCCACCGGTTTTTCAAAATAGCGTAAGCCCAGCAGATGCGGCACCACCCAGTCGCCGCGCTGAAGCATTTCGCGGCTGATCTCGGCATAACGGGTTTCATCGGGTTGCCATAACAGGCGGGTATTAAGAGGAACAAGATAAACCAGTGCGAAGAACACCAGAACCAGTGTGCTCCACACGCTTTTATATGCTTTCGACATCAGGAAAAACCTTCTTGCTGACAACCTAACCAGCCTTCCCGTCCGGGGAAACTGGCGCGAATCACTTTGCCTTTTGGCAGCGTACTGAGATCTTCGGGCAATAAATCTCCCAGCGCACAGAACCTGATCCCCTGTGCCGCAGCACGGGTTAATAGCTCCTCAAACTGCACTGCCAGCGACATTCCTTCCACTTCCGCATGAATGGTGTACACCGGTACGCCTCCATCCTGCGCGATAGCGTCAAGGATAAAGTCGTTGAAGTTATCGGCGTTGATGTCCCCACCGGCCACTTCATCATAGGTCGGTAACGTCACCGGAATTTGTACCGTCCCGAGAGTGCCATTTTCCAGCACCGGCAGGAACGGATATTTCCCACGGCAATCGCTGTTGTAATAAAAATGGAACCGCTCTTTAACTTCGATAACGCGTTCATCAGCGCGCCAGCCAGCCACCGCCGAGCATTCAACATCGTGACCGAGACTTTTTTCCAGTGCGTCCAGACCCAGCTGAATTTGCTGTTGCAGCTGTTCCTCAGACCATTTGCCCACTTTCGCCTGCCAGCCCTGATGATCCCAGGCGTGCAACCCGACTTCATGGCCGCGTCTGGCGGTTTCTTTCATCAGATAACCGAGATCACGCGCAATAGGTTTACCCGGCCACGCGGTACCGGCCAGTAAGATATCCCAGCCGTAGAGTGACGCGGCATTGGAGCGCAGCATCTTCCATAAAAAGCGCGGTTTAAGCAGGCGCCATAAGTGACGCCCCATGTTGTCCGGCCCGACGCTGAAGAAGAAACTGGCGGTAATATTATGTTTTGCAAGCACTTGCAGAAGCTGAGGGACACCCTCGCGGGTGCCACTCCAGGTATCTACATCAATGCGCAGACCCACTTTCTTCATGTATGGCACCGTTTCAGGACTGACCAGATTCAGGGTTCACGGAGCGCAGGAAGAAGTCCAGCGTATCGGCAACGGTTTTATCCATGCCCACTTCCGGTTTCCAGCTCAGCAGACGACGGGCATTTTTGATGCTCGGCGTGCGGTGTTCCACGTCCTGATAGCCTTTGCCGTAATAAGTGCTGCTCTCGACCAGATTGAAACCGGCAAACGGCGGGAACTGTGCGCGCAGCGGATGCGCTTCAAAGCTCGCCAGCAGCATTTCCGCCAGTTCACGAATGCTCGCTTCGTTGGTCGGGTTACCGATGTTAATTATCTGGCCATCACACAGGTTGTCGCGGTTTTCAATGATGCGGAACAGCGCTTCGATACCGTCGTTGATGTCAGTGAAGCAACGCTTTTGTTCGCCGCCGTCCACAAGTTTGATCGGAGACCCTTCAACCAGGTTGAGGATCAGCTGCGTGATAGCGCGGGAACTGCCGATACGCGCGGCGTCGAGGTTATCCAGACGCGGCCCCATCCAGTTGAACGGACGGAACAGGGTAAACTTCAGGCCTTCTTTGACGCCATACGCCCAGATCACCCGGTCGAGCAGCTGCTTGGACACGGAGTAAATCCAGCGCTGTTTGTTGATTGGCCCGACGATCAGACGTGAGTTATCTTCATCAAACTCTTTGTCATCACACATACCGTAAACTTCGGACGTGGACGGGAAGATAATGCGTTTTTTGTATTTGACACAATCACGAACGATTTTGAGGTTTTCCTCGAAATCGAGTTCAAATACGCGCAGCGGGTTACGGGTATATTCGATTGGCGTGGCGATCGCCACCAGCGGCAGCACGACGTCACATTTTTTGATGTGATACTCGATCCACTCGGAATGAATGCTGATATCGCCTTCAACGAAGTGGAAATGCGGATTGCCCATGAAGCGGCTGATCGCGTCGGAACTGATATCCAGACCGTAGATTTCGTAACGATCTTCGCGCAGCAAACGCTCGCTGAGGTGGTTACCGATAAAGCCGTTCACACCAAGGATCAGGACGCGGGTACGGCGTTTCATCACTGCGGTTGGCAAGGTAGAAAGACGCATTTCCGGCATGATGCCCAGTTCCAGCGCCAGTCGGGAACCCTGAACGTAGAGGCCATTTTCACTCTGACCGGCCTGAATTTCCAGCGCACCCTCGCCGCAGGCGATGGTCAGCGGATGAGCAGAAAGCACGGTGCCTGGCTGTTTATCATGCTGAGTATTGAGCGGCAGCGCGCGCCATACTGTGAGTTTGCGCTGTCCGAGGTACGTGAAAGCGCCCGGATACGGCTCAGTGACGGCGCGGATCAGGTTATTAATTTCAGTTGCCGGTTTGTGCCAGTGAATTTCACCATCAGCCGCCGTGCGGCGACCAAAATAGGTCGCCTGCGCTTCATCTTGTGGCGTCAGGGTGATTTTCCCGGCTTTCATTTCCGGCAGTAAATCCGTCAGCAAATCTTTCGCAGCATCGCGCACTTTGGCATGCAGCTTCAGCGCGGTATCTTCAGCCGTAATAGCAACTTTGCGCTGGCCAACGATATCGCCCGCATCAGGACGTTTCACCATTTTATGCAGGGTCACGCCGGTTTCCGTTTCGCCATTGACCAACGCCCAGTTTACCGGCGCACGGCCACGGTAGCGCGGCAGCAGAGAACCGTGCAAATTGAAACCGCCCTGCGGCGCCAGAGACAGAATGTCTTCGCTCAGCATGTTGCGGTAGTAGAAAGAGAAAATAACATCAGGCTGCAAGGCACGAATGCGGTCAACCCACAGCGGATGATTGACGTCTTCCGGCGCGTACACCGGCAGATTTAACTCAGCGCCCTGACGGGCAACGGAGGAAAAGAACTGGTTCTCATTCGGCGCGTCCGTATGGGTAAAGACCGCCTGAACGTCATAACCGGCATCAACCAGAGCCTGCAAACCAACGCAACCAATATCATGGTAGGCAAATACAATCGCTTTCATCACTCTTCTTCCTGACTGTTTTCTTCGGAACGAACGCCGACGACTTTTTGAACGAAATAACGAGGACGTGCGCGAACATCGTTATAGATCCGCCCGATGTATTCACCGAGTAATCCCATGCCGACAAACTGCGCACCGATAAACATAAATAACAATGCAAATAGCGTAAACACGCCTTCCGCCGCCCATTCAGGGCCGTTGATAAGGCGCATCAGAATCAAGAACACCGCCAGCACAAATCCGAAGAGAGCAATCACACTGCCCACAACGCTGAGCATGCGCAACGGGGTGGTTGTCAGGCAGGTGATCAGGTCGTACATCAGATTGATAAGCTTCATCAGGCTGTATTTGGAATCACCAAATTCACGCTCGGAATGCTGAACCGGAATTTCCACGGTTTTACGCGCGAAGGTGTTGGCGAGGATAGGAATAAACGTGCTGCGCTCATGGCAATGCAGCATGGCTTCAATGATGTGGCGGCGGTACGCACGCAGCATGCAGCCGTAGTCGCCCATCGATTTACCGGTAGCCCGCTGGATCATCATGTTGATCATCTTCGACGCGGTTTTACGGAACCATGAGTCGCGACGGTTCGCACGAACGGTGCCCACGACGTCATAACCTTCATCGGCTTTAGCAACCAGACGCGGAATTTCTTCCGGCGGGTTTTGCAAATCGGCATCGAGCGTGATCACCAGATCACCGGTCACATGGCTAAAACCGGCCATGATCGCCGAGTGCTGACCATAGTTGCGGTTGAGTAAAACGGCCACGATGTGGCTGCCAGGTTGTTCTGCGGCGGCGGAAAGCATGTCGCCGGAGCTGTCCGAGCTGCCGTCATCCACCAGAATAATTTCGTATTTTTGGGTCAGTTGCTGACAAGCGGCCTGTGTACGCGATAACAACGCGGGCAGGCTTTCTTCTTCGTTATAGACCGGGATGACCACCGAGACTTTACGAATGGGTTCATAATGCGCCACTACTGCGCCTCCAAAAGGGAAAAGAGAGCTGCGACAACACGGTCAACGTCGCTGTCTTGCATATCAGGAAAAAGTGGCAGGCTGCATAAACAGGCGGAGTTCCATTCGCTGTGTGGCAGGCTGAGTTGCGGATAACGTTCGCGGTAATATTTTTGAGTATGTGCGGCACGGAAATGTAAACCGGTACCGATGCCCTGCTCTTTCAGGCGTTCCATCAACGCATCACGGCTGATGCCGCAGCGTTTTTCATCCACGCGGATCATGAACAAGTGCCAGGCGTGAAGGTGCGGATAGTCCGGCACGCTCATCGGCAAATAGGCCGAGCCTTGCAGCTTGTCGAGATAACGTTGTGCCAGTTCGGTACGGCGGGCATTCATTTCATTCAGGCGCTTCAACTGGACGACGGCAATCGAGGCGTGAATATCGGAAAGGTTGTATTTAAAGCCCGGCTCGACCACTTCTGCCTGCGGCTTGCGTCCCTGAACCTGACGGTCAAAGGCATCTACCGCCAGACCGTGGAATTTCAGTGCACGCACCTTCGCCGCCAGCTCATCGTCGTCGGTGGCAATCAGGCCACCTTCGGCGCAAGTCATGTTTTTAATGGCGTGGAAGGAAAAAATGGCCGTTCCCTGTGCGCCAATCCAGCGATCCCGGTAACGGGTACCGGCGGCGTGGGCGGCATCTTCGATCACCGCAATACCGTGCTGATTTGCCACGGCATAAATGGGGTCGAGATCCAAAGGCGCTCCGGCGTAATGCACCGGAATAATGGCTTTAGTCTTAGGCGTGATGGCAGCCGCAATGGCTTCGGCACTGACCATTAATGTGTCAGGGTCAACATCAATCATGACCGGCTCGGCACCGAGCAGAACTATCATGTTGAGGGTAGAAACCCAGGTCTGGGAAGGGGTAATGACTTCATCGCCGGGACCGATGCCCAGCGCCATCAGGGTAACGTGCATCCCGCCGGTTGCGGAACTGACCGCAATGGCATGTTTACAACCGAAAGCCGCAGAGAAATCTTGTTCAAGCTGATGTGTTTGCGGGCCGGTGGTTATCCAGCCAGAACGCAATACTTGCCCTACAGCCTCGATCTCTTCTTCGCCCATAGAGGGGCGGGAAAAAGGCAAAAAGTTTTCCATGACACTATCCCAAAAGGTAATTAGCACATACCGACTTTAGACTGCGTTTATTTAACCGTAAGTAAACACCGTCCTGAATTATGGATCTTATGATGTCGGTTTAAGCTTAATTTAACCTTAAGGATTTGCCAGTTATGTGAAGTTAAACAGAAAGTAAATAGCACAAGGATAAATAGTAAACTACGCAGTAAATTCAATAAAATCATCAGATTAAAATATATTAAGATTTTATTAAAATAATGAACTTTATTAAAAGAAGAGTGATGAGTATTTTTTATGAGCAATTAAGGGCTAACATTGGCACATTGCGGGTTTTAAATATAATTAAACTGCTATTCATTTTTTAGAAGGAAGACTTCGCCGTGGTCATTATCCACTGACGGCCTGCCAGAGAATGTATCTGAAATGTGACGTGATACACCTGTGAAAGACGCTCAACCTGCATCACATCAGCACATTCACCGGCAGCGATCACTTCCCCTGCGGACATCAGCCAGACCTGACGGGCATAGTGCAGAGTGTGATTCAAATCGTGATCGCTCATTATGACAGAACGTCCGGCGGCACATAATTCGGTCAGCAACTGATCCAGCGCCTGCTGCTGCGCCACATCAAGACTGTTCATCGGTTCATCCAGCAAGAGAATTTGCGAGTCAGGATTCACCGCCGGCCAGACCTGCAATAACACCGCTGCCAGCCGCACCCGCTGCCATTCGCCACCGGAAAGATGCGTGACCGGTTTGGCCAGTTTGTCACTAAGCTGTAACGCATCGCAAAGCCGTGTGATGGTATGTTCCAGCGCGGCGGGATCGGCGAGACGAGGCTGATGCAAAGATAAATATTGAAAAACCGGCATCAGGGATGCCGGTGTAAGTTGCTGGCAAAGCCAGGCGCGCAGTCGGGCGAGTTGAACACCGGAGAAAGCAGAAACCGGCTGGCCGTTAAACAGCACATCGCCTTTGACTTCGCCCTTGCCTTCAAACACCCCGGCCAGCCTCGCCAGCAAGGTACTTTTCCCCGCACCGTTTGGCCCGATGAGGTGAACGCGGCTGCCCGGCGCAATATTTGCGTTAAACGCCTGAAGACGCCCTTCCACACTTATCTCACGACACTCCAGCATCTGCGTTCCCTGCCCTTTTGAGGATTTAACTTATTTCGCCAGTGCGGCTTTGATGGCTTCCATCAGAATCGGATCTTCCGGTGCCATATCCGGCGCAAAGCGCTGCACCACGGTGCCGTCGCGTCCGATGAGGAATTTCTCGAAGTTCCACAGAATATTTTCTGGTTTGACCGGCTGACGGCCTTTGCTGGCCAGACGCTCGTAGAAACCGCTGGCTTCTGGTTTGACTGCTTCTGGACGGGCGGCAATCAGCGCGCTGTACAGCGGATGGCGGTGTTCGCCATTGACGTCAATCTTGCTGAACATCGGGAATTTCACGCCAAACTGCGTGGTGCAGAAGGTTTTGATTTCGTCTTCTGTGCCCGGCTCCTGTGCTCCAAACTCATTGCACGGGAAACCAAGCACTTCAAAGCCACGGTCGTGCCATGCCTGATAAATGTTTTCCAGACCTTCGTATTGCTTGGTCAGGCCGCACTGCGACGCCACATTGACCACCAGCAGTACCGAACCTTTGTAATCGCCCAGTGTTTTAGTCTGGCCATCAATGGTTTTCAGGGAGATATCAAAAATGTCATTACTCATCGTTTTTTATCCTGATAGTGAAAGGTAAGGAATAAGGATTGATTGCAGGGATCCCGCTCAGCGAATTTGTCCGACTCTGACCAGTAACCAGATAAACACCGGCGCGCCCAGCGTGGCAGTCACCACGCCAATCGGCAGTTCGGCCGCGTACAGCCCGATCCGCGACAGCACATCCGCCAGCAATAACACCGCCGCGCCACACAGCGCACAGGCCGGTAGCAAACGGCGCTGGTCAGTCATACCACACAACCGAAGGATATGAGGGATCACCAGACCGATAAACCCTATCACACCTGCCAGCGCAACGCTCAGTCCGACCATCCAGCCAACCGCGAGCACCAGAATATATCGCCACGTCGTCAGTGAGACACCTAGCTGCCGGGCCTGTAAGGTGCCCAGTGACAGCAAGTTTAACGTTTTGCCCTGAAAGGTCAGCCAGAGCAGCACGGGTAATAACATGATCCCGAGCCAGATTTGCCGCCAGTCAACGCCGCCAAAACCCCCCATCATCCAGTACATGAGCTGTCGGAGATCCATGTTACTGCTGAAATAGATAGTCCAGGTCATCAGCGCACTGCACACAATCCCGATGGCGACGCCCACCAGTAGCAAACGGGCATTGGTTAGCCGGTGCCTGCGGGCGGCATACAGAAGGAAGAAAGTGACCACCAGCGCGCCAGCCACGGCGGCGAGGCTCATCAGCCAGACCGGCAGCATTCCGTGGCCGAACATGACACAAAATACCAGCGCCACGCCCGCACCGTTAGCGACACCAAGCAGGCCGGGTTCTGCAAGCGGGTTTTCAAACAGCGACTGCATCACTGCGCCGGCGACAGCCAGGCTCGCACCGACCAGAATCACCGCAATCGCACGCGGGAGACGCAGTTGCCATACGAACAACCTCGCTTCACTGCTCAGCCATTGATTGGGCCATAACCAGTTTTCGCCTGCACTGAGGCTTAGCGTCAGCACCAGAATCAAAAGAACAGACAGAACAAACACACCGCGGTGATCGCGCTGCTTTTGCCGTTGTTCGAGTGCAGAAAAAGTCTGCCGGATTGACATGAATTGCAGATTCCAGAAGCGGACGGGAAAAAGAAGAATTTCGCTATCCTACCGATATTAGGCAGTTAGCTCTAGTGTACGGAAACAGAAAATGAAAAAGCCGGTGACTGAGCACCGGCTTTGGTATTTTTTACAATCACGGGTGATTAACGCCCCGGCTGACCATTCGGAGGGATCGGCTGCCCGTTCCCCTGATGGCCGTTGTTACCGCCCTGATGGCCATTGTTACCGCCACCGTTGTTGCCACCCTGATGACCGTTATTATCACGGTTATCATGATGGTCGCCCCCCTTCGGACGCCCCTGATTATGCGGCTCGCTATGACCGCGCTGAGGCGGTTTTGAATCCCAGCGGTTGCCGTGCCAGTACATGCCACGCTCATTGCGCTCACCGTAATGATGGCCCTGATGAGCACGCCACCACTGCGGCGGACGCCAGTCATAACCATCCCAGTAGTAACCGCGCTGATCCTGATCCCCGAGGTGAAGCGAAACGCCTGGTACGTTAAGGTCAATAGAAACATTTGCCTGTGCGATCACAGGCAATGCCAGCGCACAACAAAGCAATAAAAGAGATTTTTTCACGATAGTCACGCCTTCTTAATTTTTTATGACGTGTTTTTTATATCAGGGGGAATTGATACTGACTATGAGGAATAGGCGGATTTTCGTTTAACTTGCTGCGACCTTACACAATAAATACAAACATATCCTGCTTGAAATAATTCAGCAGGATTGAGTTCGTTATCTATTCAATTCTTACGACGACATTAACAAATCTTAACTTAACCCTGACAACAGGTTATTAAAGATTTATTTATACTCACAGTGTTTATTCAAGCAAAGGATGTATTTTATGCGTCGTATTATAGCCCTGTTAAGTGTTGCCCTGGTTGTAGTCAGCCTGAGCGGCTGTCTGTTTCCTCCGTTCTGGGGCCCTGGTGGTGGCGGCGGTCACGGTGGTGGTCATGGCGGCGGCCCTGGTGGTCCTCGCATGTTTTATAACCATTAATCACATAACGAATTCATTTCATTCGGGTTAAAGCGGATACATAATCTAGGGCATCAGGCATTATTTATCTGCGCCAGAATGCGGAATTTAATTTAAGGGGCTTCGGTCCCTTTTTTTCATCATTGAAATACTCATTTTTTAAAATTTTATTTTTAATGAGAAATCAGAATCAATGAATACACCCCCCCTGTTCCGCCTTGAAATTAAATCTATCAGACTAATCCTGAACAGCCCACCCCTTTAACACTATCTTTTCACTTTCTGCGCGAATTGCTTAACGGCGTAAAAAATGCTGGTGTCACCGGGTCAAATTGCAGCCAAAAAAAAGGCCGCTTTCGCGGCCTTTCAGAAGATGTTACTTATTCTTTCGGAGTGGCATTCTCTACGCGACTCTTCAATTTTTGTCCCGGACGGAAAGTCACCACACGACGCGCCGTGATCGGAATATCTTCGCCGGTTTTCGGGTTACGTCCCGGACGTTGGTTTTTGTCACGCAGATCGAAATTGCCAAAGCCAGACAGTTTAACTTGCTCGCCATTTTCCAAAGCTCTACGAACTTCTTCGAAAAATATTTCAACAAGGTCTTTGGCATCCCGTTTGCTAAGCCCAAGCTTCTCAAACAGGTGTTCTGACATTTCAGCTTTAGTAAGCGCCATAGGTTCAATCCCTCAAGGATGCTTGGAATCGCTGTTTTAGAGCCTCTACGCATTTTGCAACGGTAGCGGCGATCTCCTCTTCTTCCAGTGTACGGCCGGTATCCTGCAACACCAGACTGATAGCCAGGCTCTTGTAACCTTCCGCTACGCCCTTGCCACGGTACACATCAAACAAGTTTACGCCAACTACCTGATTTGCGCCAACTTTCTTGCACTCTGCCAAAATATCGTCTGCGGGCACCTTTTCAGCCACAACAACAGCGATATCACGACGGTTCGCCGGGAAGCGGGAAATCTCTTTAGCATCAGGCAGTACGCGGTCTGAGACCTTATTCCACAGCATTTCGAAGACCACAGTACGGCCATTGAGATCGAGTTTACGTTCGAGTTCAGGATGGACTACACCAATGAAACCAATACGTTCGCCGCGTAAATAAATTGCAGCACTCTGCCCCGGATGCAATGCAGGATTTGCTTCAACCCGGAACTGCACGTCGTTCATTTTGCCGGTAAGCTCAAGAATCGCCTCAAGATCACCTTTCAAATCGTAGTAGTCAACGGCCTGACGCGCCAGATCCCAATGCTCTTCATTTTTATTGCCGGAAATCACCCCTGACAGCATGACGTCCTGACGGATACCTAAATCAGCTTGGGTATCAGGCACAAAGCGAAGGCCGCTTTCGAATAAACGCACGCGGCTTTGCTGACGATTTTGGTTATTTACCACCGCCGTCAGCAAACCTGACCACAGGGAAAGGCGCATAGCCGACATTTCAACCGAAATCGGGCTTGGCAGGATCAGCGCTTCTTCGCCCGGATGCAGTAACGCCTGCACTTTAGGATCCACAAAACTGTAGGTGATCGCTTCCTGGAAACCACGGTCAACCAGCAGATTTTTCACTCGTTTCAGTGACAAATTGGCTTCGCGGTGCTTAGTCATTTCCAGATTGGCTTTCACCGGCACATCAGGAATGTTGTTGTAGCCGTAAATGCGGGCAACTTCTTCCACCAAATCTTCTTCAATCTGCATGTCGAAACGCCAGCTCGGCGCTACAGCCACCCAGTGATCGCCTTTGTGATCAACTTTGCAGCCCAGACGGGTCAGAATGTCCGTCACCTGTGCGTCTTCAACGTGGTGTCCAATCAGGCGATCCAGCTTTTCACGACGTAGCGTAATGGTAGCGGCTTTCGGCAGATGAGCCTGAGAAGTCACATCAATGACCGGGCCGGCTTCACCACCACAAATGCTCAGCAGCAGCGCGGTAGCGCGCTCGATAGCTTTGTGTTGCAGCTCAGGGTCAACGCCACGCTCATAGCGGTGTGAAGCATCGGTATGCAAACCCTGACGGCGCGCACGACCCGTGATCGACAGCGGAGCAAAGAATGCCGACTCAAGCAGGACATCCTGGGTTTCATCGTTCACGCCAGAATGCTCACCACCAAAGATACCGGCCATCGCCAGCGCTTTATCATGATCGGCAATAACCAGCGTATCTTCTTTCAGCTTGGCTTCTGTGCCATCAAGCAGCGTCAGCGCTTCATCTTTCTGCGCCATACGCACCACGATACCGCCGTTGATACGGCTCAGATCGAAGGCGTGCATAGGCTGACCGAGTTCCAGCAGCACGTAGTTAGTGATATCCACCACGGCATCAATAGAACGGGTGCCGCAACGACGCAGTTTTTCACGCATCCACAATGGCGTTGGCGCTTTAACATTAATGCCTTTGACCACACGGCCTAAATAGCGCGGGCATGCGTCTGGTGCCTGAACGTCAATAGACACGGAAGCGTCGATGGTTGCTGCGACCGGATTCATCTCAGGTTCAACTAAAGGCAGTTGGTTAACCACAGCAACATCACGGGCTACGCCAATGATACCGAGGCAATCAGCCCGGTTTGGCGTCACGCTGATTTCGATGGTGTTATCGTCCAGCTTCAGGAATTCGCGGATATCCGTGCCAACCGGAGCATCCAGCGGCAGCTCGATGATACCGTCGTGATCTTCGGAAATACCCAGCTCGGAGAACGAGCACAGCATCCCTTCTGAAGGCTCACCGCGAAGCTTAGCCGCTTTGATCTTGAAATCACCCGGCAGTACGGCACCGACGGTCGCCACAGCAACCTTCAGACCCTGACGGCAGTTAGGTGCGCCACAAACGATGTCCAGCAGACGATCGCCGCCGACGTTCACTTTGGTAACACGCAGTTTGTCGGCGTTCGGGTGCTGACCGCACTCAACCACTTCACCGACAACGACGCCATTGAATGCGCCAGCAACCGGATCAACGCCGTCCACTTCCAGACCGGCCATAGTGATTTGGTCAGATAATGCCTCGCTGCTGATGGCTGGGTTTACCCACTCACGCAACCAGAGTTCACTGAATTTCATGTGATATTCCCGCCTTACTTAAACTGTTTGAGGAAACGCAGATCATTTTCGAAGAATGCACGCAGGTCAGTTACGCCATAACGCAACATGGTCAGACGTTCCATGCCCATACCGAAGGCAAAACCGGAATACACTTCCGGATCAATGCCGACGTTACGCAATACGTTCGGGTGCACCATGCCGCAGCCCAGCACTTCCAGCCATTTGCCGTTTTTGCCCATGACGTCAACTTCCGCAGAAGGCTCGGTGAACGGGAAATAAGATGGACGGAAACGGATCTGCAAATCAGCTTCGAAGAAGTTGTTCAGGAAATCGTGCAGTGTGCCTTTCAGATTGGAGAAGCTGATGTCTTTATCAACAATCAGGCCTTCCATCTGATGGAACATCGGGGTATGCGTCTGATCGTAATCATTACGATATACGCGGCCCGGGGCAATGATGCGGATAGGCGGTTGCTGGTCTTTCATGGTGCGGATCTGCACACCGGATGTCTGCGTACGCAGCAGACGTTTAGCATCAAACCAGAAGGTGTCGTGGTCTGCGCGCGCCGGATGGTGGCCAGGAATATTCAGGGCATCAAAGTTATGGTAATCATCTTCGATTTCCGGACCGGTTTCCACGGTAAAGCCTAATTCACCGAAGAAGGTTTCAATGCGGTCGATAGTACGGGTCACCGGATGCAAACCACCGTTTTCTATACGGCGGCCTGGCAGGGAAACGTCAATTGTTTCTTCGGCCAGACGGGCATTCAGTACTGCGGACTCCAGCGTATTTTTACGCGCATTCAAAGCTTCCTGAACCTGCGTTTTCGCTTCGTTGATCACGGCACCCGCCGCCGGGCGTTCATCCGCTGGCAAGTCACGGAGGGTCGTCATCTGGAGTGTCAGGTGGCCTTTCTTACCCAGATATTCGACACGCACGTTATCCAGCGTGGCGATATCCTGAGCACTCTCTACGGCTGCCTTGGCGTTGGCAACCAGCTCTGCGAGATGTGGCATTGCTTTCCTCTTCTTCTGGCCAAAATGGCCCGATGTAAAATAACCGTGATTAATCAGGGGCGCGATTTTGACCCTGAACCTTAGTGTATAAAGCACAGATACAAAAAAGCCTCCACGAGGGAGGCTTAGGCGCTACTTTTCGTTTCTTCTCTTACGCGCGAAAGCCTTCCTGAGTCAGGCGCTAAAGTAAAAAAAGAAACGGAAAATAGCAGCATTCATGCTTGCGTTACCTTGTTGAAAAAACTGTTAAAACACGAGTGACGATAGTACACAATGAATGGAGTTACTTACAAACACAAAATATAAAAGAGGGAGCAAGCTCCCTCTTTCACCTGACTTACGCCAGTGCTGCTTTCGCTTTCTCAACCAGAGCGGCAAATACCACTTTGTCGAAGACTGCGATGTCAGCCAAAATCTTACGGTCAATTTCAATAGAAGCTTTTTTCAAGCCGTTAATGAATTTGCTGTAAGACATGTCGTTCTGACGAGCTGCTGCGTTGATACGCGCGATCCACAGCTGACGGAACTGACGTTTCTTTTGACGACGGTCACGGTAAGCGTATTGACCAGCTTTGATAACAGCCTGGAATGCAACACGATATACGCGCGAACGGGCACCGTAGTAACCTTTCGCCTGCTTTAAAATTTTCTTGTGACGTGCACGTGCAATCACACCACGTTTTACGCGAGCCATATGCTCTCCTGAGTTTTATATTCTAGATGAAAAAAAGTGTATTTATGCGTACGGCAGACATGCAGAGACAAGGCCCAAATCGTTCTTGGATACCATGCCTTTTGGACGCAAGTGACGTTTACGCTTAGTAGCTTTTTTGGTCAGAATATGACGCAGGTTAGCGTGCTTACGCTTAAAACCACCGTTGGCGGTTTTTTTGAAGCGTTTAGCGGCGCCGCGTACTGTTTTGATCTTTGGCATTTTACATTCCACTTCGCATTGTTATTAACATGAATCAGAAAGGCGAATCCAGCATACGCGGTGCGAACACCGCGCAGCAGGATTACTTGGAAGCCTTACTGTTTCTTCTTAGGTGCGAGCACCATGATCATCTGACGACCTTCGATCTTCGTAGGGAAGGATTCGACAACGGCCAGTTCAGAATCTTCACACAGGTCTTTACGGACGCGGTTAAGCACTTCCATACCGATCTGTTGGTGCGCCATTTCACGCCCACGGAACCGCAGGGTGATTTTGGCTTTATCGCCATCTTCCAGAAAGCGAATCAGGTTGCGTAGTTTGACCTGATAGTCGCCATCATCGGTACCAGGTCGGAATTTGATTTCCTTAACCTGAATAACTTTTTGTTTCTTCTTCTGCTCTTTAGTCGACTTGCTCTTCTCGTAGAGGAATTTGCCGTAATCCATGATTCGACAAACTGGCGGCTCGGCATTCGGACTGATTTCTACTAAATCGACGCCCGCTTCCTCAGCTTTTTCAAGAGCTTCATTCAGACTGACAATACCAATCTGCTCGCCATCGACGCCTGTGAGGCGAACTTCTTGCGCGCGAATCTCTTTGTTAATGCGATTAGGACGCGCCGGTTGAACTCGTTTTCCGCCTTTAATACTTTATTCCTCCAGTTGATGAAGACTTCTGCTGCGGATTTCCGCCAGCAGTTTGTCAACGACTTCGCTAACATCCATGCTTCCTAAGTCTTTGCCGCGACGAGTACGAACAGCAACTTTGCCTGCTTCGACCTCTTTATCGCCACAAACTAACATGTAAGGAACACGGCGTAGCGTGTGTTCGCGAATTTTAAAGCCAATCTTCTCATTTCTCAAGTCGGCTTTAACGCGAATGCCTGCATCTTGCAGTTTTTTGGTTAATTCTTCGACATAGGTAGCTTGTGTATCAGTGATATTCATGATCACTACCTGAACCGGAGCCATCCATGTTGGGAAGAAGCCTGCGTATTCTTCAGTCAGAATACCAATGAAGCGCTCCATTGAACCCAGAATAGCACGGTGAATCATTACCGGAACCTGACGGTCGTTGCTTTCGCCAATATACGACGCGTTCAAACGACCAGGTAATGAAAAGTCGAGCTGCACGGTACCACACTGCCACGCACGATCCAAACAATCGTACAAGGTAAATTCAATTTTTGGACCGTAGAACGCACCTTCACCCGGCTGATAATCGAACGGAATCTCGTTTTCAGTCAGTGCTGCCGCGAGATCATCCTCAGCGCGAGTCCACATTTCATCAGTACCGATGCGCTTCTCAGGACGGGTGGATAATTTCACCACAATCTTCTGGAAACCAAAAGTGCTGTACATGTCATAGACCATGCGGATGCAGCTGTTCACTTCATCACGTACCTGCTCTTCTGTACAGAAGATATGGGCATCATCCTGAGTGAAACCACGAACGCGCATCAGACCGTGCAATGCACCTGATGGCTCGTTACGGTGACAGCTGCCGAACTCTGCCATACGCAGCGGCAGGTCACGGTACGATTTCAGACCCTGATTGAAGATCTGAACATGGCCCGGGCAGTTCATCGGTTTGATGCAATATTCACGGTTTTCAGAAGACGTGGTGAACATCGCTTCTTTGTAGTTTTCCCAGTGACCTGTTTTTTCCCACAGCACGCGATCCATCATGAATGGACCTTTCACTTCCTGATAGTCGTAAGACTTCAGTTTCATGCGTACGAAGGCTTCCAGCTCACGGAAAATTGTCCAACCGTCATTGTGCCAGAACACCATGCCTGGTGCTTCTTCCTGCATGTGGTACAGGTCAAGTTGCTTACCGATTTTACGGTGATCGCGCTTGCCGGCTTCTTCCAGACGTTGCAGGTAGGCATTAAGTTGTTTTTTCTCAGCCCATGCTGTGCCGTAAATACGTTGCAGCATTTTGTTGTCGCTGTTGCCACGCCAGTACGCACCGGAAGTTTTCTGCAATTTGAAATGATGGCAAAAACGCATGTTCGGAACGTGAGGACCACGACACATATCGACGTATTCTTCGTGGTGATACAGGCCAGGACGGTCATCATGACTGATGTTCTCATCCAGGATCGCCACTTTGTATTCTTCGCCACGGCTTGCAAAGGTATCGCGTGCTTCCTGCCAGCTGACTTTCTTTTTAATAACGTCGTAATTCTTTTCAGCCAGTTCGTGCATGCGCTTTTCAAGCAGTTCGATGTCTTCCTGAGTCAACGTACGATCTAAATCCACGTCGTAATAGAAGCCATTATCGATAACCGGGCCGATAGCCATTTTGGTGTCAGGCCACAGTTGTTTAATGGCATGACCCAAAAGGTGCGCACAGGAGTGGCGCAGAATTTCAAGACCGGCTTCGTCTTTAGTGGTAATGATCGCCAGTTGTGCATCGGCCTCGATAAGGTCGGTAGCATCCACCAGTTCGCCATTAACGCGGCCAGCGATACAGGCTTTCGCCAGACCAGGACCGATATCAAGGGCAACATCAAGAGGAGAAACGGGACGATCAAAAACGCGCTGGCTTCCGTCAGGAAGAGTAATAACAGGCATGTTAATTCCTTAATCTACAGTGGTGCCCCACACGACAGAGCACATCTAGAAAAATATTTGAGTTTGAGTTCGTATAGTTATTCACGCTATTCAGCTTTACCTTGCCGAATATAAGCACCCTGAATACATCACAGTGTCGTATCGGGATGCGACGCAAAAACAGACAAGGAGTTTACCACCCGTAAAGTGCGCATTTCCAGCAACCTGTGTTGCTTAGTGCGGATATTTTTCGTGTAATCACTCCCGGAGCAGCTAAGGTAAATGAAAGACGCACACTAAAAGGGAAATTTATGACAGAAGTCGGCCAGTTATTTCAGGCAATTGGATTAGGTCTGGTGGTGATTCTGCCGCTGGCAAATCCGCTCACGACCGTGGCTTTGTTGCTGGGCCTTTCCGGGAATATGACCGCGCAGGAGAGAAACCAGCAATCGCTGATGGCCTCGGTATACGTCTTCATTATCATGATGGTGGCCTACTATGCCGGACAGGTAGTTATGAATACCTTTGGTATTTCTATTCCTGGTCTGCGTATCGCAGGCGGTCTTATCGTAACGTTTATCGGTTTCCGGATGCTTTTCCCTCAGCAACACGTGGAAGAAAAAGTGCTGATGGAAAACAAAACCGAAGAAATGAAAAGGCAGGATTCGCCGAACATTGCGTTTGTCCCGCTGGCCATGCCTAGTACTGCCGGGCCGGGTACGATTGCGATGATCATCAGCAGTGCGTCTACTATTAAAGACGGTGTCGATTTCCCGCATTGGGTGATCATGGTGGCACCGGTGATGATTTTCTTCCTTGTGAGCCTGATCTTATGGCTGACGCTGCGCAGCTCTGGCGCGATTATGCGTCTGGTTGGGAAGAGTGGCATTGAAGCGATTTCAAGACTGATGGGATTCTTGCTGGTATGTATGGGTGTGCAGTTCGTGATTAACGGTATCAGTGAGATTATCACTCACTTCCCGCCAGCAGCCTGAGCTGCTGGCAGAAGGTACGACACGCTTATCGCATCGCCAGATAGGCGTTGTTAACTTTCCACAAATATCGCGGAGCCTGTGGCGCCGGGTGTTTTTTCTGAACGTGCTGATAAAACTCGGTCGGTGACATCTGATTGATTTGGGCAATCGCGAAGGTCTTATCTTTCGCGAAAGTTCTCAACAGAGCCCCTGCGCCATTTACGTACGCCACGGTTGTCGCATAACGACGCGTCTCAGGATTGCTTATCCCGGCAAGCTGTTGCTGCAAAATGCTCAGATAAGCCGTGCCTAAGTCGATATTTACTGCGGGATCTTTAAGATCACGCGGTGAAGGTTGACCATAACGTCCTTTCATCCGGTAGGCATCGCGTCCTGCCGTTGAGGCCTTTAGCTGCATTAACCCAATCGCATTCGATTTACTGACAACGGTTGGGTTATATCCAGATTCGACCTGAATGATGGCTTTTACCAATGTTTCATCTACGCCGTAAGTGCTTGCCGCCTGACGAATTACTTCGCCGTAAGGCCCCTGATGCATTAATGAAGTATCAGCCCGCGAAGGCGGTGTTGGTTTCAAAAAATGCGTCGTCTGAACCGGCGTTTCTTTAGCGCAACCCGCCAGTAATAGCGCGGCCATCAAATAAAGAATGTTTGGTTTCACATTATCTCTCTCGCGACTTGGACGAGATGTAGCATATACATCTTCTTCCCACACCTGAATATCTTTTTAGTCTATTATTAATATTGTTTTGTTAAACAAGGGGGTTAGAGTCATGTCGATAAGACAATTCTGCTAATAAAACCTGTTTCACTTCACATATTCTTAAATTGTCTTTTTCATTACCTGAAAGCTCAATTTCGCCAACGCTTACATTGCGTAAATTAACGCCTTATTCTGGTTCAGCCGTGCGCAGGATCAGGTTTTTGAGGCAAAAAAAACGCTAACTTAATGAATTATCGGGCCAGTCAGAAGGGGTGATACCATGTGGCAAGCCGTCAATCGTTTGTTGAGTGAACATCTGGGCAGTGCAGAAATCCGCGAACGTGTTGAGCTTCCGGGAGGAGAAATTCATCCCGCCTGGCGGCTGAGTTATGGTGACAGGGATGTATTTGTAAAGTGCAACGCGCGTGAAATGTTACCGATTTTCGCCGCCGAAGCCGATCAGCTCGCCCTGATCGCCCGCAGCCAGAGTGTGCGCGTTCCTGAAGTGTACGGCGTCGGCAGCGATCGCGATTACAGTTTTCTGCTGCTGGAATACATTCCGCAAAAGCCGCTTGATGCCCACAACGCCTATTTATTAGGTCAGCAGCTCGCAGCACTCCATCAGTGGAGTGAACAGTTACAGTTCGGGCTGGATTTCGATAATGAACTGGCAACGCTTCCGCAACCTAACAGCTGGCAACGACGCTGGGCGAAATTTTTCGCAGAGCAACGCATTGGCTGGCAGTTACAGCTGGCAGCTGAAAAAGGCATGGTGTTTGGCAATATCGAAGACATAACCGCCATAATTCATACCCGTCTTCAAAATCATCAGCCGCAACCTTCTCTGCTACACGGCGATTTATGGCCGCATAACTGCGGCCTTGCTGATAATGGCCCGGTGATTTTCGATCCCGCCTGTTATTGGGGCGACAGGGAGTGCGATCTGGCGATGCTGCCGTTATATCCGAATGTTCCTCCCCAACTTTATGATGGCTATCAGAGTAAGACACCGTTGCCTGATGACTTCATTTCGAGGCAGCCGATATACCAGTTATATTATCTGCTCAACCGTAGCAATTTATTCGGCGGACAGCATCAGGTGGTAGCACAACGCGCCGTAGAAAGATTGTTACACGGCGATATTAATTAGCAGGGTAAATAAGTGGAAGCTCAAACAAATAAGGCCTGAATATTTAAAATATTCAGGCCTTATTTATGCAGCGAAATCGCTATATTTGCTCGCCCAATTTCTGATCCACTAGACCAATAAACCCAGCAATTTCAAAATGAAATAGCCGATAACGGCAATGATAATTGGCAGAATATACAGTGGGAAATATTGTACAAAAATCGTATGACGTGGGATCACAATCCGTTCTTCAATCTGAGGACGTGTGCGCCCTTCTGCACCTTTGGCCTGCTCCAGAATTAGCTGATCCTGAATGCCTTCCCGGATATGTTTCACCTGACGTGACATTCTTGCGCCGGACGCCTGAAGCGCCAGACCGACAAAAATCAGCCAATAAATAATGAAGAACATAATGTTCGCGCTCGTCATCCCCTGGCCTAAAGACGGCACCGGAGAGTTGTACCAGAACATATTAAGAAAAGTGGTGTTAAATCGCACCATATCCACCATGACGTGGACGAAATCCAGCATCACCGCATTGATGCCTTGCTGAGCTTTAGTATGCTCATCAATAAAAGTAAGTAGTGAAATCAGTGTAGAAAGCAGCGCAGGGATGAAAATTACCCACCCTGCAATCCTTTTAAGGACTGCGACACGTCCGGCTTGTTGGTACGTCATGAATTCCCCTTGTTAGGACGTCTTTATCAACGGCTAAGTTTACCCACAGAAAGTCTGCTCTGCTCATCATTTTAATCAGTTAGCGCCACACTTCGTCGAAAATAAGACCTTTAGGAATTTGACCAACGGATTTATCCCTTTCACTGCCAGTGATAGAGTAGCATTTCATTCACTGATCCGGAGTTCACCCGCATGGCTTATGCACGCCCTGTTAATGCCGCAATTTTCGATATGGATGGTCTGTTAATTGATTCTGAACCTTTATGGGTTCAGGCAGAACTTGATGTGTTCAGCAGTCTCGGTGTGGATATCACACAGCGGCATTTACTGCCGGATACACTCGGCCTGCGCATCGATCAGGTGGTGCGGATGTGGTATCAGGCACTGCCGTGGCAGGGGCCGAATCAGGAAGAAACCTCAGCAATGGTGATCGCCCGCACGATTGAGCTGGTTGAACAAACCCGCCCGCTGCTGCCTGGCGTGACGCATGCGCTGGAACTGTGCCGCGATCAGGGGCTGAAAATCGGTCTGGCTTCCGCGTCGCCGCTGCACATGCTGGATACCGTGCTGGAGATGTTCAACCTGCAGTCGTATTTTCAGGTGCGCGTGTCTGCCGAAAGACTGCCTTACAGCAAGCCCCATCCGGAAGTGTACCTGCTCGCTGCCGCAGAGTTGCAGACCGATCCGCTCAACTGCGTCACGCTGGAGGATTCCTTTAACGGCATGATCGCCACCAAAGCAGCCCGTATGCGCTCGATAGTCGTTCCGGCCCATGAATTCAGCGCCGACCCGCGCTGGGCGCTGGCAGACACCAAATTGTCCTCACTTGAAGAACTCATTCCCGCGCATATCCGCTGACTGACCGGCGTAGCAGACTGAAATCCACTGCTGCGTCGTTGTTTCCCCTTCGCACCCTTTCGTATTCCCTTCCCGCTCCCCTCCTTGTCGATTAATCGGAAAACTTGAGCTGCCTCATAAATAAATAAAACGTTATTTCATTTTTATTGAATTCGCGTGCCAATGAACTTATGCTTTCTGCAATACGGACGAGCCGGGAGCTTTCCTGCTTCTGCACGCTGTTACTGCCACGCAACGGTCAGACTAGCCCGGCAAGTCCTCCTTTATATGCACATCACAACGCACGAGAGGCACGACATGCAAGTTCGTCAAAGCATCCACAGCGACCACGCTAAAACCCTTAATACCGCTGAGTTACGCCGCGAATTTCTCATTGAAAAGATCTTCGAGAGAAATGCCTACACCATGACGTACAGCCACATCGACCGCATAATTGTTGGTGGCGTGATGCCAGCTGAAAAAACTGTCTCTGTCGGGGATGAAGTCGGTAAACAGCTCGGCGTGAGCTATTTTCTTGAGCGCCGTGAGTTGGGAGTGATCAATGTCGGCGGGCCGGGCGTCATTGTTGTCGATGGCACAACTTATGAAATTGGTCACGAAGAAGCGCTGTACGTCGGCAAAGGCGCAAAACGGGTTGAATTCAGTAGCATCGATGCCGCTAAACCGGCCAAGTTTTACTACAACAGCGCTCCGGCCCACACCACTTTCCCGAACAAAAAAATCACGCTGGCAGAAGCCTCTCCGCAAACCATCGGCGATGCCGCCACCAGCAATCGCCGCACCATCAATAAATTCATCGTGCCGGACGTTCTGGAAACCTGCCAGCTGACCATGGGGCTGACCAAACTGGAAGAAGGCAGCCTGTGGAATACCATGCCGTGCCATACCCATGAGCGCCGTATGGAAGTGTATTTCTATTTCAATATGGAAGAAGAAACTGCGGTCTTCCACATGATGGGGCAACCACAGGAAACGCGTCATCTGCTCGTTCACAACGAGCAGGCGGTGATTTCTCCTAGCTGGTCAATTCATGCGGGCGTGGGAACGAAAAACTATACCTTTATCTGGGGTATGGTCGGTGAAAACCAGGTATTCGACGACATGGATCACGTCAAAGTCAGCGAAATTCGCTAATCCAGTGACTCCGCCACATCACGGCGGAGCCTTCCAATCTTTCAGGCGAATGTGCCGTTGCAAAAGAGACTCTGATTATGATCCTCAATGCGTTTGAATTAACTGGCAAAGTTGCCATCGTGACCGGTTGTAACACCGGCCTTGGGCAAGGAATGGCGCTCGGACTGGCGCAGGCGGGCTGCGATATTGTCGGCATCAATGTGTCGGAGCCAGGTGAAACAGCTGAAAAAATCATCGCAACAGGCCGTCGCTTCCTCGATCTGCGTGCCGATCTAAGCAGCATTCAGGGGATTACTGGACTGATAGAAAAAGCGGTCAGCGAATTTGGTCATATCGACATTCTGGTGAATAACGCCGGGATTATTCGCCGTGAGGATGCTATCGAATTCAGTGAAAAGAACTGGGACGACGTCATGAACGTTAACAGCAAAACGCTGTTCTTTATGTCGCAAGCCGTCGCGAAACAGTTCATCAAACAAGGTAACGGTGGCAAGATCATTAACATCGCGTCGATGCTGTCCTATCAGGGCGGAATACGTGTGCCTTCCTACACCGCGTCGAAAAGTGCGGTGATGGGCCTTACGCGGCTGATGGCCAATGAATGGGCGAAGCATAACGTCAACGTGAATGCGATAGCACCGGGGTACATGGCGACCAATAATACTGAGCAACTTCGCGCGGACGGTGAGCGTAGCAAAGAGATTCTCGACCGTATCCCGGCGGGTCGCTGGGGCTTGCCGGAAGACGTGATGGGGCCAGTGGTTTTCCTGTCCTCAAAAGCTTCGGATTATGTGAATGGCTACACTATCGCCGTCGACGGTGGCTGGCTGGCACGTTGAGATTGATACGTGACAATTTTAAGGCGTATTTTTATACGCCTTTTCCTATTTAATCAATCCGTTGACAATTAGTTACAGGGTTCCGCTTCCAAGATTGTGACAGTTTCACTTATACTGGATAAAATAACAGTTATCCAGTTCGGACGCGTCATGACGGCGGAAGGCCACCTCATTTTTTCTATCGCCTGTGCGGTATTTGCCAAGAAGGCGCAGCTCTCACCCGAGCTGGCGCACGGCGACTGGTGGCATATTATCCCAGGGTCTTTGCTGACGTGCCTGCTGCCGGACATTGATCACCCGAAATCACTGATAGGCCAGCGCCTGAAATGGATTTCCCATCCGATTGCCCGCGCTTTCGGACATCGCGGCTTTACGCACAGCCTGCTGGCGGTCATCGGCGGTATTTTCCTTTTACGTACCCATTTCCCCCACGACTGGGTTATCCCGGCTGATGCCTTTCATGCCATGGTCATTGGCTACCTTAGCCATATTCTTGCCGATATGCTGACGCCAGCGGGTGTTCCTCTGCTCTGGCCGTGCCGCTGGCGTTTTCGCTTGCCGATCATTAACAGTCAGAAAGGCAATCAGCTGGAACGCACGCTTTGCCTGATGCTGGTCGGATTTACGCTGTTCTGGCCCGACTGGACGCCCATCATTGGTGCAATCAATCCCGAGATATTTAATCATCTGCTGAAACTGTTTATCTGATTAGAATAAAATAGCGGCAATCCGGCGATAATTAATACGAATATCACCAAAAAGTTATAATGCATTCTTTTTGGATATAAATGATCGGCCACCCAAACTGATATTCTTCACTCCAACGCTATGGGATGGTGCAATCCTTTTTGGAACACCCGTTTAAAATATAAAACTATAAGTCTGGAGTTTGGTATGAATCTTCCGCTCGTTCTTAACGTAGTGGTTTTTGTTGCTTTGCTTATACTGCTGGCGCAAACCCGTCACAAGCAGTGGAGTCTGGCAAAAAAAGTCCTGGCTGGTCTGGGGCTCGGTGTGGTTTTTGGTCTGGCGCTGCAGCTGATTTACGGCTCTGATGACCCGGTTCTGAAAACGTCGATTACCTGGTTTAACATCGTCGGTAATGGTTATGTGCAGTTACTGCAAATGATCGTGATGCCGCTGGTGTTCGTCTCTATTTTAAGTGCGGTCGCGAAATTACATAATGCGTCCTCATTGGGCAAAATCAGTTTCCTGACCATCGGCACTCTGCTGTTCACCACGCTTATCGCCTCACTGGTCGGTATCTTTGTGACAGGTCTGTTTGGCCTGACCGCGGAAGGTCTGGTACAGGGTACGCAGGAAACCGCGCGTCTTACCGCCATTCAGTCTAACTATGTCGGCAAAGTAGCGGACCTGAGCGTTCCACAGCTAATCCTTTCCTTTATACCTAAGAACCCGTTTGCTGATCTGACCGGTGCAAGTCCGACATCAATCATCAGCGTGGTGATCTTCGCCGCATTTGTGGGCGTTGCTGCCCTGCAACTGGTGAAAGATGATGCGGATAAAGGCCCTCGCGTTCTGGTGTTCATTGATACCCTTCAGGCGTGGGTAATGAAGCTGGTGCGTCTGGTGATGAAACTGACTCCGTACGGCGTGCTGGCTTTGATGACCAAAGTAGTGGCAGGTTCGAACATTCAGGATATCGTCAAGCTGGGCAGCTTCGTAGTGGCTTCATATCTGGGTCTGGCGATTATGTTTGTCGTCCACGCTGTTCTGTTGTCCTTCACCGGCGTTAACCCGGCGAAATTCTTCCGTAAAGTCTGGCCGGTGCTAACCTTCGCGTTCACCAGCCGTTCAAGCGCAGCGACTATCCCGCTGAGCGTGGAAGCGCAAACCCGCCGTCTGGGTATTCCGGAATCTATCGCCAGCTTCGCCGCATCCTTCGGTGCCACTATCGGCCAGAATGGCTGTGCCGGTCTCTATCCAACCATGCTGGCCGTGATGGTTGCTCCGACCGTCGGCATCAACCCGTTTGATCCTATGTGGATTGCAACACTGGTAGGTATCGTAACACTGAGTTCTGCGGGTGTTGCAGGCGTCGGTGGCGGTGCAACCTTCGCGGCGCTGATAGTGTTGCCAGCAATGGGCCTGCCGGTCACGCTGGTCGCGCTGCTTATCTCCGTTGAGCCGCTGATCGATATGGGTCGTACTGCGTTGAACGTGAGTGGTTCCATGACCGCCGGTACCATCACCAGCCAGATTCTGAAACAAACCGATAAAACGGTGATGGATTCAGAAGAGACAGCTGAGCTGGCTCACCGCTAAGTTCTCAACGTTCAAAAACAAAAAACCGAAGCGCTGGCTTCGGTTTTTTTTTCATCTTTTACTGCTGCTGCGTAAAGTAAAAAAATCAGAACGGATAGTCGTGAAAACCAATCTGCTCTGAAATATTACGTGCCGCTGTGTGTAGCATCGCAACGTAGTCAGTCTTACTTTCTTCAGAGAAACGGATCGTCGGGAAGGAAATACTCAACCCCGCGATCACTACGCCGAAACGGTCGAATACTGGCACAGCGATACAACGAAGCCCCTGCTCCTGTTCTTCATTATCTTCACCGTAACCTTGCAGACGCACCTGCTCCAGCGCCGATTGTAAATCAGTGGCATTCATAATGGTGTTTTCAGTACTGCGGGTGAATTCAATTTCCTGCAACAGCGCACCCACTTCGGCTTTATCACCCCACGCCATCAGCACTTTACCAATAGCGGTGGTGTGAAGCGGGTTACGGCGGCCGATGCGAGAATGCATGCGCAGGTTATACATCGAATCGAT
>NZ_JYDE01000032.1 GCF_003263515.1 Rahnella inusitata | reverse complement strand
GAGGAGCAAAGCAAACCTGCCACATGCTCAGTCTGCTCCGTTTCGTGCGAAGGCCAGGAATGGCTGGGTTATTAAGAGCAAATCAATATTTAGCAGACACCGCGATTAAGCGCTCTAGGCTCGCTTAAGCCGATAAAGGCAATGCTCCTCCAGCCAGCTCCCCTTCTCTACCGCCGGATGACTGAAGTTCTCATGCGGATTACTCACCATGCCCATCTTCTTCATCACCGCCTGTGAACGCAGATTTGGCAGTGCAGTGAATGCCACAATTTCGCTTAGCCCCAGCTGAGTAAACCCGGCATCCAGCGCGGCGCGGGCGGCTTCGCTGCAATAACCCTGACCCCACGAATCCGCCCGTAAGCGCCAGCCAATTTCGACGCAGGGGGTAAAAGGCAAATCGTAGCCCGGCGTATGCAACCCGACGAAACCGATGAACTCGCCGGTTTCACGCAGCTCAACCGCCCAAATGCCCCATCCGCGCTCTGCTATCAAATCCCGGCAGCGGGTCGCCATTTCATCGCTCTTCTCGCGGGTCAGCACGGATGGGAAAAATTCCATCACTTGTGGATCTGCATTCATTGCCGCAAAGGGGGCGAAATCATTGTCCTTCCATTGCCGGAGGATCAGTCGTGGCGTCTCAATATTGAGTGCCGGGGAAGCGACAGGAACGGTAAATGCATCCATCAATGACTCCTTTACAGGGCTATATTCCAAACAGATAAGTATTCGTTTTAGCACATCAAACATTGAAATATAAATGGATTCCGATTAAAGCTATTCATATCAATGATAAATTAGCCGGAAGCCATCACTATGATTTTTCACCGCTATCACGGGCTGGGTAACGATTACCTGGTCTGCCATCACAGCGTCGCGAGTCAGCTGACCAACAAACAAATCCGACGTATTTGCGATCGCCACTATGGCATCGGTTCCGACGGTTTGCTGATCGATTTCGATGACGCCGACATACCGACATTACGCATCATTAATCCAGACGGTTCTGAAGCCGAGAAAAGCGGCAACGGCTTGCGCATCTACGCCCGTTATCTGTTTGATATTGGCCGCGTCGAACATCAGCCATTTCTGGTCAATACGTCAGGCGGTCAGGTCAGATGCGAAGTGACCGAAGGCGCGCATCAGGTGATCGTCGATATGGGGCAGGCAAAATTTTCGCCGTCGGCGTTACCGGCAAGCGTAGAGGGTGATGAAGCGCTCGCGCTGCCGCTGGTGGTGGGTGGCCACACGCTTAGCGCTACGCTGGTCTCGATGGGTAATCCCCATTGCGTGATAAAGGTGGAAAAGCTGGATTTACATCTCGTGAAGCAACTCGGGGCAGAAATAGAAACGCTCTCGATTTTTCCCAAACGCACCAACGTACAATTCGTCCAGGTGCTGGATCGCCGCAATATCAGTATCGGCATCTGGGAGCGCGGTGCGGGATATACACTGGCATCCGGCAGCAGCAGTTGTGCGGCGGCCAGCGCGATGCACAAACTCGGGCACGTCGATGACAACGTCACGGTGCATATGCCGGGCGGACAGCTGGCGATCCGCTTCAGCGGTGATTTTCAGGTGAATATGCGCGGGCCGGTGCAAAAAATCGCGACCCTCACACTCGATGACGACTGCTTCTGGGATATGCCCGGCTGACTGATTGCTGTAATTTACGCCCTCTGTAATTTTCCTTCTCTCCTAATATTTTCTCCGACGGCAGCTGGTCTGCCGTTCTTTCAGAAAAACCAATATAAACAAAACTCATACCTGCATAATGATTTTATGGCAGACATCGCCGTTTGCAGCCCCTAAGTTGGTAATCTGGAAGTGCAGCAGTGACAAGTCAACTCATTGTTTAATAAATAAAATAATTTTAATAAAACCCCTCGACGGGTCTGCGGTGTGCCCCGCCTGCCGGTGGAATTATTCTCAAAGTTTTAATCCGATCACATATTAATAAAAAAACAGAGAGCGTACCCTATGAGCAACAACACCATCGTGGATGTTAAAACGTGGATAGACGAACGCCCGATATCGAAATATCAATGGGTGGTTCTGTCGCTATGTTTCATCATCATTATGTTCGACGGCTATGATGCCGCGGTGATGGGATTTATCGCCCCGGCGCTGATTGAAGACTGGGGCATCAGCCGTGCGGAAATGGGACCGATCCTCGGTGCCGCCATGTTTGGGGTAGCGATTGGTGCGCTGATCGCCGGGCCGAACGCGGACCGTTTCGGGCGCAAACGCGTGCTGATGTGGTCGATTTTGTGTTTCGCCCTCTTCAGCCTGCTGAGCACCTTTGCCCGTACTCCGGTAGAAATGGCCGTGTTGCGTTTTCTTACCGGCCTGGGATTAGGCGCGGTGATGCCCAATACCGTGACGCTGGTTTCCGAATATATGCCTGAGCGCCGCCGCAGCCTGATGATCACCGTCATGTACAGCGGCTTTAACGTCGGCTCCGGCGCAGGCGGATTTATTGCCGCCGGGCTGTTGCCGGACTACGGCTGGAAAGCGGTAATTTTCGCTGGCGGAATTTTGCCGTTGCTGATGCTGCCTTTGCTGATGTGGATCCTGCCCGAATCGGCCATGTACATGGTGGTACGCAACGTCGCCAAAGAAAAGATTGCCAAAGTTCTGACCCGCGCCGGTGGAATGTTCAGTGCCGACACCAAATTCGTCCTCAAAGCACCGGTTATTCAGAAAAAAGCCAAAGTCTTCCAGCTGTTCACCAATGGCTATGCGAAAGGAACCCTCGTGCTGTGGGTGACCTATTTCATGGGGCTGTTCGTGATTTACCTGCTCAACGGCTGGCTGCCGACCATTATGCGTAACGGCGGATTTTCTCTGGAGCGCGCAGCGATTGTCGCCGGTTTATTCCAGCTCGGTGGTACCTTCGGCGGCCTGATGGTCGGCGGGCTGATGGATAAATTTACTGCAAAACGCGTCATCGCCGGTTTCTACATGATGGGCATGGTGAGTCTGCTGTCGCAGGGCATAGGTAACTTCGGCCCGGACGTTCTCGCCCTGCTGGTCTTCATCAGCGGCGTGTGCATTAACGGCGCACAGACCGGCCTGCAGGCCTTTTCCCCGGCTTTCTATCCGACCGAGATGCGCGCCACCGGCGTCTGCTGGATGCACGGCATTGGCCGCAGCGGCGCGATCATCAGCTCATCGATGGGTGGCATTCTGCTGGGCGTCTTCTCCGGCGAAAACATGATCTTCATTATTTTGGCGCTGCCTGCGTTGCTGGCTGGCCTGAGCATCCTTTTACACCGTGCGGCGCACCCGGCCGAGATGATCAAAGGCGTTGATATTACTGACATCCCGGAGTTGTCGCGCACCATGAATGTCCGCTAATCTCTGGGTTAGCCTACTAATAATTAGACCGAAACATAACTCACGCGGCTTATGCGCCGCGCTTACCCTACATCAGTATTAAGGATTGAAGATGGCTAAGATCATAGGCGGTTTAGCAGTTTCACATACCCCGACCATCGGTTTCGCCGTGGATCATAACAAGCAAGAAGAGAGTGCCTGGGCACCGATTTTTGAGGGTTTTGCCCCGATGCAGGAATGGCTGGAGGAGAAGAAACCCGACGTATTGGTCTACATTTTTAACGACCACGTCACCTCTTTCTTTTTCGATCACTATTCGGCGTTCACGTTAGGCATCGACGATCATTATGAGGTTGCCGATGAAGGCGGCGGTCCGCGTGATTTGCCGCCGGTAAAAGGCCACGCGGCGCTGTCGCAGCACATCGGTGCCAGTCTGATGGCAGACGAATTCGACATGTCGTTCTTCCAGGATAAACCGCTGGATCACGGCTTGTTCTCGCCGCTTTCCGCCCTGTTGCCTCACGATGGCGGCTGGCCGACGCAAATCGTCCCGCTGCAAATCGGCGTGTTGCAGTTCCCAATCCCGACCGCCCGCCGCTGCTATAAACTCGGTCAGGCACTGCGACGTGCCATTGAAAGTTTCCCGGAAGATCTGAACGTGGCGATTGTCGCCACCGGCGGCGTTTCTCATCAGGTTCACGGCGAGCGTTGCGGGTTTAACAACCCGGACTGGGACGAGCAGTTTGTCGATATGATTGTCAACGATCCGCAGCGTCTGACCGAAATGACGCTGGCGGAATTCGCCACGCTCGGCGGGATGGAAGGCGCGGAAGTGATCATGTGGCTGGTGATGCGCGGTGCGTTGTCGGCCAACGTGAAGAAAACCCATCAGGCCTATTACCTGCCGTCAATGACCGGCATCGCGACGCTTATCCTCGAAAATCAGTCCCGTGAAGCGCCGTTTGACGTGCAGCAGCGCCAGCGGGACAAAATCGCGCAGCAGCTGGCGGGCGTCGAAAAACTGCCCGGCACCTACCCGTTCACGCAGGCGCGCAGCCTGAAAGCCCTGCGCATCAACCGGTTCCTGCACCGGCTGATCCAGCCTGCGTGGCGCGAACGTTTCCTTACCGATCAGAACGCCATGTTTGCCGAAAGCAAACTCACCGACGCCGAGCAAAAACTCCTGCGCGAGCTGGACTGGCGCGGCATGATCCATTACGGCGTCAGTTTCTTCCTGCTGGAAAAACTTGGCGCGGTGGTCGGCGTTTCCAACTTACATATCTACTCCGCAATGCGCGGCGAAACGCTGGAAGAATTCCAGAAGACCCGCAATCAGCAAGTTCTCTATTCCGTGGCAGGTAAAGCAAAAGCATGACGATATTCGAGCAACCCAAGATAGACACTCACCATCATGTGTTTGACCCGGCGCGCTTCCCGTACCTTCCGGACACGCCGTACCGTCCGGAAGGGCACGAGATTGGCACCGTCGATTATTATCGCGCGGTGATGCAGGCGTATAACATCCGTCATTCACTGATTGTCGGTCCGACGTCCGGTTATAACACTGACAGCGCCTGCCTGCTGGATGCGCTGGAAGAAGGTAACGGGCGTTTTAAAGGCGTCGCGGTGGTGCCTTTTGATATCACGCAGGACAGGCTCGCGCACCTGAAACAGGCCGGTGTGGTGGGGATTGCGATGAACGTCGCGATGCTCGGCACGGAGCCGTTTTTACACCTCGACCGGCTGATGGGCGACCTCGCTGAACTCGATCTTTTCGCCGCGATTCAGGTGCAGGACGACCAGCTGCTGGCGCTGTTACCGCTGATTAACCGCACGCGAACGCGGTTGTTGATTGACCACTCAGGCCGTCCGGAGGTGTCGAAAGGTCTGCAACAGCCCGCGTTTCAGGCGCTGCTCGGACTCGCCGGACAGCAACGCACCTGGGTAAAACTCTCGGGCTTGTCGAAGTTCAGCCACCAGTCGTTTCCTTATCAGGACGGCCACGCGTATCAGCACGCGCTGCTCGACGCCTTTGGGGCTGAGCATTGCATGTGGGGATCCGACTGGCCGTTTCTGCGCGCCGGACACCGGATGGATCTCGGGACATTACTGATGCTGGTGGAACAGCTGTTCCCCGATGAAAAGACCCGACACCAGATCCTGTGGCAAACGCCGAAAGACCTGTTTGACTTTAAAGATTACGCATAACCAAAAGGGATGATGATGAGCTATAAAATTGCCGTCTTTAACGGCCCGAACCTGAACCTGCTCGGCACCCGCGAGCCAGAAACGTACGGTCACGACACGCTGGCGACTATCGAAAAACGTTGCCACCAGACCGGTGAAAGCTGCGGCGCAACTATCGAATTTTTCCAGACCAATCATGAAGGGGAGCTCATCGACCGTATTCAGGCCTGCCGTGGCAAAGCGGATGCGATTGTCCTCAACGCCGCCGCATGGACACACACCTCCGTCGCCATCCGCGATGCGGTGACCGCCGTCAACCTGCCGTTGTATGAAGTACACATCACCAACGTGCATAAGCGCGATGCGTTCCGCCACCACTCGTTTCTTTCCGACGTTTCCGTCGGCGTGATTTGCGGGTTCGGCATTCAGGGGTATGAATACGCCATCAGGCAGGCGGTGGTGAATTTGAAGAAGTGATGTAGCCGCACACCTTGCGGATCTCCGCCACCAGCGCCCCGGCGGCGGGTGAAAGCAAACTCCCTGCACGGAATGTCAGGCCGATGGCGCGGTGCGTATCGGCCAGATCCAGCGGCAGTTTTACCAGTTCACCGGACTCCAGTTCGTGCTCAAGCTGGCGGGCAGAGACTGCCGCCAGCATGTCGGATCCGAGCAGTAATCCGCGCACAATCCCCAGATCCCCGCTTTCCACCACCGGATCCGGCGGCGGAATATCCATCGCGACAAAACTGTTATCCAGCAACCGTCTTGCCGGAGTTTCCGCTCGTGGCAGCACCCAGCGCGCCTCGCGTAAATCCTCGTGTGCCACCTCTCCTGCCAGCAACGGATGCCCTTTTCTGGCTAAAATCACCATGCTTTCGGTGAACAACGTTTCAGTCACCATATCCGCCGCATAATCGCTTGAGCGCAACGCGCCGAAGATAAAATCCACTTCGCCGGAGCGCAGTTCGGAGGCCAGCGTGCTGAACGCGCTTTCGTTAGTCACCACTTTCACGCCGCCGTAGCGCTGCGTCAGGCCGATAATCGCCTGCGGCAATAATCGCGTGCGCCCGAGCGGCAGCGCGCCCACCTGCACGGTGCCTTCCAGCACCCCACGACGGGCAGCAATGTCCGCCGGAATATGGCGTAACTCGTTCAGCGCACGGCGCAGATTGGGCACAATATCCTGCCCCGCCAGTGACGGCATCATACCGTGCGGCGTGCGTTCGAGCAGTGCCACGCCCGCCCCGTTCTCCAGCACTTTCAGCGCGGCGCTGACCGCAGGCTGGCTGAGCCCAAGCAGCGTCGCGACGGTCTGCATATGGCGTGTTTTGCACAGGGAAATAAAAATTTGCAGGCGGCGGACGTTGAACAGATATAACGGCTCGGTTTCGCTGCGCGTCTGCCCCGTTTTGCCGTGGAGTTTCGCCAGCTGCGCAGGGATCAGATGCAGCTCAGCGATCGCCCGCCGCGCGCGGGGTAATACGCATTTGCCGAAATCGGTCAGCAGCATGCCGTTGGCGTGGCGTTCAAACAGCGGCACATCCAGCGCCTGCTCCAGGTCGCGGATCGCCCTGGTCACCGCCGACTGTGTGCGGTACAGCTCATCGGCCGCACGCGATACGCTACCCTGATCGACCACCTGACAAAAAGCCCGTATTTGCATCAGGTTACTCAACATCTCAGCTTGCGCCATCCCCTTCTCCCGTCAGGTTTTTTTTCGTGACATACCTCTGCAATATAAATAAAACGCATACCCCCTGCAATTAAATGAATTACCCGCCAGATACGCAGACTGACAGCATGGACGAATGCAGAACCTCTTCCGGGATCAGAACAAAAACGAAGGAAACGCCTCATGACTCAGTTCAAGCAAGATGATGTAAAAAACGCCAAAAGTGCTTTAGTGGTCAGCGCCCACTCCGCCGATTTCGTCTGGCGTGCAGGCGGTGCCATCGCCAAACATACGCAGGCCGGTTACGCCGTTCACATCGTTTGTCTGTCTTTTGGTGAACGCGGTGAATCCGCCAAGCTGTGGCGTAAAGGCAATATGAGCGAAGAGATTGTGAAGGCGTCGCGGCGTGAAGAAGCGATGGCGGCGGCGGACATCCTCGGCGCGACCGTCGAATTTTTTGATATGGGCGATTATCCCTTGCGCGGTGACAAAGAATCGCTGTTCCGCCTGGCCGACGTTTACCGCCGCGTGCAGCCACATTTCGTGCTGACGCACTCGCTGAAAGACCCGTACAACTACGATCACCCGATGGCCACCCATCTGGCGCAGGAAGCGCGGATTATCGCGCAGGCTGAGGGTTATAAGCCGGGCGAAACCATCGTCGGCGCGCCGCCGGTCTACTGTTTCGAGCCACATCAGCCGGAACAGTGTGAATGGAAGCCTGACGTTCTGCTCGATATCACCGACGTCTGGGACAAAAAATATCAGGCCATTCAGTGCATGGCCGGACAGGAACATTTGTGGGAATACTACACCCGCGTCGCTCAGCAGCGCGGCGTACAGGCCAAACGTAACGTCGGCATCACCAGCACCAAAAACATCGTGTACGGCGAAGGCTATCAAAGCATCTTCCCGCGCGTGACGGAGGATTTGGCATGAGTCTGATCGGTAAAAAAGGCGTGGTGGTGCGCAATATTCCACGGGCGAACAAAGCGGACGTGAACGCGCTGGCCGCGTTCGGCGTGGCCACGGTTCACGAAGCGCAGGGTCGCAAGGGCCTGCTCGACCCGGCCATCCGCCCGATTCAGCAAGACTGCGCGATTTCCGGCAGCGCCGTCACGGTTCTGACCGCGCCGGGTGATAACTGGATGTTTCATGTGGCGGTAGAACAGTGTCAGCCGGGCGATATTCTGGTGGTCGCCCCAACGTCTCCCTGTTCCGACGGTTTCTTCGGCGATCTGCTGGCAACGTCGCTGAAAGCGCGCGGCGTGGTCGGGCTGGTCGCCGATCTGGGCGTGCGTGACACCAAAACCTTGCGTGAGATGGGCTTTCGCGTCTGGTCACGCGCGGTTTACGCGCAGGGGACGGTGAAGGAAACCCTCGGTTCGGTGAATGTGCCGGTGGTTTGTGCCGGTCAGCTGGTGTATCCGGGGGATGCAATTGTGGCTGACGACGACGGTGTGGCGGTCATTCGTCGTGAAGAGGTCGCGCAGGTTCTCCACGCCAGCCGCGAACGCGAAGCGCTGGAAGAGAGCAAACGTGCGCGCATGGCGGGCGGCGAACTGGGGCTGGATATCTACAGCATGCGTCCGCGTCTGGCCGAAAAAGGGCTGACCTATTTCGATTCCATCGAAGACCTGGAACAGGCCGAAAAACGCTGAGGAGCCGTCATGCCACAGACCCGAATTCCCTGCATGCTGATGCGCGGTGGCACCTCTAAAGGCGCATTCTTTCTGGCTGAGCATTTGCCACGGAGCGAAAAATTGCGCGACCGCGTGCTGCTGGCGGTGATGGGTTCGCCCGATCCGCGCCAGATAGATGGCCTCGGCGGCGCGGATCCCCTGACCAGCAAAGTGGCGATAGTGCGCCCGTCGGCGAGGCCAGATGCCGATGTTGATTACCTGTTTGCACAGGTGAATGTCGACAAAGCGGTGGTGGATTATGGCCAAAACTGCGGCAATATTCTGGCCGCGGTAGGCCCTTTCGCCATCGAACGTCAGCTGATATCCGCCCGCGAAGGCATTACGCCGGTGCGGATTTATATGGAAAACACCGGCCAGATTGCCACCGCCAGTGTGCCGGTGGAAGACGGACAGGTACGCTATCAGGGTGATTTGCGTATTGACGGCGTGCCCGGCACAGCGGCAAAAATCAGCATTGAGTTCGCGGATATTGCCGGTTCCAGCTGCGGCGCACTGTTACCGACTGGTCATGCGCGCGATACCTTTGACGGCATTGAGGTCACCTGCATTGACAACGGCATGCCGGTGGTTCTGCTGCGCGCCGCCGATCTCGGCCGCAGCGGCTATGAAACCCGCGAACAGCTCGATGCCGATGATGAACTCAAACAACGGCTGGAATCCATCCGCTTGCAGGCCGGTGTGAAAATGAATCTCGGCGACGTCGCTCAGCGCACCGTGCCGAAAATGACGCTGATCGCCGAACCGCGCGACGGCGGCACGCTCGCCAGCCGGACGTTTATTCCCCATCGCTGTCACGCGTCGATCGGCGTACTCGGCGCGGTCAGCGTCGCCAGCGCCTGCCTGATCCAAGGCTCCGTCACTGAAGGGCTGGCGCGCACGCCTTCCGGCGACTCGCCACTTGTCAGCGTGGAACACCCGACCGGCGAATTCAGCGTCGAATTACAACTCGATCCGACCGGCACCGGCGCTGAACGCCTGACCGGCTGCGCGTTGTTACGCACCGCCCGGCTGATCTTTGAAGGCCGCATCGCCATTGCGGCCAGCGTCTGGGACGGTCGTCAGGAGAATGAGGATGAATAATGTCACCCGTATCGCCTTAATCGGCTTCGGCGAAGTCGGCACTATTTTGGCCACCGATTTAAAAAAGCAGGATCCGTCACTGGATATCGTGGCGTTCGATAAACAAACCGGTGCCGGGTTTCTCTGTGAACGCGCTCATCTGGCGGGGATCCGTCTGGAAGCAAGCCTGCAAGATGCTGTTAAAGGCAGCCAGATTATTTTCTCTGCCGTCACCGCCGCCGAATCCCTCAACGTCGCCCGCGACGTCGCACGGCATATTACTGCGTATCAAACCTTCCTTGATTTAAATTCGGTTTCGCCAAACACCAAACGCAGCGCGATGGACGCCATCGAACAGGCGAGCGGCGCCTACATTGACGTCGCCGTGATGGCGCCCTACCCGCCGGCACGCCTGAAAACCCCGCTGCTGCTTGGCGGTACACACGCCCACGCGGTCAGCCAATGGCTCAACGGACAAGGTTTTAGCAGTCAGGTACACAGCAACGTGGTCGGCGAAGCCTCGGCAATCAAGATGTGTCGCAGCGTGATGATCAAAGGACTGGAAGCCCTGACCGCCGAATGCCTTACCGCCGCCCGACAATACGGTATCGAACAGGAAGTCGTCGCTTCGCTGCACGCCAGTTTTCCGTCACTGGGCTGGGACGGTGCATTCCCGCATTATCTCATCAGCCGGATAGCGGAACACGGCAAACGCCGCGCGGAGGAGATGCGGGAAGTGGTGAAAACATTGGAAGATGTCGGCGTCGCCGGAGACATGAGCCGCGGGACAGTGCTGTGCCAGCAAGGGCTGGTGGATGCGCTGGCCGTGAAAGGGATCCGATATGGAGATCTTCAGCCGTTTGACTGGACGCAGATGGTAGATTTATTGCATCGTCGGTGAGTGCTCGGGGTGGGGTATTGAACTCAAATGAAAAAGTTGAAGTGTGTTTCAACAAATTTATTGCCCGTTATACCCCCTCCCGGCCTCCCCCTTCGCAGGGGGAGGAGCACAGCAAATCTGCACAAACTAACCATTTATGCCCGCTAAACGACATGTACGCGATGACACCTCGCGACGCCCCCTCCCGCCGCGCGGGCCAGATCCTGCGGCATCTGACATCCGTCTCCCGCCAGCGGGCATCGCTCCCGAAAATAACAGCCTTTCGGCAGGTTCCGGTTACTGGGTAACTCACCTTTTTTATCGACAATGCCGTCATCCAGCGCACGCCCGGCGCGGGGGACGGAATCGAGCAGCAGGCGGGTGTACGGATGTTGGGGATCGGTCAGTACTTTTTCAGCCGCGCCGAGTTCAACGATTTGACCAAGATACATCACCGCCACGCGATCGCTCATGTGACGGACCACCGAGACGTTGTGCGAAATCAGCACAAACGTCAGATTGCGCTGGCGTTGCAGTTCGACCAGCAGATTGAGGATTTGCGCCTGTACGGAAATATCCAGGGCGGAGGTCGGTTCATCGAGCACGATGATATCCGGTTCGGAAGAAAGCGCGCGGGCGATGGAAATGCGCTGACGCTGGCCGCCGGAAAATTCGTGCGGCAGGCGGTCGAGATACTCTGCGCGGATGCCGACCTGCCCGGCCAGCGTGGCAGCTAACTCGCGGCGCTCACGGCTGCTGTTGTGTTTTTGCACGAACACCGGCTCAGTGATAATCCGCCAGATCGGCAGACGCGGATCGAGCGAGGACTGCGGATCCTGAAACACCATCTGCATGCCGGAACCAAACCAGGAGTTATCGTGACGGGCGCGGTGAATCTCACCGCTGCTCGGCTTTTGCAGGCCCATCAGCAACTGCGCCAGCGTACTTTTTCCACAGCCGGATTCGCCGACGATCCCCAGGGTTTCGCCGCGAATGATGTTGAGATCTAAACCGTTCAGCGCATGGACGTAGCCGGTGGGTTTGCCTCGCCAGTTGACGGTCGCGGGGAAACGCACGCGTACATCCTGAAGTTCCACTAAGTGTTCAGCAATCATCAGGATAGCTCCTCAATAGGGGGTAAAGGTGACGGGCTGGCAATACGTTGCGGATGCCAGCAGGCGACAGATTGCTGCGGAAATGCCTTTTGCGCAGCGAGTTCTGGCGTGACGAAACAACGGTCATCGGCGTGCTGACAGCGCCCGCGAAAGGCGCAGCCCTGCGGCAGTTTAGCCAGATTCGGCACCGTGCCGGGAATCGCTTTAAGCAGACTGCGCGGCGTACCGTTTTCCGGCGCGGCCTGCAATAATCCGATGGAATACGGGTGCGACGGCGAGTCGATCACCTCCGCCGTATTGCCGCTTTCAATTACATGCCCGGCGTACATCACGTAAACCCGGTCGCACAGTTGTGAAACCACCGCCATATCGTGCGTGATAAACAACACCGCAGTGCCGCTGGCCCTGGCTTTACGCTGCAACAGCCGTAAGACCTGACGCTGCACCGTGACGTCCAGTGCAGTGGTCGGTTCGTCGGCGATGATCAGTTCCGGTTCGCAGGAAAATGCCATTGCGATCAACACGCGCTGACGCATTCCGCCGGAAAGCTCGAACGGATAGCGCGACATCACCTGTTCCGCGTCGGCAATCTGCATGTCGTCGAGCAGTCCGATAGCCTTTTTCCACGCCTGGGCCCGGCTGACTTTCTGATGCAGGCAGATGACTTCGCACATCTGTCGGCCAATTTTACGCGTCGGGTTCAGCGCGTTCATCGGCTCCTGAAAAATCATCGCCACCCGCGCGCCGCGCAGTGTACGCATTTCCTCTTCGCTGGCGTGTACCACGTCGGTGCCAAGCATGCGAAGTGTGCCGCCGGTGACGGTAAAACCGTCCGGTGGCAGCAGGCGCATCGCCATCATTGCGGTGACCGATTTACCGGAGCCGGATTCCCCTACCACGCCGACGATTTCTCCGGCGTGGACCGCCAGCGAGACCTGATTCAACGCTTTCACTTCGCCGCCGTATACGGGAAACACCAGTTGCAGTTTGTCGATTTCCAGCACCGGTGCGGTGGGTTGTTCTGTCATCTCAGCGCCCTCTGCTTTTGGGATCCAGCAGGTCGCGCAGACCGTCGCCGAACAGGTTGAAACCGGTGGCCGTTATCAGAATGGCCACGCCGGGAAACGCCGAATACCACCACTGATCGAGAATATAGTTGCGGCCATTGGAGACCATCGCGCCCCACTCGGCGGTCGGTTGCTGCGCGCCGAGGCCGATAAAGCCCAGCGTGGCAGCCATCAGAATCGACGTACCGATATCAAGCGACGCTTGCACCACCAGCGGCGGCATCACGTTACGCAAGACGTGCCAGGTGATGAGATGCCAGCGCGACGCGCCAAAGGTGCGCGTCGCCTGCATGTACGCCTGATGGCGCAACATCAGCGTTTGCCCGCGGGCCAGCCGGACGTAAAACGGAATGCGCACCACGGCAATGGCCAGCATCGCGTTGAACAGACTCGGGCCGAGCGCGGCGGCCAGCGCCATGGTCAGCACCAGCGACGGCACCGACAGCATGATGTCCATACAGCGCATGATCAGCGCATCGACAAGGCCGCCCACCACGCCGGAGAAGCAGCCGAGCAGTGAACCGATGCTGCCCGCGATGATGACCACCGCCAGCCCGGCGGCGACCGATTGCTGGCTGCCTGTCAGCACCCGGCTAAATAAATCACGCCCGACTTCATCGGTGCCAAACCAGTGCCCGGCAGAAGGTGCCTGCAGGCGATCGGTCAGGCTGATGGCATTGGGATCGTACGGCACCAGCCACGGCGAGAAAATCATGATAAACAGCACAATGAGCATGATTGCCAGACCCAACATGGTCAGCGGGCTGCGGCTCAGCAGATGAAATGTTCGCCGCCAGCTGGCGAAGCGCGGCCTGACGTCCGGTGCCACGATATCGGCACGGTGATTGTTCACACCCGGTTCAATAACAGACATCGGTCACCCCTCCCGGCCAATGCGTGGATCGATCCACACATACAGTAAATCCACACACAAATTGACGATGACGTAAGCAAACGACACCACCACCGCAAACCCCATCACCGCCGGGAAATCCAGCGCCTGAATCGAGTTGACCACATACGCCCCCATCCCTGGCCAGGCGAACACGGTTTCGGTCAGCACCGCGCCGTACAGTAAATCCCCCATCGCCAGACCGAGCACGGTCACCGACGGGATCAGCGCATTGGGCAACGCATGGCTGAGGATCACCCGCCAGCGCGATAAACCGTTGGCACGCGCGGTGCGGATATAATCTTCGTTAAGCTGTTCGAGCATCGCCGAACGGATCTGCCGCGCCACAATCCCCATATGCACGAACGCCAGCGTCAGCGCAGGCATCGCCAGATGTTGCAGGCTGTTCCAGAAAGTCTCCCAGTTGCCGGTCAGTAAGGAATCAAGAACGTAAAAACCGGTGATATTGGCAGGCGGGTCCAGCCAGTCATCCAGCCTTCCGCCGCCCGGCAGCAGATTCAGATGGCCGTAAAACAGGATAATGACGCCCAACCCCAGCCAGAATGCCGGAGTGGAAATCCCCAGCACGGAAAGTAAACGCACCAGATGATCGGGGAATTTATTCTGATAAACCGCTGACAGCACGCCGAGCGGAATACCCAGCACAATTGCCAGAAACAGCGCGGTAAACGCCAGTTCTAAGGTGGCCGGGAAGAAGGCTTTCAGGTCTTCCAGCACCGGACGACCGGTGCGAATTGACGTGCCAAGATCACCATGCAGCAAATCGCTAACGTAACGGAAAAACTGCACATACAACGGCTGATCCAAACCCAGTTGCTGACGGATATGCGCGACCATTTCATTGCTGGCACGATCGCCTGCCAGCAGACGCGCCGGGTCGCCGGGGATCATATGCGAGATGATAAAAGTAATAACGCATACCCCTATCATCACCAAAACCAGCCCCCAGCATCGCTGGCGGATTAGTGTCCAAGAAGTCATTTCGCCTCCCAAACCCTCCATACTTCGCGTTGCAGATGCGGTGGCGACGCGACGTATGTTGGGTTTATGCGGAATCAATACGGGGATTTACTTTTTGCTCATCTGGCCGACGTTGAACACCTGCTCCAGCATCGGATTGAACACAAAACCTTTGACGTCTTTGTTCATCGCGACCTGATAGTTTTTCTGGAACAGATACACGTAAGCCGCTTCGTCAATGACAATTTTCTGCGCCTGCTGGTAATAATCCGTACGCTGTTTCTGGTCGGTGACCGACACCGCTTTTTTCAGCAACGCATCGACGTCAGGATTGGAATAGAAGGAACGGTTGCCCGGAAGCCCTTTTTTGTCAGACTCGAACCAGTAGTTCATAAACATGTACGGGTCGGCGAAATCCGGGCTCCAGTTGCCGATAGAAATGTCGTAATCACCCTGCCCGATACGGTCGCGCATGGTGGCGTTGGCCAGTTTTTCCAGCTTAACGCTGATCCCGGCCTGACCGAGGCTCGCCTGCACCGCCAGCGCGATAGATTCCCAGTTCGGATCGTTATCCGAATAGAGGAAATCCAGCGTCTGCGGTTTGTCTTTCACTTTGGTGAAATCGGCTTTGGCTTGCGTCATGTCGAAGGTGTACTGCTTCGCCGTCGGGTCGAAACCCCACATGCCCTCCGGGATCGGCCCACGCATCTGTTTAGCGTTCCCGCCCATGATGCCTTTTACCATGCCCTGATAATCCACGGCTGAGGAAATCGCACGGCGTAAATCCACCTGATTAAGCGGCGTTTTGGCGTTATTGAGATACAGATAGGTCACACGTAATGACGGGAATTCTTCGACGGCGACTTTGTCTTCTTTCTTCAGCGCCGCCAGCTGATCCATCGGCAGGGAATCGGCAATATCCAGATCGCCGCGCGACAGTTGCAGGCGGCGGGTGGCACTCTCGCCGATAATTTTTACCGTCACGCGTTTAAAGGCCGGTTTAGCGCCGCTGTAATGCGGGTTTGGCACCAGCATCAGTTGCTGCCCTTTCTGCCAGCGGTCCAGCTTGTAAGGACCGGAACCGGCTGTATGACCGGCCAGCCAGGCTTTTCCTTCATCAGCAGGATTGGCTTTGGCGATGGCCGGATTGACGATGCCCGCGCCGTCATTCGCCAGCGTGTAGAGGAAGGGGGCAAACGGTGATTTCAGCGTAAAGGTGACGGTCATCGGATCAACTACCGTGACGGTCATATCTTTCGGAAAGGCTTCCGACGGGCCCTGACCGATTTTCATCAGGCGCTCGAACGACCATTTCACCGCATCGGCATTCACGTCGGTGCCGTCATCAAATTTTGCGCCGGGCTTGAGTTTGAACGTCCAGATCAGCTGATCGGGTGAAGCAGTCCAGCTGGCGGCCAGATCCCCTTCCACCTGTGTCGATCCTTTGCCCCCCTGCGTTTTATACTGGACGAGCCGCTGATAGGCCGGGTAAGTGATCGTCCAGTCGTTATTGTCGATAGTCACCGCCGGATCCAGCGTTTGCGGGTCCGCGGCCTTACCGATCACCAGCATGTCTTTCGGCACCGCCGCCTGCGCTGAGAGACTTAATCCTGATACCGCGAGTAAAATGGCACCGGCGATCCGCGTTTTTGTGGACATGCGCAATGAACTGATTGCTGTGTTATTCATCGTTGAACTCCTGGCTTGAGGAAAAAGAGAGACGAGGATCAGGCGGCGTCAATTGGCGGATAGCAGCCAAACCGCTCTTCCAACAACGGATACGTTTTGGCATCCGGTAATTCAAAGTGCCACCACTCGCTGGTGATACCCTTGTAGCCACCCGCAGCCATCACGGCATTGAGCAACAGTCGGTTGCGCTGAATGTGCGGCGGTAAATCCGGATAAAACGGGTGCGAGACTTCAGTCATTTCGTCAAAGCCCGCGCCCATATCCAGCACCTCACCACGCTCATCGAGCAGGGTAAGATCCACCGCCACACCGCGGCTGTGGTGGGATCCGAGCTTGATATCCACTACATAATCCGGGTTGGGAAACGCAGCCCACAAACAGGCCTGCGCCGCCTGCGGGCGATAAGCGTCGTAGATTTTCAGCCGCAATCCCGCCAGCTTTGCCACGGCGTCGCAGCGAACCAGCGCGGCAGCGGCGTCCGGATGCAACAGGCAGCGCGACTCACGATAAATCGGCTGACCGGTCAGGTTATCTGCGGTGGCATATTTCAGGTCGATCACCGCATCGGGCAGCGCCTGCGCCAGATCGATCAGGGGTACGTCAGGTGTTTTGGTATTCATCAATAAACTCTGTCCGCTGTTTTTAGAAAATTACGATTCAAACTGGCCGAGCTGTTTCTGCAAAATCCGGTTATTTGCCAGCCGCTCTTCGACGTCGTTTCCGCGCAGTTCCAGCACCGAGGAACACAACAGGTTGAAAAGGCAGCTGAGTGGCGCCATCGAATCCCAGAACTGACCGGTGTCCGTTTTAACCTGCAATAAATCCACCGGATAATCGCGCGCCCAGGGGCAATAAATGTCGGTGATCAGCGCCACGTTCAGCCCGCGCTCGCAGGCCGCTTCACAATAGGTTTGCGCCAGTTTCGAATACGCACGGGTGTCGGTGACCACCAGATACGGACGGGCGAATTCGGAATTCAGGGATTCGACATAGGTGCCGGAAAGGCCGTCGGCGAAATACACTTTCGGGCGCAGATATTCGAGATAGCTCGAGAAATTATTGGCGATCCCACGCACCGACTGAATGCCGAGAATAAACACCGCCTCGGCCTCGGCCAGACGACGGCTTACCTGCGCAAAACTCCCGGTCTGCGCCAGCTGATAGACGTGATGGATGGCGTCGAGTTCGAGCGTCAGTGACTCTTCAAGCTTTTCCTGTCGCGGTTGTTTGCTGCGTTCGCGGTACGCCCCCAGGCGGTCAGTGACCACCCACGGCTGGTAGGAGGTACCACTTTGTTGACGCAGTGTTTGCTTAAAGTCGTCCAGATTGCGATACCCGAGGCTGCGCAAATAACGTCCCACCGAAATCCCGCTGGTCGCCGCGCTTCGCGCGATGCTGTCGGCAGTCTCAAACGGAATTTGTGCAAGATTCGCCAGCAAATAACTGGCAATGCGTTTCCCCGTTGGCGTCTGCCCGGCAAACGAGGCTTCGATTTGTTCAATCACATCCTGCGCTGGCTGCATCGGTTAATCTCATGTTGCTTTATTGTCATAAAGCTAGTGGTTGTTAGTGAGATAACAATGCACGGGGTGTGCCAATTGCGAAAAATGATTGAAATTTGTGCAGCAGCTCTGAATTCGCTGCTCTCTCAGGGCTTAAAGGTGGCAAAAAACGTGCTCAGGATTGGGGATCAGCAACAATGCTCGCAACTGATGCACAACAAACAGGCAGCTTATGAGTGCTTTTAGTGCAACATTGGCTGTCAGCGTGGGAGCGGAAGAACAAAATGGCGGAGGATTTAATCACTTTGTCTTAATAGTCAACAAGTTGGATATTAAGAAAGCAGTCAGACAACTTTTTTCGTTAACCCTTTGACATGCACAGGGGCAGTCGCTATTATTCGCCCCGTTCCAACGATTCCTCTGTAGTTCAGTCGGTAGAACGGCGGACTGTTAATCCGTATGTCACTGGTTCGAGTCCAGTCAGAGGAGCCAAATTAGAAAAGCCCGCTTAAGGAAACTTAAGCGGGCTTTTTGCTGTCTGGAAAACAGTGATATACGGTAAAGCATGAACGTAAACGACGAAGCAGGAATGGGTGCCTGAGGTCCTATACTTCGACAACAACCAAAAAGGTGGGGCGAACCCCACCCTACGGTTAGCGCTTAATTTCGTAGCTTAAGACTGCCGCAATTTCCGTCAAACCCTGTTTAATATGCAGCTCACACAGTGAGTCACGTACCATCCAGGTCCAGGCCAACAGCGTGAAACAAATCACGATGAGTCCATGTAAAACAAGCTTTCGCGACATCTTACCCTCCGTTGCATTTCTGCTTTTAAGAGGCTATTCTCATGCTGTCTAGGTATGGAAAGCCTCGGGTTGATTGAAAAATTAACTCGGGGCTTTTGCCTTATATGTTCTGAACAACAATGCTCAAGCCACATAAGCCTCAAGCACCCGCGCGCATTTTACCCATATTCCCCAGCCTGCTTTTTATTCATTTTGTCCTAATTTTCACCACTTACTCACTGTCGTTACTCCAACCGTTATATCTTTATCCTTATTGCGCATTAGACATCTATACGGCCATGAATTAGGATCGAACTCTCCGGGATAACGGCATGATGCGACAATGAAAATTAGAAATTTACCTCTTGATCAAAATATCAACGGCTGGGCAGCACTTCGGGGGAATACCCCGCGTCATTCCGCTTTGCACGGCAACGTGACGGCAGACTGGCTGGTGATCGGTGCCGGGTTTGCAGGGCTGGCATTTGCAAGGCGGATTGCCGAACTTCGTCCGCATGAGCACGTTGTGGTGCTCGAAGCTTTGGACGTGGCAGATAACGCCTCGGCGCGTAATTCCGGGTTTGTGATAGACCTGCCGCACACGGTGGGCAGTACGTCGGCAGAGCTGGAGCAGGCTCATACCTATCGCCGGCTGTTGCAGTTTGGGCTACAGAGTTTGAAAGAAACTGTTGATCAGCACGCTATTGAATGTGACTGGCAGAATTCGGGTAAATACCATTGCGCGGTCAGCGAGCAGTTTGACGGCGAGATTGCGCACTATCAGCAGGAGCTCAAGACGCTCGGCGAAAGCTTTGAACTGCTGGATAACACAGCACTGAAACAGCGTCTGGGCACCGGTTTTTATCGCAGCGCCGTGTATACGCCGAACTGCATTTTGGTGAATCCGGCAGCGCTTATCAGCGGGCTGGTCGCATCGCTGCCGTCGAATGTGACGGTCTACGCCAACTCCCCTGCCTTGCAGATCGATACCCAGGGCGCTATCCGGGCTGAAACGCCGCATGGTGAAGTGCGGGCGCGTAAACTGATGCTGGCGATCAACGGCGCGGCGCGGGGATTGCCGCTGTTTAAAGGGAACGTGTTTGCGATGTCGACCTTCGCGACGCTGACCGAGCCGCTGACGCCGGAACAGCGCCAGCGCATTGGCGATATTTTACCCTGGGGCTCAACCCCGGTGAATGCACTGGCCGGGGCGACCCTGCGCTACACCGCCGATCACCGTTTTCTGATCCGCGAGCACGTCAACTTTACGCCGGGTCTGGTGACCGGCGCGGTGGAGACTGGCCGCCACGCCCGCCGCCATCAGCAGCTGTTCGCGCGAATTTACCCGCAGCTACAGGACGTCAATATGGCTTACACCTGGTCAGGTCTCATCAGCATTACCCGCAACGGTGCACCGGTCTGGGGAAATCTGTCGGAGAATGTGTACTCATCGGCGGGATGTAACGGCTCAGGAAGTTCCAAGCAAAGCGCATTTGGCCGGTTGCTGGCAGAACATGCGCTGGGGGAAGACAATCCGCTGCTGGCGGATATGCAAACCGTCGGACGCGCCAATTATCTGCCGCCGCGCCCGTTCCTGGATGTCGGTGTGAAGAGTTTTATGGCCCGTGAGCGCTGGCGTTCGCGCAGTGAGCTGTAACGCGAAAGCCGGTCAACTTGAAAAAGATGACCGGCTTGTTTAATCAGCGAGGGCTAATGACGTTTATCGACGCGGGCGACGATGCGGTCGCCCAGCCACTGAATACCGCACACCATGACAATCAGCACGACAATCACTTCAATCATGACTACCGTTTCAAACCTCTGGTAGCCGTAGCGGATTGCCAGATCACCTAACCCGCCCGCGCCAATCGCACCGGCCATCGCCGATGCACCAATGAGCGCCACCAGCGTCACAACGAATCCGGACAAAATGCCTGGCAAGGCTTCCGGGATAAGTACGTCCCAGACAATGCGCAGTTTGCTCGCACCCATCGCCCGCACAGCGTCGATCAGCCCGCGATCAACATCTCGCAGGGAGACTTCAGCCACGCGCGCAAAGTAAGGCGTCGCAGTAATGGAAAGCGGAACGATCGCCGCCCACGTCCCGAGTGATGTGCCCACCAAAAAGCGTGTGACCGGAATTAACGCCACCAGCAAAATGATGAACGGCAACGAGCGAAAACCGTTGATGACAAGCCCGAGCGACCGGTTCACCCAGCGGTTTTCAGCGATGCCGCCGGGGCTGCTCATCACCAAAATCAGCCCTAAAGGCAGACCGGCAATCAGGGAAAACAGCCCGGAGATGGCGGTCATCAGCAACGTTTCTTCGACGGCATTAATCAATAAATCAAGCATTACTGGAGACATAGCCTGTCAGCTCCACGGTTGCCTGGTGCTGTTCCAACCAGTGTAAAACGGCCTGCTCTGAGGCGGCATTATCGACCGGCACAGAGAAGAAAAAGCGCACGATGGCGTAATGCTGAATATGATCGACCCCGCCCTGGATCAGGCGAAATTGTCCCGGCAGTTCGGCAGCCATCAGCGTAAGGATTTCGCCCTGTCTGCCCTGCCCGGCGTAATGGACGCTGTAAATCGCCTCGCCCTGACGTACCGGCGTCAGCCGTTCGGCCAGCGCCTCCGGCAGTTGCGGCAGCAAGCCCTGTAAAAGGGTGCGTGTCAGCTGCGACTGAGGATGGGCAAACACCTGCCAAACGGGGCCTTCTTCGATAATTTCCCCGCCGTTAATGACCGCCACCCGATGAGCGATCTTTTTGATCACTTCCATCTCATGAGTGATGAGCAAAATAGTGATGCCGAGTGTCTGATTCAGCGACTGCAACAGCGCCAGAATAGAGCGGGTGGTTTCAGGGTCAAGCGCCGAAGTGGCTTCATCGCACAGTAACAATGCCGGACTGGCAGCCAGCGCGCGCGCAATGCCGACGCGCTGCTTTTGCCCGCCAGACAACGCTGCCGGATAGTTTTTGGCTTTGTCTTCCAGCCCGACCAGCGCCAGCAATTCGGCCACACGCGCCTGACGGCGAGCCTTGTCATATCCGGCGATTTTCAGCGGCAGCGCGACGTTCTGTTCGACGGTTTTGGCCGACAGCAAATTAAAATGCTGAAATACCATGCCGACGCGGCTGCGCACCGATTGCAACGCTTTCTCACTCAGGCCGGTTATCGCGTGGCCTTCGATTTCGATCACACCGTCGTCGGGTTGCTCCAGTCCGTTAAGACAGCGGATCAGGGTGGATTTCCCTGCCCCGCTGCGGCCGATAAGGCCGAGGATTTCTCCCCGCCTTACCGTTAACGACACATCCTTGAGTGCCTGCGTGGTGCCGAACCGGCGGCTAACGCGGTGCAATCGCACCACGTCTTCGGCATCATCTGCCGCGCTTGTTCGCTCAGCTCTTACGAACGCGTTTACTCCCGCTGCGGCGGCTTTTTTGTCATCCGCAGAGGTAGCGGTAAAATGCGCGTCGATCTCAGAGATTATCGTCATGCTTTACATCCTTACCAGGCCGTGACGCCGGTGCCTTTATAAACCTTATCAAACACTTTTTTCACGTCGTCGTTCTGGTAGGAGGAAACGAGTGTTTTCACCCACGGCGCATTGGCGTTTTCTGTTTTCACTGCAATGAAGTTATTGTACGGGTTGCCTTTGACCGGCTCCTGCGCAATGCGATCGGCTGGCGTCAGGCCACTTTTCAGCGCCCAGTCAGTGTTGACGATTGCTGCATCCAGATCAGGCACGGAACGGCCAATAATGCCGGAGTCCAGCTCTTTGATGACGACGTGGCGCGGGTTTTCTGTGATGTCTGCGGTGGTCGCGAAAATGCCTGCGCCCGGTTTAAGTTTAATCACACCGGATTGTTCGAGCAGGATCAGGCCGCGCGCTTCGTTGGCCGGATCGTTAGGCACGCCAATGACCGCACCGTCTTTCAGCTCGTCAGCTTTTTTCACTTTTTTAGAATACAAACCGATTGGCCACACGGCGGTATAACCGACGCGCACGATGTCGTAATGATTCACTTTGATCTGATTATCGAGGAACGGCTGATGCTGGAAGGCGTTGGCATCGACTTCGCCATTTTGCAACGCTTCGTTAGGCTGGTTGTAATCATTAAACACCACCGGCTTAACGGTCAGCCCTTTCGCCGCTGCCTGCTTCACCACTTCGCGCCAGACATCTTCGTCTTCGCCGCTGATGATACCGACTTTGATGGTTGTTTTATCTGCTGCATGAGCAGCCGTCAGCGGAGCCAAAATGCCGCTGGAAATCATGACAGCGGACGTCGCTGCCAGTAAAAAAGCACGGTTAACACGGGTCTTAGTTTTGTTAAATTTTGTACGCATCGAGTATCCCCAAAAGTGTGTATGAGCTGCCTGCACAGGGCTGTGATTCTGTGCAGGAATTTGGCGAGTATACCCATCGGCTTATTTCTTTATAATATTGTTTCAGAGATACATATTCCTGAAATGAATATGTGAAATGGTAAAGTAAAGCGATAAAAAAGATAAGGGCTATCCGCGCAGGGATTTGGGTGAAACACCAAACTTTTTGCGAAAAACAACGGAGAAATGAGCGGGCGTATAGCCCACGTGATATGCGGCAGTCGAAACGCTCACACGCGACGCCGACCAGATTCTGGTGTTTGAAGAAGGCAGACTGGCACTCGGTGGCTGGCTGACGGGCGGATCCGCTAAACCTGCGCGGGGTGGAACTTCAGCTAATAAAAAACCCGCCGCAGCGGGTTTTTTTCTCATTCTTACACGTCGGTCTCAGGACTGGGGTTCCACCGGCTGCACCTCCAGTGAAACCATGCCGATGCCGAGCTTACGCGGCTGGAAACCGCCGCTGGTGCCTTCGGTTGGTTCGGTCGGTGACGGCGGCGTGATGACAATGCTTTGCGCCGCACCAGGATTGGTGAACTGAACTTTCACCGTGCCGTCTTTATCACCAAAGGAGACGAATTGCTCCTGATCGCCAACGCGGACTGACACCGGTTTATCGATGTTACTGCCGTAGGCTCTGGCGCGGATCACCACGTCGAAAGTGGTTGGCAACGGTTTGACGTAATCGATTTTCACCGACGGCGCGAGATTCGCATCAGACCAGCGTCCCCAGTTCTCCACGGCGGAAACCCCGGCAATCGCTTTCACCTGCTCAGGCAGCCCCGGTACCATGAAGGCAATCGCGGCGGATTTATACGTCGTCTCCGCATCATCAATATTGAGCGTTTTCACCGTCTGCTGATAAATCGCATTGCTGCCAGACATGTCCTTCACAAAATCGACTTTACCTTTGAAGCTATCGCCGTTCGCCTGCACGATAGTCGGGCGCGCCCCGAGATTACCGGACGCCACGCAGAGACCGGTATTGAGCGACAGCTCAGGTGCCCAGACGCGGCCCATTTCATAGCATTTATCCACCCAGACGAAGTTATCGCTGGTTGACAGCGTAGCGAGCTGTTTTTTCAGCGGCGTGGATAAATAGACGTCAAACATCGGCTCGATTTTGTCTTTGGTGACTTTCAAAATGAACGGCGTTTTGATGGTCATGCCAGAGAAAGTGAAGCTGTTTTCCTTGTTGCTGACGGTGTAATTTTTGATGCTGTTTGGGAAGCCCCACTGTTTGATAACCGCCGGTTTCCAGGCATTCACTTTGTCATCGATATTGAGGAACTGCTCGGTCATGGACGTCGCGGAAATCCCACTGCGTCCGAGGCCAATGTAGTTATCGCCGCCCATCATATCCAGCACAGTGGCGCCGTTATCGAGCGTGCTGCGCTTGGCGGCATTCAGATCGCCCACCGGATGACGGCCATCGAGCACGAAGAACAGGTCTTTGCGATTCTGTTTGGTCAGCGTGCTGTAAGCGGTGTTGTTCATCGCCAGATGATCGGAAGACACCACGATGAGGGTGTTATCGAAATAGCCCGAGGCTTTGATCTTGTCGATAAACGCCGCAATCAGCTCCTGACTGCACGAGACGGCGCTCAAAGACTGATTCGGTTTGCCGGTCAGCGGATAGGCTTTACGTGTGCAGCCACGGGAGATAAAACCGTCCGGGTGATGCGTATCGACAGTCAGCGTGAACAGGGAGAACGGTTTGCCAGCTTTGCTCAGCTCGACAAACTTCTTGTACACCTCGTCCAGCAGCGTGTCGTCATACCAGCCCCAGTCATTTTTGTACGCCGGATCCGCAACGGTCGGACGCAGTTCGTTATAGCCGTACAGATGATCAAAACCGTGGGACTTCAGGAAGGTGCCTTTACCGGCAAACGCCAGTTCCGCCCCCTGATAGAAATAATTGGTGTAGCCGGCGCCTTTGAGGACATCACCCAGACAAACGTTTTCCGGATAGAACGTCGCTAAGGCGCTGGAGGCATTGCCGTCAAACGGCGCAAACAGCGGGATGCCGCACTGAGAAGCCACCATACCGGCGATGGTGTAACCGGTGCCCGGCACCTGCTTAGTGTTAGTAAAATCGGTGCTCTGCGCTTTGTGGCGACTCAGTTCAGTGGTCAGCCCCGGAAAGACGTTGTCATCGAAATAAGTGCGTTCCAGACTTTCGCCGTAGATGTAGACCAGATTCGGCTTTTTCTCGCCCTTCACGGCTTTGACCGGGACTTTGTAGTAGGTATCAAAATCTGCACCGCTGCCGGAGATTTGGGTTTTCACCAGGCGGGAAATGTTCTGGAATGCCTGCGTGGAGCCGACCGAGAACACCGCCAGCACCACGGCCAGCACGCTGTACACCGCGCTGCTGTTTTTGGCGCGACGTTGTTTGAGCCCCCAGGCAAGCAGCCAGAAGACGATGATCAAACCGGCCAGTAAACCAAGGAACGGCAGGATGTATTTGTTCAGACCGGCGCCTTTCAGGCTGCTGGTGACGGTATAGAGCACGGCATCGGTGATGCCCTCACCGGTGAAATAGTTACTGCCGATAAGGATCACGTTCAGAATGACGTAAAGCCCTAAAAAGAACAGCACCAGCGAAAACCAGATGCGCCCGGCCGACGCCCGTGTGACGTAGAAATAGATAGAGGAGAGAAACAAAACAAATGAAAGCCACTCAGAAGCCATTTTTAGCGCCCTGTCTGATTAAAAAAAATAAACACAACGACCCAGTCTGCTGATTGGTCAGCAGCGCCGACGGTTCAATTCATCGAGTAAATGACCCGTTTGTCATTCACTTCATCCCTGAGACAGGAAAATTTTGTGCCAAAAACGGGTGACGCTATATAGCCTGCTGAACAACAGGGGGTCAACGCCCTGATGCTGTTTTAGGTCACTGATTTGTCCGAATAAACCTCTTTCTCACAAATTCGTGATGGTTATCTCTGTATGATACCTCAAAGATTTAACCTTCCGGTCACTAAATTGTAGGAATTGGATGTTATCGGAAGAGTATGAGCAAATTGTGGAGGAGGGTTTTGGGAATCAGATAAAACTGAGAGGGACATCTAAAAAAACCCGCGATACGGGCATCACGGGTCTGAATGTTCAGTGCAGTCGAGTTTCCTACGCGCCGCCTAAGTACGCCTTCCTGACCTGCGGATCGACCAGCAACGCCTCCCCGCTGCCGCTCATGCGGATCTGACCGTTAACCATCACGTAAGCGCGATCGGAGAGTTTCAGGGCATGGTGCGCATTCTGTTCAACCAGAAAAATCGTCATACCGTTACGTGCCAGTTCCCGCAGCGTCTGGAAGATCTGTTTGACGACAATCGGTGCGAGGCCAAGGCTCGGTTCATCCAGCAACAACAGTTTCGGACGGCTCATCAGTGCCCGCGCAATCGCCAGCATTTGCTGCTCTCCACCGGACATGGTCATCGCCCGCTGCCTGCGTCGCTCTTTCAGGCGCGGGAACAGTTCGAACATTGTTTGCAGATCCTCCGCCGCGTATTTATTGCCGATGGGAATGGTGCCCATCAGCAGGTTTTCTTCGACGGTCATATCCGGGAAAACGCGCCGCCCTTCCGGCGACTGCGCAATGCCCTTTGATGCCACAAAATGCGTGGATTTACGGCTGATATCTTCGCCACAAAATAAAATCTGACCGCTGCGAATGCGCGGCTGGCCAAAAATCGACATCAGCAGCGTTGATTTTCCCGCCCCGTTCGCGCCGATCAGCGCCACAGTTTCGCCCTGATCCACCTGCAAAGAGACCTGTTGCAACGCCTGGATCGCGCCGTAATAGACGTCCACCTCCCTAAACTCCAGCATCGCCTGGCTCATAGGCTGACCTCGTCTTCGTCAGCACCCAGATAGGCTGCGATGACTTTCTCATTGTTTACAATCTCCTGCGGCGGCCCTCCGGCAATCACGTCGCCGTGGTCGAGCACAATAATGTGATCGGAAATCTCCATCACCATGCCCATATCGTGTTCGATCAGCAGCACCGTAATGTCGTGATGGTCACGCAGGAAGCGGATAATTTTGCTCAGTGTGCGGGTTTCCACCGGATTCAGCCCGGCGGCCGGTTCATCAAGGCAAATCATTTCCGGCGCGGTGCACATGGCGCGGGCGATCTCCAGCCGCCGCTGCTGGCCGTAAGACATCTCCCCCGCCAGCCGGTTGGCGCAGTCCACCAGTTCCACCACTTCCAGCCAGTAAAACGCCCGATCCAGCGCCTGATTCTCGGCACGACGATAGCCCGGCGTATTGAGCACTCCGGCAATCAGATTGCGGTTGGTTTGCATGTGCTGCGCCACCAGCAGGTTTTCCACCACCGACATTTCGCGGAACAGACGGATATTCTGAAAGGTGCGCGCCAGCCCGGCACGGTTCACCAGATGGGTGCCGCCAAACATTTTGTAGAAAATCCGCCTGCCGAGCTGCGCCGGTTTCAGCCAGTCATCCGGCTGAAATTTCTGCCCAAGCACCTGAACGACGTTGGTCGAGCCTGTACGCGTGTTGAGTGAAATCGTGCCGCCGGAGGCTTTATAAAAACCGGTCAGGCAGTTAAAGACCGTGGTTTTCCCTGCGCCGTTCGGGCCAATCAGGGCGGTGATTGAACCACGCTTCACGTCGAGACTCACATCGTTGAGCGCCTTAATACCGCCAAAGTGCATCATCAGATGTTTAACGCTGAGGATGCTTTCATTCATGACCGCGGCATTCATGGTGCGACTCCTTTACGTACGGCAAATCCGCTGCGGCTGATGCGGATCAACCCGCGCGGCCGCCAGATCATCATCACCACCATCAGCACGCCAAATAACAGCACGCGATATTCCGCAAAACTGCGCAGCAGCTCCGGCGCGACGGTCAGCACAAACGCCGCCAGCACCACGCCGATGGTCGAGCCCATGCCGCCAAGCACTACGATGGCGAGGATCAGCGCGGATTCGAAAAAGGTAAACGAGGTAGGATTCACGAAGCCCTGATAGGTGGCGAAAAACACGCCTGCGATCCCGGCGGTGGAGGCCCCGAGCGTAAATGCGGAGAGTTTTACCAGTACGTGATTCAGCCCCATCGCGCGGCAGGCGATTTCATCTTCCCGCAGCGCTTCCCACGCACGGCCAATCGGCATGCGCGTCAGCCGGTGTTTGATGAACAGCACCAGCAATACGACCAGAACCAGCACGGCGTAGATAAAAATAAACTTCATGTTGGGGTTATACGTCAGATGGAAAAACTCATGAAAAGGCACGCCGCCCTCTTTCGCCCGCCGCCCGAACTCCAGCCCGAAAAAGGTTGGCGCAGGCGCAGAGACGCCGTTCGGTCCGCCGGTAAACGACAGCCAGTTGGTCAGCACCAGCCGGATGATTTCACCAAAGCCGAGCGTGACGATTGCCAGATAATCGCCGTGCATCCTCAGCACCGGGAACCCGAGCAGCGCACCGGCCAGAGCGGCCATCAATGCCGCCAGCGGCAGCATCGACCAGAACCCGAGACCAAGATACTGATAGCCAAGCGCCAGCCCGTAAGCCCCTATGGCGTAAAACGCCACGTACCCGAGATCCAGCAGCCCCGCCAGCCCGACCACAATATTCAGCCCGAGACCGAGCAGCACGTAAATCAGCCCTAAAATCGCGACGGTCAGAATGTATTTGGTGGCGACAAACGGAAAGAATATCGCCAGCACGATTAACAGCGGCAGCACCCAGCGCAGGCTGCTTTTATGATCCACAGGCCGGACATACACTCCCGCGCTTTCGCTTTCAAAGCGTGCCCGCATTTTCTGCCCGGCGGCGGTTTCCAGAAAGGCGCTAAGCAAGAACCGCCCTGCCATGACCGCGGCGATAATCCACACCAGCCGTTGTGAATGGAAGTTGAAGCTGTAGCCATCGAGCACCACGCCGACCACCGGCCCGAAGATAATCAGCGCGACCAGCCCGGCGAAAATGGCATCCAGCAGACAGCGTTTCAGCGAGAAGCCGCCATCAATAACAGCAGTTTGTGACGTCATTTTTTCTCCCTCACACTTTAGATACTACCGGGCGACCCAGCAGGCCCTGAGGGCGGAAAATGAGGATCACCACCAGCAATCCGAAGGAGAACACATCTTTGTAATCCGAGTTCACCATGCCCGAAAACTGCGCTTCGGCGATGCCTAAAATCAGGCCGCCCAGCATTGCGCCCGGCAGCGAACCGATCCCGCCCAGCACAGCTGCGGTAAAAGCTTTGATGCCGATGATAAATCCGGCGTAAAAATCAAAAGTGCCATAGTTCATGGTCACCAGCACGCCCGCCAGCCCGGCCATCGCCGCGCCAATCATAAATACCAGCGAGATGATGCGGTCGGTATTGATGCCCAAAATCGACGCCATCTTGCGGTCCTGCTGCACCGCGCGGCACATACGCCCGAGTTTAGTGCTGCTGATAATCCACGACAGCACCAGCATTCCGACAAACGCCGCCACCAGAATGAACAATTTGGTATAGGTCATCTGCACGAAGCTGTCGCCGATGTGAAAACGCAGCGCGCCATCAAACATTGTCGGGATCCCCTGCTGTCGCGGACCCTGACTGATTTGTGCGTAGTTTTGCAAGATGAGCGACATGCCTATCGCGGAAATCAGCGGCGCGAGGCGGGTGGAGTTTCGCAGCGGTTTGTAGGCAATGCGCTCAATCGCCCAGCCATACACGCCGGTCACCACGATGGTGAACACCAGCGTGCCGAGGATGAGCAACGGAAAAGAGTGCACCCCGAAGAAAGACAGCAGCGCCAGCGCGATGGCGCAGAGGTAAGCGGAGATCATATACACCTCGCCATGGGCAAAGTTGATCATCCCGATAATGCCGTAAACCATGGTGTAACCGATGGCGATCAGCCCGTACACCGCGCCCAGCGTGATGCCATTAAACAGCTGTTGCAGGAAGAATGAATCCATAAATACGCAGTCTCTTTTTGCGACCGCGTTCAACGGGAACGCGGTCTTTGGCTGATATGGTTATTCTTTCACTTCCTGGTATTTGCCTTTGTCATCCCATTTATAAACCACGTAATCGGAGACTTTCAGATCACCTTTGCTGTCCCAGGATTTTTTACCCATCACGGTATCGACGCTGTTCGCTTTCAGCCAGGCGCTGGCCTTGGCAGAATCGGTGCCGCCGGTGGCTTTGAACGCGGCAGCAATCGCCTGCACGGAGGCGTAGGAATAGAGCGTGTACCCTTCCGGCTCGAACTTATTGGCGCGGAACTTATCGATAACGGTTTTCCCTTCGGCGATCAGACGCGGGTCTTTGCCGAAGGTCATCAGGATCCCGTTGGTGTATTGCGGACCGCCCGCTGCCGTTACCATTTCTTCATTGACGATGCAGTCGCCGGAGAAGAACGTCGCCTGCACGCCCTGTTCACGCATCTGGCGCACTAACGGACCGGCTTCCGGATGGCAACCGCCGAAGAACACCACGTCAGGTTTCTGCGCACTGATTTTGGTTACCAGCGCATTAAAATCTTTTTCGCCACGCGACAACCCTTCGTACATTACTTCCTTCACGCCGCGTTTGTTGAGCGCCGCTTTGGTGGCATCCGCCAGCCCCTGACCGTAGGTGTCTTTGTCGTGAATGATCACGACTTTTTTGGCTTTCAGTTTGTCGATAATGTAATCACTGGCGACCAGCCCCTGCTGATCGTCACGCCCGCACATGCGGAACATATCGCTCATGCCGCGTTCGGTGATTTGCGGGTTGGTGGATCCGGGGGTGATGGCAATGATTCCGGCGTCGTTATACACCTCGGAAGCAGGCATGGTCGATGAGGAACAAAAATGGCCGACCACCGCCTGCACTTTGTCCTGATCGACTAAACGGTTAGCAACGGCGACCGCCTGTTTTGGCTCACAGGCGTCATCGCCTTGGACCAGTTTGATTTTTTCGCCATTAATCCCGCCGGCGGCGTTAATGTCTTCGGCGGCCTGTGTAGCGCCATGCCAGTACTGATCGCCATAGGTGGCGTTCGGACCGGTGAACGGGCCTGCCACGCCAATCACAATATCTGCATGCGCGGAAAACGCCGTCGCCAGACACCCTGCCAGTAAAAGAGAAAGCGGATTTCTTATAAATTTCATCGACATCATCGTGTTCCTTAGTAGCCTGTTTGAGCAAAATGGTTTTAGTAAGAACGCCGGAGCGTGGTCTTAAATCCTGACGCTAAACACGAACAAAAAGCACTGAATGGAGTGGTTGAAATCTTCCCGGGGACGACTGCGGAGTTTCCTTACGGTTTCGCTAAAGGTGTAAACCTCAAGCAAAATTGCTGCCAGTGTTGCAATCTGAAACACAATTGCAGGTCATTTTGAGTATAGAGCGCGTGCGGCAACCCCCCGGAGCAAGTTGCAGAAACAACGGCGGGATCACACCGCACTGCGCTGGTGCTGAAAAGATGAGGGAAATGAGGATGTCGCCGCGCTGTGCACCAAAATAACCCGCCAGAATTCCTGCGAACTGCCACGCACAATTACGCTTCGTGACATTTTTATCCTTTGCATGTTCTGGCGGGTTGTTTTGTAATGCGGGCAGAAAATTGCAAAGGGAACGACTTAACAATGAAGAAATTATCTTGCCTCGCCGCCCTCGCGCTGGCCCTGACGCTCACCGGCTGCGCCAGTGATTATGTGATAAACACCAAGGCCGGTGATCAGTTCTTCGCCCATGGCGAACCCGACCGCGACCGCGATACCGGCATGACCAGCTACACCGACATGAACGGCGATTATCATCTGATGAATACCAATGATATTGCGGGGATTGTGAAAAAGTAGGTGGTTTGGTTTTAAATTATCCCCGCAGAAAGGCTGAACGGGCTGGACACCCTTTTCCTGAGCATTTAGCCTCAATTAAAATTATTATAATTGTCAGGCTACTTCATAATGAAAAATGATATCAGAGCCCTGGACCTTAACCTTCTTAAGGCCCTGGATGCGTTACTGGACGAAGGCAGCGTGACGCGGGCTGCACAGCGCCTTTCCCTGACTCAGCCTGCCGTCAGTGGCATGCTTACCCGCTTGCGTGATTATTTTGGCGATCCCCTCTTTGTTCGCACCAGTCACGGCATGGTTCCCACACTGCGGGCCAGCGAGCTTTCTGTGCCGGTAAAGCAAATCCTCACCGATATCGCCATTTTGCTAAAACCAATGCAATTTGACCCCATGACGGCGGAACTGACTTATACCCTTGTCGCAACGGACTATGCACTTAAGGCCGTTGTCGTTCCGTTGATAGCCGCGCTAAAGCAACATGCGCCGCGCATCAGAATCGCCGTAAGGTCCGTGGACAGTGAGCGCATGTATCAGCAACTATCACGGGGTGAAGTTGACCTCGCTCTGGTTACCCCACAAACCACACCCGATGACCTGCACGGACGAGCCCTTTATCAGGAAGAATATGTTTGCGTAGCACGTTGCCATCATCCTCTGGCGGCAGCTTCAGAAATGACGCTCGAACAATTCTGCGAACAGGAACATATTCTGGTGTCCACAGAAGGTCGCTTTATGGGTGTAACGGATGAGGCACTGGCTGAGCTCAGTCTTACGCGGCGGGTAGGTGTATCGGTTAACAGTTTTCTGGTGATACCGGATATTTTGCGATCAACCGATATGATTGCCGTTGTGCCCAGTCGTATGGTCCCGGTTGACAGCGATCTCGCCATTATCCCCTTGCCGCTAAACGTCCCGAGATTTACCAAGAGCATGGCCTGGCACGAACGAACCCATCGAGACCCCGCTCATCAGTGGATCCGCGCTTTGTGCGTAGAGATCAGTCAGCATTCTGCTGCCGTGATATAACTTTTCTTATTCTAAGAATAAGAAATGGTAATTCGCCTTATAACTCCATTGCGCCAATAATCACGGTCATCACGTTGAGTGTTGCTGCCGTAACGGCACACACAGTGCAATCAATTAACGCAACTGGAGAAATTTATGAACGCGATTAACTGGCCAGAAGGTTTTGTTCCGGGTTTTACCGATAACTTTGTCTCTAATGAAATGATTATCCCGGCTCTGAATGTCAATGATGTCTGGCCGTTGCTGAGCCAGCCATTCCTGTGGCCGGACTACTACAAAAACTCCGCCGATGTGCGCTTTTATGACAATAAAGGACCGGAACTGGAAGATCGGGTGCGCTTTTACTTCAGCACCTTTGGTTTCCCTGTTGAGGCTCAGGTCGTGGAGTTCGTTGCGCCAGCAGAAGGCCAGCCTGCTCGTCTGGCATGGCACGGTTGGTCCGGTGAAGAAAACACTGCTGAACGCCTTGATGTACATCATGCATGGCTTTTGGAAGATCTCCCCGGAAATCGTCTGCGTATCCTGACTCAAGAAACTCAAAACGGGAACCCGGCCAAAGAACTGGCAAATACGCGCCCCAATCCCATGCTAAATGGTCATCAGGAATGGCTTGATGGCCTGATTGAGGCGGCGGCGAAATAATTAAGTTTCGTCCGTCATAAGCCTTCTCGGGCCTGTTGAGATGCTTCTGCAAGTAACGCAGCCTGTACGGCAGGACGTGCACTGATATTTGCCATATATGCCGATAACACAGGCCAGCGCTTCAGGTCGATGGAAAAGAATTTACACCACCCCAGCACGGTGAAAAGGTAAGCATCAGCAACGCTGAATGTCGGGCCGGTCAGATAGACTTTCTCATTAAGCGTATCCTGCAAAAAATCGAACCGCCGGAATAGCTTTTCGCGGAAAATCGATCTGACGTCTTCTGGCAGCGCGGGATTGAACAGCAGTGCGGATCCCGCGTGTACTTCACTGGTGATAAAGTTCAGCCATTCCTGCAGACGCACACGCGCCCAACTGTCCGCTCGTGGTGCCAGCCCGCTTTCCGGCTTCAGGTCAGCGAGATACTGCACAATGGCCGGACCTTCGGTGAGGATCTGGCCATTGTCCAGCTCAAGTGCAGCGACATAGCCTTTAGGATTAATGGTACGAAAGTCGCGTCCGTCCGCAGTGAGCTTGCTCCTGTTGTCCACTTTGACCAGTTCATATTCAAGCCCGAGTTCGCACAGAACGATGTGTGGTGAAAGCGAACAGGTGTCAGGGGCGTAATAAAGTTTCATTGTCTCTCCGATAAAATTGAAAAGCTGTTTAGCCATATTCTGGCCGTTCCTCAATACACTGTGCTAATGTGTCTCGTGCTGTAAAATTAATGATCCATAAATTAGCTATTAGCTGAGCTACTGATAATCATGATGAATCTTTTACACTGGCGTTTACTGGTGGCCGTTGCGGATGCCAGCAATATCACCCGCGCTGCTGAGGATGTAGGAATGACTCAGTCCGGTGCCAGTCAGGCTATCGCTCAGTTAGAGGCTTCACTTGGGTTCCCGGTGTTCACGCGTGAACGTCGACACATCGGCGTCACCGCGCTGGGTGAGCAGGTGATCGAACAGGCAAGGAAAATGCTTGCGCAGCTCAACGCCATCCGCGCGCTGGCTGATGAGAGCCGCGGTTTAAGTGGCGGACGCATTCGCCTCGCCAGTTTTCCCTCTGTGACTTCCACATTGTTGCCTGGACTGCTGCGCGACTTTAAGCGTCTGCATCCGGGGATAGAAGTGGTGGTATTGGAAGGGACGGACGAGGAAGTTGAGGAGTGGCTTGCAGCAGATACTGTTGAACTGGGGGTAGTAATGAACCCCGCACCGGGAAGAACAAACGTGGTATTAGGGCAGGATGCATGGGTTGCGGTAATGCCATCCGGTCAACAGCAGGAACGTAATTCAAAGGCGCGCGGCATAACGCTGGAGGAACTGGCAGGCCAACCCTTTATTCTCGCGACAGGTGGATGTGTCGTTAATGGAAAAAGTCTGATTGAACAGGCAGGCTTGCAACTCTGCGACGTGCGCGTGAAAGTACGAGACTGGGTCAGCGCCTGCATGCTGGTGCGTGAAGGCCTGGGCGTTACGCTCGTACCTGAATCCGCCTTGCCAGCTGAATTGCGAGGCCTGTGTGTGATGCCGGTGGCACCCCCTATACATCGTGAATTTGGTCTGGTTTGTTCGCCATCCGGAAAAACTTCTGGTGCCACGCAGGCATTACTAAAGGGGCTGCATAAAGGCTGATGATCAACGTAGAGATAATCACTGCGTTTCTGCCACCAACCCGTCACCGGTGCGCCTGCTGACGGTGATGAGCGGCCTGCGGACAACAAATATCGGAAGTGGTCAGGTCAGCGCGACCCTCACCTTTAGTCCAATAACGAGCGTGGCAAAAAACATTATGCAACCAGCGGTAATGAAGACACCTGTTACGCCGCTGAAACCAAAGAGTAATCCTCCCAACGCAGCACCAGCAGCAATTGAGGACTGAACTGCTGCGACTACCATGCCGCCTGCAGTTTCAGCCTGATCGGGAACGGCACGCGCTACCCAGTTTGACCACGCAACGGGTACGCCACCAAATGCCATCCCCCACAACGCGACGAACAACATCAATCCTTTTTCATCCAGTGGCAACAAAACCATGCTTAATGCTGCTAAACCGACAAGCGCTGGCATGAGTATCAGGGTAAGACGCAGGCTTCTCTCCATCAGCCACCCGGTTAGCAGCGTACCGATAAAATTAGCGATGCCAAATCCAAGCAGTATCAAAGACAAACGATCCACATCAATTTGGGCAATATTTTCCAGAGCCGGACGAATATAGGTAAACAGCGCATACTGACCAGTATGGGCAATCACACACCCCGTCATTCCCATCGCAATGCCTGGACGGCGGAGTAAATCCATGACAGATGCCGTTACCATCATTCTGCGCGGAGCCATTCCAGGAAGGGTAAAGAGCTGAAAGAGCAGTGTCAGCACGCCTACTGCGGTGGCAGCGATAAAAGCACTACGCCAGCCATAAAGCCCGCCTAAATAGCTCCCCAGCGGGATCGAAACTACGGTACCGACAGCAATACCGCTAAAAATAATGGAGAGAGCACGCGGGACGCTTTTAGCAGGGACAAGCCGCATAGCTACGGCAGCAGCCATACTCCAGAAGCCTCCCAGCGCGATGCCCAGCAAAATGCGCATGACTAACAGAACAGCCAGGCTGGATGAAAGTGCGACAAGCAGGTTGGAGGCAATCATCAGGACGGTAAAACTAAGCAAAACATTTCGGCGATCATAATTACGCGTCAGGCGGGGAACCATCAGACCAGCAAACAGGGCCACCACAGCGGTTACCGTCACAGCCTGACCAGCAAGAGCTTCGGTCACCCCGAGATCGGCAGCCATGGGTGTCAACAGACTGGCAGGAAGATATTCTGCAGTCAGCAAACCAAACACGCCCATCGTCAGTGAAATAACGGCCATCCATGCGGACTCTTTGGGTTCCGAACTATTCAAACCAGCGGATACAGCTTCAGTTGCTTCATTTCTCATAACACACTCTTCTTGGAGTAAAAATTACAACACCAAGTCTAGAGTTGAGCTGCCGGACGATCTATGATGCCTCATCCTGATTTTTTACCCGAAACGCCGATTATGCCTGTGAATAAACATTTTGCCCTCTCATCCGAGCTCATCAGTGAATTGCTGCTGGAAATGCGGCTGCGTGGTGTGCAGTATCGCCGTTTACAGACTGGCTCTGAGTTTGGCGTCGGTTTTAGCAACAGGCCGGGACATGCCTATTTTCATTACATCGCTGTGGGTACAGCTCTGCTTCGCACACACGACGGTACGTTGCACGAACTGAAAGCCGGAAGCATGGTATTTATGCCGCAGGGTGAGGATCATCAGCTTATATCGGATGTCAGCTGTTCATTTCAACATATCGACACATTAGGCTCTGCTCCTTTAGGCGAGGCCGTCAGCGGAATCAATACTTGCCCAAGTTCGCATCCGACACCCAGCACTGTTCTATTTTATGGCTGTATGGAGTTCGATCTCGGTGGAATGCAGGGTCTTGGTAAACTGATGCCGCAGGCCATAGTGGTTGAGGCAAATGAACAGATCTATCCGGGGCTGGTTCCCATTCTGGGCGCGATGAAATTTGAAATCTGTTCCGGACGCGCTGGCTTCGCGGGCATTCTGGCCCGCCTCGCAGAAGTGGCGGCAGCCATGATTGTGCGAGGATGGATCGAAAACGGCAGCGAGAACGCCGCTGGCCTGATCGCTGCGTTACGTGATCCACGACTTGCCCGTGCTATTCTGGCCATTCATCGCGATACGGGTCGGGAGTGGTCCGTTGCTGAGCTTGCTGCCCAGTCGCATGTGTCACGTTCTGTTTTTGCTGAACGCTTCAAATCAATCATCGGCATACCACCTCAGCGCTATGTAAGGGAGGTACGAATGCGCATCGCAGGTCACTGGATTATTCACGAAAAGATCTCAATTGAGACCGTTGCTCTTCGCCTCGGCTATGCCTCACAGGCAGCGTTTAGCAGAGCTTTTAAGCGCATTAATGGATATCCGCCGGGCGCTATGCGTCAGCGACCAGCGCGAGGCGTTAATACAGTAAATGAGTGAATGTTGTCTTAATCATTTGCTGGAAACGTTATGAGGCCGCTCTCAATATTAAAAACTGAGCGGAAACGGCTTTTCACCACTCAAAGTATCGCAATTTCTTTATTTCCGCTTCTGGCTGTGAGTTCAACGGGTCGAGGCAACGCTATCCTTAAAGAAGGGGGACGTTGATGGCATTAGAAGTATGAGAGTGCCAATGCCATACTGGACACACCCGTAATTCTGTCCAGAATATGCAGATTGAAATCAGTGGGAGAATCATGGATATCCAACTCACAAACGTCACCCCGGACAGCCCAGGATTTGCTGAGTTAAAATCGCAGAGCATGGCTGAAGGATTTAACATGTTACGCCGACTGGAAGATAACTGGCTTAGCGGACTGAACCGCTTTGACAGACCCGGAGAAAAACTAATTGGGGCTTTTGTAGATGGATTGATCGTTGGCGTTTGTGGACTCAACGTTGATCCATTTACGCTAAAAACTGGCATCGGACGTCTGCGACATCTCTATGTAGACTCAGGATGGAGAAAAAGGCAGGTTGGCAGCGCCCTGCTCAGTGAAATACTTAAGGATTCTGGCCACTGGTTTGATTTTATCAACACAAACGCTCCTCCATCGGCATTCACCTTCTATGAACGAGCTGGCTTTACTGCTTTAACTGGCATAGAAAAAGTCACGCACCATCTATGCCTCATTGACCCAGCGCGTTAATACAGTCACGTCCTAGACAGACCGCATATTCTGTCCAGTGAACCATTTTTCAGGAGCGCCTGCCCAGATACAGCCCTGACGCAACCAAACCGTACCACTTTCAGGCAAATCAGAGCCATTACAGTTAAATCCGCGCCGTCTTGGACACACTGGATTTTCTAACCAAGCATGCAGAACGGCGACTGAAACATCTTTAGGAAATCAAAGGAACTGACTGGCAGCTTTGAGCGAGGAGCGGGCATGATAGCCTCGGGATAGTTTGGAAACAGTGTTGTCCCATCCCCCGTTTTGGTTGATGCTTTCCTTAACAGGATGCTTTATGTTGGTTACACTCATCCTGCAGGGTATAACCATGATAACAGTAGAGAAATCAGATCCATTTTCTTCAGAATCCCATCGCTTAATCGAAATGCTGTCAGTAGAACTTGCCGCTATTACTGGTGATAATGGCAAAAGCAATTTCACCGTTGAAGCAATGAGTGATGACAAAGCTTTATGGGCATTAGCAAAGAATTCTCATGGCAAAGCTATAGGATGCGGTGCTATACGGCCATTAACGCAAAATATCGCCGAGCTTAAAAGAATGTTTTCAGACCGAAGTGTGTCAGGGATTGGCGGTGCCTTACTTACTTTTCTTGAAAAATCTGCAAAAGAGATGGGATATAGAGAACTTAGGCTGGGGACCCGACACATGAACTATCGGGCTGTAAATTTCTACGAGAAAAATGGTTATATCCGTATTGAGAATTACGGCCCATACATAGGCAGGACAGAAGCTGTCTGTTTCTCAAAACCATTGCGCTGATTGTATCTAGCGGATCTGACGTCCGCTTTTGGCACTAAGCGGACTAGCTGATCAGCTCGAAGGTCCGTTGTGAGCGAGGAGCGGAAGTTCGCCATTGTTCTCACAACTGGTTAAGGCATTACTAACATCACGATGTATCAATTAACGGGTTAAGGTCATTCCGCCATCGCCCGCCATCGCCGTTGCTGCCTGATCCAGCATTGCCCCCGTTTCCACCATCGGAAATCAGTAAAGAGGAATGGGAGAAAAGGATCGGATGGCCAGAAGACGCATAACTGAAGTGTGTGAATGCGGCCAAGACAAAAGGAGACCATTTAAGTAAGACAAAGCATCGTTTATAAAGGTTTTGGCTGATCATTGTTGCCTCCGTCACCACCAGCGCCTCCAGGGGCATTATCTGATGATCCACCCTCCTCACCGTGACCACCGTGACCACCGTTGGCACTATCGCCCGAATTTTTATGATGTTTGGGGTGCTGTAGCATGCAACTTATTTACATATTTACAAAGTAATACGTATTACACTTTTTTAAGAAAAAAATACCCAGCGTTAACTGGGAATGTATTTAATGGTCGATCAAATTAACGTCATAAAATTGTATTATCTCGAACAACCTTATCCTGACAGAAGCCCCACACACTTCAGCGCCCTTAACCCCGACCTTATAACGCTTTGTGCCTCACTAATAAATCATCCCGGAGTTGATATCATTCTGACGCCAGTCCAGGGCTAAGAGATCGGTTTAGCTTACGACTAAGCCTTTCGTAAGCATTTCAAAACCGCCCTTTACCGAACATAATCCCCAACCACAATTACCTTTCAGTCTATCCTCCTCAACCCATCGGTGGCAGCACTCGTAAGCATCAGCACCGATTTTACACTGGTTTGAATCCGGTCAATGATGGCAGCCCGGGGTCCCGTTCGCCATGCATCACTACTGTAGAATTCTTCCTGTGAAGATTTTAAATGCTCAGGATCACTGTAGGCGCGGATCAGGTAATAGGAATCCTCATCGTGCAGGGAATTTCCAAAAGAAACGACATCCATTCCCGCATCACGATGGAGAGGCACACTCTGTTCTGACATGATTCTATGAAAATCATGTCCTGTTCCCGGCTTCAGGGTGTACTGCAAAAGCTCAACTGTTTTCATCATCCCTATCCTTTTATCTAAGACCCACGCCCACTACCCCAACAGCGCCTGCGCACAAACCTCATCCGTGACCAGCCCGTTGATCCAGCGGCCATTGAGCGCGGCACGGATGGCAACGTGTTTGCCGGATCCCCCTGCCAGCGCGATCACCGGCTGGTCATCGTGCGGCTTCGGCCCGACGCTGGTGAGGCGGGCATTGAGATCGCTGCTGATGCGGTTTCCATCCGGATCCATGAAATGCCCGAGCACTTCGGCCACGGCGCCTTTCTCCATCAGCAGCGCCACGTCGTCGCCGCTGATAAAGCCGTCCTTATGCAGCGGACAGCCCGGTTCAATGGTGCCAACGCCAATAAATGTCACGTCTGCCTGGCTGGCTTTTTCGCTGACCGTACGGTAAATGCGGTGGCTGCACCACATCGCGCGGTCTTCCTCGCCGTCGGCGAACAGCGGCGCGGGAAGAATGAAGTAGCGACCCTGCGTTTTTTGCGCCATCAGCAGCGGCACGTCGTATCGGGTACAGGAACCGTCGGAGGCAATCGCACCGATCAACGAGACGCTGCTGTGCTGCGGCCGTTCGATATCCGCCAGCTCGTCGATGGCCGCTTTCAGGCTGCGCCCGGATCCCACGCCGATAATCATCGGTTTATCGCTGCGGATAAACTGCGTCATCACTTCCGCGCCAGCCACAGCGATGGCGTGGTGGATCCCGGCACTTTCCATCCCCTGCCCCGGCACTACCTGACAGACGCCTAGCCCGTAACGCTTTTGCAGCTGTGACGCCAGCTCCATGCAGCGCCCGACGGAGTGAGAAATATGCACGCTGACCAGCCCGTTATCCAGCGCGCTGGCGACCAAACGTTGCGCAACCTGACGCGAAACGCCGAGCGCATCGGCGATTTGATTCTGCGTTTGTCCTGCCACGTAATACATCCACGCCGCCCGCGCCGCCAGATCCAGTTTTTTATCATTCTTACTCATGCGCACCGCCCGACCCGAAGATTTCAATGGCCGGATTTTATCGTCTTTCGCCCTGCGCCGTGATCGCTAAATCCCCTGAAAAACAAAATTTGTGAGCTAAAGCCCAACTAAAGAGCAAATGTTCTATTAGGCTTAGCGCAAATGAGCAAAAGCCCACACACAGAGCTTAAGCCCAAATCAAAGCTAAAAACCCTTAACGGAGAATCTGATGAACAAGACTCATAACTCTGCGTCATCCATCTGGCTGCATATTGGCAGCGGCTCGTTCCACCGTGCCCATCAGGCATGGTATCTGCACCGTTTGTTGATTCAGGGCGACGATCGCTGGTCGATTGCGCTGGGCAATATTCGTGAAGACGGCGTACCGGTGCTGAATGCGCTGGCTGCGCAGGAGGGCAAATACGTGCTCGAAACCGTGACGCCACAGGGTGAGCGGGCATATGAAATGATCACGTCGATTCAAAAAATCATTCCGTGGGATAACGAACTGGCAGCGCTGGTTGCACAGGGCGCGGATCCGCAAACCAAAGTGATTTCATTTACCGTGACTGAAGGCGGTTATTACCTCGATAACCAGTTCAATCTGGATCAGCAAAATGCCGACGTTCAGGCCGATATCCACGGCGGATGCCGCACGATTTATGGTGCTATCGCCCACATTCTGGCACGTCGCATTGAACAAAAAGGGGGTGACGTCACGCTGCTTAACTGCGACAACCTGCGTCACAACGGCGAACGATTCCGCAACGGGCTGTTGCAGTTTTTGGCACTGCGCCAGCAGAAAGACGTCATCGCCTGGGTGAAAAACCACACCCGCAGCCCGAATACTATGGTTGACCGCATCACGCCGCGTCCCTCACCGGAAGTGGCGATGCGCGTTGAAGCGGCCACCGGCTTTAAAGACCGTGCACCGGTAATGGGTGAAGCTTTTATTCAGTGGGTGGTGGAAGACGATTTCATCGCTGGCCGCCCGGCGCTGGAGGATGTCGGCGTGGAAATGGTGGGATCCGTACTGCCGTATGAGGAAGCGAAGATCCGCATCCTCAACGCCAGCCACAGCTGCATTGCCTGGGCGGGCACCTTGCTCGGGCAGAGCTTTATCGACGTGAGTACCCGCACGGAGAACATCTGCCGAATGGCCTGGGACTACGTCACCGAAGACGTGATCCCGTCCCTTTCGCCGAGCCCGCTTGATCTGGCGAGTTACCGTGATGTGGTGCTCGAGCGCTTCAGTAATCCGCACATTCAGGATACCAACCAGCGCGTCGCCGCCGACGGTTTCTCGAAAATTCCGGGGTTCATCACGCCGACTTTGCAGGAATGTTATCAGCGCGGTCAGACACCGCGCGCGACCGCCATGCTCCCTGCGCTGTTCTTCGTCTACATGCAGCAATGGCACCTTAGCCGTCTGCCGTATGAGTATCAGGACGGCATTCTGGATGCCGCTGCGGTTCACGCCCTGTTTGACAGCGCCGACCCGCTCGGCCGCTTTGCCACCGACGAAAAACTGTTTGCTTCACTGGCAGCAAAAAGCGAATTCACCGACCTGATGCGCCAGTCCGTTGCACGGGTTAATCAGTGGCTGAGCGACGCGAAACGCGCCTGAGGAAAACGCTATGTATCTCGGACTGGATTTAGGCACATCAGAAATTAAAGCCGTAGTGATTAACGAAGAAGGCACGCTGCTGGCAAGCGTCGGTGAACCGCTGGATGTCTCCCGCCCGCATCCGCACTGGGTAGAACAGAACCCGGAAGACTGGTGGCAGGCGACGCAGCGGGTGATCGCCCGTCTGCGCACCCGGCTGCCCCAGCAGTGGCGGGAGATCCGCGCCATCGGCCTTTCCGGCCAGATGCACGGCGCGGTGTTGCTCAGTCGCGAAGGGCGCATCCTGCGTCCGGCCATTCTGTGGAATGACACCCGCAGCGCGGCGGAATGTACGCAGCTGACGCAAAGCGCGCCGGAGCTGCATCAGGTGGCAGGGAATCTGGCGATGCCCGGATTCACTGCGCCCAAGCTGTTGTGGGTGGCCCGTCACGAGCCGGATATCTTTGAGCAAACGGCGACTGTGCTGCTGCCAAAAGACTATCTGCGCTGGATGATGAGCGGCGAAAAAGTCTCTGATATGTCTGACGCGGCGGGCACGTTGTGGCTGGACGTGGCCAAGCGCGACTGGTCAGATTCCCTGCTCGCTGCCTGCGGACTGACGCGGGACCATATGCCGCGCTTAGCCGAAGGCAGTGAGGTCAGCGCCACTTTGAAAAATGATATCGCCCGCGCCTGGGGTTTGCGCGATGACGTGATGATCGCCGGTGGCGGCGGTGATAACGCAGCCAGCGCGGTAGGCATTGGCGCGGTCGATCCCGGCGATGCGTTCATTTCGCTCGGCACTTCCGGCGTGCTGTTTGCGGTGAACGATCGCTTTCGCCCGAATCCGCAGTCCGCCGTGCATGCGTTTTGCCACGCGCTGCCCGACCGCTGGCATCAGATGAGCGTCATGCTCACCGCCGCCAGTGCGCTGCGCTGGTATTGCAATCTGGTGGGCAGCAACGAAACCACGCTGCTGGCCGAAATCGCGCAGCTAAACCCGGCGCAACAGCGTCAGGCACCGTTGTTTTTGCCCTATCTTTCCGGCGAGCGCACGCCGCATAACGATCCTTACGCCACCGGCGCGTTTCACGCCATGACGCACAGCACCGACCGCGCCGCGCTGGGTTATGCGGTACTTGAAGGTGTGGCCTTCGGCATGGTCGATGGCCGCGACGTGATGCGACAGGCGGGCACGCAGTTGCAACAATGTTCGCTGGTCGGCGGCGGCGCGCGCAGTGACCGCTGGGCGCAACTGATGAGTGATGCACTGGATCTGCCGGTGATCACCCACAGCGGCGGTGAAGCCGGAGGCGCACTCGGCGCAGCCCGCCTGGGCTGGCTGGCCGCAGGCGGGAATTTTTGCGAAGTGTGCAGCAAGCCGCCGGTCGCGCGACAGTTTATGCCCGACGCCGGTGCCCGCGACATGCTGAGCGCGCGCCTGAAAACCTGGCGTGAGCTGTACCAGCAGCAGGTCGCGCTGCGTACTGTCTGAACGTCTGAATTACCCCGTTGATCACCGTTTTTATAACAACACTGAGGGCGCTCAAGCGCCCCTTTTCTGACCCTACCCCACCAGCTGCGAGAACGTTCGCAGAGGAGTCTGACATGCAAAAAACACGTACGCATTGGTTCGGTTTACCGATGAATCTGTTCTGGGGCTATATCGCCATTGCGCTGTTCATGAGCGGCGATGGCTTCGAAATGGCCTTCCTTTCCAAACACATTATCGATATGGGCTTCACCGCCTCCGAATCCGCCGTGGTCTTTACGGTGTACGGATTAGCGGCCGCGCTGGCGGCCTGGAGTTCCGGCGTCGTCGCCGAAATCATCACGCCACAGAAAGCCATGCGCATCGGCTTCATTCTTTGGGTGGTGATGCATGTGCTGTTTATGCTGTTCGGTTTAGGGATGAAAAACTATCCGCTGATGCTGCTGTTTTATGGCATTCGCGGGCTGGCTTATCCGCTGTTTATCTATTCGTTCGTGATGCTGGTGGTGCAAACCGTTCCGAAACAAAACCTCTCCTCAGCGATGGGCTGGTTCTGGGCGATGTACTCCATCGGCATTGGTTGTATCGGCAGCTATCTGCCCAGTTTCACCATTCCTTTTATGGGCGAAACCGGCACGCTGTGGTTTGCGATTGCGTGGGTGCTGGCAGGCGGGCTGATGGCTATCGTCATGCTGCGCAAAGTCGGGAAACCGGGTAGCAAAGCCGGGCTGAGCAAAAAAGAAAAACTGGCCGAACTGAGCCGCGCGGTGACCATTCTGTTTACCAACCGCAATATTTTGCTTTCCTGCCTGATCCGCATTATTAACACGATTTCACTGTTCGGTTTTGCGGTGATCATGCCGATGCTGTTCGTCGGACGCCTCGGTTTCACCATGTCAGAATGGCTGCAAATCTGGGCAGTGTTCTTCTTCGTGACAATTTTCACCAACATCATGTGGGGGATTTTAGGCGAAAAAATTGGCTGGCTGCGTCAGGTTCGCTGGTTCGGCTGCATCGGTTGCGCCATCTCCAGCCTGACGTTCTATTATCTGCCGGTCTACGCCGGGCATAATTTCTGGGTGGCGCTGATCCCGGCCATCATGCTGGGCATTACGGTCGCCGCTTTCGTGCCGATGACTGCCGTGTTTCCGGTGCTGGAGCCGAATCACAAAGGCGCGGCGATTTCGATTTACAACCTGTCTGCCGGCCTGAGTAACTTTGTCGCTCCGGCGATTGCGTCCGTCGTGCTGCCGTTCTTTGATATCGTTGGCGTGGTGTGGGTCTACACCGCACTGTATCTGGTCGCCGCCGTGCTGACGGTCATGGTAAAAGTCGAACAGCCGGGGCATCCGTCTAAGATACGCAGCGAACCGCTGGCGGGCAGCTCCGCCGCACAGGCATAAAAAAACCGGGCAAAAGCCCGGTTTTTCATTTCCAGCATGGGCAGAAATCAGACGCCCTGCTCTGCAATATCCATCGCGAAGTAGGTCAGGATGATGTCTGCACCCGCACGTTTGATAGCGCCAAGGCTTTCACGCACCACGGCGCGTTCATCGATAGCACCGGCCTGTGCGCCGAATTTTATCATCGCGTATTCACCGCTGACCTGATACGCCGCCAGTGGCAGACGTGAGGCTTCGCGGATATCGCGGATAATATCGAGATAAGCGCCCGCCGGTTTGACCATCAGCGCATCAGCCCCTTCCTGCTCATCGAGCAAAGATTCGCGCACCGCTTCGCGGCGGTTCATCGGGTTCATCTGATACTGCTTGCGGTTGCCTTTCAGCACACTGCCGCCCGCTTCACGGAAGGGTCCGTAGAGGGAGGATGCGAATTTAGTCGAGTACGCCATGATCGAGGTGTCGATGAAACCGGCTTCGTCCAGCGCGCTGCGGATGGCCTGTACCTGACCGTCCTGTGCGGCGGACGGGGCGATGAAATCAGCACCAGCGGCAGCGGCAACGACAGCCTGCCTGCCGAGGTTTTTCAGCGTGGCGTCATTGTCTACGCCGTGATCGTGCAATACGCCGCAGTGACCGTGCGAGGTATATTCACAGAAGCAGGTGTCGGACATCACGATCATTTCCGGCACGGTGTCTTTACAAATGCGCGCCATGCGGGCGACCAGACCGTTTTCGTTCCAGGTGTCGCTGCCGGTGGCATCCATGTGATGCGAAATACCAAAGGTCATGACCGAGCGGATACCGGCGCGGGCATAGCGTTCGATTTCAAACGCCAGACGGGATTCGGGAATCCGAAGCACACCGGGCATGGCTTCGATAGGCACGTATTCAGAGGTTTCTTCTTCTACGAAAATCGGCAGTACCAGATCATTCACGCTGAATTCAGTTTCCTGAAAAAGGCTGCGCATGGATTCGGACTGTCTCAGGCGGCGAAGGCGTGAGCTCGGGAACTGATTCGACATGAAAACTCCTAGAAATTAATCTGTTGCGCTGAAATTTTTTAGAAACAGAAGCGCAGACAGTTCAGACGGCAGGAGGCAAAGCAGCGCCGTCAGACGATGAAGCCCGTATTTTATAATAACTTTTAAACAAATGATGAACTTTCCGTGAGGAGATGTAACGAAGACCACATTTTAAAAGGCGATCCCGAATTGGGATCGCCTGAGGAAAGGTTTATCCAAGTTTGATCTCGCGATCCGCCGAAGCAATGGTCGATGGCCGGTGGGCGATAAAAATGCGCGTGATGTCCAGTTCGCTGATGGCCTGATTAATCCGCGCTTCATTGTCCAGATCCAGATGGCTGGTGGCTTCGTCGAGGAACAGGATCGCCGGGCGTCGGTAGAGTGCGCGGGCGATCAGCACCCGCTGTTTCTGGCCGCCGGAGAGGCTGCCGCCCAGTTCGCTTATCAGCGTTTCATAGCCCATCGGCATCCGTTCAATATCCTCATGAATGTTGCAGCGACGGGCGCAGTCAACGATGCGCTCTTCATCCTTTTGCTCGTCAAAGCTGGCGATGTTTTCGGCAATTGACCCGGCGAACAACGTATCATCCTGTAACACACAGGCAATACAGCTGCGATAGTTGTTCAGCCCGGCGGTGGTGATATCCATGCCGTTAATCAGGATCCGGCCTTCGGTGGGTGAGAGCAAACCCGTCATAATTTTCATCAACGTGGTTTTGCCCTGCCCCGACGGCCCGGTGATCGCCACACTTTCTCCCGCGGCCACCGACAGGTTCAGGCCGTTAATCAGCGGTGCCGTCAGGCTGTCGTACTGAAACACCAAATCGCGCACGTCCAGCGACGCCGCTTCGCCCGCCCGCAGCAGTTCGCGTTCCGGTAATGATTTCTCGGTAGCGGTCAGTGCGATATCGGCGATACGGTCGCGGTGCAATGACAGCATTTTCAGCTGCAACATCATATTTAGCAGGTTGGCCGCACGTTCCGAGAACTGCCCGCGATAGGTGTTGAACGCCACGAACATCCCGAGCGTCATATGCCCGTCGATCACCTGCGTGGCCCCCAGCCACAGCAACGCGACCTGATCGAGCGTGGCGATCAGCGTATTCCCGCCGGTAAACATCATTTCAAATTTGGTTTTACGCACCGTCGCATTGGCGTTATCAATGTTCAGATTGAGCCAAAAGTTGGCGCGCGCTTTGGATAATCCGAGTGCTTTCAGCGTACTGATGCCGTACAGCGTTTCCATAAAGTGCGAACCGGCCCGCGCACCTTTGACGATTTGCTCTTCCGAAACCTGGCGATAGGCGTTATAGGTCGTCAGACGGAAAATCACGTACACCGCCGTGAAGCCTAAAATGACCCAAATCAGCCAGCCACCGTAGAGCACCATCATCACGATCAGTCCCACCGACATAATGCCGTCGATAATGCTGTTGACCACGTTGGTCGTCAGCGTGGTGCGCAGCGTATCGAGCGACGTGAAACGAGACTGGATATCGCCGAGTTTACGTTTTTCGAAGTAATCGAGCGGCAGTTTAAGCAGATGGTCGAACAGCCGCGCTTTCCACTGCACGTCGATAAGCGTGCTCATCACCAGCGACGTCCAGGCGCGCAGCATACTGACGCCGGTGCGGAAAATGATGAAGAACAGCAGTCCGAGACAAATGAGCGTCAGTAAATCCGGGTCTTTCGCCGGGATCACGTGGTCCATCACCAGCTGCATCCCGACCGGCAGCAACAGATTGACGGACTCAATCATCAGCGACAGGCAGAAAATTTTGGCCAGCGCCGGAATCAGGCCGCTGACGTTGCCCATCATTTTGCGCAGATCAAGCCTGACGCGCGGCTTCTCAGAAGTGAAACCGCTGTCCGGCCACAGCTCTAACGCTACGCCGGTAAAATGCTCGGACACTTCGCGCAGGCCAAGGGAACGGCGGCCAAACGCCGGATCGTGAATTATCACTTTGCCCTGCTTCACACCAACCAGTACCACGAAATGGTTGAGATCCCAGTGCAAAATACAGGGCGTTTTCAGCGCATTCAGTTCATCGATATCCAGCTTCAGCGCGCGGGATTTCAGCTCATTGGCGGCGGCGATGTCCATCAACGTACGCAGCGTCGCGCCGCGCGAGGAAATGCCATAGCGCTGACGCAACGTTTGTAAATCCACATATTTGCCATGGTAGCCACACACCATGGCCAGACAGGCCAGCCCGCACTCGGCGGCTTCGGTCTGGATGATTTGCGGCACGCGGTGCCGCCAGCTGAAATGCAGGCGGTCAGCCAGTTCGCGAACGTTATCGAGATTCATTGATTGGCCCCACCACGCTTTTCTTCATGCTGTAATACGGAGAAAGCATCCACTGATACAGCGGTCTTTTCTCCAGAAAGAGGGTCGATTGTGCTTTCATCCCGCTGGATAAATTCAGTGTTTCGCCGTGCCAGTTCATGGCTTTTTTATCCAGCGACACAATCACTTTGTAATAGGGTCCGCTGACCGTGCCATTGGCCGTTCTCGGCGCGCTGGCGTAGGAATTCAGCTCCTGTTCGGAGACCGGCGCAGAAGAGATCGATTCCACCTTGCCGGGGAACTGGCCATACTTTTCAAACGGATAGGCTTCGTAACGAATGTTGATATGTTCACCGGCTTTAACATAAGGCACGCTTTCGTTGGGCAGCCACGCCACGAGGAAAAACGGGGAATTTTTTGCCGGCACCAGCTGGGCGAGGCTGTCACCGGCATTGACCATCTGCCCCGGCGTGACGCTCAGCGAGGAAATTTTGCCGGAGGTCGGCGCTGTTATCAGCAGCGATCCTTTGGCATCGGCCTGCGCCAGCTGCCGTTCGAGATCGTTGCGCTGATAGCCGTACTGCGAGATTTGATTGTCAAATTCGGCGGCGCGGGTCACCAGTTCGCTGCGCAGATTGGTTATCTGTAACGCTTCCTGAATCGCCTGCGTATTCAGGCTCTGGAACGAGGTTTGTTGCTGATAAAACAGGTAACGCTGGTTGTTCAGCTGATCGGTATTGATCAGGCCTTTCTTCTGATACGCGCCATAGTTCTGCATGCTTTTCTTCATCGCGTTCAGGCCTTCCTGCGCGGAATCCACCATGCTTTGCGAGACTTCGTGCGCTTTCTGATACTGATCCAACTGCTGTTGCAGATTCTCCAGCGTTTCCTGCTTGTTGTGCTGAAGCTGCACGATGATGGCATCAATCTGCTCACGTTGCTTTTTGATTGCCGCAAGCGTGGTGGTGCTGACATTCCCCGCCTGCGTCACCCGGCTGACATCAATCTCATACAATGGCTGGCCTTTTTTTACCGGTTTGCCGGTATCGACGTAAAGCTCTGTCACCACACCCTGTTCCGGGCTGAAAAGGTTAATGCTGTGCGGCTGCGTGATGATTTCACCGCTGACGTTAATGCGCCGCGTGTAGTTGGCGAAGATGAGGAAAATCAGGAGTGCGAAGATAAAAATGGCGGTCAGCGTGGTGACGATCCATAAAGGCCAACCGGCGAGTAAAAGTGCTTTCCCCGCCCAATGGCTTTGCTGATGTTCATTCACCTCTTTACGAAAGAGCATATTTTAGCCCCCGGATGAACACCGTTTTTATGAACATAATGCAGATCTCTGAAAATAGGATCTGTGAAAGATAGCAGTCAATATTTTGGCTGCCACCGCGAATACTCTGAAACAAGCAAAGAAGATATTTGCGGCTGAAGATAATCGCGCAGAGAAATTAAAAACCCGTTATTCCAGATCACGCTGAGATATATTTTGGCGCTGAATTTTTACTCGTATTTTTATTAAAACCTTAACACCACAAGATTAAATTCACATAAAAACAAATGATTATAATTAAAATCCCACATAGGAGATTATTCCTAGTCAAATTCTTCTCATGGTGCTCTAGGCTTAATCCCTGTGAAGACATTGCGTAAAAATTATCTCCATAGCATTACTCAATGTTTTCATCTCCCCGCAATTTTGGGGACTGGCTTTAACAGATAAGAGGATGACCTAAGATGAAACAATTAACAGAACGTGATATCGAAATGGTTAATGGTGCGGGTTGGTCGGAAGATGTGAATAAAGTGGCTGACCGCCTGTCAAACTTTGGTCAGGACGCGGTAAGTGACACCGGTAATGCGGTGAACAAGGCGTATTCACAAATTTCCGACGGTCTTGCTAAAGCACAGAACTATCTGACCACCTAGTTTTTGCTTCACAGGTGAATCAGAGTAATACAGGCCCCCGCTTCGGCGGGGGCTTTTTTATGGTGATTTATCAGCGATGGCATATCAGACGCCTGATTTCGTCTTATCGTTCCTGACCATGCTGTTTTTCAGTTTGCCCACCAGCTCTTTGCGGAAATCCCCGAGCTTCGGTTTATCTCCTTCCAGCCACGGCAACGGACGGCAGAGTTCCATGGTTTTAATGCCCAGACGGGCGGTAAGCAAACCGGCACCGATGCCCTGGGCAGCGCGGGCGGAAAGACGCGCAGCGAGATCCTGTGACATCCAGTCCATCCCCACTTCACGCACCAGTTCGGACGCTCCGGCGAACGCCATATTCAGCAGCACTAAACGAAATAGCCGGATACGGCTGAAGTAGCCAAGTTCGATGCCGTAAAGCACCGCGATACGATTGACCAGACGCAGGTTACGCCAGGCGATAAACGCCATATCCACCAGCGCCAGCGGGCTGACGGCGATCATCAGCGCGGATTCTGCTGCGGAATGGCTGATTTCACGTCGCGCCTGCGCATCCAGCACTGGCTGTACTAAACGGGCATAAAGCTCAACCACTTCACGGTCGTTCTGCGTTTCATGTAAGGACGCCTGCCAGCGTTGCAACGCCGGATGGCTGTTATCCAGTCCGGCCTGTATCGCCAGTTTTTCGCAAAATGCGCGCCCCTGCCCTAATCCGTGGCTGTGCATCAGATCCCTGGCCATATCACGCTCGTCGGCGCGCTGGCGCAGACGGTACAGACGCCGCCATTCGGTGGCAATGGAACCGACACCGGCGAATACGATAAGACCGCCCGCCGTGCAGGCACCGAGCGCCACCCAGTCCTGCTGGACCCACGCCTGATGCACCCATTGCACGCCCTGCGCCACGACGCTGATACCCAGCACCGCCACGCCCAGACGCACCATTTTGCTCCACAGGCTGCGGCGCGGTTTCAGCGCGCGGCTGAGCACCGCTTCTGCTTCGCCCTCTTCCTGCTGTTCGTCAGTCTCAGCGGAAACGGGAATAAAGCGCCCGGACATCATTTCGTCAAACGCCTGCGCAGGGCGAAGAACCGGTTCAACCGGCGCTTTTAATTCCGTTTCAAAATCGATACGCGGTTTTAAAGGTTCGCTCATCGCATTTTATCTCCCAGTAAAAACTCCATCACCGCGTCCAGACGGATGTGCGGCAACGGCTGATCCACGCTCATCTCGCGCGGACGAAACTCATCAAAATGGAACCCCTGTTGCTGCCAGAACGCATGGCCCGGCAGGCGCGCCGGGACTTCGCCGGGAAAGACCGTCAGCGGCGCGCCATCGGCCAGGCGGTGGCCTTTCAGCGCGGGCAGACTTTGCCCCTGATATTCCACCAGCCCGGTTTCGGTCGCCTGCACCGAGGCCAGCCCGGCGCAGTCCATGCTGATGCCTTCGAACGCGGCGTTCTGCCACGCTTCCTGCACCAGTTGCTGTAACAGCGACACCAGATTGGCGTGCTGATCGCCGGTAATGTGGTCAGCTTTGGTGGCGGCAAACATCAGTTTATCGATGCACGGATTGAACAGGCGGCGGAACAGCGTGCGCTTGCCGTAGTGAAAACTCTGCATCAGCTGGGTCAGCGCCAGACGCATATCGTTAAACGCCTGCGGCCCGCTGTTGAGCGGCTGAAGACAGTCCACCAGTACAATCTGCCGGTCAAAACGAACGAAATGCTCTTTGTAGAAACCTTTCACAATGGTCTGGCAGTAATAGTCAAAACGGGCGCGCAGCATACCGAGATTACTGTTTTTATCCGCCTGCGCCAGCTGGGCATCGGTGTACTGGTGCATCTCGGGCCACGGGAAGAATTGCAACGCCGGGGCACCGGCCAGATCGCCCGGCAGAACAAAACGACCGGGCTGGATAAAGTGCAGCCCTTCGGTCTTACAGCGCACCAGATAGTCGGTGTACGCCTGAGAAATTGCGCCCAGCAGATTTTCATCGGCCGGTGCCAGCGGATCGCATTGCTGGCACAGCGACAGCCACGGCTTCGCCCATTCGGCCCGGTCGCCTTGTAACAGCCCCGCCATCTGGCGTGACCAGTCGAGATAGTTTTGCTCCAGCATGGGTAAATCCAGCAGCCATTCGCCGGGATAATCGACAATTTCCAGATATAACGTGGAAGTATCTTTGAAGTGGCGAAGCAGAGAATCGTTGGAGCGATAGCGCAGTGCGAGACGGATCTCGCTGACGCCGCGAGTGGGCGTCGGCCACGCAGGTGGCGTGCCGAACAGCGACGCCAGACCTTCATCATAGGTAAATCGCGAAACGCCCAGATCGCGCTGTGGCACGCGCTTTACGCCGAGCAGACGCTCCTCGCGGGCAGCAGAAAACAGCGGCAGACGTGCGCCGCTGTGCATATGTAAAAGCTGGTTAACGAAGGCGGTGATAAAAGCGGTCTTTCCGCTGCGGCTTAAACCGGTGACGGCCAGCCGCAGGTGCCTGTCCATGCCACGATTGATCAGTGAATTAAACTCGTTTTGTAGTCTTTTCATTGCTCTCCCTGGCGTAGCGCCCAAACAGCGCGATCAAAATTCGTTTGAATAACGGTTCTAATAATAGTGCTAAAACGTAACGAACGGGTCCTTTTGCTACCACGCCCAGCACGCGGGCTGCCAGCCCGGCAGGGCCAAACGTCAACGCCAGTGTCACAATCACGCTGAAGATTTTCGACAGCAGGCTGCTTTTACCCGGCAGCGAGGAATTCAGATAACGGGTCATAAAGATTCCTTAAGCGGGGACGTGAAAAGGAAATTGGCAACCGGCGCGACGTCCGGCGGCCAGAAGCATTTTTAGAGCTGACGGAAACGGCTGCGTACGCCAAAGGTTTCCGAGGTGACATAACGTTCTACTTGTCGTAACCGCTGTTCACTGGCTTTCAGCTCGCGGTCGGCTTCTTCCAGCAGGTTACGTGGCGAAGGCGCGGTTTCGCCTTCATATTCGCTGGCGGGCACCGGATCCAGCACGTAGCTGAGAATGATGTACGCCACCACGGTGAACATAAACAGGCCGAAGAAAATCGACAGCACCGCCATGATCCGCAACAGTTTTACCGGAACACCCAGATAGTGCGCCAGCCCGGCCAGTACGCCTTTGACCACGCCCTCTTCCGGCACGCGGTAGAGTTTTCGTTCAGACATTCGGCTCGCCATTATGATTGCCTCCAGCCCGGATGTTCGGAATCCAGAATTTCTTCCAGCGCCTGAATACGTTCACGCATACGCTGCGCATCTTGCGTCAGGCTGGAGAGATTTTGCATCTCATGCTGACTAAGCTGAGTGCCATTTTGCTGGCGATTGCTGTAGTGAAGCCACAACCAGACAGGCGCCACGAATAAAACGAAAATGGTCAGCGGAATGGCTAAAAACAGGAAGCTCATTGTCTCTCCTTATGAGTCTTTTTAGTGCCGGTGAAGGCGTTGTCCTGCAATGTGAACCTGCCCGCAGGCAGGTTCATCGACGATCATCGTGGGGGATTACGCGTCTTTGCTCACGTTCATTTTCGCTTTCAGGGCTGCAATTTGCGCGCTGATTTCATCATCGGCCTTAAGATCGGCGAACTGCTGATCCAGCGATTTCTTTTTGCCGATACCCACGGTTTCCGCTTCCGCTTCCATGTGATCGATACGACGTTCAAATTGCTCGAAACGCGCCATCGCTTCATCAATCTTCCCGCTGTCGAGCTGGCGGCGAACGTCACGTGAAGAAGACGCGGCCTGATGACGCAAGGTCAGCGCCTGCTGACGGGCACGGGTTTCGGTCAGTTTGCTTTCCAACTCGCCGATTTCCGATTTCATACGATCCAGCGTTTCTTCCACCACGGTCACTTCATTTTTCAATACAGCAACCAGATCGGACAGTTTTTGTTTTTCGATAAGCGCCGCACGCGCCAGATCGTCTTTATCTTTACGCAGCGCCAGTTCGGCTTTGTCCTGCCATTCGTTCTGCTGAGACTCGCCCTGATCGATGCGGCGGATCAACTGTTTCTTTTCTGCCAGCGCACGGGCAGAAGTTGAACGCAGTTCCACCAGCGTGTCTTCCATTTCCTGAATCATCAGACGAACCAGTTTTTGTGGATCTTCTGCTTTATCCAACAGCGTGTTGATGTTGGCGTTAATGATGTCAGCGAAGCGAGAAAAAATACCCATAATCGAAATTCCTCTTTGATTCTGTTGGCATCCGGCCTCAGCCGGTTTTAAGGGATCCGGCCAATCTGTTACCGGTTAAAGCAGCCGTCACTGATGACTTGCCGCAGTAAACCTATATCAGGATCCGTGCCAACTTTTTTAAATCGTTATCTTTATGAATAAATTGAATTTTTTATTTTCGACTCTGCTATGCTTATTTTTCGAGATGACTATTTTCACCAAGTGTTAGTGTAATTCACCACACAAGGAAAGCCTGATGACTGATAATACAGACAATTTACTCGGCGAAGCCAACGCCTTTATTGAGGTGCTGGAACAGGTTTCGCAGCTGGCGAAACTGAATAAGCCGGTGCTGGTGACCGGCGAGCGCGGCAGCGGCAAAGAGCTGATTGCGCATCGTCTGCATTATCTGTCACCGCGCTGGCAGGGGCCGTTCATCTCACTTAACTGTGCGGCACTGAATGAAAATCTGCTGGATTCCGAACTCTTCGGCCACGAAGCCGGTGCGTTTACCGGTGCGCAGAAACGCCATCTCGGGCGTTTTGAGCGCGCCGACGGCGGCACGCTGTTCCTTGATGAGCTGGCGACGGCGCCAATGCTGGTGCAGGAAAAGCTGCTGCGGGTGATTGAGTACGGACATCTGGAGCGCGTCGGTGGCAGCCAGCCGTTGCAGGTCGACGTGCGGTTGGTCTGCGCGACCAATGATGATTTACCGGCGCTGGCGGAGGCGGGAAAATTCCGCGCTGATCTGCTCGACCGTCTGGCCTTTGATGTAGTGCAGTTGCCGCCGCTGAGGGAACGCCAGCAGGACATCATGTTGCTGGCCGAACACTTCGCTATTCAGATGTGCCGTGAGCTCTCGTTGCCTTTATTTCCTGGCTTTACCGATGGCGCTCGTGACACGCTGATGACCTACCGCTGGCCAGGAAATATCCGCGAGCTGAAAAACGTCGTTGAACGCTCGATGTACCGTCACGGCACCAGCGAATTTCCGCTCGACAATATTATCCTCAACCCGTTTGCGCGCCGGACTGAACCTGAGCAACAGGCAGAGACAGAAGATAATCCGTCGCTGCCCACGCTGCCGCTGGATTTAAAACAATGGGTGACCGGTCAGGAAAAAAATCTGATCGAACAGGCGCTGCGGCAGGCGCGTTTCAATCAGCGCAAGGCGGCCGGATTGCTGAACGTGACTTACCATCAGTTACGCGGAATGTTGAAGAAACATGGGATACAGGTTAACGCACAGGAAGATGACTAAATTTTAGGCAAAAAAAAGCCAGCACCCGAGCTGGCTAAGTAATTCTGGAAGCAATGTGAGCAATGTCGTACCTCGCGATTAACGCCCCTGGCGGGACACCTCTCGTTCGGTGAAAAGGATGATAATGGTTCTCAGTATCGTCTGTAAAGTACTTTGTTGAGAATATTTCTCATTACCACATCAACAATAAGACTACTCTTTGAACAACCCTGAGATCGTTAAGGGCTCCTCTTTTTCCCCTTTCGCCAAACTACAGGGCAATTTTTGCGCAATGTGCCGCAGGAATACGCGGTGTTTCGCGCAATGGATTGGGGTACCTCGCAGAGTACGGTACACTTATGGCATTGCACCTTAACTTTGAAGCCTTTATGCGTCGTTTAACTTTGTGGATGCTTTTACTGAGCGGCTTGTCCACAGCAGTGTTTGCAGAGACTGCCCCAACACACGCCAGCCCGCCGGTCGTCAGTGCACCGAATAAAGATATTCGCCAGAGTGGCTTTGTCTATTGCGTCAACGGAATGATCAATACCTTTAATCCGCAGAAAGCCAGCAGCGGACTGATCATTGATACCCTCGCGGCGCAGTTGTACGACCGCCTGCTGGACGTTGATCCCTATACCTATCGTCTGATCCCGGAACTGGCCCAAAGCTGGGAAGTCCTTGACGACGGCGCCACCTACCGTTTCCATTTGCGCAAAGACGTACCTTTCCAGAAAACTGGCGGGTTCTCGCCGACGCGTAAAATGAATGCTGACGACGTGGTGTTCAGCTTCCAGCGCATTATCGATCCGAATAATCACTACCACGCCGTCAACGGCGAAGAGTATCCGTATTTCGACAGTTTGCAGTTTGCAAAAGCCATTAAGAGCATTAAGAAGCTGGATGATTCGACGGTGGAGTTTCGCCTCAATAACCCTGACGCCTCTTTCCTCTGGCATTTAGCGACGCACTACGCACCCGTGCTTTCAGCCGAATATGCGGCCAATCTGCAAAAAGCCGGTAATGAAGAAGAAATTGACCGTCAGCCCGTTGGCACTGGCCCGTTCCAGCTCGGCGAGTATCGCACCGGCCAATACGTGCGACTGACGCGCAACGGCAGTTACTGGAAAGGCACACCGCGCATGGCGCAGGTGGTGATCGACATGGGCGTCGGCGGTACAGGGCGGTTATCCAAACTTCTGACCGGCGAATGTGACGTGCTGGCCTATCCCGCCGCCAGTCAGTTGTCGATTTTGCGTGAAGACCCTCGTTTACGCCTCTCGCTGCGCCCTGGCATGAACGTGGCGTATCTGGCGTTTAATACCAACAAAGCGCCGCTAAACGATCCGCGAGTTCGTCAGGCGGTGGCGCTTTCTATTAATAACCAGCGCCTGATGCAGTCGATTTATTACGGCACCGCAGAAACTGCCGCTTCTATTTTGCCTCGCGCCTCCTGGGCGTACGACAGCAATGCGCAGGTCACAGAATACAATCCGAAGAAAGCACAGCAAATCCTGAAAGATTTAGGTCAGGAAAAGCTGACGCTGCATTTGTGGGTGCCCACGGCTTCTCAGTCGTTTAACCCAAGCCCGCTGAAAACCGCAGAACTGTTGCAGGCTGACCTCGCGCAGGTCGGCATAAAAGTGGTGATCGTGCCTGTCGAAGGCCGTTTTCAGGAGGCCAGGCTGATGGAGATGAACCACGACCTGACGCTGACCGGGTGGTCAACGGACAGTAACGACCCTGACAGTTTCTTCCGTCCGATGCTCAGTTGTGCGGCGATCCATTCACAGACCAACTATGCTCACTGGTGTGACCCGAAATTTGATGAACTGCTGCGCCAGGGCTTACTTTCCCAGCAGCTTTCTCAGCGCATTGAGTTTTATCAGCAGGCGCAAAAAATTCTTGAGCAGCAGTTACCGGTTCTGCCTCTGGCCTCCTCCCTGCGCCTTCAGGCTTATCGTTACGATATAAAAGGTCTGGTGTTGAGCCCGTTTGGCAATTCCTCGTTTGCCGGTGTGTTTCGCGATGATGAAGGAAGGAAGGCACCATGATCATCTTCACGTTACGTCGAATCCTTTTACTGCTGGTGACGCTGTTTTTCCTCAGTCTGGTGGCATTTAGCCTGAGCTATTTCACGCCAAACGCTCCACTGCGCGGTGCGTCTCTTTGGGATGCCTACCATTTCTACTTCACCAGCTTATTCCAGCTGGATTTTGGCGTTTCCAGTATTAACGGCGAAAGCATTACCTACCAGCTCCAATCCGTATTCCCGGCGACCATGGAACTTTGCATTCTGGCGTTTGCGCTGGCGTTAATCGTCGGTATTCCGCTCGGTATTCTGGCGGGTGTAATGCGCGGAAAGTGGCCGGACGTGGCAATCAGTAGTCTCGCGCTGCTCGGGTTTTCCATTCCGGTATTCTGGCTGGCGGTGTTGCTGATGCTTTTCTTCTCACTCCAGCTCGGCTGGCTGCCGGTGTCCGGGCGGCTGGACTTGCTCTATCAGCTGAAAACCGTCACCGGCCTGACACTGATTGATGCCTGGCTGTCAGATTCGCCCTATCGCCATGAGATGATTGTCAGCGCCGTCCGCCATATGATTTTACCGATTGCCGCGCTGGCGGTTGCACCGACCACCGAGGTGATCCGCCTGATGCGAATTTCAACCGACGAAATTCTGGCGAAGAACTATGTAAAAGCTGCTGCGACGCGTGGTTTATCCCGCTTCACTATTATCCGCCGCCACGTGCTGCACAACGCGCTACCGCCGATCATTCCGAAACTCGGCCTGCAATTTTCCACCATGCTGACACTGGCGATGATTACCGAAGTCGTCTTCAACTGGCCGGGTATCGGGCGCTGGCTGATTAACGCCATCCGCCAGCAGGATTACGCCGCGATTTCCGCAGGCGTGATGGTGGTTGGTTCGCTGGTGATTGTGGTTAACGTGTTCTCAGACATTTTGGGCGCACTGATGAATCCATTGAAACATAAGGAATGGTATGCCCTTCGATAACGTATACCGCGAAAAACAGGTACCGAGCCCGCTGCGCCATACGTGGGGGATTTTCTATCGCGACACGCTGTCGATGATCGGTTTCTACGGCGTCATCGGATTGCTGTTCCTGTGTGTTTTCGGCCATTTGCTGGCGCCCTATGCTCTGGATCAGCAATTTTTAGGGTATCAGCTGTTACCGCCTTCGTGGTCGCGCTACGGGAATGTCGGCTTCTTTCTGGGCACTGACGATCTGGGCCGTGACCTGCTGAGCCGGATCCTGACCGGCGCGGCGCCGACCATTGGCGGTGCGCTGGTGATTACGCTTGCGGCGTCGCTGTGCGGTGTAATTATCGGCGTGCTTGCCGGGATTTCGCGCGGGCTAAAATCGGCCATTCTCAATCATGTGCTCGACACGCTGTTATCGATCCCTTCCCTGCTGCTGGCCATTGTGGTGGTGGCTTTTCTTGGCCCGAAACTGGAGCACGCGATGCTGGCCGTCTGGCTGGCGCTGTTGCCACGCATTTCACGCACCATTTACAGCGCAGTGCACGACGAGCTGGAAAAAGAATATGTGGTCGCCGTGCGTCTGGACGGTGCCTCCACCTGGCAAATCCTGCGTTACGCGGTTTTACCCAATATTGTCGCGGTGCTGGCAACGGAGTTTACCCGCGCGCTGTCGATGGCCATTCTGGATATTGCTGCCCTCGGTTTTCTCGATTTGGGTGCGCAACTGCCGTCGCCGGAATGGGGCGCGATGCTCGGAGACTCGCTGGAGCTGGTGTATGTCGCGCCGTGGACGGTGATGCTGCCGGGTGCTGCGATCCTTATCAGCGTATTGCTGATCAACCTGCTGGGTGACGGTGTGCGTCGGGCGATCAATGCGGGGGTGGAATAATGCCGTTACTTGATATCCGCAATCTGACCATCGAATTTATGACCTCCGAAGGCCCGGTTAAAGCGGTCGATCGCGTCAGCATGACACTCAACGCCGGTGAAATTCGCGGGCTGGTGGGGGAATCCGGTTCGGGAAAAAGCCTGATCGCCAAGGCCATCTGCGGCGTGACCAAAGATAACTGGCGCGTCACCGCTGACCGGATGCGTTTTGACGATATCGATTTGTTGCAACTGACCCCGCGCGAACGCCGCAAGCTGGTCGGCCAGAATGTATCGATGATTTTTCAGGAACCTCAGTCCTGTCTGGATCCTTCCGAAAACATCGGGCGGCAGCTGAGTCAGGCGATCCCCGGCTGGACCTATAAAGGCCGCTGGTATCAGCGTTTCCGCTGGCGCAAATACCGTGCCATCGAGCTGCTGCACCGCGTTGGCATTAAAGATCACAAAGACATCATGGCCAGTTATCCCTATGAACTCACCGAAGGCGAATGCCAGAAAGTGATGATCGCTATCGCGCTGGCCAATCAGCCGCGCCTGCTCATTGCCGATGAGCCAACCAACGCGATGGAACCGACCACGCAGGCGCAGATTTTCCGCCTGCTCGCGCGTCTGAATCAGAACAATAACACCACGATTTTATTGATCAGCCACGACCTGCAAATGATGAGCAAATGGGCCAACCGTATTAACGTGCTGTACTGCGGACAAACGGTGGAAAGCGCGACCTGCGAAGATCTGCTGGCGGCGCCACACCACCCTTACACGCAGGCATTAATCCGCGCGATGCCTGATTTTGGCCGTTCACTGCCGCACAAAAGCCGGCTGAATACGCTGCCAGGCGCGATCCCTTCGCTGGAACATTTGCCGATTGGCTGCCGTCTGGGGCCACGCTGCCCTTACGCTCAGAAAAAATGTATTGAGACACCGCGCCTGCGTCTGGCGAAAACCCATGCTTATGCCTGTCACTTCCCGCTGAATATGGAGGAGCAATAATGGCCGAGACCTTGCTCGAAGTTCGTAACCTGAGCAAAACGTTCCGTTATCGCACCGGGCTGTTTCGCAAAATGAATCTTGAAGCGGTTAAACCCGTCAGCTTCACGCTGCGGGAAAAACAGACGCTGGCGATCATCGGTGAAAATGGTTCAGGGAAATCCACGCTGGCGAAAATGCTGTCAGGCATGGTAGAGCCCAGCGGCGGTGAAATCCTGATTGACGATCATCCGCTGGCGTTTCGCGACTATCGCTTTCGCAGCCAGCAAATCCGCATGATTTTTCAGGATCCAAGCACCTCGCTCAATCCGCGTCAGCGAATCGGCCAGTTGCTGGAAGCCCCGCTGCGTCTGAACAGTGAAATGGATGCACAGCAGCGTGAGCAGCGCATTAACCAGACGTTACGGCTGGTGGGCATGTTGCCCGACCACGCCAACTACTATCCCCATATGCTCGCCTCCGGTCAAAAGCAGAGCGTCGCCCTCGCCCGCGCGCTGATCCTGCAACCGAAAGTGATCGTTGCCGATGAAGCGCTGGCGTCGCTGGATATGTCGATGCGTTCACAGGTCATAAACATGATGCTCGAGTTGCAGGAAAAGCAGGGAATTTCGTACATCTATGTGACGCAACACCTTGGCATGATGAAACACATCAGCGATCAAGTGCTGGTAATGCATGAAGGTGAAGTGGTTGAACGCGGTAATACTGCTGAAGTGCTGGCTGCGCCGCTGCATGACCTCACCAAACGACTGATCTCCAGTCACTTTGGTGAAGCCCTTACCGCCGATGCCTGGCGTCGCGATGGTAACGGTCGCTGAGAACAGGCGATTAACAGGTTTCTGAATAAAGCGGTATCAGGCAACTGAGGCCGCTTTTTTTGACAATCACAGTACAAATTGTCGCCATTAATAGATTCGACTGTTATTTCTGCGGCTTTCTATTCCATTTCGCTATGATTTATCGCTTAACATTATTTTATCTCGACACGAGGATAAGCAACGATAGGGTCTGTAAATTTGCCTGAGGTATCAGGCCTGAAGCAAAGGACCCGTTCATGGAACAACAACGCAAGGCCGCGCACAGCGGCTGGTATCACGAAACTCAATCCAGCCAGCAGGGTCATCTGCCGCTTGATCCGCACGCTGCGTTGGCACAGGATCGCTTTCTGCTCGGGCAAGATGCACAACTCGACCCGACGCTGCGCTCGCTGATTCATGAGCGTCAGGGATTACTGAATGCCTCCCGCGCCTGTTACGACGTGCTTTTTCCCGACAGCCTGAAGGTTTCCCGCACCGAGACGCTATCTTTATATGACCGGCTGAGCAGCGCGCTGACCGTCGCGCAGGTGAGCGGCGTACAGCCACTTTGTAGCCATTACGCCGCACGCCTCGCCCCGCTCTCCAGCCCTGACGCCTCCCGTGAAAGTAACATCCGCCAGACCCATATCACTCAGTTCGCCAGATTACTCGCCACCCAGCCGACCTTAATTACCCCGCCTATGCTGAGCCAGCTCAATGACGTGGGCCTGAGCACACAGGACATTGTGACCTTTACCCAGCTGATCGGTTTTGTGAGTTATCAGGCGCGCGTACTGGCCATTTTGAACGGACTCCGTGGCCGGGCGGCAGCGGTATTGCCGGGCTTCCCTTCTCCGGAAGGTTGCGAGCAGAAAGGGTATTCTCTGGCGATGTTGCAATGGTCCTCGCGGCTGCCGGAAGTCGCTCCCGAAAGTGCCAGTCAGCATCAGCAGGATGTGCTGGATTTGATTGCACCGGACGCCCGCTCCTCTTCTTTCTACACCTTACTGGTACACAACGCCGATGCACTGAGCGAATTTTCCGCCGTGTTTAACAACATTATGCAGGCGGGCGAGCGCCCTAAAGCCGCGTGGCGCGAACTCGCGGCGGTGGCCACTTCAGAGCTTAATGGTTGTTTGTACTGCGCGGGGATCCACGGCCGGTTGTATCTGGAAGCTGAAGGCCGTACGGAATTAATCGAACAGCTGTTTGAAGCGACTTATCGTGACGAGGTGGTGGATGCGGTTTCGCAGAAACAGGCTGGCAGCGCAGAAGCGGCCTTACTGGAAAGCGTGATTGCCCTGACCCGGACTCCCGAGCGTTTTGATGCGCGACTGCTGCACGGGCTTTCTGACGCGGGCTACACTGCCACGCAATCTCTGGATATTTTGCTGACGGCCGCATTGTTCAGCTGGTCAAATCGTCTGATCCAAACGCTGGGCGATACAGTGAGTCAATGATCGGCTAATTTCCAGACTTTCCCACTGATGCTTTATTCTTCAACTCAGGCAGGATTTCCCCCTGCCTGAGACTCCAATTGTAAATGACCCCGCCGTTTAACCGCTCTAAGTCGTACTAATCTTATTTTCAATCGAAAATTTAGTGTTAAAACGAGAAGCAGATCACATTACCCTGTTTATCGTTTTCCACTTCCCTTTTATGCCCCGTCTCTCATGGATAAAGTAACGCATATGCACGCTAAAGCAGATTTATTCACTGCATATTCAATTTTAACGAGTGAATGAAGCCACCTTTAAACGCTCTGAAAAAACAAAAGATATATGCATTTAGAGATGATTATTCATACAACATATTCGCATTGTCTATTTCAAAAACATAAACGTTAATTCTGCATAACATTTCGAACACAGTTTAATCAGTACGGAAAAGTTATATGTAACCGAATATGTCAAACTCCTTGCCTCATTTACGAAGATAGTGAACATTACCTGCCGTCATCCCATCTTATAACAATGCAAAGGGTGCTTAATTCGCGCCACTTATGCGTTTCCGCCATACGGCCGGAAGGAATAAACAGAGGTACGAGTGTCAACTGCAAACAAAACACCTAACAACGAAAGCGTGAGTCTGAACGCCTTCAAACAGCCAAAAGCGTTTTACCTGATTTTCTCCATCGAACTTTGGGAACGTTTTGGTTATTACGGCCTGCAAGGGATCATGGCGGTTTACCTGGTCAAGCAACTTGGCCTGAGTGAAGCGGAATCGATCACCCTGTTCTCATCCTTCAGTGCGCTGGTCTACGGCTTCGTGGCTATCGGTGGCTGGTTGGGTGATAAAGTGCTGGGTTCCAAACGCGTCATCGTGCTGGGCGCGATTGTGCTGGCATTAGGTTATTCCTTCGTTGCGTATTCCAACCACGAAGTCTTCTGGGTTTATCTGGGTATGGCGACCATCGCCGTCGGCAGCGGCCTGTTTAAAGCAAATCCATCCTCATTGCTTTCTACCTGCTATGAAAAAGATGACCCGCGTCTTGATGGCGCATTCACCATGTATTATATGTCGGTCAATATCGGCTCATTCTTCTCCATGCTTGCCACCCCGTGGTTAGCAGCGAAGTACGGCTGGAGCGTCGCGTTCTCCCTGAGCGTCGTCGGTATGCTGATCACTATCGTGAACTTCATGTTCTGCCGCAAATGGGTAAAACGTCAGGGTTCAAAACCGGACTTCGAACCGTTGCAATTCCAAAAGCTGCTGATGGTACTGGTCGGCGTTGTGGCACTGGTGTTCATTTCCAGCTGGTTGCTGCATAACCAAACCATCGCACGTATGGTTCTGGCGGTCGTTTCTATCGGGATCATCATTGTTTTTGCGAAAGAAACTTTCGCGATGAAAGGCATTGCACGTCGTAAGATGATTGTGGCCTTCCTGCTGATGATGGAAGCCGTTGTATTCTTCGTGCTGTACAGCCAAATGCCAACTTCCCTGAACTTCTTCGCGATCCATAATGTGGGTCACGATCTGCTGGGTATCAGCTTCCAGCCAGAGCAGTTCCAGGCACTGAACCCGTTCTGGATCATGGTTGCCAGCCCGTTGCTGGCCGCGGTTTACACCAAAGTCGGTGACCGTATGCCAATGCCGCACAAATTTGCGATCGGTATGGTGTTGTGTTCCGGTGCGTTCCTGGTGCTGCCGTGGGGTGCAAGCCTTGCTAACGAACACGGTATCGTCTCCGTTAACTGGCTGGTACTGAGCTATGCGTTACAAAGTATCGGTGAGCTGATGATTTCGGGTCTGGGTCTGGCGATGGTGGCACAACTGGTTCCGCAACGTCTGATGGGCTTCATCATGGGCGCATGGTTCCTGACGACTGCTGCGGCAGCGATTATCGCAGGCTACGTGGCGAACCTGACCGCTGTTCCTGCGGACATTGAAGATGCCCACGCATCTCTGTCGATTTACAGCCATGTGTTCCTGCAGATTGGTATGGCGACCGCTGTGATTGCCGTGCTGATGCTGGTGACCGCGTCTAAACTGCACCGCATGACGTTGGATCGCGACACTGACGAAAAACAACCTGAGCTGGCTTCCGCGAAATAATCGCAGAGCGCTTTTGATGATGGTTGACGAACGCCTCCTCCGGGAGGCGTTTTTTTGGGAGGAATTTAGCAAACGTCTTCATTGTGTTAGGATTGTGTAAGTTAAAACTTACCAAACCGGACCTTTTCTGATGAGCCAGAATTACAGCAAATACGAACAACTCACCCGCTATCTGGCTGCTGATATACTGAAAAACAAAAAGTCATTTTCCTGGCGACGCATCTTTGTCAGGTGTATTAAACAGCCTCATCACCGGTATATCTTTTGGTGGAGAATTGCGAGTTACCTCTATTCCACTGACAGCCATTTTTGTAAAAGCCGTGCGCGGAAGATCAATTTCTCACTCATCAAAAAGTACAGCATCGAAATTATGCTGGGCGCGCAAATTGGCGAAGGGATCAGGCTGCCTCACCTGACGGGCATTGTGATTAACCCCTATTGCGTTATAGGGAAAAATGTCCGGATCAGGCAAAACACCACGATCGGTATCAAAGAGGATATCGGCGGCACAAGCGTGTTGATTGGCGATAATGTGGATATCGGCGCGAATTGCTGCATCATAGGTAACGACATTACTATCGGCAAAAATGTCGTGGTCGGGGCGATGTCTTACATCAATAAAAGCATCCCGGAAAACGCCGTTTGCTATACCGAGAAGACCACTAAAATCATCATCAAAACCTGATATTTCAGTATCGCACTCACCCCAGATAATAACGTCCCTTCCCTCCCTGTTTAGCCCGGTACATTGCAGCATCTGCGCGGGCCATCAGGGTTTCAGGCATGAGCGGCTGACGCGCACGCCCGACGGCGACGCCGATACTCGCAGACAGCGCCACCGGTATACCGGCGACTTTTTCTATCGAACCGAGCGCGCCTATCAGATCAATACAGATACGGCTGACGTCAGTTTCAGTGTTGCCCAGATGACTCAATAAAACGGTGAATTCATCGCCCGCCAGACGTGCGACGATATCCTGCGAACGCAAATTGTCGCGCAGGGTATGCCCGAAGAATTTAAGAACCAAATCGCCAAATTCGTGCCCGTAGGTGTCGTTGTACGCTTTAAAATTATCAATATCCAAAAACAGCAATGCGATATCTTTGTCTGCCTTTTCTTGTTGTCTGGCAGCGTAAATCAGAGATTGTTGGAACGCCCGGCGGTTAGGCAGGCCGGTCAGGGAATCATGGTTTGCTTCGAACTCCAGCTGCGCCTGAAGTTTCTTTATCTCGGTGATATCCGTTGAGAGTCCGTAATAGCCGTTACGTACATCGTCGCAGGGAATAAGCGTTGTGTGTAAAACGCCGCCCGTGCCGTGCCCTGAGTCTTCCGGCAATTCAATTTCGTAGCTGACAGTCTGCCCCTGCAAAACCTGACGGATAAAGGGCTGAATGACCTGATAAGTCGCGTAGCCCATCACATCGCGCACCTGCTGCCCGCGGACTTTTTCCTCTTCAACGCCGTACCAGTTTGCATGGAAGTGATTCACAAAGGTGTACTGCTCACTGGCATCTACATGGCAGATCAGAGCCGGAATATTATCGGTGATTGCGCGCAGGCGATTTTTACTTTCGGTGAGTTCCCGCTCGCGCGTCAGACGCTGGGCAATCTCCTGATGCAGCTGATCCATCGCCACCTGCAATTCGATGGTCCGCGCAGCGACCCGCCGCTCAAGGTCACCCTGCAGCGAATACAGCGCCTGTTCGATGTGCTTGCGCTCGGTGATATCGCTGATGACCACAATGTAGTGGTGCGCTTCGCCTGCGGCGTTACGCACCAGCGAGGCGGTGAGTGTGACCCAGAGCGTGCTGCCATTGGCGCGTTGCAGAAGTTTTTCGACACTGAAGCTGTTGATTTCGCCAGAGAGCAAGCGGGGGATGAGAATGTTTTCAGCGTACACATCGTCGGCATGGGTGACGTCATGCAACAGGCAGGCGCGCAACTGATATTCGGCATAGCCCAGCATATTGCAGACTTGCGGATTGATGCGCAGCCAGCGCCAGTCGAGCGCCACCAGCGAGAATCCCACCGCCGCATGTGCAAAAGTTTGCTCAAACAGGGCTTCACTTTTGGCCAGATTGTCTTCGACGGTGGCGGTGTACTGACGGTTCTCAAGATGCAGGATGTAACTTTGCACCAGCGCCGTCATATCCAGCAATGTCTGCTGGTCTTCATCGCTCCATCCACGCAGCTGGTCGTCGAGCAGACAAAAGGATCCGAGTGCCACACCTTCCTTGGAATACAGCGCGCAGCCGGCATAAAACACAATATGCGGATCTCCCGCTACCAGCGGATTATCGTGAAAGCGCAGGTCCAGTCTGGCATCTCTGACAATGAGCGGTTCGGAGCCCAAAATGGTGTGGCCGCAAAAAGACGTATCGCGGGGCGACTGATTAATATTCAGGCCGGTCTGGGATAAAAACCACTGACGCTCCGCGTCAATCAGTGAGACCACTACCGCTTTAGCCTGAAACTGCCGGGCAGCCATGCGGGTGATGCGGTCTATCTCCTCGATTCTGGGCGAATCCAGTATGCCCAGAGACGCCAGAATGGTCAGACGCGCCTGTTCATCTACTGCCTGCTGAGGGACTAACATGATGGACTCTCAATGATTACCGTTGGACAACTCAGCAAGTCTACTGCGTTTACCCGTAAAAACGGCGCTCATTCCACCCATTGCGGGCAAAAATCAGAATAGTGACAGATCATAAAAAAACTAATTAATTAACAATCTTTAAACAATGAGTGGAAAATCAATTCATTAAAGGGAACTGACCCAGTTGACATGTGTAGCGCCAGGATGCCCCGATTGCTCGGCGTCGCGACGGAATCGGTCGCGCATCTCCGACGGCGTGGCTCCGTAAAACTCATGGAAATACCGGCGCAGCACGCTCAGTTCTAAGCCGCAGTGACGGGCAATCGCGGCCAGGCTTTGATCAGACATTGACGATGTGCGCAACAGACGCTTCGCCAGCAGCACGCGGCGGCTGCGGATAAACTGCGCAATACCGCCAAGCGGTTCGAACAAACGATATAAACCTGAGCGGGAAATCGCAAAATGTTTACACAGTGCATCAATGCCGATCGGCTTGCTCAGATGCTTTTCAATGTGCAGACAGATGCGTTCAAGCCGTGCGCTTTGCTCGAAAGGATGCTCCACTTTTTTACCGGCGACCAGATGCAACGTTTGCAGAAAGACCGATGCGGCGCCTTCGCCGGTGCTAAGTACTTCCTGCTCAGTCATCTGATCAAAAACCTGGACCATGGTCGCGAAGTGATTGCGTAAAATAATATTCACCGGCGATGACGCAGGAAGACGCTTGCCGTGCAGCGAGGCGATATCCACATTAAAATTCAGGCTGTGCTTGGGCATAATGATGTACTGATAGGTACCAAGACGCGGTTTTACATCCCCCGGATAAACGTGGATTTGTATCGGCTGCGACATATCCTGGATCAGGATGTCGCCCTGTGACAGTTGAAAACGCTCGCCAAAACACAGGCAGTCCATTCCGCCGATAATGACGATAAAAATCACGATATGATCGGGCATCGAGAACAGGTTGCCGTACTGGCGGTTAATGTCGTGTTCACTGACCGTCAACACCCCACCAATCACGCGGCCAAAGTTATAACCGGTGACGCCCCAGTCAAACTCTTCACGGTTTTTGTCTGGCAGCTCCAGTTTAAAACCGGCGCTCGACATCCCGTCTTCCCATTCATAAAAACGGGTTTCAAAATCCTGATAAATGTTGGCACCATCAACAATCTTTCGTGAAGACGAGTCGCTCATTTTCTCACCGAGAATTAAGATAATTCCTAAAAGATACTCTACGCGCCGCTGGGAAATCAATCACCAGACGAAAATAACGATAAGGAAATGAGACAGCCAATTTGCTATTCTTAACAAGCACGTTTTCAGCCCTCACCCCGATGACTCGCCCAACTCACCAGGAAAAGCCGATGGAAAAACGAAAAGTCCTGGATGAAGGACGTCAGTTAAAACGCATCAATGCCGAAACCCGTCGTCAGTCTCATATGCACAAATGGTTCGCCATCGTGGCTGCGCTCGACTGCGTCCTGGTGATTTTCTACGATCAGGATATGCGTAACATCGTCTTCTCCGCAGGGGTTTGCATTGTTTGTACCGTTCTGTGGCTGAAAGGCCGTAAGCAATCACGCGGATACCGACGTGAGTGGGATAAAAAGTTCGGCACTAAGAAAGATCTTTAGTCTGAACAGACGTAGTCATGCACTTTCACACCTTTACCAAATACCTTCCTGACGTCATAAAGAAATTCCGAAATGTTATATTCACCGGTCAGTTTTTCGACGACGGGCAGGGAAAATAACGTTATCGTCCTGAAAAAAACGCACAGGGGTTAATTGATCGTTATTCACCCGAATAAAATGTTGAATACTTTACTTAGCACATGATAACCAATTGAATTTTAGAATTTAAAAACAACCTTAATATTCTCATCCATTTGTGAGTAATAATTGCAAAAACCTGATGAAGTTATTGCCCGAACAGCCGGGCCACATCACCTTCATTTTCTGCTCGGGGTATTTCTCTCATGCTTACTGATATTGCGATATGCCAGGCAGTTCTCGATGCCCTTCCCGAAGCGACAGTATTAAAAGACGATCTGCGTAAACTGGTATTTCTTAATCAGAAAGCCAGCGAATTTTATGGTCGTTCGCGTGAAGAACTGATTGGTGAAGACGTCTCCTTCTTCACCGACCCTGAACAGGCCGCACGTCAGCGCGAGCGCGATATTGAGATACTGGCAACCGGTGAAAAAACGGTTCATGAAGAAACGATGATTGACCCTGCCGGAAAACGACGCAATGTGCTGGTGAGGAAATCCCGCGTCACGCTTGAGCAGCGGCATTATATTCTCACCTCAATCATGGATATTTCGCTGCTGCGAAATTCCGAGGCGCAGATCCGCTATCTGGCGCGCCATGATGTATTAACTGGCCTGCCAAACCGTACCGCATTAAATGAAGAACTCAGCCAGATTGCCGCACAACGGATGTATCGTCCGGAAACCTACGCCCTATTCCTGCTTAATCTCAATGACTTTAATTACATCAACGATACCTACGGTTATCAGGCTGGCGACGCTATTTTATGTGAATTTGGCCAGCGTCTGCGCAATGAAGTCGGGATATCCGGTATCGTTTCGCGCATAGGCGGCGATGAATTTTCAATTATTCTGCGCGACAGTCCGACCAGTGAAATGACGCATAATCTTGCACTGGAAATACTGGTCATGATGCGTCAGCCTTTTACGCTGACGCGCGCTAATCCGCTGATCACACTCTCCTTCGGGATTGTCATGTTTGGCGCTGAAAATATTACCGCCGGTGAAATTATGCGTCGCGGGAATACCGCCCTTCTCGAAGCCAAGCAGCGCGGTAAAAATGTTTTCTCGTTTTATTCAGAATTACTCGATGCCAGCACCGTCAGCAAACGCATCATGGTCAAAGCGCTGGCCGAATCGTTATCCAGAGAAGGCGATCTGACCTGCGTCTATCAGCCGATCCTGCGCAGTCGTGATGAGAAAGTGGTGTGCGTGGAAGCGCTGGCGCGCTGGAATCACGGCGTGCTGGGCGCGGTGTCTCCGGTACAGTTTATTGCGCTCGCCGAAGAGACCGGTCTGGTCATTCAGCTGGGTGAAATTGTTCTGCGGCAGGCCTGCCGGGATATAAAACCCTTCAATCAGCTCAATCTGGCGATCAACGTTTCGGCGGTGCAACTGGGTGAGCCCGATTTCGGCGCGCGGATCCAGGCGTTGCTGGCCGAAGAGGGTTTCCCGACTTCTCGCCTTGAACTCGAACTGACCGAAACCTCGGTGATGAATGCGAACTCCACCAGCCTCAGTCACCTCATGGAACTGCGTAAGCTGGGGGTGAAAATATCACTGGATGATTTCGGTACCGGGTATTCCAGCCTCAGTTTGCTCAAGGATATCTCGGTCGACAGCGTGAAAATCGACCGGTCGTTTGTGCAGTACGTCACAGAAGTGAATGATACTGCCGCCATCGTCACCGCAGTCTCTCAGCTCGGCAATAAAATGCATCTCAACGTCATTGCAGAAGGCGTTGAAAATCAGCTGCAAAAATCCTTTTTAGTATCAGCGGGTTGCTCGCATCTTCAGGGGTATCTTTTTTCACGCCCGGTGCCGGTAGAGGTTTTGAAAACGCTGTTGGGCGCCGAAATGGATATCTTAGCCAGCAGTTAAGTCAGGCTCTCATAAGCGTCATAGATAACTCAAAACACCTTATTAATTCATTCAATTGGCGCTCGTCCCTGTTTTACTGACATGATCTGAGGCTGATCAATTACGCCGTTTAAGGAAATACAACATGTCATCGTTTTCAGGTATCTGGGTTCCACTGGTCACACCCTTTCGTCAGGGCGAGATCGACTTTTCTGCACTGAAATCCTTGTGCACCCGGATGCTCAAACGGGGCGTCGACGGCGTTGTCGTCTGCGGTACCACCGGTGAAGCACCGATGCTAACCAAAGAAGAACAATTGCAGGTACTGGATGCTGTACTGGAAATCGTACCGGGAAATCAGGTGATCATGGGGCTGTCCGGCACCCATATGCCGGTGATCCGCGAGATGCAGGACGCGATTTCCCGCCGTCCGGTCGCCGGTTTTCTGGTGCCGGCACCGTATTACATTCGCCCTTCCCAGCCAGCGCTGGTAGCCTGGTTCACTGAAATTGCCGATAACGCCTCCGTTCCGGTGATGCTCTACAATATTCCCTACCGCACCGGCGTACAGATGGAACTCGATACTCTGCGCCAGCTGGCGAAGCACCCGCGCATTACGGCCATCAAAGATTGCGGCGGCAGCATTGATCTGACGCTGTCGCTGATTGCTGACGGTGAGCTGGATGTCCTGTGCGGCGAAGATGTACAGATTTTCTCCACCCTCAGTCTGGGCGGCGCGGGCGCGATTGCTGCCTCGTCACATATCTTCCCGGAAGAGTTTGTCGCACTGATCAAACAGTTTAAAGAAGGCGATCTGATCGCTGCCCGCCAAACTTTCTTCGGCCTGTTGCCCATGATCCGCCTGATGTTTTCCGCCCCCAATCCGGCAGCGATTAAGTTCGCCCTGTCGCTGGACGGGTTGATGGCAAACGAACTTCGTTCGCCGATGTTGCCTGCGCCGGAAAATGTCGAAACGGCGATCCGCAACTATCTTAATCAGCACTCCCGCTAAATCTGATGGTGTGGCGAACGGCGCAACGTTCACCACGCCGTAACTTTGTGTTATCAGACGCAATTAAAACACTGACTTTTGCTCCCGCCGGTTCTAGGATAGAAGCAGTTTGTCTATACCCTGTCGCTGCCCCGTGAACCGGAGCGTTCCCGGGGTTGCCTGATTACTTATCAGATGGAGTGATTATGAAACTGTACTATAAGCCCGGTGCCTGTTCCCTTTCCCCACATATTATTCTTCGCGAAGCCGATCTGGATTTCAGCATCGAGAAAGTGGATTTAGCGACCAAAAAAACCGAGACCGGTGACGATTTTCTGACAGTCAATCCAAAGGGTCAGATCCCGACGCTGTTGCTCAACGACGGCAGCATCCTGACTGAAGGCGTGGCGATTGTGCAATACATTGCCGATCAGAAACCTGACCGCCAGCTGATGCCGGAACCAGGCACACCTGCCCGTTATCACGCGCTGGAATGGCTGAACTATATTGCCACCGAACTGCACAAGGGTTTCTCGCCGCTGTTTAATCCGAAAACGCCGGAAGAGTTCAAAACCCTCACCCGTGAAGCGCTGAGCAAAAAATTTGCCTACGTGAATGAATCACTGAAAGGAAATCAATTCCTGCTGGGCGCACGTTTTTGCGTGGCTGATGCGTACCTGTTTACCGTGATGGGTTGGGCTAAAGCGCTGAAATTCGATCTGAGCGCGCTGACCGATTTGAATACATATCTGGATCGCGTGGCCGCACGTTCGGCAGTTGATGCTGCCCTGACGGCTGAAGGTCTGAAATAAGTTTTCGTAGAAGCATAAAAAAACGCCCCGGCTGACTCAGCGCGGGGCGTTTTTATTAATCAGGCTTTAAGATTTTTATTACAGCTTAACGGCCGGGAAATGATGTTCCGGGTTTACCATTTTGTCCTGTGCGGCGACGATTTGCAGTTCGTACTCGCCCATCGCGTGTGTTGCCAGCATCACTTCGTACACCGCAGCTGTCACATGTTCCAGGGCTTTATCCAGTGCTTCGCCTTTCAGCAAGTTCACCAGCAGTAAACCGCTGGTCAGATCACCCACGCCGACCGGCTGACGCACGCCAAAATCCACCAGCGGACGATCGATATGCCAGGCTTCTTCTGCCGTCACCAGCAACATTTCAAAGCGGTCACTGTGATAGCCAGCGCGGCTCAGATGTTTCACCAGCACGATTTTCGGGCCTTTGGCGATAAGCTCACGCGCGGTGGCGACGGCCTCTTCGACGCTTGCCACTGCGTGGCCGCTGAGTAATTCCAGCTCCAGCAGATTTGGCGCGATTATGTCGCAGTTGATTAAGGCCTGATTGCAATGAAACTCCGCCACGCCCGGCGCGACGATACAGCCTTTTTCAGGATGGCCCATTACCGGATCGCAAAAATACCAGGCATCCGGATTCGCCGCTTTCACCCTTCGTACTATCTCCAGAATACTCTGGCCCTGCTCAGGCGAGCCGATGTAACCGCTCAGCACAGCGTCGCAATCTTTCAGGCGATCAATTTCACCGATACCCTGCGCGATTTCAGTCAAATGGCTGGCTGGCATTACGCAACCCGTCCAGTGGCCGTATTGTGTATGGTTAGAAAATTGAACCGTATTCAGAGGCCAAACGTTTGCGCCCATGCGACGCATAGGAAATTCCGCCGCGCTGTTACCGGCGTGACCAAAAACGGTGTGTGACTGGATCGAAAGAATGCTTTTCATGAGGAATTACCGATAGCAACGTCATCGGAAGATGGCGGAATGACTGAGATGTCTTGGCAATAATGAGGGGCCGTTGAGCCCCTCATGATGCCGGTCGTAAAGCTTATGCCCAGAGCAGCAGGGTGTAGTTCTTTTTACCGCGACGCAGCAGAGTGTAACGGCCAAACAGGCGATCACTGTCAGCAAAGCTGTATTCAGTGTCTGTCTGTTTTTCGCCATTAACGGATACGGCGTTTGAGGAAATCATGGTGCGCGCCTGTCCTTTGGACGGTGCCATACCGGCAATCACCAGCGCCTGTTGCAGATCGGTATCACGCGGCACTTCAAACAACTCAAGGCCGTCCTGCGCCAGCTGGCCGAAATCGACTTCGGTCATTTCGCTCAGGGAGCCGGAGAACAGGCTCTGGGTGATGCGTTTCGCCGCGGCCAGACCTTCTTCGCCGTGTACCATGCCGGTGACTTCTTCCGCCAGTACGTACTGCGCGCGCGGGGCTTTGCCGCTGTTTTTGTCTTCTTCTTCCAGTGCATTGATCTCTTCAATGCTCATAAAGGTGAAGAACTTCAGGAAACGGTAAACGTCGGCGTCAGCGGTGTTGATCCAGAACTGGTAGAATTTGTACGGGCTGGTTTTCTTCGGATCCAGCCAGACTGCGCCGCCCTCGGTCTTACCGAATTTGGTGCCGTCTGCTTTAGTGATAAGCGGAACGGTGAGGCCAAAGACCTGCTTCTGGTGCATACGACGGGTTAAATCTATACCCGATGTGATGTTACCCCACTGATCGGAACCCCCGATTTGCAGCACCACTTCATGGCGGCTGTACAGCTCGGAGAAGTCGTAACCCTGCAACAGGTTGTAAGAAAACTCGGTGAAGGAAATACCGCTGTCATCGCGATTCAGGCGCTGTTTCACCGCTTCTTTGTTGATCATCTGGTTAACAGAGAAATGTTTACCGATATCACGCAAGAAAGTCAGCACGTTCATGCCGCCGAACCAGTCGTAGTTATTTGCGGTAATCGCGCTGTTTTCACCACAATTGAAATCAAGGAAAGGCGAAACCTGATGACGGATTTTCTCAACCCATTCGTTTACGGTTTCATTGGTATTGAGCTTACGTTCGGTAGCTTTGAAACTTGGATCGCCGATGAGGCCAGTCGCGCCGCCCACCAGTGCCACAGGTTTGTGGCCGCTGAGCTGGAAACGCTTCAGGCAAAGCAATGGCACCAGATGACCCAAATGCAAGCTGTCTGCGGTAGGATCGAAACCGCAATAGAGTGCAATTGGCCCTTGCGCCAGTCGCTCTGCTAACGCTTCTTCATCCGTCACCTGGGCAACGAGGCCCCGCTCTTGCAGTTGTTTAATCAGGTTGCTGCTCGCCATCAAAGACTCCGTTTGTATGTACTAAGAATTATGTACTGAATGTGTGCAGATACGTGTCCGGCATCATGCCGCGCATGTGCCTTTTCTCTCACCATTACGGGGGACGCCATAGAATAAAGCGCTCATCGCCCGAGCGCTAGGAATTCGCATCATTTTGTTCGTTCAGGGGGCGAGACGGTCTATTTTCCAGCCAGTTTCGCTTTCTTCGGCATCGCGCTGATAAATGAAGCGATCGTGCAGACGGTGTTCGCCACCCTGCCAGAACTCCATAGAATCCACTTTCACACGGAAACCACCCCAGAAGCTCGGTAACGGCACTTCGCCTTTGCTGAACTTTTGTTTCAGTTCGAGGAACTTGCTTTCCAGCACGCCACGCGCCGAAATCCGGCTGGACTGCTGGGACACCCACGCGCCGATCTGGCTGTCTTTCGGGCGGCTGGTGAAGTATTTCATCACTTCCAGCGTGGAAAGACGTTCGGCCTGACCGAGTACGATGACCTGGCGATCCAGCATGTGCCACGGGAACAGCAGGCTGATGTGCGAATTCAGTGCCAGCTGTTGTGCTTTGCGGCTGCCCAGATTGGTGTAGAACACCAGCCCTTTTTCATCGTAGTGCTTGAGTAACACGATCCGTTGGAACGGCTGCCCGTTCTCATCAACCGTAGCCACCACCATCGCCGTGGGATCGGCCAGTTTGGCCTCACAGGCTTGTTTCAGCCAGTGCTCAAATAATGGCAGCGGTTTGGGCGTCAGATCGGCACGACGCAGCCCGCCACGCGTGTATTCACGACGCGAGTCGGCAACATCAAATTCATTATTATCAGCCATATGGATTCAATTGCGTATCAACAGGAAGGTAACTGCATTGTGCACCCGCCGCGTCAGGATCTCAACGTTCCTGACGCGGGGTTTTAGAAAGTAAATGGGGCTGAATTAAGACTTTTGAACACAGTCATCGATGATCACGTTATCACCGCGCTGAACGAAGGCCTGATTGCCTTTGGACCAGAAGGTGTAATGGCTGTCGCTGTATTTCGTTCCGGACGCCGATTCCACTTGTTTCAGTTTCAGCTGTTCACCATCAAGCACCATGCTCACCTGCCGTGCAGGTTTATCCAGTGTGACCGTCAGCGGCAAGGTGCCGCACTGATAATGTAATTCCTGCGTCGGGCTTTCAGCCTGATGTTGAAACTGGCTACATCCGGCCAGCGTTAATCCTGCTAAAGCAGCGAAAATCGCCTTTTTCATCTGTGACTCCCTGAATGTTTTTGGTCTATCTCCGATATGTACCACGCCCGCTGGCGCAGCACATTGAGATAAAACCGAGAACGCATCAGGTGCGGGAAGAAACCACCGGATAGATGGCTCCGAGCACGGTTTCCCGACTGGCACCGGTCACTGACGGCAGATTGCCCGACTGGCCGGATAACGTGCGGAACGCCAGCCAGGCGAAGGCCAGAGCTTCCATGTCGTCGCCACTGATGCCAAAAGCATCGGTGGTGCAAACTTCGGTGCCCGGCAACATCGCGGATAAGCGCGCCATCAGTAGCGGGTTGCGTGCGCCGCCGCCGCAGACCATCAGACGATCGCAGCCGCCGGTCAGTTGAACCTGTTCGGCGATGCTCACCGACGTCAGTTCTGTCAGCGTCGCCTGAACATCCACCGCAGACACTTCAGGGCCGCGCGCCAGCTGCTTCTCCAGCCACGACATGTTGAAGTATTCGCGCCCGGTGCTTTTCGGCGCAGGTTCGGCAAAATAAGAGTCGGAAAGCATTTGCTGTAACAGCCGTAAATTCACCCGCCCCTGACTCGCCCATTGGGCGCCTTTGTCGTAAGGCTGATTCTGATGGCGTGAAATCCAGGCGTCCATCAACATATTACCGGGGCCGGTGTCATAGCCGCGTACCGGCTGTCCCGGCAGCAGCATGGAAAGATTGGCAATGCCGCCGATATTGAGGATCATCCGCCTCTCGGCCGGATCGGCCAGCAAGGCCTGATGAAATGCGGGCACCAGCGGCGCGCCCTGCCCGCCCCATGCCATATCACGGCGGCGGAAATCGCCGACGGTCGTAATCCCGGTCATAGCCGCAATGCGGTTGTTATCACCGAGCTGCATCGAAAATGTGGTGTCGCCTTTTGGCTGATGCCAGACCGTCTGACCGTGGCAGCCGATCGCCGTCACTTCCTCCGGTGAAATACCCGCGCTTTTCAGCAACCCCTGCACCGCTTCACCAAAGAGAATGCCCAGCTGGGTATCCAGCGCGCCGACCTGCTCCAGCGTCACCTGTTGCCCCTGACACATCCCGAGCACAGCGTTTTTAAGTGCGAGGGGAATGGGATGCGAATAGCTTGCCTGCTGTGCGACCATACGTTCGTCGATAGCAGCCAGCACGACATCAACGCCATCGAGGCTGGTGCCAGACATCACCCCGATGTAGCGACCCGACTTCATAGATAACATTCTTCATTCCTCAGTAAAAAGGCCCTGACTGGCTATCTCACAGAGTAGGCCGAATTCAGATCACAACACCATGAATTACTGAATTTTTATCATACCCTGTGATGACCCCGTGTTTTTCATCTCACGATACCGTCTTTTTCAATTTATCCGTGATGTAAAAACAAGCACTCAGTATGTTAAACAGCGGTGTTTTTGATTTCACACAAAGCTGTCTTAAACTTAAACCTGCGTTTATTATTAGTTGAAGAGAACTTCGTTATACTTGAAGACAGTTAAGTGAATATGGTAAATGACAGCCTCGACAGTGATGTTGAACTGTGTGTCAGTTTTTCTCTGTTGTTGTCGCTACCCTGTCAGAAGTGCAGCAGCATCTTAAAGGAGCTATTTATGATTAAGCGTTTACTTGTCGTCGCACTTGCCGGCGTTTCCCTTGCTGGCTGCGTCAGCGATAACTCTCTGTCTGGCGATGTATATTCTTCTTCGCAGGCAAAACAAATCCAGCAGGTCACTTACGGCACCATCGTTTCTACCCGTGCGGTGCAGATCCAGGGTGGCGATGATTCCAACATCATCGGTGCGCTGGGCGGTGCCGTATTAGGTGGTTTCCTCGGCAACACCGTGGGTGGTGGTACCGGTCGTAGTCTGGCGACCGCGGCAGGCGCAGTCGCCGGTGGCGTTGCTGGTCAGGGTGTACAAAGTAACCTTAACCGTTCTAACGGTGTAGAACTGCAAATCCGTCGTGATGACGGCACCACTATTCAGGTTGTTCAGAAAGCCGGCCCGACTAAATTCAGCGTCGGCCAGCGTGTCAGCATGGCGAGCAGTGGCAGCACCATTACAGTGTCTCCAGGCGCCTGAGTCTTCTCAGCTGCAATGCAGCCTGAAACCAAAAAACCGAAGCCAATGGCTTCGGTTTTTTTATGGATAACCCTTTTTGAAATCAGGGCTGAAACAAGGCTGTGTGACGTAAAAAGAAATCTGTTTCTTATGATTTGCTTTGCAGTGAAGCAATATTTTTTTCCAGCCGGGACAACATTCCGCCCAGTTGTTCAATTTCTGCCGCTGACATACCGGACAAAATTTCTTTGCGGGTAGAGTCAATTACCGTCTCCATTTTGTGGATAATCGGCGCGGATTCTTCCGTGAGTTTGATGCGTTTGGCACGGCGATCGCTGGCGCAGGTCTGCCGGGTAATCAACTTTTTTTCTTCGAGCTGATCCAGCGTACGAACCAGAGAAGGCTGCTCAATCCCAATGGCTTTCGCCAGCTGAATTTGTGACTGTTCTGGAGGTAACATATTGATATTATGCAGTGTTACCCAATGAGTTTGCGTGAGTTCTAACGGCTTAAGCCGGTCATCGATTAACGCACGCCAGGCACGAACTAATCGTGCTAGATCTGACCCAAGATTCGATTCCAATTATCCCCTCCTTATAATTAGCATGCTAAGATAACTCCCCAGAGTTTAGCTTAGTTTTAGGAACTTTAATCGAGAAATTACAATTCAATATATAATGACAGGTACTATTACACCCGGAAACCGCAGGTCTGTTTCCAATGGTAACGTCGTTTATAACACAATCACTGGCAGAGATTAATATTGTGAATGCGCAAATGTTTCACGCAGGCTTCCCACTCCCCGATTTAGTGCTGGGTGCCTCACTTTATTTCCCCCCTATGTTCAAAGCATTTTTACTGGGACTGGTATTTTGGCTTTTGATACATCGGGTGCTGCGTGATTGGATCTATTCCGGTGAAGTCTGGCATCCGACGTTGATGGATTTATCCCTTTTTGTGATCTCTATTTGTGCTGCACTGTTGCTCATGGTGAACCTCTGAAAATGAAATTCAAAACCCTCAAATACTTCTCAACAGTGCTGGTTTTTGCCGTCGCAATATGTGCCGGATGGTGGATGTGGAATTACTACATGCAATCGCCATGGACGCGTGATGGTAAAGTACGGGCCGAAATTGTTGATATCACGCCGGAAGTGTCCGGTCGCATTATTGATATCAATATTCATGACAACCAGTTCGTGAAAAGTGGCGATCCGCTGTTCAGTCTCGATCCGGTGCCATTCAAAATTGCGGTAAATAATGCCGAGGCCGAACTGGCGAAAGCTGCCGCAGATTTAGCCAAAGCCAACCATGAAGCCGCACGCCGCCGTGGTCTGGGCACAAATGTTATTTCAGCAGAGTCGCTCGATGAATCTAATATTAGCGCCAGAGCGATGCAGGCGGCTTATCAGGCTGCGCAGTCATCATTAGAGCAGGCGCAATGGAATTTGAGCAAAACCAATATTGTTGCGCCAACCGACGGTTATATCACCAATCTGCAAACGCGTAAGGGCAATTACGCCACCACCGGTACGCCGCTGGTCGGTCTGGTGGATATTCACTCTTTCTATGTGCTGGGCTATTTCGAAGAAACTAAGCTGAAGAATATCCGTGAAGGTGCGCTGGCTGATATCACCTTATTCAACGGCAATATCCCGTTGAAAGGTCAGGTGGAAAGTATTGGACGGGCGATTTACGACCAGAGTCAGGATGTCTCTGATGACCTATTGATGAATGTTAAACCGAACGTTCCGTGGGTACGTCTGGCACAGCGTGTACCGGTGCGCATTAAGCTTCAGGATGTGCCGGAGCATACCGTGCTGGTCGCAGGAACCACCTGCACAATTTCGATCCTTAATTAAGGCCACACCATGAACTTCTCCTGGCTGGAATGGAAAAATACCCCGTGGGGAAAAGCCACGGGCGGCCAATGGCGCTATGCCCTGCGTAATTCCCTGGCGATGGTGCTTTCACTGCTGGTCGCCTTTGAATTTCAGATGGATGAACCCTATTGGGCGCTCACTTCCGCTGCTGTAGTCAGTTTTCCCACGGTTGGCGGCGTCATCAGTAAAAGTATTGGCCGTATTATCGGCAGCCTGCTTGGCGCAGTCGGTGCGGTATTTATCGCCGGTCATTGTCTCAATGAGCCGTGGCTGTTCACTTTCGCCATCGCAGGCTGGCTGGGTCTGTGTACTTACATTTCCAACCACTATCAAAACAATGTCTCCTACGCTTTCGCCCTCGCCGGTTATACGGCGGCGATCATCGCGTTCTCCACGGTTAACGTCACCGATACGACGCAAATTTTTGATATTGCTCAGGCGCGCGTCGGTGAAGTGATCACCGGCATTCTGTGCGGCGGTTTTATGATGATGGTGCTTCCCAGTACCTCAGACGGAGATGCCCTGCTCACGTCGCTGCGAAAAATGCACACACAGCTTCTGGAACATGCCCAACTGTTGTGGAGCGCGGAAATTAATGATCAGATCCGTAGTTCCCATGAAGGACTGATCGGCCAGATCCTGACGCTGAACCTTTTGCGCATTCAGGCCGTCTGGAGCCATTACCGGCTGCGCCGCCAGAACAATGTGCTCAATTATTTGCTTCATCAGCAACTGCGTATGACCAGCTATATTTCCAGCCTGCGTCGTATGCTGCTGAACTGGCCCCAGCTGCCGGAAAATCTCACCCCCGTCCTCAGCGTATTGCTCGACGAACTGCGTAATCCGCACACTGATAAGTACCGGCTCTCACAAATCCTTTTACTGATTAAACCAAATGATACTGCCGATTTCCGGCATCAGGCATTCTGGATGCGCTTACGCGATTTTTGCTGGCTGTATTTACGCAGCGAGCGTTGGTTGCGCCGCGTGGAAAATGCCAACGTCGCAGAAGCGGAGATGCTCCAGCCGCCAAAAATTAGCCATCTGGCGCAGCATACCGATACGGTTGAAGCGGCCTATAACGGTCTGCGCACCTTCCTGTGCATCGTGATCGGCTGCGCATTTTGGATGACGACGCAGTGGGATTCTGGCTCCGGTGCCGTTGCGCTGACGGCGGTCAGCTGCGTACTTTACTCCTCCACCAGTTCCCCTATCAGCAGCGTGACACTACTGATCAAATCGCTTGGTTTGCTGTTCATCGGCTGTTTTATTCTCAAATTCGGGCTGATGATTCAGATCGATAATTTTTGGGTCTTTTGCGCGTTTTTCCTGCCATTGCTGGTCACCATGCAGATGATGAAATTGCAGTACAAACGCTATGCCGGATTGTGGGGGCAAATGATCGTCTTCATGGGCTCATTTCTTGCGGTGACTAACCCGCCGGACTATGACTACGGGGCATTTATGAACGATGGCGTCGCGAAAATCGCGGGCGTAATGCTGGCAGGGATTGCGTTCCAGGTACTGCGACCAAGTTCGGATAAGCGTAAAAGTCGCCGCATTATTCGTGCGCTGCGTCGCGACTTTATGGATCAGCTCAGCCGTAAACCGTCGCTGAGCCATTTCCAGTTTGAATCGCTGATTTACCACCGCATGAACCAGCTCAATCAGAGTAAAGACCAGCTTTCCCGTACCTGGTTGCTGCGTTGGGGCGTGGTGCTGCTTAACTGCAGCCACATCGTCTGGCAGCTGCGCGAATGGGAAACCCGTTCAGATCCGCTGTCAGCAGTGCGTGACGTCTGTATTCACTGTCTGAAAGGCGTGATGACGGAGCGCGGCGTTAGCCACGAGAATCTGGATGCGACGCTGGCGGAGTTGTTGCGCATGAGTAATTCACTGGCGCATCACCCTGAACCGGCGGCGCGCGAACTGGCTGGAGTTATCTGGCGGTTATACTGCTCGCTGTCGCAGCTGCAACAGGCGATTTCGGCGGATAACGGTCCGGCGGGCCCTGCGATAACCTCCGCAAAACCCGCCTGACCTTAAGACAGCGATGGGTTACGGAACGTCGTAGCCCAGCGCAGCTTTACGAATGCGGAACCACTGCTGGCGGGTCATTTCCAGGGACAATGCTTTGTACGCAGATTTCACCCGCTCGATTTTACCGGAACCGATGATCGGTAATGGCTCAGACGGCAAACGCATGATCCACGCGTACACAACCTGCTCGATATTATCGGCACCTAATTCATTCGCCACATTCTGAAGTTCATCGCGCAGCGGCTGGAATTCAACATCGCTGAACAGACGACCACCGCCCAGGCAGGACCACGCCATCGGTTTGATGCGCAGCTGCTGGCAGAGATCTAGCGTACCGTCGAGGATAGCAGGCTGATGGATCGGGGAAATTTCCACCTGATTAGTCACCAGCGTGAACGGCAGGCGTGATTGCAGCAGGCTAAACTGCGCCGGCGTGAAGTTAGAAACGCCGAAGTGTTTCACTTTGCCACTTTTGTGCAACTGAGTGAAAGCCTCAGCGACTTCGTCGGCATCCATCAGCGGATCCGGGCGATGTATCAACAATAAATCCAGATAATCGGTATGCAGATTGCTCAGGGATTTTTCTGCACGCTGAATGATGTATTGCGTATCAGTAATGTAGTGGCCGATTTTGTTTTCAGGATCGGCGGTGGTCGCAATACCGCATTTGCTGACCAGTTGCAGTTGTTCACGCAGCGCGGGCTTGAGACGCAATGCTTCGCCGAATGCCGCTTCGCACTGATAGCCACCGTAAATATCGGCGTGATCGGCGGTCGTGATGCCCAGCTCGATATGTTGCTCCATAAATGTCAGAAGCTGCTGCGGCGTCATGTCCCATTCCATCAGACGCCAGTAGCCACAGATAAGCTTGGAGAAAACTGGGCCTTGCGGCGATATAGGAGTACGTGGATCCATGATGATTTCCTTATTTTGATATTTTCGACCCACAGAATACACAACGACCGGCGCGCTGTATTGATGCTGGCAGGCAGAATGAACAGGAAGTGAAACGGGAATGCCCGCTTTGATGGTTAAAAAAGCTCAGGCTGTTCAGGCAGAGGCTCATCCGGTAATTTTCCGGCACGCTGCTGACGCAATAAGCGTTGCTGGCACAAACGCAGCACATGGCGTTTCTCGGTATCGGTCATTTTAATCCAGCCAAAACGCTCATCGCGGCTGCGCTGGCAACCACGACAATAGCCCCGCTCATCGGCCTGACAAATGCCACGACACGGACTGGGGATTTCAAAGAACTCGAGCTGTTGAGCCACATACCCTCCGCAAATAACGGTGAGCTTTCATTCAAGACGTTTTCTCGCCATCCCGCAAGGTGATTTATAAAAAGGCACCTTGCGCGTAGTCAGAGACGGGGCAGATACGTTAAAAAGTACCCATATAACTAAGGTCGTATGATGCAGAGCCCTTTTCTTCACCTCATACCGATCGATCCATTAACCTCGGAGTTACTGAAATGACTAAGCTTTTCTCCCCGATTGTTGTCGGTAAAAATACCTTACCGAACCGTGTCTTTATGGCTCCCCTGACCCGTCTGCGCAGCATTGAACCGGGTGATATCCCGACGCCGCTGATGGGTGAGTATTACGCACAGCGCCACAGTTCCGGCCTTATCATCACAGAAGCAACGCAAGTTTCCTTCCAGGCCAAAGGTTACGCCGGTGCACCGGGCCTGCACACGCCGGAACAGGTTGCTGCGTGGAAGAAAATTGTTGCGGGTGTTCATGATAAAAACGGGCACATCGCCGTTCAGCTGTGGCACACCGGCCGCATCTCTCATAACAGCGTTCAGCCAGACAACCAGACGCCTGTTTCAGCATCGGCTGTAAACCCCAATACCCGCACCAGCCTGCGTGATGAGCAAGGCAACGCGATCCGCGTCGATTGCCCGACGCCACGTGCGCTGGAACTGAGTGAGATCCCAGGCATCATCAATGATTTCCGCCAGTCAGCCGCTTATTCCGCAGAAGCCGGTTTCGATTACATCGAGCTGCATGCGGCACACGGCTATCTGCTGCACCAGTTCATGTCTCCCGCTTCTAACTTGCGTGAAGACCAGTACGGCGGCAGCATCGAGAACCGTACCCGCCTGACGCTGGAAGTGGTTGATGCGGCGATTGAAGCCATCGGCGCAGAGCGCGTGGGTATCCGTATTTCCCCACTGGGTCCGTTCAACGGTCTGGATAACGGTGAAGATCAGGTGCAGGCGGCCATCTATCTGCTGGACGAACTGAACAAACGTAAACTGGCATATCTGCATATTTCCGAACCAGACTGGGCCGGCGGCAAACCTTACACCACAGAATTGCGCGAAGTGATCCGCGCGCATTACCAGGGCGTAATTGTAGGTGCCGGTGCTTATACCGCGGAAAAAGGCGAAGAGCTGATCGAAAAAGGGTATATCGATGCGGTGGCCTTTGGCCGCAGCTATATCGCAAACCCGGATCTGGTGGAGCGTCTGAAATCTCACGCCCCGCTTAATGAACCAAAGCCAGAAACTTTCTACGGCGGCGACGCTCAGGGTTACACCGATTACCCAACGCTGTAATCGTTTAAACCAGTAGTCTCCACCTGCAGGCGACCGATACCCTCCGGTCGCCTTTTTTTGTTCACAGATTCAGCACCTGTTCTGTGTTGTACAGACAAAACCGCCTCTATCGGTTAGGCTGAACCTGATTGTTCTCATCCTGCAAATAAAGAGGAACCTATGCGTTTACTCCATACCATGCTTCGCGTCGGCGATCTGCAACGTGCTATCAACTTCTACACTGACGTTTTAGGTATGCGTCTGCTGCGTACCAGCGAAAATACCGAATACAAATATTCTCTGGCGTTTGTCGGATATACCGATGAAAGCGAAGGCGCAGTCATCGAGCTGACCTACAACTGGGGCGTCGACAGCTATGACCTCGGCACTGCCTACGGTCACATCGCATTAGGCGTCGATAACGTGGCGCAAACCTGCGACGACATCCGCAACGCCGGTGGCAAAGTCACCCGTGAAGCGGGCCCGGTCAAAGGCGGCTCCACCATTATCGCGTTTGTGGAAGATCCGGACGGTTATAAAATCGAGCTGATCGAATCCAAACACGCAGGTCAGGGTCTGGGCAACTGATACGTTGCTACCCGGCTTCAGGGCGCGAAAGCGCCCTTTTTATTGCCCGCTTTATTGCCGAATGTTTACCTCACGCCTGCAAGTGGCGGCAAAATTTGTCATAATGTGCGCTGAATTCGATGAAGATAAGAAACTAATGGCCGAGAATAGTGACATTAACGCGCTGAAAGGCCGTTTCCGTGGTTTTTATCCCGTAGTGATCGACGTAGAAACTGCCGGGTTTAACGCCAAAACTGATGCGCTGCTGGAAATCGCGGCGATCACCCTGAAGATGGACGAAGACGGCTGGCTGGAAAGCGACGAGACCGTGCATTTCCACGTTGAGCCGTTTGAAGGCTCCATTCTGGTGCCCGAGGCGCTGGCTTTTAACGGGATCGACCCAACCAATCCGCTGCGAGGCGCGGTCAGTGAATACGATGCACTGCACGAGATTTTCAAAGTCATCCGTAAAGGGATGAAAGAGCAGAATTGCAACCGCGCAATCATCGTGGCGCATAACGCCAATTTCGATCACAGCTTCCTGATGGCCGCTGCCGAACGCGCCGGTCTGAAACGTAACCCGTTCCATCCGTTTGCCACGTTCGATACCGCTGCATTAAGTGGTCTGGTTCTCGGGCAGACTGTACTGGCGAAAGCCTGTATCAGCGCGGGCATGGTCTTCGACAGCAGTCAGGCGCATTCCGCCCTGTATGACACCGAGCGCACCGCAGAACTGTTCTGCGAGCTGGTGAACCGCTGGAAACGTCTCGGTGGCTGGCCGCTGGCAATGAGTGCCGATGAGCAGGAAGATGAAACTGCATCGGAAGAAAATCAGCGATAGAAATGCTGATGATCGCAACGCGTATAAAAACAAAAAGAGCGACATCATGTCGCTCTTTTCTATTTCATTTACCGCCGTTCAGGCAGGCAATGACTTCTGGTGATTATTCTTCAGATTCAGAAGATTTGTATTTCTCAGCCGTTTCTTTGATCAGCTGTTGCAGTTCGCCGCGCTGATACATCTCAATGACGATGTCGCAGCCGCCGACCAGTTCACCATCTACCCACAGCTGCGGGAACGTTGGCCAGTTGGCAAACTTAGGCATTTCTGCGCGGATGTCCGGGTTCTGCAAGATATCAACGTACGCGAAGCGTTCGCCACAGGCAGACAGCGCCTGTACAGCTTGTGCAGAAAAACCGCAGCTTGGCAGTTTTGGAGAACCTTTCATGTACAGCAGAATCGGGTTTTCAGAAACTTGCTTCTGAATTTTTTCAATAGTTGGAGTGGTCATTTCTTGCTTCCTCAAGCCGGTACAGGCTGTCACGGTCATTACTCTTCACGCGCAGCACTCAAAAACGGTGCTGAATCACACTACCCTCTATTGTAACGATGGCAGCTGTCAGATAAAAACGCCATTTTTTGCAGGGTCTTTCGCAATACTGGCATTTTATTTCACTATTTTCGGTGCTTGCGTCAGGGTTCACAAAATAAAAGATTCATCGAGAATAACATTTTTAGCGGTCGGGTTAACACCGGATTTGCAATTCGCCATGGTTTAGCTCAAATATTAACACACTGAAATATGGTCATTTTTTTAACTAAAAATGGCGTTTATTTCAGCATAAAAAAAGCTATTAACTTTTTCTCACAATATGATCTAGAATCGAGGCAATTCGTGCTGTTTTGTCTGGTTCTTTTAGGCAATACTCTGACATCTCTGATGTTTAACCTAACCACTCATGGTAACGAAGCTATGCGCTTACTGTTCACGCTTTTTGTGCTGCTCTTTACCCAGCTATTTTTGAATATAGCCCAGGCCTCACCGCAGACCCGTGTTGCGGCCGATCAGAAAAAGAATCACGTTAACCAGGTTACCCCTGAAGAACGCCGAAAGCGTAAGACGGTTGCTGCCAAAACCACAAAAAAAACCAAAGTGGCACCGGTCAAAGAACAACAGAGCCACGAAAAGAATGCGAAGAAGAGAGTTAAAAGCACCGAACTGGTTAAGCGAAAAAACGCTTCAGAGAAAACAGTAAAAACAACGCGGGCTGAGAGCAAAAAAGAAAAAACACTCAAGACCACCCGGGCCGAGAGCAAATCCACCAAGAAATCTAAAACCCAGGCTCTGGCAAAAAACGCCACGACGAAGGCCAGCAAGAAAGAAGCCTATGGCCGACACCGTAAAGGTAAAAAGTTAGTTGAAGAAGACAGCAAGCCGATTACATTAAGTGCGACGCATAAAAAACGTTATCAACATGCGCAGCAAACGGCGATGACCAAGCTGATGCATCAGGTCGGCAAGCCTTATCGCTGGGGTGGCACCTCACCTAATACCGGATTCGATTGCAGTGGTTTAGTTTATTACGCGTACAAAGATTTGATTCGCATTAAAATGCCGCGCACGGCCAACGAAATGTACCACCTGCGCGACGCAGCGCCGGTGAAACGCGGCGAGCTGGAATCAGGCGATCTGGTGTTCTTTAGAATCAATAACCGCGGAGCCGCGGACCACGTCGGGGTTTACGTCGGTAACGGCAAATTTATTCAGTCTCCGCGTACCGGTGAAGACATCAAAATCACTTCCCTGGGCGATGATTACTGGCAAGACCATTACGTGGGCGCACGTCGGGTAATGACCCCGAAAACGATCCGATAATAAACAGTTCGTTAAGTCTGAAGTTTCGCTAATCAGCCATTGAATAGCATTTAACGAAGCGTTTCTGCAGGGAAGAGTATCGGCGCAAAGGTCACTGCGTAAAATAGAAAGGGCGATTCCTGTAACAGGTAATCGCCCTTTTTATTGCCTGACTTGCGCGTCTTTTAGTTCATTACTGCGGTGAAGCTGAAAGCGACAATCACGAGCAAAGCGCAAACCGTGGTGATTAATGACAATTTTAGATTGCGGTCCATAAAACCCCCTTACAGATCAATTGTGGCGCTTCATTTAGCCACACTAAATGTGTGCCAACGCATTTTCTCATACTTCCCGGCTAAAATCCCGCGTTGATTCATGCGCGATAACCCACAATAACACTTCCACTTTCCTGCAATATAAGAGAAAATTGTCGGTTACCACGCCTGTGTGCCGGTCGATTTCTCCCGAGGGCGCTTTACGCCTCACTCTGACGAACTCACCCAACGATTTCACTGCCTTTTTATAAGCCCGCAGTGAAATCCACGCAAGCAAACGATTAACATAATGCTAACGTGCTGAAACACGTGAGTTCAGGAGTCATTCCTTACATGGCAACGATTAAAGATGTCGCAAAGCGCGCTGGCGTTTCCACCACAACCGTGTCGCACGTCATCAATAAAACACGTTTCGTCGCCGAAGACACCAAAGCCGCGGTTCTGCTGGCCATCAAAGACTTGCACTACTCACCAAGCGCCGTCGCACGCAGCCTGAAGGTCAATAACACTAAAACGATCGGCCTGCTGGCGACGTCAAGCGAAGCGCCCTATTTTGCCGAAGTGATTGAAGCCGTGGAGAACAGTTGCTTCTCCAAAGGCTACACATTGATTTTGTGTAACTCACACAACAATCTGGATAAGCAGCAGGCCTACCTGGCGATGCTGGCACAAAAACGTGTCGATGGTTTGCTGGTGATGTGTGCGGAATACCCTGATGAACTGCTGAACATGCTGGAAGAATACCGGTCAATCCCGATGGTCGTAATGGACTGGGGCGAAGCGCGTAAAAACTTCACCGACAGCATCATCGATAATGCGTTCGAAGGCGGATACATGGCCGGACGCTATCTGATTGAACGCGGCCATCGCGATATCGGCGTGATCCCGGGGCAGCTGGCGCGTAACACCGGCGGTGGCCGCTTCCAGGGTTTTGTGAAAGCGCTGACCGAAGCCAATATTCCTTTGCGTGAAGAATGGGTCGTCCAGGGTGATTTCGAACCCGAGTCAGGTTATCAGGCTATGCAAAAAATCCTGATGCAAAAGCAACGCCCGACCGCCGTGTTCTGTGGCGGTGACGTCATGGCGATGGGCGCGATTTGTGCAGCCGATGAATTCGGTTTGCGCGTTCCACAAGACATTTCCGTTATCGGATATGATAACGTGCGTAACGCCCGTTACTTCTCACCTGCGCTGACCACGGTGCATCAGCCGAAAGAGCGTCTGGGTGAAATGGCCTTCACGATGTTGCTCGATCGCATCGTCAGCAAACGAGAAGAATCTCAGACCATTGAGGTACATCCGAAGCTGGTAGAACGCCGCTCAGTGGCCGATGGCCCTTTCCGCGACTATCGCCGTTAATGTTTGCCTTTACTCTCTGCTAATAATGCTTTTAACGCCTGCTTTTGCAGGCGTTTTTATGCAACACGCGCATTAATTTTTAGTGAAAATTTGTCACGATAAATCATATCTGACCCTTATTATTTATTAAGTAAATTCATTTATTACATGAATTAATCCACTACAAATAATGACCTTCATAATATTATTCGCGTAAGTTATCTATAAAAAAAACAATACAAAATACATATTAAAAAAAATTTCCCTATATATTACAGGCAAATGAAGATTACATATGATTTCAGAAAGCAGACTAGCACAATTAAAATTTCACTTTCCAAAAAGGTTCAACTAATATCCTTCACCTTTTGAAATGGAAGTAAGGAAAATCTAATGGAATGGAAACCGAGTGTACTCGCAACACTCATCTCTTGTGCTATTTTCAATACCCACGCAGGAGTAATGCGTGAAGATGTATCGGTACAAGACTACCGGGACTTCGGTGAAAACCTGGGTAAATATACCCCCGGAGCCGAAAATGTAGAGGTTTTTAAAACTGATGGTACGTCTGCGGGCTTCTTAAATTTCCCGATCCCCGATTTTAGCTCCACTGATGACTCCGCCGTTGCAACGTTAATTTCACCCTCTCACATCGTGAGCGTTGCTCACAACGGTGGCTATAAATCAGTAAAATATGGAAATAATGCGAAGTATTCTTACACTTATCAACTCATCAGCAGAAATGTCGATCCCTCAGGCAGAGATTTTCATGTTCCACGCCTAAATAAAGTTGTAACAGATGCGGCACCAGCCCCCATGATGCTCGCTAATGATGCCCGTAACGATCATGAAAGATATAAATATTACACTCGGGTTGGTTCAGGCACTCAAGTCCAGGTCATTCCGGGAACAAATAAAACCAAACAGCTAAGCAGCGCTTATAAATGGAAATCGGGCGGGACAATGATTAATCCCACCTTTGAAAACTGGAGATTACGGTGGACAAACTACGCGCCAGACGATGCGCGTACGACGCCTTTTAGTTCTGCTGCGGAAGGTGGCGATAGCGGAAGTCCGCTATTTGTCTATGACAGCGTAGATAAACAATGGGAATTGTACGGTGTAACGACGTCGGGTAATGGTTCACCCCCTTACGCGTTGACCACGTATAACTTAGATCTGCAGACAGCCTTTATAAAATCGATCATTGATTCAACGACGGATCCCGATGTCGTGGATGTGCAGGCTGATGGCGATATTCATTGGGGGACCGCCGCTATAACCCAGGGCGATTCTCAGTGGATATGGCATGGTCTAAGCTACGCGCTCCCTACTCAGGCAACCAATGATGAACTGAACGCAACACACGACCTGCGTTTCAATGGCGAAGGTGGTCAACTTGTGCTGGATTCTTCCGTGAATCTGGGCGCGGGTAAACTTCAATTTTCCAATGATTATCGCGTCACCTCCGCGACAGGTGCGAATGCCACGTGGGTGGGTGGCGGCGTAGAAGTGGATGGTGGTAAAACGGTTGACTGGGAAGTTAACGGCCTCAAAGGCGATAACCTGCATAAAATCGGTGAAGGGACACTGTATGTAAATGCTACCGGCGTTAATGAGGGTGGACTGCGAGTCGGTGACGGTACCGTGGTGTTGGCCCAACAAGCTGACCAGAACAATAATCGCCAGGCATTTTCTACCGTCACGTTGGTCAGTGGCCGTCCGGTTGTGCAACTTGGTGACGAGAGCCAAATTGCCGGCGATCAGATTCAATTTGGTGCGCGCGGGGGCACTCTTGACCTGAATGGTTACGATATGTCTTTCGCGACGATAAATCACAATGACGATGGTGCGATTATAGCTAACACCAACGATGCTGAACAATCTACGTTGACGCTAAACAACACTTCTTCCCAGAGTTTTATCGGTCATTTAGGCTCGTCGGAACATCCTGATGCGCTTAATATTGACTATGTCCCGGCAGGAGATAATAGCTGGAACTTTGCTGGCGGAGTGGATGCTAATGATATGACAGTGCGTGCGGGCACTGCGATCTTCAGTGGACGAGTGACTCCTCATGCGGCCGGTACGGTCTTCAGCGATGACTGGATCAACGAAAGTTATCATGTGAATCATCTGCTGGTTGAAAGTGACGCCGATTTTATTCTGAATGAACATGCTTCAATGGTCGGCAAGGTGACGCTTGCAGAGCGCGCCAGCATGCAAATGACAGGTAAAACACACTTCACCGGTGATATTGAAGTGGGTAAGCAGGCAAAACTGGTGGTCGTCAATGATACAAGCACATTGGCAAGCACCGATGGCACGGTGGATAGCTGGCTTAATGGTCAAATTTCAGGCGAAGGGTCGCTTGAAAAATACGGCAGCGATACCCTGTACTGGACCGGCGAAAATACCTTGACCGGCGGCGTAGAAATTTATGGTGGGACACTTAAACTTCAGGGTTCTGTGGCTTCGGATATGATTTTGCACGATGCTACTGAGTTAGCGGGTGCGGCCACCATGAATAATCTCACGCTGGGTGATAATGTCATACTGCGTCCTTATGCTGAGCCAAACTTACTAACAGCGGGGAGTTTTACTGCCGCCTCTCAGGGAGTTAATGGTAATTTCATAGCCGGCAATAACACTCACCTCTATCTGCGTACCGGGATGGACGAGCAGCAATCAGTCAGTGATACGTTATTGATTTCAGGAAACGCTGATGCAGCTCAGGCTGTCACGTTACATGTTGATTTATCCGGCAATGGTTATATGACCGACGTGAATAATAGCGGTATCGCCGGTTCTGCCGAAGGGATATCACTTGTTCAGGTCGGGGGAACGTCGACGAAAGACACTTTCCAGCTTGAGCATGGGTACGTCGCAAGCGGACCATGGCAGTATTCCCTCTATACGTTTGCCCCTGGAAAAAGTGATGCATCACAGCGTCTGGTTGACGGCATAGGAAATCAATATTGGGATTATCGTCTGGAAACACGTTATTTGACCGAGGGTGATGAACCTTTACCCATTCCAGACCCGACTCCGGATGTGCCAGATGTTGTTCCGGATCCTACTGTGGATGTGCCTGACGTTGTTCCGGATCCCACCGTGGATGTGCCTGACAACGTTCCGGACCCCACTCCTGTTGCCCCGGCACAACCGGGCCGCCTGGCTGTGATTCCGCAGGTTCCTTCATACTTGTCGTTGCCATCAGCATTGCTCAGCTATAACAGCCGGGTGACACAGACTTTCCAAAATCTGACAAACACCTCCACCATGGAAGGGCCCGAAAGCGAGCACTACCCTCTCTGGCTCCAGTACATCAATGGTGAAGATAACTATCACTCATCGCTGGGTTTTACTGATTACGGATACGATTACACCCAGAAAGAACAAGGCTGGTTACTTGGCGGCAAAGTGATGCACCTGGGTACCGACGAGCAATATCTGGCATGGAATTTAGCCATTTCCAATGCGGATTTGAAAGTTACGCCGGATGCAAAAGACGGTAACAGTGAAGGCAATTACAAAACCTACGGGCTGACTTCTTTACTGACATTCCACCATCAAAGTGGCTGGACATTCGACCTTGGTGCGGACATGACCAAATACGATGGCGATGTTTCGACCGAGGCGCGTGGAAAAGTAGCAGACATTGATGCTTATTCCTGGAGTGGCACACTGGAAAGCAGCTATCCCTTTGTCTTTGGCGAGCATGAATTTGCTCCAGTATTGGGTGCAGGCATCCAGGTGCTGAGTGTGGATGATTTCACCGACATCGACGATGTTGACGTGCATTACGACAATATTGTCCGTCCGACAGGAAAAGCAGGTATGCGTTATCGTTACAAACTGCGTAACAGCGCTGTGGGCAACATGATGCTCTATTCCAGCACTTATCTCACTAAAGACTTCAGCGATACGCCAGATGTATGGGTTAGCAGCACCCGTAATCACGATGTTTCTTCAACATTTGATATGGGAACACCGGGAAGTTCGGCGACGGTTGACGTTGGGGTTATTAATGAACTAACACCGTTCATCTCTCTAAATACCGGTTTCCAGTATCAGCAGCGTCTGAGCAGCGATGATGAAGGCATTAACTCGTGGCAGGGCAATGCAGGGGTAAAAGTGACGTTCTAAAAGAACATTCACAATGCAGGTAAAAATCCATCTCGTGAAGGGATGGGTTTTTATTTTCTAATCGCGCAGCCATTCCTGATTCATCGTATCCGTATCGCCCATGTATTCCAGCAGCCACGCCAGTGATGGCGACGCATTACTTTGATCCCACGTCAGGCAGCACGGGCTGTCCGGGAATCGGTTCTCCAGCGTAAGAATCTGGAGTTTTTTTTGCTCAATCCATGGCATGACGCGATGAACTGGCATCATGCCCACGCATAATCCCTCGGTCAGACACTCCAGCGCACAGGTCCAGTCGGGCACCACCAGACGCCGTTGGTTATCCAGCGTCCAGGTATCGCGCTTAGGTAAGGTCCGCGAGGTATCCTCCAGACACAGCGCCGGATAAGGGCGCAGCTGCTCGTCGTTGAGCGATCCGGTGTGTTGCGCCAGCGGGTGCTGCGGGCTGACCACGCAGTGCCAGTCCATAAAGCCCATGTCGCGAAAACTGAAACGGCCGCCGACCGGTACGGCGCGCGTTGCACCGATAGCCACATCCGCACGGCCATCCACCAGCGCATCCCAGACACCGTTAAACACCTCCGAGTGAATAATCAGTTCGGTATCCGGGAAATGCCGGTAAAAATCCAGCACCAGACGACGTGTTCTGGCCGGTTTAACAATCCTGTCCACCGCCACACGCAGTTCGCCGCGCCAGCCGTTGGCCACCTGCTGACACTGGCGCCGAGTGGCTATCATTTTTTTTGTCAGAATTCGGGCTTCATCAACAAAAACCTGCCCGGCCGGAGTCAGTACTACATCCCGATGCCGCCTTTCAAACAGCGGAACGGCCAGCCATTGCTCAAGCTGACGGACGGTGTAGCTGATAGCAGAAGGCACACGGTGCAGATCTTGCGCTGCTGCGCTGAAACTGCCGGTTCGTGCTACTGCATCGACCACTTCAAGTGCATATTCGGACCACATCAGTTAGCCTTCAATTTTTTTGATAGCAGACTGCAAATATTAGCGTTTCACAAGACTGTTATCAAAGCGTTAAACTCCGCATCCGAACCTATTTCTGCGTCAGATCATCTGCAATAAACACATTAATGAGACCAAAATGAAACCCTCCTTTGGATTTATGCTCTATCTCGCCGGATTGAGCATGCTCGGCTTTTTAGCTACCGATATGTATTTGCCTGCGTTTAGCGCAATGCAAACCAGCCTGATGACCAGTCCGGGTATGATCAGCGCCAGCCTGAGTATTTTCCTCGGCGGCTTTGCTGTCGGGCAACTGCTGTGGGGGCCGCTCTCCGATCGTATAGGCCGGAAACCGGTGCTGCTGATCGGCCTGACGCTGTTTGCCATCGGCTGTCTTGGGGTTCTGTGGGTGGAAAATGTCCGTGCTCTTCTGGCGCTGCGTTTCCTGCAGGCGATGGGCGTTTGTGCTGCTGCTGTCACCTGGCAGGCGATCGTCGTTGATCGTTTCTCTGCGGACGTGGCGAAGAAAACGTTCGCCAGTATCATGCCGCTGGTTGCCCTTTCCCCAGCGCTCGCTCCGCTGCTTGGCGCATGGGTACTGAATCATTTTGACTGGGAAGCCATTTTCGCCCTGCTGACGGTCGTTGCGGTGCTACTTGTTATCACCACGCTCACTTTGCGAGAAAACAAACCTGCTGAGCATCCGCCTGAAAGTAAAGCCGGATTCGGCACCTTACTGAAATCCCGCGTTTACACCGGCAACGTGATGATTTATGCCACCTGCTCTGCCGGTTTCTTCGCCTGGCTGACTGGATCTCCGTTTATTTTAAGCGATATGGGTTACTCACCGGCGGTCATCGGCCTGAGTTACGTACCTCAAACGATCGCTTTCCTGCTGGGCGGTTTTGGTTGCCGAATGCTGATCAGTAAACTGGATGGCAATAAAATTCTGCCGTGGTTGCTGGCGGGATATTGCCTGAGCGTGGTCTGGCTTTTCGTTATCGCGATGTTCACCGATGCCGGGTTGGTGAGCTTGTTGATACCGTTCTGTCTCATGGCTTTGGTGAATGGCGCAATCTATCCAATTGTTGTCGCAAATGCATTAATGCCATTTCCTGCTAATACAGGCAAAGCCGCCGCGTTGCAAAATACACTTCAGTTAGGTTTGTGTTTTATCGCCAGTCTGATGGTTTCCGCATTTATTGCGCATCCTCTGATGGCGACAGTGACCACCATGCTGTCTACAATAGTGTTGGTCGTGTTGGGTCGCTGGCTGTCACAACGGCAAGTAAACCAACAAGTTTGCGTGGAAGAAACCCCGCAGGAAGCTGAAGCACAACATACTCACTGATCGCGATAATGACCTTTAGTTACAATCACTTAAAGGTCATTAGCATCCAAAGCGATTAACTATTGAGAATGTATGCAGTCGAGCCTATACTCAATAAAACCTCTAAAAATAACACTTTTACAAAACTTTTATTACAAGCTTTTGTGTGCCCCGCGGAGTGCGTCACACTATTTTTCATGGATGATTGTCCTGCAAACCTTGTAGTTTGTGGGGGTTTTTCTAAATTTCCTCTGTTGGTGTCGAATATCGGACGAGGCGCTCAGTCGTCTGTTCTCATAAAGACCTGCAAAATAGCCTTTGCTTTTCCCGGCAGGTTAATAAGTCAGAAGAGAAAGTGATGGAGAAGCTATGAGTTCATCGTGTATAGAAGATCAAAGCATTCAGGATAATCAGTGGTATCGGATCGTCAGCGAAATGTTATCCTCCGCGGATATCCGGATTAATGGCAACCGCCCTTTTGACCTTAAAGTAAAAAACACTGACTTCTACAAGCGTGTTTTGCAGGAAGGTTCTCTGGGTTTGGGTGAAAGTTATATGGACGGCTGGTGGGAATGTGAACGCCTGGATATCTTTTTTCAGCGCGTATTGCGAGCCGGTTTAGAAGATAAACTTCCCCGCCATTTTAAAGACACACTTCGTATCGCAGCTGCACGTATTCTGAATCTGCAATCCCGTAAGCGCGCGTGGATTGTTGGTAAAGAGCATTACGATTTGGGCAATGATTTATTTACACTTATGCTCGACCCTTATATGCAATATTCCTGCGGCTACTGGAAAGAAGCGACCACCCTTGAGGAGGCGCAGGAAGCCAAACTCAAAATGATCTGTGACAAGCTGCAATTAAAACCGGGCCTGCGCTTGCTGGATATCGGTTGTGGCTGGGGCGGATTATCTGAGTACGCGGCGCGCCATTATGGCGTCAGCGTGGTGGGTGTGACGATTTCTGCTGAACAGCAAAAACTCGCGCAGGATCGCTGCGAAGGGTTGGATGTCACCATTCTTTTGCAGGATTATCGTGATTTAAACGATCAGTTTGACCGCATCGTCTCCGTCGGAATGTTTGAACACGTTGGGCCGAAGAATTATCAGACCTATTTCAATGTTGCTAAACGCAATATTAAACCCGACGGTATTTTCCTGCTGCACACCATAGGTTCGAATAAAACAGACCTGAGCGTGGATCCCTGGATTGATAAATATATCTTCCCGAACGGCTGCCTGCCTTCGATTCAACAGATTGCACACACCAGCGAATCCCTGTTCGTGATGGAAGACTGGCACAATATTGGCGCAGATTACGACCGCACGCTGATGGCCTGGCACGAACGCTTCCAGCAGCACTGGCCGCAACTGGCTGAACGTTATGGCGACCGCTTCCACCGGATGTTCACCTATTACCTCAACGCCTGCGCCGGAGCTTTTCGCGCACGCGATATTCAGCTGTGGCAGGTGGTATTCAGCCCGCAGGGTGTAGACGGCGGTATCCGCGTTCCGCGTTAATCTCGCGGGCCCTGGTCAAAAAAAAACCGGACAGCCTTTTGTGTCCGGTTTTTCTTTATCTTAACGAGGATAAAAAGGTTTATTCCGCCTTTTCGATCATCGCCTTCGCCGTGGCAATAGCCGCTTCACGACTTTCTAACACGCGTTCTACCGTATCGACAATCGCCTGAGTTTGCGGATCGATCTCGATATTAATTTTGTCACCGAGACGCTTAGCGCCTAATGTCGTTCGCTGTAGCGTTTCAGGAATTAAATGCACGCAGAAACGGGTACGGGTCACTTCACCGATGGTCAGACTAATACCGTCGATGCCGATATAACCTTTATGTAATACATATTTCATCAAATCTTCATGTGGCATTCTGAACCAGATTTGACGGTTATTTTCGGAAGTCAGAATTTTGGCGACTTCCGCGGTGCAAATAATATGGCCCGACATTAAATGGCCGCCGATCTCATCATTAAACCGCGCAGCGCGTTCCAGATTGACCTGATCGCCGACGTTTAAATCGCCGAGATTAGTCAGACGGAGCGTTTCTTTCATCAGGTCAAAGCTGACCAGATCGCCCTGCACTTCCGTTACCGTCAGGCAACAGCCATTGTGCGATACAGAAGCGCCGAGCTGGAGGTTATCCAGCATATCTTCTGGCATGCGAACAATATGGGTACGGAAATTCGGTTTTTCGTCAATCGACACTACCGTTCCGGTTCCCTGAACAATTCCGGTAAACATAGCCCTTTCCTCAATGCTGAATTCTGTTGTATTAAGACAACGCTGACGCCAGTTTGCCGCAGATTTAATTGAAAGCCAAATCTGCACGGCACAAATAGCACTGCCTGATTGGATATCATTATTTAACCGACCATTAACAGCATCGTTTGCTTAAAAAAAAGGAAGCGGTACAATCTTCGGGCTATTCTCTTGTCTTTAATGCCACCTGACGTGGCGTTTTTTCATCCAATATAATCAAAAATAAAGGTGTATGTGTGCAGAAGTACCTTGCAGAAGCGCGGGTCTTATTAGCGCTTGCCATCCCGGTTATCCTTGCGCAAATAGCCCAGACCTCCATGGGCGTGGTGGACACAATCATGGCAGGTTCCGTCAGTGCAACGGACATGGCCGCCGTCGCCGTCGGGACCTCCATCTGGTTACCGGCTATTTTATTCGGACATGGTTTATTACTGTCGCTGACGCCGACGATTGCCCATCTCAATGGCGCAGGCCGACGGGATAAAATCGGTCATCAGGTACAACAAGGGTTCTGGCTGGCCTCGGGTGTTTCCGTGCTGATCATCGCCGTGCTGTATCACTGCGATCAGATTATCGGCCTGATGCATAACATCGATCCGGAACTGAAAGAAAAAGCCGTCGGCTATTTACGCGCCATTATGTGGGGCGCACCGGGCTATTTATTTTTCCAGGTCCTGCGCGATCAGTGTGAAGGGTTGTCGAAAACAAAGCCGGGCATGGTCTTTGGTTTCATCGGCCTGCTGGTGAACATTCCGGTTAACTACATTTTCATCTACGGTAAGTTCGGTGCCCCCGCCCTTGGCGGCGTCGGGTGTGGTGTTGCAACGGGTACGGTGTATTGGGTTATGTTCTTTATGATGCGCTTTTACGTGCGCCGTAATTACACGATGCGCGATATCGTCCCCGCAACACGCTTCGCCAAACCCGACTGGCCAACGTTACGCCGCCTGACTCAGCTCGGCATGCCGATTGCGCTGGCGCTGTTCTTTGAAGTGACACTGTTTGCCATCGTCGCTCTGCTGGTTTCTCCACTGGGGATTGTGGCAGTGGCCAGCCACCAGATCGCGCTGAACGTGGGCTCGCTGATGTTTGTCGTCCCACTGTCGCTCGGCGTGGCCGCGACGATCCGCGTCGGTTCGCAATTGGGGAAATCCTCGGTCGACGGCGCCAAAGTGGCTGCGTATACCAGTATCTTCACCGGAATTATCATGGCCTGCTGTACGGCCTCGACGGCGATTCTCTTTCGTGAACATATTGCCGCACTCTATAACGACAGCCCTGAAGTCGTGATGCTGGCTTCCCATCTGCTGATATTCGCGGCCTTGTTCCAGATTTCAGATGCCATTCAGGTCATCGGCAGCGGCATTCTGCGCGGCTATAAAGATACGCGTTCTATCTTCTATATTACGTTTGTCGCCTACTGGGTGCTGGGATTGCCGGTCGGATACATGCTCGGGCTGACGGATTTCCTTGTTCCGAGGATGGGGCCGAGCGGGTTCTGGTGCGGCTTTATTCTCGGGCTGACGTTTGCCGCCGTGATGATGACGTTCCGTATGCGCTGGTTACAGAAGCAACCTTCATTCACGATTATGCAAAAAGCTGGCCGATAGGTTTACCGGTCACGCACGATGAATTATTCACCGGTGCGTGGCCTTTTCTCCCTCCCTGATGGCCGTTATGCCTAAAAAAACAACGCAATGCGCATAAGCTCGTCAGTCGCGCACAATATGTAAGAAAAATGTCTTTTTTCCCTTGCCAGCCTTCAGAGACGTCGTTAATATTCGTCCCCGTCGCCAACACTGGCTGACAAGAAAGAAAACGATGCGTCCGTAGCTCAGTTGG
>NZ_JYDE01000031.1 GCF_003263515.1 Rahnella inusitata | reverse complement strand
ACAAGTGGAAAGCCCTGTACTGACGTACAGGGCTTTTTGCTGTTTGGGATTTGGGTGAACGACGGAGAGAATAGGTGGTTCTGTTTACCTTCCGGAACGTTTTCTGTTCAAATTCACGGCTTATGTGCCCAAAGCTTTATCGCTTAATTCCCTTAATATCTCTCTCTATATATCCCGAACGTCTAAATAAATAACCGAAGCTGAAACATTTTCACTTACTGCTTGCAGGCTCGACATTACTGCTAAAGTCCGCTATCTTCGGCTGTCTAGAAGTCTAAACGTATAAATGGATGCAGTGAGGAAGTTGCTATGCCGATCCGGGTTCCAGATGAGTTACCAGCCGTGAATTTCCTGCGCAATGAGAATGTCTTTGTGATGACCTCATCGCGCGCAAAAACTCAGGAAATCAGACCTTTGAAAGTGCTGGTACTCAACCTGATGCCAAAGAAAATTGAGACCGAAAATCAGTTTTTGCGGCTGCTTTCTAACTCTCCTCTGCAAATTGATGTACAGCTTCTCCGAATCGATAACCGCGAATCAAAAAATACGCCAGCTGAGCATCTCGATAACTTCTACTGTGATTTCGAAGATATCCAGCATGACAACTATGACGGTCTGATTGTCACCGGAGCACCTCTCGGGCTTGTCGATTTCTGCGATGTCGCCTACTGGCCTGAGATAGAGCGTGTTATCCACTGGGCAAAGGAGCACGTTACTTCGACGCTGTTTGTATGCTGGGCGGTTCAGGCGGCTTTAAACGTGTTGTATGACATTCCAAAAATGACGCGCGAAACCAAGCTGTCAGGCGTTTATCCACATCAGACGCTGCAACCCGTTGCATTGCTAACCCGCGGATTTGATGAAACTTTCCTGGCACCGCACTCCCGCTATGCAGATTTTCCGGCGGATGTCCTGCGTCAGTACACGGATCTGGATATTTTTGCTGAATCGGAAGAAGCGGGGGCTTATCTTTTTGCGACTAAAGATAAGCGAATGGCCTTCGTCACCGGGCATCCAGAGTATGATGCAGGTACCCTGGCCGGTGAATATCTCCGAGATGTCGCAGCAGGGCTATCTCCCGACATGCCTTACAACTATTTCCCCCAAGATAATGCCGAGTTATCACCAAAGGCGACCTGGCGTAGCCACGGCCATTTGCTCTTTACAAACTGGCTGAACTACTACGTCTATCAGATCACACCATTTGATCTTCGCCAGATGAATCCAACCCTGGAATAACAGACTTAAAGATCCGGCAGACGATCACGCCTGATCGTCTGCCGGATTTACTCCTTCCCCGCTATCACCCACATTTTTCGATACACCCTCTCAACAATTTCTCCAATTTTCGAAATTAATTCTCATTTCAGAATAATTATTTTCATCTCTATCTTTTTGATTAAGAAGAAGAGATTTAAAAAGTAAAAATAAAATGGAAATCGTTTTTGATTTTATGTGATTCCTGATTACGCTTAAGTCTATCGGGTGATAAATAACCAGAAAGAAATCGTCACAGAGATTGGCTGATGAGACTGGTTTATTTCCTACCGTAATAGTATCTGCTCAGTGAGGTGGTCTGGCAGATTAAGCAGATAAATCAGGAGAATAGCGATGTCAGAGCAAATTACCCGCAGTCAGCTTGGCTTTTCACGCCATTTTGGTGAGCATGAAACCCTTATTCTGACGGAAGAAGCCGTCGATTTTTTGTCAGAGCTGGTTGTGCATTTCACGCCATCGCGTAACCGGTTGTTGGCAGACCGCATCGCTGTACAGCAGAAAGTTGACCAGGGAGAATTTCCTGATTTTATTTCGGAAACAGATTCCATTAAAAAATCAGAGTGGAAAATACGTAACATCCCAACGGATTTATTAGATCGTCGCGTTGAAATTACCGGACCTGTTGAGCGAAAAATGGTGATTAACGCGCTCAATGCCAATGTGAAAGTTTTTATGGCTGACTTCGAAGATTCGCTGGCTCCTGACTGGCAGAAGGTCATTGAAGGGCAGATCAATTTGCGGGATGCGGTAAATGGCACCATCAGTTACACCAATGAATCCGGTAAAATTTATCAGCTCAAGCCCGATCCAGCGGTGCTGATATGCCGCGTTCGCGGTCTGCATCTGCCAGAGAAGCATGTAACATGGCAGGGCGAAGCGATCCCCGGTTCATTGTTCGATTTCGCTTTGTACTTTTTCCACAACTATCGCGCCTTGCTCGCCAAAGACAGCGGCCCCTATTTTTATCTGCCAAAAATGCAGTCTTATCATGAAGCTGACTGGTGGAGTCAGGTCTTCAGCTTTGCCGAGGACTACGCAGATTTACCGCGCGGCACAATCAAAGCCACTGTACTAATTGAGACGTTGCCCGCTGTTTTCCAGATGGACGAAATCCTGTACCACCTGCGAGATCATATTGTCGGGCTTAATTGTGGCCGTTGGGATTACATCTTCAGCTATATTAAAACGCTCAAAAATCATAGTGATCGCGTTTTACCCGATCGTCAGTCGGTCACCATGACCCAGCCTTTCCTCAGCGCCTACTCACGGCTGCTGATCAAGACCTGCCACCGTCGCGGTGCCTTTGCAATGGGCGGTATGGCGGCATTTATCCCCAGCAAAGATGTCCAGCGTAATGAACTGGTGCTCAATAAAGTCAGAACCGATAAAGAGCTTGAGGCGAAAAACGGCCATGACGGCACGTGGATCGCGCATCCTGGGCTGGCCGACACAGTATTGGAAGTCTTCGATAAAGCACTCGGTTCGCGTACTCATCAGCTTGATGTCATGCGCGAAGAGGATGAGGAAATCACCGCTCAGCAGTTACTTGAACCCTGCTCCGGCGAGCGTACCGAAGAGGGCATGCGCGCCAATATCCGAGTGGCGATTCAGTACATCGAAGCCTGGATTTCCGGCAACGGTTGCGTGCCGATTTACGGGCTGATGGAAGACGCGGCGACCGCAGAAATCTCCCGCACCTCCATCTGGCAGTGGATCCATCATGGCAAAACGCTCAGCGATGGCCAGCTGGTGACCAAGCCCTTGTTCCGCCGCATGCTAAATGAAGAAATGCTGGTGATCCAGCATGAGCTGGGAGAACAACGTTTCAGCGCTGGCCGCTTCACGCAGGCTGCCGCTTTGATGGAAAAAATCACTACACAGGATGAGCTTATCGACTTCCTGACCCTGCCGGGCTATCAGCTGCTGGCCTGATCATTCTTACCCTACCTATAAAAAAAGACCGGAGCATTTGCCATGAAAACAACCCGTACTCAGCAAATTCAGCAGCTAGAAGAAACCTGGAACCAGCCACGCTGGAAAGGCATTACCCGTCCGTATACCGCCGCTGAAGTGATCAGTCTGCGTGGCTCCGTTAACCCCGAGTGCACGCTGGCACAGCATGGTGCAGCCCGTTTATGGAGGTTATTGCACGGATCATCACGCAAAAGGTATGTGAACTGTCTGGGCGCGCTGACCGGCGGTCAGGCATTGCAGCAGGCAAAAGCCGGTATCGAAGCCATCTATCTCTCCGGCTGGCAGGTCGCTGCGGATGCCAATACTGCATCCAGCATGTACCCCGATCAGTCATTGTATCCGGTGAATTCCGTCCCGGAAGTCGTGGCCCGCATTAACAATACCTTCCGCCGCGCCGATCAGATTCAGTGGTCGAATAACATTGAACCGGGGCAGCCAGGTTACACAGATTACTTCCTGCCGATTGTCGCTGATGCTGAAGCCGGGTTTGGCGGTGTATTGAATGCCTTTGAACTGATGAAATCCATGATCGAAGCAGGCGCAGCGGCGGTGCACTTCGAAGACCAACTTGCAGCGGTGAAAAAATGCGGACACATGGGCGGCAAGGTGCTGGTACCGACTCAGGAAGCTGTGCAAAAGCTAGTTTCCGCGCGTCTTGCGGCAGACGTGCTCGGCGTTCCGACGTTACTGGTCGCACGAACAGATGCCGATGCGGCGGACTTACTGACATCCGATTGTGACCCGTATGACAGCCAGTTTATTACTGGCGAAAGGACGCACGAAGGTTTTTACCGTACGAACGCGGGAATCGAACAGGCCATCAGCCGCGGGCTGGCTTATGCCCCTTATGCTGATATCGTCTGGTGCGAAACCTCGACGCCGGATCTGGCGCTTGCCCAGCGATTTGCTGACGCCATCCACGCTAAATATCCCGGCAAACTGTTAGCGTACAACTGCTCACCCTCGTTTAACTGGAAGAAAAATCTCGACGATAAGACCATCGCAAGCTTTCAGGATCAGCTTGCCGCTATGGGCTACCAGTATCAGTTCATCACGCTGGCAGGTATCCACAGTATGTGGTTCAACATGTTCGATCTGGCCCACGCTTACGCGCAAGGAGAGGGCATGAAACATTACGTTGAAAAAGTGCAGGAGCCAGAGTTTGCCGCCATCGGTCGCGGTTATACCTTTGCTTCTCATCAGCAGGAAGTGGGCACCGGCTATTTCGATAAGGTCACCAACATTATTCAGGGTGGGCACTCCTCGGTGACTGCTTTAACGGGTTCGACGGAAGAGCAGCAATTCTCATCGACACCTCACTGATTTTTCCTCTGCCCGGCGAAAGTCGGGTATTTCTCCTTCAGGAGCCAGACGATGCGCATAGAGCTGTTGATTGCTCAGACGATTTTACAAGGGTTCGATGCGCAGTATGGCCGTTTTCTGGAAGTGACCGCCGGTGCTCAGCAGAGATTCGAGCAGGCAGACTGGCCCGCAGTACAGGCGGCGATGAAGCAACGTATCCATCTTTACGATCATCACGTCGGGCTGGTGGTCGCCCAGCTTAAATGCATCACTGGCCCTCATTTTTATGATGCGGCTTTTCTGATTCGAGTCAAAAATTGTTATTCAGAACTGTTGCCAGACTATCCACGGGCAGAAATTGCTGAAAGCTTCTTTAATTCAGTCTATTGCCGGATTTTCAAACACCGCGATCTGACCGCAGATAAACTCTATATCTTCAGTGAACAGCCCTCTCATCCGCAGAGAAACTGCCCGCGTCCGTTAGCGCGCCAATACCCGGTTCAGGGTGATCTCATGACCACGCTTGAAAAGGTGCTTGGCGATCTCCCAATGCGCTTACCCTGGGAAAACGCGCCGCGTGATGTCGATTATATCGCCACAGCGTTGCAACAACGTTTTTCTGCGGCACAACTCTCTGACGCTGTGATTGAGATGGCGACGGAGATTTTTTACCGCAACAAAGCCGCGTGGATCATTGGTAAAATCAGGATCGGGCAGCAGGTTTTTCCGTTATTGCTGCCCCTGCATCTGGGTCAGAAGAGCGCGTTATTCGTCGATGCCTGTCTTACCGACAGCAACGATGCCAGTATTGTCTTCGGCTTTGCCCGTTCGTATTTCATGGTGTATGCCCCTCAGCCCGGTGCGCTGGTGGAATGGCTGCGTGAGATTTTACCGGCCAAAACCACCGCCGAGCTCTACAGCGCCATCGGCTGTCAGAAGCACGCAAAAACGGAGTGTTATCGTGAGCATTTACGTTTTATGGCGCAGACCGATGAATCTTTCATTGTGGCACCGGGCGTAAAAGGCATGGTGATGCTGGTGTTTACCCTGCCGGGCAGCGACCGTGTTTTTAAGGTGATAAAAGATCGTTTCGCGCCGCAAAAAGAGGTCACCGAAGCGCAGGTTATGGCGTGCTATCAGTTGGTCAAAGAACATGACCGCGTTGGACGCATGGCGGATACCCAGGAGTTTGAGCACTTTATTCTGCCGAAGAAAAACATCAGCCCGGAACTGATGGCGGAGTTACGGCGGGAGGTACCGGCAAAAATGGAAGATCTGGGAAGCAGTATTGTTCTGCGGCATTTGTACATCGAACGACGCATGACACCGCTGAATCTTTATCTGGAGCAGGCCAGCGATCAGCAGCTGTATGACGTGATCGAAGAATACGGGAACGCAATAAAACAGCTGGCAGCAGCCAATATTTTTCCCGGCGATATGCTGTTCAAAAACTTTGGTGTGACCCGCCACGGTCGCGTGGTGTTTTATGATTACGATGAAATCTGTTATATGACTGAAGTGAATTTCCGTAATATCCCTTCGCCGCGTTTTCCAGAAGATGAACTGGCCAGCGAACCCTGGTACAGCATTGCGGAGAATGATGTTTTTCCTGAGGAATTTAGATATTTCCTGTGTACAGACCCCCGAATTCGCTCAGTCCTTGAAAACCTGCATGGTGATATATTTATTCCAGATTACTGGCAGGGGCTTCAGCAAAGGATCCTAAAGGGATATGTAGAAGATGTATATGCGTACAAACAAAGTCAGCGGTTTCAAAATATATCAGGGGATGATGCTCCCTGATATATGAGTGAATGTAGTTGGCTATTGCCAGAACCGAAAGATGTGAATTCTGAAAAAATCGATCAAACTTCGCTTTTAATGCTTACCACCGCCATATGCCTGCGTAATTTCTTTTGCTGCGTGGATCACCAGCGCACCCAGTTCGGTGACACGGTCATCGGTGATGCGTGAGACCGGGCCTGAAATCGAAATCGCAGCATAGGCATCGTTATGCTCATCGTAAATGCAGGTCGCGACACAGCGCAGCCCCAGCGCATGCTCTTCGTCATCAAAGGCATACCCGCGCTTTCGCGTTTCCGTCAGTTCCTGCTTCAGATTCACCGGCGAGGTTTTGGTCAGCGGCGTATAGCTGTGCAACCCGATTTTATGCAGCAGTTTCACCAGCCGCTCTTCCGGTAATGTGGACAAAAACGCTTTCCCCGCGCCCGAGGCGTGCATCGGCAGTTTTCCTCCGATCGGCGCAGACATTCGCATTAGCGCATTACATTGCACCTGATCGATGATGATCGCCTGATAATCACTGTGATCCAGTACCGCCAGATTCACGGTCTCGCCGGATTCTTCCATCAGCCGGCGAAGCATCGGGTGCACCATCGCCAGCAAGTTACGGCTTTGCAGAAAGCTGCTGCCCACCACAAATGCGTGCGAGCCGATGGTCCACAGACCTAAATCACCGACCTGACGCACAAACCCCTGCTGCTGCATGGTGGTCAGCAAACGGTGGGTAGTTGAATTCGGTAAACCGGCCTGTTGAGCCAGATCGGTGAGCGCTACGCTGCCCTGTGCCTGAGCAATATATTCCAGCAATTTAAGGCCACGGGTCAGGGACTGAACCTGTCCGGTGGCGGCGCTGCCTGATGCGGCTGCGGCTTTAGGTTTTTTAGCGCGTTTGGCCGGGGTCGATGCGGACGTTGCCATAAGCCTGTTCCTTGTAAGATGCGCCAAAGGTTGGCGAAGAAAAATCATTTTTGGAATTAGTTTTCGTTTTTACAGTATGGATCGCAACCTGCCTTTGCGCTCATCCGATGTGTTGCATTGCATTTGCGGGATGTCTTCCCGAATTGAAAAAGTCTCACGTCGGCGCGGCCTTTTGGTTCGGGAAGGTATGCTAGGATGTTGACCATAATTTCCGGCGTATGAATGAACAATTTACCGGGTGTGCGTGATGGGTGATGAGGTGAAAGTGACTAATCGAGTAGAAGCGCTACATAAGCAGCTGGCACAGCGCATAATGGTTCTGGACGGCGGCATGGGCACCATGATCCAAAGCTATCGTCTGGAAGAAGAGGATTACCGCGGCGAGCGTTTTGCCGACTGGGAAAGCGATCTTAAAGGCAATAATGATCTTCTGGTGCTGAGCAAACCGGAAGTGATCGTCGAGATCCACAACGGCTACCTGGCCGCTGGCGCAGATATCCTTGAAACCAACACTTTCAACTCCACCACTATCGCGATGGCTGACTACCACATGGAGTCGTTGTCGGCTGAAATTAACTATGAAGCCGCCCGTCTGGCGCGTCTATGCGCTGATGAATGGACCGCCCGCACACCGGAGAAACCGCGTTACGTTGCGGGTGTTTTAGGGCCGACCAACCGTACCGCCTCGATCTCTCCGGATGTGAACGATCCGGCATTCCGTAACGTCTCTTTCGATCAACTGGTGGAAGCCTACCGCGAATCCACCCGCGCGCTGATCAAAGGTGGCGCTGATCTGATCATGATCGAAACCGTGTTTGACACGCTCAACGCCAAAGCCGCCACGTTTGCAGTAGAAACAGAATTTGAAGCATTGGGCATCGTGCTGCCGGTCATGGTCTCCGGCACAATTACCGATGCCTCTGGCCGCACCTTGTCAGGCCAGACGACTGAAGCCTTTTACAATTCCCTGCGTCATGTCAAACCGCTGACCTTTGGCCTGAACTGCGCACTGGGGCCGGACGAATTACGTGAATATGTGGCCGAATTATCCCGGATCGCAGAATGCTACGTTACGGCGCACCCAAACGCCGGGCTGCCGAATGCCTTCGGTGAATACGATCTTGAAGCCAAAGAAATGGCCGAGCACATTGGCGAATGGGCGCGCTCGGGCTTCCTGAACATCGTTGGCGGCTGCTGTGGCACAACGCCTGCGCATATTGCGGCAATGGTTAAAGCCGTTGAAGGCGTGCCGCCACGCGTCATACCAGAGATCCCGGTAGCCTGTCGTCTGGCCGGGCTTGAACCGCTGACCATCGATCCGAAAACACTGTTCGTGAACGTCGGTGAGCGTACCAATGTCACCGGCTCGGCGCGGTTTAAACGCCTGATCAAAGAAGAGAAATATGCCGAAGCGTTAGCCGTTGCCCGCCAGCAGGTGGAAAGCGGAGCACAAATCATCGATATCAACATGGATGAAGGAATGCTGGACGCCGAAGCGGCGATGGTGCGCTTCCTCAACCTGATTGCCGGTGAACCGGATATCGCCCGTGTACCGATCATGATCGACTCCTCCAAGTGGAACGTTATCGAGCAGGGGCTAAAGTGCATTCAGGGCAAAGGCATTGTTAACTCAATATCGATGAAAGAAGGTGAGGAAGCTTTCTTGCATCATGCACGTATCGTTCGCCGCTATGGTGCCGCCGTGGTGGTCATGGCGTTTGATGAAACCGGGCAGGCGGATACCCGCTCGCGCAAAATTGAAATCTGTCGTCGCGCCTATAAATTACTGACCGAAAAAGTGGGCTTCCCGCCGGAAGACATCATTTTTGACCCGAACATCTTTGCCGTCGCAACCGGTATCGAAGAACACAACAACTACGCGGTGGATTTCATCGAGGCCTGCGCTGACATCAAAGCGCAACTGCCGCACGCCTTAATTTCCGGTGGTGTTTCCAACGTTTCGTTCTCGTTCCGCGGCAATGATCACGTCCGCGAAGCTATTCACGCTGTGTTCCTCTATCACGCCATCCAGAACGGTATGGACATGGGGATCGTCAACGCCGGTCAGTTAGCGATTTATGATGATTTACCGGCTGAACTGCGCGATGCCGTGGAAGACGTGATTTTAAACCGTCGCGATGACGGCACTGAGCGGTTGCTCGATCTGGCGGAAAAATATCGTGGTAACAAAGACGACGGCGAAGCCAATAAACAACAGGCTGAATGGCGCGGCTGGGACGTCAAAAAACGTCTCGAATATTCCCTGATTAAAGGCATTACTGAGTTTATCGAACTGGATACGGAAGAGTGTCGCCAGCAGGCCGCCCGCCCGATTGAAGTGATCGAAGGACCATTGATGGACGGCATGAACGTGGTCGGGGACTTGTTTGGTGCCGGTAAGATGTTCCTGCCACAGGTGGTAAAATCTGCGCGCGTGATGAAACAGGCGGTGGCTTACCTCGAGCCATACATCGAAGCCAGCAAAGAGAAAGGCAAAACCAACGGCAAAATCTTGCTGGCCACGGTGAAAGGCGATGTGCATGACATTGGCAAAAACATCGTTGGCGTGGTGCTGCAGTGTAATAACTACGAGATTATTGATCTCGGCGTCATGGTTGCTACTGACAAAATTCTGAAAACCGCCATTGAAGAAAAGGTCGATATTATTGGTCTTTCCGGGCTGATTACGCCTTCGCTGGATGAAATGGTGAACGTGGCAAAAGAGATGGAGCGCCGCGGGTTTACCATGCCGCTGCTGATTGGCGGGGCGACGACCTCCAAAGCGCACACCGCGGTGAAAATCGAGCAAAACTACAGCGGGCCAACGGTGTATGTGCAAAATGCTTCACGCTCCGTTGGTGTGGTGTCTGCGTTGCTGTCGGATGAACAGCGCGGCCCATTTATTGAACGCACGCGCAAAGAGTATGACACCGTGCGTATCCAGCATGGCCGTAAAAAACCGCGTACACCTCCGGTCAGTCTGGAAGTCGCGCGTGATAACGCCACGACTATCGACTGGGAAAGTTATACGCCGCCGGTTGCGCACCGTCTGGGTGTGCAGAAAGTGGAAGCCAGTATCGAAACGCTGCGCAATTATATCGACTGGACGCCGTTCTTCATGACCTGGTCTCTGGCCGGTAAATATCCCCGCATTCTGGAAGATGAAGTGGTCGGCGAAGAAGCCAGGCGCCTCTTCAAAGATGCCAACGATCTGCTGGATAAACTTTCGGTGGAAAAACTGCTTAATCCGCGTGGCGTCGTGGGTTTATTTCCGGCCAACCGCAAAGGCGACGATATCGAGATTTACAGCGATGAACGCCGTCAGGACGTGCTGGTAGTCAGCCATCATCTGCGTCAGCAGACGGAAAAAACTGATTTCGCCAACTACTGTCTGGCTGACTTTGTCGCCCCGAAATCCACTGGTAAGAAAGATTATATGGGCGCGTTTGCGGTCACCGGCGGGCTGGAAGAAGACGCGCTGGCCGAGGCGTACGACAAACAGCATGATGACTACAACAAAATCATGATCAAGGCGCTGGCAGACCGTTTGGCCGAAGCCTTTGCGGAATATCTGCATGAGAAAGTGCGGAAAGTGTACTGGGGCTTTGCGGCCAATGAGAATCTCAGTAACGAAGAATTGATCCGCGAAAACTATCAGGGCATTCGCCCTGCGCCAGGCTATCCGGCCTGTCCTGAACATACGGAAAAGGGCCAGATCTGGCAATTACTGGATGTGGAAACCAACACCGGTATGCAACTGACGGAATCTTTCGCCATGTGGCCGGGCGCGGCGGTATCGGGCTGGTACTTCAGCCATCCGGACAGCAAATACTTCGCCGTGGCGCAAATCCAGCGCGACCAGGTGGAAGATTATGCGGCGCGTAAAAATATGCCGATCGCCGAAGTGGAGCGCTGGCTGGCGCCGAATCTTGGCTACGACGCCGACTGAGAGTAAAAATGCCCGTTAATTAACGGGCATTTTTTTATCTGTTTTCCCGGCTCAATTCACTTCCACATCAATGTGCAACGCATCATAGCGCCAGTACTCGAGATCGCAGTCGATTACCCGGTCATGCTGATCGCGGTTGGTGCGCGTAATAAATAACGCCGGACTCCCGGAGGCCACTCTCAGCGCGCGTGAGGCTTCTTCGGTCAGCAGCGTTGGCACCATCTCGAAACGAACCCGCCCGTAGTGGATGTCATAACGCGAGGCATACAGATCGGTCAGCGAGGAAGTGAGATCTGCGTCGAGAATGCCCTGAAAATACAGCGCATTGAGATAATGTTCGACGTATAAGACAGGGCGACCGTCGATGTAACGCAGCCGCCGGATACATATCACTTCGCTGTCGGGCGGCAGCTGCAATTTCTGACACACGGCTGCGCTTGCGGCGCACTGTCTGGCATCGATCACTTCAGTTTGCGCACTGCGGCCCTGATCTTTCGCCATGGCATGAAAATGGCTGCGCTGCAGCGGGTTGTAGATAATCCGTGGCGGTGAGACAAACCAGCCGCGCCGGACTTCACGGTAAATCAGCCCCTCTGCTTCCAGCTGACTTAATGCTTCCCGCAGCGTGATACGGGTGGTTGAAAAATGTTCGCTCAGCGCGCGCTCAGATGGCAGCCTTCCCTTGGCCGAAAATTCCCCCGTCGCGATACTTTCACTCAGCGCCTTACAGATCACGGCCAACGTCGTTTGCGGATCTCTCATTGGTCAGCAAGCCTCATTTCAGTGCGTTTATGCACCAATCCGACCCTTTTTTGTGTAAATAATGTGCGTCGGCTAACAGCTGGAAGCTTAAAACTGCTGCTTTTTCATGCTGACATATAATTATCACAATTGATCGTTAGATTGGCTTGGTTATTGCTGGACTAGACCAGCACCTCACACCCTACCATCTGGAGCTTCCGTTATGAAACAGTTGTTCGCTTCTGTGTTAACCAGCGCGCTCGTATTATCCACCTCAACGGCTTTTGCCGCTGAGCCTCCTGCTGAACTTCTCAAAGCAGCGCAAGCTGAAGGAACGGTAAACAGTGTCGGTATGCCTGATGACTGGGCTAACTGGAAAGGGACCTGGAGTGATCTGAGCACCAAATACGGTCTCAAACACAGCGATACTGACATGAGTTCGGCGCAGGAAATTGCCAAATTTCTCGCTGAAAAAGATAACGCCAGTGCCGACATCGGTGACGTGGGTGCCGCGTTCGGGCCGGTCGCCGTTCAGAAGGGCGTCACTCAGCCTTATAAGCCAACGACGTGGGATCAGGTGCCTGACTGGGCGAAAGATAAAGACGGTATGTGGGCACTTGCTTACACCGGAACCATTGCGTTCATTATCGACAAGTCTCAGGTGAAGGATGAACCGCACAGCTGGGCTGAACTGCTGAAGGGTAAATACAAAGTCACTATCGGGGATGTCAGCACCGCGGCGCAGGCTGCTAACGGTGTGCTCGCCGCCACATATGCCATGGGCGGTAACGAAACTAACCTGAAACCGGGTCTGGAGTACTTCGGTAAGCTGGCGAAAGCAGGGCGTCTGAGTCTGAGTAACCCGGTGATCGCTTCTCTGGAAAAAGGTGAGGTGCAGGTAGGTGTGGTGTGGGACTTCAACGGCCTGAGCTATCGCGACAAAATCGATAAAACCCGTTTTGACGTCGTCATTCCGTCCGATGGCTCTATCACCTCCGGTTACACCACTATCATCAACAAATTCGCTAAAAACCCGAACGCCGCCAAACTGGCGCGCGAATATATCTTCTCCGATGCCGGTCAGATCAATCTGGCGCAGGGTTATGCCCGCCCAATCCGTGCCGATCACATCACCTTGCCTGACGACGTAAAAGCCAAACTTCTGCCGTCCAGCGAATACAAAAATGCCCATCCGATTGCTGACCCGGCCGCCTGGGATAAGAGCGCCAAAACGCTGCCTCGTCTGTGGCAGGAAAACGTCATGATCAATATGCAGCAGTAATGACCTGAAAAAATAATAAAAGTATCCCCAAACTCATTCGGGTTGCCCGAGCGACGGCGGGGATTTCACACCTGCAAGAAAGGCAAAGTGTCATGAAAAGCATTCTGGTAGTACTGGACGGCCTGAATTATCAGGTCGCCCGCGACGCAATGGGGTATTTACAGGCGCAGTGTGCCGAAGGGCGAGGCCGCTTGTATCAGCTGGAATGTGCCTTGCCTTCGCTGTCCCGGCCGCTGTATGAGTGCATCCTCACCGGAATTACGCCGGTAGTGAGCGGTATTGTGAACAACCAGGTCGATCGTTTATCCACACAGCGCAGTATTTTTCACTATGCGCGTGATGCCGGTCTGACGACGGCGGCCGCGGCCTATCATTGGGTCAGCGAATTATACAACCGCACGCCGTTCGATCCGCCGCGTGACCGTCATACCAGCGATGAAATGCTGGCAATCCAGCACGGTCATTTTTATTACGATGATGCTTATCCGGATTCGCATTTGTTTGACGATGCCGAAAGCCTGCGCCGCCGTCATGACCCCGATTTTCTGCTGATTCACCCGATGAACATTGACGATGCGGGCCACAAGTTTGGCCTCTCGACGCCGCAGTACCGCAACAAAGCGCGGACAGCGGATGGCATTTTATCGCGCTTTTTAGGCGACTGGCTGGAAGCGGGCTATCAGGTCATTGTTACTGCAGATCACGGCATGAACGACGATCGCAGCCACGGCGGCATTTTGCCGGAGGAGCGTCAGGTGCCGTTATTTGTTTTCGGCAGTGCGTTCACATTAGGAGACGCTGCGCCTCTGCAAACCGAGCTGTGCGGCACCGTCTGTCAGATTCTCAATATCGCCCACGATAAGCCACACTGCGCGGCATTACTGGCCTGAATCCCGTCACTTTTAGAGGATACCCGATGAAAGCTAAGTGGATTGCGGCGCTGTTTATGCTGCCGTTTCTGGTGTTTTTCATTGCCTTCCAGCTCGCGCCGCTGGCATGGATTGCGGTCAGTAGCTTCTACAGCGAAACCTATACAGCCTGGGGGCTGGGAAATTACACCGATATCCTCACGTCGCCGTTCTATTTGCAGGCGATGCGCTTCTCGCTGGATATCTCAATCTGGTCGAGTTTCTATGGTTTGCTGATTGCGTTAGTGGGCAGTTACTCACTCCGCCAGCTAGGCCCGACAAAGCTTCATGACTTCGTCATGTCGTTTACCAACATGACAAGCAACTTTGCAGGTGTGCCGCTGGCCTTCGCGTTTGTCATTCTGCTCGGTCTCAACGGCTGTCTGACCTTACTGCTGCAAAAATACGGGCTGATGGAAAACTTCAATCTGTACTCGAAAAGCGGGCTGATTGTCCTTTACACCTACTTCCAGATCCCGCTCGGCGTCTTGCTGATGTACCCGGCTTTTGACGCGCTGCGCGAAGACTGGCGCGAATCCGCCGCGTTGCTCGGCGCGGGGCGCTGGAGTTACTGGCGTTATATCGGCATGCCGGTGCTGTTCCCGGCACTGATGGGAACGTTCGTGATTTTGCTCGCCAATGCGCTGGGTGCGTACGCCACGGTGTATGCCCTGACTACCGGCAACTTCAACGTCGTGCCAGTGCGGATCGCCGCGCTGGTCTCGGGTGATATTTCCCTCGATCCGAACATGGGCAGCGCACTGGCAATGTTACTGGTGGTGCTGATGGCCTTTATCACGCTGATACATCAGTGGTTATTGCGTAAGAGCTATCTCAGCCAACGTCAGTGATTGCTGTTAAAGAGGAATGTGAGATGTCGCGATCTGAAGCGATTTACCACCGTGCGGTGATCTGGATTTTACTGATTATATTGATGTTGCCGCTTCTGGCGACGCTGGTTTATGCGCTGGTGCTGGAATGGGGAGCAACGATTTTACCGAGCGGTTTTACCCTCAAATGGCTGGTGGCGTTATGGAGCGATCCGAGATTTCTTATCGCGCTCTGGCATTCGCTGGTGGTGTGTTTCGGCACGCTTTTCCTCTCGCTGGTGCTGATCCTGCCGCTGATGTTTGTGATTGCTTACTATTTTCCGAAGCTCGACGCGCTGATGAATATACTCATTCTGCTGCCGTTTGCGGTGCCGCCGGTGGTGTCATCGGTCGGCCTGATGCAGCTCTATTCCGGCGAACCGTTTTCGCTGACCGGCACGCCGTGGATCCTGATTGGCTGTTACTTCACTATCGCGTTGCCGTTTATCTACCGCGCGATCTCCAACAACATGCAGGCCATTAACCTGCGTGATCTGATGGATGCCGCACATCTGCTGGGTGCAAGCACCTGGAAAGCTGCGCTGCTGGTGGTGTTACCGAACCTGCGCAAAGGCGGAATGATTGCCGTGCTGCTCTCTTTCTCCTTCCTGATCGGGGAATTCGTGTTCGCCAACCTGCTGGCGGGCAGCCGCTATGAAACGGTGCAGGTCTATCTCTATAACATGCGCAATGGCAGCGGCCATTTCACCAGTGCGCTGGTCATCTCCTATTTTATGGTCGTCCTGATTTTCACCTGGGTGGCGAACATGCTGAACAAAGGAAAGAGCTGATATGTCTTATTTACAGGTCACTCAACTCAACAAATCTTATGGCCCGACGCAGATTTTCAACAATATTGATTTCTCTGCCGGAGAGGGCGAATTCGTCACGCTGCTGGGGCCGAGCGGCTGCGGCAAGTCCACGTTGCTGCGCTGTCTGGCTGGCCTGACGTCCGTCGACAGCGGAAAAATCGTGCTGCAGGGGCAGGACATCGTGCCGCTGCCACCACAACAGCGCGGGATCGGCATGGTCTTTCAGAGCTACGCGCTGTTTCCCAATATGACGGTGGAAGCCAATGTATCGTTCGGCCTGAAAATGCAAAAATTGCCCGCCGGTGACGTGCATCGCCGCGTCGGTGAAGTGCTGGAACTGGTGGAAATGAACGATTATGCCAAACGTTATCCACATCAGCTTTCCGGCGGACAGTGTCAGCGCGTGGCGCTCGCCCGTTCGCTGGTGACTCAGCCGCGCCTGTTGTTGCTCGATGAACCCTTGTCTGCGCTCGATGCCCGTATCCGCAAACATCTGCGCGAACAAATCCGCCGTATTCAGCGTGAAATGAACCTGACCGCCATTTTTGTCACACACGACCAGGAAGAAGCGCTGACGATGTCAGATCGCATTGTGCTTATGAACAAAGGGCAAATCGTCCAAAATGCCGATGCCGAAACCTTGTATACTGAACCCGTGAATGCTTTCGCCGCCGGGTTTATCGGCAGTTACAACCTGTTGAGTGCCGAACAGGCGATGGCGCTGACCGGCATCACCTACACGGGGCGCGTCGCTATCCGCCCGGAGTCAGTCACTGTGTGTGAAGTGATTGAAGGCATTCCGGCCAAAATTCTCAGCCACAGCCTGCTTGGCAACGTGGTGCGTTACCGCGTGTTAGCGCATGGCGTCGAGCTTTCTGTGGATGTCTTAAACCGGTCTGTGGCCTCACTTCGCGCCGATGGCAGCGATATTGGTCTACAGTTAGATCTTGTTACGTTACGGGAAGTTGCATGAAACTGGCGCTGTTTGATCTCGATGAAACCCTGATTAGCGGCGACTGTTCCAGTTTGTGGTCCGCTTATATGGTGGCGCAGGGCTGGGTGGCCGATGAACAGGCTTTTCTGCAACAAGATGCTGCGCTGATGCAGCAATATGCCGTCGGTCAGATGGATATGCGCGAATACATGCGGTGTACGCTGGCACCGCTGACCGGCAGAACTCAAGGCGACGTCGCGGCGATGGTCGCGCGTTACATCGAAGATGTTATTGCACCGCGTATTTATACGCAGGCGCGTGAGTGTCTGGCCACTCACCGCGCACAGGGCGACCGGACGGTGATTATTTCCGCCTCCGGTGAGCATCTGGTGCAGCCGATTGCCCGTTTCCTTGGTGTCAATGAAACGCTGGCGATCGGTGTAGAAATTCAGAATGGCCGCTTTACCGGGGCCACGCAGGGGACGATGACCTATCGCGAAGGCAAAGTCTCGCGGTTGCTGGATCTCATCAATCAGGACGAAACCCTGCTGCAACAAGCCAGTTTTTATTCGGATTCCCATAACGATCTGCCGTTGCTTACCAAAGTGGGTCAGCCTTATGCAGTGAATCCGGACGCCATCCTGCTCCAGCACGCCCGGCAGGCAGGATGGCCGGTCTATGCCTGGCGTTAATGGAGCTGTTTTTTCGTGTTAACCCTTCTTCATCTGTTATCTGCTGTTTCCCTGCTGGTGTGGGGAACACATATCGTACGTACTGGCATCATGCGTGTTTTCGGCGCCAATTTGCGCCGGGTGCTGAGCAGTAGCGTAGAAAAAAAACCGCTGGCCTTCGTGGCCGGTATCGGCGTGACCGCGCTGGTGCAAAGCAGTAATGCCACTGCGCTGCTGGTGACTTCCTTCGTTTCACAGGGGCTGGTGGCGCTGGCGCCCGCGCTGGTGATCATCCTCGGCGCTGACGTCGGTACTGCCGTCATGGCGCGTATCCTGACGTTCGATTTGTCGTGGCTTTCCCCGCTGTTTATCTTCGTCGGTGTCGCCTTCTTCCTCAGCCGCAAGCAAACCCGCGCGGGCCAGATGGGGCGCGTCGGGATCGGCCTTGGCCTGATATTGCTGGCGCTGGAACTGATTGTTTCGGCGGCGACGCCGATCATGCAGGCGTCCGGCGTCAAAGTGCTGTTCTCTTCGCTGACCGGGGACGTGCTGCTCGATGCCCTTACCGGTGCAGTCTTTGCCATCATCAGTTATTCCAGTCTCGCCGCCGTGTTGCTGACCGCCACGCTGACGGCCACCGGTGTGATTTCACTGAAAGTGTCGCTGTGTCTGGTGATCGGTGCCAACCTCGGTAGCGGTTTACTGGCGATGATTAACGCCAGCAAAATGAATGCCGCAGGTCGCCGCGTGGCGCTGGGTAGCACGCTGTTTAAGCTGATTGGTCTGGTGATTGTACTGCCGTTTGTCGGCCCGCTTTCGACGCAGCTGGCGCGGCTCGGTATTCCGGACGAAGAGCTGGTGATCTATTTCCATATGTTCTACAACCTGATCCGCTGTCTGGCGATGGTGCCGCTTACCGCCCCGATGGCGAGAGTGTGCGAGATGATGATTGCCGATGTGCCGGAAGACGATCCGCGTCTTCGTCCGCGCCATCTGGACGTCAGCGCCATTGATACGCCGACGCTGGCGCTGGCCAATGCGGCCCGCGAAACCCTGCGCATGGGCGATGTGGTGGAACATATGCTGATCCTCAACCGCGAAGTCATGCACGGGAAACTGGCGCAGGATCGCGAAGTGCGCCGCCTCGACGACGACGTGGACGTGTTGTACACCGCCATCAAACTCTATCTGGCGCAAATCAACAAAGAGGGGCTGGGCGAAGAGGATTCACGTCGGTGGGCGGAAATCATCGAAATGGCGCTAAACCTGGAACAGGCGGGCGACATCATCGAACGCATGACCGGCGATATTACCGCCAAATCCCACGCCACGCGCCGCGCATTTTCGCCGGAAGGGCTGGTGGAGCTTGAAGCCTTGCATGAAAAACTGCTGGATAACCTGCGTCTGAGCCTCGGGGTGTTCCTGTCGAATGACCTGACCAGCGCGCGTCGTCTGCGCCGTTCCAAACACCGCTTCCGCATTCTCGACCGCCGTTATGCACATGCGCACGTTGACCGTCTGCATCAGCACAACGTCCAGAGTATCGAAACCAGTTCGTTGCATCTCGGCCTGTTGGGCGACATGAAGCGTTTGAATTCGTTGTTCTGTGCGGTGGCGTATAACGTGCTGGATCAGGATGAGCAGGAAGATGAAATGCGTGAACCCAATGATGACGTGAAAGTGGTTTAACGTAAGGTATTCATTAAAAGCGAAACGGGCGCTGTCAAAAGCGCCCGTCTCTTTTTTTAGTCTTTCTTAACCGGTTTACCTGACCAGTAACCGGCCAGCAAAGAACCTGACAGATTGTGCCAGACTGAGAACAGCGCGCCCGGCAAGGCTGCCAGCGGGGAGAAGTAAATCTTCCCGAGCGTCGCGGCTAAACCGGAGTTTTGCATCCCCACTTCCATCGCCAGCGTGCGGCAGGTGGTTTCGTCAAAGCCAAACAGTTTTCCGCCCCAGTAGCCGCTCAGCAGGCCGATCGCGTTGTGCAGGATCACCGCCACAATCACCACTAAACCGACTGAACCGATAAAGCCCTGACTGCCCGCCACCACGGCGCTGATGATAGCGACAATGCAGACCATGGAAAACAGCGGCAGCAGCGGTTCGATGCGTTTCACCGTTTTAGTGAACAGATGATGAATAATCAGACCGGCTAAAATCGGGATCACGACAATCTGCAAAATGCTCAGCAGCATGCCTTCCACATCGACTTTAATGTGCGTATCGACATACAACCGAGTCAGCAGCGGAGTCGCCACCACGCCCACCAGCGTTGATACGGCTGAAATCGTGACCGACAGTGCCACATCACCTTTCGCCAGATAAATCATCACGTTGGATGCTGTTCCGCTGGCAACGCTGCCCACCAAAATCATCCCGGCAGACAAATCCGCCGGCATGTGGAACAGTTTTGCCAGCACCCACGCCGCCAGCGGCATGATCAGATAATGCAGAAACGTCGCCGCTGCCACCGGACCGGGGCGCGAGAGCACGCGTTTGAAATCACCGAATTCGAGGGTGACGCCCATCGCGAACATAATCAGCATCAGCAGGGTGGAAACGTGCGGGCCGATGGGGGTAAACGTCGTTGGCGAATAGTACGCGGCGACCGATAACAGCACGGCCCACAGCGGGAACAGACGGGTGATGATGGCTAACATTGAGGATGATCCTTGTCTTTGTTGTTTTACAAAAGTACAGGCAAAAAAAAGACCGGGCACAAGGCCCGGTCTTCACAGATACCGCGCCCGTTATTGTTCGAATAGGTTGCGGTGTAGTGTTTTGACGACCTGATCGGCATCGCTGCCCGGCACCAGGAAGCACAGGTTGTAGCTGCTTGCGCCGTAACAAATCATGCGGATGTTGAACGGATCCAGCACGCCGAAGACTTCTTTGCCAACGCCACACGCCTGCGACAGCTTGTTGCCGATGATGGCGATCAGTGCCAGATTCTCTTCGATTTCCACGCGGCACAGCGACGACAGTTCGGTCAGCAGTGACGTGGTCAGCAGGCTGGCGTCAGACGAGGTGGAGCCTGTGGTGTCCAGCGTCAGCGCTACGCTGACTTCGGAGGTGGTGATCAAATCCACAGAAATATTGTGGCGCGCCAGAATACCAAACACGTCGGCGAGGAAACCGCGTGAATGCAGCATGCTCAGGCTGTGCAGCGTGACCAGCGTTTGTCTGCGACGCAGGGCAATCGCGCGGAATAACGGCGGATTATCGCTGGTATCGCACACTAACGTGCCGCCTCCCGACGGATCTTTGCTGGAGCCGACAAATACCGGAATACCGCGACGCACCGCAGGCAGCAGCGTGGCGGGATGCAGAACTTTGGCACCGAAAGTGGCCATTTCAGCGGCTTCTTCAAACGCGATGCGGTCAATACGTTTCGCAGCCGGTACCAGACGCGGGTCGGTGGTGTAAATGCCCGGTACATCCGTCCAGATATCCACGCGCACCGCGCCGAGCGCTTCGCCCAGCAATGCTGCGGTGTAGTCGCTGCCGCCACGGCCAAGCGTGGTGGTGCGGCCTTTACCTTCTGAACCGATAAAGCCCTGGGTGATCACCAGCGCATCCTGCAAACGCGGTTGCAGTTGTGAAAGTGTCAGGTCGGTCAGCGCCTGCGTATCCGGTTCTGCGCGACCAAAGTGATCGTTGGTGCGCATGACTTTACGGACGTCGAACCATTCCACAGGCACGTTGCGCTGGCGGATGACTTCAACAAACAGCAGGGTGGACATGAGCTCGCCGTGGCTGACCAGTTCGTCTGTCAATGCGGTGGAGGTCGCGAGGCTTGCGGCTTCCGACAGCATGGCGATATTTTCCAGCATGCGACCCACTTCTTCGCGGATCACCGTCGGATTATCGAGGCGGTCAATAATGGCATTCTGGATGCGGCGGATTTCATCAAGCAGGAAGACACGGCGTTCGGTTTCTTTGCCTGTGGCCAGCTCGACTAATAAATTGGTGACGCCCGCAGAGGCGGAGAGAACAACGAGACGAACTTCCGGGCGCGCAAGAACGATGTCTGCACTGCGGTTCATCGCGTCGAAATCTGCCACGCTGGTACCGCCGAATTTGGCGACGATAACGTTGCCCAAAGGCTGCACAGTGGCGTTGCGGGATGCTGCGTGATTCATGTAAAACCTCATGTCCGGGACGTCATTTCAATGACGGCCACCTAATCCATAAGAATTGGCACAAGGGGAGAGCGGGAAACGGGAGCAGGCGTAGAAATGCTACGATACACCCAGAAGCGCCCCACCATGCCAATACCCTTTTTCGGGTATGTCGGTGACAACCCAGAGGATTCAGCCCCTGTGGTCGATCATCTGCCTGCCGTCAGCATTTGACCTCGGCGCCGCTCCCCCTGATGCACCTTCGTAGGATTTCGGCTCCTCCGGTACACTGCCTGGGCGACGCGCCTCTTCTGGCTCACAACAGCGTGCGTGAGCACGCGTGCGAGTTAGGTGCTTAGGAATAACGGGTTATGGCGCGTCTGTCAACGGTCTCACGGCCGGTCGAGCCACATTTTGAGCGATTGTCATCTAATATTGTTCTTTGTCATTGTGGATCCACAGATCTGGCCTATCGCAAGAAAAGGCATCTCATCTCGGGAAGTTCAGGATACAATCGGGACAGTTACCTCATATTTATTCTCAGCCTAAGAGCATTGCTATGAAAAATATCAATCCAACTCAGACCGCTGCCTGGCAAGCGCTGCAGCAGCATTTCGACACGATGAAAGATGTGCAGATTAGCCATCTGTTTGCTGAAGATGGTGATCGTTTCTCCAAGTTCTCTGCCACGTTTGAAGACCAGATGCTGGTCGATTTCTCCAAAAACCGCATCACATCAGAAACGCTGGACAAGCTGCAGGCTCTGGCAAAAGAGACTGATCTTCAGGGTGCAATCAAATCGATGTTCTCTGGTGAGAAGATCAACCGTACCGAAGACCGCGCCGTTCTGCACGTTGCCCTGCGTAACCGCAGTAACACGCCGATTGTGGTCGATGGCAAAGATGTAATGCCGGAAGTCAACGCGGTTCTGGCGAAGATTAAAGGCTTCACCGAGCGCGTTATCGGTGGTGACTGGAAGGGTTATACCGGCAAAGCGATCACTGACATCGTCAACATCGGTATCGGCGGTTCAGACCTCGGCCCGTTCATGGTGACCGAAGCGCTGCGTCCGTACAAAAACCACCTGAATATGCATTTCGTCTCTAACGTTGATGGCACCCATATCGCCGAAACGCTGAAAGATCTGTCCCCGGAAACGACGCTGTTCCTGGTGGCATCAAAAACGTTCACTACGCAAGAAACCATGACCAACGCCCACAGCGCGCGCGACTGGTTCCTGAAAACTGCGGGCGATGACAAACACGTGGCGAAACACTTCGCTGCGCTGTCTACCAACGGTAAAGCAGTCGGCGAGTTTGGCATCGACACGGACAACATGTTCGAGTTCTGGGACTGGGTCGGAGGCCGTTACTCTCTGTGGTCCGCAATTGGCCTGTCAATCGCTCTGTCCGTCGGCTTCGAGAACTTCGAGCAACTGCTGAGCGGCGCACACGCGATGGATAACCACTTCGCCAATACCCCTGCTGAGAAAAACCTGCCGGTTCTGCTGGCGCTGATCGGTATCTGGTACAACGATTTCTACGGCACTGAAACCGAAGCGATCCTGCCATACGATCAGTACATGCACCGTTTTGCTGCGTACTTCCAGCAAGGCAATATGGAATCTAACGGTAAATTCGTTGACCGTAACGGCAATCCGGTGGATTACCAGACTGGCCCGATCATCTGGGGCGAGCCGGGTACCAACGGCCAGCATGCGTTCTATCAGCTGATTCACCAGGGGACTAAAATCATCCCTTGTGACTTCATCGCGCCGGCCATCAGCCATAACCCGCTGAGTGATCACCACGCGAAACTGCTGTCTAACTTCTTCGCACAGACGGAAGCGCTGGCGTTTGGTAAATCTCTGGACGTGGTCGAGAAAGAATTCGCCGACCAGGGTAAAAAACCGGAAGACGTGAAACACGTTGCACCGTTCAAAGTGTTTGAAGGTAACCGTCCGACCAACTCCATCCTGCTGCGTGAAATCACGCCGTACAGCCTGGGTGCGTTGATCGCGATGTATGAGCACAAAATCTTCACGCAGGGCGCTATCCTGAACATCTACACCTTCGACCAATGGGGCGTGGAATTAGGTAAGCAACTGGCGAACCGCATCCTGCCAGAGCTCGAAGGCAGCGAAGATGTGAAAGGTCACGACAGCTCGACGAATGGTCTAATCAACCGCTTTAAAAACTGGCGCTAAAACCTGTCATCCTTCGAGCCGCCTTGACGCAACTCGAATGATTTAGGGTAAACGAGTGTGAGTAACACACCGAAACAAAAGGGTTAGCCTTCACAGGCTGGCCCTTTTTTAATGCCGCTTTTCCTGTGCGGACTCTGTGGTATTCTGCGGGTATTAATAACAAAAGTGGGATGTAGATCACATGGCAGGATCAAAACGTGCAACGCTGATTTCGGTCATCATGCAGCGAATTTTGAACGTATTTTTATTGGGGCTGGCCGCGATACTGATGATTTTCATTGGCCGCGAAACCTACCATTTAGCAATGGTACTTTTCGTGAACAACGATCAATCTTCATCGTATCTTCTGATAGAGGGAATTGTGATTTACTTCCTCTATTTCGAATTTATCGCGCTGATCATTAAGTATTTTTCATCGGGATATCACTTCCCATTACGCTATTTTATTTATATCGGTATCACGGCGATTATTCGACTGATTATCGTCGACCACAAAAGCCCTTATGACACACTGGTGTACGCCTGTGCGATCCTCGTCCTGGTCGTGACGCTCTTCCTGGCGAACAGCGAACGTCTGCGCCGCGAGTAAAATGATGCGATTACTGCCTCGCATTCATGCGTTAGAATACGAGGCAGATAATTCATTGGAGGTATACCTGCCTCCATTACGGAGCCGTTGATGTCTGATTCCCATTCCCCTGCACAACCCCCGATTCATTGGTTTAACGATCCGACTGACGTTCCTGCGGACGTGGCCGACTGGCTGATGGAAATGGGATCCATGACCCGTCGCTTTGAAAAACAGGGTGTTACTGTCACCGTTAAACCTCAAAACGAATGCTTTGTCAGCCGCGCTGAGCTGGGAGAAAGTGAAGCTCAGCAGTTGCCGGAAAGCGCCCGTTACTGGGTGCGCGAAATCGTACTGTTTGGCGACGCCGAGCCGTGGTTGCTTGGACGTACTGTCATTCCCGAAGAGACACTGACCGGGCCTGACATGGCGCTGGTGGATCTGGGTACCTTACCGCTGGGTCGCTACTTGTTTAGCGGTAATAACCTGACTCGCGATTACATTCATCTTGGGCAACTGCAAAGTGAGCAGGGCGACTTATGGGCGCGCCGGTCGCGTCTGCGTCTGTCTGATAAGCCGCTGCTGTTGACGGAAATTTTCCTGCCAGATTCACCGGTTCACCGCCCTGAAGGCAAAGTGAGCGGGATATGAGCCAGACCAACCCACAAGGAGAACAGAGAGTGTCGGGAAGTATGACGCAGGGCACCTGGCGGGATTATTGCCGCCTGATGCGCATTGATAAACCCATCGGCTCGCTGTTGCTGCTGTGGCCGACGCTGTGGGCGCTTTGGCTGGCCGGTGGAGGCATGCCTTCTGTCAAAATTTTGGTGGTGTTCGTGCTGGGCGTCTTCTTTATGCGCGCCGCCGGTTGCGTGGTGAATGATTACGCTGACCGCAAAATAGACGGGCACGTTAAGCGCACTGCCAACCGCCCGTTGCCGAGCGGGGCGGTCAGCGGTAAGCAGGCCAAAATCCTGTTTGCCGGGCTGGTGCTGGTGTCGTTCCTGTTGGTACTGACCCTCAATCGCATGACGATTTTCCTCTCGCTAGCCGCGCTGGCGCTGGCATGGATTTACCCGTTCATGAAACGCGTCAGCCATCTGCCGCAGTTTGTGCTGGGCGCGGCGTTTGGCTGGTCAATCCCGATGGCTTACGCTGCCGTCAGTGAAACCGTGCCGCTAAGTTGCTGGTTATTGTTCGTGGCAAATATCTGCTGGACGGTGGCCTACGACACGCAATATGCGATGGTCGATCGTGATGACGATTTAAAGATTGGCGTAAAATCGACGGCCATTTTGTTTGGCCGTTTTGACACGCTGATCATTGGCCTGTTGCAGTTGGCAACGCTGGTTCTGATGGCGATTGTCGGGCATCTTTCGCAGCTGGGCGCACCGTTCTACTGGTCGCTGTTGCTGGCCGCCGCGCTGTTTGTGCATCAGCAAAAACTGATCGCGAAGCGCGAACGTGACGCCTGTTTCCTGGCTTTCCGTCAGAATAACTATGTCGGTCTGGTGCTGTTCCTGGGGATTCTGATGAGCCTGACGGCGTTCAGTTTCTAATCTCTTCAGGCAATCTCTTCAGACAATAAAAAACGCCCGGACTTTTTGCAAAGTCCGGGCGTTTTGTTTCCTGCCATTTACCGCGTTACAACGGGCGATTAATGATCGGTATCGCGCACATCCAGCTTAGGCTCAGCCGGTGGTTCGGTCGGCTGCGGCAGCTCGGAAGGCATACCGGCACTTTCGATAGTGAGTTTGATGTCTGGCGTCATCAGGTCGCTGAGCATGTTGTAAATCTCACGCGTTTGTTCCTGAATCGCATCACCGATATCGTTGATATAACCCTCTGCGCGCAGTGTGCCGACCAGCGTTGAAAACACCGCTTTATCGAAGAACTCAGGGGCATTGATACCGTGCAGCACCGACAAACGCTGCGCCATAATCCGGCTCTCTTTTTCCAGCGCACCGCGATTGATGCTTGGATTGGTGGTGAGCAAGGAGAAGGTGATCGCGTAGCGTTGCAGTGTTTCACGTACACCGGCAGCCAGCAGTTGCAGCGTGCGGATACGTGCCGGGTTCAGCGATAACTCATCATCTTCCAGATGAATAATCTGCTGACGCGCCAGTTCCAGCGTCAGAACATTCAGCACATGTGGCAGATCGGCTTTATCGAAATGCATGAACAGTTCGGCTTTCAGCATCGGATAAATCAGCTCAACCTGACGCAGCAATTCCTCGCGAGTGACCAGACGGTGGTGCATCACGATGCTTGAAATCAGCGACGGCAACACCAGCATATGATGAATGTTGTTGCGGTAGTAGGTCATCAGCACGGCTTGTTCGCGCGGCAGAACGATAATGTCACCGATATTATCTTTTTCGACCTGGAACTTATTCATGTTCAACGCGTGATCAAGTAACTGATTGGCGGTCAGATCGGGCACGGTGGAATCGGCGTTGTACGGCACGTTGCGCAGCAGCTGCAGGTAGCAATCAATCTGTTCAGTCAACTGTTCGCGGGTCAGTGATCGCTGACGGGACGCCAGCAGCGCGGTACAACACAGGTTCATGGCGTTGGCCGCCGCTGAATTGTTGATGCGCACCATAATCTGCTCAGCCAGATCCTGCACCGTCGGCGTCAGCCAGCTCGGACGCTGGGCTTCGATAGGGTCGATCGCCTCACGCCATGTCGGCACGTTTTGGTTCAGATAGGTGGTCAGATGCAGAGGTTCACCAAAGTTCACATAGCCCTGACCGAGGTTGCGCAGCTTACGCAAGCCGTTGAGCATCTGAGTCAGACTCTCTTTCTCTTTGGTCGCGCCGCGTAACTCTTTTGCGTAAGTTCCCACTTCCATCACGTGTTCGTAACCGATGTAAATCGGCACCAGCGTAATAGGGCGGGAACCGCCGCGTAGCATGGCCTGAATCGTCATCGCCAGCGTGCCGGTTTTCGGCTCCAGCAGACGTCCGGTTCGCGAGCGGCCACCTTCGACAAAGTATTCCACCGAATAACCCCGGCTGAACAGCTCGCCCAGATATTCGCGGAACACGGTCGAATAAAGTTTGTTGCCTTTAAAGGTACGACGGATAAAGAACGCACCCAGACGGCGGAAAATCGGGCCGGCTGGCCAGAAATTCAGATTGATACCGGCAGCAATGTGAGGCGGCACCAACCCCTGATGATAGAGCACGTAAGACAGCAGCAGATAATCCATGTGGCTGCGGTGGCAGGGCACATACACGATTTCCTGCCCGTCTTGCGCTAACTGGCGCACGCGCTCGGCGTTATTCACGTTGATGCCTTTATACAGGCGGTTCCACGTCCAGCTTAGCACGCGGTCGGAAAGGCGCACGGCTTCATAAGAGAAGTTCGCGGCGATCTCTTCCATCAGCGCGATAGCGTTTTGCTGGGCTTTTTCGTGGGAAATCTTTTTGCTGCGCGCTTCATCTTCAATGGCTTTTTCGATGGCTTTCGAGGCCAGCAGCTTATTGAATAAATCCTGACGGGCAGGCAGACGCGGGCCGACTGCTGCCAGACGCAAGCGTGAGAAATGCATTCGCGCCACACGGGCGAGCTTTTGCGCGATAGTTTTATCCGTACCGTGCTCGGTCGCCATATAACGCAGCGATACTGTATTGGAGAAGCGAACAAAACTGTCGCGGCCAAGCCACAACACGGCGAAGAATTTCTGAATGCCGTTCAGCACGCGCAGGTGCGGTGTATCCTGACCTTCACGGCCCGGTGCACGTCCGAACATTACCGAGACCGGCAACATCTGAATATCTAAATCCGGATTATTGCGGTGCAGATCCAGATAGTCGTGGAACAGCTTTACGGATTCCTGCTTCGGCGTGTAATACGAAAACACGCGCGGGCCTTCAGCGATAAACACATGGCTTGGCAGCAACGTGCCGTCGATATCCAGCGGAATCAGAGGGTCGGGCAAATTTTGGGCAAGACACTGCGCACGCAGGGTCAGCAAATCTGCTTTGGAGTTATAAGGTAATACGTACAGGATCGGGCGCGTCGGGTCTAAGTGCAACTCGGTCACCGGATCTGTAGGTATGACTTTGCTCTTTACCAGCAATGAAAGCGGTAAATTCAATAATGTGTAATAAAGTCTACGCCAACCTGACATAAAAACGTGAAGCCTCTTGTTAGCCATTTCGCCGCAAGGATACCAGAAAGCTCAAATGAGATCTGTGGTGATGAGAGACCATTAAACCGCTAAAATGCATCAAACACCCGAAGGACTACCCCTCAAGGATCAGTAACAGAATGGCGAACCAAGTCACTGGATTTACCCGAATTTATAAAGCAGCCGGATACTCATGGAAAGGGCTGAAAGCGGCATGGCAAAATGAAGCGGCCTTCCGACAGGAAGCCAGTGCGGCTATCCCATTAATTTTGCTCTCTTTCTGGTTCGATGTGAGCAGCATCGAACGTATCCTGCTAATCGGTTCCGTGGTCCTGGTGTGCGTGGTGGAACTGCTCAACAGCGCCGTGGAATGCGCTATCGACCGCATCGGCCCTGAGTTTCACGTGCTCTCCGGGCGTGCCAAAGATATCGGCTCTGCTGCCGTGCTGTTGACCATCATATTGGCGATTTTTGTCTGGGTCAGCATCTTTTGGCCGCGATGGTTCTGATTTGGAATCTGTATTCCAGGAATCGCGCTTATGCACTGTTTTTATTCAATCTTAGGTTTTCATTGCCCGTATAGCTGTATATACTCACAGCAAGACTGTATAAACAACCAGGGGGCGGAATGAAAGCTTTAACGACCAGACAACAAGAGGTCTATGACCTGATTCGCGATCATATCTCCACTACGGGTATGCCACCAACCCGCGCGGAGATTGCCGCTCGTCTTGGGTTCCGTTCCCCGAATGCTGCGGAAGAACACCTGAAAGCTCTGGCGCGCAAAGGCGTCATTGAGATTGTCTCCGGAGCTTCGCGCGGTATCCGTCTGCTGATGGAAGAAGAAGAAGGTTTACCGCTGATTGGCCGTGTAGCCGCCGGTGAACCTCTGCTGGCTCAGCAACACATCGAAGGACACTATCAGGTCGATCCCGCGATGTTTAAACCGAGCGCGGATTTCCTGCTGCGTGTCAGCGGTATGTCGATGCGCGATATCGGTATTCTGGATGGCGATCTGCTTGCCGTTCACAAAACGCAGGACGTGCGTAATGGCCAGGTTGTCGTCGCGCGTATCGACGATGAAGTGACGGTAAAACGCCTGAAAAAACAGGGCACCGTCGTGCATTTACTGCCGGAAAACAGCGAGTTCCAGCCTATTGTTGTCGACCTGCGTGAACAGAACTTCAGCATTGAAGGTTTAGCGGTCGGTGTTATCCGTAACGGCGACTGGATTTAATTGACCGTCATACTTCGAGCTGCAGATGCGTTGGCTACGGGCGTACATCCGAATCCCTGACCTAAAGTCAGCGATTCGGGATTCGCTTGCTTGCCGCCTTCCTGCAACTCGAATTATTTTGGTCAACCTGAACAGGTTTTCTGCGTCTCCCCCCTCTGACGTAGTAAACGGTTCTGGACGTTAATCAAAAGAATTTCGCATCATCGCCCCTGACGGGGCGATGTCATTTTAGGCATATCCTGAACCTCCGGCATGAGATTCTCTATGCAACATCAATCCCTTCTGCAAAAGCTTCAACACACTTTTCTGAGCCCGACCGATAAAGCCCTCTGGATGCTCGCACTGCCGATGATCTTTTCTAATATCACCGTGCCTCTGCTGGGGCTGGTGGATACGGCGGTGATCGGTCATCTCGACAGCCCCGATTATCTGGGCGGCGTCGCGGTTGGTTCGATGATTACCACTTTCCTGTTCATGATGCTGTTGTTCCTGCGCATGAGTACCACCGGTATGACCGCGCAGGCGCTCGGCGCGAAAGATAAAGTCCTGCTGGCGCGTGCTTTTGTGCAGCCTTTTCTTCTGGCTGTACTGGCGGGCGTGATGATTTTATTGTTCAGGCATCCGCTGATGGAAGGGGCTTTCCATATTGTCGGCGGTAGCCAGTCGGTGCTGGAACAGGCGCGGCTGTTTATTGAAATCCGCTGGATTAGCGCACCCGCTTCTCTGGCAAATCTGGTGATCCTCGGCTGGCTCCTTGGAATTCAGTACGTGCGCGGGCCGGTGATTTTACTCATTGCCGGTAACCTGCTTAACATCGTGCTGGATCTTTGGCTGGTGATTGGGTTCGGCTGGAACGTGCAGGGCGCAGCGACGGCAACTGCCTGTTCGGAGTATTTCACGCTGTTCATCGGGCTGTATCTTGTCTGGCGTGTGATGAAGCGATGGGGGATCACTTTCTCGCTGCTGACCTCATCGTGGCGCGGTGACCTGCACCGGTTGCTGAGTCTCAACCGCGACATCATGCTGCGTTCGTTGCTACTCCAGCTCTGTTTCGCCTCACTGACTATTCTCGGTGCGCGGCTCGGCAGCCATATCGTTGCGGTGAATGCCGTTCTGATGAACCTTCTGACCTTTACAGCCTTTGCGCTCGACGGCTTTGCTTACGCGATTGAAGCCCATTCAGGCGAGGCGTTTGGTGCCCGTAACCGTGAAAAACTGCTGAAGGTGTGGCGCGCGGCATGTCGGCAGGCGGGTCTGGTGGCACTGGCGTTTGCACTGTTGTACGCACTGACCGGCGAGCACATCATTAACGCGCTGACGTCTCTGCCAGAGCTGCGTCAGCTGGCTGATAGTTATCTGGGCTGGCAGATTGTCCTGCCGCTGGTTGCGGTCTGGTGTTACCTGCTCGATGGTATGTTTATCGGTGCGACCCGCGGGCGGGATATGCGCAACAGCATGGCGATTGCCGCACTTGGGTATGGCCTGACGCTGCTGTCATTACCGCTCTTGGGCAACCACGCGTTGTGGCTGGCGCTGACCGTTTTCCTCGGGCTGCGGGGCGTTTCCCTCGGCTGGATATGGCACCGGTACTGGCAGCGCGACGCCTGGTTTTCATCGTCATCACACTGAATTGGCGAATTTTTTACAGGGCAGAATATAGCGGTTAGCCGTTATATCCTGCTTTGGAATAATCCTAATAACGCGTTTTATCCCTTCGTTTGCAGGATAAATCCAAATTCTCTACTAACCTTAGAAGTGTTAAGCCCGAGCTGCAGCGGTAACCCGCAGCGCCATAAACCCTAAGGTAACAGGAGATATTTTATGAATAAGGACCAAGCCGACGGTAACTGGAAGCAGTTTAAAGGCAAAGTAAAAGAAAAATGGGGCAAGCTGACTGACGACGATCTGACCGTAGTGGAAGGTAAACGCGATCAGCTGGTAGGTAAGATTCAGGAGCGTTACGGCTATCAGAAAGATCAGGCCGAGAAAGAGCTCAAGGATTGGGAATCAAGCAACAAATATCACTGGTAAAAACGCGACTCCCCCTCGTGTTTCAGTGACGTATCCTGAGTAGTAGCTGCTCCTACCCGGAACGCTTTCAGGATACGGGTACAAGGATGTACCCACTGTTTTATGTCTCATCAGATACCGCCGTTAATCCCTCCCGACAGTACCGCTATTCTCGCAATTCAAATCCAGCTGCATAAATTTAGCGTTTCTTCACCACGATGGTGTGGTCGTGATCGCAGTGGTCATGGCTTTCGCATGTCTCAACGACTTTGCATTCCCCACACAGACCATGCGCTTCTACCACGGAATGACGTAATTCGAAGCCAGAATCCAGTGCCAGTTTCGCCAGGCGTTCTTCGATGCCGTCAGTAGTTTTTTCCGTCACCAGACCGCAGCGGTCACAGATAAACAGCGCCGATGTGTGGCTTGGCTCTTCAAAATGATGGCACAACACGTAGCTGTTAGCGGATTCCACCCGATGAATAAATCCCTGTTCCAGCAGGAAATCCAGCGCGCGATAGACCGTTGGTGGCTTGGCCTGCGGTTCGCTGACGCGCAGCAAATCCAGCAAGTCATAGGCGCTGATCGCACCGGGCTGTTGCGTCATCAGGCGCAGCACTTCCAGCCGCTGCGGCGTAAGGCGAACATTACGCTGCTGGCAAAGCTCTTCAGCTTGTGAAAGGACTTTTTCCGGATTATTCAGGGTCATAAAAACGTTCTCTGAGCGCAGATTGGGATCGATAAGCCACATCATGCGGCCATGGTTGATTTTATCATGCTTCAGTCAAATCGACGAATTATGCGCCGCCGTGCTGTAACATATTCGCCTCCGCTAAAACCGCACCGGATGCCGAATCTTTGTTCTGTGGTATAATCAGCGATTATCTTCCTTCTGGCCCGTGCGCCAGAGGGAGCGCCACGAACTCCTTCAGCGAATGTCAGGTCGATGTCAGAAACTCAACACGCAATGCCCCAAAATAGCCCGTTTTCCCCTCAGCGTTTTTCCGTTGCGCCGATGCTCGACTGGACCGATCGTCACTGTCGCCATTTCCACCGCCTGATGACTGGCCAGACGCTGCTTTACACTGAAATGGTGACCACCGGCGCCATCATTCATGGTAAAGGCGATTATCTCGGCTTTGGTGAGGAAGAGCATCCGGTATCGCTACAGCTCGGCGGCAGTAATCCGGCCGATTTGGCGCATTGCGCGAAACTGGCCGAAGCGCGCGGGTATGACGAAATTAACCTTAACGTCGGTTGCCCGTCGGATCGTGTGCAGAACGGTATGTTCGGTGCCTGCCTGATGGGGCAGGCGTCGCTGGTAGCGGACTGCATCAAAGCAATGCGCGACGTAGTGTCGATTCCTGTCACCGTCAAAACCCGCATCGGCATCGACGATCAGGACAGCTATGAATTCCTGTGTGATTTCATCCATCAGGTATCTGAACACGGCGGCTGCGATACCTTTATCATTCATGCGCGCAAAGCGTGGCTTTCCGGTCTGAGCCCGAAAGAAAACCGTGAAATTCCGCCGCTGGATTACCCGCGGGTGTATCAGCTCAAGCGCGATTTCCCGCATCTGACGATGGCGATTAATGGTGGGATTAAGACGCTGGAAGAGGCCAAAACGCATCTGCAATTTATGGATGGTGTTATGGTGGGCCGCGAAGCCTATCAGAATCCGGGCATGTTGCTGAACGTGGATCGCGAATTGTTCGGTTCAGAAGCGCCGATAAAAACCGGCCCGGACATTATCCGCGCGCTATATCCGTACATTGAAGCGGAACTGAGCAAAGGCACCTATCTCGGCCATATTTCCCGCCATATTCTCGGCCTGTTCCAGGGCGTGCCGGGTGCGCGTCAGTTCCGTCGTCATCTCAGTGAAAATGCGCATAAAGCGGGCGCGGGTATTGACGTGGTCGAGCAGGCGCTGTCGATGGTCAATCAGCCCCAGGAAGCCGTTGCACAGGCTTAGGTCGTGGGTAAAATCACTATCTGTTAGTCAAATTCGCTATCTCTTCGCAGGCCATTCGTGCCTGCGAATAATTTTCTCCTTGATATTCAATGCAATAATTTCCATATCCGGTTGGCACGTTTCTTGTAACAGTGAACAGGTGTTATGACATCGCGTCTTAATGCAATTCGCTTATTAAGGAGCACCCGATGCTGGAAATTCTCTTTGTGCTTGGCTTTTTCTTCATGCTGATGCTGACCGGCGTCTCTCTGCTGGGCATGGCGGCTGCACTGATCGTGGCGTTTGCTCTGATGATGCTGGGCGGATTTTTGGCGATTGTTATAAAAATGTTGCCATGGTTGGTTTTGGCAGTCATCGCGGTCTGGATTTACCGCACCTGGATCAGGCCGGACGCGCCTAAATACCGTCGCCGCCGTTTGCCATGATTTTTGAAGTCAATAAGTGGCTTCTATAACATCATGAAATTACGACGGTTAATAACGCACTGCTGCGCACATAAAAATGTAATCGTTACAAAGATAACTTTTACTTATGTGCTAGCGATCACAAGCTGGATCAGAATGTGCGGTCAGCGGTTATAAATCATATTTTTTAACATGGGTGACTGTTAGGATGAGATTCATGCATGGTCAGCAAGCCATAAACTGAATTCATCAAGTCCGATGAGGCACACAATAGTCGCATAAGTGACACCGCCCTTCGGATTTACCTTGCAGTACCCTACGGCAGTACCCGTCTGAAATCAGAGGTCGTCTGGATCAGACAGTAAGAAAGGCTTCCCTTGTGGAAGCCTTTTTTGCATTCATCATTCATTAGGCTGACCAGGCAGTCATTTACCCGGTATCAGCAGACTTGATCCCTGCGTGACGCGGCTTTCGAGCGTTTCGTGCGCGCGTTTGGCTTCTGAAAGCGGGAATTTCTGTGCGTCGCTGACCTCCACCTGAATCGCGCCGCTGGCGATCAGCGAGAACAGTTCGCCGCTGGCTTCTTCCAGCTCTTCACGATTGGTCACATAGCCATTGAGGGAAGGGCGCGTGACGAACAGTGAGCCTTTCTGATTAAGGATCGCCAGATCCACGCCTTTCACCGGCCCGGACGCATTGCCGAAACTCACCAGTAAGCCACGGCGTTTCAGGCTGTCCAGCGACTTTTCAAACGTATCTTTGCCGACGGAATCGTAGACCACGCCGACTTTCTCGCCGTTCGTCAGCTCCGCCACGCGGGTCGCGATATCTTCTTTATGATAATTGATCGTCGCCCAGGCACCGGCCTGTTTCGCGCGTTCCGCCTTTTCGTCAGAACCCACGGTGCCGATCAGTTTGACGCCCAGCGCTTTTGCCCACTGGCAGGCAATCAAACCGACTCCACCCGCTGCGGCATGGAACAAAATCGTTTCGCCCGGCTGTACTTTGTGGGTCAGACGCAGCAGATAATACACCGTCAGACCTTTCAGGAAGGACGCCGCCGCCTGCTCGAAACTGATGGCGTCCGGCAGAATGGCGATTTTCTCCTGAGGCACGTTATGAATTTCGCTGTATGCACCAAGGGCTGACTGGGCATACACCACGCGGTCGCCCGGTTTGATGCCGGTGACGGCGCTGCCGACTTTGGTGACCACGCCTGCCGCTTCGGTGCCTAAACTCGCGGGGAAGCTGGCGGGCGGATACAGGCCGCTGCGCACGTAGGTATCAATGTAATTAATGCCGATAGCTTTGTTTTCGACCTGAACTTCACCGGCCTGAGGATCTTGTGGCTGATAATCAACGTATTGCAGAACGTCAGGTGTACCTGTTTCAGAAAACTGGATGCGCTTGGCCATGCTTTTCCCTCGTGATGGAGTCTGTTTTCAACCCTAGGCTAAATGCCCGCGACAATCCAGATTTTAGGCACAGCCGGTTAATACCCTTTTGAAATGAGACATGACAACCTATACTAACGCGCTAGTCTGGCTTTGGTTTTTCAGAAGCCCGACGCTCACAAAACAGGCGCTTAGAGCAGGAAGTAATCCACAGATGGCAGCAAAAAAACCGACCTTTCAACAGAACGAAACCCGCGATCGCCAGATGGAAGGCCTCAAGCTTCCGCCGCACTCGCTGGAAGCAGAGCAATCCGTTCTGGGCGGGCTGATGCTGGACAACGAACGTTGGGATAACGTCGCCGAGCGCGTGGTCAGCAATGACTTCTTCAGCCGGCCACATCGCCTGATTTTCACCGAAATGCAGCGTTTGCTGGAAATGAGCAAACCGATCGACCTAATTACACTGTCTGAATCTCTGGAACAGAAAGGGGATTTGGATTCGGTCGGCGGTTTCGCCTATCTGGCAGAGCTTTCTAAAAATACGCCAAGTGCGGCGAACATCGGTGCTTATGCTGATATCGTGCGCGAACGTGCCGTGGTGCGCGAAATGATTTCCGTCGCCAATGAAATTGCCGACGCCGGTTATGATCCCCAGGGCCGCAGCAGCGAAGACCTGCTGGATTTAGCCGAATCCCGCGTATTCCAGATTGCCGAAAGCCGCGCCAGTAAAGACGAAGGCCCGAAAAGCATCGACCGCATTCTGGAAAGCACCGTCTCCCGTATCGAAGAGCTGTTCCAGCGTCCGCATGACGGCGTGACGGGCGTCTCGACCGGTTATGCCGATCTGGATAAGAAAACTGCTGGTTTGCAGAAATCCGACTTAATCATTGTGGCGGCGCGTCCGTCGATGGGTAAAACGACCTTTGCGATGAACCTCGCCGAAAACGCCGCGATGATGCAGGACAAACCGGTCTTAATCTTCAGTCTCGAGATGCCCGGTGACCAGATCATGATGCGTATGCTGGCGTCGCTTTCCCGCGTCGATCAGACCAAAATTCGTACCGGTCAGCTCGATGACGAGGATTGGGCACGTATTTCCAGCACCATGGGAATTCTGCTCGAAAAACGGAACATGTACATCGATGACTCCTCGGGCCTGACACCGACGGAAGTTCGTTCGCGCGCGCGCCGTATTTTCCGTGAGCACGGCGGCCTGAGCCTCATCATGATCGATTACCTCCAGCTGATGCGCGTTCCGGCGCTGTCCGATAACCGTACGCTGGAAATCGCTGAAATCTCCCGCTCGTTGAAAGCGCTGGCGAAAGAATTGCAGGTGCCGGTAGTGGCGCTGTCGCAGCTGAACCGAAGCCTGGAGCAACGTGCGGACAAACGCCCGGTCAACTCCGACTTGCGTGAATCCGGCTCCATCGAGCAGGATGCCGACTTGATCATGTTTATCTATCGTGACGAGGTTTATCACGATAACAGTGAAGAGAAAGGCATCGCACAAATCATCCTCGGTAAGCAGCGTAACGGCCCGATCGGGACGGTAAGACTGACATTCAACGGCCAGTTCTCGCGTTTCGATAATTATGGCGGCCCTCAGTACGATGAGGACTGATTGTCATCGGGTAAGCGCTGAACCCCACCTGACCTCCCCTCTGAAAGGGGAGGGATAAATTCAAAACCCATTTTAATGGAACCGGGTGTGACCTCTTTCCACTTTAAGACGGTGAAAGCAGGGAGGGGTTTAGTTTCAAGCCCGGCGGCACCCGATCTATGGCATTTAAATCAACATCTAAACGTTCAAAGGACTCAAAAATGAAAGCGGCTACGGCTGTCATTGATCGCCGCGCTCTGCGACACAATCTGCAACGGGTGCGTCATCTGGCGCCACAAAGTCGTCTGGTTGCGGTAGTGAAAGCAAACGCTTATGGGCACGGTTTGTTAGAGACGGTGCACAGCCTGCAAGACGCTGATTTTTACGGCGTCTCCCGGCTCAGCGAGGCGTTATCGCTGCGCAAAGCTGGGATCGTTAAACCGGTTCTTCTGCTTGAAGGGTTCTTCTCCGCCAGCGAGTTACCGCTGCTGGTGGAGCATCAGCTGCATACCGCCGTCCACAGTTTCGAACAGCTCGAGGCGCTGGAAAATGCGCAGCTGGCGCAGCCGTTAAATGTCTGGCTAAAAATTGATACCGGCATGCACCGCCTGGGCGTTCAGCCCGCGCAAGCCGACACGTTTTATCAGCGCCTGAGCGCCTGTCCGAACGTGGTGCAGCCGGTCAATATGATGAGCCATTTCTGCCGCGCCGATGAACCTCAAAGCGATGCGACGCCAAAACAGATGCGTTCTTTCCATGAGGTATCCGAAGGCAAAGCAGGGCTGAAATCCATCGCGGCCTCGGGTGGCATTCTGCTGTGGCCGGAATCGCATCTGGATCTGGTGCGCCCCGGCATCATCCTCTACGGCGTATCGCCATTGGAAACCGGTGATGCCAGTGATTATGGCCTGCAACCCGTGATGACGCTCACTTCAAGCCTGATTGCCGTGCGCGAACACGCCGCCGGTGAGCCGGTGGGTTATGGCAGCACCTGGACCAGCGATCGCGATACGCGCCTCGGCGTGGTGGCGATGGGTTATGGTGACGGGTATCCGCGCAGTGCGCCGAACGGCACGCCGGTGCGGGTGAATGGCCGCATTGTCCCGATCGCCGGACGAGTCTCAATGGATATGATCACCGTCGATTTAGGGCCGGATGCGACGGACAGCGTCGGGGATGAAGTGATTTTCTGGGGCAAGGATTTGCCGGCAGAGCGCGTTGCGGCAGCCACCGGCATCAGTGCTTACGAGCTGATCACGCAGTTAAGCGAGCGTGTCAGCCGTAATTATATTGGCGACTGACCGCCTTACTTCTTCACCGCCAGCCATTTACTGACCACCTGCTGATATTCACCGGTGGCTTTACTCAAATGAAGCCACTGGTCGACGTACATCTTCCAGCTCAGATCATCACGCGGCAGCATGTAGGCTTTTTCGCCATATTGCAGCGGCTTCTTCGGGTTCACCGCACACAGTTTTGGATAGCGTTTCTGCTGATACAACGCTTCGGACGCGTCGGTAATCATCACATCTGCCTCCTTATCCGCCAGCTTCTGGAAGATAGTCACGTTGTCGCTCAGCGTCAGCGTGCCTTTTGGCAGATGGCTGTGAACGAAGGCTTCATTGGTGCCGCCCGCCGGTTCGATCAGGCGCACGGTCGGTTGGTTCAGCTGTGCAACGGTCTGGTATTTACGCACGTCTTCGCAGCGCACCAGCGGGATCTTGCCGTCCTGATCCAGCACGTTGGCGAACCAGGCTTTTTGCTGGCGTTTGAGCGTGACCGAAATCCCGCCCATCGCGATATCACAATGCCCGGCGGACATCTCATCCATCAGCGATTTCCACGTCACCGGCACCCAGTTGACCTTCACGTCCAGACTTGCCGCCAGCGACTCAGCCATCGCAATATCAATGCCCTCGTACTGGCCCGGCGCTTTCAAAAATGTGTAAGGTTTGTAGTCACCGGTGGTGCAGACATTCAGAGAACCTTTCTGAATAACCCGCTCTAGACGTGAAGAGGTCGTGTCTGCCTGGGCAAGCACAGGAAACAGGGCGAAGAGAGCGAGAGAGGTGAGGATCTTTTTCATTATTCTTTCCTTGCGGTGAAATCATTCTGTTTTGCTATTACTCTGTTCTTTGCGCAAGTATAAGAAAAAACAGCCGATAAGTATTTAGCCTCTGCAAAAGGAATAGTCCTTGCAGTGTTCATGACGATAAACAAAAAATAAAACGACAGGAAAAGTGCCATGTACAGCATCGATGATTACGACCTGAAGATTTTGACGTTATTACAAGCGAATGGAAGACTGACCAATCAGGAGCTTAGCGAGCTGGTAGGATTATCCGCATCACAATGCTCCCGCCGCCGTATCGGGCTGGAACAGGCGCAGTTGATCCTCGGTTATCACGCCCGTCTGGCGCCTGAAGCTGTCGGTCTTGGGATGATTGGCCTGATTGAAGTTAGATTAATCAATCACTTGCCTGCACAGGTGGATTCCTTCCACAGCATGCTCGGTGAAGTGGACGCCATTATTGATGCCTATAAAACCACCGGCGACGCCGATTATTTATTAAAAGTCGCGGTGAAAGATTTAGCCGGTTTAAGCACGTTGATCAGCCAAATCCTTTCAGTACATAAAAGTGTGGCTCATGTAAAAACGTCGGTTGTGCTTAATCGCTTAAAAGAAAATGGGTTATTAACGGTTGCCTGATTTTCAAGGGTTGTTATTTTGAACGCACTATTATGGTGATTTATTTTGGTGCATAGCCACTCTTCTGGTGCATAACTATTAATTAAAATGCGTGATTTGTGCATGTAAAGAATAATTAACGCCATTAAAAATCTTATTTTCGATTTTTAATGCAAATTCCGTGCGTCGATATTGCCTTGAATTCACATCTCATGAATTATCACTAAAACTCTTTTGGTGGTTATTTTTCGGGGAAGTGGGAATTTATGGCAAGTGTGGACAATTTTGAAAAGCCGGTGGAACAACCGCGTACCGCGCATACTGCGCTGGAGGACGTGCTGGCGATTGTTATCGGTACGCTGATGGTCTCTTTTGGCGTGGTAATGCTGCGGCAGGTTGGCGCGCTCACCGGCGGCACGGCTGGCATGGCGTTTCTGGCGCACTATCTGACGCAGGTCTCCTTCGGTACGGCCTTCTTTATTATCAACTTACCGTTCTACTATCTTTCTATCCGCCGCATGGGTTGGCAGTTTACGCTGAAAACCTTCAGCGCCGTGGCGCTGGTCTCGGTGTTTTCCGACCTGCATCCGCTTTTCATTCACTTCGACCATCTTCAGCCGTTTTACGCCACGTTGTTTGGCAACGTTATTATGGGCATTGGCTTCATCGTTCTGTTTCGTCATAAGGCCAGCCTCGGCGGCGTAAATATTCTGGCGCTGTTTCTGCAGGATAAATACGGCCTCCGCGCGGGAAAATTACAGATGGGCGTGGACTGCTGCATCGTGCTGGCGTCGCTGTTCGTGGTCAGCTATGAAATGTTGATCGCCTCGATTTTGGGCGCGGTGATTGTGAATCTGATTATCGCGATGAACCACCGTCCGGGGCGTTACAGCGTCTGAACCGACGGATAAGAGATGGCGCAGACATTGCGTCATCGCTTATCAGATTACGCAAAGCTACGCGCCAAAACCGCCGTCAATGGTCAGATTGGCACCGGTGATATAACCCGCTTCCGGACCGGCGAGATAAGAGACAAAACTGGCGATTTCGACATCTTTTCCGTATCGGTTGAGTGCCATAAAGGATCGCATTCCATCCGCCATTTCGCCTTCTGCCGGATTCATATCGGTATCTACCGGGCCGGGTTGGACGTTATTGACGGTGATGCCGCGCGGGCCTAAATCGCGCGCCAGCCCTTTGGTCAGCCCGACGAGCGCAGATTTGCTCATGGCATACACCGCACCGCCCTGGAACGGCATTCGATCTGCGTTAACGCTACCGATGGTAATAATGCGGCCGCCGTCAGGCATGTGGCGCGCTGCCTGCTGGCTGGCGATGAAAACGCTACGAACGTTAATGGCGATCGTGCGGTCGAAATCGTCCATGGTGAGGGCGTCGAGTTCTCCGAAGGCCAGAATACCTGCGTTGTTTACCAGAATGTCGAGTTTGCCAAAGGTTTTTGCGGCGTCATCAATGGCTGTGCGGACACTGTTTTCATCGGCACTGTCCGCTTTAATCGCCACAGCTTTGCCGCCGCTGGCCTCGATAGTTTTTACCAGAGCATGTGCCTTTTCTTCGGAAGAAATGTAAGTGAAGGCCACGCTCGCCCCTTCGTTTGCCAGACGCTGAACGATGGCCGCGCCAATACCGCGTGAACCGCCCTGAACAAAAGCGGCCTTACCTTGCAATGATTGATGAGTGGTCATTTTGAGTGGCTCCGGTTCGGATGAATTAACTATAAGATCTTAGACTAGTCGGACTTTTTAGCTTCTCAGGTAAACGGGGGATTTGATACGCAATGGGTGCCCGAAAAATGACAACATAGTTCTCATCTTTTTTAACGAACTTTGATAGTCTGTGAAACAGTGTCGATCCGCCGCCTGAGCGTTGCGATCGCCGCGCCACTTAACCAAACCAAGGAGATGTATACCGTGTTCCAACATGTCGATGCCTATGCCGGTGACCCGATTTTGTCGCTGATGGAAAGCTTTAAAACCGATCCAAGACAAGACAAAGTGAACCTGAGCATCGGTCTTTATTACGACGAGCAGGGTATTATTCCGCAACTGGCGGCGGTAGAAAGCGCAGAGAACCAGCTGAACGCCGGGCCGCAGGCCGCGTCAGTGTATCTGCCAATGGAAGGGCTGACCGCTTACCGTGCGGGCATCCAGGAGCTGTTGTTTGGCGCTGAACACCCGGCACTGAAGCAGCAGCGTATCGCCACCATTCAGACCGTCGGTGGTTCCGGCGCACTGAAAGTGGGCGCAGACTTCCTGAAATTTTACTTCCCGAATTCAGAAGTTTACGTGAGTGACCCGACCTGGGAAAACCACGTGGCTATCTTTGGTGGCGCGGGCTTTAAAGTTCACACGTATCCGTACTATGACCCTGAAACGCTGGGCGTAAATTTTGCGGCTATGATTGACCGCCTGAAAACGTTGCCAGCGCAAAGCATCGTGTTGCTGCATCCATGCTGTCACAACCCGACCGGTTCTGACCTGACGCCAGCGCAGTGGGATCAGGTGATCGAAGTGACCAAACAGCGCGAGCTGATCCCGTTCCTCGACATCGCCTATCAGGGCTTTGGCGCAGGCATTGAAGAAGATGCCTACGCAATTCGCGCGATGGCCTCTGCCGGCGTGAACTGCTTCGTCAGCAACTCGTTCTCGAAAATTTTCTCCCTGTACGGCGAGCGCGTCGGCGGGTTATCCGTAGTGTGTGAAGACAGCGAAGCGGCGGGCCGCGTGCTCGGTCAGCTGAAAGCGACCGTGCGCCGCAACTACTCCAGCCCGCCGAATTTCGGGGCGAAAGTGGTGGCCAAAGTCCTGAGCGACAGCGTGCTGAACGCCCAATGGAAAGCCGAAGTTGAGAAGATGCGCACCCGTATTCTGGAAATGCGCCACACGCTGGTCGATACCCTGAAAACCGCCTTGCCGGGCCGTAACTTTGACTACCTGTTGCAACAGCGCGGGATGTTCAGCTACACCGGTTTCAGCGAAGCACAGGTGATCCGTCTGCGTGAAGAGTTCGGCGTTTATCTGATAGCCAGTGGCCGCGTCTGCATGGCTGGCCTGAATCATCACAACGTGAAACAGGTGGCTGAAGCCTTCGCCCGAGTGCAGTAAATCCCGCCAAAATATACTTCCAAAGGGCTGACAGCAATGTCGGCCCTTTTTCGGTCTTTACGGCTCTTTACGCCTTCCGCCTTTATTTTTCGTCATGTTGCTGCACACTTACTACAGTTAAATTTTACGCAGGCAAGGCGTTGAGAAATCCTATGTGGCATCAGCAAACTATTACCCTCGGCGCGAAATCGCGGGGCTTTCATCTGGTCACTGACGAAGTGGTCGGCAAAATTTCGCGGCTCGGCGAGGTCCAGACCGGGCTGCTGCATCTGTTCATTCAGCATACGTCGGCCTCGCTGACGCTCAATGAAAACTGTGATCCGACGGTGCGGTTCGACATGGAGCAACACTTCATGCGCAGCGTGCCGGAGAATGCGCCCTACGAGCATGATTACGAAGGCCGCGATGACATGCCGGGTCACATTAAATCATCGTTACTCGGTGCATCATTAGTTCTGCCCGTTTCCAGAGGAAGGTTGCTGCTCGGCACCTGGCAAGGGATCTGGCTGGGCGAACATCGGATCGACGGCGGACAGCGCCGGATCGTAATCACGTTACAAGGAGAAACCCAAACATGACCAGTTCTGAACTGCTGACTTACTGCATGGGAAAACCCGGTGCGGAGCAAAGTGTTGAAAATCAGCGCGGTGCAAATCAGGTAAAAGTGGGCGATGCAATGTTCGCCATGGTGTGTGACGTCGGAGGCCGTGAGGCGATTTCACTGAAAACCAGCCCGGAGCTGGCGGAGCAGCTGCGCGCCAAACACCCTGAAATTGTACCGGGCGATCATCTCAATAAAGCGCACTGGAACACGGTGTATCTCGACGGGGCGCTTTTGGATTCACAGTTTTATTATCTGATTGACGGTTCCTATCAGTTGGTCGTCTCCGGCCTGCCGGAAGCGGTGCGTCACGATTTAGGACTCTGATTCACGCTGCCAGTGACCGGTGCTCAGCGTGGCGGACGAGTATTCCACCGCGTCTGCCCGCCATGGCAGCGCGGAGCGGAAACGCCACAGACGTGTGATGTCCAGCGTCCAGTAGCGTTCAGTGCCCGCCGGAACGGAGATCTCATCCGGCTGCCAGTGGATCTGCGTCGTCCCCTGAATATGCAAAACGTCGCCGTTGTCGAAATCGATAAACAGCAGTGCGGCGCGGGGTTCCGCCAGCAGATTCCCCAGCGTGTTCATGTACTTATTACCGCGATAATCCGGTATCCATAGCCGGTTCCCCACCAGATGCGCAAATCCCGGCTGACCGCCGCGATGCGAGACATCTGCGCCATCGGGCGCGTGGCTGGCGATGAAAAACGTGTCGGCACGCGCAATCAGCGCACGGGCGTCATCATCGGGCATGGTCATATCTTCCCGCGGTGCCAGCGGTCTGCTGACCGGCACGTCGGTCAGTTTGCGGATCTGAATATATTGCGGACAGTTACCAAAACTCTGATCGACGACGATCTCGATCCGATTTTTGTCCATCCGCCCGATCCTGCCGTTGACGCGGTTGCGGCGCCGGTTAGAAAAATCGATCCCCAGCGCGCCTATCTGTTTCCCCGTTTGCAGCACGGCCAGCGCCGGGTCATCCGCCCGTCGGGGTGCGTTCACCCGCAAATGACCGTCGTCGGGCACACGGATAAAACCGGCAGGGCCGCACAGCAATGTCGCCACCGGCCATCCGTCTTCATCCAGCGTTGAGATAAACAGGTATGGCAGTGCGGTGAAAAACAGCTGATGCTGCTCCGGCATCGCCTCGCGGATCCCATGCGCGACGACGTCGAAACCGGCCAGTGCCTGCGCCTGACGTTCACCGGCATGGAACGGATTGTTCATGGCGCTTACTTCTCGTCTTCTGGCAGCGGCAGGGCGGGCAGCGGCGTAAAGCCCGGCAGGCTCTCGATGCGCGTCAGCCAGCGTTGAATCGCCGGATACGTTGCCAGCGAAATACCGCCTTCCGGTGCGGTGGCGATATAGGAGTAGCAGGCCAGATCGGCAATGGTGGCGCGCGCTGTCGCCAGAAACTCATGCGCGTCAAGGTGCTGTTCCAGCTGCGGCAGAAATTTTGCCGTGACCGCCCGCGCGCTTTCCATCGATTCAGGCGCAGAAAACTGTTTCACCATCCGCGCAGAGGCCGGACCAAAGCGCACTTCACCTGCGGCGCGGGACAACCATTTCTGCACGTCCGCCGCTTGCAGCGGATCTTCCGGCAGCCAGTGGCTGTCCGGTGCGTAACGCTTGACCAGATACACCAAAATCGCATTGCTGTCGGTGATCACATGTTCATCATCGACCAGCACCGGAATTTGCCCCAGCGGGTTGAGGCGCAGAAATTCGGCGGATTTCCGCACGTCGGCCTGCGCTTCTTTTACCTCAAACGGCAAACTGAGCATGTTGAGCAGCAGGGTGACGCGGTGGCAGTGGCCGGAAAACGGCGTGCTGTAGAGCTGAATGGCGGGCATAAATATTCTCCTCTGTGACTGTCCTTGCAGATTACTCTTGCATTAAATGATTGTGATCCACGAAGATTGAAATTGAGTGTTTCAGTTTGTGGAAGAATCTATGGATCGTTTGGACGAAATGGCGATTTTTGTCGCCGTACTTCAGTATGGCAGCCTGGCAGAAGCCGCCCGTAAACTTCACCGTTCCCCTCCGGCGATCACCCGTGCCATTGCCTCTCTGGAACATCGCTTTGGCGCGCGGCTGGTTGAGCGCACCACCCGCAGCCTCGCGCCGACCGAAGCGGGCGCACGGCTGGCCGAAAAAGCGCGCGTTCTGCTCAGCCAGTATCAGGACGCCGTCGAAGACGCCACCGAAACCCAGCTCAGCGGTCTGTTGCGGTTAACCGCGCCGGTGCAGTTTGGCCGTAAACACGTTGCGCCGCTGGTGATGGCGTTTCTGGCGCAGAACCCTGACATGCAGATTGAGATGATGCTCAACGACCGCAATCTGGATTTGATCGACGAAGGTCTGGATCTGGCGGTACGTATCGGGCATCAGGTAGATTCGGGGAAAGTAGCGCGGAAGGTGGCGCAAGTGACCCGCGTGCTGGTCGCCAGCCCGGACTATCTGGCTGAATACGGTGTGCCACAGCACCCGTCTGAGCTGGCCAGGCATCAGACCATTATGGGCACGCTGCGAGCGCAGATCAGCGAATGGCGCTTCGGGCCGCACGAGGATGGGCTGCGCGTGCGTCTCTCGCCACGCTTACTGTCGAATGACGTTGAGTCGCAGCTGCTGGCTGTGCGCAGCGGGCAGGGCATTGCACGGCTGCTGTCATATCAGGTGATGGACGATTTACAGGCAGGTAACATGGTGCGACTGTTAACGGAGTTCGAACCGCTGCCGTTGCCGGTTCAGCTGGTGGCGCAGCAGGTGCAGCAAATGCCGCGCAAAGTCCGCACCTTCTGGGATTTTGCTTTTGAGCGGCTCAGCGCGCTTCCGCAGTTGCATTCCCTGACGCCATCCTCCAAACAGTGATGCCGGTCACACTCATCTGCGGCAAAAATAACCTACTCTGAGAGTTGTGCAAAAACAGTGAGTTACTTCAGGACAGGTTGTCCGCTTGCTCACGCCAACCCAGAAGGAAAGGATGATGACCCGTAACCGGCTGAATCTTGCCACGCTTTTGATTCTGGCGCTCAGCGCGCCGCTCCCCCTGACCGCGTTCGCGCAGAGCCTGCCGCAGGATCCTGACGCATCGTCTCCGGCGAAAACCTACATTACCGCCGTGAATCCTGATCTCACCATCACATACCGCCTTTACGCCCCGACGGCGGAGCATGTGGACGTGGTGACCGGTTCGACGCCGGTGAGCTACATTCCGCATCAGATGGCCAAGGACGACAAAGGCGTCTGGAGCTGGACCTCGGAGGCTCAAAAACCGGATCTCTATGAATATTTCTTTAACGTGGATGGCCTGCGCATCGCCGATCCGGGCAGCGCGATGCCGAAACCGCAGCGTCAGGTGAACACCAGCCTGATTCTGGTGCCGGGCAGCATTCTGGATGTGAAAAACGTCCCGCACGGCGAAGTGCGTATGCTGACCTATCATTCGGCGGCGCTGAACTCAGAACGTCAGGTCGCGGTCTGGACGCCGCCGGGTTATACCGATGCGTCGCAACCGCTGCCGGTGCTCTATTTCTATCACGGCTTTGGCGATACCGGCCGCTCGGCGCTGGATCAGGGGCGTATTCCGCAAATCATGGATAACCTGCTGGCGGAGAAAAAAATCGCGCCAATGTTAGTGGTCATCCCGGATACCGAAACCGACGCCAAAGGCATCGTGCCTGAGGAGTTCGTCACCAAAGATCGCCGTAAAGAGTTCTATCCGCGCAATGCTGCCGCAGCGGATAAAGAGCTGACAGGCGATATTATTCCGCTGATTTCCAAAACCTTCCGCGCGCGAGATGACGCCGCCGGACGCGCGCTGGCCGGGCTTTCGCAGGGCGGATACCAGACGCTGGTCAGCGGGATGACGCATCTTGACCAGTTGGCTGGCTGGCGACGTTCAGCGGTGTCAGTACCACGACGGTCCCGAATGAAGACGTGGCGAAACGCTTTGCCGAGCCAGATAAAATCAACGCGCAGCTGAAAAACTTCACCGTGGTCGTCGGGCAGAAAGATGTCGTCACGGGCAAAGATATTGCGGGGCTGAAATCTGAGCTTGAAGAGAAAAAGATTAAATTCGATTACCACGAATACCCGAATCTCGGTCATGAAATGGACGTCTGGCGTCCGGCTTACATTGAGTTTGTGCAGAAGATTTTTAAGTAGACAGTACGACGTAGCAACAAAAAGGCCTTCCCGGTGGGAAGGCCTTTTGTGTAGCGGTTAAGCCGTTTTCTTCGCCTGCTGGCGGTGGCGTTCCAGCAGCGGTTTCAGGAAGCGGGCGGTGTGCGATTCTTTGCATTCCGCCACGGTTTCCGGCGTACCGGCGACCAGAATTTGCCCGCCGCCCGCACCGCCTTCCGGCCCGAGATCGACAATCCAGTCCGCGGTTTTAATCACGTCCAGATTGTGTTCAATCACCACGATGGTGTTGCCCTGATCGCGCAGCTGATGCAGCACTTCCAGCAATTGCTGAATATCGGCAAAGTGCAGGCCGGTGGTTGGTTCATCGAGAATGTACAGGGTCTGACCGGTGCCGCGTTTGGAAAGCTCACGCGCCAGTTTCACACGCTGCGCTTCACCGCCAGACAGTGTGGTTGCTGACTGGCCGAGGCAAATATAAGTCAGGCCGACATCGATCAGCGTCTGCAATTTACGCGCCAGTGCCGGCACGGCATCAAAGAATTCACGGGCTTCTTCGATGGTCATTTCCAGCACTTCGTGGATGCTCTTGCCTTTGTATTTCACTTCCAGCGTTTCACGGTTGTAACGTTTGCCACGGCACTGATCGCACGGCACATAAATATCCGGCAGGAAGTGCATTTCCACTTTGATCACGCCGTCGCCCTGACAGGCTTCGCAGCGCCCACCTTTGACGTTGAAACTGAAACGCCCAGGCGTATAACCGCGTGAACGGGATTCCGGTACACCGGCAAACAGTTCACGTACCGGCGTGAAAATGCCGGTATAGGTCGCCGGGTTAGAACGCGGCGTACGGCCAATCGGGCTCTGGTCGATATCGATAACTTTATCGAAATGCCCCAGACCTTCGATCTCACGGTACGGCGCGGCTTCAGCGAGCGTTGCACCGTTCAGTTCGCGCTGCGCCAGCGGGAACAGGGTGTCGTTGATCAGCGTCGATTTGCCCGAACCGGACACGCCGGTGATGCAGGTGAACAGACCCACCGGCAGCGTCAGCGTTACGTCTTTCAGGTTGTTGCCCTTGGCACCGGATAGCTTCAGCACTTTGGTGGCATCTGCTGGCACGCGCTCGGCGGGCACTGAGATTTCACGTTTGCCGCTGAGGAACTGGCCGGTCAGGGACTCTTCCTGCGCCATAATATCGTCGGCGGTGCCTTCGGCGACCACGCGGCCACCGTGAACCCCCGCACCCGGCCCGATATCAATGATATGGTCAGCGGCGCGGATCGCGTCTTCATCATGTTCCACCACGATTACGGTATTCCCGAGGTCGCGCAGGTGGATCAAGGTTTCCAGCAGGCGTTCGTTGTCGCGCTGATGCAGGCCAATAGACGGCTCATCGAGCACGTACATGACCCCCACCAGTCCGGCACCGATCTGGCTTGCCAGACGGATACGCTGGGCTTCACCGCCGGACAGTGTTTCAGCCGAACGGGACAGAGAAAGATAATTCAGGCCGACGTTCACCAGGAATTTCAGGCGATCGCCGATCTCTTTCAACACTTTCTCGGCGATCTGCGCGCGCTGGCCGCTGAGTTTCATATTGCGGAAGAAATCCATCGCATGACCGATGCTGAAATCAGAGATTTCCGGCAGCGTGGTTTCTTCAACAAACACGTTACGCGCTTCTTCGCGCAGACGAGTGCCTTTACAGGACGCGCACGAACGGTTGCTAATGTATTTCGACAGTTCTTCACGCACCGCGCTGGATTCCGTTTCTTTATAACGGCGCTCCATGTTGTGCAGCACGCCTTCGAACGGATGACGACGAATCGACGTATCACCGCGGTCGTTAATGTATTTGAATTCAATGGTGGTTTTGCCCGAGCCGTGCAGGATGGCGTTTTTCACGTCGCTGCTCAGCTCGTTGTAAGGCGCTTCCACATCAAAATCATAATGCTCGCCGAGAGAGCGCAGCATCTGAAAATAATAGAAGTTACGGCGATCCCAGCCGCGGATTGCGCCACCGGCCAAGGAAAGCTCCGGATTCTGCACCACACGATCCGGGTCAAAGAACTGCTGCACGCCCAGGCCATCACAGGTCTGGCAGGCACCGGCCGGGTTGTTGAATGAGAACATGCGCGGTTCGAGCTCGCTCATGCTGTAGCCACAAATCGGGCAGGCAAAGTTCGCCGAGAACAGCATTTCCGGTGCTTTCGGGTCATCCATATCGGCGACCACGGCGGTGCCGCCGGAGAGCTCCAGCGCGGTTTCGAAAGATTCCGCCAGACGCTGCTGTAAATCTTCACGCACTTTAAAGCGGTCAACCACGACTTCAATGGTGTGCTTTTTCTGCAGTTCCAGCTTCGGCGGATCTGACAGGTCACAGACTTCGCCGTCGATACGCGCACGGATATAGCCTTGCGAGGCCAGATTTTCCAGCGTCTTTGTGTGCTCGCCTTTACGGTCTTTGATGATCGTGGCAAGCAGCATCAGGCGCTGGCCTTCCGGCTGCGCCAGCACGTTATCCACCATCTGGCTGACGGTCTGGGCTGACAAGGTCACATTGTGATCCGGGCAGCGCGGCTCGCCCACGCGGGCAAACAGCAGACGCAGGTAGTCGTGGATTTCCGTGATGGTCCCGACGGTGGAACGCGGGTTGTGCGATGTCGATTTTTGCTCAATCGAAATCGCCGGAGACAGACCTTCAATATGGTCGACGTCCGGTTTTTCCATTAAGGATAAAAATTGGCGTGCATAGGCAGACAGCGACTCGACGTATCGGCGCTGGCCTTCGGCGTACAGCGTATCGAACGCCAGAGAGGACTTGCCAGATCCCGATAAGCCGGTGACAACAATCAGTTTGTCGCGCGGGATAATCAGGTTGATATTCTTGAGATTATGGGTGCGTGCGCCCCGAACTTCGATCTTATCCATTCATCATTCCCGGATTAACTTGATAGCTCACCGTGCCGGTGACCGTCGGAAAATGTTGCATCGCGCCGGTCAGCGAATCGGGCACAGAGAAGAACGTAACGCGCAATTATGACACAAATCACAGTCTATGCCACCCCGAAACCTGAATGTATATCCAGTACTCGATGTAACAGCGGAACGTTTACTAAGGAATTTGGAAGGAATCTTCCAGCGAATGACATCCATGGTACGAAGGCTGCAATTTGTGGTTATAATGACGCGAAGTGAGACCCTCACCCCAAACTGTGGTTTCAACCACGACATACATCATCAGGAGAATCCACATGGCCAGCAGAGGCGTAAACAAAGTTATTCTCGTCGGTAATCTCGGACAAGATCCGGAAATCCGTTACATGCCAAACGGCGGCGCAGTAGCCAACATGACTCTGGCGACGTCCGAAAGCTGGCGTGACAAAGCCACCGGCGAGCAGAAAGAAAAAACGGAATGGCACCGCGTTGTGTTGTTCGGCAAATTAGCCGAAGTGGCCGGTGAATACCTGAAGAAAGGTTCTCAGGTTTACATCGAAGGTGCACTGCAAACCCGTAAATGGACCGATCAGGCTGGCGTTGAAAAATACACCACTGAAGTCGTTGTTAACGTGGGCGGCACCATGCAGATGCTCGGCGGCCGTACCGGCGGCGGCGCACCAGCAGGCGGTGGTCAGGCTTCAGGTGACCAGGGCGCGCAAGGCGGTTGGGGTAAACCTCAGCAGCCACAAGGCGGCAACCAGTTCAGCGGCGGCCAGCAGGCTCGTCCAGCTGCGCAAAACAACGCGCCAGCACAGAACAACGAACCACCAATGGATTTCGACGACGATATCCCGTTCTAAGCGCCATTTTATAGGTTAAATAATATTCATTAAGAGCCTCGCGAATGCGAGGCTTTTAATTTTATGTGACAAATATGCTGCCATTAAAATATAAACTATTTCTATATTTTAAAATCAGTCATTAGCAATAAATATATTTTTGACTATTTTTAAATCTCGTCTTTTTTATATATACATTAACGAGTCACTCTTTTTTCATGTAAAACAATAACGTAATAAAATAACTTTGTTGCATCTTATTTTCCTATAACATTACCTAATAAATGTGTATATAGTTAATAACTTGCGGATTACTGACGCGTACTATTAATGACTCCCTGCGCTCATATATACGCCGTGAATGTATTCTCGCACTTGGTAAAATGTAAATTATATATAAAAGGAGTTCGATATGCTGAGGGATATACTTCAAGCCCTTCTTGTGCTTAATGGTGATTATCATTTTTTTAAGCAGAGTGAATATATAGCACGTAATCATTGGTCAGATGAAGACCCTACGAAACGCCAGGGTTCCTGGACTGGCAATAAATATGATGAACATGGGAAAGTGATTGCCTATGGACATGGTGCCGGCGTCTGCGAAGGCTTAGTTGCTGCCTATATGATTTCAGGGAAAAATTGGAGTAACTTTCAATCATATGTCGCAAGCGCAAGTGGTAAAAATTTAATACGTGGCTTGATGAATCTCCAGCGGATATATCCAAAGGTGCCTTCTGCTAACATTATTGAAAAGTCTGACATACGAGGAGATATTTTAAAGGCTCATCATGTGATTTATTTAAATACAGTAACTCTACCCGCCAGTGCTATGTATGAAACTGGCGGGGCTGGATTTATCGATAATATTGACCCCTCAATTTGTTATATGATTGGTATGTGCAGCGGCCAAAGTGGTTACGCGATAAGCATGAGATTTAATGATGGTAAGATACGACTTTTCGACCCAAATTATGGTGAGTTTTCTTTTGCTTACGATAATAAAAAAAGTAAGGAAATGAGTATTTTAATTAGTTTTCTTTTAAATGTGTTTTATCCAGGTAAGTACATAGCTTTTATTATAGAATCATATAAGCTCACCAGAAAACCGTAAATGGACCGATCAGGCTGGCGTTGAAAAATACACCACTGAAGTCGTTGTTAACGTGGGCGGCACCATGCAGATGCTCGGCGGCCGTACCGGCGGCGGCTGCGCACCAGCAGGCGGTGGTCAGGCTTCAGGTGACCAGGGCGCGCAAGGCGGTTGGGGTAAACCTCAGCAGCCACAAGGCGGCAACCAGTTCAGCGGCGGCCAGCAGGCTCGTCCGGCTGCGCAAAACAACGCGCCAGCACAGAACAACTAACCACCAATGGATTTCGACGACAATATCCCGTTCTAAGCGCCATTTTATATGGTTAAATATTATTCAGTAAGAGCCTCGCGAATACGAGGCTTTTAATTTTATGTGACAAATATGCTGCCATTAAAATATAAACTATTTATATATTTTAAAATCAGTCATTAGCAATAAATATATTTTTGACTATTTTTAAATCTCGTCTGTTTTTATATGTACATTAACTAACCACTCTTTTTTCATATAAAACAATAACGTAATAAAATAACTTGTTACGTCTTATTTTTCTATAACATTACCTAATAAATGGGTATATAGTTAATAACTTGTGGGTTACTGACGCGAACTATTAATGATTGCCTGCACTCATATATATGCCGTGAATGTATTCTCGCACTTGGTAAAATGGAAATTATATATAAAAGGAATTCGATATGCAGAGTGATATACTTATAGCCCTTCTTGCGCTTAATGGTGATTATCATTTTTTTAAGCAGGATGACTATATAACACGTAATCATTGGTCAGATGAAGACCCTACGAAACGCCAGGGTTCCTGGACCGGGAATCAATATGATGAACATGGGAAAGTGATTGCTTATGGAAATGGTGCCGGCGTCTGCGAAGGCTTAGTTGCTGCCTATATGATTTCAGGGAAAAGTTGGAGTAACTTTCAATCATATGTCGCAAGCGCAAGTGGTAAAAATTTAATACGTGGCTTGACCAACCTCCAGTGGATATCTCCAAAGGTGCGTTCTGCTAACGGGATTAAAAAGTCTGACATACGAGAAGATATTTTAAAGGCTCATCATGTGATTTATTTAAATGCAGCAACTCTACCCGCCAGTGCTATGTATGAAAATGGTGGGGCTGGAGTTTTCGATAATATTGACCCCTCAATTTGTTATATGATTGCTATGTGCAGCGGCCAAAGTGGTCACGCGATAAGCATGAGATTTAATGATGGTAGGATACGACTTTTTGACCCCAATTATGGTGAGTTTTCTTTTGCTTACGTTAATAAAAAAAGTAAGGGAATGAGTATTTTCATTAGTTTTCTTTTAAATGTGTATTATCCAGGTAAGTACACAACTTTTATTATAGAATCATATATGCCCACTAGAAAATAATCATATTTGTCACTTTATGAGAATGAGTCGTGATAATGTGTTTTTTGCGATCATGATCTAAAATTTCCAATGAAAAAAGACGGGTCTAAAATATTTACGTTCTATTCAGTATATTGTTAATTAGATCCGGTCATTTCCATCTCAGTCATTGAAAACGGGTCAATGTTTTTTAATAACATGATGGGAAAATGTTAATTTTTCCCATCATGTTTGTTGTTTTATGTATAAATATTCAGAGCCTCAAACCTTCCCCACCGCTCCAAACACCAGTCTTCCCTGATGGAACGTCGCTTTCACTTCAGACACCCGCGCCACGGCTTCTGCCGAGCAACTGGCGTCGACCAGGATCATTTCGGCGCTGTCGTTGACGGCCGGCCACTGCCGTTTACCGGCATCGTCAAGCGGCAGGACGTTGCCGGTGGCGATGGCGAGGGAGCGCGTGAGGCCGAATTCGTCGGAGTTACCATACAACTGGGCATAAAGGCTGGCTTTTTCCAGCATGCTGCCAGTGCCAAACGGTGACCAGTGGTCGATCACGCTGTCGGTGCCGGTCATGACGAAGACGCCGTTCTGGCTTAGCTGCGGCAGCGGCATATTCAGTTTGCCGAGTGGAATGGTGGAGGCGACAGTGAACTGCTGCTCGGAAAGCCCCGCGATCACTTCTTCAAGTTCCGTGCCCTGCATCATGGCCAGCGCGAAACCGTGGCTGAGCGTTACCTTGCCTTTCAGTTGCGGATTTTTCTCCACGGTATGAATCATGTATTTTACCGCCGCGATCCCGGCGGGCGTAGTTTCATGCAAATGAATATCCACGCCTTTTTGGGTATCCAGTGCAATCTGGAACATTGCGTCCAGCGACTTTTCCATCGCGCCGTCGACGTTGGTTGGATCCAGCCCGCCGACGTACTGCACGCCCATTTGCATCGCTTCGCGCATCAGGCCATCGACTTTCGAATGCAGCAAACCGTGCTGCGGAAACGCGACGATCTCACAGCTGAAATCCTGCTGATGTTTTTCCAGCGCAATTTTCAGATGCTCGAGGCTTTTCAGGCCGCTGACCGGATCGATATTGCAGTGACTGCGCGCCACGGTCGTGCCTTTGGATTGCAACAGGCCAATGATTGCTTCGGCATGTTCGACCGACGTCGGCAGCAGTTTGGGGATCAGCACCTGCTCGCGGGCAATCATATCCATGATGGTTTTGCCTTTGCGCGGGCGTGGCGCTTCCCATTTTCCGCCGTAAAACGTCTTATCGAGGTGAATATGCATATCGCGCGTGGCGGGGAGCAGAAGCAGCCCTTTGGCGTCAAAAGCCGGTAACGTGCTGGCCGGTGCGCCGTTCGCGGGCTGAATGGCGACGATCTTGCCGTTATTGATTTCCAGATTATATAGCCCGGTTTGGGTGCCGATGATCATATCGCCTTCACGCTCGAAGCCTTCCTCCAGCCGGACATTGCGCAATTGGTAGTGGGGCGCGGAAATTACGGTGATCTGGCCAGTGTCCTCGCATTTTTCAGATTTATTGCCTGCGCTGACCGTCGATGCCGAGGCCATGCCAGTGGCCAGTAACGCGCTGGTCGCGGTGATTTTGGCGCTATGAGAGAGAAAGTTTCTGCGGCTTTGTTGCTGAGGATTTTGCACGTCGAATTCCTTAATCACGATGCTCAGAGGATGTTGCTTTTCCCTTCACCCTAAAAGATTACGCCGGTTCCGGCTGCGATATTTGCCACTGCCAGCCAGTGGCAAATGCAATGGCTAGCTGAGCTGACAAAATGCACGCAGTTTTCCGGCCAGTGCGATTTGCGCAGGCGTGGCATCGGGGCGGTAAAACAGTGCCAGTTCGACGTTATCGATCGGCGGTAAACCGCTCTCTGCGCCCAGAACTCTGTGCTCCGGCAGGCGGCAACGGGCGGGCAGCAACGTAACGCCTAATCCGGCGGCGCTCGCCGCGACCAGCGCGGCAAGGCTGGCGCTGCTGTAGCTGATCCGCCAGCTGCGCCCGATAGCATCCAGCGCCTGACACAACTCGTCGCGATACAGCGCATTGAGTGGAAACAACACCAGCGGCACCGGGTCGCGCTCAAATGCCGGAAACTCGGCGCTGTCGAGCCACAGCATCGGCTCGGGGCGCGAGGCGTTGGCTTTATCGCCGGTCAGCTGCTTCACCAGAATGATATCCAGCATGTCTTGTTGCCAGGCGCGGCGCAGCTCATGGCTCAGGCCGCTGGTGACGTCGAGACGAATATGTGGATGTTCGCGGCAAAACTGCGCCAGCAGCGAAGTCGTCGCGGCGGCAAAATCTTCGGGCACGCCGAGACGCACTACGCCGTCGCGCCACTGATCGCTCAGAGCGTCGTGCGCTTCGCCGTTGAGTGCGATGATCCGGCGGGCATAGCCGAGCAGCCGTTCGCCCTCTTCGGTGAGCTGGACCTGATGCGATGTGCGTTCCAGTAACGGTTTGCCGAGCGCCTCTTCCAGCCTGCGAATCTGCTGGCTGACCGTCGATTGTGATAAATAGACGCGATCGGCGGCGCGGGTAAAGCTGCCGGTCTCGGAGACGGCCACGAAACTGAGTAACTGCTGCGGGCTAAACATCGGATAGCGATTCATTTCATCACTACTTCTGGTTGTGGTATTGGAAATCTGAATACATCGGAGAGTATCAACCTTCGCCGTCACGCACCAGACTGACGCATTACCACGCGATTGCCGCCCTCATGCTTCACTCCTGATCCACAACAGCGCCTCGTTTTAGTGCAATTCCTGCTTATTTCGTCTCTGACGATTTCGCTTAAGATTGTATACAAGCCATTCGTGGCAAATCGCGGTTGTGGTACAGAAATTGCTTTTTCCTTGTGAGACTTCAAGGAGAAAAACATGAAAGCGATCGTGATTGGTGGCGGTATTGGCGGTACGTGTGCGGCGATTGCGCTGAAGCGTTTTGGTATTGAGACCGCTGTATACGAGGCGGTGAAAGAGATCAAACCGGTCGGCGCGGCGATTTCCATCTGGCCAAACGGCGTGAAATGCTTGAATTATCTCGGCATGAAGGACGCGCTGCGTGCGCTCGGCGGACAGATGCGCTTCATGGCATACAAAGAATATCAGCAAGGCCAGACCATGACGCGATTCAGTATGGATCCGCTGATTCAGAGCGTCGGCGAACAGCCGTATCCGGTGGCACGCGCCGAACTGCAGTCGATGTTGCTCGATACCTATGGTCGCGACGAGGTGCAGTTCGGCAAGCGCGTGACGCACGTCGAAGAGTCCGCTGACAGCGTCACCGCCTGGTTTGACGACGGTACATCCGCTACCGGCGATCTGCTGATTGCCGCCGACGGTACCCATTCAGTGATCCGCCAGCACGTGCTGGGTTACGCCACTGAGCGCCGTTACGCCGGTTACGTTAACTGGAACGGGCTGGTGGATATCGACGAAAGCATCGCGCCCGCCGATCAGTGGACGACGTTCGTCGGCGAAGGCAAACGCGTTTCCCTGATGCCGGTGAGCGGTAACCGTTTCTACTTCTTCTTCGATGTGCCGCTGCCGAAAGGTTTAGCGGAAGATCGCGCCACGGTGCGCGAGGATTTACTGCGCTATTTCGCCGGATGGGCGGAGCCGGTGCAGAAACTGATCGGCATGATTAACCCGGAAACCACTAACCGCGTCGAAATCCACGACATCGATCCGTTTATGCAACTGGTGAAAGGGCGTATTGCGCTGCTCGGCGATTCCGGCCACAGCACCACGCCGGACATCGGGCAGGGCGGCTGCGCGGCGATGGAGGATGCCGTCGTGCTGGCCAATGTGCTGCAAACCAATTCGTTAGGAATTGAAGATGCGCTGTTGCGCTATCAGGAAAAACGCGCTTACCGCGTCAAGGATTTAGTGCTGAAAGCGCGCAAGCGCTGCGACGTCACCCATGGCAAAGAAATGGCGGTGACCGAGCAATGGTACGAAGATCTGAAACAGGAAACCGGCGAGCGCATTCTTTCCGGTATGTGCGAAACCATTTTGGGCGGGCCGCTGGAATAATCTCTCCGTTTTTGTGATCTGAAGGGGAATGTCCTGGGCATTCCCCTTTAATCAACCGTAAAGTTCTCTGCGTTTTTGCCGAAAATAGCATCAGTAGGATCATGATATCCACTGGCGTTATGCGCAAAAACATAGGGACTTATCGGCATGACAATCAATGCTCTGGCAGGAAATCAGTCGGTTACGCCGCTGGTAACCGCAATAAAAACAACGGCGACGGTGTCTTCCGCTGCGGCGCAACAGCAGGCTGCTACCACGCAGTCGACAGCTGTTACCCTCGGTCAGGCGACAACCAGTACGCCGGTTTACACCATCACCCGGCCCGCTTTGGCCTGGGAAAGTGCATCTGGCGATCTTCTTTCTTCCAAACTTGCAGGTAACTTCAGTGCCTCCGGGAATGCGGCGCGTTTTGCCGGTCTTGGCTCGGCGCTGATGGAACGCTTTGCACACAACGGCGGAAATTATTCGCAGTCGGTGATCAGACAGACAGCTTCTTCGCAGGCGGATTCCGCCACCTCGCTGGCGACCGTTTCCAGACAATCGCAACTGCACACCAAAGCCGATAATCAGATCAGCCTGAGCATCAAAACCGCCAGCGGCGCACTGGTGGATATCACGCTCGGCAGTGATACTGATGGCCTTGGCGTACAGGTCAACGTCAGCAAAGGCACGCTGAGTGATGCCGACCGGCAGGCACTGGCGAAGATGGCGGACGGTTTTCAAAAAGCGATTGATGGCCTGACGGCGCAACCGCCAAAGCTGGATCTGAGTGGCCTGACGACCTTTGATACCTCGGTGCTGACGTCTGTCGATCTGCACGCCAGTCTGGGTACGGAAAATACGCAGACGCTGGATTTCCACGCCGATGCCAGTACCCGCTCGGTGAAATCCACCGGGATCGACGGCACGGTGGATATCAGCGTGGACATGAGTAAGCGCGCACTTCTGGGCAGCGAAAGTCAGCAGACGCAGGCGCTGAATCAGTATCTGAAACAGTTTGACAGCGCGGGAGTGCGCGGCAACGCCAATGATTCTCTGATGACGATGTTCAAAGATGCCTTCACGGCGCTGAACAGTCATTACGGTGAGACGTCGACGACGCACCAAAGCAGTGGCAAAGAGCCTGTCTATTTCTCACTGACGAAGACTGATAAAAACATGGTTTCCGGGCTGGCGGATTTCACGGCGTCAATCTCGCAGACGCCGGGGGATAAAACCAACCCAATGCGCCCTGATGAAGTGGACACCTTCTCCTATCAGGTCTCGCAATCGAGCAACATCAACGGGACCAGCTCGCAGGATCGCAACATCTCGCAGAAGCAGCAGTCACATCTGGTCGCCAGCTACCACAAATCGCTGACGACGGGTTTACAGCTCAACCTGACGACTGACCGAAACTCGCAAAATTACCTGTATTATCAGATTGATGATAAAGCCGAGAGCACCACTAATATTCAGTATCAGAAGGGCGCCCTGGTAAGTGCATCGGTGGACCAGAGCGCCAGCACGTCCACGCGTATCCAAAAATATGTGAAGGGATGGCTGGAGTCAGACACCACCACGCCGGTGGAAACGTCGAAAACCACTGATCTGCTCGGTAAGCTGCAATCAGCATGGGAAAATGATAAATCGCGGATGTCATTCCAGGATTATCTGACTAAGCACACGTTGCCGGACCTGAGCGGTCTGGTGTTGCTGGAGTCTGATCCTAATCAGCTTCAAAAAAGTTCAGCGACGTTCTGATCGCGTTCCAGGCAGTCTCGCGAGAGGCTGTCAATCTTCCTCATACCATCTCAAACTTCGCGCCTTTCAGAACAATGTCTGCAAATTGCAGATGATGCATAAACTCGCGCAAAATCAGCAAAGTGGCGGCGAAATCATTGCCGTCGGGTAACCCTTCAAAGTGCGCAGGTCGGCCGTTAATCACCAGTGCCAGCCGGTCAAACGTGCGCTCGACGGCCTCGACGGACAGCGTCATGACTTCATTTTCCGCCACGCCGGCAATCCGGGCGAGCGCGCGGATATCGTTGTCGCTACTGAACAGATGCGCGCCTTGCGGAATGTCATGACGAATGCGGCTGATCTCATCTTCGACCACCATGATAGCCGTTTCCATTTCATCCGGGGTTGGCGGAGAGTGACGAAAATAGCCGACGGAGGTCAGCTGCGAGCCGAGCGTCAGCGGCAGAGTTTTGTCCTCGCCATCGGTATTTCTGACAGTAATCAGCGTTTCTTCGCTGCCGATATGCAGCAGTACAGCAGGTGTTGTCATCAGCGATTCTCCAAAACGTGTGTTTTCTAACTTACTCTGAATACCCCCGAACGGTCTATCCCGCCAGCAGCACATTACGTCGCGCAAACTCTTTCACCATCCAGTCGATAAACACCCTTACACGGGGCGAAAGCTGGCGGTTGCGCGGATAAAGCAGGGAAACCGGCATTGAACCCACCGGGAAATTCTCCAGAATTTGCACCAGTTTTCCCTGAGCCAGATCCTCTGCCAGGCCGTACTGCGGCACCTGAATGATCCCCATCCCGCGCCGTGCGGCTTCTTTCATGCTTTCTGCGCCGCTGACTGACAGGCTGGTCGGCAGCATCACTTCGCGTGGTTTTCCCTGGTGTCGAAATACCAGCGGTAACAGGCCGCCGGTCGCGCTTGAGCGGTAGCCAATCATCCGGTGAGTACTGAGATCGTCTGGCGTATCGGGTGTACCGAAACGTTGCAGATACTCCGGGCTGGCGCAGGTGATTTCAGCCAGCGTCCCCAGCGGGCGGGCTACCATATCGCTGTCTTTCAGCTCTCCGGCGCGGATCACGCAGTCAATGCCTTCGCGCACCAAATCCACCAGCCGGTCACCTTCGCTGAGGTAAAACTCGATATCAGGATACTGCGCCAGAAAATGCGGCAGACCCGGCAACAAGAAATGTCGTGCCAGCGTCCCGTGCGCATCTACCCGCAGCAGCCCTTTAGGTTGCGCACCCGCGAAGGCCATTTCAGCATCTTCCACGTCGGCCAGAATGCGCAGGCAGCGCTGATAATAGGCTTCACCATCCAGCGTCGGACTGACGTGGCGCGTCGTGCGTTGCAGCAGGCGGACATTCAGCCGTGCCTCCAGCTGCTTTATAGCATCCGTAACCGTTGAGCGTTTGAGGCTCAGATTCTCGGCGGCCTGCGTGAAACTGCGCAGTTCCACCACGCGGGTAAACAGCCGCATGCTGTCGAGTTTATCCATGATGATTGTTCGCCTTTTCCGGATAGTGATATCGAATATCAGGGAATTATCCGGCAGCGTCAATCCGCTATGCTTTGTTCACTGACCGACAATTAGCCTTAAGGAAATATTCCATGACTTCTTCGACTCAACACAAAGTGGCGCTGGTGACCGGCGCATCACGCGGTATTGGCGCGGCGATTGCTGAGCGTCTGGCGCAGGACGGCTTTACGGTGATCGTGAACTATGCACGCGGCGCAGCTGAGGCCGATGCGGTGGTAAGTAAGATCGAACAAGCGGGCGGAAAAGCGGTCAGCGCACAGGCTGATGTCAGCGATGCAGCCGCTGTCCGCCGGATGTTTGCCAGCGCAGAACAGGCGTTCGGCGGCGTTGACGTGCTGGTGAATAATGCCGGGATCATGATGCTCTCCGCCATTGCCGACACCGATGACGCCGCGTTTGACCGGCTGATTGATATCAACCTGAAAGGCACTTTCAACACCCTGCGTGAAGCGGCGAAAAATCTGCACGACGGTGGCCGCATCATCAATTTCTCCTCAAGCGTGGTGGGATTATATCAGCCGACGTATGGCGTCTACGCCGCGACGAAAGCCGCAGTGGAAGCGCTGAGCCGTGTCCTGACTAAAGAAATGCGTGGCCGCAATATTACCGTGAACACGGTAGCGCCCGGTCCGACGGCAACGGATTTATTCCTCAACGGTAAATCCGGGCAACTGATTGAAAACATCACCAAAATCGCGCCGCTCGAACGCCTCGGCCAGCCGCAAGACATCGCCTCCGTCGTCGCTTTCCTCGCAGGCCCCGACGGTGCGTGGATTAACGGGCAAACGCTGAAGGCGAACGGGGGGATTGTTTGAGGGGGTTTGTATGCCGATAAGCACCAGCCTGCGTGGCGCGCCGGACGAAGTGCGGGTGAACAACCTCGGTTCACCCTGTGTTGTCGCTACCACGCACATCTACACGATGGGCTGGCGTCACCGGCAGGGAAACACTGTTGGCCTGAAGCGGCTTTACTCTGCTTAAATCACGCGTACTGCGCTTCACCGTTGCCGAAGGACCAGTTTTCTTTCGGCACTTCCACCAGACTGATGAAGACATCTTCCAGACGCAGACCGACTCTTTCATGCAGGCCATAGGCCACGGCGTGGTAGAAGGCTTTCTTCATTTCCACCGTGCGGCCGGTGTTAAGTGTTATCTGAATGACGATGCAGTTAGGGCTGCGCTGGATATCCAGATAATCCGGAGAAATCATCATTTCTTCCGGAGAGTGTTCGGCTATGACAATAAACCGATCGTTCTCAGGCACGTTCATCTGGGTACGCAATGCTTCGTAAATGGTATCGCCCACAGTTTTACGGTAGGTTTCGGGTTTTCCTTCAACCATATCAATTCGAACAAATGGCATCTTCGTATCCTCATTTTTATTTGCAGGGCGCGCATCTCGCTGGATGCGGCCTTTCAGGTATGCATGATAGGAAGAGATGTGTCGAGTTGAATTTTGTACGAATTATTTCTTTATGTTTTTTCTTTCTCTTAAAGTTATTTTTTAAATAGATGAAAACTAAGCATCCACTTAAGTGAAATAATGCAATTTACAATAAAATTAATAAGTGATGAAGAATGATATTTATCATGCCTTTATCATTTATTTTTTGGTATTTTATGTTTCCTTTTTCTGACAACAACAGTTTTCAGACTCCATCGTAATAATTTGTACAAGCTAAGGTATAAACCTTCGCTTCTGTATAGGTTTCAAAGGGATCATGATGCTATCAAAAGTGCTGGAATCTTTGCTGAGTACAATGAACTCGACAACGATCACTGATTGTTTTATTTGGGCTGTTATCGCGGTGTTTTTAGGTGCTTTATATGCCAGAAAAAAAGGTGAATCATCACATTTCCTGGAATATGCCCCTACTTTGATGACTGCGCTTGGGATCCTCGGAACCTTCGTAGGGGTTGTCATCGGGCTTCTGCATTTCGATACAACCAATATAGAACACAGTATTCCTGTTTTACTTGGCGGCCTAAAAACAGCGTTTATTACGAGTATTGTCGGAATGGTGGGTGCATTAGCTTTTAATATTTTAGATAGATTACTGCCGTCATCTAAGAACAATGGTATCGCTTCGCCAGTGACCGTAACGCCTGACCATATACATGAAGTACTCCAATCCCAGCACAAACCAACAAAAGCTTCTCACTGCCAAAAGTTGGAAAGATATTTATTCCCTAACGGACACTTCACTTCATGGTGATCTTCAAATGTTAGAAACTCAAAGATACTCTTTGCCTCAACTTTGCCATCAGGTCAACGATGAGCGAAATACGGTCATAACTCTGGACGCTGCGTGGGCCGCAGAGAAAATAGCTATTAATCTTGTACCCGTTAAATTGCCGGGGTGGACAATTTTTACCGTAGGAGAAGCTGTGGCCTTTTTGAACGGAGCCTAAAGATTGCCTGCCAAGGGCAATCTTTAGGCTGCAAAAAGACCGCTAACTTCTCACCACCGCCACTTTCCGTCTGAAGACTTCCAGCCAGCTCGGGCGGCAGAACATCACCAGATTACCGAGCAGAATGAGCGCCAGTCCGACGACGGCGTTGGTGTGCCATTGATAGCCTTCGTAGAAGGTGGAAACCGTCAGGGCGACCAGCGGGAAGAGCAGGGTGCTGTAGGCGGCCTGACTGGCACCGATGCGGCCTACCAGCGTGAAGTAAATGCCGAAGGCGAGTACCGATCCGAATACCGAAAGGTAGACCAGCGAACCGAGGTACTGCGGGGTCATATCGATGGCAAACGAAGCGCCCTGAAACAGGCTCAGTACGCCCATCACCCCGGTGCCGTAGAACATTGCGTAAGTGTTGGTCGAGAGCACGTCCAGACCGCGGCGCTGATGGCGGGCGCTGATCATATTACCCAGCGAGAAACCGTAAGTGCCGAGCAGGCTGAGGCCGATGCCTTTTAGCAGTTCCGGTGCGATGTGGGCAGCGCTCAGGTCATGCCAGAACAGCGTGACGATCCCCGCCAGCCCGAGAAGGGACGCCGGGATTACCGCAGGTGCCAGCTTTTGACGGAAAAACAGCATACCGTTGAAGGCGTTAAACAGCACCGCCATCGAAAAAATCACCGATTCCAGCCCGCTGGTGATGTAAGCCGCCGCGTGATAGAAGCAGTAAAAGTTAAAGGCGAAGACGCAGCAGCCCTGCACCATGCAGAACAGGTGGTCTTTGAGCGCCAGACGACGCAGGCGACGTGCGGCCAGCAGCGCCACCAGCATGATCACCGCCGCCAGCAGGAAGCGGTAAAAAATCGACACCGTCACAGGCACATCGCCCTGTTGCAGGTAAATCGCAAACCAGGTCGTGCCCCAGATAATAATCACCGAGATATAAAGCAGTGCATTCATGGACTTCTCTCATTAAAAATATTGGCCTGAGTGAAGTGTGCGGGAAAGCGGCGGCGTTGGCGTTCAACGGCTTGCGGTGAGTTGCAGATTCTTGCGCATTTTTTCGTGCACAGCAGCAGCAAAATCTGGCTCTGATGCCGCCATAACCCGTAAACTGGGCGTCTTCTTTCTTCTACCGGTGCATGCCATGACTAAGGTTTATCAGGCTTTCGACACGCTGCGTAAGCACAAAGCGGTTCTGCACGACAGTGTGGAGCTGGGGTCCGGCATCCAGCTGGCGGCCTGGTCGAATAAAAATGACACCGTGACGCAGGAAAGCCCGGATCACCATACGCTGAGCCTGTACGTCGCTGACGGTTACGAGTGCTATCACAAAACCCGCGGCGGCTGGCGCAACGGTGGCGGGCCGGACCGGTTCTGCATCATGCCCAAAAACAGCATGTCCAGCTGGGATGTGCGTGATGATTTGTCGTTCGTGCATCTGTATTGCTCCGACGAGCATCTGCGGCATCTGGTGGAGCAAACCTGGGATCGCAGCCCTGCGGCTATTCAGATGGAAGAACGCACGTTCGAGGAAGATCCGCAGATTACCCTGCTGTATCGCCACTTTTTACTCAGCAGTCAGTGGCAGGAAAACAGCAATCAGCTGATGCTCAGCAGCGCAGCAAATCTGCTAATGGCGCATCTGGTAAAAAACTATACCCATCTGCAATGGGCACTGCCGACGGTGCGCGGCGGGCTGGCTCCGCATATTCTTAATCGCGTGAAAGACTATATTCATGCCCATCTTGCACAACCCCTGATGCTGCCTGAACTTGCACTGCTGGCCGGGCTCAGCGAATTCCATTTTGCGCGCATGTTCAAACAAAGTATGGGCATGGCGCCACATCAGTACGTGATGAATGCCCGTTTGATCCGCGCGGAACAGCTGCTGAAAACCACGGATATGGAGATCACTGCTATCGCGCTGGAATGCGGGTTCAGCTCCACCAGCCACTTCAGCAACCGCTTTAAATCCGTACGCGGGATGACGCCGACCGCGCTGCGCAGCGGCATTATCGTCTGAAATACTTCCCCTTCTCTTTTGCTCTCTTCCCGTCCGCTCGGTTCCGGTGCTAATTTAACGGTTGTCCACATTATCAGAAAAAATCTCAGGGAAAATCATGCCTACCCAAGCCCCCGTTATTGAAACCGAACGCCTGATTTTACGCGGTCATCGTGCAGAAGATTTTGAAGCGATTGCTGCGCAGTGGGCCGATCCCGCCGTAGTGAAATATATCGGTGGAACGCCGTCGAGCCGCGAAGCCAGCTGGAGTCGCTTGCTGCGTTATCCCGGCCACTGGCAGATGCTCGGTTTTGGTTACTGGATCCTGTACGAAAAAAACAACGGCGCGGAAGGTGCGTTTGCCGGTGAGATTGGGCTGGCGGATTACCAGCGTGAAATCACCCCCTCGCTCGACGGCATGGCGGAAATGGGCTGGGTGATTGCGCCTGCCTTTCACGGAAAGGGTTACGCTTTCGAAGCTGCGCAGGCGGTGCTGGAATGGGCCGATACACATCTCGATCGTCAGCTATGCTGCATTATTGACCCGCAGCATCAGGCGTCAATCCGGCTGGCGGAGAAGTGCGGATTTGTCGCAGAAACCGACACCACTTATCACGGCTCGGCGACGCGGATTTTTCTGCGCCGCACGTAACCTCGCCAGTCATTCTGGTTGTTCCATTTTGCAGGGGAAATCATGCTGAAGATTCTGGGTAAATCGACGTCGATCAATGTGCGCAAGGTGTTGTGGACCTGTCACGAGCTGGGACTGGACGTTGAACAGGCGCAATTTGGTTCGGGTTTTCAGTCCACTCAGACGCCGGAATTTAAGGCGCTGAATCCGAACGCCATGGTGCCTGTGCTGCTCGACGACGAGTTTGTGCTGTGGGAATCCAACGTGATTTGCCGCTATCTGGCGGCGAGGGAAGGGCGGGAGGATTTACTGTCGTCGGATCCGAAACGCCGTGCGCTGGCCGAACAATGGATGGACTGGCAAGCGGGCGAGCTGAACAATTCCTGGCGCTATGCGTTTCCGGCGCTGGCACGCAACAGTCCGCAGCATACCGATCAGGCGCTGATTGATGCGGGTGTCAGCGAATGGAACCGCCATATGCAGATGTTGGAAGAACAACTCCAGCGCAGCGGCGATTACGTGCTGGGCGATAATTTTTCGCTGGCGGATATCCCGGTCGGGCTTTCCGTTAACCGCTGGTCGATGACGCCGATGTCGCGCCCGGCGCTGCCTGCGGTCTCGGCCTATTATGACCGGTTGAATCAGCGCGAGGGTTACCGGCTGTTTGGCCGAAATGGCATGGTATGAAGGGTGTCTGGTGATCTAAAACCGGAGAAATAACAAAATGACGCAGCACGGTATCGCGCTGCGTCATTATACTTTTTGTATTTTTAAAACAAACGCATCGGTTTATTTAAAATCAACTCTCATAAGCTCGGGAATGGTCTGGCCATGCGTCGAGTAGACGCATTTATCAATATAACTTTTAAACGCCGCGGGTTTGGGAATGCCCATATCCATCAGTCGGGAATTATCAAATTTCACATTTAATTGTGCGAAACCGCCGTAAAGCTTAATGGCGCGTAGAATAATCTTGTCATTACACGGGCCAAGTACATCTTTAAACTGTTTCCGGATGCCCGTGAATTCCTGATAACTGATCTGTTCATACTCGCTAATAATGCGTGGCGTATTATTGGCTTGCGCCACCGACGTATCAATTTCATGGAAAGGGGTACACATTTCTTCGCCGGAGGAAATATGATAGAAGCTGTGACTGAGTTCATCGGCCAGGCATAATTTCACCAGCACCATGGCGCAGTAATCCACAGGAATAACATCGACTTCATCATCGAGGTTACAGGTGAATTTTTTGAGTTTAATCGCCATCATGAACACCCAGAAAATGCTGCTGGAAGGCTGGCAGCCATACTGGGTGTGACCGACGATAATAGACGGACGCGCGACCACAAACGGCAACGTCGGGCATTCTGAACGTACCAGATTCTCGATAGCGCGTTTGGAAATGGTGTACTGCACCAGATCTTCGTTGTGCTCGTTGTCCGGCATTCCTTCGTAGAACACGCTGTCTTTGTCCGGCATCGAGGCCATCGCCGTGCCGACGTGGACAAAACGCTGCAAGCCTTTCACCTGCGCCATGCGTTTGGCGAAGACCAGCGAGCCTTCGACATTCACCCGCCACATTGCCGGATTATTGCCGAACGAGGCAATCGCGGCGCAATTGATCACATGGGTGACGTTATCTAAACGCGCATCGTGAATAAAACTCTCCGGCTCGGCAAGGTCACCGGTCAAAATAGATTGTTCGGTGAGTGCGGAAAGTATTTCATCGCTTAATTCAAATTTTTTTAGATTATCGATAATTCTGGCGAGTCCCGTCGCATTATCGTCGGCCCTGACTAATAATAATATCTGGTTTTTTGCCGTAAGTTTCTGGCGTAAGAGATATTCGATAACTGCGCCGCCGACAAAACCGGTGGCTCCGGTAATTAAAATGCTGTTCATCTTTAAGACCTGCAGCGGGAAAGTCCTGCGACAGTACCACCGGCATGATAAACGGAACGTATACCGTTTTTTGCGCTTATTAAACGGTAGCTCAACAGCACGAAAAGCTTAAAGATTTGGAAAAGTTCATTTTTATTAAAAAATTAAATAACTGGCATTTCTTACTTACACGGGGAAACATTTTAATTAAACGGTGATGGAATAATAAATCATCATTTAAGTCAAATTACACCGTAATCTCTCGATGAGGAAAGCCTAAGCGCGGACGACATTTTTTTGCAGGTAAAAGTGAGAAGATACGTGCAGAAAGTATCCACCATGCTGTCACTACGTTAAACTAGTGGTGTTTAGGGGGTCTGTCTTTTGACCGGTCTATAGCGATAACGAGGATGACGCGAACGGCGTGTCTGGTGTGTAATGCAGGGAATATTGCGCAGGTCATTCCCTCACGCGCTGAAATAAGGTACAAGGCTGCATGAAAATCCCAAATAGAATCCAACCTCTGGTGGATGACGGCCTGATAGACGATGTGGTCCGTCGACTGAAAAGTGGCAAAGAAGCCGACGTTTACACTGTTTTATGCGGTGAAGAGATCCGTTGCGCCAAGGTTTATAAGGAAGCGACGCAGCGCAGCTTTAAGCAGGCTGTGCAGTATCAGGAAGGCCGAAAAGTCCGTAACAGCCGCAACGCGCGTGCGATGCAAAAAGGCTCGAAGTTTGGCCGTAAGCAGCAGGAAGAATCCTGGCAGACGGCGGAAGTCGATGCGCTGTTTCGTCTGGCAAATGCCGGCGTGCGCGTTCCGCAGCCCTATATCTGCCTCGACGGCGTGCTGCTGATGGAACTCATCACCGATGGCGATGGTGTCGTTGCGCCGCGTCTGAGCGATGTGATCCTGACAGAAGAGGAAGCCGTCGCGGATTTCGAGACGATGATCCGCAACATCGTGCGTATGTTGTGCGCCGGTATCGTTCACGGCGATTTATCAGAATTTAACGTGCTGATGGATGCCGAAGGGCCAGTGATTATCGACTTGCCGCAGGCAGTGGATGCGGCAGCCAATAACCATGCCGAATCCATGTTTGAGCGCGATGTGAATAACATGACCGAATACTACAGCCGCTTTGCACCGCAGCTGGCGACCACGCGTTTTGCGAAAGAAATCTGGGCATTGTATGAAGATGGCAAACTGACGCCGCAAACCATTCTGACCGGTGAGTTCGCAGAAGATACGCATAAAGCCGATGTAGATTCACTGCTCGATGAAATCATTGCCGCCGAAGATGAGTTTTACGATCGTCAGCGGGCAATGAAGGAAAGAGATTTCGACTGAGTTGCTCAGTCAGGCATCACCGCATGTTTCCCGCAAAAACCGGCGTTCTGCAAAATATGCTGCCCGGTTTCTGAAAGGATGAAATCCGCCAGCGGTTTCGCTTTCCCGGTACAGGTGGCAAGCGCATAGCTGGCGCGCACGTTATAATCCGCAGGAATATTAAAGACCTCCAGCTCATCGTTTTCCCGCAGCAGGGTGGCGTAACTGGTGTAGCCGATAAACACGTCGGCCTGCCCGGTGCAAATCAGCCATTCTGCCGCCAGTTTCCCCTCCGGCACTTTCGCCGAGTTCTCACCGCCCACCAGTCGTAAGGCTTTATTGCGCAGTATCGCACCGGCATCCGGGTGGCGGCGTTCGATCTGCTCGAACATCTTCCAGGTGTAATCGCCGGACGGATCGCTCAGCGGCGTCGATGTCGCGAGGCGAAAGCGCGGATCCAGCAGTACGCTCAGCCAGTTCAGCTTCTCCAGATCCGGCCCTTTACGCGCCGTCACACACAGACTGTTGCCGCAGAAAGTCTCCACGCTCAGCGCTTTACCGTGCTGCTGCAACGCCAGCGGATGCGTGGTGTTAGCCGAGGCGAATAAATCCGTTTTTTCCCCTTTTTCGATTCGCTCACGCAGCAGCCCGGCGGGGCCAAATTCCGTCACCACTTTGATGCCGGTTTGTGCCAGGAACGCCTCACACAGGGGCGCCCACGCCCGTCGCAGGCTGCCTGCGGCGAGCACTTTGATCGCTTTGGTCATCAGATCTCCTTGTCACATTGCTTGAAAATAAGCGCGATGCCGGAGAAGACGATTATTTCCCGGCGTGCGGGGCTTCTGCGGCGGGTTTGAAATCCGTCCGGTAGAAACGCTGATAGTAGGCATCCGCCTGCTTTTGCATGTCGATGTCGGTGAATTTTTGTGGATAGAGTTTTTTCGCCATCCACAATTCACCGATCGCCATCGCTTCAGGCATTGGATAGCCCCAGGCCTTGGCGTATTCAGGCATCAGGTACACACGATGGTTTTTCACCGCGTCAATGCTTTGCCAGTTTGGGTCGCTGACTATCTGTCCGACCACTTCCGGATACCTGTCCTGTACGAAGATCACCTGTGGATCCCAGGCGATCACCTGTTCCAGCGACACCTGTTTGTAGCCTTTCACCGTCGCGGCGGCCACGTTCATCGCCCCCGCACGCGCCATCATCAGCCCGGTATATTTTCCGGAACCGTAGGTGGTCAGGTCAGGATTGGCCATGTACGTGCGGATGCGCTGGTCAGCCGGAATGGCTTTCAGCCGTTCGCCGGTTAACTGGCGCTGTGAAAAAGTATAGTCGATCAATGCCTGCGCCTGTTTCTGGCGGTTCACCACCTCACCAATCAACTGAATGCCCTTCTTCAGTCCTTCGGTATAAGCTTTGTCCTCATCCGGCAACGCCGGGTTCATTTTGTGTTCTTCGCCCTTCGGATCGTCCCGCAATGAAACCGCCACCACGGCGATGCCGGTCTGGCTAATCTGGTCGATCATTTCCTGCGGCGCATAGTTGGTAACGAACACCACCTGCGGATGCAAAGCCACCACGCTTTCCAGATTTACGCTGGTCAGGTCGCCCACCACCGGCGTTTTCACCAGAGACGGCGCGAGACGCACGTAGCCGCTGCCGAGCTGCTGCTGCCAGTTATTGAGCACGCCGACGATGTCTTTCGTGGCGTCCAGTTGCACCAGCAAATTAAGGGTCTGATGTTGCAGCACGACCACGCGATCGACGTGATCGGGGATGGTGACCTGACGACCCAACTGGTCGGTTATCTGGCGGGAAGCGAGAGCGGAATGCGAAGCAAGGCTCAGAACGAGTCCGAGTAGAACAGTGGATGAAAAAGCGCGCACGGGGAAATCCTCTGGTTTCGTTATGCAGAGGATTATATAGCGTTAAGGGCGTGATGAATATGACCGGCGACAATGCCGCTTTTAGAAACAGCACTGTCGCAAAAGAGCAGGTTACTTACGGCCTTCGGTAAGCATTTTCACCGCCAGCCCGCCGAGCACGGCGCCCATCAGCCAGCGCTGAATGACCATCCACAAAGGACGCCCGGCCAGAAATGCCGCGATATAGCCCGCTGAAACCGCGATCAGCGCATTAAACGTAAAGCTGACCATGATTTGCGAACCGCCCAGCACCAGTGACTGCATCAGCACATGCCCTTGTGACGGCACAATAAATTGCGGCAGCAACGACAGGTACAACACTGCGGCTTTCGGGTTCAGCAGATTGGTCACCAGCCCCATGGTGAACAGCTTTTTGTTGCTGTCTCGCGGTAAATCTTTCACCTGAAACGGCGAGCGGCCGCCGGGTTTTACTGCATTCCACGCCATATACAGCAGGTATGCCGCGCCACAAATCCGCAGCGCATCATAGGCGAACGGCACTGCCATCAGCAATGCGGTGATGCCCAGCGCTGAAAACACCATGTAAAACAAAAAACCGACCACTACGCCGCCGAGCGAGATAAGACCTGCTTTCGGGCCCTGACACAGCGAACGCGAGATCAGGTAAATCATATTCGGTCCGGGCGTGAGCACCAGCCCGACGCAAATCAGTAAAAAGGGCAGCAAATGGGCGGCATCGGGCATGGCATTCTCCGGGGGAATCAGAAACGTTAAGCAAAAAGATATAGAGGTTTTTAGGCTGTCTTGGCAAGCCTTCAGAAAATGATTATCACGCCGTTTGTCATCCTGCCTTCATCCTCTCCAGATAAAATCAGGTACATTCTATGAGAGCGACTTTCCCTTCAGACTATAAATCAGGATTGATAATGAGCAATACCACGATGTCGGCGCGTCTGGCGAAAGCCAGCCATATTGCGGCTCAGGCCGCTGAACTGGCGTTGGGATTTTTTAACCGCCGTGACAGCATCGAAGTCAGCAGTAAACGCACGCAGGATTTTGTGTCGGAGGCCGATGTGGCGGTAGAGCAGTTTATCCGTGCGCAGCTGGCTGAGCATTTCCCGCAGGATGCCGTCATCGGCGAGGAGATGGGCGGCGTGCTGACGGATGCGGCCTGTTGGGTGATCGACCCGATTGACGGCACGTCGAATTTCCTGCGCGGTTCGCCGCTGTGGGGCGTGTCTTTGGGGCTGGTGGAGAACAAGAAGCCGGTGATCGGCGTGGTGGCCCTGCCAGTGCTGAACGAGTTATTGGCCGCAGAATCCGGTAAAGGCATCTTCCACAATGGCAAACCTTTCCGCCGTGATGACCGTTTCGGCGATGTACAAATTGTCTCACTGGGCGACAGTTCGGATGACAAGCTGGATGAAGCCTCGGCGTTTTATCGCGGCCTGCGTGCGGCTGAGTGGTCGGTGCATTGCTATCGTTGCACCACCATCGGCATGGTGTTCGCCGCGAAAGGAATTATCGACGGTCACCTGCAACGGCGCACCACGCTGTGGGATATTGCCGGTGGCGCGGTGCTGTGTCAGGAAGCCGGTTTACAAACCGTCGTCCGCTTTACCGGCACCGCGGGAAACGAAAATTATCGCCATATGGCGGTCGCCACCGGAACACCTTCCCTGATGGCAGCGACAGAACCGTTATGGCCTGATTTCGAGCCGCGCTGAGGCTTTATTTTTGCTTAACTGCGCTCCCGGTTATTTTCGGGGGCACAGCGGAAAATGCGATTGCCATCCCTCTTTACTGACGTTAAGTAACATCCTGAATTCGTCCAGTAACCGGCTGATTACAGGATAAATAATTGAATTTAACAAAATGAAATATTGTTTCATTTCACCATAAAGTTCCCCTCCGCGCTGCCGTTATCTCTGATTCCCGTCACTCACCTTGTTGTGTCCTGATGAACAAATTGACCAAGCTTTCTATTCTTAACCGTCTCCTGGGAGCGTTTGCGCTCGTACTTTCCCTGATGCTGGTAATGGCGGCTACCTCCGCCTGGCAGTTGAAGAACATTAATCAGCAAATTGAAGACTACCGGGCTTACCGTTTGCCGGGCGTGCAGTACCCGCTGGTGATGCGCGGCACGCTGGCCGAGCTGCGCCTGCAACAGGTGCAATACATTGCCTCCCCGCAGGGTGCGCCGCGCGACGGCCATCGGGTAGAAATCATGCAGGCGGTAGAGAACTTTAAAGCCGCTGAAAATGCTTACCGCAACCTGAACAGCGGCGGCAGTCAGTCGGCGCTGTTTAAGCAAATCGTCGCTAACTTTGAGCAGTTTTCGCTGGCTAACGATCAGGTCATTGAAGCGATGGCGCGCAATGATATTGCGCAGGCCACGCAAATCAGCGGTGACAACTCACGTAAATACCGCACGCAGCTGATGGCCGATTTGGCCCGGCTGGTCAAAGACGAAGTGAGCAACAGCGAGCAGGCGGCTGCCTCGGCGCGCAGTCATTATCACGCCGCCAGCGTGCTTTTTCTGGTGCTGGTGATTGTGGCGTTGCTGATGTCTCTCGGTATGGCGCTGTTGCTGGCGCGAAATCTTAACCGGCAACTGGGCGGCGAACCGGCATATGCGGCGTCAATCATGCAGGAGATTGCGGCGGGGAATCTGGCGACGGACATTATCCTGCGCCCTGGCGATACAAGCAGTTTGCTGGCGTCGCTGAGCAGCATGAATCAGCAGCTCAATCAGACCATCCATCAGATTATGAGCGGCAGCGAGTCGATCAATCATGCCGCCAGCGAGATTGCGCAGGGCAACATCGATTTATCGCAGCGCACCGAAGAGCAGGCGGCGTCGCTGGTGCAGACCAGCGCCAACATGCAGAACCTGACGACGACGGTCAGCCAGAATGCAGATAACGCGCGAGAAGCCAGCCAGCTGGCGCATGCGACGTCTGAGACGGCATCGCAGGGCGGGTCGATCGTCAGCGGGATGCAGGCACACATGCGTGACGTTTCCGGCAGTTCGAAAGAAATCATCAATATCATCAGCGTGATTGAAGGGATTGCCTTCCAGACCAATCTTCTGGCGCTGAATGCCGCCGTGGAAGCGGCGCGGGCGGGCACTCAGGGCAAAGGCTTTGCGGTGGTCGCCAGCGAAGTGCGCGTGCTGGCGCAAAAAAGCGGGCAGGCGGCGAAGGAGATTAAAAACCTGATCCACGGCACCGTGACAAAAATTGCCGAAGGGTCGCAGCAGGCCGATCGTGCCAGCCAGGCAATGAACGAGATTGTGAATTCAGTGAATAAAGTGGCAGGGATCGTCAGTGAGATTTCCACCGCCAGCACCGAGCAACACACGGGCATTCATGAAGTCGGGATTGCGGTGGATCAGATGGACAGGGTGACGCAGCAGAACGCCGCGCTGGTGGAACAGGCCGCTGCGGCGGCGCAATCGCTGACGGAACAGAGTCTCGAATTGCGCAACGCCGTGCGGTTTTTCCGCACGGCGGTCGAATAAGTCAGAAGCGCTTCAGGGTTGCTGCGTAATGGTCAGCTGCGGCTCCCACGCCGAATCCGGGTGCCGGGCGATTTGCTCAGGCGTCATCGGGCGTCCGAGCAGGTAACCCTGAAGGGTGTCACAGCCCAGCTGGGTCAGGAAATCCTGCTGCTGGGTGGTTTCCACACCTTCGGCCACCACTTTCAGATTCAGCGTCTGGCCGAGGGCGATAATCGCCGAGACAATGCTGGCGTCTTCGCTTCCGGCAATCAGATCGTTGATAAAGGCGCCGTCGATTTTCAGCTCGCTGGCCGGTAAACGTTTCAGGTACAGCAGGCTCGAATAGCCGGTGCCGAAATCATCAATCGACGCCTTCACGCCAAACTGCGTCAGACGCTCGAGGATCGCCACGCTGACGTCCGGGTTGCGCATCGCGGTGGTTTCGGTCACTTCCAGCGTCAGCATCGCCGGTGGAATGTGATGACGTTCCACGGTATCGATCACCATCTCCACCAGATTTGCCTGCTCAAATTGCAGCGCGGAAAGATTAACGGCCACCGTCCAGGTGGTGTGACCTTGGAGGTGCCATTCACGCAGCTGGCGGCAGGCTTCATTCAAAACCCATTCGCCGATGGGAATAATCAGACCGGTTTTTTCCGCCAGCGGCAGGAACACGTCCGGGCTAAGGGTTTTCCCATCACGCTCCCAGCGTAGCAGGGCTTCGAAACCGCTGACCGGCCCGTAAGGCGCGATAAATTTTGGCTGATAATGCAGGCGCAGCTCGTGGTGTTCGATAGCCAGACGCAGATCGTTAAGCATCTGTAGCTGGTTCTGTGCATTGGCGTTCATCGACGGCTGGAAGAAGCTGTGGCCGTTGCGCCCGGAGTTTTTGGTGTGGTACATCGCCGCATCGGCATTGAGCATCAGCTCACGTTCGTTCTCGCCATCGCCCGGATACACCGCGATACCAATACTGGCCGAGACCAGCAGCTCATAGCGGGAAACGTAGAACGGTCGCGCAATCAGATGCACCAGTTTATCCGCCAGCTGCGAGGCATCGGTAGGCTCGGTGATTTCGGTCAGCAGGACAAATTCGTCACCGCCCAGACGCGCCAGCGTATCCGATGCGCGGACATGCGAGAGCAGGCGTTCGGTCACCGAGATCAGCAACTGATCGCCAATGTGATGGCCAAAGGCGTCGTTCACTGCTTTAAAACCATCAAGATCGATAAACAGCACTGCAAACTCAGATTCCTCGCGCACCGCTTTCTGCACCGCCTGACCGAGGCGGTCTTCAAGCAGTAAACGGTTTGGCAGTTTGGTCAAATTGTCGTGCAGCGCCAGTTGCGTCAGCTCGCGGTTGGCCTGCGCCAGCGAAGAGGCCAGCACCGAGGTGCGTGCCTGCATACGGCCATCGAGCACCGAGATAATCAGCGTGATCGCCAGTATCGCCAGCGTCACGACAATGACCAGCAACGCCAGCCAGTTGTTATCCACGCCGCTGTACTCCGCCATGCTGTGGCTCATTGGCGGGAAACTGGCCGCAGCCATGCCGATATAGTGCATTCCGACAATTGCGGTGCCCATGATCACCGCCGCGCTGATGCGCAACAAACGCACATTCGGCGACTGCTGGCGCAAATGGAACGCCATCCACAGCGCCGCGCCCGAGGCCACCACGGCCACCAGCACAGACACCATCACCCACGGTATGCTGTATACGATAGCGGGCATCATGCGCATCGCCGCCATACCGGTGTAATGCATCGCGGCAATCCCGCCGCCCATCAGCAACGAACCGGCCAGTAAGCGCATCATCGGCAACTGTGGCAGGCACACCAGCCACAGCGCAAAGGCGGAAGAGATAATGGCGATGAGCATAGAAAGCAAGGTGATCAGAGGGTCGTAACCCATTGATATGGTAGAATTGAATGCCAGCATTCCGATGAAATGCATCGACCAGACACCGATCCCCATGGCGATGGCGCCACCGGTTAACCAGAGACGGGAGGCCTTTCCCTGAGTGGTCGCGACCCGACCGGCCATATCCAGCGCGGTATAAGAGGCAAGCATTGCAACAATGAATGAAAACATCACCAGCACATTGTTGTAATTACTGGAAAACATGTAAGGCTCCACACAAGCAGGGGTCAAAAACGACAGGCTATTTTTATATTCGGCATTAATCGCAGTAGAGTTATTAAACGCGAATGAAGTCACGAGAGAGTTTTTCGTGTAATTAAGATTAATCTGTAAGTGAATTTAATCAAATAAAAATATAGAGCCACACAATTACACCTGCGAACAGCGTGGTTTTTAAAAGCGTGATAAACAGAGAGCGAAACTGTTGTCTATAGTTAACAAATAATTAAACGTCACGGGATAGAACAGAATTATGATTAAAGTGCATCATCTGGATAATTCACGTTCACAGCGAATTCTGTGGATGCTGGAAGAAGTGAGCGTCCCTTATGAAATTGAGCGTTATCAGCGGGATAAATCCACTATGCTGGCGCCCGCTTCACTTAAAAAAGTGCATCCTCTGGGAAAATCACCGGTCCTGGAAGACAACGGGCTGATCCTTGCCGAGTCGGGCGCCATCATTGAATACTTGCAGGAAGTTTATGATGCCGAAGGGCTGCTCAAACCGGCCGCCTTTGCCGAGCGCCAGCAATACCGTTACTGGATGCATTATGCTGAAGGTTCGCTAATGCCGCTGCTGGTCATGAAGCTGATATTTGGCCGATTAGGTAAGCCGCCGATGCCGTGGCTGATCCGTCCGATGGCCGGTGCTATCGGGCAGGGGGTGCAGAAAAATTACATCGACAAGCAGCTGGTGACCCACATGGATTACCTCGAGCAACATCTCGCCACCCATCCTTATTTCGCCGGTTATCAGTTCAGCGCAGCTGACATACAGATGAGCTTCCCGGTCGAAGCCATCAGTGCGCGCGCCGGGCTGGGTAAATATCCTCATCTGAATGCGTGGTTATCAAATGTCACGGCGCGCCCGGCTTATCAAAAAGCCCTGGAAACAGGAGGGCCATTTACGATAATGCGCTAGGCTTTTTTAAACCCCTCTGAGTTTTAACACTGCTGTTATTTTTATTTCTGGCGTTCATCAGTGAAATATTTTACTTAATGAGCGCCTCTAAAAATAACCCTTAAAAACAGTCATGCTATTTTTGATTTTCATTTGTCCGATCTCTGCTCTGGTTTTCTCTCTTCTTTTTCAGTGTCTGTTTTTAATTCTGATGCCACTTTCCTTCCTTTTCCCCCACCCGCGATTTCTCCATTGCCGTGCCCGCGTGCGCAACCGATACCGTTCAGTAAATCGCCATGGGAGTGAAATTGCAGCAAATCCGCATTTTTATTGACCGGACAAAGGTAAATTGTCGGCAAACGGAGTTGAAAAGAGGGTATAAGAGGCCGGATAATCGTTTGCGCCAAATTTTAGTCCCGCCATACGCGATGTGAGTTAAACGTTTGCCCTGCGGTGTTGATGCCGGTTTCGCCGGTGTTCATCGCAGCAGGCAGGGAAGCGAACGTGAAGAAACGATTTCATAATGACCACGCAGGCTATTCAGTAAAGACATCCAGAGGATTTCCCATGTCGAGTCAACAACCTCAAACGGGCCGCGCGATTGCGCCAAAGGGCCCGCTTGATGCTTATTTCAAAATCAGTGCGCGTGGCAGTAACGTGCGTCAGGAAGTGATCGCCGGGTTAACGACGTTCCTGGCCATGGTGTATTCGGTGATTGTGGTGCCGTCGATGCTCGGCAAAGCGGGTTTCTCTCCGACCGCGGTGTTTGTCGCGACCTGTCTGGTCGCCGGTTTCGGTTCCCTGCTGATGGGGCTGTGGGCAAATCTGCCACTGGCGATTGGTTGCGCCATCTCCCTGACGGCGTTCACTGCGTTTAGTCTGGTACTCGGTCAGCACATCAGCGTGCCGGTTGCGCTGGGCGCGGTCTTCCTGATGGGCGTGTTGTTCACGATTATCTCGGTCACTGGGATCCGTTCGTGGATATTGCGCAATTTGCCGATGGGCGTTGCGCACGGGACAGGCATCGGTATTGGTCTTTTCCTGCTGCTGATAGCCGCCAACGGTGTTGGCCTGGTGGTGAAAAATCCTTTAGACGGTTTGCCTGTCGCGCTGGGTGCCTTCACCTCTTTCCCGGTGGTCATGACGTTGCTTGGTCTGGCGGTGATTTTCGGCCTTGAAAAACTGCGCGTGCCGGGCGGCATTCTTCTGGTGATCATCGCGATTTCGATTATCGGTCTGATTTTCGATCCGGCAGTGAAATATCAGGGCTTATTCGCGATGCCTTCTCTGGCGGGCGCGGATGGCAAATCAGTGATTTTCGATCTCGACATCATGGGCGCGATGAAAGCGGCAGTCTTGCCAAGCGTTCTGGCGCTGGTGATGACAGCGGTCTTCGACGCCACGGGCACCATCCGTGCAGTCGCCGGGCAGGCTAATCTGCTGGACGAAAAGGGTCAGATCATCAGCGGCGGTAAAGCTCTGACAGCCGACTCCGTCAGCAGCATTTTCGCCTCACTGGTAGGTGCTTCTCCCGCTGCGGTTTACATTGAGTCAGCCGCAGGTACGGCAGCGGGCGGCAAAACCGGCCTGACGGCCACCGTTGTCGGCGTGTTATTCCTGCTGATGTTGTTCCTGTCTCCGCTCTCTTATCTGGTGCCGGCTTATGCCACCGCGCCAGCGCTGATGTACGTCGGCCTGCTGATGCTGAGCAACGTTAACAAGCTGGATTTCACAGATTTTGTCGATGCCATGGCGGGTTTGTTATGCGCGGTATTTATCGTGCTGACCTGTAACATCGTCACAGGGATCATGCTGGGCTTCAGCGCGCTGGTGATTGGCCGTATCTTCTCGGGGGAATGGCGCAAGCTTAACGTCGGGACGGTGATCATCGCGGTGGCGTTGGTGGTGTTTTATGCGGGTGGATGGGCTATCTAATGCCTGGCCGGGCATTTGGCGGCCTTAATTTTTGATCGAAGTTTTCGGTTTCTCAATAGCGGTGATCGTTTAACTTACCGCGCGTAAAACTAGCAGAGGGGAAAAGCTTTTCCCCTCTACACTCTCCTCGCTTTTTCAAACACGTGCCATGCAGACGGGCTATGTTTCAGCAGCTTCTGTGATTGCCGCAAAATCTCGCCGCTGCGCGGTGCCCTCCGGTCGGGTTACAACCCGCGCAAAAAAAGCCGCGCGGTTTTCCACCTCTCCCTCCGGCGTGATTTTTGAAAGCGGCCAAAGCTTTTTAGGTCACAACTTCACCGGCTCGGAACATTTGAGAAAACCCAATACGTTGAGCAAATTTTCTGGTTTTGTTTTTTTAAATGTTGAGATGGCGCGATCGAAAAATCCTGCCGAACGGAGCAGACTGAAGACTCAGTGCTTCAGCAACGAGCCCCCGACCGTGCGTTTAAATGCGGGTTTAAGCACGCTCTGATTTAAAAAAACGCCTCTTTTGATCTACTATTCCCCCTGTATGTGTCAGACGCTGTCTGATTGAAATCATAAAAACAAGAGTCTAAGGAAAGCATGGAAATATTCTTTACCATTCTGATTTTGATTCTGGTGGTGTCGCTCTCCGGTGTCGTAACCAGAATGTTGCCGTTTCAGGTTCCTCTTCCATTAATGCAGATCGCCGTCGGTGCCTTGCTGGCCTGGCCGAATTTCGGTCTGCACGTGGATTTCGACCCTGAACTGTTTTTAGTCCTCTTCATTCCGCCACTGCTGTTCGCTGATGGCTGGAAAACCCCGACCCGTGAATTCCTCCACCACGGGCGCGAAATACTTGGGCTTGCGCTGGTACTGGTGCTGCTCACCGTCGTCGGTATCGGCTATCTGATTTATATGATGGTGCCGGATATTCCACTGGTTGCTGCGTTTGCGCTGGCTGCCGTGTTGTCACCAACCGATGCCGTGGCGTTGGGCGGGATTGTCGGCAAGGGTCGCATTCCGAAGTCGATCATGAGTGTGCTGGAAGGTGAAGCGCTGATGAATGACGCGTCCGGTCTGGTGTCGCTGAAATTCGCCATTGCCGTGGCAATGGGCACGATGATCTTCACTGTCGGTGGGGCGAGCGTCGAGTTCCTGAAAGTCGCCATCGGCGGCCTGATGGCCGGTGTCGCGGTGACGTGGTTGTACAGTAAATCGCTGCGCATCATGAGCCGCTGGAGCGGAGATGACCCGGCGACGCAAATCGTGTTCCTGCTGCTGCTGCCATTCGCGTCTTATCTGATTGCCGAACACATCGGCGTATCGGGCATTCTGGCCGCCGTCGCCGCCGGTATGACGATCAGCCAGTCCGGTATTATCCGCAATGCGCCGCTGGCGATGCGTCTGCGTGCGAACAGCGTCTGGGCGATGCTTGAGTTTGTGTTCAACGGCATGGTGTTTATCATGCTGGGCCTGCAACTGCCGGGCATTCTGGAAAACTCGATCGATCAGGCAACGCATGATCCGTCTATCGTGACCTGGCACCTGTTCGCCGACGTCGGGATTATCTACTTCGCGCTGCTGATCCTGCGTTTCGTCTGGCTGTGGGTGATGAAGAACTTCAGTAACCGTTTCCTGAAAAAGAAACCGCTGCTGTTCGGCAGCTACAGTACGCGTGAGCTGTGGGTGGCCTCGTTTGCTGGTGTGCGTGGGGCCATTACTCTTGCTGGTGTGCTGTCGATTCCGCTGTTCCTGGCCGATGGTTCTGCCTTCCCGTCGCGCTATCAGCTGGTCTTTCTGGCGACCGGCGTCATTCTGTTCTCGTTAATTGCCGGTGTGATTGCCTTGCCGTTCCTGCTCAAAGGCGTGGTTGTCGCCGATGGCTCGGCGTATCGCGAAGAAGAGCGCATGGCGAAATCCATTGCGGCGGAAGTGGCGATCGAAAGCCTGCATAAGATGGAAGAACGTCTGGCGGCCGATACCGAAGAGAACATTGATGAACAGACGCTGAAGGAAATCAGTTCGCGGGTGATCGGGACTCTGCGGCGAAGGACGGCGAACCGTGATGACATGGAAACCGCACTGAAGCTGGAAAACCTGGAGCGACGTTTCCGCCTGACCGCGCTGCGCGCTGAGCGTGGCGAGCTGTATCACCTGCGCGCCACGCAGAAAATCAGCAACGAGACGCTGCAAAAACTGCTGCACGACCTCGATTTGCTGGAAGCTCTCCTCGTGGAAAAAGAAGTGTAACGTCCGCCAGATGAGTGTAAAAAGCCCGCTTTAGCAAGCGGGCTATCACCTGTGCTAGTGATACTTCGTGGCCTGCCTGCGCCATTAGCTTCAATGGCGCATTCCAGGGATAAAGGAATAAGCAACATCTTAAAGCGCAACGATTAGCGCATGCTGTTTTTAATAACATGTGTATTAAAACATGTTATTAAAAACAGTATTGACACTGTTTTAAAAATCCGTAAATTAGCCATCAACAGCGGCGTTATAGGAGTTTGCTGTTGAAGTTGAGTTGTAGTTGATTAGTTTTGGATAAGTGTAAAGTGTTATTTGCGATAAAGGCCACGAAGTGTTTTTGTATGGGATGTCCGAGGTTAAGAGAAGTTTAAAATCTTAAATCGGCAATGCTTTAAGGCTCTGTAGTTGATATATCAAATCGCAAAGTAGTGACGTTAGCGCGACGATGTAAGGCCATGATACAAAGAGTGATTGTTTGCGATATGGGTTTTAGGATTTTTTGGTTAAGTCATCGCAACGAAAGTAAGGCCATGCATCAAAAATATATGTCGCGAGGGGAAATGTACTTGTTTAAGGTGCCATTCTCGAGTTGTATTATTAGAGTGGTGTAGTTTAAACGGGAAATAGAGGGAGGTTTTAGTTAGTATTAACCCGATATTATCTTAGTGAACGTGTGCATTTAAAAGCAGTACCATGAGCAGTAATAATCAGTAAGTCCATTAATGTTAAATCTTAAGTTCGTAGTACCTTAAAAGCCCTGACTGCAATGGTCAGGGCTTTTATTGTTTATGCATCAACACTGAATTTCCCTCTATCCTCCCCCTTTTTTAATGCTTCGCCGCTATCTGCCTAATTATTAATCAAAAATTAATCCTTGCTTAAAAAATCAAACCAAGCCTATTATGATGGCATCGGTTTGGAACACAGACCTTATGAAAGCAGTTTTAGTAAAGCAGTCCTCATTTCAAGCGTTATCCTAGATACCCCTTCTTCATGAGCCTCCTCCTAAGTGCCCAATAAGTAAAACTCTGCAAAACAGGCCATCTTTGCTGCATAAGCGGCTCAAAAAAATGAAAGGAAGTATCTATGTCTAATAAAATTACTGGTTTAGTAAAATGGTTTAACCCTGAAAAAGGCTTCGGCTTCATCACTCCTGAAGACGGTAGCAAGGACGTGTTCGTACACTTCTCCGCCATTCAGAGCAGCGATTTTAAAACCTTAGACGAAGGCCAAAAAGTGGAGTTCTCTATCGAGAACGGCGCGAAAGGCCCGTCAGCAGTAAACGTTGTCGCGCTTTAATTGCCGATAATTGCACTAACATTTACGACAGCGATGAAGGCCTGAGCCTGAGCAGATAAGTGATAGTGATAAAAAACCCGCCTTGAGCGGGTTTTTTCATTTTTATCCGTGTTGCGCCGGTTTCCAGTAATCCCGACACAGCGTAATCCATGCCTGTGCGCTGTTGGAAAGGTAACTGCCGTCGTGCCAGATTAGGCCGAGTTGCCACGGCATCAAGGGCACCAGCGGCAGCCACATCAGCACGTTTTTATCCAATCGCTGACAGATGGGTTCGGGCAGGATTGCGACACCCATGCCGGTTTGCACCATCGCAGCCAGGAAGTCCCATTGCCCGCTGCGGGCGGCGATTTTCGGAATGAAACCTTGCGCAGCAAAGGCGTCCATCAGTTGCCGGTAAAGCGCGAAATCTTCGTTGTAAATCAGGATGCTTTCTTCCGACAGCTCGCTAAGGGCGATGCTGGCGCGGTTCTGCCAGTGCGGCGTACGTGGCACCACTACGCACAGCGGATGGCTGAAGAGGAGAAGCGACGCGATAGAGGGGACGGCATCGGCGGGCAGGGCGGTAAGTGCCAGATCCAGTTCGCCGGAAATCACCGCCTGTTGCACGGTCAGCCCGCCAAATTCGGAGATGACCAGTTCGATGCCCGGATATTGCTGGCGGAAACTGCCGATCAGCGGTGCGATCTGTGTGCCAACCATCGGCGGAATGCCCAGCCGCAGGTGGCCTGATTTCAAGGCGTTAATGTCCTCGAGTTCGGCCTCCAGTTGCCGAAACTCTTCGAGGATATTCAGCCCGCGCTGATAAAGCGCCTGACCGCTGTCGGTCAGGCGTAAGCGCCGCCCTTCACGGACAATCAGTGTGCATTCCAGCTCTTCTTCCAGATGCCGCAGCATTTTGCTGATAGTCGGTTGGGTGACGAACAGCTTTTCCGCCGCACGGGTGAAGCTTTGCTGGCGGACCACTTCGACGAAATAACGTAGCGTACGAACGTCCATCTTTGAGTATTCCGTTTTGGAATCATTTTTATGATTTTAATTCATTTCTTTACCGGTTTCCTGCCAGCGTATACTTCATTTCTTCTCTTATTTCGCCTTTCGAGGTCGTTCCCATGTTGTTGGCGTTGCGCACTAAAGCGCCGTCCCTGCTGATCCGCTGTCAAATCCCCGTTCAGGTGATTTTATATGCGCTTTTATTTGTGATTGCCGATCGTCTTGTCACCGCGCTGCATCTGCCGTTACCCGCCAACATTGTCGGCATGCTGATGCTTTTGCTGCTGATTATGTGCCGTGTGTTACCACTAAAATGGGTGAAGGCCGGTTCGCGCTGGTTGCTGGCGGAAATGCTGCTGTTCTTCGTGCCCGCGGTGGTCGCGGTAGTGAATTACGCGCAGTTGCTGATGATCGAGGGCTGGAAAATTTTTCTGGTGATTGGCATCAGCACTGTGCTGACACTCGGCGCAACGGCGTTAGTTGTCGATCGGGTTTACCGGCTGGAACAGCGTCTGGCGGCGAGGAAGGCATCCCGTGACTGATCTGCTCATCAGTATTATGTGTTTTGTCATCACGCTTGGCCTGTACTACGCCAATAAAAAACTTTACCGCCAGCGCCGCACGTTGCTGCTGATGCCGCTGGTGTTCACGCCGATCGTGCTGGTGGTGTTGCTGGTCGCGACGCACACGTCGTATCAGGATTATATCGGTGAAACCCACTGGCTGCTGTGGCTGCTCGGGCCGTCAACGATCGCCTTCGCGGTGCCAGTATATGAAAACATGGCGGTGATCCGTCGTCACTGGATGTCGCTCAGTGCGGGCGTGCTGACGGCTATCGTCGTGGCAGTCAGCAGTTCGGTCTGGCTGGCGAGAATGCTGACGCTGCCGGAAGAAATTCAGCGCAGTCTGGCGGTGCGTTCGATTACCACGCCGTTCGCGCTGGCTGCGGCAAAACAAATGGGCGGGCAACCGGATCTGGTGGCGCTGTTTGTCGTGATCACCGGCGTATTCGGTATGGCCGTCGGGGATATGTTGTTCCTGCGACTGGCGGTGAAAAGCGGGCTGGCGAAAGGTGCCGGGTTTGGCGCAGCATCCCATGGCGCCGGGACTGCACGGGCGTATGAACTGGGGGCTGAGGAGGGCGTTGTGGCGAGTCTGGTGATGATGTTGGCGGGAGTCGTGACGGTGGTGATGGCGCCAGCGATTGGGATCTTGATGTGGTAGCGATCCCCCGTGTCTTATGTAAAGGGCAAATTCTTCGGCTGCCGCCCAAACCCGCGTCACGGGTCGGCGGCAGCCACTACTCTTCTTAAAATTGGCGCGATTAAACACCGCCCCGGCGTTTAACGTTAATGAATAACCTGCGATAAGAACTCCCGGGTTCTCGCAGATTTAGGATTCGCAAAGAACTCCAGCGGTGGCGCTTCCTCCACGATCTCCCCGCGATCCATAAAGATCACGCGATCAGCGACAGTCCGCGCAAATCCCATCTCATGCGTCACGCATAACATTGTCATGCCTTCTTCTGCTAACCCGATCATAGTGTCTAAGACTTCTTTTACCATTTCCGGATCCAGCGCGGACGTCGGTTCGTCGAACAACATGATCTTCGGCTTCATACACAGCGAACGGGCGATGGCAACGCGCTGTTGCTGGCCGCCGGAAAGCTGGCCGGGGAACTTGTGGGCGTGCTCGGCAATGCGCACGCGTTTGAGATAATGCATCGCCAGTTCTTCCGCCTCTTTCTTGGGCATCTTACGTACCCAGCACGGCGCCAGCGTGCAGTTTTGCAACACGGTCAGATGCGGGAACAGATTGAAGTGCTGGAACACCATGCCGACTTCCGTGCGTACGCGTTCGATGTTACGCAGATCATCGTTGAGCTCCGTGCCGTCAACGATGATGCGGCCCTGCTGATGCTCTTCCAGATGGTTGATGCAACGAATGGTCGTTGATTTACCGGAACCGGACGGGCCACACAGCACAATGCGCTCGCGCGGTTTGACGCTCAGATTGATGTCTTTCAATACGTGGAACTGTCCGTACCACTTATTCACGTTTTCCAGCGTGATCATCATATTTTGGTTTTCAGTGACTTGATGGTCGCTCATGGTTTACCTCAGTGTGCGGAACGTCCGGTGTGAAAGCGTCTTTCCAAATGCTGGCTATAACGCGACATGCTAAAACAGAAAATCCAATAAACGGCGGCGGCGAAGACGTAGCCTTCGGTCGACATACCGAGCCACTCAGGGTCGACGGTGGCTTGCTGTACGCTGCTGAACAAATCAAACAGGCCGATGATGATCACCAGGCTGGTGTCTTTAAACAGGGCGATAATGGTATTGACCAGACCCGGTATTACCATTTTCAACGCCTGCGGCAGAATGACTAATCCCTGCGTCCTCCAGTAGCCCAGCGCCAGAGATTCAGCAGCTTCGGTCTGCCCTTTAGGCAGCGCCTGTAAACCACCGCGTACCACTTCCGCGACATACGCCGACTGGAACAGCACCACACCCACCAGTGCGCGCACCAGTTTGTCGATGTTAGTTCCTTCGGTCATGAACAGCGGCAGCATGACCGAGGACATGAACAGCACGGTGATGAGCGGCACGCCACGCCAGAACTCGATGAAAATCACCGACAGGATGCGGACGATCGGCAGACGCGAACGTCGCGCCAGCGCCAGCAAAATCCCCAGCGGTAACGCCCCGGCGATACCCACGGCGGCAATGATAAGCGTCAGCGTCAGGCCGCCCCACTGGCGGGTTTCGACGCGGCTGAGACCAAAGAATCCGCCATAAAGCATGAACCAGGTGAAGATCGGAAAGAGGACGATCCATACCGCGATATAACGTCCGCGACGCGGCATCGCTTTAAAGAAGATCGGCGCAAGAGTCAGCAGCCCGACAATCAGCGTGAGGTTGATGCGCCAGCGCTGATCGCCCGGATACAGGCCGTACATAAACTGTCCGAAGCGCTGATGCACAAAGACCCAGCACGCACCGGCTTTGGTACAGTCTGCGCGCGTGGTACCCACCCAGTTTGCCTGGAAGACAATCCAGTTGAGCATCGGAGGGATCACCAGCCACATCAGCCACAAACAAAATACCGTCAGCAGGCTGTTGAACCAGCTCGAAAACAGATTTTTGCGCGCCCACAGCACGGCAGTCCCCAGCGGCGTGCCGGGCTTCACGGCTCTGACTCCCGGAGGAAGTGTTGTCATCGTCATGAGTTTCCCTTAACGCTCGACCAGCGCAATACGCCGGTTATAAATGTTCATCAGGAACGAGATCAGCAGGCTGATGATCAGGTAAACCGACATGGTAATGGCGATGGTTTCAATCGCCTGACCGGTCTGATTGAGCACCGTACCGGCAAACAGCGACACCATATCCGGATAACCGATAGCGGCAGCCAGCGAGGAGTTTTTGACGATATTCAGGTACTGACTGGTCAGCGGGGGAATGATGACCCGCATCGCCTGCGGTAAAATGACCTGACGCAGCGTGACCGGATTCGGCAGGCCGAGAGAACGGGCGGCTTCATGCTGACCGTGCGATACCGACTGAATACCGGAGCGGATCACTTCGGCGATAAACGTCGAGGTGTAGACCGACAGCGCCAGCGTTAACGCCGCCAACTCAGGTATCAGCACCATGCCGCCACGGAAGTTAAATCCGCGCAGGGCAGGTACGTCCCAATGCACCGCAGGCCCGAAGAACAGGTGTGCGAGAGCCGGGAAAACCAGCAGCATCAGCACAGCCCAGGGCCAGATATGCCAGACGCGGCCAGTGTGAATCTGACGAAAATGGTTGTAACGCTTGAGGGCGAAAATCCCAAAAACGGCCAGCAGCAGGGCGATGAAACCGGCCAGACTGCCTGGCGATAGTTCCGGCGACGGCAGGTATAAACCGCGGTTGCTGACGAAGGCCAGATCAAATGCATTGAGACTTTGACGCGGGCCTGGCAGGTTACGCAGTACCGCGAAATACCAGAAGAAGATTTGCAGCAGCGGGGGAATATTACGGAACGTCTCAATATACACCGTCGAGACTTTGCGAATCAGCCAGTTATCGGAGAGGCGTCCTAATCCAATAATGAAACCGAGAATCGATGCGAACACGATGCACAGCGCCGAAACCAGCAGGGTATTAAGCAGGCCAATGACAAAGACGCGGGCGTAGGTGTCGCCTTCCTGGTAATCAATGAGATGCTGAACAATGCCGAAACCGGCACCTTTTTCAAGAAACGCAAATCCCGAGGTGATCCCTCGTGTAGTCAGATTGGTAATGGTGTTGTGGAGAAGGTAACCGAGACAGGCTACCAGCAACACCACCGCGAAAATTTGGTAAATCCAGGCGCGGACTGCCGGGTTGGTCAGCGAGAACGAAGCCTTTACGGTTGGGCGTTGCGACATTATTAACCTCGACCTGCAGGTAAAACCCTGGAAGTGATGCACCGGGGAACGACCGGTGCATCAGCATCCTTAAACACTTTTCAACGTCAGGAACCAGGGATATTTAGCGAACCGGTGGTGCGTACTGGATCCCGCCTTTATTCCACAGGGCGTTCTGACCACGTTTGATTTTCAACTCGCTGCCCTGACCGACGTTGCGTTCAAAGCTTTCGCCGTAGTTACCGACTTGTTTAACGATTTTCACTACCCAGTCGTTAGGGACTTTCAGGTCAGCGCCGTAGGTCCCTGTTTTGCCCAGCAGATTGCTCATGTCCGGCGTAGTCGGGTTAGCAGCCAGCTGATCGACGTTGGCAGAGGTCACTCCCATTTCTTCAGCATTCAGCATGGCGTACAGAGACCAGCGAACAACGGCCAGCCAGTCTTCATCACCACGACGAACAACCGGGCCGAGAGGTTCTTTCGAAATCACTTCCGGCAGAACGATGAATTCATCCGGTTTGCCCAGTTTGATGCGCAGTGCATACAGCTGAGACTGGTCAGAGGCGAGGGTGTCGCAGCGGCCTGAATCCAGCGCTTTAGCACTTTCGTCAGAACGGTCGAAGGTCACCGGCGTGTAGGTCATTTTGTTGGCTTTGAAGTAGTCAGCGACGTTCAGCTCAGTATCAGTACCGGCCTGCAGACAGACTGTCGCGCCGTCGAGCTCTTTGGCGCTTTTCAGGCCGGCTTTCTGGTGCGTCAGGAAGCCGATGCCGTCGTAGTAGTTGACCCCAGCGAAGATCATTCCCATGCCCGCGTCGCGGGAAGAGGTCCAGGTGGTATTACGTGACAGGATGTCCACTTCGCCAGACTGCAGCGCGGTGAAGCGCTCTTTGGCGGTCAGCGGTGTGTATTTTACTTTCTCAGCGTCACCAAATACGGCAGCGGCGACTGCGCGGCAAAGATCTACGTCGATACCGGTGAATTTGCCTTTTGAGTCAGCGTAGGAGAAACCCGGTAAACCGTCGCTGATACCGCATTGTACGAAACCTTTCTTTTTAACAGCGTCCAGAGTAGTACCGGCATGCGCCTGACCAGCCAGTGTCACGAAGCTTGCTGCGGCAATCAGCGTTGAGAGCAATATTTTTTTCATAAAGCGTCCTGTGAGACAAAACTGAGAATTATTATTGTGTGAGTGCCGGGGCACCCTGTCTGTTTTGGGGCGTCGCCCTCTGCACCTGTCATTGCAAGGGGAGTGCCAACATCGAAAAACGGCCATCAATCTAGTCACAGTGAGGAATTGCTCAGTAACATTGATGTACGTTATGAAATGTATTGCCCTGTTTCAGTGCGCGGTCAATGTGACTGCCGTAAAAGGGTGCGGAGAATTTATTATTTGGAGTGCAGATCTCGTTGCTTCTTAATCATTCGAAAACAGAAACATTTCGTATGATTAAGGCGCGGCAGGAAGGATTTATTTAGAGCAGGGCGTTGATCAGTGCGGCGCGTTACGGCTAAACAGGCAATAAAAAACCCACGCGAAGTGGGTTATTTTAAGCCGCTGCGGATGTTATTCCGCCTGATCTTTACTGCCATTGATCAGTTTACGGGCTGCGGCGATTTGGTCGTTATCCGGCGTCTTAGGCTTGGTTTTGTTAAGCGCGGTGCTGAGGCTCGAACGTCCCCAGAGGTCAAAACTGTCGTCATCTTTAAGGTGATCAAAAATGGAAGGCGCAGCGTCGGATTTTTTAGCCATGAGGATTACCGGTCTCTTATCAGATGTTGTTCAAATAAAAAGCCCGACGCGGTGGCATCGGGCTTGATGTAGTTATCACGTCTACAGGTAGAGCGAAGGCGTGCCCGCCGGGCGGGTTTTAAAGCGGCGATGGAGCCAGAGATACTGGTCTGGCGCGCGCATAATTTCGGTTTCAATGACGCGGTTCATGTAAGCCGCCGCGGCCAGTTCGTCATCGATAGGGTAATCCTGTAACGCCGGCTGAATCACCAGGTCATAACCTTTACCGGCCGGTTTACGCACCAGGACCACGGTTATTAACGCAGGTTTTGCCAGACGTGCCAGCATGTAAGTGCCGCTGGTAGTGGCCGCTTCATCAACGGCAAACAGCGGGGCAAACACACTGCCGCGCGGGCCGTAGTCCTGATCTGGTGCAAACCAGACGGCTTCGCCCTTTTTCAGCGCATGAACCATGCCGCGTAAATCTTTGCGATCCAGCATCGCTTTGTTAGAACGCATACGACCCCAGGTCTGCACGAATTCCATCGCTTTATTGTTATGCGGACGGTACATCGCCATCATCGGCTGACATAACCCCATCGCACGGCCACCCAGTTCCAGCGACATAAAATGTACGCCGATAACCAGTACGCCCTGATTGTTTTCCTGCGCCTTTTTCAGATTGTGCAGACCGCTGACGTCAAACCAGCGTTTAACACGGGCGTCTGACCAGAACCAGGCCATGCCGGTTTCAAGTAAGCCCATGCCAAGAGATTCAAAGTTGCTGACAATTCTGGCTTCTACCTGTTTTGGCGTGAGATCAGGGAAACATAATTGCAGGTTGCGGCGGGTGATCGACACGCGGCGTTTCAGAAAACGCATGGAAGTACGGCCAAGCCAAACGCCTAACCGGTATAAGACCGGATAAGGAAGCTGAACCAGAAGAAACAGAATGCCGAGACCGAACCAGGTCAGCCAGTAGCGTGGATGTAAAAACGAAGCCTGAAATCGTGGAGATGTCATAAATGCCTAATCATCTGCATAAAAAAACCGGTGTAACGCATGGCGAATAGCGCGGCGCGGTACGGATTATCCTGCAAAGAGTGGGACAACACATGTCTGGCAATGTTTTATAAAAGCCGCCAATTGACGAAACTTTTACATTAACAGACGGTACATTGAGAAGACGGGATCGCGAAGCTGAAGGGCTGTCCGTAGGCGTTGAGCGGGCGAATACGACTCTTACGGAAAGTATAACATGTTCTATCATCGTTCCGGAGAGGGTAATTTTCTGATAATTACGCGAATTTGCATCCAATTTTGGATGATTTAAAAGACCATTTTAAAACACCACGCAAAGCAGGGCTTTACCGTTGATAAAGCGCTCAGACCGGGGTGGGAGAGCGACATACTTTGGTGAAAAGGTATGCCGCAAACCGGCTTATCGATACAGCGGATTGCTCATCACCGAGTAACGGCCACTGCCGTAAAGCGCAATGACAATAGCGGCCATAAAGTAGTAAACAATATCTTCAATCGCCCATGCACCGACCGGTGACAGCGCGAACGTATGGTGAACCCCAACCATCAACCAGGCGACAACCATGGTGGCAGCGGCAGAAAGCGCCGCCAGACGGGTGAAGATCCCCAGTATCATCATGATCGGGGCAATCACCTCGCCGATGATCACGCCATACGCCACGAATGCTGGAATGCCATAACCCGCCAGCATCCCCTGAATGCCACCCAGTCCGTCGTGCAACTTATGCCAGCCATGAAAAATCAGCAGCCCGTAGGTGATACGTAACAGCAGAATTGCCAGATCAGGCTTATTCAGCGCGGCGGTAAAACGCGTATAAAGTTGCTTCATTGATTGCCACTCCCCAGAGATGATTTTTTTGTCACTCTAAAGTAATTCTTAATCGTTGAATGCGGGAGAGAATTATTCTCATTGCGATTGATCTGGGTTAAGTTTTGAGCGGATATGACAAGCAGAATTCTTACGCGGATATAAACAAAAAAGGCGCTCCCCTTGCGGAAAAGCGCCTTTTCAAGACAACGACTGATTAGTATCAGTTCATGCCGTATTTTTTCAGTTTCTTACGCAGCGTACCGCGGTTGATACCCATCATCAGGGCCGCACGAGTCTGGTTGCCACGGGTGTACTGCATCACCATGTCCAACAGTGGCTGTTCAACTTCAGCCAAAACCAACTCATACAGGTCATTCACGTCCTGACCGTTCAGTTGAGCAAAATAGCCCTTAAGTGCTTGTTTTACCGAGTCACGCAGAGGCTTTTGAGTCACCTGGTCTTGTGAGTTTACGGTTGAAACGGTCAGTACGTCAGAATTCACGCGTTGTTCGAACATAGTTCTGTCAGCTCTTTTTTGTTACGCAAGATTTTCGAAATATGCTTCCAACGCCTCCAGCTGTTCGCTGGCATCCTCTATGGCGTTGAAGGAGCGCCGAAACTGGTCACTCGGGGCATGTTCCTGGAGATACCATGAAACATGCTTACGGGCGATACGGAATCCCTTGCCTTGACCATAAAAGTCGTGCAGTTCCCGTACGTGCCCTATTAACAAGCGCTGTACCTCACCCAAAGGCGGTGGCGGTAACAGTTCCCCTGTGTCCAGATAGTGCTGGATTTCCCGGAAGATCCAGGGTCTCCCCTGAGCGGCACGTCCTATCATCAGAGCATCAGCTCCGGTGTAGTCGAGCACCGCTCTGGCTTTATGCGGGTCAGTTATGTCGCCATTCGCGATAATCGGAATGGAAACACTCTGCTTAACTGTCCGAATACTGTCGTACTCTGCATCTCCATTGAAAAGGCAGGCACGGGTTCGGCCATGAATCGTCAGGGCCTGAATTCCACAGTCTTCAGCCAATTGGGCAATTTGTACACAGTTACGGTGTTCCGGTGCCCAACCAGTACGAATTTTCAACGTGACTGGCACATCTACCGCGTTAACCACGGCAGTGAGGATTTGTTTGACCAAATCCGGATACTGCAACAGCGCAGATCCTGCCAGTTTGCGGTTCACTTTCTTGGCCGGGCAGCCCATATTGATGTCAATGATCTGCGCACCGCTCGCCACATTAATTCGGGCGGCAGCCGCCATATCTTCGGGATCGCAACCGGCAATTTGCACGGCCCGGATTCCCGGTTCATCGTTATGCACCATACGCAATCGGGACTTGTCCGTCCGCCACACTTCCGGATTGGAAGAGAGCATTTCGGATACAGCCATCCCAGCACCCATCGCATGACATAAGGCACGAAACGGTCGGTCTGTTATACCGGCCATTGGGGCCGCAATCAGGCAATTTGTAAGCTGGTGGTGTCCGATGCGCATAGACTTAGAATGACCATACTGATGTCCGCAAGGGCGCGTATATTACGCATTTTTGATGTGAGATGAAAGGCCAAACTTTGAGCGATTTGATAAGAAAATGCCTTACGACAGCTAATGTGTTGAGGCGTTTTTTATTTTATTGAACATTAACATTGAGTTAGGTGTGATTGGCTAAATTGTGCGCTTGAAGAAATTCCTAATATCTCTCTAAATCACCCTGTTATAACAGGTGATTCTAAGGGCTTGATCGCCGTTTTAAGCATCAACAACCACAAAATTCTGTGATGCAGGTCGCTATATGGTCAGAAAGTAACTTCTTTTTAGGAAATGTGGAAAGGATTAACCCGTGAAAAGAGAGGCAGCAGAAGCGAGTTCTGTGCCTCATTTGGCAGACGTAGTTATTCAGCGACGATGACGCGGCCGTGCAGGTCCTGCACAGGGCGATTATTGGCATGATGCATCGCATGCTGGAATTTCTCCAGCTGCGCTTCTGACAGCGTCTGAGGCTGTTTCATCACCAGCCAGCGAACGCCCTCGGTGCACGGTGGCGTGGTCAGCGAACCGCTAAAGCGATAGTGATTGTGTTCAGCAGGCAGCAATTTCGCCAGATTCACTTTTTCAGTGATATTTGCCGGTTTGCCGTGTTCAGACGGCATCTTTTCCCAGATTTTCGCCAGTTCTTTATTTTCATCACCCACGTTAAACATCACTGCGACCACGGCGATTTCACCCGCGGCGTTGGTATGAACAAAGTGAGCTTCCATCGGGAAGGATTTTCCATCGATGGTGTTTTCGCTTGGTGAATGGAAATGGAACTGTTGCAGTGTGAAGGTTTCACCATCTGCAATGAGGGTGTCGCCCTTAGGAACGTTGACCTGCACGCTGTGGCCGTTGTTCACGATGCTTTCAGGCGAAGCCAGATAGCTCAAAGATAATGGCGTGGCGTGAACCGTGAAAGAGTTATGGATATCGACGGGTGACTGGTTCTTTCCGTTAGTACATTCGCTGAATTCCGGACTGATTTTGGACCAGTTTTGCGGAGCGCCGTTACCTTCGTAAGACCAGTGTGTTTGTTCACTGGCAAAGGCAGAAATGCTGCAAGCGGCCAGAATAATGGCCAGTAATTTGAATTTCATGGAACATCCCTTTTCTAAAGTCGTAGAAACACATGGATAAAAACCGCGTGGATTGTAATGACTTTATAAAAAGGTAAATAGAGCAAAAAGTGGCAGGGATCACTTCACAGATCAGATCGCACTTAATGTGCAGGAAATAGCCCGCTCCTGAGGGGAACGGGCATGAAATTGCAGGGATCAGGCTTTTTTAACGCCGGTGATCCGGCACCATTCTTCTTTCTCAGCCACGGCATCCAGCTCGAACTTATCCTGATAAGCATCGGCCACGCTTTGCGCCTGACTCGCCAGAATACCGGAAAGCCCAAGATGACCGCCCGCCACCGGTAACACGCCAATCAGCGGCGCCAGTTCACGCAGCGGGCCGGCCAGGATATTGGCGACCACCACGTCTGCTGACAGGTTCTCTGGCTGATCTTTTGGCAGAAACAGCGACAGACGCTCGGATACGCCGTTACGTTCGGCGTTATCGCGGCTGGCCTGAATCGCTTGGGGATCGATGTCGATCCCGACGACGTGTTTCGCGCCCAACTTCAGCGCGGCGATCGCCAGAATGCCGGAGCCACAGCCGAAGTCGATCACGGTTTTATCGGTAAGATCCAGACTGTCGAGCCATTGCAGGCACATCGCCGTGGTCGGGTGAGTCCCGGTGCCGAACGCCAGGCCCGGATCCAGCATCACGTTCACGGCGGTCGGATCCGGGACGTCACGCCAGCTCGGGCAAATCCACAGACGCTCGCCAAAACGCATCGGGTGGAAGCTATCCATCCACTCGCGTTCCCAGTCTTTGTCTTCCAGTTGTTCGATTTTGTGTACGAAACCTTTGCCCAGCAGCGGCTCGTTCTCCAGCATGGCAACGACTTCTGTCATGTCGGTCTCGGCATCGTACAGGCCGATAGCGTCGGTATCGCCCCACAGCAGGGTTTCACCCGGCAGTGGTTCAAACACCGGATTATCATGCGTGTCCTGGAAAGTGACAGACACCGCACCACTTTCGATAAGCGCGTCGCTCAGCGTTTCTGCATCATTACCGGTGGTGTTAATTTTCAGTTGGATCCAAGGCATAGCGATTCTCTTCTTAGCAATCTGTTAAATCAGTGCCGCCCGGTCAGGACGGCTTGAGTGCGGTTTCGCGCGGCTGTACGCCAAATTTATTGCCGATGTAAAACGCCAGCAAGCCCAGCGACAGCGACGGCACAATCGGATGCAGACCGGCAATGTGCAGGTCGATACTGGCGAGCAGGGTATAACAAACTGCGCCAACAATCATTGAGCTCAGCGCACCGGTGGCATTCGCGCGCTCCCAATAAAGGCCGAGCACCAGTGGCCACAGGAACACCGCTTCCAGCCCGCCAAAGGCCAGAAGATTAAGCCAGATAATCATTTCAGGCGGACGCCACGCGGCCAGTACCACCAGTAAACCAAGGATGAATGTCGCCCAGCTGGAGAAGCGTTTTAAACGGCGCTCATTGGTGATTTGCTCTGGTTTGACGCCGAGGTACAGATCTTTAACAATCGTTGCGGACGACTGTAAAAGCTGCGCGTTGATGGTCGACATAATCGCGGCCATTGGCGCTGCAAGGAAAATCCCAGCGGCATAAGGCGGCAGGACAGTGATCATCAGCGTGGGAATGACCTGATCGGGTATTTTCAAATCCGGCAAGATAGCGCGCCCTAGCGCCCCGGCCAGATGCATCCCAAACATCAGGATGGCGACCACCACGGTGCCGAGCACGATACCGCGGTGCACCGCTTTGCTGTCTTTGTAGGAGATACAGCGCACGGCGGTGTGCGGCAGGCCGATCACCCCAAAGCACACTAAAATCCAAAAGGATGCCATAAACGGTAGCGAAAGAACGTCGTCGCCGCCATGGACGGAAACCAGTTTCGGGTCGATCTGTTGCAGCTTATCAACCGCGGTGTGCAGGCCACCGGCCGCATGAATCACCGCCACCAGCAGCAAAATCGTGCCCAGCAGCATCACCAGTCCTTGCATCGCATCGTTGAGCACGCTGGCACGGAAACCGCCAAACGCGGTGTATAGCGCAATACTCACGCCAAAAATCAGCAGACCGGTGTCGTAAGGGATCCCGGCCGCTGTTTCCAGAAGACGTGCGCCGCCGATGAACTGCACGGTCATTGCGCCGAGGAACGCCACCAGCAGGCTGAGGCTTGCCAGCCAGACCAGCAGACGGCTCTGATAGCGTGCGAACAGCATATCGTTGAGGGTGACGGCGTTATAGCGCCGCGCCAGAATAGCGAATTTTTTGCCCAGCACGCCGAGCGACAGCCAGACCGCCGGCAACTGGATCATTGCCAGCAGCACCCAGCCGAGGCCGAATTTATACGCCGCACCCGGTCCGCCAATAAAGGAGCTGGCACTGATGTACGTCGCGGTGAGGGTCATCGCCAGGACGAAGCCGCCCATTGAGCGATTACCGAGGAAGTACTCGGTGAGGAAGCTGCCCTGTTGACGGCGGGTGTAGGCATACACCGACAATCCGAAGACCAGCAGCAAATAGGCGATCAGCGGCAATAAGACTTCAGTCTTCATGACTGTCCTCCAGCGGAATGTCGCGATAGATGACGCGCACCATCAGCCAGCTCAAAAGAATAAAAATCAGCGGAACCAGAAGGCAGGCCATCTCGAACCAGTGCGGAAGACCGGTTATGCCCTGTTTATCATCAGGAATATAAGCGGCAAAACACCACGCCAGCAGATAAGCAATGGTCAGCCCGAATGCCCAGCGGGCTTCCCGGTTGGCTTGCAGAAAACGTTTATCAAATGTCATTTTCTTCTCCCCCTAAACGTAAAAAAGGCCGGAATATCCGGCCTTGATAAGAGAGTACGCAACGGTACGGTCTTTTTATTTTTCCTGCAAACCGAGTTTTTTCTCCAGATAGTGGATGTTAGTCCCACCGATCTGGAAGTTCTCGTCATTCATGATGCGTTGTTGCAGTTCAATGTTGGTCTTGATGCCGTCGATGATCAGTTCCGCCAGTGCATTTTTCATGCGGGCGATGGCCACTTCACGGGTTTCGCCGTAAGTGATCAGTTTACCAATCATGGAATCGTAGTACGGAGGCACGGTGTAGCCTGCGTAAATGTGCGATTCCCAACGAACACCGAAACCACCAGGCGCATGGAAACGAGTGATTTTGCCCGGGCTTGGCAGGAAGGTGTTTGGGTCTTCCGCGTTAATACGGCATTCCACCGCATGGCCTTTGACACGCACTTCGTCTTGCTTGATCGACAAAGGCTGGCCGGATGCGATCCGCAGCTGCTCTTTGATCAAGTCCACACCGGTGATCATCTCAGTAACCGGATGTTCAACCTGGATACGGGTGTTCATTTCGATGAAGAAGAACTCACCGTTCTCGTACAGGAACTCGAAAGTACCCGCACCGCGGTAGCCGATATCCACACAGGCTTTTGAACAACGTTCACCGATGAAGCGACGCAGTTCTTCTGTAATGCCAGGTGCTGGCGCTTCTTCCACGACTTTCTGGTGACGACGCTGCATGGAGCAGTCACGTTCGGCCAGATAGACCGCATTGCCCTGACCATCGGCCAGTACCTGAATTTCCACGTGGCGTGGATTTTCGAGGTATTTCTCCATGTACACCATGTCATTGTTGAAAGCCGCTTTGGCTTCAGCACGGGTCATGTTGATGGATTGCTCGAGATCTTTGTCGCTGCGTACAACGCGCATGCCACGACCACCGCCGCCGCCAGAGGCTTTGATGATGACCGGATAGCCGATGCGTTTTGCGAAGCCACGGTTAAGATCCATGTCGTCGCCCAGCGGGCCGTCAGAACCCGGCACGCAAGGAACGCCAGCGGCTTTCATCGCGTGGATTGCAGATACTTTGTCGCCCATAAGGCGGATAGTTTCTGCTTTCGGGCCGATGAAGATGAAGCCAGAACGCTCAACCTGCTCTGCGAAATCCGCATTCTCGGACAGGAAACCATAGCCAGGATGGATAGCCACCGCGCCGGTGATTTCTGCTGCAGCGATAATTGCAGGGATGTTCAGATAGCTTTTAACTGAAGGTGCAGGGCCAATACAGACGGTTTCATCTGCCAGCAGCACGTGTTTCAGGTCACGGTCAGCGGTGGAGTGCACAGCAACGGTTTTGATGCCCATTTCTTTACAGGCACGCAAAATACGCAGGGCAATTTCGCCGCGGTTCGCGATAACAATTTTATCTACCATGGTACGCCTCGTTTATTCGATGACGACCAGCGGCTCGTCGAATTCAACCGGTTGGCCGCTTTCTACCAGAATTGCTTTAACAACACCGGATTTGTCCGCTTCGATTTGGTTCATCATTTTCATCGCTTCAACGATGCAAAGAGTATCGCCAGCATTCACTTTCTGGCCCACTTCGATAAAGGCTTTCGCGTCCGGGCTTGGCGTGCGGTAGAAGGTACCTACCATCGGGGAGCGAACGATGTGACCACTGATTGCAGCCGGAGCAGCGGCTTCAGCAGGTGCTGCTGGAGCGACCGCAGCAGCCAGACCCGGCTGCTGTTGAACAGGCATAGCGTAAGCCTGTTGCATCATAGGATAAGCCTGCGCAGGTGCAGCACGGCTGATACGAACTGACTCTTCACCTTCAGAAATTTCCAGTTCAGAAATACCTGATTCTTCAACCAGTTCGATCAGTTTTTTAATTTTACGAATATCCATGGGTGTGATTCCGTACTCTTTTTGCGTAGAAATTAGTGGGTTTTAGACAAGCGATTAACTGCTGCCTGTAAAGCAAAGTGGTAGCCGTCTGCGCCAAGTCCGCAAATGACGCCCACTGCGATGTCGGAAAGATAGGAATGATGCCGGAACGCTTCGCGGGCATGTACATTTGACAGATGGATTTCGATAAACGGAATCGAGACCCCCAGTAATGCATCGCGTAGCGCCACGCTGGTATGGGTAAAGGCCGCGGGATTGATCAGGATAAAATCGACATTTCCGCGTGCCTGATGAATGCGTTCAATCAGGACATGTTCTGCGTTAGATTGCAGATGGCTCAGTGCCACATCAGCGGCAGCAGCCTGCGTTTCCAAACCTTTAACAATATCGTTGAGCGTGGTGTGTCCGTACGTTTCAGGCTCACGGGTACCTAACAAATTCAGGTTAGGACCGTTCAGTAGCAAAATGTCAAACTTATGCGCCATTGTGAGCCTATCTCCGGCAATTAGACAAAGATTGTAGAAAATACCCTGATGTCACCGATTTGTCACCTGTTTCGGGGCAAATCGTCCTGTCTCCTCAACATGAGGTCGGGCATTATAATGATATCGTGGCAATTAGCAGCTAAATACTGGTCTTATCAGCGAAGATAATCAACCCTCGGCCGGTGCAAGAGGGTTGATTTACAGGAATTATGAGGGGCAGAACACAGAAAAGTTCCGCAGCCTATCGCAGCCACTGGCGGAATTTCTTATAACGAAGTGCCAACAAAATGGCGGCGATTGCCGCGTAGATCACGGGTTGTGGCGATAACACTTTCACCGACCAAAGATAGTGGATCGGCGCAAGAATGGCGATCAGATAGATAAAATTATGCAATTTCTGCCAGGTTGTGCCCATTTTACGCTGTGCCCACAGCGTCGAAGTGCAGGCCAGTGCCAGCAGCAGTATCCAGCTGATAATCCCCAACGTGAGATAGGGGCGCGAAATCAGTTCACTGCCTAACAGTCGCAGGTTACTGACCCCCAGTTCGAGGAAGGAATAACTCAGAAGATGCAGTGTTCCCCACGCAAAACACCACAATCCCAGCAGACGGCGGGTGCGGATCAGCAACGGTTGCTTGCCATAGCGTGCAACCGGCGTCACCAGCAGCGTCACCAGTAAAAATTTCAGCGTCATCCGACCGGTAAAGTGCTGAATGTCTTTCGCCGGATCGGCGCTGAACCAGCCCTGATCGACAGAAAGCAGCAGCCATATAAAGGGCAGGATTGCGGCAAGCCAGATGATGACTTTCAGCCAGGTAATGTTTGCAGGGCTCAGACGGGGCATACGTATGACTTCCTTTCCTTAATAGAACTTACGAAGATCCATGCCGTGATACATCGACGCCACCTGTTCGGCATAACCGTTGAACAGCAGCGTAGGCTGGCGCTTGACGTCGAGTAATCCGCCTGCGCCGATAAAGCGTTCTGTTGCCTGCGACCAGCGCGGATGATCCACATGCGGATTCACGTTGGCATAAAAGCCGTATTCGTTGTTGGCAATCTGATTCCACGTCGTTGGCGGTTCATCTTTGGTAAATTTGATATTCACGATCGATTTGATGCCTTTGAAGCCATATTTCCACGGCACCGTCAGGCGGATAGGTGCACCGTTTTGTGGCGGCAACGCTTTGCCATAAACGCCGACGGTCAGCATCGCCAGCGGATTCATCGCTTCATCTATACGCAATCCTTCCACGTACGGATAATCCAGCCCGCCGCCAATAAACCGGTCTTTCTGGCCGGGCATGTGCTCCGGGTCATACAGCGTGGTGAAGGCCACATAGCGTGCGTTGCTGGTAGGTTCAGCGAGTTTGAGAATATCACTCAGCTGGAAACCAACCCAGGGCACCACCATCGACCACGCCTCGACGCAGCGCATACGGTAGATGCGTTGCTCGAGCGGGAAGCGCTTCATGATGTCATCCATATCCAGCGTCATCGGTTTACCGACTTCGCCATCAAGGGTGATCTTCCACGGCGATGTGACCAGTTGCCCCGCATTGGCAGCCGGATCGGCCTTGTCCAGACCAAATTCATAGAAATTATTGTAACCGGAGACTTTATCTTCCGGCGTCAGCGGCAGGTCATTCTGATAGGCAGCAGGTTTGCTGAAGTCCAGCGGTTTACCCGAAGGTGCAGGCGGTCGGTCGTGGCCTTTAAACCAGGAGAGAATATCCGCCTGGGCAGTCTGCGGCAGTGCCAGTGCTGCAGCGCTAATCCCCAGCGCCTGCAACACTTTGCGGCGATCGTAGAATATGCTTTCGGGCGTGACATCCGCCTCGGTGAGTTTGCGGGGTTTGTACATGGCAGTCTCCGGTTTTAAACATCAAACGCATTCATAATTTTTATGATTATTCAGACAGCATGGCGTGTAACTCCGGCTTTTGCGAGGTATGGAAAGTAAAAACGAATTTCTAAAAAGTGATCGGAAGTATAACAATTCTGAATTAATGGGTTTTTCAGTTGCTATGCTATGAATGTATGTCAAATCCTGTTTCTCTTACTGAGGTAATATAGCCACGTTTTTTATGGCAGGAGAACGGTCCTGTTTTCACTTCACCGTAGCGAGTAAGGCACAGGGATGCGATTTACTACCCGACTCTCAGCACTGATTTCGATGTTAGTTGCGCTGGCAATGTTGTTGATGTTGCTCGGCGTGACCTTTAGTTTTATCTATCTGAATAAGCAAAACACAGAGCAACATCTTCAGGCACTGACGACGACCTATGACCAGGCGCTGCTGACCCAATCTCCCGAACAAGCGCAGCGCTGGCTGCCGCAGGCGATGCGCATGCTGGACGTCACCGATATTGTGGTGAAACTCAACAGCTCCACTGTGTACGAGTACCACGAACGTCCGGATTTACACCGCTCGTGGGACAGCGTGATGCCTGAATACAACACGGCCATTTACCCTCTCATGCAACACCCCGATATGTCGCTGCATGTGTCTTATATTGACCCCGTCAGCAGTTACATCCGTTCCATGCGCTCGACGCTAACCATCAGTGTGGCGATCCTGATTATGTTCGGCATGGTATTGCTCAGTTTTCGCTGGCTGCGACAGGAAACCGATGGCGTTGAGAAACTGGAAGATCGCGCGATACGGATTTTACGCGGTGAGCGCGAGGGACTGACCGGAAATCTGGGCGAATGGCCGCATTCCGCCAGCAGCGCCATTGATCTCCTGCTGACCGATCTTAATGAAGCCCGCGAGCAGCGCAGCCGCGTTGATACTCTGATCCGCGCCTACGCCCAGCAGGATTCACAAACCGGGCTCAGTAACCGCTTGTTCTTTGATAATCAGCTGGCGACGCAGCTGGAAGAAGAGGGCACACATGGTGTGATCATGCTGCTGCGCCTGCCTGATTTCGACCTGATGCGTGAAACTCACGGTCAGGCGATGGTCGATGAGTTGCGCTCCGCGATGGTTAATCTGCTCTCAACCTTCGTGATGCGCCACGTTGATGCCTTACTGGCGCGTTATTTCCACAGTGATTTTGCCGTTCTGCTGCCACACCGGACGCTCAAAGAAGCTGAAGTGATGGCGGCGCAGCTGGTCAATGCGCTCGGGGTATTACCGACGTCGTCGCTGATTGATCGCGATGCCCTGATGTACATCGGCATCAGCGCCTATCGTTTTGGCCAGACGCCGGATCAGGTAATGGATATGGTTCAGCAGGCAACGCGTCACGCGGCGTTCCAGGGCAGCAACAGCTGGTTTATTTTCGACAATAATGTGCCTGAGAAAGGGCGCGGCAGCGTGCGCTGGCGAACCTTACTGGAAAATACACTGGCGCGCGGCGGGCCGCGTTTGTATCAGAAACCGGCCTTCTCCCGAAATGGCAAACTCGATCATCGTGAATTACAGCGCCGCGTCTTCGACGGGGAGAATGAGTTGCTGGCCGCAGAGTTTGTGCCACTGGTCGTGCAGTTCGGTCTTTCTCAAAGTTACGACCGCATAATGATAAGTCAGATTATTCCGTTACTTAACCGCTGGCCGGACGAAACGTTGGCATTTCACCTGACGGTTGATTCATTATTGCAGCGCTCATTTGTTCGCTGGCTGCGCGATACGCTGCTTCAGTGTGAAAGATTACAGCGAAATCGGATTTTGATTGAACTTGCTGAGGCAGATCTTTGTCAACATACCGACCGCCTGCGTCCTGCGATTCGTTTATTGCAAGGTTTAGGCTGTCGTCTGGCAGTTTCACAGGCCGGTCTGACGGTGGTCAGTACCTCTTATCTGAAAACCTTCCCGGTGGAAAGGGTCAAACTTCATCCGGGTCTGGTGCGCGATATAGATAAAAGAATTGAAAATCAGCTGTTTGTACAAAGCCTGCTGAGTGCATGTGAAGGGACTCAGGCTCTGGTCTTTGCCTCCGGCGTGCGAACAAAGGATGAGTGGTCGATCCTGCTGAGTAAGGGGATCCACGGCGGCCAGGGTGATTTTTTTGCCGGACCGGAGCCCGTTGAACCGGTTGGTAAAAAATATTCACACAACAGCGATGTTTAAGTGACCGTAAACCGATTATTTAACGTAGAATGACCCAGCTTTCGACCGACTCCCTTGCCTGGCATACGGTGCTTATCATCTGGCCGCGGGTTGACGGAGATTCCTGGTGAAAGTGTAAGAATTTATGTGCGGTGTTGCTACTTCGCCTGGGTGCCTGCCCGAGGTAAATCTAGCCTGCGATACAGAATTATATCGCAGTGCCATCAGCCTCAAAAAGTCACCTCAAGTGAATGGCGACATCGCGGACAATTTTCACGTAAGCAGGACGTTTTTGCGCCTTGTCGCTGCTTCGCGTGGTTGGTAAAGTAGGCGGATTTTATTTTCCGCCCCCAGCTAGCAGGATTATCCTTTCGTTATGTTTAAGAAATTTCGTGGCATGTTTTCCAACGACTTGTCCATCGACCTGGGTACCGCCAATACCCTCATCTATGTAAAAGGACAAGGCATCGTGCTGAATGAGCCATCAGTTGTGGCAATTCGTCAGGATCGTGCTGGTTCACCTAAAAGCGTTGCTGCTGTTGGTCACGACGCAAAACAGATGCTGGGTCGTACTCCCGGCAATATCGCAGCTATTCGTCCAATGAAAGACGGCGTTATCGCTGACTTCTTCGTGACTGAGAAAATGCTGCAACACTTCATTAAGCAAGTTCACAGCAATAGCTTCATGCGCCCAAGTCCGCGCGTGCTGGTTTGTGTACCGGTCGGCGCAACGCAAGTTGAACGCCGTGCTATTCGTGAATCCGCACAAGGTGCTGGTGCACGTGAAGTGTTCCTGATTGAAGAACCGATGGCTGCGGCGATCGGTGCGGGTCTCCCTGTCTCAGAAGCCACCGGTTCTATGGTGGTGGATATCGGCGGCGGTACCACGGAAGTGGCTGTGATTTCCCTGAACGGCGTCGTGTATTCCTCTTCTGTACGTATTGGTGGTGACCGCTTCGATGAAGCTATCATTAACTACGTGCGTCGTAACTACGGTTCCCTGATTGGTGAAGCCACAGCTGAACGTATCAAACACAGCATCGGTTCGGCGTATCCGGGCGATGAAGTGCACGAGATCGAAGTGCGTGGCCGTAACCTGGCTGAAGGCGTTCCGCGTGGTTTCACGCTGAATTCCAACGAAATCCTGGAAGCGCTGCAAGAGCCGCTGACCGGTATCGTCAGCGCAGTGATGGTTGCACTGGAGCAATGTCCGCCAGAACTGGCGTCTGACATTTCCGAGCGTGGCATGGTGCTGACCGGCGGTGGCGCGTTACTGCGCAACCTCGATCGTCTGCTGATGGAAGAAACCGGTATTCCGGTGGTAGTCGCAGAAGATCCGTTGACCTGCGTTGCTCGCGGCGGCGGTAAAGCATTAGAAATGATCGACATGCACGGCGGCGACTTATTCAGCGAAGAGTAATCTCAGCGACGATTTGATTGATGACGGAATACGTTTTTTCCTTTATTCCTCTCAAAAAATAGTCTGCCCGGGAAGGTGGTTGTCCGTCAGGTAAAACCTGCAACGCGAAGTGTGCAGTGTTCAATGTGGATCCGCGCAAACACTGTCTAAACTGAGAATGTTTAGGCGGTGTTTTCGGCTATCCCATGAGATTGCCGCCTTTTCTGTCAGGGGAAGCATTGACTTCGTCTGACTGAAACCTTCTGTTGCCGAGGAACTCGCATATTTTATGAAGCCAATTTTTAGCAGGGGACCTTCCCTGCAACTGCGACTTTTTTTGGCTATTCTTACGGCCATTGTCCTGATTGTTGCCGACAGTAAAATAGGTACGTTTGTTAAAATCCGCACCTATATGGATACTGCCGTCAGTCCCTTCTATTTTCTGTCAAACGCCCCGCGTGAATTCTTAGATCAGGTTTCCTCGACGTTCGCGACGCGCGGCCAGCTCGAGCTGGAAAACCGTGCTTTGCGCCAGGAATTGTTGCTGAAAAACAGCGACCTGATGCTGCTTGGTCAATACAAACAAGAGAACGCCCGTTTGCGTGAGCTGCTGGGCTCGCCGCTGCGTCAGGACGAGCACAAAATGGTGGCTCAGGTTCTGTCTACCAGCGATGATCCGTACAGTGATCAGGTCGTCATTGATAAAGGCAGCAATAGCGGCGTTTACGTCGGCCAGCCGGTCATAAGCGATAAGGGCGTTGTTGGTCAGATCGTTGCCGTCGGTGCACTCACCAGCCGTGTGCTGCTTATTTGCGATGCGTCTCATGCCCTGCCGATTCAGGTGTTGCGTAACGATATCCGCGTGATCGCTGCCGGCAGCGGCTGTGCGGACGATCTGCAACTGGAACATCTGCCAAGCAATACCGATATTCGCGTCGGCGATGTACTTGTCACCTCTGGTCTCGGTGGCCGTTTCCCTGAAGGTTATCCGGTGGGCGTGGTGTCTTCTGTCAAAGTCGACAACCAGCGCGCTTATACGGTGATTCAGGCACGTCCGACGGCCGGTCTGCAACGTCTGCGTTATCTGCTACTGCTGTGGGGCTCGGATCGCAACGGTGATCATCCGTTGCCGCCTGATGAAGTCCATCGTGTGGCCAATGAACGTCTGATGCAAATGATGCCTCAGGTATTGCCGCCGCCGGGTGATATGGGGCCTCCGGCACCGCTTCCGGCACCGGCAACCGGCACTGTGACGGCACCGGTTAGCACATCCGTGACGCCGAGGGCGACGCGATGAACAGCTACCGGAGCCACGGACGCTGGATTATTTGGCTATCCTTTATCATAGCCATGTTGTTGCAGGTCATGCCGTGGCCTGAACAGATCTATATGTTCCGGCCCTCCTGGTTGTTGCTGATCTTAATTTACTGGGTGATGGCATTACCGCACCGCGTCAACGTCGGCACCGGTTTTATTGTCGGTTTCATCATGGATTTGATCCTCGGTTCAACGCTGGGTATTCGCGCGCTGGCGTTTGCCATCACCGCTTATCTGGTCGCGTTCAAATTCCAGTTATTCCGCAATCTGGCACTCTGGCAGCAGGCGCTTATCGTCATGGTGCTGTCGCTGGCGGTAGACGTGATGGTGTTCTGGGGCCAGTTCATGGTGGTGAACGTGTCGTTTCGCCCTGAAGTTTTCTGGAGCAGCGTGGTGGACGGTATTCTGTGGCCGTGGCTGTTCTTGCTGATGCGTAAAATTCGTCGTCAGTTTGCTGTTCAATGAGGATGTTATGACCGAACTTTATCTCGCTTCCGGATCGCCCCGCCGGCGTGAATTGCTGGGGTTACTGGATCTGCCTTTTGAGCGTCTGGTAACTGACGTGGCGGAAGAACGTCAGCATGATGAAGCACCGGACGCGTATGTTATGCGTCTGGCGAAAGATAAAGCGCGAGCCGGTGTTGCGGTCGCGACGGAAGATCTGCCGGTGCTGGGCGCGGACACCATTGTTGTCCTCGACGGTAAAGTGTTGGAAAAGCCGCGTGATGAATCGCAAGCCGCTGTTATGCTTAATGCATTGTCCGGCAGGCAGCATCAGGTCATGACCGCTGTCGCTTTCGCTGACAGGCGAGATTGTCTGAGTACGCTGGTTGTGACCGATGTCACCTTTCGTTCGCTATCTGCCGATGACATTGCACACTATATTCTGAGCGGTGAGCCCATGGATAAAGCGGGCGCTTATGGTATTCAGGGAAAGGGCGGTTGTTTCGTCCGTGAAATTCGCGGCAGTTACTATGCAGTCGTGGGGCTCCCGCTGGTGGAGACTCAGGAGCTGCTCAATGAATTTGCTGCCTTACGCGAGCTTAGGAGAAAACATGACAGCTGAATTACTGGTCAATGTCACGCCGTCTGAAACCCGCGTGGCCTACATTGACGGTGGCATTCTGCAGGAAATCCATATTGAGCGCGAAACCAAGCGCGGGATTGCCGGCAACATTTATAAAGGACGAATCAGTCGCGTATTGCCTGGGATGCAGGCCGCGTTTGTTGATATCGGACTTGAGAAAGCCGCGTTTTTACACGCGTCTGACATTATGCCGCACACTGAATGTGTCGCCCGTGATGAGCAGAAAAATTTCAACGTGCGCGACATCGCAGAACTGGTGCATCAGGGCCAGGATCTGATGGTGCAGGTGGTGAAAGACCCGCTCGGTACCAAAGGCGCGCGTCTGACCACGGACATCACTCTGCCTTCACGTTATCTGGTGTTTATGCCGGGTGCGTCGCACGTGGGCGTTTCGCAGCGCATTGAAAGCGAAGCCGAGCGCGATCGCCTGAAACGTATCGTCTCTGAATATTGTGACGAGCACGGTGGCTACATTATTCGTACCGCCGCCGAAGGCGTGGGCGAAGAAGAACTCAAGCAGGATGCAGCTTATCTCAAGCGCCTGTGGACCAAGGTGATGGAGCGCAAACGTCGCAACAAAACCAAGTACAAATTGTACGGCGAGCTGGCACTGGCGCACCGCGTGCTGCGTGATTTTGCCGGTGAAGCGCTGGATCGCATTCGTGTTGATTCCCGCCTGACCTATGAATTACTGGTGGAATTTACCAGTGAGTACATGCCGGAAATGACCAGCAAGCTTGAGCATTACAACGGCAAGCAACCGATTTTCGATTTGTACGATGTGGAAAATGAAATCCAGCGTGCGCTCGAGCGCAAGGTGGAACTCAAATCCGGCGGCTATCTGATCATCGATCAGACCGAAGCCATGACCACCGTGGACATCAACACCGGTGCGTTCGTCGGCCATCGCAATCTGGAAGACACCATTTTCAACACCAACACCGAAGCGACGCAGGCGATTGCCCGTCAGCTGCGGTTACGTAACCTCGGTGGCATCATCATCATCGACTTTATTGATATGTCGAATGAAGATCACCGCCGTCGCGTATTGCACAGTCTTGAGCAGGCGTTGTCGAAAGACCGCGTGAAAACCGGCATTCACGGTTTCTCTGCGCTCGGTCTGGTTGAAATGACCCGCAAACGCACCCGTGAAAGCGTCGAACATGTGTTGTGCAGCGATTGCCCGACCTGTCATGCGCGCGGCACGGTGAAAACCGTCGAAACGGTATGCTACGAAATTCTGCGCGAAATCGTGCGCGTGCATCATGCGTATGATTCCGACCGCTTCCTGGTTTACGCCTCGGCGGCCGTGGGCGAAGCGCTGAAGGGCGAAGAATCCCATGCACTGGCTGAAGTCGAAATTTTCGTCGGCAAACAGGTCAAAGTGCAAGTGGAGCCGCTCTACAGTCAGGAGCAGTTTGACGTCGTGATGATGTGATCTGAAGGCAAAGTGTCAGATGCATCAGGAAGTAACAGGTTTCCATTGCCGTCTGTACGGGTGAAGACCGGTATGGAATGGGAAACAAGGAGAGAAGTTTGAGGCGACTGCCCGGTATCTTATTAACCACCAGCGCAACCCTTGTCGTGATAGTGGCTTTGGTGATCAGTGGCTTACGTCTGGCGTTGCCTCAGTTGAGCCGTTTCCAGAATCAGCTGGTCGAAAAAGTTGAATCCGTCACGGGCGTGCCGATCGAACTGTCACAGATCAGTGCCAGCTGGAAAACCTTTGGCCCGATTATGGAGATCCGCGGCCTGCAGGTCACGTTGCCGGATGCCAACCTGAAGGTTCAGCGTATCACCATGGCGCTGGACGTCTGGCAATCGATGCTGCATCTGCGCTGGCAGTTCCGCGATCTCACTTTCTACAATATGCAGTTGGATCTCAACAGTACGTTGGGCGGAGACAACCAAGGCAACGGCCTTAAGCCCAACCGCATCAGCGATATTTTCCTCCGCCAGGTGGATCACTTCGACCTGCGCAACAGTCGTATTTCCTTCCTGACCCCGTCCGGCCCGCGCGCCGAATTTGATATCCCGCAGCTGACCTGGCTGAACACGCACAACCGCCACCGTGCCGAGGGGCAACTGAGCCTGTCGAGTTTCAACGGCCAGCATGGCGTGGTGCAACTGCGTATGGATCTGAACGATTCCAACGGCCTGCTGAACAACGGCAAGATTTACCTTCAGGCCGATGATATCGACATGAAGCCGTGGTTTAGCCGTTGGCTGCGCAGCAACACCGGTCTTGAGACGGCTAATTTCAGTCTGGCGGCGTGGCTGACCGTACGCAACGGCGATGTCTACGCCGGTGACGCGCTGCTGAAGGCCGGTTCCGCGACCTGGAAAACCGGTGATGATCTACACCGTCTGGACGTCGATAACCTGACGCTGCACGGAAACCGTCAGGGCAATGGCTGGCAGCTCGGTACTCAACAGCTGAACATCAAAACCGACGGCGTCGCCTGGCCGAAAGGTACGCTGGAGGCACTGTATCTGCCGGAAAATAACGAATTTCTTGGCCCGTCGCAGGGTGAAGAACTGCGCATTCGCGGCACCAATTTGCAACTGGAACGTCTGGGGCCGGTCATTCCGACCATTTCTTTCCTTACCCCAACGCTGTTAGAACGCTGGCAGGATCTGAAACCGGCGGGCAATATCGATCGCCTCGCGCTCGACATTCCACTTAAACAACCTGAAAACACCCGTTTTATCGCCGACTGGCACGATGTCAGCTGGCAGCGCTGGGAATTACTGCCGGGTATTAATCATTTCAACGGCAGCCTGAAAGGCAGCGTGGCCAGCGGTCAGCTAGACGTCAAACTGCAAGACAGCCTGCTGCCTTACGGGGAAATGTTCCGCGCGCCGCTGGATGTGAGTGCGGCAACCGGGTCCATCAGCTGGACGAACGATCAGGATGGCTGGACGCTGTCCGGTAAAGACGTCGACGTCAAAGCCGATGCGCTGTGGGCGAAGGGCGATTTCCACTATGCTCAGCCGGCAAAAGGCGAGCCGTGGCTGAATATTCTGGCTGGTATCCGTTTGTACGACGCCGGACAGGCGTGGCGCTACTTCCCTGAACACCTGATGGGTAAACATCTGGTGGATTATCTGACCGGCGCGATTAAAGGCGGTCAGGTGGATAACGCTACGCTGACCTTCAACGGCAATCCGCATCACTTCCCGTTCAAAAAGAACGAAGGGCAGTTCCAGGTCTGGGTGCCCCTGCGTCATTCCACATTCGAATTCCAGCCGAAATGGCCAGCGCTGACCGATCTGGATATCGATCTCGATTTCCTCAACGACGGCCTGTTCATGAAGGCTGAGCACACCAAACTGGGCAATGTTGATGGTAATAATGTTGTCGCCAATATTCCTGACTATCTGAAACAAAAGCTGTTTGTTGATGCCGACCTGCGCGGTTCAGGCAAAGATATCGGCGATTACTTCATGAATACGCCGCTGCACGACACGCTGGGCGGCGCATTACAGGAGCTGCAAATCAGCGGCGAAGTGAATGGCCGCTTACATCTGGATATTCCGCTGGACGGCGAGGAAGTTCGCGCGACCGGTGGCGTGACGCTTAAAGACAACAGCCTGCTGATCAAACCGCTGGAAAGCACGATCAGCCATCTCACCGGTCAGTTCAGCTATGACAACGGCAACCTGCAAAGCAATCAGTTAACCGGCACCTGGTTCGGGCAGCCAGTCAACGTGATGTTCAGTACGCAGGAACTGGCGGATGACTTCAAAATTCAGGTCGGTCTGAACGCAAACTGGCAACTTTCGAAATTGCCGGGTCTGCCTGCCGCAGCAGCGAGCAAAATTTCCGGAGGAACGCCGTGGAAGGGTGACGTCAATATCTCCCTGCCGCACAAAGGCACACCCAACTACACCGTGGATGTGAACGCCGATCTGAAAGATGTGAGCAGTCACTTACCTGATCCGCTGAGCAAAAAGGCCGGAAACGCCATGCCACTGTTGGTGAAGGTGAAAGGCGATTTACACAGTTTCAATCTCGAAGGTGTGCTGGCGGGTAAAGATCATTTCAACAGCCGCTGGTTGCTGGGTAAACAGCTGAAACTGGATCGTGCTTCCTGGCAGGCCAATACCAAAAAAACGCCGCCGCTGCCCGCAGACAGCAGCCTGACGCTAAACCTGCCGCCGCTCGATGGCGAAAGCTGGCTCGGTTTGCTGTCGCCGGATAAAGCCGCGCAAAGCAGCAGTAATGGTAAAAGCGGCAACGGCAAAATGGCCGGATTCAGCTTCCCGCATGAAATCATCCTGACGACACCGGCGCTGACGCTGGGGGGACAGGTATGGAATGACCTGACGATAAGCTCCACGCAGGGGCGTCAGGGCATGGAGATCAAGGCGAAAGGCAAAGAGATTGACGGCACGCTGAACATGAACGACAACGGTCCATGGCTGGCGAACCTTAGCTATCTCTATTTCAACCCGCAATGGACGGTGGCCGATGTCGCAGGCAGCGGCAAACCGGCGGGGAATCCGTTTGCCAGTGACAAAGTTTCCTTCGCCAGCTGGCCTGCGGTGCAGTTGCGCTGTGAGGTCTGCTGGTTCCTCGGTCAGAACTTCCGTAAGGTGAACGCCGATGTGACACCGCAGGGCGATCAACTGATGCTGCGCAACGGCCTGATCGACACTGGCGTCGCGCGTCTGGACGTTCAGGGCGACTGGAAACAGAATGCTCAGGGCGAAAGTACCGGCCTGAAGGGTAAGCTGAGCGGCAAAAATATCGATCAGGCGATGTCTTTCTTTGGCGTCACCACACCGCTGAAGGGCGCGCCGTTTGACATCAACTTCGACCTGCACTGGAAATCCGTGCCGTGGAAACCGGACGTCAGTACCCTCAACGGCACGCTGAAAAACGAGCTGGGTAAAGGTGAAATCGCCGACGTCGGCGGTGGCCGTGCCGGTCAGTTATTGCGTCTGGTGAGCTTCGACGCATTGCTGCGTAAGCTGCGCCTCGATTTCAGCGATACCTTCGGAGAGGGCTTCTACTTCGATTCGATCAAATCGACCGCATGGATTAAAGACGGCACGTTACACACCGACGATCTGCTGGTTGACGGGCTGGCGGCGGACATCGCCATCACCGGCAAAGTGAATTTTGTGAATCAGCAGCTGGATCTCCAGGCCGTGATCGCCCCGGAAATTTCCGCTACCGTTGGCGTGGCAACCGCCTTTGTGATTAACCCGGTGGTCGGCGTGGCGGTGTTTGCCGCCAGTAAAGTGCTCGCCCCGCTGTGGAATAAAATTTCGCTGATTCGCTATCAGATAACCGGCACCATCGCGGAGCCGCACATTAATGAAATTCTGCGTAAACCTGTCACCGCACCGAAAGCCGCCGCGCAGTAATGCCATAAAGATGGCGGCAGGCAACCTCGTGCGGGCTGTGTTAGGCTGTTAATAACCCTGTAACAATGGATTGTCCGGTGGACTGAGGTCATCTCTGCACCTCAGCACGCCGGATTTTCGTCTAAAAGAGAGTGAACATCTATGAGTCTGGCCTTAGTCAGTGAGCAGTTACTAACTGCCAATAATCTGAGTCATCAGGATCTGTTTTCCGTTTTGGGCCAGTTGTCAGAACGTCGTCTCGATTACGCCGATCTCTTTTTCCAGTCCAGCTTCCATGAAGCCTGGGTAATCGAAGACAGCATCATCAAAGATGGGTCTTACAATATCGATCAGGGCGTCGGCGTGCGCGCCATCAGCGGCGAGAAAACCGGTTTTGCCTACGCCGATCAGATAACACTGAATGCGCTGAACCAAAGCGCCACGGCGGCGCGCAGTATTGTCCGCGAACAGGGCAACGGAAAAACGCGAACGCTGGGCGAAGTGGCCTACAAATCTATGTACTCTGCGCTGGATCCGCTGCAAAGCCTGTCGCGCGAAGCGAAAATTGACCTTCTGCATCGCGTGGACAAAATTGCCCGCGCGGCCGATAAGCGCGTGCAGGAAGTCAGCGCCAGCATCACCGGCGTCTATGAAACCGTACTGGTCGCAGCGACAGACGGCACGCTGGCGGCGGATATCCGTCCGCTGGTGCGTCTGTCCGTCAGCGTACTGGTCGAGCATGATGGTCGCCGTGAGCGCGGCTCCAGCGGTGGCGGTGCGCGCGTCGGGTATGATTACTTCCTCGAAACTGTGAACGGTGAAGTGCGCGCCGAAGCTTTTGCACGTGACGCCGTGCGTATGGCGCTGCTGAACCTGACGGCGGTTGCTGCACCGGCTGGCGGTATGCCGGTGGTACTGGGCGCGGGCTGGCCGGGCGTTTTATTGCACGAAGCGGTGGGTCACGGGCTGGAAGGCGATTTCAACCGTCGCGGTACGTCGGTCTTTAGCGGTCAGATGGGCAAACTGGTGGCATCTGAACTGTGTACCGTGGTCGATGACGGTACGATGCACGGCCTGCGCGGCTCGCTGGCGATTGATGATGAAGGCGTGCCGGGCCAGTACAACGTGCTGATCGAAAACGGTGTGCTGAAAGGCTACATGCAGGACAAACTGAATGCGCGCCTGATGGGCGTTGCGCCGACCGGTAATGGCCGTCGTGAATCTTATGCGCATCTGCCTATGCCGCGTATGACCAACACCTACCTGCTGGGGGGAACATCCACGCCGGAAGACATCATCAGCAGCGTCGAATATGGTCTGTATGCACCGAACTTCGGCGGCGGTCAGGTGGACATCACCTCCGGCAAATTCGTGTTCTCCACGTCCGAAGCCTATTTGATTGAAAAGGGTCGCATCACCAAACCCGTTAAGGGCGCGACGCTTATCGGTTCCGGTATCGAAGCGATGCAGCAGATTTCGATGGTCGGTAACGATCTGGCGCTCGATAAAGGTGTCGGTGTATGCGGCAAAGAAGGCCAGAGCCTGCCGGTCGGCGTCGGCCAGCCGACCCTCAAGCTGGATAATCTGACGGTGGGTGGCACGGCGTAATCTCTACTCTTTTTGTTTTTATCCCTCCCCTTTGATAAGGGGAGGTTAGGTGGGATTTTGGTGTGTTTTTTCCAGACATCACTCCCACGGCATCCCCTTCTTCCCCTGCCGGTAGCCCTGATATACCTTGCCGACCTGTTTGAAGTAATCCGTCAGATAGTTAATGCAGACCTGCACTTTCAGCGGCAGTTTGTCTTTTTCGGTGTACAGCGCGTAAACCGGGCGCGGATCCGACTGATAGCTGCGAAACAGAATCTCCACGTCTCCGGCGTTAATCTCTTCGATAATCCACATCAGCGGTACGTAGGCGATGCCGACGCCTGCTTTCAGCCAGCGGATCATCGTCTGCGAATCGTTGGTGACGAAGCGTCCCTGCGGATTGATACGGGTGGTGATACCTTCGGGGGCGATGAGTTCAAATTCACTGTCCGGACGGACGCTGTACTCCAGCCATGAGAAATTCACCATGTCCGCCGGTTTTTCCGGCGTGCCGTGCTGAGCCAGATAACTGCGGGCGGCGCACACCACCATCGGCATCGAACCGAGTCGCGTGGAGAACAGACTCGAGTCCTGTAACGCCCCGACGCGGATGACTACGTCTAAGCCGTCGGCGATCAGATCCGGCGCCGGGATGCCGGTGACCAGATTGACGGTCAGGCCGGGGTATTCACTGAGCATTTCGGCGGTCATCGCAGCAAGAACATTTTGTGCCATTGTTGATGAGCTGCCGATGCGTAACGTCCCGGTGGGTGTGTTGTTGAAGGCGTATAATTGCTCATGCACTTCACGCACGTCATGAAGCATTTTCCGGCAGCCCTGATAATAAATTTTTCCGGCTTCGGTCAGGCCGATACTGCGGGTGCTTCGGTTTAATAATTTGATTTGTAACTCATTTTCAAGCTTTGAGATCGTCTGGCTGATGGCGGAAACGCTCATATCAAGGCGTCGCGCCGCGGCGGTAAATGAGCCGCTCTCCACAACCTGAGCGAAAATTGACATGCGTTTTAATCGGTCCATTGTTAACTCTGGCTTAAAAGTGATTTAGATCACATAACGTTGATCCCTTGATAATAAGCAGGCTAATATACCCTTCCGGGCGATAAACCTCAGGTTTCAGTTATCCTGATTACTTACCTTCGCACACTTCCCTGGCAACCCCACAGTTTCCATCTCTGCCTCCCGTGAATTATTTCTCCGGGTTTGTGAGCTGTTGCCTAAAATAATGAATAATGTGCGCGCGGGATTAACCAGCATTTCTGCCGTCATACTGCCCGTCGTCATAATGTAAGGAATTTTTGATGAGTTTGCTTCCGGTAATGGTGATTTTCGGATTGTCGTTTCCCCCGGTGTTCTTTGAAATACTGCTGGCGCTGGTGGTGTTTTTCCTGCTGCGGCGCGTTTTGCAGCCTACGGGAATTTACGACTTTGTCTGGCACCCGGCGTTGTTCAACACAGCTTTGTACTGCTGTCTTTTCTACCTGATCTCCTGCATGTTCGTCTGAGGGCGTTGTGAAAAATTTCTCTATAAAAATAATACGTTATCTAATTACGCTGATTCTTGTCGTTCTGGCTGTCATCGCAATCTTCAAAGCCTGGGCGTTCTACACTGAATCACCGTGGACCCGTGATGCCAAATTTACCGCTGACGTGGTATCCATCGCACCCGACGTCACCGGTCTTATCACCGATGTGCCGGTCATTGATAACCAGCTGGTGAAGAAGGGGCAAGTGCTGTTCAAAATCGATCAGCCGCGTTATCAGCAGGCGCTGGACGAAGCGAGTGCTGACGTCGCGTACTATCAGGCGCTGGCCGCTGAGAAAAAACGCGAAGCCGGACGTCGTGTGAAACTGGGTGTGCAGGCGATGTCGCAGGAAGAGATCGACCAGGCGAACAACGTGCTGCAAACTGCACAACATCAGCTGGCGAAAGCCCAGGCTGCGCGCGATCTGGCGGTGCTTGATCTCCAGCGCACCGTGGTTGTTGCCCCTGCCGATGGTTGGGTGACTAACCTCACCGTGCATCCGGGTAACTACATCAACCGCGGCTCGACCGCCGTCGCGCTGGTGAAGAAAAACTCCTTCTATATTCTTGCCTATCTGGAAGAAACGAAACTGTCCGGCCTGAGCAAAGGTGACCGCGTGGAAATCACGCCGCTTGGCAGCAATCGCATCATGCACGGCACGGTCGACAGCGTGGCGGCCGCGGTAACCAACAGTTCATCCTCTGCGGCAACCAACGGGCTGGCGACTATCGACAGCAACCTCGAATGGGTACGTCTGGCGCAGCGTGTGCCGGTCAAAATTGTCCTTGATGATGCCGATCAGCTGCATCCGTATCCGGCAGGCACTACGGCGACCGTTGTTATTACCGGCAGTCACGATCGTAAGCAAACTGACGGCTCGCCGTTCCGTCGTCTGTTACACCGCCTGAGAGAATTTGGCTAAGGCCGGAAGATGAATAGCGTACTTATTCCCCGTGTCCGTTTTGCGTTTAAGCTGACGTTCGCGATCCTCGGCGCGCTGGTGCTCGGGTTCTATCTGCAACTCGAAACCCCGCGCTGGTCGGCCATGACCGCCGCCATCGTGACCTCCGGCCCTGCGCTGGCGGCCGGTGGCGAGCCGTTTGCCGGTGCCATCCGCCACCGTGGTTTTCTGCGCGTTATCGGCACTTTTATCGGCTGTCTGGCCGCACTGGTGATCGTGATCGCCACGGCGCGCGCACCGGTGGTGATGCTGCTCCTGTGCTGTATCTGGGCGGGCGTCTGCACCTGGTGGTCTTCGCTGGTTCGCGTCGAAAACTCCTATGCGCTCGGTCTGGCCGGTTACACCGCGCTGATTATCGTCGTCACGTCCGCCGCCACGCCGCTGCAAACGCCGCAGTTTGCGGTAGAGCGTTGCAGTGAAATCGTCCTCGGGATTTGTTGTGCGATCGTCGCTGATCTGTTGTTTTCTCCCCGTTCTATCAAAAAAGATATCGACCGCGCCGTCAGTCAGCTGTTGCTCGATCAGTTCGCGCTGATGCGGATTTGCGTGAACAACGCGTCAAAGGAAGATATTGATAAATCGTGGAATAATCTGGTGAAAAGCACCACGGCGCTCAACGGCATGCGCAGCAGTCTGATGATGGAATCATCACGCTGGCAGCGCTGCAACCGGCGTCTGAAAGCGCTGCACAGCACCTCGCTGAGCATGATTACGCAGGCCTGCGAAACCTATCTGATCCTGCAAAACACGCCGGAAAGATTGTCTCCGGAATTGAAGGCGATGTTCGATGAACCCGCGGAAACCATCGCGGATGTACACCGCCGGCTGAAACTGCTGCGCCAGACCATTACCGGTTCGCACAGTGATAACGTCCTGATGACCATCAGCGCCTGGGCCGGAGCGGCTACCCGTGCGCTGTTGCTGATGAAAGGCGTTCACACTAATAGCAGCATCAGCAGTATTGAAAGCAGCGTGCTGGACAGCGAAGTGGTGGTGCGACCTGCTTCGGCGGAGCGCCATCATGCGCTGATTAACGGCCTGCGCACCTTTACCGCGACCGCCATCGGCTGCCTGATGTGGCTGTGGACCGGCTGGACGTCGGGCAGCGGCTGCGTGGTGATTATCGCCGTCGTGACCTCGCTGGCGATGCGCACGCCTAACCCGAAAGGCATGGCGATGGACTTTATCGTCGGTATGCTGCTGGCGATCCCGGTGGGGTCGATGATGTTTATGCTGATCATGCCCGCGACGCAGCAAAGCCTGTTCCTGCTGTGTCTGTCTCTGGGGATTTTCACCTTCTTCATCGGTATTGAAGTGACCAAGCGCCGCCTCGGTATGCTTGGGCTGCTGGCGGGGACCATCAATATTCTGGTTCTGAGTAACCCGATGAAATTCAACGTGACGTCGTTTCTGGATAACGTCACCGGTCAGGCGATCGGTACGGTGATTGCAATGGTGGTGCTGCTGGTGGTGCGTGATAAATCGCGGGAGAAAACGGGCCGCACGCTGCTTAACCGCTTTATGAGCAGCGCCGTTTCCGCGCTGACCACCAAAGCCTATCGCCGCCGCGAGAACCATCTGCCTGCGTTATACCATCAGTTGAATCAGCTGCTGGTGATGTTCCCGAACGACATCGGTAAATACCGCCTGGCGCTGATGCTGATAATCGCGCATCAGCGGATGAAGCTGGCGGAAGTGCCGGTGAACGACGAACTGTCGGCCTTCCATAAGAAAATCCGTAATACGGCTGACCACGTAGTGTCAGCCTCGGGCGAAGGAAAGCGGACGTATTATTATCAGCGCTTGCTGAGTGAGCTCGGGGAGTATCAGGAAAAACTGGTGGAATACGACGCGCCGCTGAAAGTCACCGAACCGGTGCGGCGCCTGACCGACATGCTGCACCGTTATCAGCATTCGTTCGTCGCCTGAGTCAATCAAAAGCAGGGCCGATGCTGAAAAGCACCGGCCTTTTTCGTTCTCTTTTACGTCGGGAAGGCTTCGCGATCTTGCGGCCCGATGACCCGCATAACGCGGCACGGGACGCCTGCCGCGACTACATTCGCCGGGATAGATTTTGTGACCACGCTGCCTGCGCCAATCACGCTGTTACGACCAATCGTTACGCCCGGATTCACCATTACGCCCGCACCCAGCCAGACGTTATCTTCAATCACAATTGGCAGGGAGAACTGTTGCCCGGTGATGCGGATTTCCGGATCGATGGGATGCCCGGCGGTGGCGAGGGTCACGTTCGGCGCAATCATCACGTTATCGCCGATGGTGACCGTGGCGTCATCTACCAGCGTGAGATTGAAGTTGGCATAGAAGTTCTTGCCGATGTGCGTATGCGTGCCGTAGGCCACGCGCAGCGGCGGTTCAATCCAGCCGTTCTCGCCGATGCTGCCCATCATGTCTTTCAGCATCCGCTGGCGCTTTTCCTCTTCCGAGGGGCGGGTGAGGTTGTAATCGTACACCCGTTCTTTCCCTGCGCGGCGCTCTTCCGGCAGCCCTTCGCCCATGTCCGTATACAGCTCGCCGATATTCATTTTTACGCGTGTCGACATCCCTTTTCCTTAATTATTAAGACCGTGATAACTCAGTTTACTCACCGGCTTTGCGGTTGTGAACGTGTGACATTCCACTTTGCGAGCTGTGTCTCTCAGTGCTGTCTGAGAGACGCTTCCTCCTGAGCCGCTATACTTATTTCTATTCACTGCTTTAAACGGCATACGTCAGGAGGATTTACATGTCTGCCCACTCTATGAAACTGTCCGAACATCCTTTATTTAAGACCGGTTATTTCACCGGCGGTAAATGGCATGAAGCCAAAACCACGTTTGATGTGCTGGATCCGGCCACCGGCGACGTGGTGGCAAAAGTCGCCAAAGCCGGGAAAGCGGAAACCGAAGCGGCGATCAAAGCGGCCAGCGATGCCTTCCCGGCGTGGCGCAAAACCACTGCCAAAGCACGTTCTGAAATTTTGCACCGCTGGTATGAGCTGATGCTGGAGAACAAACAGTTTCTCGGCGAGCTGATGGTGGCGGAGCAGGGCAAACCGCTGAAAGAGGCGCTGGGCGAAGTCGATTACGCCGCCAGCTATCTGCAATGGTTCAGCGAAGAAGCTAAGCGCGCGAACGGCGAAATTATTCCGCCAGCAAAGGCCGGTTCCCGCATTTTTGCCACCCGTGAACCCGTCGGCGTGGTCGCGGCAATCACACCGTGGAATTTCCCGCTGGCGATGCTGACCCGCAAACTCGGCCCGGCGCTGGCGGCGGGTTGTACCGGCCTCATCAAACCGGCCAATAACACGCCGCTTTCGGCCTTCGCGCTGTTACAGCTGGCAAAAGACGCCGGTGTGCCTGATGGTGTGATAAACGGCGTGGCCGGTGATACGCATGCTATCAGTGACGCCATCATGGCCAGCGACAAAGTGCGCAAAGTCTCCTTCACGGGGTCGACCGAAGTGGGCAAAACGCTGGTGCGTAACAGCGCCGACACCATGAAAAAAGTGTCGATGGAGCTCGGCGGCAACGCGCCGTATATCGTGTTTGACGATGCCGATCTCGAAGCCGCCGTCAAAGGCGCGATCACCTGTAAATTCCGTAACACCGGACAGGTCTGCGTGTGCATCAACCGCATCTACGTGCAGGACGGCGTTTACGATGCGTTCGTTTCCCGTCTGGTGGAAGAAGTCCGCAAGCTGAAAGTCGGCAACGGCATGGATGACGGCGTGATTGTCGGGCCGCTGATCGACATCAAAGGGCTGGAGAAAGTAGAAGATCACGTCAAAGATGCGCTGGAGAAAGGCGGACGACTGATGGAAGGCGGCGAGCGTCACAAGCTCGGCGGCAACTTCTTCCAGCCGACGGTGATTGCCGATGCCACCGACGATATGAAAGTCGCCCACGAAGAAACCTTTGGCCCGCTGGCGGCCTGTTTCCGTTTCAAAACGGAAGAGGAAGTTATTCAGCGCGCCAATGATACTCCGTTCGGGCTGGCAGCCTATTTCTACAGCCAGAACCTGCAACGCGTTTTCCGCGTCGCGGACGCGATTGAAAGCGGCATGATCGGCGTGAACGAATGCGCGATTTCCAACGAAGCCGCGCCGTTTGGTGGGGTGAAAGAGTCCGGTCTGGGGCGCGAAGGGTCGGTGCTGGGGCTGGAAGAGTATTTGCAGGTAAAAACGTTACATTTAGGAAATCTATAAGTCACCTTTTCAGAAAGCGGATTTTAGGAAACAATAAAGAGGAACACATCATTTCCGGCTATGCACAAAGGACGTCAATGAAGGTATTTAACGGGCTGCGTTCACGCACGCTGATGATGGTCGCCGCCGTGATTCTGGGGCTGTCCGGCGTCGCCGGGCAGGTTGTCGCGAAAACGACATACAACTCTGGCACCATCGTCTCGGGCACCGATGAGAAAACGGTAGTCAGCTATTTACGCCAGAATCACCGGTTGCCTGACAACTACATCACCAAGAAAAAAGCGCGGGAAGCGGGCTGGGATGCACGTTCCGGTAATCTTTGCGACGTGCTGCCGGGAAAAGCCATCGGCGGCGACCGTTTCTCGAACCGGGAAGGGCGTTTACCGACAGCGTACAAACGGGTCTGGCGTGAGGCGGATATCAACTATCGCTGCGGACGTCGCGGCGCTGACCGCGTGCTGTTCGCCAGCGACGGGCTGATTTATGTCAGCCGTGACCATTATCAGAATTTTGTTCGGGTGGAGTAATGTCGATGAATAAAGTGAGCTTCGATTTTAATCACATCCCGGATTTACCGGCATTCTATGCCGAGTTTGTCCGTCAGTTTGCACTGACAGAAAGCTTTGGCGCGAATCTGGATGCACTTTGGGATGAAGTCACGGGCGGTATTGCGCTGCCGGTGGAGATAGATTTTATCAATCTGACTGCCAGCCGTAAGCGGCGTTTCGGCGCACTGATTTTGCTGTTTGAAGAGGCAGAAGAAGAGCTGGAAGGCGAGTTGCGTCTGAACCTGCTGGAGAAACCTGTCGCGAAAGCGAAAGGCTGAAAACAAAAAACCCGCCTTTCAGCGGGTTTTGTTTTTTATTCCTGGGCCTGAGCCAGTTCGCGCAGATACTGGAAAATCTGGCGGTAAGATTTCGGCGGTTTGTTGGTCGCTTTCTCTTTCTGTGCGTTGCGGATTAATGCACGCAGCTGCTGGCGGTCGGCTTCCGGATATAACTCCAGCACCGTTGGCACCGCTTCATCGCCTTCTTCGACCAGACGGTCACGCAGCATTTCCAGTTTATGGAACAGCGAAACCTGCTGGTTGTGGCGGTTTTTGAGCTTGTCGAGCGCGGTTTCAATCGGCTCCACATCGCGCGAACGCAGCATTTTACCGATCAGCTGTAACTGGCGGCGACGGCCTTCTTTTTTGATTTTCTGAGCTAAATCGATGGCCGCACGCAGATCTTCATCCAGCGGCAGTTTATCGAGTGAGTTTTTACCCAGATCCACCATTTCTGCACCGAGATCTTTCAGCGCCTCGGCGTCACGTTTGATTTCACTTTTACTGACCCAGATGATCTCATCATCTTCTTCGTTCTCATTATTCTCGGGAACGTCATCGAGCCAGTCGTCAATTTTCTTTGTCATGGGCGCTTCCTCTTATCGAGGTAATCCTGTCAGTTTGATTGTGCTTTATTGCTTCGGCGGCATTATGCCACAGAGATGGCTATTCTGTTGCAACTTCGGTCTTAACAACGCCGCACGCCATGCGAAATTATGGCGAGTCTCTGTTAGACTCAAAAGTATAAGTATCTGTGTTTCAGTGTAGAACAATCCCTTTTATCTCATAAGCGATGGCATGCCGATGAACGTAGTGAATCAAGTTGCGCAGCAGCGTAAAACCCTCGAACAGGCCGTATCTCAGGCATTAGAACTGGCGAAAGCGGGTTCAGACGCCGCGGAAGTGGCGGTCAGCAAAACCACCGGTATCGGCGTCAGTACACGTTTTGGTGAAGTCGAGAACGTTGAATTCAACAGCGACGGCGCGCTGGGCATCACCGTTTACTATCAAAACCGCAAAGGCAGCGCGTCTTCCACAGATTTAAGCCCGGACGCGATTTCCCGCACCGTGCAGGCCGCGCTGGACATTGCCCGTTACACCTCGCCGGATCCCTTCGCAGGCGTTGCGGATAAAGAGATGCTGGCGTTCGACGCGCCGGATCTGGATTTATTCCATCCGGAAGAGCTGGATCCGGATCGCAGCATTGAGCTGGCGGCGCGCGCTGAACAGGCCGCGCTGAAAGCCGACAAACGCATCACTAACACCGAAGGCGGCAGCTTCAATAGCCATTACGGCATTCGCGTCTTTGGCAACAGCCACGGCATGCTGCAAAGTTATTGCTCGACGCGCCACTCGATCTCCGCCTCAGTCATCGCCGAGCACGAAGGCAACATGGAGCGCGATTACGCGTATTCCATTGCCCGTAAAATGAGCGATCTGAAAGACCCGGAATGGGTTGGCGCAGAGTGCGCACGCCGCACGTTGTCGCGTCTGGCACCGCGTAAATTACCGACCATGCACGCACCGGTGCTGTTCGCTGCCGAAGTGGCGACCGGCCTGTTCGGCCATCTGGTTGGTGCGATCAGCGGCGGCAGCATTTACCGTAAATCTTCCTTCCTGCTCGACAGCCTTGGCGAACAGATCCTGCCCGAGTGGCTGACCATCGAAGAACATCCGCACCTGTTGCAGGGGCTGGCCTCGACGCCGTTCGACAGCGAAGGTGTACGCACCCAGCGTCGTGACATCGTTAAAGCGGGCGTGCTGCAAACCTGGCTGATGACCTGCTATTCCGCGCGCAAACTCGGTCTGCAAACCACGGGGCACGCAGGCGGCATCCACAACTGGCGCATCGCCGGTCAGGGTGACGACTTCGCCGGCATGTTGCGTAAGCTGGACAAAGGTCTGGTGGTGACGGAACTGATGGGGCAGGGCGTCAGCGGCGTTACCGGCGACTACTCCCGCGGTGCGGCAGGTTTCTGGGTCGAGAACGGTGAAATCCAGTATCCGGTAAGTGAAATCACCATCGCCGGTAACCTGAAAGACATGTGGCGCGATATGGTCGCCATCGGCAGCGATATCGAAACCCGCAGCAACATCCAGTGTGGTTCTGTATTGCTCCCGTCGATGAAAATCGCCGGCGAATAATCTCCCGAAGCAGCGGTCGCCCGATCGCTGCTTACTTTTTTCCTCGCCTATCACGCCTCTTTACAAAAAAAGTCGTTCCACTTTGCCCCTTCTCAGCCTATTTTTATAAAGCCTTACAAGCAATGTCGTTTTAAATAACAAATTTATAACAATAGAGAGACTCCCTTATGCGTAAACATCTGATGGCGTTAGCCGTAGTGGCTTTATTAGGAAGCAGTACGGTCGCACTGGCGGCAGATTTAGAAACAGACATGGACACGATTGCCGATAACTACGGCAAAGTGTTGAAAACCAACGATCAGGCGGAACTGACCACCGGTCTGGCGAACATGAAAGCAGCAGCGGAAGATGCGAAGAAAGCGACCCCACCGAAGCTGAAAGGCAAAGCGCCGGACAGCCCTGAGATGAAGGACTACCACAAAGGGCTGGATACGCTGATTGGCCAGATCGATTCGGCTGCCGCTTTAGCTAAAGCGGGCAAAGTGGATGAAGCGAAGAAAGAAGCTGAAGGATTTAAGGCGACCAGGAATGAGAACCATAAGAAATTTAAGTAAATGATGCAGCCCTGGTCCTCCCCCTGCGAA
>NZ_JYDE01000030.1 GCF_003263515.1 Rahnella inusitata | reverse complement strand
CTAGCTTCAGGTGTTAGTGTTCTTACGGACGTGAGGGTTCAAGTCCCTCTCTTCGCACCACATGAATCTGTTCTTCCGCTTTCCCTTCCTGCATCAACTCTCTTGTTTTCAAAAAGTAAAAAATCCCTGCGGCTTTGTTGTGTTTTCTGTTTTTCATTTCGCTCATTCCTTCTAAATAACAATCACTTATTGTTTGTCTCACTCCACTATAGACTAAAATTCAATGTCACAGCGGCCAGACCGCCAGCCAGCGCCATAAAAGAAGGCAAAAGCATATAGTGGCGCAACGTGCGGTGGAACAGCATACCCAGCGTGACCAGCATTGCTACCACCACCAGCACGCGCAGCTGATCGAGCGTCATATGCGTCATCGCCAGCAGCGGCATCAGCGCACAAGGCAACAGCACGCCCCAACCACTGGTCAGACGCTTACCCAGCATCCACACAACTGCCCAGATCCCACACGCCATGACAATCGCCGGTATCATAACCCTGCTCCAAACAATGATAATGAGAACCAATATCATATAGGATTTTTTCTCATTTACCACCTATTTGCGGCCTGCCACCTCGTTGAGGTGACACTTACAGATAAAAGTGCTAATTTTAAGGCCGTCAAAAAGATATTCGTTGCATACAAAATTTATACAAATCTAATAATTACGCGTAAAAACCATTAGCCTGCCGCAGGAAATTAATAGCGGCATAGGGCGAGAAGATTTTTTATCTTTTCAGACCAACGACACACGAAAAATAGAGTAAATTTGATGATATCTCATTCCTATGATGAGTTGCTAAAAAGCAAACATCGACTGGCTATGTTGTTATTCTTTTTTTTAAATAGTGCCACTGCGCTATTTTCTATGGTTTATCCTCCGGAGAAAGCGACGTCGACACCTGCTCCGCTGGTGATTATTTTTGTGCTTTGCTGTGCCGGATTAGTATTCTCTTTTTTCTCAAAGAAAAATTACTCGGCCCATCTGAATGTGTGCTCGATAATTATCGGATTATTTTGGGCGTGGCTCATTGCATTAAGGTTTCAGGAAATTGGCGAAGTCGATAAAAACTATCTCCTGGTCAGTTTGCTCAGTATTTTCTTTATCAGCGCTATTGCGCTGTCAGATAATTTCCTCGCTTTTTGCCTCCACGCAGTACCAGCGACGCTTTGCGTCGTGTTTTTGGATGATTTTCAGCACGTTGGCCGTATTTTATTCACCGTTTCGCTGCCGCTGATTGGCCTGTGGTTGCATCACCTGATGCTGCGCCGCAGTGATGAATTCACCCGCAGGATGCTGGCGAATCTCTACAGTGAACGGGAAAAGTTTAGCGATCTCAGCATGCTGGATCCGCTCACCGGACTGTACAACCGGCGCGGGCTGCAGAACAAGCTGGAGACGCTGTTCAGTCAGGCCTCGGGCCATTACGTGATGCTGCTCGATATCGATCACTTCAAGGCCTATAACGACAACTACGGCCACAGCATGGGCGATCAGGCGCTGGTGCGGGTGTCAGCGGCGATACGCGACGCCGTGCGATCACGGGATGTCGTCGTGCGCTACGGTGGCGAGGAGTTTCTGGTGCTAATGTCCAACGTGCAACAGGAACACGCCGTACGCATGGCCGAACGTATTCAGAATAAAGTGTTGGGGCTGAATATCCCGCATCTTTTTAATGCCGAAGTCTCGACGCATGTCACGGTAAGCGCCGGGCTGGCGGCGCTTGAAGACGGTAACTTTATTCATGCATTAGGTCAGGCCGATGTTTCACTGTATAACGCCAAAAACAGTGGCCGTAATAAAATATTCTATGCGTGGGAAGCAACTGAAAAACCACAAACATTGAGCGAAGAAAAATTGGCCTAAAAAGTAACATTAATAACAATGCGTTTATTGTTATTAATGTTATTCCTCTGACATTCTTGCTCATCCCTATTTATCCGTAACGGTAAAAAATTCATATTTTCTGCATAAACATTCAAACGATAACCGGAAAAAAGGGGAGGCTGAGGGATAAGCATCCCGTTTAATGTCACGGGCAAAAGCCACTTTTCTTTTTTCTTGTTTTATAGCCCGCTGACCCGCCGTAAATAATGCCAAATAAAGATATTCCTAAAGCATTAAAAATTCGACTAACTCCATCTGATCAGACCCTTTTTTTTAATTTGCGCACAGCATGGCGATACACCCTAATTTATTGTTTTAAATAGATATTAGGATGCCGTATCAAACAGTGAAGTGCCTCGCCCTATCTTGCGATGCCTGCCTGAGAGGTAAAACGCTGCCGGTAATCGCGCGGTGATACGCCACAGGCGCGGTTAAATACCACTGAGAAGTAATTACTGTCATCGAAGCCGCACTCCGCCGCAACATCACTGATCGTCATATTGCCGTAGCGCAGTAAACTCATTGCCCGGCAAATCCGCAGTTGCCGCAGATAGTGCGTCACGCTCATGCCGGTGTGTTGCTTGAACAGCGCCCTTAAAGCACGGGGGTTGAGCTTATGCTGGCGACAAAACGTCTCCAGATGGAAAGGCTCGGCGATCCCCGCACGCAGCGCCATGAGCAATAAATCCAGCTGATGGGCATCGGGCAGTACGCCGCTGTCTGGCTGATGACGAAAGCGCAGCAGCAAAAGTGAAAGCTGCATCAGCAGGGCTTCGCTCAGCTGTACCGACAGTGCTTCAGACTTCATGCACTCTTTCGCCAGCTCATCGACTTTATCTCTCAATACCGACATCCCGAGCGTACTCAGGCGCCAGTAACGCTGACCTTGTGGGGTATCTTCACCGGGCAGCAGTTGCTCCCAGTCAGCCGCCAGCCGGAAGCGTTCGCGGCAGTACAGCACGTTATCCAGTGCCAGCATATTGGCAGATTCGTAGCTGTGACGATCTTTGGCGTTGATATAAAACAGGTCGCCGCAGGTGATGGGATAAGGAATGTCGTTCCAGATATGTACGCCGTTGCCGCGCCAGACAATGACCAGCTCGTCGAAATCATGATCGTGACTGGGAAAATCCGCCTGCGGATGGCGTTCGGCCACCACGACAGAGTTCATGCCGGTCAGAAAGAAGTCATTTTTATTCAATTTCAGCGACATAGCAGCAATCTCAAACCCGTTTGACAACAAGATAAACGAGGCGGCTCAGGCACGCATTGCCGTGAGCCGCGAGAGGTGTCGCTTAACGTAACTGGTCACGCATGAGTTTTGGCGACACCGAAAATTCCCGACGGAACTGCGTCGAAAAGTGGTTACTGTCACTGAACCCGCAGGCATAGGCAATATCGGTAATACTTTGATCGCTATGGTGTAAACGGCGGCGCGCCTCAAGCAGGCGCAGACGGTTCAGATAGCGCTGCGGCGTCAGACCGGTGTAATGCTTCATCTGCCGGTGCAGGGTGCGCAGCGCCAGAGAAAAACGTTCGGCGGCCTCAGTCCAGTTAACTTCTTCACTGTAATGTGACTGGAGCCATTGCAACAGTTGATTGACCTTGTTTTCAGAGGTGTCTCGCAATTGTGGCTGGAAACAGTCCTGATACAGCAGGATCAGCAGCTGTAAAAACAAGCTTTCGCGCGTGGCGATGTGTTCCATCTCAATGCTGTCTGGCAGCGCTTCCAGCTGCGCGATGCACTCCAGCACCTGCGCCAGAACATGCGGGCTGAGCTGCCAGTGAATTTGCGACTGATAATGGTGTTCCTGTGGCAGAAAATGGCCGACGTCCTGGATAAACCGGAATGCTTTAGGTGAGCGGAACAACACGTTGGTGAGGCGCAGATTCTCCACGTTTTCAAACAAGTGGTGATCGCTGGCACGCACAAAACAGACGGTGCCAGCGGTCAGGGTATGGGGATGGTCATTAAAGATGTGCACGCCTGAGCCGCTTTCCACCAGCATAATCTCGTGGAAATCGTGGTAGTGCTCCGGGAATACGCTTTGCGGAAGACGTCGCTCGACCGTCACAGTCAGCTCAGGTGCCGCAAAATAATCATCACCCTTCAGTAACGTCATTTATCGCCTCCGGTTCGGGGGATTCATTATTCATCGTGAAACAACCCTACCCTGCGCCCGGCGTTCATACCTTCAAACCACGGCGTTAAAAACGGCTTAAACAGTCATTTTTTTAAGATTAACCCCGCTGTGTTGCGGATCTGCGGCAAAGATCACACAGGCCGCTTGCGTGTTTCCGACGTTTTCATCGCCTTGTCCGGCAGGGCTTTGAGCGGAAGTGTGATCTGCCTCGCATCTACCTTTTTAATGCTGCCATCCCGCTAAAACCAGTGGCAATCACCGGAAGGTGAGCCTTAAACGCCTCCCCTACACTGGGCAGCATATTCAATAAGGAATGGCTGCTATGAGAACCCACCATCTTGCCGCTATTGATCTCGGCGCTTCCAGCGGCCGCGTCATGCTGGCCACGTTTACCCGCCAGGAACCTGATTCAGCGGCGACGCTGACGCTGAAAGAAATTCACCGTTTCCCGAATAACCTGACGCACACTGATGGCATGGATACGTGGGATCTGGATGATCTCGAGAAGCACATTCTGGAAGGATTAAACCGTCTGGACGCTTCAGGCATTCCGCTCGACGGTATAGGCATCGATACCTGGGGCGTGGATTTCGTGTTGCTCGATGAACAGGGTCAGCGGGTGGGTCCGGCCGTGGCGTATCGCGACAGCCGCACCGACGGCGTCATGGCGCGGATGGAAAAGCAGATTGGCCGCCATGTTATTTACCAGAAAACCGGCATCCAGTTTATGCCGTTTAATACGCTGTATCAGCTGCGGGCGCTGACGGAACAACAGCCTGAAATCGCAAGCAAAGCCGCACATCTGCTGATGATCCCGGACTATTTTCTCTTCCGTCTCACCGGCCAGCTCAACTGGGAATTCACCAACGCCAGCACCACGCAAATGCTCAATATCACCACCGGCGACTGGGATGAAGACCTGTTGAAACTGGCGGGCGTACCGCGCCGCTGGCTGCAAAAACCTACTCAGCCGGGCAACTCTCCCGGCCTCTGGCACAGTCCGCGCGGGCGCAGCGTACCCGTTTTCAGCGTCGCCACGCATGACACCGCCAGCGCCGTCGTTGCGGCACCGCTCACCAGTTCGCACAGCGCCTACCTCAGCTCCGGCACCTGGTCGTTGATGGGCATCGAAAGCCCGAAAGCGTTCAATCACGCGGGTGCGTTACACGATAACGTCACGAATGAAGGCGGCATCAATGACAGTTTTCGCGTGCTGCGTAACATCATGGGATTGTGGCTTTTTCAACGCGTTTGCCGCGAACTGAACATTCAGGATTTACCTTCGCTGATCACGCTGGCGAAGAACGTCCCGCCGTTTACCTATCTTATCAACCCGAACGAAGACCGCTTTATAAATCCGCCGTCGATGGTCAGCGCCATTCGCGAAGCCTGTCATCAGGCGGGAGAAGCGGTACCGGAATCACCGGCCGAACTGGCGCGCTGTATTTTCGACAGCCTCGCCATGCTCTATCGCAAAATTGCGTTGCAGCTGGCGGATTTACAGGGCGCACCGCTGGAAGACATTCACATTGTCGGCGGCGGCAGTCAGAACCAGTTCCTTAATCAGCTGTGCGCCGATGTCTGTCAGGTCAACGTCAGCGCCGGGCCGGTGGAAGCCTCCACGCTTGGCAACATCGGCTGCCAGCTGATGGCGCTCAGCGCTGTCAAAGACACCGCTGAATTTCGCCGCATCGTCGCCATGAACTTTGAGCAACACCATTATCTTCCCCGTATTCACGCGGATTTCGCTATTCACTGGCGCCGTTTTGAGGCGCTCTGTCACGTCAATGAGGAGCTCGCAGTATGACTTCATCAATCGATCACGCATGGACGCTTGCTAAAGAACGCTTTGCGCAGCTGGGCATTGATGCCGAAGCCGCAATCAAAAAACTCGATACTCTGCCGGTTTCCATCCATTGCTGGCAGGGAGATGACGTCGCGGGATTTGAGAACCCGGAAGGCGGGCTGACCGGCGGGATCCAGGCCACCGGCAACTATCCCGGCAAAGCGCGAAATGCGCAGCAGCTGCGCGCCGATTTAGAACTGGCGATCTCGATGATCCCCGGGCCTAATCGCCTGAACCTGCACGCCATTTATCTGGAATCTGACAAACCCGTTGCGCGCAATGAAATCGAACCGAAGCACTTTACCGGCTGGGTGGACTGGGCGAAAAAGAACAAGCTGGGTCTGGACTTCAACCCTTCGTGCTTCTCGCACCCGATGAGCGCAGACGGCTTTACGCTGTCGAGCGCCAATCCGCAAGTACGCCAGTTCTGGATCGAGCATTGTCAGGCCAGCCGCCGCGTCTCCGCTTCGTTTGGCCGCGCGCTGGGCACGCCGTCGGTGATGAACATTTGGGTGCCGGACGGCATGAAAGACGTCACCGTCGACCGTCTGGCTCCGCGCCAGCGCCTGATGAGCGCGCTGGATGAAGTGATTGCCGAGAAGTTTGATCTCAGCGAACACATCGACGCCGTCGAAAGCAAGCTGTTCGGCATCGGTTCGGAAAGCTACACCGTCGGCTCCAACGAATTCTATCTTGGCTACGCCGCCAGCCGTGGCACCGCGCTGTGCCTCGATGCAGGCCATTTCCATCCGACCGAAGTCATTTCCGATAAAATTTCTGCCGCGATGCTGTATGTGCCGCGTCTGTTGCTGCACGTCAGCCGTCCGGTGCGCTGGGACAGCGATCACGTAGTGCTGCTGGATGACGAAACACAGGCTATCGCCAGCGAAATCGTGCGCCATAACCTGTTCGACCGCGTTCACATCGGGCTGGATTTCTTCGACGCCTCGATCAACCGCATCGCCGCGTGGGTGATCGGCACGCGCAACATGAAAAAAGCGCTGCTCAAAGCCCTGCTTGAGCCGACTGATTTACTGAAAAAGCTGGAAGTGGAAGGCGACTACACCGCACGTCTGGCGCTTCTGGAAGAACAAAAATCGCTGCCGTGGCAGGCAGTCTGGGACATGTACTGCCAGCGCCACGACGTGCCGGTCGGCGGTCAGTGGCTGGATGCCGTCCGCCATTATGAAACCAGCGTGCTGTCAAAACGCTGATCCATGCCTTATCGCACCGCCGAAATGCATTCACCTTATTTGCAGGAAAGTTCTAATGAAAACATTATTTAGCTCGTGGTTTGTACAAGGCATGGTCAAAGCGACCACCGATATGTGGCTGAAAGGCTGGGATGAGCGCAACGGCGGTAACGTCAGCATGCGTCTGCTGCCGGAAGACGTAGTCCCGTACAAAAATGATTTTTATACCCAGCCGCGCCGCGTTGAACTGACGCAGCACGCGCCGGATCTGGCGAACGAATACTTTATCGTGACCGGTTCCGGTAAGTTCTTTCGCAACGTGCAACTCGCCCCTTCCGAAGCGCTGACAGTTATCCAGCTTGATGACAAAGGCGCCAGCTACAACATCCTCTGGGGGCTGACAGCGGGCGGATTACCCACGTCCGAACTGGCGTCACATCTGCAATCTCACGCGGTACGTAAACGCGTCACTCACGGGCAGGATCGCGTGATCATGCACTGCCACGCCACCAACCTGATCGCACTGACCTACGTGCTGGAACTCGACAGCGCCAAGATCACACGCAAGCTGTGGGAATGCAGCACCGAATGTCTGGTGGTATTCCCGGACGGCGTCGGCATTGTGCCGTGGATGGTGCCGGGCACCGACGGCATCGGTGCGGCGACTTCCGATCAGATGCAGCATCACAGTCTGGTGCTGTGGGCGTTCCACGGCATCTTCGGCTGCGGTCCGACGCTCGACGATGCTTTTGGCCTGATCGACACCGCCGAAAAATCCGCGGAGATTCTGGTCAAAGTGATCTCCATGGGCGGCATGAAACAAAGCATCCAGACCGACGAACTGATTGCCCTCGGCAAACGTTTTGACGTCACGCCTTTCGAGGCCGCATTAAAAGCCTGATCCGGCGGTTCCTGCTCCGGAAAATATAAATCCTGCACGGGGAACAGAGGATGTTCCCCGTAGCAAGAACTGGCAAAGACCCTGGAGCATCGCCACACAGAACATCAGTTCTATTTACTCACAGAGGGATTTTTATGAGTTTTATGTTGGCACTTCCTAAAATCAGCCTTCACGGCCAGGGCGCAATCGACGATATGGTGGCGATGCTGGCGAACAAGGATCACGGCAAAGCGCTGATCGTCACCGACGGTCAGTTAGTCGAACTCGGTCTGCTCGATGGCTTATTCTCCGCACTCAACAATGCCGGATTACCTTACGCGCTCTACGGCGGCGTCGTTCCCAATCCAACCTCAGAAATTGTCGATGAAGGCTTCCGCCTGTACCGCGAAAATCACTGTGATTATCTGATCGCCTTCGGCGGCGGCAGCCCGATTGATACCGCCAAAGGTATCAAAATCCTGACCGCCAATCCGGGGCCGGTGACACGTTACTCCGGCGTCGGCAAGGTCACTAAACCGGGCGTATTTTTGGTGGCGATCAACACCACCGCAGGAACCGCCGCCGAGCTCACCAGCAATGCGGTGATCATCGACAGTCAGCGTCAGGTGAAAGAAGTCATTATCGACACCAATCTGATCCCGGATATCGCGGTGGACGATCCGTCGATTATGCTCAAGATCCCGGCAGGCGTGACAGCCGCGACGGGCATGGATGCGTTAACCCACGCTATCGAGGCGTATATCTCCGTCGGCGCACATCCGCTGACCGACCCGACGGCGCTGGCGGCGATTTCGACCATCACCCAATGGCTGCCGAAAGCGGTCGAACACGGTGATGACATTGAAGCACGCGAAAAAATGGCGCAGGGACAATATCTGGCGGGCATGGCATTTAACAGCGCCGGTCTGGGGTTAGTTCACGCGATGGCACATCAGCCGGGCGCGACGCACAACCTGCCGCACGGCGTCTGCAATGCCATTTTGCTGCCGGTTGTGGAAGAATTTAACCGTGCTTGCTCACCGCAGCGTTTTGCCGATATCGCCCGCGCAATGGGCGTACATACGCAAAGTATCAGCGAAATGCAGGCCAGCATCGCGGCGGTCGAGGCTATCCGTGCATTGTCGAAACGCGTGGGGATCCCCTGCGGTTTCCGGGAGCTGGGAATTGTGGAAGCAGATATCGAAAACTGGCTTGATAAAGCGCTGGCCGACCCATGCCTGCCGTGCAATCCGAGAACACCCACGCGGGAAGAAGTGCGTGAGCTATATTTAAAAGCGATGTAATTTTTTCTCCTCCCCCTGCGAAGGGGGAGGGAGTTATCCAACCAGGAGCCAATATGATCCGTAAATCCTTCGTTATGCAGATCAACCCGAATGCGCATGCTGAATACCAGCGTCGGCATTCTCCTATCTGGCCGGAACTGGCGGAAACGCTGAAAGCCCACGGCGCCCATCACTACAGTATTTTTCTCGATGAAAAACGTAATTTGCTGTTTGGCTATGTCGAAATCGAATCAGAAGAAAGATGGGATGCGGTGGCAAAAACGGATATCTGCCAGCAGTGGTGGAAGCATATGGCAGACGTGATGCCTGCCAATGCCGATAACAGCCCGATAAGCAGCGATCTTAAACCGGTCTTTTACCTCGATTAACGCTGCGATTTGCCCCTTTTCCCTGCGCTGCCGGTTTTTTACCCGCCCGTGACTCCCCTGCTTTACCTTTTCCCGTTCCCGGATTCTGTGCTTTCGACGCAGTAAAGCGCGTGGCCGCAGGCCGTGCGATCCCCGAGCGCGGCGGGGCAAAGCGCGGATCAAAACCGTCCGGCGGCACCAGACAATCCGGGCGAACGCCAATCAGACGGCGCATTCCCATCGCCGTCAGCGCTTCGCGGATCACAGGCCAGTTCACCGGATCGTGATAACGCAGCAGCGCCTTGTGCAACCGGCGCTGACGATCGCCCTTCGGCACCACCACGTCTTCGCTTTTGTAATCCACTTTGTTGAGTGGATTTTTGCCGCTGTAATACATGGTGGTGGCGCTGGCGAGCGGCGACGGATAGAAGTTCTGCACCTGATCCAGACGGAAGCGGTTCTGCTTGAGCCACAGCGCCAGATTGATCATATCTTCGGTCCGCGTGCCCGGATGTGCCGAGATAAAATACGGGATCAGGTACTGCTCTTTGCCCGCCTGTTTCGAATAAGTGTCGAACAGCTCCTTGAAGCGGTAATAGCTGCCCATGCCCGGTTTCATCATCTTCGACAGCGGCCCGGTTTCAGTATGCTCCGGCGCGATCTTCAGATATCCGCCGACGTGATGTTCAGCCAGCTCTTTGATATAACGCGGATCTTCCACCGCCAGATCGTAACGCACACCCGAGGCGATCAGGATTTTCTTGATGCCTTTCAGGCTGCGGGTGCGACGGTAAAGATTGATGGTCGGCTCATGGTTGGTGTCCATGTGCGTACAAATTTCAGGATACACGCAGGAGGCGCGGCGGCAGCTTTGCTCGGCTTTCGGCGACTGACAGCGCAGCATATACATGTTGGCGGTCGGCCCGCCGAGATCGGAAATCACGCCAGTAAATCCCGGCACGTTATCGCGGATCTCTTCGATTTCACGAACGATCGACTCTTCGGATCGGCTCTGAATGATCCGCCCTTCGTGCTCGGTGATCGAGCAGAACGAACAGCCGCCATAACAGCCACGCATGATATTGATCGAAAAACGGATCATGTCATACGCCGGAATGGTCGCCTTGCCGTAAGACGGATGCGGCACGCGCTGGAACGGCAGTGCAAACACTTCGTCCATCTCTTCAGTGGATAACGGGATCGCCGGCGGGTTGATCCACACGTAACGATCGCCGTGTTTTTGCATCAATGCCCGCGCACAGCCGGGGTTGGTTTCATGGTGAAGAATGCGCGAGGTATGCGCGTAAAGCACTTTGTCGGCCTTCACTTTTTCAAATGACGGCAACAGCACGTAGGTTTTCTCCCACGGCTTCGGTTTCGGCGCACGCACGGTCACCGGCTGCGGCGCGTCCGGCGCGGGCAATTCACCTTCTGAGCACGGCAAATCTTCGCCGTACGGATTCATAATGGGTTCGATGCGGCCCGGTTTATCCAGCCGAGTGGAATCCACCCCGCTCCAGCCGACCAGCGCCGTTTTGCGCATCACGGCGGTATTGCGCACGTCGTGAATATCCGTAATAGCTTCGCCTGCCGCCAGACGGTGCGCGACTTCCACCAGCGGGCGCTCGCCGTTGCCGTAAATCAGCATGTCGGCTTTGGAATCCACCAGCACCGAGCGGCGCACGGTATCTGACCAGTAATCGTAATGCGCGATGCGGCGCAGGCTGGCTTCGATGCCGCCCAGCAGCACCGGCACATCGCTGAACGCCTCTTTGCAGCGCTGCGTATAAACCAGCGTGGCGCGATCAGGCCGCTTACCGCCGACGTTGTCTGGTGTATAGGCATCGTCGTGGCGCAGTTTGTGGTCAGCGGTGTAGCGGTTGATCATCGAATCCATGTTTCCCGCGGTCACGCCGTAGAACAGATTCGGTTTCCCCAGACGCATGAAATCGTCTTTGTTGCTCCAGTCCGGCTGCGCGATGATACCCACGCGAAAACCCTGCGCTTCCAGCATGCGGCCAACGATCGCCATCCCGAAACTCGGGTGATCGACATACGCATCGCCGGTCACCACGATAACATCACAGCTGTCCCAGCCGAGCTGATCCATCTCCTCCCGACTCATCGGGAAAAACGGCGCAGTACCGTAGCATTCGGCCCAGTAACGCGGGTAAGAAAACAGGGTGCGATCGGGTTGGATCAGGCTGATTGGCATAGAGAGTTTTCGCTGAAATAAAAGGAAAGTTGCTTAAGCACGGCTTATAAATCGTGATTTCGCAGCCAGAAAATCAAGGCCGGAGATTATACGTGGGCAAAAATTCATCTGCTGCGGGGAATGACTTTGGCATGCGTGAGATCAAGATTTTCAGTCCAGCCATCCGGTTTTCCGTGATCGCCGCCACATCACTCTAAGATTTTCCTTATGCGGAATTGCCGACTACCATGTTAGAAAGTGCATCAAGAAGCTTCAAATCGTAACTAAAGAATTTCTTACTTTAGACGTTGATCGCCACCGGGCCAGCGGAGAAATCTCCGGCCCCCTGACAGAGAGAAGCATATCGTGACCGCATTGATCCCACTCCTTGCCCGTAACCGCAGCTGGGCGCTGAAACAAAGCCAGAGCGATCCGGGCTATTTCGAGCAAACAGCACAACCCCAACAACCACATACGCTGTGGATCGGCTGTTCCGACAGCCGCGTGCCAGCCGAAGTCCTGACCGGTGCACATCCGGGCGAACTGTTCGTGCATCGCAACATCGCCAATATGGTGCTGGACGCAGATGACAATTTTCAAAGCGTGCTGCAATACGCGCTGGAATACCTGAAAGTCTCCAACATTGTGCTGTGCGGTCACTACGGCTGCGGCGGCGTTCAGGCCGCCGTCGCATTGCCGGATATGCCGCTGGCGGAGCAAGACAATGCGCTTTCGCGGCGAATTCACCAGTTACGTTCAGCGCTTCATCCGCACATCGACGACTTTCACACCGGTACAGGCGAGGAGCCAGAACGGCAAAATCAGCTGGTCGAAGCCAACGTCCTGACACAATTTTCCCACCTTATCGCCACCGCCCCGGTTCAGCAAGCCTGGGAAAACGGCGTTTCCCTGCACGTTTATGGCTGTGTGTACGATCTGCACAGCGGGCACTTAAAAGAGCTGGTGCAGCAAAGCGCCGTGGAGGCTGTTTCATGACGATAAGCACGAATAACGGTATCAACATGAATTTCCTGCGTTACGACATTCCGGCTGGGATCGTGGTCTTTCTGGTGGCACTGCCGCTAAGTCTCGGCATCGCGCAGGCCAGCGGATTACCGCCGTTTGTCGGCCTGCTGACCGGTGTCATCGGCGGTATCATCGTCACCCTGCTCAGCCCGTCGCGTTTTGCAGTCAGCGGCCCGGCGGCCGGGCTGGTGACGATCGTCGTCGGCGCGATGGAAACGCTCGGATCCTTCTCATCACTGTTGCTGGCGCTGATGATGGCAGGCGTATTGCAGATCGTCTTCGGTATCATCAAAGCCGGACGCTTTGTCTCGCTGATCCCCGGATCCGTTATTCAGGGCATGCTGGCGGCGATCGGGATATTACTGATCATGCAGCAGATCCCGGTGGCGCTGGGTTATGAAGGGGAAGAGGGTCTGAAAGGCATCTTCAGCGATCCGGCGTTCAGCCTTTCGCCGACCGTGCTGCTGGTTTCCGGCGTGGCGTTGCTTATCCTCTGGCTGTGGACCACTCCGCCGTTCAAACGCATCAAACTGATGACCTACATTCCGGGGCCGCTGGTGGCCGTGCTGTGGGGAAGTCTGGCGATGATCTTCGGCGATCGTCTCGTTCCGGACGCGATGCAATCGTTACCGCGTATCGCCCTGCCGAAATTCGACAGCGTGGACGAAGTCACGTCACAACTGGAGAAGCCCAACTGGAGCGCGTGGAATAATCCGCAGATCTACGTTATCGCCGTCACGCTGGCGCTGGTTGCCAGCCTGGAAACCTTGCTGAGTCAGGAAGCGCTGAAAAAGCTGAAAGAACAAACGCCCGCTCCTTCACCAAATAAGGAAATGCGCGCGCAGGGGATCGGAAATCTGATCAGCGGATTCCTCGGCGGTCTGCCGATCACCGCGGTGATCGTGCGCAGTTCGGTGAACGTTAATACCGGCGCGCGCAGCAAAGTGTCGATCCTGCTGCACGGCGTGTTGCTGCTGCTGTGCGGAATGTTTTTCAGCGACATGCTCAACACCATTCCGCTGGCCTGCCTGGCGGCGGTGCTGCTGTACACCGGCTACAAACTGGCGTCGCCGGAGCTGTTCATCACACAGTGGCGTCTGGGCATGCCGCAGTTTCTGCCGTTTGTCGCCACGCTGATGGGCATTCTGGTGTTCGGCATGCTGGCCGGGATTGGTCTCGGGATACTGGCGCAGCTGCTGTCGAGCACGTACAAAAGCCATCGCAATGCCTTGCAGCTGACGCGCTATGAAAACCATTATGTGATGCGTTTTCATCAGAACCTGACTTTCCTGCACAACCCGCGTTTGCAAAGCCTGCTGGCGGAAATCCCGGATAACAGCGTGGTGCGCGTCGAGCACGACAACGCTGATTACATCGATCCGGATATAAAAGCCGTGCTGTCCGATTTCGGTGCCAAAGCGCCGGAAAGAAATATCACGCTGGATCGCTGGCCGGGCGGGTGCTGATCATTTCGAACTGAAGTAAATAAAAAGGCCTGCCGGTTTCCCCGCAGGCCTTTGATTTATTAAGCAAAGTACTGTCATCCGAACACTATTTTTTCGCCAGCGCCTCGAAGACTTTTTCGACCGCCACGGCGCCCGGATCTTTCACGCCTTTCAGGCTGTCACTGCTCAGGTATGACGAACGTCCGGCATTGGCTTTCTTCATGCTGGCCGTGTCTTTCGCGCCTTTGGCCGCGGCTTTGGCTGCCCCTTTCAGGGCATCTTTTTTGCCCAGCGCTTCCAGAGCCGGTTGCAGCGCGTCGATCATCGTGCGATCGCCGAGATCTGCGCCGCCGTAGTGCTTCATGCGTTCGAGACCAAACAGCAACGCTTTCGGCAATTTTTCGCCTTCTTCGAATTTCTTACCGGCAGCGGTAAAGAAGATCGACATCAGCACGCCGCTCGATCCGCCCATCACTACCGCCAGACGATCGCCAACCACGCCAAGCAGATCCGCTACGTTGTTCAGCGGCAGCTTTTTGGCCTTGTTTTGTTTCTGAATATCGCGCGCGCCGGTGGCAAAGGTCGATCCGGTGTCGCCGTCGCCCACTTTGGCATCGAGCTTGTTCAGCTCATCTTCCAGATCGGAAAGTGTCTGGGTAATGGTCTCGACAATTTTACTGACTTCTGCGTTAGAAGAGGCTTTGGCGGTTTTCTTATCGCTGATTTTCTTGCCTTTCTTCGTTGCCAGTTTTTCCAGTTTGACCAGGGGCTGCCAGCCGGACGCTTCAACGTCTGCCAGCAACGCTTCTTCAATGCCGCCTTTGAGCGCAATCACAGACAGCGAGAAACCTTTCATATCCAGCGCGCTGACCAGCGACGCGGGCCCAATCAGATAACGAATCGAACCGCCCAGCGCCGAATGCACCACTTCTTTGGTCAGCTGGCTCATCTCCAGCGGAGACACGCCGCCGAGGTTGTTGATCAGCACCGCCAGTTTGTCGGATTTCTTCACATGTGCCTGAAGCTTTTCGACCAGCGTATCTACCACTTTTTTGCTGTTCTGGGTTTTCATCTTCGACACGCCCGGCTCGCCGTGAATGCCCAGACCCAGCTCGACGTGGCCCGATTCGATACGCTGTTCTTCTTCATCTTCGCCGCCGCCCGGCAGGCTGCAACCGGACATCGCCACGCCCATGCTGGCAGTGGCATCAATCGCCTGCTGCGCGATTTTGGTAACGTCTTTCAGGGATTTCCCCTGCTCGGCCGCATAACCGGCGATTTTGTGCACCAGCACCGTACCGGCGATACCGCGCGGCTGTTTATTGTCCGGCAGGGAGATATCGTCGGAGACCATGACCAGTTCGACGTTGTACCCCATACCTTTGGCTTTCTCCGCCGCCAGCCCGAAGTTCAGCCGGTCGCCGGTGTAGTTTTTGACGATCAGCAAACAGCCCGCTTTACCGGTCACCGCCACAATCGCGTTCAGCACCGCATCGACGCTCGGCGAGGCAAACACTTCGCCGCAGACCGCGGCGGTGAGCATTCCTTTGCCGACAAATCCGACGTGCGCTGGTTCGTGGCCCGAGCCGCCGCCGGAGATCAGCGCGACCTTTTTCTTATCCCAGTCGCGGCGCACCACAACGCGGATAGCCGGATCGACGTCCAGCTTCGCCAGATTTTTGTAGGGAGAGGTCAGGATCACCCCTTCGATAACATCGTTAATCAGAGTCTTGCGGTCATTCATGAAAAATTTAGACATGCCGGACGTTTCCTTTTAACTGTTTTCCAGGTGTTTTGAGGGACTACATAAATTTTTTGATAACCAAAACATAGCACAGGAGAAAAATCGGGAAGGAGACGAGAAAGGCGGTTTCCCGCCTTTTCGGAAATGAAGAGGAAAGAATCAGTTACAGGCGAGGACTTTAATTGCCAGGCCGCCTGTGGACGTTTCGCGATACTTTGAGTTCATATCTTTGCCGGTTTCGTACATGGTTTCGATGACTTTATCGAGGCACACGCGCGGTTCGCTGGTGCGGCGCAGCGCCATGCGTGAGGCGTTCACCGCTTTCACGGCAGAGATAGCATTGCGTTCGATGCACGGCACCTGAACCTGTCCGGCGAGCGGATCACAGGTCAACCCGAGGTGATGTTCCATGGCAATTTCCGCTGCCATAAACACCTGCGCGGTGCTGCCGCCCAGCAGTTCGGTCAGGCCCGCCGCCGCCATCGAACAGGCGACGCCGACTTCGCCCTGACAACCGACTTCTGCGCCGGAAATCGAGGCGTTCATTTTGAACAGAATGCCGACCGCGCCGGAGGCGAGGAAGAAACGGCTGTAAGAATCAGGGCTTATCGGGCGGATAAACTGATCGTAGTAGGTCAGCACCGCAGGAATAATCCCGCATGCGCCGTTGGTCGGTGCGGTAACCACGCGGCCACCTGCGGCATTTTCTTCGTTCACCGCCATCGCGTACATGTTGATCCAGTCCACGACGCCCATCGGATCGACGTTGTTCTTATCCTGCGTCACCAGAATGCGACGCAGCGCGGCGGCGCGGCGGTTGATTTTCATCGGCCCAGGCAGCAGCCCTTCGGTGTGAATACCGCGCGTAATACCTTCGCTCATCACGTTCCAGATTGCCGCGAAGTGATCGCTGATTTCTGCACGGGAATGGCTCGCCAGTTCGTTTTGCAGCATCAGCGCCGAGAGCGAGAGGCCGGTATCAATGCAATGCTTTTGCAAATCACTGGCGGAGTGGAACGGGTACGGGCGCACTACCGGATTTTCATCCTGCAGGCCGAATTTACTGGCTTCGACGATAAAGCCGCCGCCAATGGAATAATAGGTTTGCGTGTACAGCAGTTCGTCGCCGTTAAAGGCGCTGATCGACATGCCGTTTTCGTGCAGCGGCAAATTGCTGCGGTGGAAATTCATGCCGGAACAGGCCGGGAAATCCACCTCTTTGGCGCCTTTGCCAAGCATCAGACGCCCGGTGGTTTCTACCTGACGTATAAACGCCGGGATCGCATCGATATCAACGTCGTCTGGCATATTGCCGGCCAGCCCCATGATGATGGCCAGATCGGTATGGTGACCTTTACCGGTCAACGATAAAGACCCGTAAACGTCTACCACCACGCGGGTGGTCTGTGCGAGATGACCTAAAGAAATAAGCTCATCAGTAAATATTTTCCCGGCTTTCATCGGGCCAACAGTATGCGAACTGGAAGGACCAATACCAATTTTGAAAATATCGAAGACGCTGATCACGGTGGACTCCATGTCTGAATAGGATGACGGGAAAGAATAAGAAACAGGTAGCAGAAAGCAGTGAGCGAATTATTTTCGCTCACTGTATTAACAGATTTTATTAATTAACCGATCAGGCTGAATACAATCGCTGACATAGCAATCAGACCCATAATTACCACGAAGATATTACTGATGTGGCCGCTGTATTTTCTCATCGCAGGGACTTTGCGAATGGCATACATAGGCATCAGGAATAATAACATCGCAATAATCGGACCACCGAGGGTTTCAATCATACCCAGAATACTTGGATTCAGAGTAGCAACCGCCCAGGCCGTGACTAACATAAAGATACCGGTATAACGGTTCAGCTTAGGTAATGGAATAGTTTTCCCTTTGCTGCGCAGTGATTTAATCACCATACCGTTGAAACCTTCACGCGCACCAAGATAATGGCCGAGGAAAGATTTCGTAATCGCGATGAATGCAATAAACGGCGCGATATATTCAATCACCGGGTTGGAGAAGTGGTTAGCTAAATAAGACAGAATTGAAACGTTCTGCGCTTTGGCTTCCATCAGGTCTGCCGGAGACAGGCTCAGGACGCAGCTGAAGACGAAGAACATCACCGTCAGCACCATCATGATGTGGCTAAATGCCAGAATGCGTGAGCATTTTTTCTCAGCGTCGTCGCCGTACTCTTTGCGTTTCGCGACCGCGAAAGAAGAGATAATTGGCGAGTGGTTGAAGGAGAACACCATCACCGGAATAACCAGCCACAGGGTCATCAGCATGCCGTGCCCTACGCCGTTACCGGACAGGGAGACATTTTCGAAGACCGTCGTGTTCCAGTTTGGGATCAGATACAGCGCCAGCGCCATTAATACGGCAACGAACGGGAAGACCAAAATACTCATGGCTTTGACGATCAGATCCTGACCGAAATGCACCAGCGTCATTAAGCCTAACAACAGCACCAGAGAAAGAATGGCGCGAGGTGGCGCAGTCATATGCATCTGGTGAGTAATAAAGCTCTCAACGGTGTTAGTAATCGCGACGCTATACACCAGAAGAATCGGGTAAATAGCGAAGAAATAAAGCAGCGTAATTAACTTACCGGCGGAAATACCAAAATGCTCTTCCACAACTTCGGTAATATCTTCACCGGCATTTTTCCCGGATAAAACAAATCGGGTTAATCCGCGGTGAGCGAAAAACGTCATTGGGAATGCGAGGATTGTCATAATAATTAACGGAATTAATCCGCCAATACCGGCATTAATAGGTAAGAAAAGAACCCCTGCCCCAATAGCCGTTCCGTACAGACCTAACATCCACATGGTGTCAGTTTTACGCCAGGAACTTACTGACTGTTTAGACAGCGTTCCGATTGTTGTGTTATCCATAATCCCTCATTACTTAATTATAAAATATTTCGTTCCCCAGAATGGTTGATGTTTTTTTCACTGCACCCGTCATCATAAAAACCATCCTGACGGATAAAACATACCATTAATGCGGGCATGATACCTATCCGTAGCATAAAAATCTGGGTAACCGCCTGAGATTGAGATCATGGTCACGAATATCCTAAAATAGCCGCTTAATATTCCTTTAAATTCCAATCTATTAACATTTTCACTAATTTAATTTCATGAAAAAGAGAGACTGGTAACATTATTCTTTAGTAATAAATTGTTATCCCCGTGATTATTATTTAATTAACGGTTGAAATACAAACAGGTTGGTTTTTTTATCCACTTCAGCCCCTGACATTCTTTGCTCAATAAACCAACAGCATAGATTCTTATTACATTAATACTTCTTCAGTGTCCCGCGCTGAGCCTGGATCTGTGTCAACAAAACGCCACAAAACAGTGCTGCGGCAAGGGGGGAAATTTTTTACTGACGCTTTCAGAACTATTGCCGATAAAGTTATTCTTACACCGGTGAAACAATTTCAACCGGATGAAACACAGAGCGTGCCAATGGGAAAAGCCCGACATTCTTTTTGCCTGTCAGTGAAGACGCACACCCGCTCGTTATTTCGGGCTGCGTATGGCTTTGCCATGCTCATGCTTTTGCTGGTTGCCCCGCTGACCCCAAGCGCCGCGCAAACTAATAATGATATGGCGCTGAATTCGAGCGTGGCCCAGACGGTCAACGGCATCCTCAGCTATTCCCGCTGGCCGCCGGGTGAAGTCACCTCCAACACGCTGCGGCTGTGCATCATCACGCCAGTGAAATATGCTGCGCAGCTCACGCCCGACGGCAGCGCCTTCTCCGGCCGATCGCTCAACGTGATGACTTACCCTTTCGACAGCCCGATGCTGGCGACGCAGTGTGACGCCATTTATTCCGGTTACACCACGCCGGAGCAGCAGGCCGATTTACATCAGCGGCTGGACGGCCATGCGGTGCTGACTATTGGAGAACAGGATGACGCCTGTGCATTACTCAATGCATTTTGTCTGGTGATCACCGCCCAACACACCGGATTTAAATTAAATCTGGATACGCTGTCACGCAGCGGCGTGCGGGTAAATCCCGCCGTATTACAACTTGCCAGGGAAAAGGAGTGATGATGGAAAATAATATTCCTGTTCCTGACGTAGAACAGCCACGCCAGCGTAAGACGTTAGGCGCGGCGCTGAACCGCATCCATGTGATTGTGATTTTGACGGCAATCGGACTGGCGGGATTTTTGCTGATAATGCTGGCGCTGCTGGCGCTGCGCTCACACGCAGAAAGCAATTTGCAGCTCACCGCACGGGCGATCAGCTACACCACCGAAGCCGCGCTGGTATTTAACGACGCCTCCGCCGCGCACGATTCACTGGTGTTTATCGCCGACCGTGGCGATTTCGCGCAGGCGAAAATTCTGACCCCAGCGGGGAATACCTTCACCGAATGGCAGCATCCGGTGGCAGGTAACTGGGACAAACTCGGGCAGTTCGTCGGCCATCTCGCCTTCCCCGATCCGGTTACGCTGCCGGTAATCCACTCCGGTTCAGTGATAGGTACTGTCTGGCTCACCGGTAACGGCACCAGCCTACTCGGCTTCCTGCTGGAAACGGTGCTCAGCCTGCTTGGCTGTCTGGTGCTGACTGCGCTGGTCGCGCTCTATTTCTCCCGGCGGATGCAAAAAGGCATCGTCGATGCACTCGGCCATATCACGCGCGTGACGCACGAAGTGAGCGCTAACCGTTCATTCACTTTGCGCGTGCCTTCCGCGCCGATTGCCGAGCTGCACACGCTAAGTCAGGACTTCAACAGCCTGCTGACCGAGCTGGAGGCCTGGGAGAATCACATGAAAAACGAGAACGTGTCGCTGACCAAAAAGGCGTTGCACGACGGCCTGACGGGTCTGCATAATCGCGCGTTCTTTATTGATACCCTGAATCAGTGCTTCAATCCGATGCGTCCGCCGCTGTCACTGGCGCTGCTGTTTATTGATGTCGATAACTTCAAAGAGATCAACGACTCACTCGGCCATGCAGCGGGCGATCGCGTGCTGATGGTGATTGGCGAAAGGCTGTCTAAAACCCTGCGTGAAGGCGACGTGCTGGCGCGCCTGGGCGGCGATGAATTCGCCATTCTGCTCGACCCGATGATCTCTACTGCGGAGTCGGTGGCCTTTGCCGAACGCATTGTCGAGATCATGAAAACGCCGGTGATATTGCTCAACAACAAGACGCTGGATGTTTCACTGAGTATTGGTATCGCGCTGTCGCCATCGCAGGCAAACAGCGCTAAAGAGTTACTCGAAAAGGCCGATGAGGCTATGTACCGCTCGAAAAAAATATCCGGCAGTTGCTGGCATGTCTCAACCGGTATGCCGCTGACCGTCGTGACGAAAGACTAAAAGGAGTTTCCCCCATGCACCCGTATAAAACGTTTAAAACCTGGTACCAGTTCGCCACGATGGGACTGTGCATTTTGCTGCTGGCCGCCTGTCAGACCAAACCCGCCGGACTGACTCCGGAACAGATCGCCGTGCTGCAAAAAAATGGCTTCACCCAGACCGCTTCCGGCTGGGAACTGGGTCTGGATGCGAAAGTGCTGTTCGGGAACAATCAGGCCAAACTGTCACCTGAAAGTGAACAGACAGTTGAAAAACTGGCGAACGAGCTGCTGCACGTCGGCCTGAGCAAAGTGAACCTCGACGGCCATACCGATAACTACGGCGACGCCAGCTACAACAACGATCTTTCATTGCGCCGCGCCAACACCGTCGCCGACGCCTTTGCGAAGGCAGGCATGCCACGCGCCAATATTCACACCCGTGGATTAGGCCAGAGCCAGCCGGTCGCCAGCAATAAAACGCAGGAAGGCCGCGCGCAGAATCGCCGCGTGTCTGTGATTATCGTCGTATAAGTATTGTCGCGTGAAAATGGCCGGGTGATAAAACGCTTATCGCCCCTTTTATAACAATCCCACCAGATGCAGCGCGGCCTTGCAGTTATCCGTCCGACGCCACGCCAGCGCGATTTGCGTCGTCAATGTCTGCCCGGCAATGGGCAGACAGCGCACATTATTCTCATCGATCTTACCCAATGAAGCAGGCACCAGCGCGTAGCCAAATCCTGTCGCCACCATGCTCAGCGATGAGGTAATTTGCGGACACTGCTGACCGAAGCGCGGCGAGAACCCGGCCTCTTCGCAGGCATGGGTGACGGCGTCATACAGCCCCGGCGACAGGTCGCGCGGGAAGGTAATCAGATTGTCATGCCGCAGCGCCGCCAGCCTGACGTCTTTCCCCTGACTGAGCGGATGCGTTTTCGGCAGTGCCACCATCATCTCTTCGATATCCATCACCTTAAAACTGAACGCTTTGCTGCGCTCGCACGGCAGGCGGATAAACGCCACGTCGAGTACGCCTTCGCCCAACGCCGTCATCAGCCCGGCCATGTCCTTTTCCTGCGGCTCCATCACCATGCCCGGATATTTCTCCCGAAAGCGGTGCAGCAGCGCAAAGACTTGCGGGTTAAACGCGGTCGAGTTCGCAAAGCCGATGCGCAGCGTGCCGTTCATGCCGCGCGCCACCGCACGGGTACGCTCAAGGGCGGCATCGGTCAGTTTGATGATGTTCAGGGCGTCGTCGTACAGCACTTTGCCGGCTTCGGTCAGTTCGACGCCGCGGGTCAGGCGTTTGAGTAAAGGGGTACCAATTTCATGTTCAAGCCGCTGTATTTGCTGGCTAAGAGGAGGCTGGGAGATCCCCAACTGTTCGGCAGCACGGGTGAAGTGTCCCGTCTCTGCCACCGCGACAAAATAGCGCAGATGACGAAGTTCCATATCAAAAACGTCTCAAAGTGAACACCTCCTCATATTGGAACTCAGGGCGGAATGGCGTCAACCTTTAGTTAGCTAAGTTAACCATTCCACTGCGGAGCTCTGCATGAAAAACCATTCTGATTCCTGTTCCTGCGTCGCCGACATCGCCCGTACGGCCACGGCGTTTAAGCAACAGCATCCTGACCGCGTGCTCTATCAGTCTTCGCTGATGAGCGCCCTGCTGAGCGGCGTGTACGAAGGTGAGACCACCATGGCTGATCTCCTCAAACACGGCGATTTTGGCCTCGGCACTTTTAACCGTCTCGACGGCGAGCTGATTGCGTTCAACAACAACATCTTCCAGCTGCGCGGCGACGGCACCGCACGACGCGCCAGCCCGGACCAAAAAACGCCGTTCGCCGTGATGACATTTTTCAATCCCACGAATGAGTACCGCATCGAGCGCCCGCACAGCCGCGAGCAGATCCACAAGGTGATCGACGACGTGGTCGCCAGCCAGAACACCTTCTGTGCGCTGCGCATCGACGGGACGTTCAGCCGGGTCGAGACGCGTACCGTGCCCGAACAACACCCCCCTTATAAACCGATGATCGAAGCCATCGAAGCCCAGCCGACCTACCACATCGAACACAGTCAGGGCGTGCTGATTGGCTTTCTGACCCCGGCGTATATGCAGGGCATCAACGTCGCGGGATATCACGAACACTTTATTAATCAGGAACGCAGCAGCGGCGGGCACGTGCTGGATTATCAGGTCGAGAGCGGCACGCTGACGTTTGGTACTGTCGAAAAACTGCTGATCGACTTCCCGCAGGACAGCGATTTTCTGCATGCAAATTTATGCCCGGACGATTTGAACGACGCCATCCAGTCTGTTGAAAGTTAATCACCGCAAACACGAAGGAGTGACTCCATGAAAAATTCAGACAGTAAAACCGAGTGGAACTGCGGTGCAGATTTGGTGGTCGCACAGCTGGAAGCGCAGGGCGTTAAACACGTCTTCGGCATCCCCGGCGCTAAAATCGACCGCGTTTTCGACTCCCTGCTCGACTCCAGCATCACACTGGTCCCGGTGCGCCACGAAGCCAACGCCGCCTTTATGGCCGGTGCCGTCGGCCGCCTGACCGGCAAAGCGGGCGTCGCACTGGTCACCTCCGGCCCCGGTTGTTCGAACCTGATCACAGGCGTCGCCACTGCGACCTCAGAAGGCGATCCGCTGGTCGCACTCGGCGGCGCGGTAAAACGCGCTGATCATGTGAAACAGGTTCACCAGACCATGGACACCGTGGCGATGTTCCGCCCGGTCACCAAGTATTCCGCCGAAGTCACCTCTCCTTCCGCGCTGGCTGAAGTGCTGGCAAACGGCTTTCGCGCCGCCGAGTTTGGTCGCCCCGGCGCAGCTTTCATCAGCCTGCCGATGGACATCGTCAACGAACCGGCCAGCGGTAAACTCCTGACCTCACAGGCGCCGGTACTGGGGAGCGCGCCGCACGACGCAATCTTGCAGGTCGCAAGCCTTTTGCGGCAGGCCAAAAATCCGGTACTGCTGCTCGGCCTGATGGCCAGCCAGCCGCGTAACGCCGAGGCCATCCGCCGGTTACTGCACAAAAGCGATCTGCCGGTCACCAGCACCTATCAGGCCGCCGGGGTTATAGACCAGGCGTCATTCCACCGTTTCGCTGGCCGCGTCGGACTGTTCAACAATCAGGCCGGTGACCGCCTGCTGCGCAACGCCGATCTGGTGATCACCATCGGTTACAGCCCGGTCGAGTACGAACCGGCGCAGTGGAGCAACGACAATGCCGAACTGGTTCACATCGACGTGGTGCCCGCCGAGACCGACAGCGACTATCTGCCGGACGTCGAGCTGGTGGGCGACATCGCCGACACGCTGGATTTGCTGACCGAACAGATTCATCAACGCATCGATCTCAGCCCGGCCTCCATCGATATTCTGGAAGACCGCCGCCAGCAGCGCGCGCTGTTAGACCAAAAAGGCCGCAGTCTGAACCAGTTTGCGATCCACCCGCTGCGTCTGGTGCGCGCGATGCAGGACATCGTCAACAGCGACGTCACGCTGTGCGTCGATATGGGCAGTTTCCACATCTGGATCGCCCGCTACCTTTACAGCTTCCGCGCGCGTCAGGTGCTGATTTCCAACGGCCAGCAGACCATGGGCGTCGCCCTGCCGTGGGCGATTGGCGCGGCGCTGGTCGATCCTGGCCGCAAAGTGGTGTCAGTTTCCGGCGACGGCGGCTTTATGCAATCGAGCATGGAGCTGGAAACCGCCGTCCGTCTCGGCGTGAATCTGCTGCACATCATCTGGGTCGATGAGGCCTACAACATGGTGGCGATTCAGGAACAGAAAAAATACCAGCGCACCTCCGGCATCCAGTTCGGCCCGATAGATTTCAAAGCCTACGCCGACGCCTTCGGCGCGAAAGGTTTTGCCGTCACCTCCGCCGACACGCTGGAAAGCACCCTGCGCGCCGCCATGGAAGTCCAGGGCCCCGCCGTCGTCGCCGTGCCGGTGGACTACAGTGATAATGCGTTGCTGATGGGACAGTTGAATTTGGGGGAGATGTTTTAGGGGGGAGTTACATTCTGAATTTGTGTGAAATCACTTAAAGGGATTGAGTGTCTGGCAGAGACAAAAGAACTCCGGGTTGTTAAATTTTAATAGCCTGGAGAAATACTGTACACATATACAGATTTGTTTTTTGCCTCTGGGTCAAACGAGTGATAAAGTGTCACTCATTCGTCCCATAAATTGGCACAATCTAAATGACCGAATCTGAAGCTTCAACTGTAGAACAAATCAAAAAAGCAGCAGAAGACATGCGGCTCCAGCTAGAAAACGATAAAGCTTTGGTTCGTCGTTTGCTGGAAATCTATGACCAAAAAGCGATTGCGGAAACACTACGCGAATACAATAACGACTGGTCGCGCGAATCTCTTAACCGCTGGTTAAATGGAAAAGCAACTCAGCGCTCACTCACAGAGTGCGAAATTATCACTCTCAAAAGTATGCTTCCGAAACCACCCAAAACTCACCCTGACTATAAATTTCGCTTTATTGACCTGTTCGCAGGGATCGGTGGGATCCGTAAAGGGTTTGAAGACATTGGTGGTAAGTGCGTGTTCACAAGCGAATGGAATAAGGATGCCGTTCGCACTTATAAAGCGAACTGGTACAGCGATCCCAATGAGCACGTTTTCAATTCCGATATCAGAGAAATTACGCTGAGTGATAACGTGGACATTGATGTTGAAGAAGCTTATCAAAACATCGATAAAGAAATTCCAGACCATGATGTGCTGCTGGCTGGTTTCCCATGCCAGCCTTTCTCACTTGCTGGTGTTTCTAAGAAGAACTCGTTAGGTAAAGCTCATGGTTTCGAATGCGAAGCTCAGGGCACATTATTCTTTGATGTTGCTCGAATTATTGTCGCAAAAAAACCTTCCATATTTGTGCTTGAGAACGTTAAAAACCTTAAAAGTCATGATAAAGGCAAAACGTTTAAAGTCATTATGGAAACACTTGATGAACTCGGTTATGACGTTGCGGATGCAGATATCACGGGTTCTGGCGATCCTAAAATTATTGATGGGAAACATTTCCTCCCTCAGCACCGTGAACGTATCGTTCTGGTCGGCTTTCGTCGCTCACTGAACATACATCAAGATTTCACGTTAAAAAATATCAGCCAATATTTCCCTAAAGAACGCACCAGCTTCAAGGAGTTGCTTCAGGATGAATACGATAAAAAATATATTCTGACTCCGCTTCTCTGGAAATATTTATACAATTATGCCAAAAAGCACCAGGCCAAGGGCAATGGCTTCGGGTTTGGCTTAGTTGATCCTGAAAATCCGGCGGTTGTTGCAAGAACACTTTCAGCCAGATATCACAAAGATGGTTCTGAAATTTTGATTGACCGGGGATGGAATAAAGAACTGGGTGAAACTGAATTCGATAATCCTGAGAATCAAACCAACAGGCCTCGTCGTCTGACGCCAAGGGAATGTGCCCGACTCATGGGCTTCGAACAACCCGGCAAAGAGTCTTTCCGTATCCCTGTTTCTGACACACAAGCATACCGCCAGTTTGGTAACTCAGTGGTGGTTCCAGTCTTCGCGGCGGTCGCAAAGTTACTTGCCCCCTATATTGCGAAAGCTGTTGAACGTAAATCTGATAAGGCTGCGTAAACTCAATGGCTGATGTCCACGATCCCCAAACGCGAAGCAAGAATATGCGAGCGATTAAGAACCGTGGCACAGCCATTGAGAAGAAGGTCGGTGAATTGCTTTTGCAGTCTGGTTTCACCTACAGAGAACAAGTTCAGGATCTGCCGGGTAAACCAGACTTTGTGATAGATGATTACAAAGCAATTGTCTTTGTACATGGGTGTTTTTGGCATCATCACGATTGTCATCTCTTCAAAGTCCCCGCAACCAGAACAGACTTTTGGATAGAGAAGATTCAAAAAAATGTGCTAAATGATCAAAGAGTCATGCAGAATCTTTCATCAAGTGGATGGCGCATTCTGATAGTCTGGGAATGTTGTTTGAAGGGGCGGTTGAAACTGTCTGAGGTTGAAATCGCAGCGAGACTTGAGGAATGGCTCTGTGCAAGTAGTTATCATGCAGAAATAGATTCAGCTGGCATAAATATACTTTAACGTGTAACTGATATAGATATACCGTTTTATTCTTTATAATATAAAATTTTTATCCATAGTTTGTTTTCTTCTGCTATCAAAAAAATTTATTCATTTTTCATATCATTAGCGCTACTCTGGATCCCAGATTGATTTTCTGTTCATGGAGAAACGTTGTGAGTGACGAAATTGTTAATATGGATAAAATCACCTCAGTAATGAGGAAGTTTGGGGCCAAAAGAATAGTCATAAAAAAACTTTCTAACAATGACAATTCCAAAAACCAAATTTATTTAGGTTCAGATTTCTCAGTCATTCAAGATCTTCCTGTAAAGGATATTTTAAGCTCAGGAATATCCTCTAAAGGAGCAATATTTAAAGCAGCAATAGATTTTTTTTGGATCACACCTGAAAGCAATAAAGAGCAAGCTTTGAATGCTCAAGTAATTTTATATCCAAAATATCCTGAAATTAGACTTTCCGGAGTCCTTAAAGGTTGCTCTATATCCCCTTCTCATTTGATGCAACCTCCTAGCATTTCTGAAAGAGAAGAAAGAAAAAATAAAAGTCGTTATATGATACTTGGCATATGCGACGATCATGTCCTTTCATATATGAGTGACTGGGATAGTGTTCTATCCATAGAAATCAGTAACATGATTGAATCTCAATCATTACAACTTATCTTCTCAATTTTTTATGAAGACAAGAATGATATCTATGACAGTAGAAAAATTCTTCTCGATAAACTCAGAGGAATATTTTCACTGGGTTTCATTCCGTCAAGAAGGTTGGACCGCAATGGTAATATCATTCCATACCATGCAATGAATGGTGCAGGATTCACTTTAGAAAGTTTTTTTGGGATTATTCCAAACGGTAGATCTGAACCTGATTTTATAGATTGGGAATTAAAGGCTCATTCATCCGGTCCAGTAACACTTATGACCCCAGAGCCGAACTCTGGCCTTTATACAGATGACATACATAACTTTATGGATAACTATGCTACGAGTAAAAAAGAAAATCGCGTAGATTTTGCCAGCATACATAAAGTCGGCATAGAAAATATAAAAACAAAGTTATCATTAAATCTCGAGGGTTATGATTTACGTAAAGAGGAGATAGTAGATCCAAGTGGTGGGCTAAATCTCCGAAACGAAAACGGTGACTTATTGGCCGGATGGAGCTTTGAAAAACTTCTCAATCATTGGAAAAGAAAGCATGCTAAAACTTGCTTCGTTTCTTATATCGCTAACAAAGAAGATTTAAAAATATCGTACAGTTACGGACCAACTGTAACCCTGGCAACAGGAGCTGAATTAAAGAAATTTTTCACATCTTTGGCAACCTCTGTTATTTACTATGATCCCGGCATCAATGTTAAATACTCAGATGGAACAATAAAACTCAAAAGAAGAAATCAACTCAGGATAAAATGGAAGGATATAAATAGTATTTATACCGCTACAGAAGAACTTGAAATAAAATAGCGGACTTAAATAAACAACCAGAATAGTCATTCAGCCTCTGTTTTAAGCCAGCGCAAACGCGCTGGCTTAATGACTCACGAAGCGTGTGAGATTAGAAATCGTAGAACACCGTAACCCAGGTGGCGTCGGCTTCGTCATCTGATGAGTGCGCCAGCGTGCGCTCCACGTAAACAGATAATCCGTAACCGATGGTTGTACCCGCGCCCAGATAAACGTGGTTGGCGTGATACTCTTCCCCGCCTTTCAGTTGCAGGGAGTCCGCTGCGACATATGGCTGAACGGATTTCAGGAACGGCGCATCGATATTAAAGGTATAACCGACGAACCCTTCTACACCATAACCACTGCCCGCGAAGTAATGATCGACAGGATTTTCACGTGTGCTCGGCACAAAATCTTTGTAATAACTTCCGGTGCCAACGATATACCAGTTATTAGGCTGCCAGGTTAATGCCGTCCCCGACAGCTGCTGGTGATAATCTTTTTCATTATATTGATTATCTTTGACAGTCGCGTCCGTCAGGCTGTATGCCGCACTCCAGACTAAATCTTTGGTGAGTTTATAATCAAAACCTACACCACCGCCATTATTACGGCGATAATGCTGATCCTCACCCGCCTGAATTTCATCTTCAGGCAATAAGTAGTTGGCATACAGCGTCACAGGACCAAAATCATTGGTATATTTAATACTGTTTTTGGGCTTATTTGCGCCATCGTAGTTGCCGTTAATACCAATGCCCGTACCGCCCGCGTGACCATCGTTATCCCAGACATCGCTTTTAATCCCGACAACTGAATAATAGATCCCGTACTGGTGGCCGTAGGTTAATGTCCCGTAACGGTCATCTTTAATACCGGCGTATAACTGACGTTGCGTATCGCGCTGAGCACCTTCTGCGTAATGGTTGTCCATTCCCAGCAGGTGCGCCATGTCCACACCCAGTTCGTAGTAACCGATGATCGAGGTGTCTTCAGTGAGTTTATAATCGCCACGGAAGCGGAAGCGGGTGCCGCCATCATGACCATTTTTATAATAGCCCGGCTCCGGACCGTTATTGAATATCCATTCAGGACGGATACTTCCGCCCACCTGTAAACTTAACGGTGCCAGCAAAGAGTTACTCTGCGGGTTTTTATCTAAAACAGTAATCTCGGCCTGCGCGCTCGCCGATAATGCCGACAGCACGACGCCGCCAATTAAGATTGACGCTTTAAAATTGTTCATTATTACCCTGTCATTATTATTTATGTGATGTGTGTGCGGTCTTACGCCGCGTATAAATAATTAACATAGGTAGTTCGCACGACAAAGTGATAAATCAGAAAGTTCCCTATAAGAAAATGCGATATAGAGACCAATAAACAAACAAGTTAATTTGTATATGTAAGACAATGAAATAAAATGTATATTTATGGATAAATAAAATACGATGTGGTGATAATAAAGTCAATTGCAAACCATCAGGCTTGCATGATTGACATATTTCATAACAATTACATCAGTAAAATAGCACCTATAATTAAATTACGCCACCGTGATAATTACATAACGTGACAGACGCTACATGTTAAAATTTAACAGACCCCGCACCATGGCTTAATCAGAATAATATTTCGATTACTGAGATAATTATTAACCATTTTAATTTTATTATTCTCCAATTCGGTTTTGATGAGGAATTTCCCCTGCCCGCTGCGCCAATTTTGCGAGATACCTTCCATTTATCGCAACAAGATACTGTAAATACATACAGGTTATTTATTTGGTGCATCAACAGGGATAGAGTCATTTCGCAGCGGCAACATCCCTGCCGAAAATGGGATTTCAACTCACTGACAATGGAATGACCATCATGACTGATACCGACAACACCGCTTTTACCGCCAACTCCATCACCGTATTCCGCTCACTCATTGCCGAGCTGGATTTGGGCAACTTCGCCGAAGCGCAACTTTACGATCTCGGTGCGCTGGCCACTGAATCCGCCGAAGGACTGTGTCAGGGATTGCTCTGCCTGAGCGAAGGGCTGGAGAACTGCGAGATGCTGCCGCCGGAGGGCATCGCGCAGGTTAGTGGCTATCTGAAGGCATCAGCCCACCTCATTCCTGCGCTGTTTGAATTGTGTGAGAAGGCCAATAATGGTCTGGCGAAAACCAGGAAGATTACGGCTTATCCGATGTATTAATGCCCCAGGCAAGATCCTGCATCAGATTGTACGCCGTCGTCCGAACATGAGAAGTCAACATATGTTCTTGCACCGCGTTCGGCGAGTTGCTTTCCACTTCGAAGTAGAAATCGCAACCTCCATAGTGAAGTGGCTGGATCAGGATAAATCGCTTATTAAATATGATAAGGCGCACGGATTCATGCAGCCATAACCATCAGACACAGTGCTGATTTTCAGCAATTTTTTGATGTGAAGGGGTTTTTCTGGGGAGGTATTGAAAAAGCTTACAGGTGGATAAAATAGGGCGAAACGCTATTCCGTTAGGGTCGAGAGTTTCCGTACAGGTTTTTCAGTTAACAAAAAAAGGCGGGATCGCTCCCGCCTCTCAGGCATTACTACTTATTTCACCGTCAGGAGAACATTAACCTCATATTTAGAGGTGTCCACGCTACTATCAAATGTCCTGGCAGAAAAGTGGATCGTCCCGTGGTATACCCCAGCAGGCAAATCTTTGTTATCGGCCACTGTAAAAGATAAATCAGCTCTAGTATCATCCGAGTTGCGACATAAATTTGATGCGTTAAATATTTCCTTAGTGCACACTGTCTCACGCTGTCCGCCAAAAGTAACCGTCACCTCGTTTCCTTTTTCATCGGTCATTGGTATGGTCAAAGTGGACACTCCATCATCGCCATCCGGAAGAATAGAAGTCGGACCGGTTGTCGGTGCGTTGGCAATGAACCCCAGGTTAGGATGACCCTTGACATAGTCAGTAGAGTATTTTCCTGAGTACCCGGCAATCACCCAGTCTACATTAAACTTTGTGACAAAGGTCACATCGCTGTTAGTTTGACTGGCATCCCCAAGGCTCACCGTGACCGTTGCATTACCCTCCGCGGTCCCCGAAATACCCACCGTCGCCACGCCGCTGCTGTCGGTCACACTGCTGCTCGCTGTTAACTTATTCAACGTGGTAGCCCAGTTAACCGTGGTATTGGTGATCGGGTTGTCATTGGCATCCATCGCTGTCGCTTTATAGGTCGCAAAATCCTGACCATCCGCAGAAACACTTGGGCGGTCGACCGTCAGATTTAATTTCGCCGTGCTCACATCAGCAATGTACGTCACCGCCGTGGCTTGCGCGCTACTTTGTTGCTCCGTCAGGGTGGCCGTCGCAATAGCGGTACCCGTTTTTAACGAGGTGCCGGTCATGGTGGCCTTGCCGTTTGCCTGTGTCTGGCTGGTGCTGCCCGCCAGCGTCACATTCGCATTATCACGGCTCCAGTCTACGCTAGCGCCATTCACCGGGTTATTATTGGCATCCAGAACCGTTGCGCTCCAGGTCACCGCATCCGTCCCGTTCGCCACAACCTGTGTTTTATCTGCAACAATCGTCACCTTAGCGCTGCTGGCATCAGCAATAAACTCAACCGGCAGCGTTTTCTGGCTACTTCCTGCACTGGCTGTCACCACTGTACTTTGTGCAAGTGTTGAGGTCAGAGTTGCACTGACTACCCCGCTGGCATTGGTCACTCCAGACACCGGCGTGATAATGCCGCTGGCATTATCGCTGCTCCAGTTGACGGTGGCCCCTTGCACCGGATGGTTATTCGCATCCAGTAACGTTGCGGTCAACGTGACAATATCTTTCCCTGCCACGACTCCCGTCGTTTTATCCGCCGTCAGCGTTGAAATCTTCGCTGTCGCGGCATCTGCGGCAAAGACCAGAGAAGAGGACTTCGCGCTCACACCGTTTGTCGAAGCCGTCACGATGTAATCGCTGACGCTGGTGGAGGACAGCGTCACCGTGGCAATACCCTGCGCGTTGGTTTTCGTACTGCTGCCTGACAGCGTGCCGGTTGCCGGGTTCGTACTCCAGTTCACGTCCGTATTGGCTAAGATATTCCCCTGAGCGTCGGTCACTTTGGTGCTCAACGTAATCAGGTCGGTACCGTTCGCCAGCGCCTGGGTTTTGTCTGCCGTCACGGCGCTAAGCTGCGTCGTGCTGGCATCCGCGATATAACTCACTTTGCTGGCACTGGCGCTGCCTGCCGGTGTGGTGAGTGCTGCCGTCATGATGGCATCGGCGGTTTTCACCGAGGTTGCCGTGATAGTAGCCACACCGCCTGAGTTGGTCTGCGAGCTGCTGCCTGATAATTTCAGGCTGGCATTATCGCTGCTCCAGTTGACCGCCATATTATTGACCGGGTTCTGATTGGCATCTTTCACCGTTGCCGTCCAGGTCACTGTGTCGGCGCCGTTGGCCAGCGCCTGCGATTTACTCGCAACCACGTTGCTTACCGTTGCCGTAGCGGCGTCAGCAATAAGGTCAATCGACAGTGTTTTGCTGTCATCGCCCGCCCTGACCGTAATGATTGTCGTCTGCACCTTAGTCGCAATGAACTGAGCCGTCGCCACACCCTCAGCATCTGTCGAACCAGACACCATAGTGAAAGTACCGTCATTGTTATCGCTGCTCCAGGTGACCATCATATTCGGTACCGGATGATCACCGGCATCCACGACGATCGCGGTGAGCGTCACCGTATCTTTACCTGCCACGACTCCCGTCGTTTTATCCGCCGTCAGCGTAGAAATCTTCGCTGTCGCGGCATCTGCGGCAAAGACCAGAGAAGAGGACTTCGCGCTCACACCGTTTGTCGAAGCCGTCACGACGTAATCGCTGACATTGGTGGAGGACAGCGTCACCGTGGCAATACCCTGCTCGTTGGTTTTCGTACTGCTGCCTGACAGCGTGCCGGTTGCCGGGTTCGTGCTCCAGTTCACGTCCGTATTGGCTAAGATATTCCCCTGAGCGTCGGTCACTTTGGTGCTCAACGTAATCAGATCGGTACCGTTCGCCAGGGCCTGGGTTTTGTCTGCCGTCACGGCGCTAAGCTGCGTCGTGCTGGCATCCGCGATATAACTCACTTTGCTCGCACTGGCGCTGCCTGCCGGTGTGGTGAGTGCTGCCGTCATGATGGCATCGGCGGTTTTCACCGAGGTTGCCGTGATAGTCGCCACACCGCCTGTATTGGTCTGCGAGCTGCTGCCTGATAACGTCAGGCTGGCATTATCGCTGCTCCACTTGACCGCCATATTATTGACCGGGTTCTGGTTGGCATCTTTCACCGTTGCCGTCCAGGTCACTGTGTCGGCACCGTTGGCCAGCGCCTGCGATTTACTCGCAACCACGTTGCTTACCGTTGCCGTGGCGGCGTTAGCAATAACGTCAATCGACAGTGTTTTACTCCCACCGACGGAGGTTGCGGTAATCAGCGTCGGATCGGCTTTCGTTTCGCTGAACTTAGCAGTAGCGACCCCCTCAGCATTCGTGACACTGGAAGCCGGAGTGAACTGGCCTGTGCTGTTATCACTGCTCCAGTTGACGGTGGCCCCTTGCACCGGATGGTTATTCGCATCCAGTAACGTTGCGGTCAACGTGACAATATCTTTCCCTGCCACGACTCCCGTCGTTTTATCCGCCGTCAGCGTTGAAATCTTCGCTGTCGCGGCATCTGCGGCAAAGACCAGAGAAGAGGACTTCGCGCTCACACCGTTTGTCGAAGCCGTCACGACGTAATCGCTGACGCTGGTGGAGGACAGCGTCACCGTGGCAATACCCTGCGCGTTGGTTTTCGTACTGCTGCCTGACAGCGTGCCGGTTGCCGGGTTCGTACTCCAGTTCACGTCCGTATTGGCTAAGATATTCCCCTGAGCGTCGGTCACTTTGGTGCTCAACGTAATCAGATCGGTACCGTTCGCCAGCGCCTGGGTTTTGTCTGCCGTCACGGCGCTAAGCTGCGTCGTGCTGGCATCTGCGATATAACTCACTTTGCTGGCACTGGCGCTGCCTGCCGGTGTGGTGAGTGCTGCCGTCATGATGGCATCGGCGGTTTTCACCGAGGTTGCCGTGATAGTAGCCACACCGCCTGAGTTGGTCTGCGAGCTGCTGCCTGATAATTTCAGGCTGGCATTATCGCTGCTCCAGTTGACCGCCATATTATTGAGCGGGTTCTGGTTGGCATCTTTCACCGTTGCCGTCCAGGTCACTGTGTCGGCGCCGTTGGCCAGCGCCTGCGATTTACTCGCAACCACGTTGCTTACCGTTGCCGTAGCGGCGTCAGCAATAAGGTCAATCGACTGCGTTTTGCTGCTGCCTGACATGGCGGCAGTAATCGTCGTGGTTTGCACCTGAGTTCCACTGAACTGCGTCGTCGCCACACCCTCAGCATTCGTGACACTGGAGGCCGACGTGAACTGGCCTGTGCTGTTATCACTGCTCCAGTTGACGGTGGCCCCTTGCACCGGATGGTTATTCGCATCCACGACGATCGCGGTGAGCGTCACCTTATCTTTACCTGCCACGACTCCCGTCGTTTTATCCGCCGTCAGCGTAGAAATTTTCGCTGTGGCGGCATCTGCGGCAAAGACCAGAGAAGAGGACTCCGCGCTCACACCGTTTGCCGAAGCCGTCACGACGTAATCGCTGACATTGTTGGAGGCCAGCGTCACCGTAGCAATACCCTGCACGTTGGTTTTGGTACTGCTGCCTGACAGCGTGCCGGTTGCCGGGTTCGTGCTCCAGTTCACGTCCGTATTGGCTAAGATATTCCCCTGAGCGTCGGTCACTTTGGTGCTCAACGTAATCAGATCGGCGCCGTTCGCCAGAGCCTGGGTTTTGTCTGCCGTCACGGCGCTAAGCTGCGTCGTGCTGGCATCTGCGGTAAAGGTGACAGAAGGTGCCGGGCTGGCAGAGCCTACCGCTAACTTAGCGGAGACAATCACATTGCTCGCGGTCGTCGTGGTGACCTGAATACTCGCCTCCCCCTGCGCATCCGTGGTGACGTTGCTGGCCGACAGTTTCGCCGTCGTGACGTCACTGCTCCAGCTCACCGGAGCACCTTGAACTTTATTACCATTCGCATCGGTGACCGTAACCCGATAAGTAATAGCATCGGTGCCATTCGCCAGGGCCTGGGCCTTATCCGTCGTCAGACTGGTGATAGCCATGCTGGCATTGTCAGCGGCAAAGTTTATCGCCTCCGTTTTTTTAGCCTCCGTCGTACCGGAACGTGCAGAGACCACGACGTCACCCGCAACGCCTGATGTCATCGTCAACTGGGCGTTGCCCTTCTCGTCTGTCGTACTTTGTTCTGCGCTTAACGTCGCCGAACCTTGTTCGACCATCCAGTCAACTTTTGCCCCCGTCAGCGGCTGGTTTTGCGCATTGACGACATTCGCGACCAGCGTCACTTTATCGGTGTTATTCGCAGTCGCCTGTATTTTGTCTGCGCCGAGACTCATGACCTGCGCAGTTGCCGTGTCAGCACCAAAACTCAGCACATCACTTTTTAGTGACTCGCCCTGTTCGAGATGTGCCGAAACCGTGGTGTTCAGTACGCTCATGCTGCTGACACTGAGAGTGGCCAGCCCGTTATCATCACTGACGCTTTGAGCCGATGAGAGCTGAGCACTGGCATTGTCTGCACTCCAGGATACCTTGACGCCTTTAGCAGGTAATCCTTCCGGTGTTAACACTTTTGCCGTGAGTTGTACGGCATCGACGCCATTCGCCAGTGCGCTGGTTTTCGAAGCACTCAGCGTGCTGAGCACCGGTGTGGTGTCTGCATTTTGCAGCACAATACGCGCGGCGGGCAGCTGCGTGGTGCCATTCGCGACAGGGGTAACATCTGCGGTTCCCGCCACATTACCGCTGGTAAAGGTGCTGGTATAGACGCCCGGAGCGTTTTCGGTAAAGCCTGAAATCTTGGCGTTCTGGACCGGTGCGGTGGTGGTCTGTGCACTGCCCGATGTGGCTGAAGGGGTGAGTTTGAGGGTTGCACTCAGTTGGTTAGCGACGCCCGTGACAGGTTGCTGGCCATTCGCCGCAATCCTGACCGTGACCACCGAAGTGCTGGTGCCATCGGCAATGAGCGTGGTTGGCGTTGCCGTCGTGGAAGCCTGCCAGACGGAAGCATCATAACCCGTCACATAGACGTTCATCTGACTGATATTTGAGCCATTACCTTTCGCATCGTAAGCCTTACCACTCACGATATAGTGGTTATTTTCCCCACCATACTGGTACGCCGGTAACGTGATACTGTACTGGCCAGAATTTTTATCCTGCGTAATTTTCCCACCGTGTTGAGTCAGTTCTGCTGCCTGCCAGTCGATATGTTCCAGACCGTATTTACTGTTCACCACCGCATGGACAGGCAACGTGACGCCTTCTGTCCCCTGCATCTTATCCGGCAAACCCAGTGAAATCAGATCCTGCTTGCGATAATCCAGCACAATGGTGTTATTACGGTTCACTAAATCCTGACGGCTTCCGAGCAGTGAGCGTCGCACCGCCACCTGTGAAGGATCGAGTTGTTTATCCAGACTGACGGAAGGGGCGTAGCTAAAGGACAGATTTACCTGAATATCCTGGGTATCCCCTTTCCCCATCTTCTGGCTCATACCCGCAGTCATCAGAGGGAATGGCGTGTAATTTAGACCGACAGTGACCGCATAAGGATCTTTCTGACGGTTATCATCGTCATTAAACAGATCGACGTTATTACCAAAATATTGTTCATAAACAATGCTCGCACCCAGTTGCGGCCAGGCCGGTAAATAACCTTCGGTGCGAATATCAAAACCATTTGCCGCGCGTTCGTCATAATCTTCATAGCGTGAAGAGGCCATCCACTCACTCAAACGTAAATAGCCATTGGCAGATACTTTTAAATAATCCCAGCCTAATTCACTGCCAATACCCAGCCGCTGGTGATGATTTTCTGAAATCTGTCGGTCATAAAAGGTATTCGCCCCCCACATCCACTTATCAGAGAAATGGCGGTAGCCCAGACCTGTATTAATAATATTACGGTCATCCACCCGGCGCGAACCAAGCTGGGTGAAAAATAAATTCGTTTTATCATCATAAAAAGGTAACAAAAGATCCAGCTCTGCTTCCTCTAAAGAGAAGTTATTATCGGTAGATACTTTCACCTGCGCCGTACCGAACTGATTAAGCCAGTCCTCCACGCTTTGCGCCGCTTTCCCGGTAGCTCCGGAGACAATCGTGCTACTCAGGTCATCGTTCTGCAGCATGTCGCCAGCCTGAGCAGCCATACCAGCAACATCAGCGTCCACATCTGTTTTTTGTATGTCCGAAGAGGGGGAAGCGGAGGCCGGTTCACCGGTCGACACCGCTTTCTGTTGTGCAGATGGCTTTTCAGACGTGGGGCTTGCTATGGCCTCAAACGAAAAGGAGTAGACGCACAAAGAGGAATAAAAGAACTGTACGCCTATTTGCAACAGGCATATTGATTTGGAAATTCGCATAAGATCTTTCGCTCAAAGGGATGTAGTGGAATAAGCCTCGCGAAATAACATAAATCCAATAAAAATAATTTCCGCAGGGTCAACTTAAAATACATTAACAAAGAAAAACTAGCTACTTAATGCATTATTAAGAAAATCTTAATTAAATAATAAAAACTAATTTGAACAATCAATCATAAGAACTTAATCAGCGATTTTTTCAGCTTTTATATTAAAGGCGTTGATCTGACGCATGCTGGAAATAATAAAAACAGATAACTATTTATATACATTTAATCATATTCCGAAAGATACCTCGCAATCTAATAACCCCCTGCCGTCGCCATCGGTAAGCTTATATGCTTTAGGTTCAGGCTTAGCTGTACGCACCTTCACATCACTGAGAGCCATGTTGAGTAACCTTTCAAAGGTTCTGTGTGGGTACAAACATTATCGAAGCGGGATATACCCACAATTGTATCCACATCAGTAAGTTGATATAGATTGAATCAGGTTGACTTATGTTGACTGAAAAGCGGGGCAAAGCCTTGCGGGGACTGGATTTTAGGCATAAAAAAAGACCTCAGTTGAGGTCTATTTACATACTAATGGTGCGAAGGCCGGACTCGAATAATTCACTCAACCAACTGATTTCAATATTATTTATTTTTAACGATTAGGGATTATACCCGCACTTGTACCCACAAACGAAAATCAGTACAAAAAGCGAGTAGATCAATTGAGCCGTTTCAGAAGCTATTCGGCACCGATTATACCAAACTCTCGTTTCCGTAATGCGTCATTGGATAGCTTTTTTAGAGCGCCCGTTTAATTGACTATTCCCTACCGAAAAACTTCTCTTGAAGCGCGACGACACTTTAACGTCAAGTGAAATGGGGGTCTGCTTAGATTTCGCACTGTTATAAGCACTCGTTGCTCCTACCAGACAGTAATCTACTTTCAAGAGTTCCAATGCCTCTATCACTACCGCTGCGGAACCACCAGGAGCAGCAGGCATTAGCATGCCAGTAATTATATTTTTTCGTGCTTTAGTGTAGACGCCATAGCCTACTTTCAGCAATAGTCCTTCCTTCACCAGTTCATGCAGTGCTCTGCCAATTTGGTCGTAGCCAGCAAGATCTTTGAAATCGTCACGAGTGAAAACATAACACTTTGAGCGTTTCAGTCGTGACTGAATACGAGCTTTTGTAGTCATGTTATCATCCGTTGGTCATTTCTTCATCATGGCAAACATACGACACTTAACTTATCTTGTAGCGAGTATTCCCGGATAGTGTTTCGCAATAATGTCATTCATTCGGTCAATCAACTCTGGGCGCTTAAACGTGATATGCGCACTTCCCTTCTGAAAATAGCGGATAGAAAAATACGCATCGTCAAAATTTTCGGGGTACTTTGCTGGTTAATGTGCTCACTCAATCTGACCGTCACATCGTTGCGGTTTTCCGGAATGGGTTTTCCATCTAACAGAAACAACATACGTTCAAGGTCAGCCAGTTGATCCCGCCGCCATCCCCAGTTGAGCCGAAAACCCCAGCGGTTGTGATCCACCAAGCTATTGACGATGATCTTTTTGCCGAACTGACACGGGTTGTTGGATTTGTAGTCCCAGCTCAATCCTTTGAACACGTTGATGATGCCACGTTCAAACACATCTGCTTTGCTACTATGCAGTTGTTCAAAGGTACTGAGAATATTGGCTTCGCTGATCTCAGGAATATCGTCACCTTCAAGATTATTATCCCACTGCTTACGCGCCTGAGCGTCCATCAGTGCCAGCATCCCAGATTTTTGCATCAGGTCACGCCAGATGCTGCGATCAAGATTGCGGGTTATCGTACTCATTGCGGTTTTCACATTTTCCATGAGCCAACAGCCACAACGAAACTCCTGACGCATCGCCCAGTCACGGGCTGTTTTACCTCCAATACTGCTGGTCAGCGTAGAGATCGCATCAAGTTGCTGGATCAGTTCCTCAATCTGTTTCAGTGCGGAATTGCGGCTCGTTACGGTGCGTTCAATGCTGGTTTGTAGTGGTCAACAAAAACTGGCCACAGCTTTAGAGTT
>NZ_JYDE01000003.1 GCF_003263515.1 Rahnella inusitata | reverse complement strand
ACCTGTTTTGACTATGAGGTGATGATATCACCTCTATTCAGGTGGCCAAATTCACTATGCCACTACATCTTGACTCTCGAGGTGATATTGAGGATGTAATCAAGATTACCCAACACAAGGTACCAACATTTTTTAATTATCTGGATATTGTCACGATACAAAGAAAGGATTTGGATACATATATGACGCTATCCAAAGCGTGCCTTGTCTTGAAATTTGACTTCACCCGTGTCAAATGGGGTAACTTCGCTGGCTGGGGAGATATCAACAGATACAATAAAGAAGAAGAGGGTCTATTTTATCACGGCGGAATTAATGGTGAAGCCAGCTATTGCAATGGTGTTATGATCGTACGTCCACAAGTGTCCTTGCGCGATCTGGTCAAAGCATGGAAGGATGAAGAGAATCCATCCAGGAGAAAATACGCAACTTTCAAAATTTTTGATCGTAAAAACAACCGTAATGTTGAAACATCTTGCAGCCCAAGTTCTATATCTAACTACTTTCAGAAATCCGAGCTACCTTGGGAAGTTTCACCCGTTTTTTTTAGGTCAGAGGTTTTGCATCGCTTCAAGGCCGATCCAGAAAAATTTACCTTCGAAGATAGAAGCATAGCTTGCCGTAATGCATGGTATTTAAAATCCTACGACATTAATGAGGCTGGGCAGGTTCATGCATATATTGGTGATTTGGCGAAATTACCCTATGAAGAGCAGATCTATTGGCAATCCTTCAACGAATGGCCAAAGGGAACGATTTCAGAGCGTGCATTTCAGACGGATATTGTAGGGGATTGGTATTCGTCCTATGAACCGTTGGGAGTGCTAAAACATACGATTTTAGTTATGGACAAAAATCCGCCATCTTGGTGGAAGTCACGAGGTACAACTCTGAGTGATGCTGTTCAGTATCCAGCAACAGATTCGGTTAAGGAATGGGGTGATGAAGTGCTTGCTCTCGATCAGTATCTAGTTGAAGGCTTTTTACAAAAGCCATTAAGGGAGATCGCGAAACATGGGGGCCGAATCATTGAAGCCAAGTGGGGATCTCTACGCTTACTTCAAGAAGCGCTTATTGCAAAAGGAACAACAGAAGAACACGCAAAAACACTCGTTCAACCAATGCAGAAACTGCACGCTCTGCGCACGGAAGTGCGCGGTCATGCATCTACTGAAAAGAAGAAGAAAGCCATTTCTGAAGCGCGAACTAACCATGGAAACCTTCGAGCACACTTTACGCATATTGCAGCAGAATGTGAAAGATCACTAGCTGAAATCTTAATCATTTTCGGTCTAAAATTAGACAGCTAGCAGTTTTCTGCATTTGAATGACATTCATTTCCTGGGGATAATGGTTGGTTATTCTACGCCATGACCTGCTATCTTCCATTATCCCACTGAAACAAAAAAAACAAATTGCCGCTGAAACCAACAGTGCCAGCACTTTCGCTAGTACTGTTGATCTAATTAAGAAAAATCACGTTAACTTAGGCTCGGCCCCCAAACTTCCCATGAACCACACTTCCACCGAGTTCTAGGTTGTCCACATAATCCCCATACCACTGCAACATCTCCCTACGCTGCTCCAAATACTGCGCATGGTTGTATGTGCCGCGAATGGTGTTCTTATCCACATGCGCAAGCTGTAACTCGATCCATGCCGTGTTATACCCCTGTTGATGAAGGATAGTACTCATCGTGTGCCGGAAACCGTGCCCCGTAGCTTTCCCGTGGTAACCAATCCGTTTCAGCACCTGATTAATACTCGCTTCACTCATCGGTTTCGTAATGTCGTTACGGCCTGGGAACACCAGATTGTAACGGCCCGTCACAGCCTGGATCTCACGAAGTGATGCCACAACTTGATCGGATAGAGGGACCAGATGCGGCCGACGCATCTTCATCCTTTCGACCGGGACTTCCCAAACCCGTTTATCGAAATCAAACTCTTTCCATTCAGCCTGGCGAAGTTCGACGGTACGAACCCCGGTCAACATCAGAATTCGAGTCGCCAGTCGGGTTATCGGACTACCAGAATACGCGGCAAGAGCCTGCAAGAAATCAGGGAGTTCATCAGCTAGCAGATGGGGATAATGGGTAGACTTAGGCGCAGTCAGCGCACTAGCTAGTTCTGAAGCTGGGTTTGTTTCAGCTCTACCGGTGACGATGGCATAGCGGAATACCTGATTGCAGGCCTGGCGGATTTTACGAAGTTTATCGAGTACACCCCGCTTTTCGAGTTTACGCAGCGAACTGAGCACTTCGAGCGGTTTGATCTCAGCAATGGGACGTTTACCAATATCAGGGAAGATATCGTTCTCGAACGCTTCCATCAGATCTTCAGCATAGCCTTTCGACCAGTTAGGCCGTTTGTACTCATGCCATTCCAGCGCGATAGCCTTGAAGGTATTTTCGACATTGGCCTTTTGAGCCAGTTTTTCTGCTTTCTTTTCCTCTCCAGGGTCACCACCTAAAGCGATGATCTTCCGTGCTTCCTCTCGCTTCAAGCGAGCATCAGCCAAAGAGATATCAGGATAAACGCCAATAGAGAGCTTTTTCTCTTTACCCAAAAAACGATACTTCATACGCCAGTACTTCGCACTGTTAGGCTTTACTAACAGATAGAGGCCACCGCCATCAGTGAGTTTGTATTCTTTTTCTTTGGGTTTTGCAGTATCAATCTGTCGTGCATTTAGTGGCATAAGGGGCCCCTAATTTCCATTGAACGAGATGAGCCCCCTCAAAGGCCCCCAGATACCACTTGATTTAGGTATAACTGAGTTGACTTCGATAGAACTCGTGACAGAAAAATTCAGTAATTTCAGGGAGTATAAGGGATAAAAAGCGAATTCAGTAGAGGTGTATTGACTTGAAAATGGTACGCCCTACAGGGCTCGAACCTGTGACCTACGGCTTAGAAGGCCGTTGCTCTATCCAACTGAGCTAAGGGCGCATTGCTGTCCCGATTCGGGAGCGTTGCGGGTTCGGATTATACGGGCAGACCGGGTTGAGTCAATGGCTTTCGATCTCTCTGCTTAATGCGTGAACAATTTGACGTTCTTCCCGGCTGCCCTGCGGCAGGATGTGGGGCGTGTACTTTATTTCTCTGACTTAAGCGCCGCAGCAATTACGCGTGCCGAGGCATGATAGGCCACGCCTTCGTAGGCGGTCAGTTCCGGTTGCAGGGTCTGCACGATGCCGTGCTTGCCGATAACCGCAGGTTGGCCGATATAAACGTTCAGGCCTTCATCCCAAGCAGAAACCGGATACACGCTGTGCGCATCGGACAAAATCGCGTCCACCAGACGTGCCGTCGCGGTAGCGATGCCGAAGCTGGTCCAGCCTTTGCCTTGCAGAATTTCCCAGCCGCCGCCACGCACGGCGTCATTCATTTTAGCCCAATCGACGTCACGGTTGCCCGCCACCTCGGCGACCGGACGCCCGCCGAGCGTGACAGTGCTCCAGGCGACAAACTGTGATTCGCCGTGTTCGCCCATCACGTAGCCGGTGACGCTTTTCGGGTCGATATCGAAGAACTCGCCGACAACGCGTTTCATGCGCGCGGTGTCAAGCGACGTGCCGGTGCCGAAGACCTGAGAATGCAGGAAACCGCTGGTCTGCTGAATAATCTGAGTGATGACGTCGCACGGATTGGTGATATTGACGATAACACCCCCAAAGCCGCTGCCGATCACGCGGGGAATGATGTCACGCACCGCGGCGCGGGTCTCTGCTAACTCTTCGAGGCGGTCTTCACGGAGTAACGTTTTTGGGCCAACGGCAATCACCAGCACGTTGGCGTCTTGCAACTCGCTGTAATCATTGGCGATTACTTTCACGCGCGAGGCGGTCAGCGAAGCCATGTCACGCAACTCCAGCGCCTGACTGGCGGCTTTCCTCTCATCTTCATCCAGCAGAACAATCACGTCGCACAAACCCTGTGTGACCAAAGAAAATGCAACGTCTGCGCCCACGTGGCCTGCGCCGATAATCCCTACTTTGCGTGTCATTGTTTCCTTTCCTTATGATTCAAAAAGCCCTGTTTCTAAAATAGACACTTTTAAGGAGACTGTCTCAGTGAATCTTCAGCAAAGTTATTCGCATTCAACGCCTGACAGCGCCCGCCGCTTCTGACAAAATAGGCGCATCCCCTGCATTTATTAATTGATGGATTTACTCCCTGATGGCAGCAAAGATTATTGACGGTAAAACGATTGCGCAGCAAGTCAGAAACGAAGTTGCAGCGCGTGTTCAACAACGACTGGCGGAAGGTAAACGTGCTCCTGGCCTGGCCGTGGTGCTGGTGGGTGAAAATCCGGCTTCGCAGATTTATGTCGCCAGCAAACGCCGCTCGTGCGAAGAAGTCGGGTTTATCTCCCGTTCGTATGATTTGCCTGCCACCACCACGGAAGGCGAACTGCTCAAACTCATCGACCAACTAAATAACGACGGCGAAATCGACGGTATTTTAGTACAGCTTCCGCTGCCAGCAGGTATCGATAACATCAAGGTTTTGGAAAGCATTCATCCGGATAAAGACGTCGACGGGTTCCATCCTTATAACGTTGGCCGTCTGTGTCAGCGTGCGCCTACCCTGCGCCCTTGCACACCGCGTGGCATCGTTACCCTGCTCGAACGCTACGGCATTGATACCTTCGGGCTGAATGCGGTGGTGATTGGCGCATCCAACATTGTGGGCCGTCCGATGAGCATGGAGCTGCTGCTGGCCGGTTGTACGACGACCGTAACGCACCGCTTCACCAAAAATCTGCGTCATCACGTCGAAAACGCCGATCTGGTGGTAGTAGCCGTCGGTAAACCGGGCTTTATTCCGGGTGAATGGATTAAACCGGGCGCGATTGTTATTGATGTCGGTATTAACCGTCTGGAAAGTGGTAAAGTTGTCGGCGATGTGGAATATGATGCCGCCGCTGAGCGCGCTTCCTTTATCACACCGGTGCCGGGCGGAGTTGGCCCGATGACGGTCGCGACGCTGATTCAAAATACCTTGCAGGCGTGTGAGGAATATCACGACATCAGCGCCACTAAGTCTTAATTCATTCGTACCAAACAAAGTCAGGAATACATGGAAACTTTTTTTCTCGAAAAGCACCCGCACGTTGAACTCTGCGACCTGCTCAAATTTATGGGCTGGTGTGACAGCGGCGGTAGCGCGAAATCCGTCATTAGCGAAGGCCAGGTAAAGGTCAACGGTAAAGTCGAAACCCGCAGACGCTGCAAAATTGTTGCCGACCAGCAGGTCGAATTTGCCAGCAACACGGTCGTCGTTAAAGCGTCTGCTGAATAATATTCACAGCCCTTTAAGATAGAAAAGAAAATGCCCTGAAAGCGTCATGCTTGCAGGGCATTTTTGTGATCTAAAGAAAGTTACGGATTCTGAGTGACCCACAGTACCGGCCATTCCCCGCCGATGCTGTAGCCATCGCAGGCCGGTTCGGAAGCGAACGCCGCCAGCCTGAACACTTTACCGTCAAACACCCAGCGCGAAGATACGCCACAGTCGCCAATCCCGCGCCCTTTATCATAAGTCGACAGCATGCCGGTTTTTGGGTCGAAATCCGCGTTAATCAGCTCGAGTGACTGTTCGTCGTCGCCCAGTTTGAACGGCATATTGAGCGTCAGGTTCTCCATTTTGTAAGGAGCCTGTCGTGACACCAGGAATCCCAATGCGAACAGGTTATAGGCCCCCATATCGCAGTTAACGGTCATCAGCGCTTTATCATTGCTGAGGGCGAAAATATGCACTTCGCGTTCGGAAGGATCGAGGCTGCAATCGTTGTTCTCGATGGTGGTCGCGGCGTTCTGCGTTATGGCGGAGATCTCCGACTCGGAGAGCGCGTGCGGTTCGCTAAAGCGCGGCAACACCGGCGCAACCGGGGCGGGCGGCACGGTGCTCACCGGCTTGTTGCCACGGTTCGCCCAAGCGGTTTTAGTGCCGACGCGGCCCTGCCGATCGTCAATGGCCAGCAAAGCGGCTTTCAGGCCTTTGAGCGAAATCATCGGCCTGACCGGTTGCGCGGGATCGGCTTTGCCAGCCAGCTGAATGCTGCTGCCTTCGCGAATTGCGGCGATGAAGTCATTGACCACCAGACGGTTACTGCTGGAGAGGTGTTTTTTACTGACATCCCATTCGCGGTGATTAAAACTGAGCGTTTTACCGTTCATCTGTAACCGGTTAGCCATTGGCGCGTCGGCGCTTTGCTCATCGCTGTTGCGCTGGTAATCAATACTGATTGTCGATTTGCCTTCCGGCCCGGCTTCGCGGGTGATTTTCATCACCAGCTCCTGCCCGTCCTGACTGTTGCGCGCGGCGCAGTGGTTCAGGTTGTCGCAGCTTACCTGCCAGTCGTTGTACATGGCCTGCATTGGCTCGGCCTGGGCGCTAAAGGCCAGCACTCCGGCCAGCAGGCATAAAGGGGCGGTTATCCATCTGCTCATTATGAGGTTCAGCTCTTCTCGAAGTTATCTTCCTGATAATAGCGTAACCTCACCAGTGAGACTGCTAACAAAGCAGCATTTTTTTATTCGAAATTAGAAAGAGATACCTCGGCCGGTTGGTTTTTGAGTCACGCATAATTTTTAACAATAAAGAAATCCCGTCATGGTGGCGTAACAAAACTTTCAGTACACTGGCTTTCGCACGCCGTTGCCTATAACAAAAAATAATGGCGTAAAGGATGATGTTCATTTCTCCGGGAGAAACAGATGAAGTTGTGGATTTGGTTGATAGCCCTGCTGGCATTGCCTGCGCTGGCGGAAGAGCCGCCGGTGGTCTACTCCGGCACGCTGGGTAAAACCGCTATTGTCGTCGAGCTGGACTTAAATAAACCCGATGAAGTCACGGGTCGCTACTTTTATCAGAAATACCGTCTGGACCTGCCGTTAAATGGCGCACTGGACGGTCAGGAACTCAAACTTCAGGAAGGGCTGGATGATTTTGACGATACGCCGCGCCCTGAGCTTTCACTGACCAAAGATGAAAAAGGCGGCTGGCAAGGGAGCTGGACCAATCCGCAGGGCAAAACGCTGCCGGTAAAACTGCAACCGGCGCAAATCCCCGCCTCACCAGCGGATGATGCCTGGCTGGCTACCCTGGCCCACACCGAGCCTTATGAGTTTTTACGCCTTTCCGGGCTGCAGCTGACCGCCGGTAAAAGCGAAAACTTCATGGGCTATCAGTTGCAGTGGTGGACTGAGCCGCAATCCAAAATCACACTGTTTGAAATTGCCTCGGGTTATCCGGAATCTGAACTGCACGCGATCAACCAAAAGCTGCGCGCCCGCCTGTGGCAGGAAGTCAGCGGCTGGCATGCGTGTATGCTGGGCGCCAGCCGGTTCGGCAAAGGTGAATATCTACAGACCGTGACGCCGAAATACCTGAGCAATGACGTGGTCAGCATCAGTATTTTCACGTCTTACGACTGTGGCGGTGCGCATCCAGATTTTGGTGAAGCGCCGGTGAATATGAATGCTAAAAACGCCGAATCGCTGACGCTGGAAGATGTGATCTGGGTTGGAGAAGGTGCGCCGTTCCATTATCTCAATGCCGAAGACGGCGTCTCAACCGGCAAAAATGATGTGGATTTTGATACGTTCGCCGAGTACCGCGACAAGAAATGGGCACCGTGGCTGGTGAAACAGCTGACCGAGGCCTATCCGCAGGAAATGAAGAAACCGACCGAAGAGAGTGATGACGATTGTGATTACTCCCAGCCGGAGATCTGGCAGTTCCCGGCGTGGTATTTCACGCCGAAGGGGCTGTATTTTGATCCGTCATTCCCCCGAGTTCTGCGATCCTGCGAAGGTCCGGAATGGTCGGTTCTGCCATGGTCAGCCATCAAAAGCCATGCAGTCAGCGCGCCGGTCGCAGCGGCTCAGTAAACGTTTATCCCGCTCAAAAATACTAAAGGCACCCGCGGGTGCCTTTTTCATTCATCACTTTGGTGTTTCAAAAACGGTTACGCCATCCAGCCCTGAATTTGCGCATGCTGCAACAGCATGATGGTTTTGCCGTCTTTGATGCGGCCATCTTTGATCATCTCAAGCGCCTCGGCAAACGGCACTTCCAGAACATCAATATCTTCATCCTCTACCCCGCCACCGGCGTTCTGGCGTTGTGATTCGTCGTACTGCGCCGCGAAGAAGTGAACGATCTCCGTGACACTGCCCGGTGACATGTAAGCCTCAAACAGCTTATCGACTTTACCCACCGCAAAACCGGTCTCTTCGATTGCCTCTTTACGGATGCAGTCTTCCGGCGAATCGTTATCCAGCAGACCGGCGCAGGTTTCCAGCAGCATGCC
>NZ_JYDE01000029.1 GCF_003263515.1 Rahnella inusitata | reverse complement strand
GCGGGAATAGCTCAGTTGGTAGAGCACGACCTTGCCAAGGTCGGGGTCGCGAGTTCGAGTCTCGTTTCCCGCTCCAATTTTCTTCTTCAATACAAAATCATTTCTTATCGCCAAACTCATGCGCAATCCGTGCGTGATACATCCGATCCTTACACGATTTGTAGTATTGTTTTAAACAGACTTATCCACAGGTTTAGCTGTTTTTTTAAACTGTCTGTTTTTTGCACTCCCTCTATTGCCAATTTATAATTACTTGTTTTAAAACATAATATATTTATAGCGAAACGTTATGGTGATCACTTGCTTCTTTTTTTGCACTTGATTGGCAAAGCATTTTTATTTTTATGCACAGAAAATATGGCATTGCGAATTAACTTCTATGGGAATTGTCATGCATCTCGCGGCAACCCTTTTTCGACTGCGCGGATCAGCCGTTTCTGCTGCGAAGTTTGCACTTCCACACGATGTTCACTTCTTCTTTCAGTCTGTTGGCAAATTGCCCATTCGATATGCTCATCCAATAGCGCATTTTCGCCTGTCCGTGATTGCAACGCCGTCAGCACCTCTTCCGAGTAGGGCGCATTGCCCAATGCCACCGAAATATTCCGCAGCCAGCGCAAATGGCCGATGCGACGGATAGGGGAGCCTTCGGTAATGCGCAAAAACTTCTCTTCCGTCCAGCCAAACAAAGCAATCAGCTCCGGAGCATGCAGCGCGGCGCGTGGGCTGAAATCCTCTTCGTCCGTTAGTTGTGAATAACGGTTCCACGGGCAAATCAGCTGGCAGTCGTCGCAGCCGTAAATCCGGTTCCCCATCATCGGGCGGAATTCTTCCGGGATCGCGCCTTCCAGCTCAATGGTCAGATAAGAAATGCAGCGGCGGGCATCGACAGTATAAGGCGCGACAATCGCGCCGGTCGGGCAGGTGGTCATACAGGCGACGCACTTGCCGCACTTTTCTTCCTGTGGCGCATCGACCGGTAGCGGTAAATCAATCAGCAGTTCACCCAGAAAGAACCAGGAGCCGGATTCACGGTTAAGAATAAGTGAGTGTTTACCAACCCAGCCCAGCCCGGCTTTGGCTGCCAGAGGACGTTCCATGATGGGAGCTGAATCGACAAACGGGCGGAACGTCACCGCATGGTCAGATTGTTGTTCGGTGCAGTAAGCCTGAATCATGTCACCCAGCTTTTTCAGACGCTGGCGAAGCACTTTGTGATAGTCGCGCCCCAGTGCATAACGGCTGACGTAACCGAGTTGCGGGTTGTTCAGGGTTTTGGCAAAGGCGGCTTTGGCGGGCAAATAGTTCATTCTGACGCTGATCACTCGCAACGTACCGGGCAGCAACTCATGAGGACGCGCACGCAACATGCCGTGGCGCGCCATCCATTCCATCTCGCCATGATATTGTTTATCAAGCCAGTCCTGCAGTTTAGGTTCTTCTGCAGATAAGTCTGTATCGCAGATGCCAACCTGCTGGAAGCCTAGCGATTGGCCCCATTGCTTGATATGTTGAGCCAGTTGAACGAGATCGAGAGGGAGTGTCATGACGAACCAACGTGAAAAACGAAACGAGGCGAGTTTACCACATTCCGTATTTTCTGCTGAATGGCTGCGTAAGGTTGAAGGTCAGGCCGCGCAGGAAACAGGGATTTCTCTGTTCACGCTGATGCAGCGCGCAGCTGAGGCAGCTTTTTCGCTGACGCAGCGCACATATCCTGACGCCCGCCACTGGTTGGTTTTGTGCGGCCACGGTAACAATGGCGGAGATGGCTACGAGGTGGCGCGACTGGCAAAAAATGCGGGTCTGCGTGTGACGCTGCTGGCTGTCGAAAACGACAAAGCTCTTCCTGAGGAAGCGCAACAGGCACGTCAAGGCTGGCTGGCGTGCGGCGGTAGGGTCGGCTCTTCAAATGCGCAATGGCCAGAAGATGCTGATGTGATTATCGACGGACTGCTGGGCACCGGGTTATCGTGCGCCCCGCACGCGCCGTACACTACTCTGATCGACGCCATGAATGCCGCCTCCGCGCCGGTCGTTTCTCTGGATATTCCCTCCGGGCTTAACGCACAAACCGGGCAGGCTGCCGGCAGGGCAGTTCATGCCAATCACACCATCAGCTTTATCGCACTCAAACCGGGTTTACTGACCGGGCAGTCGCGCGATTACGTCGGCAGTCTGCATTATGCTGCGCTTGGGCTGGATAGCTGGCTTAGAGGCCATACGGCATTGTTGCAGCGTCTGGATGCCACCCAGATTGGCCAGTGGCTGTCTCCGCGTCGTCCTTGTTCCAACAAAGGCGAGCATGGGCGGTTAGTGGTTATCGGCGGTGATGTCGGCTTTGCCGGGGCTATCCGTATGGCGTCGGAAGCCGCATTGCGCACCGGTGCCGGATTAGTGCGAGTACTCACTCACAAACAACACGCCGGGCCATTACTCACCGCCAGACCTGAGTTGATGGTGCAGGAGTTAACGGCAGAATCTCTTAATGAGGCGCTGGAATGGGCGGATGTTATTGTCATCGGCCCCGGCTTAGGCCAGAAAACCTGGGGCAAACAGGCGCTGGAACGCGTAGCGAAATGTGATAAACCGGCCTTATGGGACGCGGATGCACTGAACCTGCTGGCAATCGCACCTGAGAAACGGCAAAATCGCGTACTGACACCGCACCCCGGCGAGGCAGCACGTCTGCTCGGTTGTACCGTGAAGGACATTGAGAGTGACCGCTTACTTTCTGTCAGGAAACTCGTTGACCAGTATGGCGGCGTGGTGGTGCTCAAAGGCGCAGGCACGTTAATCGCCGGCGAACAGGGCGAGCTGGCGGTAGCGGACGTTGGAAATGCCGGTATGGCATCAGGCGGCATGGGCGACGTGCTTTCTGGTATTATTGGCGGCTTGCTCGCTCAAAAACTGAATGTGTATGATGCGGCCTGCGCGGGAACAGTGATTCACGGCGCCGCTGCAGACGAAATCGCCCGGCGGCAGGGAACGCGCGGTATGCTGGCGACCGATCTTTTAGCGGTGATTGCTCCGTTAGTTAATCCAGACCTGAAGAAATAGATATCACTGAATGAATCAACTTACTCTCTCATTACCCGACGAAGCGGCAACGCTGCAACTAGGTGCTTCACTGGCGAAAGCCTGCGAAGGCTCAACGGTTATCCATCTGTATGGCGATCTGGGAGCCGGTAAAACAACCTTTAGCCGGGGATTTCTTCAGGCATTAGGGCATCAGGGCAACGTAAAAAGCCCGACGTACACACTGGTAGAACCCTATCAGCTGGACAGTATTGCGGTGTATCACTTTGATTTATATCGCCTGGCTGACCCTGAAGAGCTCGAGTTTATGGGCATCCGCGATTATTTCGCCCAGGACGCCATTTGTCTGGTCGAGTGGCCACAAAAAGGTGAGGGCGTTTTGCCTGAACCAGACATCGAGCTGACGCTGGATTATCAGCCTCAGGGACGTACGGCGACCCTTGTCGCGGTTTCTGAATCTGGCATGAATTTGTTGCATCGTGTTCAACAGCAAGGATGATTACGCGATGAACTCACGTATCACTTCTCTTTTTTCTTCGGCGGCGATGTTCATATCGACGCTGATGCTCTGTGCCGTGCTTGTACCTGCTTGCGCCTTTGCGGCGGGCATGAAAAATATCAATGTGTCCAACGGTGCATCGCAATCGACCGTCACCATTACCTTCGACGGTTCGCCAGATTATTCTTTTTTCCCGCTGCATAACCCTGAACGGGTAGTAATGGACATCCGTCAGGACGGCGTGATGAAAGGCCTGCCGCTGACCTTCAACGGGCAGAATCTGGTGACGCGCGTACGGGCGAGTACGCCGCCGAATGCGCAAAGCCAGCGTCTGGTTTTTGAACTTAAACAGAAGGTCAGAACCAACGCGACCAAACAGAAAGACGGCAGCCAGTACACCGTGGTGCTGACCATGAATGCCGCCGCCGCCGCTCCGCGCAATACGGCGCCAGTTTCCACTGTGACGAATACGCCGTCGCCAAATGCCAACAGAACGCCGGCGGTGTCGACGAAATCCAATCCGTTTACGAATGACAAGACCACCGTTGCCTCGACGGCCATCGCGCCAGACAACTCGCGTTCTTCCACTATTTCCACCAGCGACAGCAAAATCATTGTTGCCATTGATGCCGGACACGGCGGGCAGGATCCGGGTGCTATCGGCGCGGGCGGCCTGAAAGAGAAAAACGTCACTATCGCGATTGCCCGTAAATTGCAGGCGATCCTCAACGCGGATCCGATGTTCCAGCCGGTACTCACCCGCGATGGCGATTACTTTATTTCGGTGATGGGTCGCTCCGACGTCGCACGCAAGAAAAACGCCAATGTACTGGTGTCGATTCATGCGGATGCCGCACCAAGCCGCAGCGCGCGCGGGGCGTCGGTATGGGTGCTGTCGAACCGTCGTGCGAACAGTGAAATGGGTAACTGGCTGGAACAGCACGAGAAACAGTCTGAATTGCTCGGCGGTGCAGGCGATGTACTGGCCAATACCGCCTCTGACCCTTATCTCAGTCAGGCGGTATTAGACTTGCAATTCGGCCATTCGCAGCGTGTGGGTTATGACGTGGCGACCCGTGTATTGCGCGAACTGCGCAGCGTAGGCTCACTGCACAAAGCGAAACCCGAGCACGCCAGTCTGGGCGTATTACGCTCACCAGATATTCCTTCCCTGCTGGTGGAAACCGGCTTTATCAGTAACGGAACCGAGGAGCGGCTGCTTGGCAGCAGTGCGTACCAGGATAAAATTGCGCGAGCCATTCACATTGGCCTGCGTAATTATTTCCAGTCGCATCCGATACAAAACGGCCCAAAGGTCGAAAACCGTCCGCTGCTGGCCTCATCAGCAGCGGCGGGAGACAGTAGCCCGGCAGGCAACACTGCCGTAAATCAGCCTGGCCCGATTGAAGTGACCGCCGGTGCTGCGGGCGCCACGCAGATCCATAAAGTGACGCGGGGCGAAACGCTGACGGGGATTGCCAACAGTTACGGTACGACCAACGCGGCGTTGCGCGATCTCAATAAACTGAAAAAAGACGGCGTTTGGGTCGGGCAGAGATTGAAAGTGCCAGCGGGCACCCGCACATCAGCTGCAACGGGGGCGTCGGCTTCAACGGCGAAAGTCTCGAAAGCGGCGAAAAAGCCGTCGAAGCATAAGGTTCAGCGCGGCGATACGCTGTCAGCGATTGCCAGCAAATATGGCGTCAGCATGACGGACATTAAAACCGCCAACCACATGAAGTCCGGCGAGGTGCAGCTCGGCCAAACCCTGACTATTCCACAGTCGTAAAGGCGGTCTGACCGACCATCTTCCACAGGAGCCGCTATGCCGATCAAGGTACTGCCCCCGCAGCTGGCTAACCAGATTGCCGCGGGTGAAGTTGTCGAAAGGCCGGCTTCCGTGGTGAAAGAGCTGGTGGAAAACAGCCTCGATGCAGGCGCAACCCGTATTGATATTGATATCGATCGCGGGGGCGCCAAACTTATCCGCATACGTGATAACGGCTGCGGCATAGGTAAAGACGATTTAGCGCTGGCGCTGGCGCGTCACGCCACCAGCAAAATTACCTGTCTGGACGATCTGGAAGCCATTCTGAGCCTCGGATTTCGCGGCGAAGCGCTGGCGAGTATCAGTTCGGTGTCCCGCCTGATGCTGACCTCGCGCACGGCAGATCAAAGCGAAGCCTGGCAGGCCTACGCCGAAGGACGCGATATGGCGGTGACGGTGAAACCGGCTGCGCATCCGCAGGGTTCCACCGTCGAAGTGTTGGATCTGTTTTACAACACACCTGCTCGTCGCAAATTCATGCGCACTGAGAAAACTGAATTTACCCATATTGATGAAGTCGTCCGCCGTATTGCGCTGGCGCGTTTCGACGTTTCCGTCAATCTGAGTCACAACGGCAAGCTGATCCGCCAGTACCGTGCGGTAAAAGATCCCTCCCAGTCCTCCCGCCGTCTGGCGAGCATTTGCAGCCCGACATTTGTCGAGCACGCGCTGGAGGTTGAATGGACGCACGGTGATTTGGGCATCCGCGGCTGGGTCGCCGATCCTGCCGGATCGCGAAGCCTGACAGACATGCAATATTGCTATGTGAATAACCGCATGATGAAAGATCGCCTGATTAATCACGCGATCCGCCAGGCGTATCAGGATCAGCTTAAAGACGATCAGCAACCGGCATACGTGCTGTATCTGGATGTCGATCCGCATCAGGTGGATGTTAACGTGCATCCGGCGAAGCATGAAGTGCGGTTCCATCAGTCGCGGCTGGTACACGATTTTATCTATCAGGCAGTGATGTCGGTGTTGCAACAGGCGGGAAATCCGGTTCTGGCAGAACCGCAGGCGGAAGAAGAGACACCGCGATGGCAACCGGAAAATCGTCCGGCAGCGGGCGGCAATCATTTTTCGCAACCGGCAGAAAAATCAACGCACTCTCAGCGTGATAAACCGGCTTCGCGTGAAAACGTCTTCCCGGCAACGTCACGGGCCAGCTATCCTCGTGAGCCCGCGACGCAGAGCAATGAACCCGCTTACAATCGCGCGGAAGGCAATGTCTATCAGCGTTTATTACAACCCTCTTCCGAAACATTTTCCCTTCAGGAACCCACGCCTGCTGTGGCACAGGCCGCTAAGCCTGTGGCATCACCGGCCCGTACACTCACTGAACCGGCGCTGGAATCGCACAGCCAGAGTTTCGGACGCGTGCTGACGGTGTGCGCTGCGGAATATGCGCTGCTTGAACGCGGCAAACAGCTGGTGATGCTTTCGCTGCCGGTCGCCGACCGCTGGCTGAAATGGGCGCAGCTGACGCCGCCGGAAGAAGGATTGCGTCCGCAGCCGTTATTGATCCCGCTGAAGCTGACGGTCACCAAAGACGAGATAGCGGTGCTGGCGAAAAATCAGCAGTTATTACAGCATTTTGGTTTAGAAATGCTCAGCGAGTCACAGCGTGTGACGGTCCGCGCAGTACCTTTACCATTACGCCAACAAAATTTACAAAAGTTGATACCTGACCTGTTAGATTACCTTGCTGTTCAGCAGGAGGTGACTTCTGATGCGGTAGCCATGTGGTTTGCCCGCCACTGTGGGTGCGAGCACGAGGTCTGGACAATTTCCCAGGCTATACAATTACTCACGGATGTTGAGCGTCTATGCCCGCAGTTGGTGAAATCGCCCCCGTCCGGACTTCTGCAACCTCTTGATTTACAGCCCGCGCTGGCGGCTTTTAAGCATGACTGATTCTGAAAAACATTCCGCTCCCCCGGCAATCTTTATTATGGGGCCGACCGCATCCGGTAAAACTGCGCTGGCGATGTCGCTGATGAAGCATCTCCCCGTTGAACTGATCAGTGTGGACTCCGCACTCATCTACCGCGGGATGGATATCGGCACCGCCAAGCCCACGGCGCAGGAGCTGGCGGAAGCCCCGCATCGTCTGATTGATATCCTTGACCCGACTCAGGCTTACTCGGCGGCCGATTTTCGTGCCGACGCGTTGCGCGAAATGGCAGAAATAACCTCACGCAATAAGATCCCGTTATTGGTGGGTGGGACTATGCTTTATTTCAAGGCGTTGCTTGAAGGATTATCACCGTTGCCTCAGGCTGATGCCACCGTGCGTGAACGCATCGAAAAGCAGGCGGCAGAGCAGGGCTGGAGCGCGTTACATGATCAATTACGCGAGATTGATCCGGTCGCCGCGAATCGAATTCATCCGAATGATCCGCAGAGACTGTCCAGAGCACTGGAAGTTTTTTATATTTCGGGTAAAACTTTAACGGAACTGACTAAAATTTCGGGTGAAACGCTGCCTTACCGCGTTCACCAGTTTGCAATTGCACCCACCCGCCGTGAAGTAATACATCAGCGGATTGAGGAACGTTTTAGTCAGATGTTGTCCAATGGTTTTGAAGACGAAGTCAGAACGCTGTTAGCTCGGGGCGATTTGCATACGGATTTGCCTTCCATTCGCTGTGTCGGCTACCGCCAGATGTGGTCATATTTATCTGGTGAATTCGATTACGATGAAATGGTTTATCGTGGTGTTTGCGCGACACGACAGCTGGCCAAACGCCAGATGACCTGGTTACGAGGTTGGGAGGAGGTTGAATGGCTGGATTCAGAGAAGCCGGACGAGGCCTTAAGCCGTGTAATTCAGGTTGTTAGTGCATAGGTTGGGTGATTGTGTACAATTGATGAGTACTCAACGCGCGAATTTTTTATGTGATTTATTTTCGAGCCGATAGGCTCAAAGTTACAAACAACAAACTAATAAGGAAAAGATAGAATGGCTAAGGGGCAATCTTTGCAAGATCCGTTCCTGAACGCATTGCGTCGCGAACGTGTTCCGGTTTCTATTTACTTGGTGAATGGTATTAAGCTGCAAGGCCAAATTGAGTCTTTTGACCAGTTTGTCATTCTGTTAAAAAACACGGTTAGCCAGATGGTGTATAAACACGCTATCTCCACCGTAGTGCCGTCCCGCCCGGTGTCACATCATAGCAATAATCCAGGTACGGGCAGCACCAATAACTATCATCAAGGCAGTACTCCGTCTGCGCAGCAACAGCCGCAGCAGGAAAACGATGACGCTGAATAAAGCGCAACGTTGGTCAACCACGAAGGGGTTCATAAGTATTTCCACTCTGCTTATGCACCCCCGGCTGTCGAATTTAATCCAAATGAGAGGTCGCAAGCTTGTTTGACCGTTATGAAGGCGGCGAACAGGCCGTTCTGGTTCATATTTATTTCTCGAGAGACAAAGACACGGAAGACCTGAGCGAATTCGAATCGCTGGTTTCTTCTGCCGGTGTAGAGGCGCTGCAAGTCGTCACCGGGAGCCGCAAGGCACCGCACCCTAAATACTTTGTCGGCGAAGGAAAAGCCCAGGAAATTGCAGACGCAGTCAAAGCAACGGGCGCTTCTGTCATCCTATTTGATCACTCGCTTTCTCCTGCCCAGGAACGAAACCTGGAAGCATTATGCGAATGTCGCGTTGTCGATCGCACCGGGTTAATTTTAGATATCTTTGCCCAGCGGGCACGAACACACGAAGGTAAGCTACAAGTAGAATTGGCGCAGTTACGCCACATCGCTACCCGACTGGTTCGCGGCTGGACACACCTTGAACGTCAGGGTGGCGGCATCGGTGCACGTGGGCCGGGTGAAACCCAGCTCGAGACTGACCGCCGCTTACTGCGCGACAGAATTACCCTGATCCTCAGCCGTCTTGAAAAAGTGGCTAAGCAGCGTGAAACAGGTCGTCGTTCGCGCGTACGTGCGGATATTCCAACGGTGTCTTTGGTGGGTTATACCAACGCCGGGAAATCCACACTTTTTAACCGTATCACTCAGGCCGATGTTTACGTGGCCAATCAGTTGTTTGCTACGCTGGATCCTACGCTGCGACGCATTATGGTTGCGGATGTCGGGGAGACGGTTTTGGCGGACACCGTAGGGTTTATTCGTCACCTGCCCCATGATTTAGTTGCCGCTTTTAAAGCAACATTGCAGGAAACCCAACAGGCATCTCTGTTATTACATGTTATTGATGCAGCGGATATCCGGGTTGAAGAAAATATCGACGCGGTAAATACGGTGCTGGCAGAGATCGAAGCAGATGAAATACCTGCGCTGTTAGTGATGAACAAAATAGATATGCTGGATGATTTTGTTCCGCGTATCGATCGCAACGAGGAGAACTTGCCGATCAGGGTCTGGCTTTCAGCCGTGACCGGTGAAGGTATTCCGTTGCTCTTTCAGGCATTAACGGAGCGACTCTCTGGCGAAATCGCGCAGCATGAATTGTGTTTGCCGCCGGAAGCAGGCCGCCTTCGTAGCCGTTTTTACCAGCTTCAGGCGATAGAAAAAGAATGGATTGAAGAGGATGGTAGTATTGGTCTGATGGTGCGAATGCCCATTATTGACTGGCACCGCCTCTGCAAACAAGAGCAGGAACTGGCCAGCTATGTCCGCAACCAGAGTCTGTCTGATTTGTCCTGAAGAACACCAATCATAGAATAATGGAGCTATAACATGGCGTGGAATCAGCCCGGTAATAACGGACAGGACCGCGACCCCTGGGGCAGCAGCAATAATAATAGCGGCAACTCTGGTGGAAATTCTGGTGGAAATAATGACAACAAAGGCGGCCGCAATCAGGGGCCACCTGACCTGGATGATATCTTCCGTAAACTCAGCAAAAAACTGGGCGGTTTCGGTGGAAAAGGTTCAGGCAACAACAATAACAACAACGGTACGCCATCAGGTTCCGGTCACGGAATGAGTGGCAGCCGGATGGCGGGCATCGCGGTTGCCGCGGTGGTGGTTATCTGGGCTGCGACGGGTTTCTATACCATTAAAGAAGCCGAACGTGGCGTGGTCACCCGTTTTGGTAAGTTCAGCCATCTGGTTGAGCCGGGCCTGAACTGGAAACCGACCTTCATCGATCAGGTACGCGCAGTGAACGTAGAATCGGTACGTGAGCTGGCCGCATCGGGTGTGATGTTGACCTCTGATGAGAACGTGGTGCGTGTTGAGATGAACGTACAGTACCGCGTAACCGATCCTGAGGCCTATTTGTTCAGCGTCGCCAACCCTGACGACAGCCTGAGCCAGGCGACTGACAGCGCATTACGTGGCGTTATCGGCAAATACACGATGGATAAAATCCTGACTGAAGGCCGTACCACCGTGCGTAGCGATACCCAACGTGTACTGGAAGAAACGATTCGTCCGTACAAAATGGGTATCACCATTCAGGACGTTAACTTCCAAACCGCACGTCCGCCTGAAGAAGTAAAAGCCTCCTTCGATAACGCGATCGCTGCCCGTGAAAGGGAACAACAGTCGATCCGTGAAGCAGAAGCCTACGCTAACCAAATCCAGCCTCTGGCCAATGGTGAAGCTCAGCGCCTGCTTGAAGATGCTAAAGCTTACAAAGATCGTACCGTGCTGGAAGCGCAGGGTGAAGTCGCCCGCTTCTCTAAACTGTTGCCTGAATATAAAGCCGCGCCGGAAATTACCCGCGAGCGTCTGTATATCGAGACAATGGAAAAAGTCCTCAGTCACACCCGTAAAGTTCTGGTGAGTGACAAAGGGAACAACCTGATGGTGTTACCTCTGGATCAAATGCTGCGTGGCAACAATGCTGCGGCCAGCGATACCAAAAGTGATGAAACAGGTTTGTTGCCTTCCGTTCCGGGTTTAACTGGCAATAATGGCAAAAGCAGTGCCGATAGCAGCAGTTCCCGTTCGTCTGGCAGTGTCATGGATCAGCGTCGTGTGAATGCACAACGTGACGATACACTTCGCGTAGGGAGAGAATAACAATGCGTAAGTCGATTTTACTTATCGTCGTTGTGGTGCTGGTGGCGCTTTATGCCTCACTGTTTGTCGTTCAGGAAGGTCAGCGCGGTATCGTGCTACGTTTCGGCAAAGTTCTGCGCGACAGCGATAACAAACCTCTGGTGTATGCGCCGGGCCTGCATTTTAAAGTTCCTTTCGTGGAATCCATTAAAATGCTCGACGCACGTATTCAGACCATGGACAACCAGGCCGACCGTTTCGTGACCAGCGAGAAGAAAGACTTAATCGTCGATTCTTACTTGAAATGGCGTATCAGCGATTTTAGCCGTTACTATCTGGCAACGGGCGGCGGTGACGTCTCTCAGGCAGAGATTCTGCTTAAACGTAAATTCAGTGACCGTCTGCGTTCTGAAATTGGTCGCCTGGATGTGAAAGACATCGTGACCGATTCGCGTGGCCGTCTGACGCTGGATGTCCGTGATGCGCTCAATACCGGTAGCGTAGGTGATGAGCCTGAAGCCACCACCGAAGCGGATGATGCGATTGCCTCTGCAGCCAAACGTGTTGAGCAGGAAACTAAAGGCAAACAGCCTGCGGTTAACCCGAACAGCATGGCAGCGCTGGGTATCGAAGTTGTCGATGTACGTCTGAAACAAATCAACTTGCCGGAAGAAGTGTCCAGTGCGATTTACGATCGTATGCGCGCTGAGCGTAATGCGGTTGCATTGCGTCACATTTCTCAGGGTAAAGAAGAGGCGACCAAGATTCAGGCTGCAGCGGATTACGAAAGAACCCGAACTGTTGCTGAAGCAGAACGTACTGCACGTATCACCCGCGGTGAAGGTGATGCCGAAGCGGCGAAACTGTTTGCTGATGCATTCAACCAGGATCCTGACTTCTACGCATTCATTCGTAGCCTGCGTGCTTACGAGGCCAGCTTCAAGAGCGGTAACGACGTCATGGTGTTAAGCCCTGACAGCGATTTCTTCCGCTTCATGAAGTCACCTGAAAAAAATAAATAATTGCTTCTGCAATTTCCAAAAGGCCCTGAGGGGCCTTTTGTCTTTTTTAAAACCCTTCTGTTTTTTCTCAAGGGAAGCACAGAGACACTCTGAACATGAATTCGACAATTTTGCTGGCGCTGGCATTAGTTTTGGTTCTTGAAGGCCTGGGCCCGATGGTTTATCCAAAATCATGGAGAAAAATGATCCTGGCTTTAGCAAATCTTCCGGACGCGGTTTTACGCCGTTTTGGCGGGGCACTTGTGGTTGCAGGCTTCGTAATTTACTACATGTTGCGTACGCATCTCGGTGGCTGAGCTTTTGTTACATGTCAGGTGTCACGTCTGCCCGAGACCGGTAGCACGCAATTGAAATTTTTCCCGCAAACGTATGCTAAAAGTACTGGAAAGCACAGAATGAGATGTTAGAATCCTTTTTTAAGCAACCTGGTGATTCTTGAGATGGGTAAGAACGTCGTCGTACTCGGCACTCAATGGGGTGATGAAGGGAAAGGCAAGGTCGTAGACCTGCTTACTGAACGGGCTAAATATGTTGTGCGCTATCAGGGCGGTCACAACGCCGGTCACACTCTGGTTATCAACGGTGAAAAAACCGTTCTTCATTTAATTCCTTCTGGCATTCTGCGTGAAAATGTCACCAGCATCATCGGTAACGGTGTTGTTCTGGCGCCTGACGCCTTAATGAAAGAAATGGGCGAACTTGAAGCTCGTGGCATCCCTGTACGCGAACGTCTGTTACTCTCTGAAGCCTGCCCGCTGATCCTGCCTTACCATGTCGCCTTAGACATGGCGCGTGAAAAAGCGCGTGGCGATAAAGCTATCGGCACCACCGGTCGCGGTATCGGCCCGGCTTATGAAGATAAAGTTGCCCGTCGCGGTCTGCGCGTTGGCGATCTCTTTAACAAAGATACTTTCGCTATCAAGCTGAAAGAAATCATCGATTATCATAACTTCCAGCTGGTCAACTACTACAAAGTCGAAGCCGTTGATTTCGAGAAAACGTTGCAAGATGTCATGGCTATCGCCGACATTCTGACGGCAATGGTAGTTGATGTGTCTGAGCTGCTGGATGGCGCGCGTAAGCGTGGCGATCTGATCATGTTCGAAGGCGCGCAGGGTACGCTTCTGGACATCGACCACGGTACCTATCCGTACGTAACCTCTTCCAACACCACCGCAGGCGGCGTCGCTACCGGTTCTGGTATTGGTCCACGTTACGTCGATTATGTACTGGGTATCGTAAAAGCCTATTCCACCCGTGTAGGTGCAGGTCCGTTCCCAACAGAACTGTTCGACGAAACCGGCGAGTTCCTGCGTAAGCAAGGTAACGAGTTCGGCGCGACCACCGGTCGTAGCCGTCGTTGCGGCTGGCTGGACATCGTTGCTGTGCGTCGTTCTGTGCAGATCAACTCCCTGTCTGGTTTCTGTCTGACCAAACTGGACGTGCTTGACGGTCTGAAAGAAGTGAAGTTGTGTATTGGTTACCGTATGCCTGATGGCCGCGAAATGACCACAACACCGCTGGCAGCAGAAGGCTGGGAAGGTATCGAGCCAATCTACGAAATCATGCCAGGCTGGACAGAAACCACCTTTGGTGTGAAACAGGTCGAGAAACTGCCACAGGCAGCACTGAACTACATCAAGCGTATCGAAGAGCTGACCGAAGTACCGGTTGATATCATCTCGACAGGCCCTGATCGTAGCGAAACCATGATTCTGCGTGACCCGTTTGACGCATAACAGCCTGAGCTGATTGTGTAAAAACGTCATAACCGGGCTAATTTGCCCGGTTTATTTTTTTCTGCCTGTCTGCGCTTGTTTACTTCCCATAAAGCATCCACTATTTAAATGATTAGCCGCAAACTTGCTGGCTGGTTTATCATCATTGTGTTTTCTTAAAAAAATCAATTTTTCCCTTAATCTTCATTGATGTGGAAAGAACGGGTAAAAACTACCCAGAGGTATGTGTGCAGTTAACGAGTTTCACTGATTATGGTTTGAGAGCGTTGATTTATATGGCGTCGTTGCCTGACGATCAGATGACCAACATTTCGCAGGTCACCGAGGTTTACGGTGTGTCGCGTAACCACATGGTGAAAATCATAAATCAGTTAAGTCGTGCAGGTCTGGTGACCGCCGTTCGCGGAAAGAATGGTGGCATAAAGCTGGGTAAACCGGCACAGACAATCCGCATTGGCGATGTGGTTCGCGAACTCGAGCCGCTTTCACTGGTCAACTGTGACAGTGACTTTTGTCATATCACGCCCGCATGCCGGCTAAAACATGTCCTGCACACTGCTGTAGAACATTTTCTTGATGAGCTGAATCAGTACACTCTGGCCGATATGGTCAAAGATAACTCGCCGCTCTACAAATTATTGCTTGTTGAATGAAAGACTTTCAACAAACTGCTGATGGCAACGGAGGAACCGCTATGTCAAAAGATCCATTCCTGGAACGAGAAGCAGAAAAATACGAATCACCTATTCCCAGTCGTGAATTTATTCTCGAACACCTCGCGAAACGTGAAACACCTGCCAGCCGTGAAGAAATCGGTAACGAACTGAACCTGTCCGGCGAAGAATCGCTGGAAGCCCTGCGCCGTCGTCTGCGTGCGATGGAGCGTGATGGCCAGCTGGTCTTCACACGCCGCCAGTGCTACGCGCTGCCGGAACGCCTGGATTTACTCAAAGGTACGGTGATTGGTCATCGTGATGGTTACGGCTTCCTGCGCCTTGAAGGCGTGAAGAAAGACGACGTTTACCTTTCTGCTGAACAAATGAAAATGTGTATCCACGGTGACGTGGTATTAGCACAGCCGGTCGGAACCGACCGTAAAGGCCGCCGTGAAGCGCGCATCGTGCGTGTCCTGGTGCCGAAAATGAGCCAGATCGTAGGCCGGTACTTTACTGACGCTGGCGCCGGTTTTGTAGTGCCCGATGACAGCCGCCTGAGCTTCGATATCCTGATCCCAGCCGACGCTATTAACGGTGCGCGCATGGGCTATATGGTCGTGGTCGAGCTGACTCAGCGTCCGACCCGCCGTACCAAAGCGGTCGGTAAAATTGTCGAAGTGCTGGGCGATAAAATGGGCACCAGCATGGCGGTCGATATCGCACTGCGCACCCATGAGATCCCGCACGTCTGGCCGCCACAGGTGCTGAAACAGGTCGAAGACCTGAGCGAACAGGTGCCGGAAGAAGCGAAAAAAGGCCGCGTCGATTTACGCAGTCTGCCGCTGGTCACCATTGATGGTGAAGACGCACGCGACTTCGATGACGCCGTGTACTGTGAGAAAAAACGCGGTGGTGGATGGCGCCTGTGGGTGGCTATCGCCGACGTGAGTTATTACGTGCGTCACGGCACCGCGCTGGATGACGAAGCGCGCAGCCGCGCCACGTCCGTGTATTTCCCGTCGCAGGTTGTTCCGATGCTGCCGGAAGTGCTGTCCAACGGCCTGTGCTCCCTGAATCCGCAGGTGGACCGTCTGTGTATGGTCTGCGAGATGACCATTTCTGCGCAAGGTAAGCTGACCAGCTCCAAATTCTACGAAGCGGTGATGAGTTCCCACGCCCGTCTGACCTACAACAAAGTCTGGCGCATCATTGATGGTGACGAAGAGCTGCGTGAGCAATATTCTCCGCTGGTTAAGCATCTGCAAGAATTGCACACCATGTACAAAATGCTCGATCAGGCACGTGCAGAACGTGGCGGTATCGCTTTCGAAACGGAAGAAGCGAAGTTCATCTTCAACGCTGAACGCCGTATCGAACGTGTCGAACCGACCGTACGTAACGACGCACACAAACTGATTGAAGAGTGCATGATCCTCGCGAACATCGCGGCGGCGCGTTTTGTTGAAAAACATAATGAACCTGCGCTGTTCCGTGTGCATGACCGTCCAAGCGATGACCATATCTCCGCGCTGCGCAGCGTACTGGGCGAGTTAGGTCTGGTGATGGGCGGTGGCCTGAAACCTGATCCGAAAGATTACGCTCAGATTATGGATGAACTGGCGGGGCGTCCTGACCGCGAAATGCTGCAAACTATGTTGCTGCGTTCGATGAAACAGGCGATTTATGACCCGGAAAACCGCGGTCACTTCGGTCTGGCGCTGCCGTCCTACGGGCACTTTACGTCACCGATTCGTCGTTATCCGGATCTGGCACTGCACCGCGCCATCAAGTACCTGTTGGCGAAAGAGCACGGTACACTGAAAGATCGCTGGACGCCGACCGGCGGCTGGCACAGTGATTATGAAGACATGCTGCAACTGGGCGAGCATTGTTCGATGGCAGAACGCCGTGCGGACGAAGCTACCCGCAACGTGGCTGACTGGCTGAAATGCGACTTTATGCAGGATCACGTCGGTGAAGTCTTTACCGGCACCATCGCCAGCGTAACCGGTTTCGGTTTCTTCGTGCGTCTCAACGATCTGTTCATCGACGGTCTGGTCCACGTTTCCTCTCTGGACAACGACTACTACCGTTATGACAACATCGGACAGCGTCTGGTGGGCGAATCTTCAGGTGCGGTTTACCGCCTGGGTGACACGGTGGAAATCCGCGTTGAAGCCGTTCACATGGACGAGCGTAAAATCGATTTCGCTCTGGTCTCCAGCACCCGCAAGGCGCGCGGTGAAGGTAAAACAGCGCGCGATCGCGAGAAGAAAGGCGGGGAGCGCACTATGCGTTCTACCGCACCTGCTAATGCAGGTCGACGCCGTACAGGCAAAAAAGGCGCTAACTTCGAGCCGGACAGCGCATTCCGCAAAGACGACGCGAAGCCTGCAAAGCCGAAGAAAGAAAAAGCGGTGAGCGCAGTGGGCAAAGACGGTAAGCCGAAGAAAGCCAAAAAGCCTTCTGATAAAACGGCGAAAATTGCTGCGGCGACCCGATCTAAACGCGCTAAGAAAAAGTCAGTAGAAAGCTAAGCCTGACGGGCGATTCTTCTATGATAGAATCGCCCGCAATCCTTCGTTAAATTGCGGACAGCATGCTGTCCGCAAGTCTATTTTAAAGAGCATCATGAGCGAAATTATCTACGGTATTCATTCCGTTAAAGCCTTACTCGACAACGATCCGCAGCGCTTTCTGGAAGTCTTTATTCTGAAAGGCCGTGACGACAAACGTCTGAAGCCGTTGATCGACGAGCTGGAAGCCAGCGGCATTGTGATCCAGGTGGCCAACCGCCAGTGGCTGGATGAGAAATCCGAAGGTGCCGTGCATCAGGGGATCATTGCCCGTGTGCGCGAAGGTCGTCAGTATCAGGAAAACGATTTGCCTGCGCTGCTGGAAAGCCTCGAATCTCCGTTCCTGCTGGTGCTGGACGGCGTGACCGACCCGCATAACCTTGGCGCATGTTTGCGTACTGCCGATGCCGCCGGTGTCCATGCTGTGATTGTTCCGCGTGACCGCTCCGCCAAACTGAACGCGACGGCGAAAAAAGTCGCCAGCGGTGCAGCGGAAAACGTACCGTTGATCAACGTGACCAATCTCGCACGCACGTTACGTGTGTTGCAGGAGCACAATGTCTGGATCGTCGGGACGGCGGGCGAAGCCGATCACAATCTTTATCAGAGCAAAATGACCGGCCCGATGGCGCTGGTGATGGGCGCGGAAGGCGAAGGTATGCGCCGTCTGACCCGTGAACATTGCGACGAGCTGATCAGCATTCCTATGGCCGGCAGCGTGTCTTCACTGAACGTCTCCGTCGCGACCGGCGTTTGCCTGTTTGAAGCCGTGCGCCAGCGCGGTCTGAAGAAGAGCTGAGTTCAGTTTTCTTCACCCTTGTCTAAAACGGGAGCCTCAGGGCTCCCGTTTGCATTCCTGTCTTTGTGATCTGTCCACCTGTTAATTCCCCCATTTTTACCATACTGATGCCATGTCCTTTTATAAGGGAGCAGGCGATGAACTGGGAAACACACCGGGTTTTCAATCAACCCAAACCGCTGAGTAACAGCAATTTATTTCTCTCCGATACTCCGTTGCGAGAGGCTTTGTCACGGCAACAGGCCGGATGGGACGCCGACGTGCTGGCCTCTCTGGGGCAGCAGTTAGGTTCTGCAGAATCAATAGAGCTTGGCCGACTGGCCAATGCCAATCCGCCCGATCTTTTGCGCTACGACGCCATGGGTGAACGCCTGGACGATGTGCGTTTCCACCCGGCGTGGCATTTGCTGATGCAGGGACTGATTGCCAACCGCGTACATAATCTGCCGTGGCAGGAAGATGCCCGCATCGGTTCGGCAGTCGCGCGCGCGGCAAGGTTTATTCTCCACGCCCAGGTGGAAGCCGGGACGTTATGCCCGGTGACCATGACCTTCGGAGCAATCCCGCTGCTGCAAAAATATCTGCCCGCAGAGTTCCGGGGCTGGCTGAAACCGCTGATGTCCGACCGTTACGACCCGCATTTGCAGTCCGGCGATCAGAAGAAAGGCGTGCTGATTGGCATGGGTATGACCGAGAAGCAGGGCGGTTCGGATGTGCTGAGCAACACCACGCGGGCTGCCGCGCTGGAAGGTCGCGGCAGCGGCAAACCCTATCATCTGGTCGGACATAAATGGTTTTTCTCGGTGCCCCAAAGCGACGCACATCTGGTGCTGGCGCAGGCCGAGGGCGGGCTGTCGTGCTTCTTTCTGCCGCGAGTATTGCCAGACGGCGAACGTAACGCCGTGCGCATCGAACGGCTCAAGGACAAGCTCGGCAACCGCTCCAACGCCAGCAGCGAAGTGGAGTTTCAGAATGCCACTGGCTGGTTGCTGGGTGAAGAGGGTGAGGGCATCCGCCACATCCTGAAGATGGGCGGTCATACGCGTTTCGACTGCGCGCTGGGCAGCCATGCGATGATGCGCCGGGCGCTCTCGGTGGCGTTGTATCATGCGTTTCAGCGTCAGGTATTCGGTAAGCCACTGATCGAACAACCGCTGATGCGTCAGACGCTGAGCCGCATGGCGCTGCATCTCGAAGGGCAGACGATGCTACTGATGCGTCTCGCGGCGGCGTCGGGTGCGCAGGATAACCCGACGGAGCAGTTGCTGTGCCGGTTGCTGACGCCTGCCGCCAAGTTCGAAGTGTGCCGTCAGGGTATCCCGTTTGTGGCGGAGGCGATGGAAGTGCTGGGCGGGATTGGGTATTGCGAAGACAGCGAGCTGCCGCGTTTGTACCGTGAAATGCCCGTCAACAGCATCTGGGAGGGTTCTGGCAACATTATGTGTCTCGATGTACTGCGAACGCTCAGGAAGCTGCCAGCCAGCGTAGAGCTCTTGCAACAGGCTCTGCATCAGGCGCGTGGCCAGAATCGGGTATTTGATCGCGCCGCCCGTCAGTTTCTGCAACGCCTGCGCACGCCGGAAGAAGCACAGGGGCGCTGGCTGACCGGGCAGTTGTTTAATTTGCTGGCGGCGACGCAAATGCTGGAATTCGCTTCGCCGCCGATGGCGGACGCATGGTGCCGGATGGTGCTGGACCCGCGGGGTGAGACGCTGCTGCCGGAACGGTTGTGTCAGTTGCTGATCAACCGTGCCATCGGCGCAGAGTAAGGTTTAACGGTACAGCGTGGCCTGTGAATACCAACGCCCCGGCACAATGGTTTCGCTGTTAAACATGATCACGTAATACCGCGCACCCGCCGCATCGGCTTTGCGCTGGATTTCCGCTTCGGCGTCCATCGGGCTGCCAATCACGTCCGCAGTAATGCTGCCGATTTTGGTCAGCGTAGAGGTTTGAGCGCGGGTGACTTCCTGCGCTTTTTCCGTCGGCGCGGGCGGCGGGACGGGGGTGGTTTGCATCAGATTACTGCAACCGCTCAGTGCCGCCAGTATCAGCAGCGCAGCAGGGATTCGGAGGGATTTCATCGTGATATCCGGTAAAAGGGTAATACACAGAGTGTAGTCTTTTCCCCGGTGTGCTGGCGAGTCTGCGCGGCGTTTATTGCCGCGCGACTCACGTCTTAACGTTGTGAAATCTTAAATACGCTGACCAGTTGTGAAAGATGACGCCCTTGCTCGCTCAGCGCGGCGGCCGTTTGCTGTGAGTTTTCCACCAGCGTGGCATTCTCCTGCGTCGCTTTACCGATCTGCATAATGGCGATGTTCACCTGCGAAATACCTGCTGACTGCTCATGCGAGGCGATATCAATATCGCTCATCAGCACTTTCACCTGACGGATCCCCTGGAGAATATTGCTCATGTTTGCCTGTGTTTTGGCGGCGCTCTTGTGGCCGTCTTCCACTTTGCTCAGGGAATCTGCCACCAGATTTTCGATCTCTTTCACCGCATTCGAACTGCGTTGCGCCAGTGCCCGGACTTCGGCGGCAACCACGGCGAAGCCACGGCCATGCTCACCCGCGCGGGCGGCTTCAACGGCAGCATTCAGTGCCAGAATATTGGTCTGGAAGGCAATGCCTTCAATGACCGTCGTGATGTCCGCAATACGCGTTGAAGCGTGTTTGATGGCTTCCATACTTTCAACGGACTGATCGACCGCCTCGGAGCCGACCGTCGCCGCAGTGTCCGTTTGCTGCACCAGCTGCGTCGCCTGCGTGGAGTTATCCGCCGTGTTCTGAACCGTGGCGGTGATCTGCTCCATGCTGGCCGACGTTTCTTCCAGACTGCTGGCCTGCGTACCAATCTGCTGATTGATCCGATCACTGTCTGAGGAGAGCGCCTGCGTGTTGTGCATGATTTCAGAAGAGACCAGACGCACTTCGCCGACGATTTTCTCCAGCCCGTGGCCGATGCCGTCAATGGCGTGCATCAGTGCGCCAATCTCATCAACGCGTTGCGTCTCGGCGCGTGCGCGCAAATCGCCGCTGGCATACTGCTGGGCGATATAAACTACGTCGCTGAGCGGGCGGCTGACCAGTTTGCGCGTCAGCCAGATAAACAGCGCCGCAAAGCACGCCAGTGCCAGCAGGCTTATCATCAGGAAATGATTACGCGTGCGGGTCACTTGTTCCATCAGGCTGTCTTTGTCCGTGGTGCCGACCACCACCCAATGCCAGGCGGGCACATTGGCATACACAATAAATTGCTGATGCTGACGGGTGGCATCGGTGTACTCGCGTTCGCCGCGTGACTGCGACATCACCTGATCCAGCACGCCTTCCGGCCATGCCGGTGTTTTCCCTTCGTCGGTCGCATGAACCAGATATTTCCCCAGATCCTTGCCGGGTGCGCTATTGAGCACAAAAAAAGAACCCTGCTCGCCGATGCGTTTCGACAGGATTTTCGCGCGCATATCGGCGTATTCTGCGGTGATATCAATACCGACAAACAGAATCCCAATCACGCTACCCTGTGCATCACGCACCGGCTGATATTTGGTGATGTATTTTTTACCAAACAGCGTGGCCAGCCCGCTGAAAGAATCACCGGCCATGATTTTGGTATAAGCCGGACTGGTGTTATCGAGCAGCGTGCCGATGGCACGGGTGCCGTCCTGCTTTTTGAGGGAAGTGGTAACGCGGATGAAATCGTCGCCACGGCGAGCGAACACGGTGGAAATCGCGCCGGTCCGTGCCAGAAAATCGTCGGGAATTTTGCTGTCAAGATTCAGCGGATTACCGCCGGCTTTGATGACCGGTGCAGATTGTTCGCCGACCATGACCGGACTGGCAGTATCGAGCTCAAAATTTTCTGGCAGGAAATGGCTGAACAACCGCGTATAGCTGTCCACTTCGGCATTCAGGCTGGCGTTATACATTTCAATCATGTCGACCACGCCGGTCACCTGTTCGGAAATGGCGTTCACCGCCAGTTCATTCACCTGTTTTCCGGCGGAATGGGTCAGTGACAGCGTGAAAATAATAAATAATGTCCCGACTAGCAGGGAGGCGATGGTGGCGAGTTTCGCGCCTATGCTCCATCGACGAAATGAGCGTTTTGATGCCGTTTTCATGGGGTTTTCCGTTAGCTTTTGATAGCGCACTAACGGCGTAAAATCGGAAAGGATTAATGATCAAATGTAACTACTTATTTCAATAAAAATTGATCTGAATCAAAGAAATAATATTGAAACTATGAATTTGAATTAAGGTAAAACCGCCAGGTTCAGTACGCTTTATATAACCGGTTATAAATCATACGAAAAAGGTCTGGTCGCCCGGTTTCCTGCCAGTAAAATGAAAAAACAGACTCAAGTGGCTTTCTTTTCCAGCATGCGCAAATGGGGTATCAGATGGTTGAGATGTATGAAGAAAATATTGAAGGGATCCAGGTCATCCACGCGGTGCCTGCCGGACAATATCAGCAGCAGCTCCCGACGATTTTTTTCTACCACGGCTTTTTATCCTCAAAAGAGATCTACTCCTATTTTGGCTATACGCTGGCAAAGGCCGGTTTTCGCGTGATCTTGCCCGATGCGCTCATGCACGGTGCCCGCGCCGAAAGTGACCAGGCAAAATGTGTGGCGCACTTCTGGCGCATATTGCAAAACAACGTGGAAGAACTGGCGGTGCTGAAGGACGTGTTTGTCGGACGCGGTCTGGCGGACCCGGCTCGCCTTGGCGTCGGTGGCGTATCAATGGGTGGCATGACAACCATGGCCGCGCTGGTGAAATTCCCGTGGGTAAAAGTGGCGGCGAACCTGATGGGCTCGGGCTATTTCTCGCGTTTATCACATCACCTTTTCCCGGCCTGCACCGCCGGTGACAGCGCACAGCGCGAAGTTTTTGAGCGCGAAGCTGCGCCATTACTGAGCCTCGATATCACCGGAAAAGCGGCATTAATTGCCGATAAACCCCTGTTTGTCTGGCATGGCGAGCAGGATGACGTGGTGCCGTTTGGCGAAAGTTTACGGTTGCAACAGGAACTGGCGGGCAGCGGCGCAGACAGCCATTTGACGTTCATTTCTGAGTCCGAAGCCAAACATAAAGTGACGGTGCATGCGCTTGCAGAAGCCACCGCATTCTTCGCGCAAAAGCTGTAGAGAAATTAATCTGTCTTTCTCCTTGAGTTTCGGCGGGGCTGTACATATAATTCCCCGTCATTTTTTCGACCGCACACATAACACGTTCCTTGCTTCCATGGGCCGCGGTTGACCCTGACAGGAGGCTGAATAATCCGTAAGGAGCAATTCTATGCGTCATTACGAAATCGTATTTATGGTACACCCTGACCAAAGCGAACAGGTTCCGGGCATGATCGAGCGTTACAGTGCAGTAATCACTAACGCTGCTGGTCAGATTCACCGTCTGGAAGACTGGGGCCGCCGTCAACTGGCTTACCCGATCAACAAACTGCACAAAGCTCACTACGTTCTGCTGAACGTTGAAGCCCCGCAGGAAGCGATCGATGAGCTGGAAACAAACTTCCGCTTCAACGACGCCGTTATCCGTAGCATGGTTATGCGTACTAAACACGCGGTAACTGAAGCATCTCCAATGGTTAAAGCGAAAGACGAACGTCGTGATCGTCGTGAAGATTTCGCTGAAGCTAATGATGATGCTGAAGCTGGGGATTCTGAAGAGTAATTGCCGTGACGGCGAATCGTCTGGTGTTGTCCGGCACAGTGTGCAAGACCCCCATTCGTAAAGTCAGTCCTTCGGGCATTCCTCACTGTCAGTTCGTGCTAGAGCATCGCTCGCAGCAGCAGGAGGCCGGATTTAACCGACAAACATGGTGCAGAATGCCTGTGGTTGTCAGTGGACAAGCGTCACAAGCATTAACTCACAGTATAACGGTCGGCACGCAACTCACTGTTTCTGGTTTCATTAGTTGCCATCAAGGGCGCAATGGACTGAACAAAGTGGTGTTACATGCCGAGCAGATTGAATTGATAGATTCTGGAGACTAGCCTAATGGCACGTTATTTCCGTCGTCGCAAGTTCTGCCGTTTCACCGCGGAAGGCGTTGTAGAGATTGATTACAAAGATATCGCTACGCTGAAAAACTACGTTACCGAAAGCGGTAAAATTGTCCCGAGCCGTATTACCGGTACTCGTGCAAAATACCAGCGTCAGCTCGCTCGTTGTATCAAGCGCGCTCGCTACCTTTCTTTGTTGCCATATACTGATCGTCATCAGTAATAGGCCACTGTCCATAAACGACTTTGAGAGGTTAAGGTAATGCAAGTTATTCTGCTTGATAAAGTAGCAAACCTGGGCAGCCTGGGTGATCAAGTTAACGTTAAAGCGGGCTACGCTCGTAACTTCCTGGTACCACAGGGCAAAGCTGTTCCTGCTACCAAGAAAAACGTTGAGTTCTTCGAAGCACGTCGTGCAGAACTGGAAGCCAAACTGGCTGACGTTCTGAACGCTGCTGAAGCTCGTGCAACTAAAATCAACGAACTGGGTTCAGTCACCATCGCGTCTAAATCAGGCGACGAAGGCAAACTGTTCGGCTCTATCGGTACTCGCGATATTGCTGATGCAGTGACTGCAGCTGGCGTTGAAGTTGCAAAAAGCGAAGTTCGTTTGCCGAATGGCGTTCTGCGTACCACTGGTGAACACGAAGTTGAGTTCCAGGTACACAGCGACGTATTCGCTAAACTGAATGTCGTTGTGGTTCCAGAAGCGTAATAACGCAGAAGGTAACCCTGAAACGCCGGCCCTGTGCCGGCGTTTTGCATTTCTGCGTCAGGGAAAATGTTTTATCAGAGAGGGACTCTGGCAGGCGTATCAGTTTTCGCGCTGGAAGCTGCCGTCCGACTGACGGACAAACGTTACGGTAACGTTCTGTTCGGTCGTGACCTGTAACGCTTTCACGACTCCTTGCGCATCGCGCTGAATCTTCACTTCCTGTCCGGTTTTCAACGTACTCAGCGGTTTCTCCGCGCCTTCTACCCGCGCCATCGAAAACACATCGTTAACGGCCATATTGTTATCGCGGAACAGCTGCGCCAACGTCTGACCTGACTGCACCTGATAACTACGCCATGTGGCACTGGTGTCGTTCGCCTGTGGCTGAACAGGTTCAGGCTGTGCCATCTGTGTGGTACGGCCCTGATCGTTACGCAAATCGGCCTGCATCGGAATGCTTGTCGGCTGTTGCGGTTGCGAAGGAGCGTAAGTATTTTCCGGCGTATACGGCCATAGCAGGGCGATAAGGATCACCAGCACGCTGATGATAATGCCGCGACGATGGGCATAAGGCAGTGGCGACATCCAGTGGAAGCCGTCGCTCAGGTGCCAGATTTTGCTCAACAGCATTTTGCTTTTGGAGGCAGCAGAAGGGTTCGTCTCGGGTTGCCCGGTCGTTTCTTCGCTTTCGCTGTCACTCTGCGCTGTCGTGTCTCGCATTGGCCTTTTCATAATGGCAATCCAGGATCTCAACATGGGTTGATAAATACGGATGGCTTTCCTTCTCCTGGGCGGGATTCTGCCCATGACGACCTCTCTTGTTAACTGTCGCATTTTCGACTGTCTGTTGCTGCCTAGTATAGCCGTTTAACTGCTTGATGCGGAAAGGGACAAAGCATAAATATCATTCAAACGATGGCCTGGATGGCGACAAAAGCGAAAAATTTATCGAAAAGTGGAATGAACTGCGTCCGCCGTCATGTTGCCTCAGAGAGGATTTTACCCAAAAGCTCTGCACTGCTATGCTGCGCGTTCGACATTTTTAAGAGCTAAGGAAAATTCATGACTACCCCTTCATTTGACAGCGTAGAAGCGCAGGCAAGTTACGGTATCGGCCTGCAGGTCGGTCAACAGTTGCAGGAATCAGGTTTGCAGGGCTTAGAGCCTGATGCACTGCTGGCAGGCTTACGTGACGCGCTGGAAGGGAACACGCCAGCCGTTCCTGTAGACGTGGTTCACCGTGCACTGCGCGAAGTCCACGAACGTGCTGACTCTGTCCGTCGTGAACGTCAGGAAGCACTGGCCGTTCAGGGTCAGGAATTCCTGGCTCAGAACGCACAGCGCGAAGGCGTGAGCAGCACCGAGTCCGGCCTGCAATTCTCTGTGATTACTCAGGGCGAAGGTACCATCCCAGGCCGTCAGGATCGCGTACGCGTTCATTACACCGGTAAACTGATCGACGGTACCGTGTTCGACAGCTCGGTGCAGCGCGGCGAACCGGCTGAATTCCCGGTTAACGGCGTGATCGCAGGCTGGATCGAAGCCCTGACCCTGATGCCGGTCGGCTCCAAGTGGGAGCTGTACATCCCTCATAACCTCGCTTACGGCGAGCGTGGCGCGGGTGCGTCCATCCCTCCTTACAGCGCACTGATCTTTGAAGTTGAGCTGCTGGAAATTCTGTAATTCCCGACGGAACACAGAAATGAAAAGGGCGCAAATGCGCCCTTTTTTACGTCCGGAGTTTATGGCAACGCCGGTTTATTCGCCGCGCAATGCCCGCGGGAACAACAGGTTATTTTCAAGATGGATGTGTTCCATCAGGTCGGTGATGAATTCATTGATCCCGGCATACAGCGCACGCCACGTCACACAGGCACCTTCCGGCGGGGTCACGTTATCGGTCAGACGTTTGATCTCTTCGAGGATCTCACCCGCATCATCATGCTCACGTTCCATGACAGATATCGGACCGGCCGCCTGACGTCCCATTCCGTCGCGGATCATCGGGAACAAAATCTGCTCCTCCTTCATCATATGGCTGGTCAGTTCGTCGAGGATCATTTGCAACTGGACCGCAAGACCGTGCGGGCAGGGCGCTTTATCGCCGTGAACGCGTTCGACTTTTTCTGCCATCAGTACCAGTTCAGGTAGATCCTGACGGTGCCTGTCGTGATAGCGCGGGATGATGAAATCGATGATTTGCGCCAGCGGCGCTGCTTTCCAGTCTGCCGAGGTATCCGGCTGCTGAGCAATTTCAGCCAGTTGTTGCTCGATAAGATCGATATCCAGATCCTTTTTGGTCACGGCGCGCAGCAAAGTTTGTTTGCCCCCGCAGCAGAAATCCAGATCGTATTGACGAAATAAACGGGTGGCGCGGGGAATGGCAACTGCCAGAGCACCAAGGGGTTGGTCGCGATAGTCCATGATGAAGCCTCGTTAAATGATGAAATCTTATAACATGCATTATAAATACATGTTTAAAGCGAAGCTATAGCTCAAAGGAAGTACAGGAGAAAAAAACGCCCCGGACGGGGCGTTGGAGAAGGGGCTTATTTCTGCAAATCGACCTGATAAATTTCAAAGCCGATGGCATCCGTTCCTTTAGCCGTTAGCGGATACTGAGCGTGAGATTTAATAAAGGCCGCCGCTTTGTCACCCGGTGAAGTTTCGAAGCGAATATCCAGCGGTTGCGAAGCCTTAACAGGCGCAAGTTTCCAGTTGTTATCGGCAGTTGGCGTCACTGCGCCGTGCTTTTTAGTTTCAGCGCTGATATATGCCGCGACCACGGAACGGTTTTCATCCGGCGACGCAAAGGCGATATGCTTGTCGCCAGTGCCAGCGAATTTCCCACCGTACGCACGGTAGTTATTGGTCGCGACCAGGAAGGTGGCTTTCAGATCAATCGGCTTACCGTTGTAGGTCAGGTTTTTAATACGTTCGGCATCTTTGTTGATGAGCGTACATTCACCGTCGTACTTCGCCGGCTGGCTGACATCAATCTGATAGTTCACGCCGTCGATCACGTCGAAGTTATAGGTGCGGAAACCATCCCAGTTGATCAGCGACTGCGGTTTGGTGCTGTTTACATCTATTTGATTGAACTGACCGGCTGAGCATTCCAGCCAGTCTTTCACTTCCTGGCCACTGACTTTCATGACCACCAGCGTGTTCGGATAAAGATACAAATCCGCCGCGTTACGGAACGTCAGATCGCCTTTTTCCACTTCAACAAAACTGGCCGGATCGTTTTTACGTCCGCCGACTTTAAACGGTGCCGCGGCCGACAGCACCGGCAGGCCCGCGAGATCCGGATCGCCCTGAATGAAGTGTTCGGTGTAGGCTTTCTGCGCATTGTTAACGATCTGCACCGTAGGATCGTCCTGCACCAGCGCCAGATAGCTGTACATGTTATCGGTCGATTTCCCGATCGGTTTACTGACGAATTCGCGCGTTGCGTCATGGGACGGCGCGAGCACTTTCACCAGATCCTGGTCTTCCGGTGCCAGCGATTTCTTCTGCTCTTTGTCGTAAATAGGCCGTGCTTCGGCTTTGGCCGTTTCAACTTTCCAGCTGCCGTTGTCGTTATTCAGCACCATATCGACCACGCCCAGATGATCGCCCCACATGCCCGGCATCACGGCTGGAATGCCATTCAGGGTGCCCTGTTTGATGTCCGCGCCTTTGATGCTGGCAAATTCTTCGCTCGGGAAGACCGCGTGGGCATGGCCGAACATGATGGCGTCGATGCCTTTCACTTCGCTCAGATAATAGACTGAGTTTTCCGCCATAGTTTTATAGGGATCACCGGACAGGCCGGAGTGCGGAATGGCGATAATGATGTCAGCACCCTGTTTGCGCATTTCCGGGATCCACTTTTTGGCGGTCTCGGTGATGTCCGCAACGGTCACTTTGCCTTGCAGGTTGGCCTTGTCCCAGACCATGATTTGCGGCGGTACAAAGCCGATATAGCCGATGCGCAGATTATGGGTTTTACCCTCGCGGTCTTTTACAGCGTTATCGGTGATGAGGAACGGCGTGAACAACGGTTTACCGGTTTTATCGTCGATGACGTTGGCATTCACATAGGGGAATTTCGCCCCCGCCAGCGCTTTCTTCAGATAATCCAGCCCGTAGTTGAATTCGTGATTGCCCAGGTTGCCGACGGCATAATCGAGCGTATTCATCGCCAGATACACCGGATGCACATCGCCCTTTTTCAGTCCTTTCGCCGCCATGTAATCGCCCAGCGGACTGCCCTGAATGATATCGCCATTGTCGACGAGGACGGAGTTAGTTACTTCGTTACGCGCCGCTTGGATCAGGCTGGCGGTGCGCACCAGTCCAAATTTCTCGGTCGGTTTATCTTTGTAATAGTCGAAGTCCATCATGTTGCTGTGCAGATCCGTGGTTTCCATGATGCGCAGATCCACCTGTGACGCGTACGCCGGTAATGCGACCAGCGTTGCCAACAGGGATAACGTCAGATGACGCTTATTCATTGCCTTGCCTCCAGAGAAAGGGTGATGCCCGGAATAGAAAAACCGGATATGTATCTCAAAATTCGCTGAGAATGTAATCAGTTGTCATAAATAAATGTGAGATGTAACACCTTTTATGACGGCGTGACGCGGCGTAAGTGACAGGCTGATAACATTCCGGGATGGCTATTACGGACAAAAAAAACTAGGCTTGAACAATGAGAGTGAATGCATCGAGGGTGAAAATGTTAGAGCAAATTTGTCAGCTGGCGCGCGATGCAGGCGATGCCATTATGGCGGTGTATGACGGCGAACAGCCGCTCGACGCCCGTCAGAAAAAAGATGATTCACCGGTGACCGCAGCAGATATTGCCGCGCATGACGTGATCAAAGCCGGTCTGCAAAAACTGGATCCACAGACGCCGATGTTGTCGGAGGAAGATCCGCAAAGCTGGAGCGAGCGTCAGGGCTGGACGCGGTACTGGCTGGTCGATCCGCTGGATGGCACCAAAGAGTTCCTCAAGCGTAATGGCGAATTCACTGTGAATATTGCGCTTATCGAAGATGGCGTGCCGGTGCTGGGCGTGGTGTATGTGCCGGTGACCAAAGTGATGTACAGCGCGGCGGAAGGCAAAGCCTGGAAAGAAGATCAGGGTGAGCGCCGTCAGATTAACGTCAGTGAAGCGCATCCGCCGTTGGTGGTGGTGAGCCGTTCGCATTATGACAACGATCAGGAACTGAAAGATTATCTGGCGCAACTCGGTGAACATCAGACGATTGCCGTAGGTTCTTCGCTGAAATTCTGTCTGGTGGCAGAAGGTTCTGCACAGCTTTATCCGCGCTTCGGGCCGACCAATATTTGGGATACCGGTGCCGGGCATGCGGTAGCGATTGCTGCGGGTGCCAAGGTGAATGACTGGACCGGGCAGACCTTGCTGTATACGCCGCGTGAATCCTTCCTCAATCCGGGTTTTCGGGTTTCGTTGTTCTAAACCCTGCCTGAAAAATGCAAATCCCGGCGTTAAAGCCGGGATTTTTTATGCCACTATTCTTTGACCAGATGATCCACCAGCGTAATCACCTGCTGCACTTCCTGCGGTGAAAGCTGCCCGTCTTTGGCGAATTTAATTACGCCGTTTTTATCCAGCACCGCCACCGCCGAGCTTTCCGGCTGCAGCTGCCACGCCTTTTTCACCACACCATTGCTGTCGACAATGATCTGCGACCACGGGAATTCCCGCTTGCCGCTTTCAATGCTTTTACGCACGAACAGACTGGTGCCGATAATGGCATCGTCAATGTTGACGATGGTCGTCGTCTGGTAACGATCATGCGGTAAATTCGCCGCCTTGATGGCTTCAATCAGGGGTTCATTCAGTGCTTTAGCACTGTTTCTTCCCGCCATATGCTGCACGATACGCACTTTTCCCGGCAGTCTGGCGCTGTTCCATTTGGTGTAGCTGAACGTGTCGTTGACGTCGTTCAGTTCGCCTTTGTCATCGACGCCGACGGGTGCCACGCGCTGGCCGAGGGTGAAGTTATGGGCCGATGCAAAAAGCGAAAATGTCATAAAACTGATCACACACAGACTTCTTAGAAGCATACATTCTCCGGGGCACAAAAGGGCAGACTCGCCAAGCATAGGATCGCTTAAGTGGTCTGTCCTGTTGAGTTGTTAAATTTGTGTTGCTGGTTACAAAATTGACACATAAAGCAGGGTTATACTGCCATCCAGTGTCAGGGATTAAGACAATACTGAAAAGCAATGTAAAAGCAGTTAAATACACTGGCAATACCTGAGTGCCCTGCTATGTTATATGTCTCATCACTGCAATTGTTCCTTTTTCTGTTCCGGTATCTGTCGCCTTGCGACGTGGCCGGCGCATGCAGTGATTTAACGGAGAAAAGTAGAAAAATGAGAATCTTCCAGCGTTACAATCCGATGAAAGTCGCGAAGTACGTCAAGACATTGTTCCGTGGACGTTTGTATATCAAAGACGTCGGCGCTTTTGAGTTTGACCAAGGCAAAATTCTGCTGCCAAAGGTTCGTGATAAGCGCCACTTTAGCGTGATGTCTGAAGTTAACCGTCAGGTTACGCATTTGCAGACAGAAATGGGTTAAACGCCCCGCGCGTAGTCGCTGATGCCCACCTGGCGCAGCAGGCGCAAAAAAACGCCCCTCTGAAAGGGGCCGTTCGTGTTTCTGGCATTCGGAAAGTGCACGGTTACACCGTTATGACTGCGCCTGCGCTTTCTTCTCGTCTTTGATTTCCTGCGGCGTCTTCGGCAGCAGAGGCGCAACGGGCTGATCGACAATGCGGGTCACCAGCAGCTGATCAATCTTGTAGCTGTCGATATCGACCACTTCAAATTTATAGCCGGAGAATTTCACAAAATCCGTACGCTTAGGGATTTTACGCAGCATGAACATCATGAAACCGCCGATGGTTTCATAGTTACCCGCCTGCGGGAACGCTTCGATATGCAGCACGCGCATCACATCTTCGATCGGCGTACCGCCTTCAATCAGCCAGGAATGCTCGTCACGCGCCACAATCTGCTCTTCCATGCCCTGACCCACTAAATCGCCCATCAGCGTCGTCATCACGTCGTTGAGCGTGATAATGCCGACCACCAGCGCGTATTCGTTGAGGATCACCGCGAAGTCTTCTCCGGCGGCTTTAAAGCTTTCCAGCGCTTCGGACAGCGTCAGGGTATCCGGCACGATCAGGGCGTTGCGGATCTGTACGCCGCTGCTCAGCATTAAACTCTGATTGCCCAGCACGCGGTTCAGTAAGTCTTTCGAATCCACGTAGCCCACGACCTGATCAATATGACCGTCACAGACCAGGAATTTTGAGTGCGGATGCGTCGAAATTTTCTCTTTAATGCTCTCTTCGCTTTCGCGCAGATCGAAGAAAATGACGCTCTCACGCGAAGTCATCGATGACGGCACGGTGCGTGATTCCAGCTCGAACACGTTTTCAATCAGCTCATGTTCCTGCTTACGCAACACCCCGGCCAACGCGCCAGCTTCCACGACGGCATAAATGTCGTCAGAGGTGATGTCGTCGTTACGCACCATCGGCAATTTGAACAGGCGAAAAATCATGTTCGCCATTCCGTTGAAGAACCATACCATCGGGCGGCACACCAACAGGCAGAAACGCATCGGGTTGACTATACGGACCGCAACCGATTCAGGTGAAATCATACCGATGCGCTTCGGAGTGAGGTCAGCGAACAGAATAAACAGACTGGTGACCAGCACGAAGGAGCAGATAAAGCTGATTTGATCCGCCATTTCTGGCGACATGAAACGAATAAAGAAGGACTGGAACGCTGGGGAGAATGCGGCATCGCCGACAATACCACCGAGGATGGCGACGGCATTCAGGCCAATCTGTACCACGGTGAAGAACAGGCCAGGGGTTTCCTGTAGTTTCATTACGCGGGAGGCATTGACGTTTCCTTCGTCTGCCAACTGTTTAAGTTTTATCTTACGGGAAGCGGCCAGCGATATCTCTGAAAGCGAGAAAAAGGCACTGATCGCGATAAGTAAAAGAATCAGTAAAATACTGTTTAACATAATCTATCCGTTTAACACCGGTGTGAACCGGCAGGGAAAGGCACTCATTATTTTTGCTGCTTATTGATGACTCAGCTCAACGTCATTTTAATCTCTGATTAAAAGTCGGTTCAGAAGAAAGAAGCATTAAGGATGAAAAAAACAAAGATAATTGCCAGAAATAGTTTTAATGGGCCACATTTGTGACCCGCATAGTATAGCAGCAGCACTGAGACCGCCGCCAGCGCTTAAAAATCCCGCATTATTGCGGTGGCAAACAGACGCCAATTCCGCCTAAACCGCAGTAACCTTCCGGATTTTTAAACAGATATTGCTGATGATCGTCTTCTGCATAATAGAACGGCAGGGCTTCGCTGATTTCAGTGGTGATGGTGCGTTTGTCGTTCGCGTCGTCCATCGCCTGCTGGAAACTCGCCAGACTGGCCAGCGCCTGATCCTGTTGCTCTGCGCTCAGCACATATAACGCCGAACGATACTGTGTGCCGATATCGCCGCCCTGACGCATGCCTTGTGCCGGGTCATGATTCTCCCAGAAAATCTGCAACAGCCTGGCATAGCTGATAACCGAAGGATCAAAGACCACGCGCACCACTTCCGCATGGCCGGTCTGGCCGGTGCAGACTTCACGGTAAGTCGGGTTCGGGGTGAAACCGCCGCTGTAACCGGCTGCCGTACTGTGAACACCTTCCAGTTGCCAGAACAGGCGCTCTACGCCCCAGAAGCATCCCATCGCAAAAACCGCGACTTCCATATTGTCAGGAACATACGTCATCGAATGACCATTCACGGCGTGAGTCGTTGCCACTGGCATCGGTGTTGTACGGCCAGGTAACGCATCTTCTTGATTTACTACATGCGTTTTGTCGGAAAGTTGCACCACGGGAGACTCCATTTGTTGCATTAGTGAACAAAATTAGTAACAGAGATTAATGACCAACGGGTCACTCTTAGTTGTATCTGATTGCGTCTTTGCACACAATACGGGGAACGTTGCGCCGTCGTTGAACATTTTCACTGGATTGGCACTAAACTGCCTTCATCAGACATTAAAAGCTGAATCTGCCAAAGATGGGCAGATTTTCTCCGGCGGGCATCTGAAATTTTAACAGGACAGCAAAATTAGCAGGAGTGCGTGTGCCACGATATCGTGAACTGGGTTTGTTATGTGTACTGCTCGCCCCCTCACTTTCCATGGCAGCGAAAGTACGTTTGCAGCTGGAAGGCCTGGATGGCGATTTGGAAAAAAACGTTCGCGTGCGTTTGTCTTCTATCGAAAGCGATGAAGTCGGGGCGACGGGTCGGTTTCGTGCGCGCGTCAGCGCCGCCATTGAGCAAGGTCTGCGGCCGCTGGGCTATTATTCGCCGACGATCGATTTCGATTACCGTGAGACACCCCCGCCGGGACGTCCGGTACTGATTGCAAAAGTGACGCCGGGTACACCGGTCAAAATTGCCGGGACGACAGTGGTTATCACCGGGCAGGCAGATAAAGATAACGAATTCGAAAAACTGAAAGAAACGCAGGTTCCTGCCGTGGGCACCATTCTCAACCACGGCACCTACGAACACTTTAAAAGTTCCCTTACCGGTGTGGCACTGCGCAAAGGATACTTTGACGCCAACATGCTGAAAAGCCAGCTGGGCGTCATCGAAGATGAACATAAAGCGTTCTGGGATATCCAGTTTGACAGCGGCGAGCGTTATCGCTTCGGCGACGTGCATTATCAGGGTTCGCAGATCCGCGATGATTACCTGCAAAATCTGGTGCCGTTCCACAAGGGTGATTACTACACCTCCGCGCAGCTGGCTGAGCTGAACCGCCGCCTGTCTGCCACCGGCTGGTTCAACTCCGTCGTGGTTTCACCTGATTTTACCGATGCCAAAGCCAGTAAAACCTTGCCGCTGAATGCGCTGGTGTCACCGCGTACCGAAAATACTATCGAAACCGGTGTCGGGTATTCCACAGACATTGGCCCGCGCGTCACGGCCAACTGGAAAAAGCCGTGGGTCAACGATCGCGGCCACAGCTTTGAAACCTCGACCACGCTTTCCGGTCCGGAACAGTCTTTAGATCTGAGTTATAAAATTCCGCTGCTGAAATCCCCGCTCGAGCAATATTATTTAGTGCAGGGCGGTTTCAAGCGCGAAGACCTCAACGATACCAATTCAGATTCCACCACCGTCAATCTGGCGCGCTACTGGGATCTCTCCAGTGGCTGGCAGCACGCGGTGAATCTGCGCTGGAGCCTTGACCACTTTACACAGGGCAGTGTCACCAACACCACGATGCTGCTTTATCCGGGCGTCAGCCTCAACCGTACGCGTCAGCGTGGCGGCCTGATGCCGACCTGGGGGGATTCCCAACGGTATTCTCTGGATGTCTCCGATACGACCTGGGGATCTGACGTCGATTTCGCCGTCGTTCAGGCGCAGAACGTCTGGATCCGCACGCTGGAAGACAAACACCGGTTCGTCCTGCGCGGCAATCTGGGCTGGATCGAAACTAATGATTTCGAACGTGTGCCGCCGTCCTTGCGCTTCTTCGCCGGTGGCGACCGCAGTATTCGCGGGTACAAATACAAATCCATTTCTCCGCGCGACGATGAAGGCAAACTCACCGGTGCGTCCTATCTGGGTACCGGCTCACTGGAATATCAGTACAACGTGACCGGAAAATGGTGGGGCGCGGTGTTCGTCGATTCCGGCGAAGCGGTGAATGACATCACGCAAAACGATTTCAAAACCGGCGCCGGTGTGGGTGTGCGCTGGGCTTCACCGATCGGCCCGGTGAAACTGGATGTCGCCGCACCTGTCGGCGACAAAGATGAGCATGGATTGCAGTTTTACATCGGTTTAGGTCCGGAATTATGAGTTTATTTAAGAAAATCTGCCTGGGATTCCTGATCTTCCTGGTGCTGCTAATCGGCCTGGTGGCCTTCCTGGTCGGTACGCAAACCGGCCTGCATCTGATGATCAACGGCGCTAACCGTTTTGTACCGGGGCTGAATATCGCCAGTACCGAAGGCGGATGGCGTGATCTGACGCTCAAAGGCGTGCACTACGAAATGCCGGGTGTGGATGTGAAAGCCGGAGAGTTTCATCTCTCTGTCGATTTCTCCTGCCTGAAAAACAGTGCGCTGTGCGTCAATGCGTTGCGGGTTAAAGACGTCAATGTGGTGGTGAACACCAAAGAGATGACGCCCGCACAGCCGCAACCGGAACCCGAAAACAGCGAGCCGCTGACCAACCTCAGCACGCCGTATCCGATTACGCTGCGCGTGCTGACGCTCGAGAATATCAACGTCACGCTGGATGACCGCGCGATTTCTCTGGCGTCGTTTCGCACCGGCGCGCATTGGGAAGGGCGCGCAATTCAGCTGATGCCAACCCAAATCGGCGGATTACTGATCGCACTGCCGAAAACACCGGTCAACCCGTTACCGGATGTGGTGCAGGCCGCGCAGGATAAAGCGGTGGAGAAAGCCACCGGCAAACCGGCCGAACCTGTTGCCGTAGTGCCAGAGAAGCCACTGGGTGAGACGTTGCAGGAGTTGTTCGCCAAACCGCTGTTGCCTGAGTTACCTGATTTCCGGTTGCCGGTCGATCTGGATATTCAGCAAATCACTGCTGAAAACTTACGCCTGACCGGCGATACCGACGTGCTGATCACCCGTTTCGAACTGAAAGCCAGTACCCAGGATCAGCTTGTTAAGCTCGATAAGTTGATGATCCGTTCGCCGCAGGGCTCGCTGGACGGGATCGGGCAGGCGACGCTGAATCAAAACTGGCCGGTGGACATGACCATCAATACCGCCGTGAACGTCGATCCGGTCAAAGGTGAAAAGATCAAACTCAAGGTCGCGGGCGGTCTGCGCGACAAACTGGACGTCGGCCTGAATCTTTCCGGCCCGGTGCGTGCGCAGCTTACGCTGCAAACTCAGCTGGCGGAGGCCGGTTTACCCGTCGAACTCAAACTCAGCAGCGACGCCTTACAGTGGCCGCTGGCCGGTACGCCGCAGTATCAGGTCAAAAACTTCAAGCTGAACTTCAGCGGTAAAGCGACGGATTATGCGCTGTCCCTGCGCTCCGATTTTAAAGGCGACCAGATACCGCCTGCCACGTTGACGCTGGACGGTAAGGGTAACGTTGAGCAGTTCAGGCTGACGCTGCTGCGTCTGGCGGCGCTGGAGGGGAATACTGACCTGACCGGCGTGGTGGACTGGAGTAAAGCCATTAGCTGGAACAGCGAACTGAAGCTGACCGGTATTAACACCGCCAAACAATGGCCGGACTGGCCTGCGAAATTACAGGGGAAAATCGCCACACGCGGCAGCCTCTACGGCGGCACCTGGCAGGTACAGGTGCCGGTACTGGAGCTGAACGGCAACGTCAAACAAAACGCCGTCAAAGCGCAGGGCAATTTGCGCGGGAACAGTTACGGGCAGTGGGATATTCCGCAGCTGCATCTTGAACTGGGCCGCAATAATCTGGATGTGAAAGGCAAACTCAGCGATACCTGGGATCTGGACGCCAAAGTCGATGCGCCGCACCTCGACGGCGCACTGCCGGGGCTGGGCGGCGTGGCGAAAGGGATGCTGCAACTGCGCGGGGACCTTAAGGCGCCGAAGTTGCTGGCTGACCTGACGGCGACCGGTCTGAAATGGCAGGCGCTGACCATCCGTCGTGTGGATGTAAAAGGTGACGTCAGTTCCACCGACCAGATTCAGGGCAATCTTGCGGTACGCATTCAGCAGCTTAAACAGGATGCGCTGAATATCACTGATATCAATCTGGACGCCAAAGGCAACGAGAAGCAGCATCAGCTGACGCTCAAGGTCGATGGCAAACCGGTCTCCGGGCGTTTGGCGCTGAGCGGCAGTTTTGACCGCGCGACAGAAGAATGGAAAGGTAACATCACCAATACATTGTTCGATACGCCGGTCGGCGAATGGCGTCTTAACCGGTCTATCGCGCTGGATTATTTCAACAAAGAGCAACGCATCACCGTCGGCCCGCACTGCTGGCAAAATCCGAACGCCAGTCTGTGCGTCCCGAAAACCATTGATGCCGGTGCCAGCGGGCAGGCGAGCGTGGTGCTCAACCGCTTTGATCTGGCGATGGTCAAACCCTTCCTGACCGATGATACGCGGCTCAGCGGTGTCTTCAGCGGCAAGGCTGACGTGAGCTGGAAAGCCGACGGCGGATTGCCGCAGGCCAGCGTTTCGCTTGTCGGTAAAGGCGTGAAGGTGCAGCAACTGGTGCAGGGGAGTCCGCTGCCCATTGCATTTGATACGCTGAATTTGAATGCCGGGCTAAACAATGGACGCGCGACGCTCGACTGGCTGATCCGCATCGCCAACAACGGCCAGCTGGATGGCAACATTCAGATTGCCGATCCGCAGGGCAAACGCAATCTCAGCGGTAACGTCAATATCACCCGCATCTCGATGGCGCTGTTGCAACCGGCACTGATGGACGGCGAGAAAGCCTC
>NZ_JYDE01000028.1 GCF_003263515.1 Rahnella inusitata | reverse complement strand
GGGGAGTTGAAGATCCAGCACGGTGCCGCGCGTCAGCAGGACGGCACGCTCGATGACGTTTTCCAGTTCGCGCACATTACCCGGCCAGGGCATGCGGCTCAGAAGGCGCAAAGTTTCTGCCGGAATACTGTCGATGGTGCGCTTCATCCGTTTGGCGATTTTATAGGTAAGGAACTTTACCAGCTGCGGGATATCTTCCGGGCGTTCACGCAACGGCGGAATAATAATCGGAAACACGTTCAGCCGGTAAAACAGATCGCTGCGGAATTCTTTGTCAGCGACCATCTGCTGCAAATCGCGATTGGTCGCGGCGATCATGCGCACGTTCACTGAAATCAGTTTGTTACCGCCCACGCGCTCGAACTCTTGCTCCTGCAGGATCCGCAGCAGCTTGGGTTGCAGCTCAAGGGGGATTTCACCGACCTCATCAAGAAACAAGGTGCCTTTGTCGGCCAGTTCGAAACGTCCCATTCGTTGCGCGGTCGCGCCGGTAAATGAGCCTTTTTCATGGCCGAAGAGATCGCTTTCCATCAGTCCGGCAGGCATCGCGGCGCAGTTCATTTTCACCATGCGCTGATCGCGGCGGTCGCCGAGATTGTGGATAGCCCTGGCGATCAGCTCCTTGCCGGTACCGGTTTCCCCGAGGATCAGCACCGAGCAATCGCTTTTCGCCACGATCTCCACCTGTTTGAGCACCGCTGACATACTCTGACTGCGTCCTACAATGTCGCTGAAATCTGGGTTGTTGCTATTGATTTGCTCGGTCAGGTACAGATTTTCGTGTTGCAGTTTTTCCTTCAGGCTTTTGATTTCCTGATAAGCCAGCGCGTTATCCACCGCGATGGCTATACGTTCGGCGATTTGCTGCAACACCCGCAGATTGGCGGAGTTGAAATTGTCCGGCTGGCACTGCGCCAGCTTAAGCACGCCCAGCGTTTTATGGCCGAAACGTAACGGCAGAATGCACAGCGTTTTGGTTTGCTCGCGCCAGAGAAGATGGAACAGCGTGCTCATGTCGCTTTCCCCTTCGCTATCTGGCCGCAGGTTGGTCAGCAGCATCTCGCCGCTTTTCATCACCTGCTGTTCCACCGTTCCCGCAAGCGCCATGCGCGACTGTTCACGTTCTGCAACGTGTGTCTGTACGTAATGCGTGGCGTAAACGCTCGCCTGTTCGCTCTCATTTCCGGCATCGCATAACACAATACTGATGGCGTTAATGTGGAAGAAATGATGGATAGTTTTTGCGATTTCTCCGGTGAGCTCGTCGAGATCTAATTTAGAAAGCACCGCGTTGGTGATGTCCACCAGAATACGAAAGTCGTCGCGTTCGTGGCGCAGCAGGGATTGCTGAAACAGCGCATTTTCACGCAGCTGAATTTGTTCGACGGCAATCGCAGTCAGCATACAGAGTTCATGTAAACCGGCTTTGTCTGCCTCGCTGAACGAATTGTCGTGCTGACGGGTAAATTCACAGCCACCGAGCAGTCCGGAAGAGGCCAGCAACGGCACCAGACAGTAATCGGTAAAGGCCGGATAGAGATTCAGCGCCGACAGTTGCGGATAGCGCAAATTCAGCGCCTCACTGCGCCAGACCTGCATTTTTGGGTTATTGAGCAAGGCATGCACCGGTCCGGTGGCCAGCAGGGTTTCATCTTCATAGCTGACCGGCTGATGATGCGGGTCGATCCCATAAAAACTGACGCGGTCGCTGTTGTTATCGAACAACACCAGCGTGACGGCTTCGGCGATACCGGCGCTTTGCACCACCTGCGTCAGGGTTTCCAGCAGCGATGTCATGGTCTGTTGCAGCAGCAACGTGCGCGTCAGTTCCAGTAATCCTTTATGTTTTGTGATGCTCATTGTTGCACTCTGCATAGCGTTAGCTCTGGGTACCCGTTTTTTGAATAAAGAAAATGAGTAACATGATTCCGGGTAACAGGAATTTCATCGAAGGGCGATAAGCAAAATTCTACCCCTTTCGCAGCAGGCCACTCCCTGATGAGATCAACAAATACGGGGTAAGGGTTCGGCATGAGGCAACATCAGTTGCCGGACAACGCCGAGTGCACCGCGTAAACAGACCTGCGGATGTTCAGTCACTTCGCCGATAGTTGCAGCATCAGTCCCTAACGGATGGTCGTGCAGGATTTTCAGCACAGCGTCTTCTGCCTGCGGGGCGACCACCACCACCAGTTTGCCTTCGTTGGCAAAATTCAACGGCTCCAACCCGAGCAGTTCGCAGATCCCGCGTACTGCCTCTTTGACCGGTAAGGCATTTTCGTCGATGCAAATCCCGAAACCGCTGGCATCGCTAAATTCGTGCAGGATAGCGTTCACGCCGCCGCGCGTGGCGTCGCGCAGAGCATGGACACCGGCCAGCATACGCAGCGGCGCAATCATCGGTGCCAGTACGGCGCAATCGCTTTGCACACCGAGGTCCATCCCCAACTGTTCGCGAAGATTGAGAATTGCTGCACCGTGATCGCCAAGCGTACCGCTGACGATCACTTTGTCACCGGCCTGAACAGATTTCGCAGCCCAGTTCACCGCAGTAGGTATCACGCCGATCCCGGCGGTATTGATGAAGATTTTGTCGGCTGCGCCGCGCTGCACCACTTTGGTATCGCCGGTGACAATCGCGATGCCCGCTTCCCTGGCGGTCTGCGCCATCGTGGTGACAATTTTCTGCAAATCGCCCAGCGGAAAGCCTTCTTCGAGAATAAATCCGCAGGAAAGATAAGCCGGTGTCGCGCCGCTGACGGCCAGATCGTTAGCCGTACCGCAAACCGCCAGTTTGCCGATGTTGCCGCCGGGGAAGAAAATCGGATCGATGACGTAGCTGTCGGTTGTAAAGACCAGACGATCGCCCTGACGGCTGAGATCGGCGAGGCTTATCCGCGCGCCGTCTTCCCGTTCGTTGAGCCAGGGATTATCAAATGCGGCCAAAAACATCCGTTCGATCATCTGCTGCATCGCCCGTCCGCCGCTGCCGTGCGCCATTGTTACCACGTCATTGCTCACGCTCATCCTGCCACCTTCTGATTTTCTTCAATTTGCACGTATTGAGTTTCCTGATGCCGGTACTGATACCAGGCTGCGCAGGCACCTTCTGATGACACCATCAGTGCGCCGAACGCATTGTGCGGCGTACAACCGGTGCCAAACAGCGGACACTGATGCGGTTTACAGCGCCCGGTCAGCACTTCGCCACAGCGTGCGCGAGGATCATCGCAAACCGACTGCACCTGCGGATTAAAACGCCGTTCGGCATCGAAAGCCTCGTAGGCGCCGGTCAGTTGTATTCCTGAATTCTCAATCAGCCCCAGACCGCGCCATTCGCTGCTGCCGGAAAGCACAAACACCTCCCGCATCGCCTCCTGTGCCAGCAGGTTACCCTCTTGCGGTACCACCCGACGGTATTGGTTTTCGGTTTTACACGATGCCTCGCAAACTTGTTCCACCAGCATCAAAACACTCTGCAATATATCCAGCGGCTCAAAGCCGCTTATCACCAGCGGTTTGCCGAACTGTTCATTGATGAAGTGATAGGGCGAGGTGCCGATCACCATGCTGACGTGGCCGGGCGCGAGAAACGCATCGATACGCACGTCGTCCTGTTGCAACAGGCTGCGCAACGTCGGGATCAGGCTGATGTGCTGACAGAAGACGCTGAAATTCGTCAGTCCTTCGCGGCGCGCCTGTTGCAGTGTGACAGCGGTGACCGGCAGTGTGGTTTCAAAACCGAGGGCGAAAAACACCACGCTGCGCTGCGGATTTTCACGTGCCAGTTTCAATGCATCGAGCGGCGAATACACCACGCGCACATCCGCGCCGCGTTCGCGCGCTGTCAGCAGCGAACCGCGCTCACCGGGCACGCGCAGCGCATCGCCGAAGGTGCAGAAAATCACCTGCGGATGGGCAGCGATTTCACAACAGGCGTCGATCCGCCCCATCGGTAAAACGCATACCGGACAGCCCGGCCCGTGGATAAATTCCAGCTGTGGCGGCAGCAGTTTATCCAGCCCGAACTTGAAAATAGCGTGAGTATGACCGCCGCAGACTTCCATAATCTGCATCGGTTTTTCGGCGGTATAAGGCAGCTGCGCCGCCCGCTGATGCAAACGTTCGATCAACGTTTTGGCGAGTTTTGGATCTCGAAATTCATCGACAAACCGCATTATCTTGCCTCTCCTTTGCCGAGAAACAGCGCGACGTCGGCTTCCACTTCTTCCATTTCATGTAACGCTGCCAGCGTATCCCGCGCCTCCTGTTCATCCAGCTTACTGAGCGCAAAACCTACGTGGATTAATACCCAGCAGCCGATCAACGCGTCAGGTTTCCCTTCACACACCAGCGCAATATTCACTTCGCGACGCATGCCGCACACTTCTGCCCAGGCATGATCGGGCTGCTGTTCGTGCAGCGCGACAATTTGTCCTGGAATGCCTATGCACATCGTTGCTGCTCCAGCCACGCCAGCCACTGTTCCATGCCCTCGCCTGTCGTGGCCGAAAGCTGAATAACTTCAATCTCTGGATTCACCTGACGCGCATTGGCGATGCAGGTGTCGACATCAAAAGTGACGTAAGGCAGAAGATCGATTTTATTGAGGATCATCAACCGCGACGCCGCGAACATATGCGGGTATTTCAGCGGCTTGTCTTCACCTTCGGTGACCGAAAGCACTGCCACTTTATGACGTTCGCCAAGATCGAAACTGGCCGGGCACACCAGATTGCCGACGTTTTCGATAAACAGCAGGCTGTTATTTTTAGGTGCCAGCTGATGTACGGCATCGTGAACCATCTGCGCATCCAGATGGCAGCCTTTACCGGTATTGACCTGGATTGCCGGAACACCCGTCGCGCGGATGCGATCGGCATCGTTGGTGGTTTGCTGATCGCCCTCTACTACCGCGCAGTCAAACTGCAAGGCCAGACGGGTGAGTGTGCTGGTCAGCAACGTGGTTTTACCGGAGCCGGGGCTGGAAACCAGATTCAGTGCCAAAATCGACGCCTGCGCAAAATGCTCGCGGTTATGGGCGGCGATATGATTATTTTTGGCCAGCACGTCCATTTCGATATCAATCAGGCGACGCGGTGCAAACGGCAGGCCATGGGAATGATCGTGAATGTGGGAATGAGAATGCGGGGAAGCGTCGTCAGAAGAGTGATGATGAGAATGTTCGCTGCTGACGCCTTCAATCCGAAGCTCGCCGCTGGCGCAACCACAGGTACTGCACATAGTTTTCTCCCCGGGCACATCGTGCCCGTTATTCGATTTCAATACGTTTGATTTTCATGCCATCGTCGGCAATGACCCTTAAATTGCGGCCGCCGCACTGCGGGCAGAGCAGCACGCCGGGGCTGAGCAAGCGGATATCCTGCTGGCAATCGTGGCACCAGCTAACGGCGGCGGGCGTCGCAAGATGCAGCTCGCAGCCTTGTGCCAGCGTTTCGCGGCAGGCCAGTTCAAAGCAGAATGTCAGCGCCTCTGGCTCAACGCAGGAAAATGCGCCCACTTCCATCCACACGGCAGTAATTCTGCGCGCATTATTTTGCCGGCCAAATTCCTGCATGATTTCCACGGCATTCTGGCACAGGGTTATTTCGTGCATGATTTCCGCTCTCTTTGGAAAGTGATGAAGGATGTTTGCAATATTAATGCCAGAGTTTTTCGCACGAATTAAATCCGCGACTGACAGTAAAATCACGTCACGACATATATGTCGAAATAAGGTGTCATCGACATGTCATTTCTTTCCCCGCAGAAGACACTTAAAAGTTATTAATTCATCAAGCTGTTGATTTTAAATCTGTTATATCAAAATTCTCGTAACTGGCACGCTTTATGCCAACAGAGACTTATGCGCCGTATTTTCGTCGTCATCTGACATTTCGAAATGGCACCCATAAAGAACTCAATAACGGGTAAATACCATGAGCACTCTCAGCGAACTGACCAGCAAAGCGGATTACATTGCCAGTAAAAATAATCACCTTAAATCGCAATGGCACACCTATCAGAACAGCCTGATTCAGGCGATTACCACGTCAAATAAGAAAATAAATCATGAGTTTACCTGTAGCGAAGAACAGGACATCCGCTTCACCCTGTTTAACCATTTCTCCGTCAGTATTCATCTGAGCGACGATTTTTACAGTCAGGATGTTATCTACAGTTTGAATATGACCCCAGCCAGTGAAGAGCCTGATTTCAAAGCCTTCGCCCACGCAAAACTGAGTGAAGACGGGCGTCTCGACGGCACCGTGGATATCCGCGATAAAAATGCTGTACAGGAACATTACCTGAATAAAATTTCCGCTATTTATCAGTGTCTGTTTGACTCCCTGCATAACAATCAGCCCGTATTACCGCAATTAGAAAAATTATTAATTCAGGCATAAATATTCGCCTGAATACATTTTTAAGGCATGGCGAAAATTAAATTACGCCTCGCGAAACTGCCGTTGAATTAATGCAATTCATTCTGACATAAGTGTCGAAATGTCATTTTAAGTGCCGATTTCGTCATCTTTGACGAAACAGAGAGGAGACTTCATGAGCCGCACTGCCGTTGCCATGAATCAATATGTGATAGCCGATCCGAAGCTCTGCATCGGCTGCAATACCTGTATGGCCAGCTGTTCGCAGGAACATCAGCGCCACGGCTTACAGTCTGCACCGCGTTTGCAGGTGATGCGTAACCGTCTGGATTCCGCGCCGGTGATGTGTCACCAGTGTGAAGATGCCCCCTGCGCGCCGGTGTGTCCGGTCAATGCCATCACCCGCGAGAATAACGCCATTCATCTCAATGAAAGTCTGTGCGTCAGTTGCAAACTGTGCGGCATCGCCTGCCCGTTTGGGGCCATCACCTTTTCCGGCAGTACGCCTGTGGATATTCCGCGCGACTGCAACACCTCGAAAGCGCTGCCCGCCCCTCGTGCGCCGCGCGCTGTCAGCCCGTTTCTCGACTGCGTCCCCGGCATCCGCGCCGTGGCGGTGAAATGTGATTTATGCAGTTTCAGCCCGCAAGGTCCGGCGTGCATCACCACCTGCCCGACCCAGGCGATCACCCTGGTCACCGCTGATCTCTCTGACCGTGCCAGCCAGTTAAAACGCCTTAACGCCATGAACGTTTTCCCGGCAGAACTTCCTGTCGAACTGACGGCCTTCAACACCCCTGACGCGGAGGCAAAATGATGACCTCTTTATTTGCATGGACGCCAGCATCGCTGCTGACGCTGGCGCTGATGATCTGGCTGCTGAGCGGCATCGTGAGCTGGCTGGTGGCGGCTTTCGCCCGTCTGAGCAGCATGATATCCGGGACGGGAGGCATGCTGGCTTCATTGGCTGTCATCCTCGCCGCGATGCAGATTTTGCACAGCGGGCCCGCACAGAGCATCACCTTACCGGTACTGCATTTTGCTGCCGAATTCAGCCCGCTCAACGGTCTGTTACTGCTGGCGATGGCGGTCCCGGCGCTGTTTTGCAGCCTGTATGCCTGCGCATGGCTTAATGGTGTGAACCAGCGCAAACGCGCGCGCACCGGACTGTTGTGTAACCTGCTGCTGGCCGCGCTGACGGCGGCGGCAATATCCGCTAATGGCGCCGGGCTGATTTTGATGATGGAGCTGGCGGCGCTGTGTGCATATTTCCTGATAGTGCAAACCGACGATGTGAAAAGTCGTCGCGCCGGTCTGAATCAGTTTCTGTCCGGGCGCTTGGGCACGCTGTGCCTGATCCTGGCCTTTGCCCTGCTCCATCACGCCAGCGGCAGTGTGAATTTTGATGTGCTGCGCCATACAGAATTCCCCCCCGGCGTGAAATCTCTCGCTTTCCTGCTGTCGCTGCTCGGTTTCGGGTTGTACGCCGGGATTATTCCGCTGCACGGCTGGGTACCTCAGTCGCACTCCAGCGCACCGGCACAGGCTGCCGCGCTGTTCTCTTCCGCCCTGATGAAAATTGGCATCATGGGTGTCATAAAAGTCGGTCTGGATCTGCTCGGTGCGCCGCCACTCTGGTGGGGCCTGATGGTGCTGCTTCTGGCGATCCTGACCGCATTTATTGGCGGGTTGTACGCCCTGATGGAACACGATATCCGCCGCCTGCTGGCCTATCACACACTGGAAAACGTTGGGATTATCCTGCTCGGCGTCGGCGGCGCAATGGTCGGCGTGGCGCTGAATCTGCCGGTGCTCGCATCTCTCGCACTGCTGGCCGGGTTGTTCCATCTCTTCAACCATGGCCTGTTCAAAACCGCGCTGTTCCTCGGCGCCGGTGAAATCGAAATGCAGACCGGTATTAAGGATATGGAAAAGCTTGGCGGGATGGCGCGCCTGATGCCGTGGACCGCCATGGCGATGCTGATTGCGCTGATGTCGATGGCCGCGCTGCCGCCGCTGAACGGCTTCGCCAGTGAATGGCTACTTTACCAGTCGCTGTTCCAGCTGAGCGGCAGTCATGTGTTTATCGCTCGCCTGCTCGGGCCGCTGCTGGCGGTCGGGCTGGCGCTGACCGGTGCGCTGGCGCTGATGTGTATCGCCAAAGTGTTTGGTGTGACCTTCCTCGGCGCACCGCGCAGTCAGGCCGCGGCCGATGCCACACCGGCACCGCTTCCGATGACGCTGGCCAGCCTGCTGCTGGCACTGCTGTGCGTGATTTTTGGCGTCGCGTCACCGTGGCTTATTCCGCATTTCTCCGCCGTGGCGGCGTCGGTGCTGAACGCGCCGTTGATGCCGTTTGCCGGTCAGGGCGCGGCGATGACCGGCACTTCCGCCGTATCGGCACCAATGATTGCCCTGCTGCTGCTGGCGATGCCGGTGTTGCCGTGGCTTATCGCCAGTCTGTTGCGCGGCCAACGTCTGCCGAACCGGCTGCGCGGCGATGCCTGGGCCTGCGGCTACGGGCATTCGCCAGACATGGTGGTGACTGCTACCGGTTTCGCCCAGCCGCTGCGCGTAATGTTTGCACCGCTGTACCGTCTGCGTCAGCGCGCTACGCCTGCCGCACTGGTGACCGCGCTGCATCAGGGCTGGCTCGGCGCTTTCTGCCGCCGTCTGGCTTTCATCGAACTGGCTGTGTTGCTGGTCGTGGCTTTCGCCTGAGGAACTGACTATGAATTTTCCCGTTTTGATGAGTAATGCGCTGTGGCCGCTGGCGCTGATCCAGGCCATTGCGCTGCTGGCCGTTGCCCCGCTGTTCGCCGGATTCAGCCGCGTCATGCGCGCCAAAATGCACAACCGTCAGGGACCGGGGGTGTTACAGGAATACCGCGACATCGCAAAGTTGCTGAAAAGGCAAAGCGTCGCCCCGGCGGCGGCGGGTGCAGCGTTTCGCAGTATGCCGTATCTGCTGACTGGCGGCCTGCTGGCAATCGCCACCGCCTTGCCGATGGTGACGCTGGCATCGCCGATGGGCGCAGCCGGCGACCTGATCACGGTCATTTATCTCTTCGCTATCGTGCGTTTTGTGTTTGCCATCGCCGGTCTGGATACCGGCAGCCCGTTTACCGGTATCGGCGCCAGCCGTGAAGCCGTGCTCGGCGTGCTGGTCGAGCCGATTTTGCTGCTCGGCCTGTGGGTGGCGGCGCTGGTCGCCGGTTCAACGTCCCTCGGCGCGATTGCTGACTGTGTACGCCACTGGCCGGTTTCCTCTTCCTTAACGCTGATTCTCACCGGTCTGGCCTGCGCTTTCGCCACTTATATCGAAATGGGCAAACTGCCGTTTGATATGGCGGAAGCCGAGCAGGAGTTACAGGAAGGGCCGCTGACCGAATATTCCGGCGCGGCGCTCGGTGTGCTGAAAATGGGGATCAGCCTGAAACAGCTGGTGGTCTTACAGCTGTTCCTCGGTCTGTTTTTCCCGTTCGGGCTGGCGGAAAACCTGACGCCGCTGACGCTGTTGGTCGCCGTGGTGTTGTGCCTGCTGAAACTGCTGATCGCCGTTTTTGTCGTCGCGCTTCTTGAAAACAGCGTTGCCCGTCTGCGCTTTCTTAAAACTTCCCGCACCACCTGGGCGGGCTTCGGGCTGGCGTTTCTGGCGCTGGTGTCCTGGCTGGTCGCAGGCTGACCTGACATTTTTCTTGTCCCGCTGCGGCGGGAAGAGGCTTTGTAATGAGTGATTTCAATACCGCGTTAAACCAACATCCGGTCGGTAAGCATTATCTGGCGGCGCTGGCGAAACAGTTTCCGTCGGCGATTTTAGGCAGTGAATGGCAAACCGACACGCAGGCAACCGTGACAATCAAACTGAACGCCCTGCCGGAAGTGGTTGAGTGGCTTTACTACCAGCAGGGCGGCTGGCTGTCGGTGCTGTTCGGCAATGACGAGCGCACGCTGTGCGGCAATTACGCGCTGTATTACGTGCTCTCGATGGAGCAAGGCGTGAAGTGCTGGATAACAGTACGCGCCGAAGTGGATCCGGTTTCGCTGGAATTCCCATCCGTGACGCCACGCGTGCCTGCCGCTGTCTGGGGCGAGCGCGAAGTGCGCGATATGTACGGTCTGCGTCCGGTCGGATTGCCGGATGAACGCCGTCTGGTGCTGCCCGATGACTGGCCAGACGATTTATATCCGCTGCGCAAAGATGCCATGGATTATCGCCAGCGCCCCGCGCCGACCACTGACGAAGAAACCTATCCGTTTATTTCCGAAGCCAAAGAAGGCAGCAAAATCGTGCCGATTGGCCCGCTGCACGTCACCTCTGACGAACCCGGACATTTCCGTCTGTTTGTCGATGGCGAAGACATTATCGACGCCGACTACCGCCTGTTCTACGTTCATCGCGGCATGGAAAAACTGGCCGAAACCCGGATGGGCTACAACGAAGTGACGTTCCTGTCGGATCGCGTCTGCGGCATCTGCGGCTTTACGCACAGTGTGGCCTATACCTCATCGGTGGAAAACGCGATGGGGATTGTGGTGCCGGAACGTGCGCAGATGATCCGCTCAATTTTGCTGGAAGTTGAACGTCTGCACAGCCACCTGCTGAACCTTGGGCTGGCCTGCCATTTTGTCGGGTTTGACTCCGGCTTCATGCAGTTTTTCCGCGTGCGTGAGCAATCCATGAAAATGGCAGAAATCCTCACCGGCGCGCGCAAAACCTACGGCATGAATCTGATCGGCGGTATGCGTCGCGACATTCTCAAAGACGACATGACAGCCACCATTGCACTGGCGGGCAGCATGCGCCGTGACCTGCATGAGCTGGTGGATATTCTGCTCAGTACGCCGAATACCGAACAGCGCAGCATCGGCGTCGGCCTTCTGGATCCGCAGGTTGCACGCGATTTCAGCAACGTCGGTCCGATGGTACGCGGCAGCGGCCACCGCCGTGATATGCGTCAGGATCATCCTTACGCCGGTTACGCCAGGCTGCCCTTTGAAATTTGCAGCGAAACCGGTAACGACGTTTATTCCCGCCTGAAAGTGCGCATCCACGAAGTGTTCAACTCCCTGAATATGATCGAATTCGGCCTGCAAAGCCTGCCGGGCGGGCCGCTGGCGGTGGAAGGCTTTAACTACATTCCGCACCGCTTTGCGCTGGGCTTTGCCGAAGCACCACGTGGTGACGACATCCACTGGAGCATGACCGGCGACAACCAGAAACTCTTCCGCTGGCGCTGCCGCGCGGCGACCTACGCCAACTGGCCGACGTTGCGCTACATGCTGCGCGGCAACACGGTGTCAGACGCGCCACTGATCATCGGCAGTCTCGACCCTTGTTATTCGTGCACCGACCGCATGACGGTGGTGGATGTGCGTAAGAAAACGACCATCGTCGTGCCTTACAAAGAGATCGAACGTTACGGCATTGAACGTAAAAACTCGCCGCTTTAAGGAGCCGCCCAATCATGCTGAAACTGATTAAAAAAGTCCTGAAGACCGGCAAGGCGACGGTGGGCTACCCGTTCACACCGCTGGATCTGGCACCGAATTTTCGCGGCAAACCGCAGTACGACGCGCAACAGTGTATCGCCTGCGGTGCCTGTGCTAACGCCTGCCCGTCCAACGCGCTGACCATGACCACGGCCGAAGACGGTGAAAATATCCGCTGGTCGCTTTTTTTAGGGCGCTGCATTTTCTGCGCCCGCTGTGAAGAAGTCTGCCCGACGGCAGCTATAAAACTTTCACAAGAGTTCGAGCTGGCGGTGTGGCGCAAAGAAGACTTATACGAAACTGCCGATTTCCCGGTCTGCCACTGCCGTGAATGCGGCAAACCTTACGCCGTGCAAAAGGAAATCGACTTCGCGCTCAGTCTGTTACAGGAGAACGGCGCGCTGAGCGACCGGCAAATCGATGACCGCCGCGCGCAGTATGAAACCTGCCCGGCCTGCAAAAAAATGCACTGTCTTTCATCCACGGACCGAATTGATATTGGCCGTCATATGACCACGGAGGCGCAGTCATGAGCCAGACACTGATCGGCCCGCGTGACGAAAATGGTCTGCCGGTGCCCGTCACGCTTGACGAAAGCATCGCCAAACTTAAATCCACCCTCCTCACCAGCATCCGCCGCTCGGCCTACGTGTATCGCGTGGACTGCGGCGGCTGTAATGGTTGCGAGATTGAAATCTTCGCCGCAATTTCGCCGCTGTTTGATGCCGAACGCTTCGGGATCAAAGTAGTGCCGTCGCCGCGTCATGCCGATATTTTGCTGTTCACCGGCGCGGTGACACGTGCCATGCGGGTACCGGCACTGCGCGCCTGGGATTCGGCACCGGATCCAAAAATCTGCATTTCTTACGGGGCCTGTGGCAACAGCGGCGGCATCTTCCACGACCTGTATTGCGTCTGGGGCGGTACCGACAAAATCGTGCCAGTGGACGTCTATATTCCCGGCTGCCCGCCAACGCCCGCCGCCACGATTTATGGCTTTGCGATGGCGCTCGGCCTGCTTGATCAAAAAATCAAAGGCCAGCAACACGATGAAGCAGCAGCCCTTCCCGCGATGTTGCTGCACCCGGATTTGCCACAACCGCTGCGCGTATTGCTCGATCGCGAAGCGCGCCGCATGGCCGGTTATCGCTATGGTCGTCAGATTGCCGACCGGTTTATGCAACTGGTCGCCGCCCCCGGTCTGCAACCGGCAGAGGAGCGCGTATCGGCATATCTGGAAGAACAGGGGGATATGCGTCTCAATGAAATCGTCGGCAACCTGCAACAGATTTATCAGCAGGTACTGCGCGGGGAGGTTCGCCTGTGATGACCCCGGCCAATGACCAGCGTTACGCCCGACACCAGACCATGGCGGGCGTGAAAGCAGAAAAAAACAAAGTGATTTTCTATTCGCTGAGCAGCAAGTTCGTCGATGAGAAAAGTGCGCAGAAACGCAGCTCACAAAAAGTTCAGGAGGTGATCTATTACAGCCTGGCGATCGGCCATCACCTGGGGGTGATTGACTGCCTGAAATCCCGTCTGGAATGCCCGCTCGATGGCTACAGTCAGTGGATGGACTGCCTGGCGGAAAACAGCGAGGCGCGCCGCAAATTGGCCGGTGTTCAGCGCTTTGGTGAAATCAACATCGACAGCACCCACACCCATTGTCTGGCGCTGGCGCTGCGCGATGCCCGCGAAAAGATGAACTTGCAGCAGCAGGGCTGGAGCGACGCGCTGATTGTGCTGCTCCAGCAAATCGAAAACGACCCCGCCATGTACCTGATGGTCAGGAGATACGATGCCTGATATCGCTTCCCATTTATCCCGCTTCGCCCTGCTGTGCGTCGGCAACAGCATGATGGGGGATGACGGCGCTGGCCCGCGGCTGGCTGAAATCTGTGCTGAACACCCGCTGAGCGGCTGGACGGTGGTCGACGGCGGTGCCGCGCCGGAAAACGACATCGGTTTTTTGCGCGAACTGCGCCCGGATTATCTGGTGATTGTCGACGCCACCGACATGGGGCTGGCACCCGGTGAGATGCGCATCATTGATGAAAATGACATCGGTGAGATGTTCATGATGACCACGCACAACTTGCCGTTAACGTTCCTTATTCAGCAACTGCGCGAAGATATTCCGCAAATCACCTTTGTCGGCATCCAGCCTGACGTCGTGGCGTTTTATTACCCGATGAGCCCGGTGGTGGAGCAGGCGGTTAGCCGCTTGCATCAACTCTTACCCCGACTGGAAACCGGGCTGGGCATCGCTCCTTACAGGGCGGAAATAGCCTGACGCCAGCTTTCGACACAACTGTCGAGGCAGTGACGAAGCGGACATGACGTCAGCGCCGGATTTCGTCACTGCCCTAGCCATCTCGGCTAACCCATTGAATAAATAACGTAAAAATTAATCACCGGAACTGGCACGGTTTATGTATAGCCAGTGCAGCAATGTCGTCAGGCCGGTGTCATCCGGCTTCATAAGAAAATCCGGAATCAGGAGAGTTGAAGATGAACCGGTTTATTATCGCCGACCCTAAAAAATGTATCGGCTGCCGTACCTGTGAAATCGCCTGCGTCATGGCTCACAGTGAATCGCAGGATATCTCCCTGCTCAACGCCGCCACGTTTGCGCCGCGTTTGCATGTGATCAAAGGCGTCAATCTGAGCACCGCCGTGATGTGTCGCCAGTGTGAAGATGCGCCCTGCGCCAATGTCTGCCCGAACGGCGCCATCAGCCGCGTCGGTGACCGCGTTCAGGTAATGCAGGAACGTTGCATCGGCTGTAAAACCTGCGTCGTCGCCTGTCCGTACGGTGCGATGGAGGTCGTCACCAAACCGATTTTCCGCCAGAACGGCGCGGCCATGACCGCCACCTCTGACAAAGCCGAAGCGCATAAATGCGACCTGTGCCATGCCCGCGCTGGCGGCCCGGCCTGTATGGAGATCTGCCCGACCAAGGCGCTTTATGCCATCGATCGCAATCACTTACAGGAAATGAACGCAGAAAAACGCCGCCGCGCTGCGCTCGATAGCACCTCCCCCCTGCTGTTTTAACCTCGAAGAGAGGAAGGAAGAACATGAAAAAAGTCACCACTGTCTGCCCATACTGTGGGGCGGGATGCAAAATGAATCTCATTGTAGATAATGGCAAAATTATCCGCGCAGAAGCCGCCAATGGCGTGACCAATCAGGGCGAACTGTGCCTGAAAGGCTACTACGGCTGGGATTTCCTTAATGACACCAAACTGCTGACACCGCGCCTGACGCAGCCGCTGATCCGCCGTCAGAAAGGCGGCAAATTCGAAGCCGTCAGCTGGGATGAAGCCATCCGTTACACCGCGCAGCGCCTGAAAGAGATCAAACAAAAACACGGCCCGCGTTCGATTATGCATACCGGTTCCTCACGTGGCACCGGCAATGAAACCAACTATGTGATGCAGAAATTCGCCCGTGCGGTGATCGGCACCAACAACGTCGACTGCTGCGCCCGTGTGTGCCACGGCCCGTCAGTTGCGGGATTGCAGGCCACGCTCGGTAACGGCGCGATGAGCAATTCCATCGGCGATATCGAGAACTCGAAATGTCTGCTGGTGATCGGCTATAACTGCGCCGATTCCCATCCGATCGTCGCCCGCCGGGTGATCAAAGCCAAAGAGAAAGGCGCGCAGATCATTGTCTGCGATCCGCGTCGTATCGAAACCGCGCGTATTGCCGATCAGCATCTGCAAATCACCAACGGCTGCAACATGGCGCTGGTGAATGCGTTTGCCTATGTGCTGATCGAAGAAAATCTGTACGACCATGACTATGTCGCCAAATACACCGAGGGCTTCGAGGAGTACCGCAAAAACGTCGCGAATTATTCACCGGAAGCGGTGGCGGAGCAGACCGGTGTGACTGCCCAGCAAATTCGTCAGGCGATGCGGACTTATGCCGCTGCGCCTTCAGCGACCATCATGTGGGGTATGGGCGTGACGCAGTTTGGTCAGGCGGTGGATGTGGTCAAAGGTCTGGCCGGTCTGGCGTTACTGACCGGTAATCTGGGGCGCGCCAACGTCGGCGTCGGGCCGGTGCGCGGGCAGAATAATGTGCAGGGTGCCTGTGATATGGGCGTGCTGCCCAACGAATTCCCCGGTTACCAGTCGGTCACCGATCCGAAAGTACGTGCGAAATTCGCTGATGCCTGGGGGATCGACGTGAACCAGATGGATCCTGAAATCGGTCATCGCATCACCGAGATCCCGCATCTTGCGCTGGAAGGTCACGTCAAAGCCTATTACATCATGGGCGAAGATCCATTGCAGACCGAAGCGGACCTGAGTCTGGTACGTAAAGGCTTTGAGGCGCTGGAATTTGTGGTGGTGCAGGACATCTTCATGACCAAAACCGCCGAACAGGCTGATGTGATCCTGCCTGCCACCTCATGGGGCGAGCATGGCGGCGTGTTCTCCTGTGCGGATCGTGGCTTCCAGCGTTTCGAGAAAGCCATCGAACCCAAGTACAACGTGAAGCGCGACTGGGAAATCATCAGCCTGCTGGCGACCGAACTCGGTTATCCGATGCATTACAACGATAACCAGGAAATATGGGACGAAATGCGTGAGCTGTGCCCACTGTTTTACGGCGCGACCTACGAAAAAATGGGCACGCTCGGGCATGTACAGTGGCCGTGTACCACGCTGGAAAGTCCGGGAACGCAGTACCTGTATCAGGACAATCACTTCGATACCCCGACCGGCAAGGGCCAGCTGTTCGCCGCACCGTGGCGCGCACCGGCTGAAGTGCCGGACAGTGATTATCCGCTGGTGCTCTGTACCGTGCGCGAAGTTGGCCACTACTCCTGCCGCTCAATGACCGGTAACTGCGCCGCTCTGCAAACGCTGGCCGACGAACCGGGTTTTGTGCAGATGCATCCACAAGACGCGCAGGCGCTGGGCATTCGCGATCAGCAATTGGTGTGGGTTGCCTCGCGCCGTGGCAAAGTCATTTCCCGCGCCAACTACAACGAGCGCATCAACATTGGTGCGGTTTATATGACCTATCAGTGGTGGATCGGCGCCTGTAATGAACTGACGCAGGAAAATCTGGATCCAATATCTAAAACGCCAGAAACCAAATACTGCGCGGTCAACGTCGAGCAAATCGCCGATCAACGCTGGGCGGAAGATTATGCCCAGCAAAGCTACAGCGATATGAAAGCGCGTCTGCGCAGTGCCGTTGAAGATGTGATCCCGGTGGTTGAGGTGTAGTTTTTTTGCTTCATAAGTCGATGCTTTTAGCGCCTCCCCCTGCCAGCCTTCCCCTCGTGAGAGGGGAAGGCGATATCGCTCCATTTCAGAGAAACTTTATGTCTGATTCTTTACTTATCCGCATCAGTGGCAAGGTTCAGGGGGTCGGTTTTCGGCCCTTTATCTGGCAACTGGCTGACCGTTTACGGCTTCGTGGCGACGTCAGTAACGACAGCGCGGGTGTGGAAATCAGACTGCTTCAACCGGTCAATATCGATAGTTTTATCGAACAGTTACAACGCGACTGCCCGCCACTGGCACGCATCGACAGCATGACTCTCGCCCCTTTTGACTGGCAGAGTCCCCCGCATAACTTCACCATTACCGGCAGTCGAAAAACGCAGATGGATACTCAGGTAGTGCCCGACGCCGCGACCTGCCCGGAATGCCTGAAGGACATAAATCAGCCCGGCGATCGTCGCTTTGGCTACGCCTTTACCAACTGCACCCACTGCGGCCCGCGCTTTACGCTGATCCGCGCGATGCCTTACGACCGCCCTTCTACCAGCATGGCGGATTTTCCGCTGTGCCCGGCGTGTCAGCAGGAATATCAAAACCCGGCCAACCGGCGCTTTCATGCGCAGCCAGTGGCCTGCCCACACTGCGGTCCGCAGGTCAGCGCCACGTTGCAAAATGGCGAAATCGTGGCGCAAAGTCAGGCGGCCATTGAACAGGCAGTGATTGCGCTGCGCGCCGGAAAAATCGTCGCCATCAAAGGGCTCGGCGGTTTTCATCTGGCCTGTGACGCCACACAACAGGCCGCCGTAATGCGGCTGCGTCAGCGGAAACATCGCCCGACAAAACCGCTGGCCGTCATGCTGCCGGACATCGTCTGGCTGGCGCGTTGCAGCGACGAAAGCCCCCAGTTTGCGCTGCGGGAAGTGTTGCAATCCCCCGCCGCGCCGATTGTGCTGACGCCGCAGAGTGCGATGACACCTCTTTGCGCGGCCATTGCGCCGGAGCTCGATGAAGTTGGCCTGATGCTGCCATTTACGCCACTGCACCATTTACTGATGCAGGCCTGCCAGACGCCGCTGGTGATGACCTCGGGGAATTGCGCAGACAGCGCCCCTGCATTAACTAACGCGGACGCACTGAACCAGCTCGACGGCATCGCCGATCTGTGGCTGCTGCACAACCGCGATATCGTCCAGCGCGCTGATGATTCGCTGGTGCGCCTGACGCCCGGGGGCATCGAAGTATTACGCCGCGCCAGAGGTTATGTGCCCGATGCTTTGTCGCTGCCTCCGGGTTTCATCGCGCTGCCGCCGTTACTCGCGCTGGGTGGCGATCTCAAAAATACCTTTTGCCTGGTGCGCAACGGCCAGGCAGTGCTCAGCGCACATTTTGGTTCGCTGGCGCATCGCGATATTGCCCTGCAACAGCAACAGGCGCAGGAACATTTTCAGCATCTCTTTGCCTGTACGCCGTCTGTCATCGCGCGCGATGCGCATCCCGCCTACGTCAGCCATGTTCAGGCCAACCGCCACGGAATACGGGTGATTGACGTTCTGCATCACCACGCGCATATCGCCGCCTGCCTGGCAGAACACCGCTGGCCACTGGACGGCGGAAACGTCATCGGTCTGGCGCTTGACGGTCTGGGATATGGTCAGAAAGGTGAACTGTGGGGCGGCGAATGTCTGAACGTGAATTATCTGCGCTGTGAACATTTGGGCGGATTACCGGCGGTGGCGCTGCCCGGCGGCGACCGCGCTGCGCGGGAACCCTGGCGAAATCTGCTGGCACAGTGGATGGCGTTCGTGCCCGGCTGGGAACAGCTTCCCGAGGCACAGGCGCTGCTGGCGCATCCGTGGCAGCCGCTGTCTAAGGCGATCGCCGCCAGGATTAATTCACCGCTGGCCTCTTCTTGCGGGCGCTTATTCGACGCCGTTGCCGCCGCCCTCGGCTGCGCGCCGGAGAAACTCAGCTGGGAGGGCGAAGCTGCCTGCCGCCTGGAAGTGCTGGCGCGGCGGGCGTATGGCGTAAAACATCCGGTCACCCTGCCGCTGATTCATGCAGACAAGGGGACGTTTCTCGATTTGGCGGTCTTCTGGCAGCAGTGGCTCGCCTGGCAGGCGACACCGGCGGAGCGGGCTTTTGCCTTTCATGACGCGCTGGCACAAGGCTTTGCTGCCCTCGCCCGCTATCACTGCACGAAAACCGGCACCCGCACGGTCGCGCTCGGCGGCGGCGTGCTGCATAACCGGTTGCTGCGCCAGCGTTTATACGACGCGTTAACGCCACTGCACGTACTCATGCCTCTCGACTATCCGGCAGGCGACGGCGGGCTGGCGCTGGGTCAGGCGGTTATCGCCTGTGCCCGTCTTCAATCTGTTTCTGAATTAACTGAATGATAAATAAGGATCCCCATGATTAACCGCGCGTTTTTTCATACCCATCGCCGTGCCTTTTGGCTTTTTATAGGCCTGATCGCCGTCAATCTGCTGGCCTGGGGCTGGGCGCTGGCGGCGTTTCGCCACAGCGCAGCACTGATTGCGGCGGCGCTGCTGGCCTACGGTTATGGCCTGCGCCACGCGGTGGATGCCGACCATATTGCGGCGATCGATAACGTCACCCGCAAGCTGATGCAGCAAGGCCAGCGTCCGGTCGCGGTTGGGGCGTTTTTTTCACTCGGCCATTCGAGCATTGTTGTGCTGGCCTGCGTGGCAATCGCCGCCACATCGCTGGTATTCGGCAATAAAATCGGCTGGCTGCACGATTACGGCAGCACCATCGGCACGCTGGTTTCGGCGTTATTTTTGCTTATGATGGCGCTGCTGAATGCGTTGATCCTGCGCGATGTCTATCGCCGTTTTCAGCAAGTGAAACACGGCAAAACTTTCACGGATAAAGAGGAATTGCACCAGATTCAGGGCGGCGTGATGAGCAGGCTATTCAGCTTCGCCTTCAATATGGTGAATAAGAGCTGGCAAATGTATCTGGTGGGATTTCTGTTCGGGCTGGGCTTTGATACCGCCACGGAAATTGGTCTGCTGGGGATTTCAGCGGCGGGGGCATCGTCGGGCATGTCAGTGTGGAGCATCATGGTGTTTCCGGCGCTGTTCGCCAGCGGCATGGCGCTGATTGATTCACTGGATAACTTTGTGATGGTCGGTGCCTACGGCTGGGCGTTCGACAAGCCGGTGCGTAAGCTCTATTACAATATGACCATTACCGCTACCAGCGTGGTGATTGCGCTATTTATTGGCGGGCTGGAAGCGCTGGGGCTGATGGCCGATAAGCTGGAACTGCACGGCGGAGCGTGGTCGGTGGTTGAGCGACTGAACGACAATATGGGCAGCGTGGGTTACGCCGCCGTGGCTGTCTTCGTGGTGTTCTGGGGGATCTCGGCGCTGAATTATCGTCGCAAAGGGTACGATAATCTGGCGGTCTGATGCCGTTACGCATCACCCGGTAAAGTGATTTGTTTTTCAAGACGCAACGTGCCGCCGTCGGTGACGGTAATCATGATTTGCGTTTTGCTGCCCGGCGTTACCGAAAAACGCATACGCCCCAGCGGCTGAGGCTGATTGGCTGAGAGGTTGACGTTGCTGCTCTGATGGCTGGTACTGTTACCGGCGCCGCCTTCTTGCGAGACCGACACCGCCACCTGACAGGCGCAGGCTTTGGTGAGATTGACCATCGGCGTCACTACGTAACTTTGTGCATCGCTTTGGGTATCGAACCAAAGCTGATTAGACATGACTGCCGCGATCAGAAGTAAATGCATATTTTTATCCTCAGACACATCATTAAAACAGTCGAAAAAAAACAGGGCTAGTGCCCTGTTTTTAACTCACTCCGTATAAGGAGAAAGCGAATCAGTTTTGAGACGCATACGCCAGGTTAGCAGTGCCCACCTGAGTGATGCTGGTCAGAGAACCATTGGCACCCTGAGAAGCCTGCGCATAGTTGCCTGAACCATTCTGGGAGACCAGAACTTTACTGCCGTTAGCGCTTTGCGCCACGTTAGTATTGTTATAGTCACCTTTTTGAACCACGCTGATCAGGCTGCCATCACCGGTCTGATTGGTACCGGCACTGTTTCTGTACCCATCCTGATTAACCGCAGTCAGCGATTTTTGAGCCCCGGTCTGAGTGGCATTCGCGAGGTTTGCGGTACCCTGCTGATAAATCTGAATTTCAGAATTCCACTGGGTGGCCGTAAACGTCGGCACTGTGGATGGAGGAGTAGAAGGACCGCCGCCACCACCGCCGCCGTGATTGTTACCGGTTGCGAATGCACTGCCACTGACGACTAAAGCGGAGACTGCCACAATTTTCCAAAGTTTCATGATGCTACCCCATTAGTTAAATATCGGATGTCATAAGAACGTATGTTATTTAATGCTGTGTCACTCTAATCGCCATTCCTGACGAGTTTTGTACAACACCGCTGGTCTGGTTCGTACCATTCTGGCGTATCTCAGTTACACTCCGGCCTTTTTGCAGAATGTAAGCCGTGTTGCCAAAATTTTGTTGCGTAATGGATGAATTCCCGCCGCCGGTTTGCGAAATATAGGCAAAATTATCGCTGCCGCTTTGAGAAATATCCGCGTTATTTCCATTACCTCGTTGTTTTATCAGTGCGGTATTGTCTGAGCCTGACTGCCGGATAATGCTGGAACTGCCATTTCCCGCCTGATTACTGTAGGCCGCATTACTATTACCGTTCTGATAAATCATTGATGTATTCCCTGATGAACTTCCCGCACCGGTATAATATTGTTCGGCGCTGTCGGAGCTTATCTCCGGGAAAGCCATATCATATTGTTGTGCGTGAACGACCCAGGATGCTGAAAGTAACGCCAGGGTCAATAAAGTCTTTTTCATTGCGTCACCCTGTATTAAAGCCGGAAACCAATTTCTTGCTGACCGGTTTTATTGCTGTTGACGAATTGATTATGGAGTTATCGGGAAATAAGAAACTCACCCGCACGGCGTATTTTAATTTCGCAGTTCATTACAAAGTATGAGTCGCTCCGTCTCATGCGGATTGACCAGACGATTTTGGCTAAAGGTCAATATCGCTAATCTGGTGTATGGCATTAATCCTAAAGTAACGGGAAAGAGTCATTTAATTAATCACACAAATGCAACTATTCTTAATACTTCGGGAACGTTCCCTTTTCAAATAAAGCGATCTGCGCCACAATTCCGAGGCTTATAATTGAGGTCAAACCCCCGCCACACTGCCGTTTCCCACCTTTTGCACCCCGCAGAAGGGTGTTCTTACGTCCGCCACCTAAGTTAAATCGATAATTAGGGGGGCCAATATTTGCGTTATTAAAGAGGAAACATGCAGTGTATTGCAGTTTACGGAGGGTGTTTATGGCCAGCGTAACGTTAAAAACACAGGCTTAACAAAGGCAAACGTTAAGATTATGTAAACTGCATTACTTAAGTTTAATTTAACAGGCCAGTAGAAAATATTCACAATACATTAGGAAAACTTTATACATTTTGAGTTACATTTTGAAACATAAATAAGCCTTGCGTAAGAGAGGCCAAACGCTAAATTGAGTCTGTACCGCACATGAAATGACCTGAATTATTATGTGCACCAGGTTGTGTTTATTTTCTCTTTTTAGATATACACAGCAAATAACCAGCTATAGATTTAGCAAAAAAGTTAACGGCCTATTTTCTGTTTCCTCTATCGGATGACAGCAGGCCGTGACGATAAAAATCAGGGCAGGGTTTGATTATGCTTAATGAAGCGGCGATCAATAATAATATCCTTTTATTAGTGACAAAACCGTCATTGCAGGCCAGTGCTTTATTGCAACAATTGAAACAGCAACTTTGTGTCAACACACGACTTCACAACATTCATAAATCTTTAGAGGATCAATATCTTCATCAGACGTTAATTCTCTTCGATATGATGGAGGCTGATCGCCGCACGATTGATCACTGGCAATCAGCATTACATCATTATCACGATAGCGTGAAGTTATTATTATTAAATACGCCTGACGAATATCATTTCCGGGAAATTGAAACCTGGCCGCGGATCAGTGCTGTGTTTTATCTCTCGGCCGATGAAAACAATCTGGTTGAAGGAATTAAAAGCGTGATCCGCGGAGAGTGCTACTTCTCGCAGGGCTTTGCCAGCTATCTGATCAACCAGTCCGGTGCCTTCCGTCATCTTCATTCTGAGGACACCGGACTGACCCATCGTGAAAAAGAGATCCTCAATAAATTACGCGTCGGCGCCTCGAACACTGAAATCGCGCGGTTGCTGTTTATCAGTGAGAACACCGTTAAGACGCATCTCTATAATTTATTTAGAAAAATCTCGGTTAAAAACCGCACTCAGGCGGCGTCCTGGGCCAACGACAATCTCAAGCGCTGACATCATGACACTTTGCAGGAAGACCTTCTGGCTGTGGCTGGTGCTGCTCTGCGCCTCCTGCCTGCATGTTCAGGCAGCAGATGTGAAAGACCCCGGCCTGATTACCGACCACACGGTAACCTCGGTCGGCCATGATTTTTATCGTGGTTTTACCGATAAGTGGGACCGCAACTACCCGGAAACCATCACTATTTCTGAACGACCCAGCGCGCGCTGGGGCAGCTGGATCAGCATCAAAATAGGCCAGGACACGCTCTATCAGACGCTGTTGTTCCCAAACCGTCGCAATTTTAATAAGGACGTCGACACCGCCATAGATGGCGTCACCGAGGCGCTTTCACGTCGCCAGTTAGACAAGGCGTTACTTGGCACCGGGGATCTTGCCCATGATGAATTTTAATGCACAGCCTCTTGTAAGGAGAGCATCGTGAATATTCCAGTTTCAGTCCCCCGCTCGGTGATGCTGCTGGCGTTGCTGACGGCGTCCCCACTTTCCTGGGGCGGCAATATGGTGTTCCAGTTTGTGAATCCGAATTTTGGCGGTAACCCGAATAACGGTTCGTTTTTACTCAACGAGGCGCAGGCGCAGAACTCGTATAAAGACCCTGATAGCTATGACTTTGGGTCGTCCGGCACCTCGGCGCTGGATAACTTCACGTCATCGATTCAGTCGCAACTGCTTGGCAGTCTGATGGGTAACATCAATCAGGGCAAACCGGGGCGGCTGGTGACGCAGGACTTTATAGTCGATATCCAGAATACCGACGGGCAGCTGGTGATGAATGTTACCGACCGCCAGACCGGCAAGGTATCCACCATTCAGGTTCAGGGTTTGTCTTCTACGACGAACTAATACCGAAGAACAAAATCCCCAAAATAATTCGATATTAAATCGAAATAAGAAGGGAAAAATGGGAATCAGATCATGCGCAATTACTTATTACTCATCGCAGTTTTTGTGTTGAGCGGGTGCCTTGCAGCAGCACCTAAAGAAGCCGCAAGACCGACATTATTACCACGTGCGCCCAGCTACACCGACCTGACACACCTCCCTGCCCCGCAGGGCCGGATCTTTGTCTCTGTGTATAACATTCAGGATGAAACCGGGCAGTTTAAACCGTATCCGGCGAGTAACTTCTCGACGGCGGTGCCGCAGAGCGCCACGGCGATGCTGGTCTCCGCGCTGAAAGATTCGAAATGGTTTATCCCGCTGGAACGTCAGGGGCTGCAAAACCTGCTTAACGAACGCAAGATTATCCGCGCCGCGCAGGAAAATGGCAGCGTCGCCATCAACAACCAGCGACCGCTGGCTTCGCTGGTGGCGGCAAACATTTTGATTGAAGGCTCAATCATCGGTTATGAAAGTAATGTGAAATCAGGCGGGATTGGCGCGCGGTACTTCGGGATCGGCGCCAGCACGCAATACCAGTTGGACCAGATAGCCGTGAACCTGCGCGCTGTCGACGTCAATACCGGGGAAGTTCTGTCGTCAGTGAATACCAGTAAGACGATATTGTCATATGAAGTGCAGGCCGGGGTGTTCCGCTTTATCGACTATCAGCGTCTGCTGGAAGGCGAACTGGGCTATACCACCAACGAGCCAGTGATGCTTTGCCTGATGTCGGCCATTGAATCCGGGGTCATTTATCTGGTCAATGACGGTATCGATCGTAATCTGTGGCAGTTGCAGAATCCTTCAGAGATCAATTCACCGGTTCTTCAACGCTATAAGAACACTATTGTCCCTGCCGAATCCTGATGGGAGGCAGTTGGCGAAAGATAGCCGCTGGTTGAGGCGGCTGTCTTTCCTTTTTTAACGTCAGGCTTTATTTTCCTCAGTTTTCACCACCTGCCGGTAATTATTGACGCGTTTTTTATCCTCAAGATTGAAGTCAGGATCAAGATAAATGCTCACCCGCTTAATCAGTAACGCGTCAAATTCAAACACCGTACAAAAATGATGACTGCCGGTTTGTGACGTCGGCCAGCGATCGCCGTTTTGCATCACCCCGCGCATCTGGCCTTCCAGCACGAGGGTATCGCCATCATAGACAAACCGGAACCCATCCTGAATGTGCTGGATTTTGTCGATCTCCAGCGCGAAACGCTTACCTAATTCTCCCAGTGAGGATTTGCCCTGAGCGGTGCCAAACTTAGGAAAGAACAGCTGTACGTCTTCCGCAAAAAGATCTAATAAGGAAGCATCTGCCTGATCCAGTTTGGCGTAAAAATTCTTCACAACGTTGATGCGTTTATCTTTCAATTGTTGTTCTGTCATTTTCACCTCGAATTCTCTCTCCCAGCCTCAAGCCTAGTGACTGTCGCTGAATTTGCCAGTTATGCAGCCGGGCTCACAAAAATGACAGCCTGGCCAGATCAAAGAGTTTTCTGCACTCCTTCGCGGAACCCATTACACTGACAGCACTTTTTAATTTACCTGCCCTTACATTTTGGAGAGTCACGGATGCCTCAGTTCACCCGCGCAGGCAGCGTTATGCCACCTGTTCCCTCAGCCACCCGCGCATTGATCTTCGCGATTTGCGTACTCCAGGGGCTGTTGCTGTATTTCTTCCTTTCGTACCACGCGTCACCCGCGCTCGAATCCCTTAGCCATAATATTTACGGCCAGACGATGGCATTTACATTACCGGTACTGATTTCTTTATCTGTGGTGAGACTGAATGACCGTCGTTTTTGGGGCTGTATGGCTGTGCTCGCGCTGCTGCTGGCGGGCATGTCGGCATGGGTTAACAGCAACAGCACGGCAACACCGGCGGACTCGCTGCTCCTGCCTTTTTATCTTTCACTGATCCTGCTTATCTATTTTGTGCTGCCGTGGTTGCAGGTGCAGTCTTTCCCGTCAGAGACGCGCTACCGCTATGCCAATCTGGCCGCCTGCTATTCGCAAAATACGCTATGCCTGATGTTCACCCTGCTGCTGATGCAGCTGACCGTCGGCGTGCTGGCCCTGTGCAGCGCGCTGTTCCGGCTGATTGGCATTGATTATTTCCACGAGCTTTTCTTCGACACGCCGCTGTTTATGTGGCTGGTTTACGGGGTATTGCTCGGGATCAGTATCATCACCTGCCGCACACAGCCGTCGCTGATGAATGTCACTAAAAATATCATCCGCCTTATCCTGAAATGTCTGCTGCCGCTGGTGGCGTTCGTTGCATTGATCTTCCTTTTCGCCCTGCCGTTTACTGGCCTGAAAGCCTTGTCGACGGCCTGGTCTGCCGCCAGTCTGCTGACCGTGATGGCGATGAGCATTCTGATCCTGGTTAACGTGGTGCGGGAAACGGACAGCGCGGTGAAGCCCTATCCACGCTTCATACGCCTGATGGTCAATGCCGCTGTCCTGCTGCTGCCGGTGTATGCCGCGCTGGCGATGTACGCGACCGGGCTGCGCATCGCGCAGTACGGCTGGACGCCGCAGCGCATGTGGGCGGTGCTGACCATCGGCGTGACACTGGTGGCGTCGGTTTGCTATAGCCTGTCGGTTATCGATAAGCGCCCCGAGTGGTTGCCGCACATCACGCAGTTCAATAAACCGCTTTCGCTGCTGGTGGTGCTGCTGGTGATCGCCGTAAACAGCCCGTTGCTCGACCCTTATCGCATCAGCGTGAATAATCAGATTGCCCGTTTAGACGAAGGGAAAACCCAGGCGAAAGATCTCGATCTGAGCATGTTGCGCTTCGATACCGGTCGTCGCGGAAATGAAGCGCTGAAAGATTTACAGCAAAACCCGGCGTTTATGACCGATCCACGCCTGATGGCCATACTGAAAAATACGATTTCGCAGACGTCACGCTGGGGATCTTACGGTGTGGAAGATGCCGCTCAGGCGGCAAAAAATTATCGTCCGGAAAACGCGAAGAAAATGTTTCAACTGGCGAAAGGCTCGGTTTCACCCGAGGATGCCTGGTGGAACAGCCTGCCGGAGCTGGAGAAATACAGCAGCACGTTGCGCGATTGTCTTGGCCTGCAGGGCGCGTGCATCCTGAATACGCTTGAGCTCAATAATGACAAACAGAAAGAAATTTTCCTGTGTAATACGCTCAATACCGTTTCCATTAACTGCCGTATATACGCTAAACAGTCAGGGAAATGGCAGCAAGCCGGCGAACTGTATCTTTATGATGACAAAGATAAAAACGGGCTGATCCAGGCACTGCGTGACGGGGAAGTGAAACCGGTGCCGCGTAAATGGGCGGACGTGCAGATTCAGGGGAAACGTCGGGTGGTCTATTACAGCAGCGAAAATGAGTAATTCTACATGTCATTCACCGGCAGGCATTCCGCCTGCCGGTTTACCAAAATTAAGGCGTCATGCGTAAAAGCGTATCGTCCTTACGAACGTAATGATGATAAATCGCCGCCAGCGCGTGTAAGCCAATCAGGTAATAACCGCAGTTCGCCAGAAACTCATGCGTTGCTTTTACCGCACTGCGCGTGTCGGGATCAGGCGTCACAAACTGCGGCACCTGCCAGCCCAGTAAAAACCACTCTCGCCCGCCAAACTCCAGCGTCAGCACGCCCAGCACCGGTAACGACAGAAAAAGCAGATACAAAATGCCATGAACCGCATGCGAAGCGGCATGTTGCCAGCGCGGCAGCGGCGGCGTGACCGGCGGCGTGGCGTGACGGGTGCGAAGAAAAATACGCGCAAACATCAGCAGCCAGACGCAAATCCCAAAGTTGAAGTGCAGCAGCTTGACCAGCGGCTGATTGTCTTCCGGGAAATAATCGCGGGTTAGCATTGCGGCGTAGGTCAGGATAATCATCAGCAACGTCGCCCAGTGCAGGCTTATCTGAGACAGCGAATAACGGGTTTTCATAAGTCATTTCCTGGGGAGGATGAACACAATATCAACAAGGGTATCGAAGTGAGTATAAGGGGTAATCATGCAGACTTTATGAAAACAAAAGATAAAAAAACCGGGACAAGCCCGGTTTCATGCAAAGACATTGAATTACGGATTGAGCGCAGGATCCTGTTCCACCGGGGGGTCACCCGCCGCTTTCTTCGGAGGAAGCAAACCGTCGGCGCGGAACATCGCTTTGATGCCGCGAAGCGCCTGACGGATCCTGTCCTGATTTTCGATCAGCGCGAAACGCACGTGGGTATCACCGTAATCCCCAAAACCGATGCCCGGAGACACGCAGACTTTGGCCTCCGTCAGCAAACGTTTAGCGAATTCCAGCGAACCTAAATGGGCATACGCCGGCGGAATTTTTGCCCAAACATACATCGACGCTTTCGGATTTTCCACCATCCAGCCTGCTTCGTGCAGACCGCGTACCAGCACGTTACGACGCTGACGGTACTGCTCGGCGATATCTTTCACACATTGCTGATCGCCCTCGAGCGCCGCAATCGCTGCAACCTGAAGAGGCGTAAAGGTGCCGTAGTCGTGATAACTTTTGATACGCGCCAGCGCGCTGACCAGCTCAGGGTTACCCACCATGAAGCCGATGCGCCAGCCCGCCATATTGTAGCTTTTTGATAGCGTAAAGAATTCCACCGCGATGTCTTTTGCACCCGGCACCTGCATGATCGACGGAGCTTTCCAGCCGTCATAGACGATGTCGGCATAGGCCAGATCGTGGATCACCAGCACGTCGTACTGTTTCGCCAGCGCAACGACGCGTTCGAAGAAATCAAGTTCCACGCACTGCGCCGTCGGGTTAGACGGGAAACCGAGGATCATCATTTTCGGACGCGGAATGGTTTCGCGTATGGCTTTTTCCAGCTCAGCGAAGAAATCCACCCCTTCGGCCAGCGGTACGGAGCGCACCTGCGCACCGGCTATCACCGCACCGTAAATGTGGATGGGATAACTTGGGTTCGGCACCAGCACGGTGTCGCCGTGATCCAGCGTGGCCAACATCAGATGCGCCAGACCTTCTTTCGAACCGATGGTGACGATGGCTTCGCTTTCCGGATCAATCTCAACCTGATAGCGATCCGCATACCAGCGGGAAATGGCGCGGCGCAGACGCGGGATACCGCGTGAGGTCGAATAACCGTGAGTGTCTTCACGCTGGGCAACCTGCACCAGTTTTTCCACAATGTGTGGCGGTGTCGGGCCGTCGGGGTTACCCATACTGAAATCGATGATGTCTTCGCCACGATGGCGCGCAGCCATTTTCAGCTCAGCGGTGATGTTGAACACATAAGGGGGAAGACGATCAATGCGTGAAAAACGACGTGGTGAACGTGAGTCAGCCATAAATTCCTCGAGGATACGTAAGCGCCCGGACCGTCCGAGCGACGCTGGCCGCTTTGCGGCCTTCCACGAACATATCGCAGTCGCAAAAAACTGTCGAGAGAGTGAGCAAAATTTTTTAATTAAGGGCGCGGATCGCTTTTCAGCAGCCCCAACAGCCAGTCGTTCTTCCACTCTTCCCCGATGCGGTAGCTGTCGCGCAACAGCCCTTCCATCTGGAAACCACATTTCTCCAGCACGCGGCGAGAGGCGTGATTGCCTTCGAGCACGTTAGCCTGTAAGCGGTGAAAATCGCAGTGATCGAAGGCGAAATTCAGCACTTCACGCAGGGATTCCGCCGCGTAGCCTTTGCCCTGATGTTCAGGTGCCAGAATAAACCCCACCTCCCCTTGCTGATAAGGTCGCCAGTCGGGAAAGAATCCGGTCAGTCCGACGGCGGAGCCGGTCTCTTTTTCGCGGATCAGTAAGCACAACCAGAAATCACAGTAGCGATCCCAGTTACCCAGACGCTGCTCAAACCGGCTGTGGATCTGAGCAGGGGTTTCGAGATTACCGATAAAACGCATGACGTCAGGGGTCTGGTATAACCGCAGGAAAAAAGCCCAGTCGTCGGCCTGAAGCGGCTGCATCACCAGCCTTGAGGTGGATAACGAAATCATGTCCAAAACTCCCTTGCTGTCTGATCACTATCCCTGATTTTATCGTGCCAAAACAGACGGCGGAGGGTCTGTCCGGTGGTTAATCACGGGCCTTTTACATATAATAAACCACGAATTAATTTAGCGTGATTATACAATGTCGCGCAGAGAACCTGCCATGCAACACATGTTCGATATGCTGCTGGCGGTCTTTGACCGCGCAGCGCTGATGCTGATCTGCCTGTTCTTCCTCACGCGCACCCCGCTGTTTCGCAAACTGCTGCACAAAGAAAACGAAAACCATACGGCGCTTGAGCTGGCGGCGGTCACAGCGATTTTCTCGTTGTTTGCCATTTTCGGCACGCTCTCGGGCATCAACGTCGAAGGGTCACTGATTAACGTGCGAACCATCGCCATTATGTCCGGCGGGATCCTGTTCGGTCCGTGGGTGGGAATTATCACCGGCGTGATTTCCGGTACGCACCGTTTTTTGATAGACATTCACGGCCCGACCTCCATTCCTTGTCTGATCACCAGCATTACCGCCGGCGTGCTTTCGGGCTACATCAATAAGAAAGTCAAAAAGGCACTTCACTGGAAGGTCGGTATCCTCGCCGGAATGTTGTGCGAAACACTGACCATGGTGCTTATCCTGCTGATGGCGCGCCCGTTTTCGCTCGGGCTGGATATCGTGATGAACATCGCCGCGCCGCTGATCCTCGGTGCCAGCTCTATCGGGCTAATCGTACTGCTGGTGCAAAGCGTCGAGGATGAAAAAGAGGTGATCGCCGCCCGCCAGGCAAGGCTGGCACTGGATATCGCCAATAAAACGCTGCCCTATTTCCGCGATATCAACGCCGAATCGTTAGCCAGTATATGCCGGATTATCCGCGATGATATCGATGCCGATGCGGTGGCGATCACTGATAACAAAAATATTCTGGCGTACGTCGGGGTGGGAGCAGAAGAATACAATATCGGCCATGAAACGCTGAGTGACATGACCAAAGCCACTCTGGAAAGCGGGGAAATCACGGTCAGAAATAACGACGAAATGCACCGCACGCCGCAAATTCACTCGCTTATCATTATCCCGCTGTGGGAAAAAGGTGAAGTGACCGGTTCGTTGAAAATCTATTATTGCGACCCGCACCGCATCACCTATTCGCTGAAAGTCATGGCGATCGGGCTGTCGCAGATTATGTCGACGCAGATGGAAGTGTCGCGCACCGAACAGCTGCGCGAAATGGCGAACAAAGCCGAAATGCGCGCGTTGCAGAGCAAGATAAATCCGCACTTCCTGTTTAATGCCCTGAATGCGATTTCCTCATCGATCCGTGCCAAACCTGACGTCGCTCGCCAGCTGGTAATCAATCTCTCCCGTTATTTGCGCTACAACCTGGAGCTGAACGACGAGCTAATCGACCTGCGCAAGGAGCTGCATCAGGTGCAGGATTACATCGCCATCGAACAGGCGCGTTTTGGCAGTAAACTGACGGTCATCTACGATATTGATGATGATATTTCGGTGAAAATACCCAGCCTGCTGATCCAGCCGCTGGTGGAAAACGCCATCGTGCACGGCATTCAAAAATGCAGCGGCAAAGGTGTGGTGGTGATTTCAATCAAGCACCATGCAAAGGGTATCTGGGTTTCTGTGAAAGACACCGGCCACGGGATTAATCAGGAAACCATTGACCGCGTGGCGCGCAATGAAATGCCTGGCAATAAAATTGGACTGCTGAATGTGCATCACCGCGTCTCTTTACTGTATGGTCAGGGGCTGGTGATCCGCCGCCTGGAGCCCGGCACCGATATTTCGTTTCTGATAACCCAATCCCCGGCAAAAGTCACGGCAGCCCTCGAGAGCGATATAGCCTGACCACGTTTGAGGGAAACTTGTTCACACTTTTTACTCATGCCCGCTTTTCGGGCCTTCGCACGGGGGATAATTCCATGAAAGCTATTATCGTCGAAGATGAAGTGCTGGCTCAGGAAGAGCTGAGTTATCTCATTAATACGCACAGCAGCATCAAAATTGAAGCCACGTTCGACGACGGGCTGGACGTGCTCAAATATCTGCAAACTCATGAAGTCGATGCGATTTTTCTCGATATCAGCATCCCTTCCCTCGACGGCGTATTACTGGCGCAGAACATCAGTAAATTCGCCCACAAGCCGTACATCGTGTTTATCACCGCCTACAAAGAACACGCTGCCGAAGCCTTTGAAATTGAGGCGTTCGATTACATTCTTAAGCCGTATCACGAGTCGCGCATTGTGACCATGCTGCAAAAACTGGAATCGCATTTTGCGCGCGATAAGCAGAGCGTGAATAAGCCGGAAGACGTTCATCCGGCCCAGGGCAGCGCCACCCGCGTGAGTCACAGCATCAATCTGATTAAAGACGAACGCATTATCGTCACTGACATCAACGATATTTATTACGCGGCCGCGCAGGAAAAGGTAACGCAGGTGTACACGCGTAAAGAAGAATTCACCATGCCGATGAATATCACCGAGTTGTGCAACCGCCTGCCGGAAGAACATTTTTTCCGCTGCCACCGGTCGTATTGTGTCAATTTGTCGAAGATCCGCGAGATCGTGCCGTGGTTTAACAACACCTACATTTTGCGGTTAAGCGATCTGGATTTTGAAGTGCCGGTGAGTCGCAGTAAAGTGAAAGAGTTCAGGCAGTTAATGCGGTTTTGATATGGCTTCCTCCCCTTCGCAGGGGAGGGAGTAAAATCAGATGGTCATACCCATCGACTGGCGCAAGTAGGCACCTGCACCTAATAATCCCGGCTGATCGTAAGTGATCAGGAAGACAGGAATATCCATCAGGTAATCTTTGAAGCGGCCTTTATCTTCGAACGCGGCGCGAAAGCCCGACGCTTTGAAGAATTCCAGGAAGCGCGGAACGATGCCGCCTGCGATGTACACACCGCCGAACGTGCCCATGTTCAGCGCCAGATTGCCCCCGAAACGCCCCATAATCACACAGAACAGCGACAGCGCGCGGCGACAGTCGACGTTGTCATCTGACAGCGCCAGTTCGGTGACGTCTTTCGGTTTGAAGTTTTCCGGCACGCGGTTATCGGATTTTACGATTGCGCGGTACAGATTCACCAATCCCGGACCGGAGAGAATACGCTCGGCAGAAACGTGACCCATTTCGGTACGCAGCTGCTCAAGGATGATGTCTTCCTCTTCACTGTTCGGTGCAAAATCCACGTGACCGCCTTCGCCCGGCAGGCTCAGCCACTGCTTATTGGCGTGGATCAGGTGCGCGACACCCAGACCCGTGCCCGCACCGTAGATCACCGCCGGTTTGCCATCCAGCGCTTTCTTACCGCCGAATTGCAACAAATCCTGTTCTTTCAACATCGGGATCGCCATTGATACGGCGGTGAAGTCGTTGATGACTTCCAGATGCTGCAGGCCAAGGCTTTTTTTCATTTCAGCAATGGAGAACGCCCACGTATGGTTGGTCATCGCCACCCAGTCACCGGTGATCGGACAGGCAATCGCAATACACGCATCCTCAATCTCCTGATGCTGCTGCGAGAGATACTCACGCACCGCCGCTTCGAGACTGTCGTAATCCAGCCCGGAAAAGGTTTGTGACTGTGAAATTTCGCCGCTGTCTAAAGCGCAAAGCGCCAGACGGCAGTTAGTGCCCCCGACATCGCCCACCAGGGAGTATTTGGTCATGTTATTCTCCACGAAAATAATGTAGTTATACTGCGCACCCGCGTCAAAACGGCTGGGCCAGAGAGTACGCTGCCCGACGCCACGATGTAAGCGGTATTCATCGATTAATGCGACTGGCTAAAGCCTGCTAACAAGGCTATACAAGGTAAAAGTGCTGAATAAATCGTGTGGGCAAAATAGCCGTATTTGCTATACGCTGCAACGCTGTTTTGAACCAACGCACATTTATGCGGCATGTCACACAAAATAATGTCGAAGGTCCGCAACCCGACCGCATTAAGATTCATCGGAACTATCAGATAAGTATAACTATAAGGAAATATTTGCATGTTTCATCCCCGCGCCAGAATCATGCTGGCTTTCGCCCTGCCTGCTCTCATTATCGGCGTGTTATCGAGCCTGATTCTGGTGGCGGTTATGATGATTGCCGGCGCGCTGCAGACCTTATTGTGGCAGCACATTCCCGCTGTCCTGCACGTCAACACCCAGTCCGCCAGCTGGACGTTGTTCATGTTGACGCTGACCGGGATCGGCGTCGGTGCGCTGATTAAGTATATGCCAGGACACGCCGGGCCGGATCCGGCGGCAGAATCGCTGATTGGCGCACCGGTCGCAGTGAACGCCTTGCCCGGTCTGGCACTGGCACTGATGCTCGGTTTAGCAGGGGGTGTCAGCCTCGGGCCTGAATATCCGATTACGGTGATCAATATCGCGCTGGCCGCAGCGTTTGGCGCACGGTTTATGCCGAAAGTTCCGACCACCGATTGGGTGATCCTCGCGGCATCGGGCACCATCGGTGCGCTGTTTGGCACACCGGTTGCAGCCGCGCTGATTTTCTCGCAATCGCTCGGCACCAATAAAGATGTGCCGCTGTGGGATCGCCTGTTCGCTCCGCTGGTCGCGGCAGGTGCCGGGGCGATCACCACCGATCAGTTCTTCGAACCGGATTTTTCGCTGAGTATTCCACCGTATGACAGCTCTAATTTGATCGATATTTTCAGCGGTTCGGTGGTGGTGCTCATTGCCGTTGCGCTGGGTATGATCGCCGTCTGGTTGTTCCCGCACGTACACAGGCTGTTTAACAGCATCCAAAATCCGGTGCTGAAACTGGGGATCGGCGGGTTTGTGCTTGGCCTGCTGGCGCTGATCGGCGGGGAAATCACCCTGTTCAAAGGGCTGGATGAGATGAAGGAACTGGCGCACTCCAACCAGCTGTTTGAGATGGGACCGCTGCTGGCGATCACCCTGACCAAACTCGCGGCCTTAGTGGTAGCGGCAGCCTGCGGTTTTCGTGGTGGACGCATTTTCCCGGCGGTATTTGTTGGCGTCTCGCTCGGCCTGATGCTGCATCAGTACGCGCCAGATGTACCGGCGGCGGTGACGGTTTCCTGCGCCGTGATGGGCATGGTGCTGGTGGTCACGCGTGACGGCTGGCTAAGTTTGTTTATGGCCGCCGCCGTGGTGCCGGGGCTGAAATTATTGCCACTGCTGTGCATCGTGATGCTGCCAGCCTGGCTGATGCTGGCAGGAAAGCCGCTGATGCTGGTGGCGAAACAGCAGCTGCGTCGTCAGCCGCCGGATCCTGAGTCGTAAAGCTTAAACATCGTCTTTAAGAGAGAACTCCGCCGCCGCCAGCGCATGGATGGCGGTGGTGTCGAAGACCGGCACGCTGGCGTCTTCCGCACCGACCAGCAGGGTGATTTCAGTGCAGCCCAGAATAATGCCTTCAACGCCCTGCAGCTCCAGTTTGGCAATAATCTGGCGGTATTCTTCGCGTGATGCGTCATTAACGATCCCCAGACACAACTCTTCGTAGATGATCCGGTGGACAATTGCGCGGTCGGCTTCATCCGGCGTCACGACCTCAATCTGATGAATACCCTGTAAACGCCCGCGATAGAAATCCTGTTCCATGGTGAAACGGGTGCCAAGCAGACCGATTTTTCGCAGCCCCTGCCCTTTAATTTTTTCTGCCGTCGCATCAGCGATATGCAGTAACGGCAGGCCGCCGATGCGTTCGATATCGTCCGCCACTTTGTGCATGGTGTTGGTACAAACCACAATCACCTCTGCCCCGGCGCGCGCCAGGGCATTGGCCGCATTACCGAGGATTTCGCCCGCCTGCTGCCAGTCTCCGGCCATTTGCAGTTTTTCAATTTCATAGAAATCGACGCTGTAGAGAAATAGTGTGGCCGAGTGTAAGCCGCCGAGCTGCTGCTTGACGTGTTCGTTGATCATACGGTAATACGGCACGGTGGATTCCCAGCTCATGCCGCCAATCAGCCCTAACGTCTTCATCTTCGCCCCTGAATGTGTGTGATGTGCAAAACCATAACCGACAAAAAGCCCGCAAACAAAGAAAATGTCTGCGGGCTTTTCGGTGTGACGTCAAAACGACGATCAGTGCTTCGCGGGGCAATCCTCCATTGTCTGACGACGGCTTATCAAGCGTTGACGCAGGGTGTCGTAGATCCAGTTGTACGCCACGGTGTACGGCAGGAAGAACAGGAAGAACCCGATTTCCAGCATAAAGGCGTCCAGCAGGCTGATACCCAGCCACAACGCGGCAATCGGCAGACCGATAAGGATAAAGCCGCCTTCAAAACCCAAAGCGTGAGCCACGCGGATTTTAAACGTCCGCACCACGCGCGATACGGGCCACAACCGGTCAAAGATGCTGTTATAAACGATGTTCCACACCATCGCCGTTGTCGACAACATGATGGCCAGTGCGCCCATTTCCCAGACCGGTTTATTTAATAACCAGGCCGCTGCCGGGGCTGAGATCAGCACGGCCAGCGTTTCGAAGCCCACCGCATGTAAAATGCGCTCGCCGAAGGTTTTCTGAGAGATGTTCCGTGTTTGCTTAGACATAAAAACCTGCCTGATTCCTGAATATTGATGAGTGACGGTTGTCACAGGCGGGCATTATCATCATAAAATGAGATAGGTAAAAGATAGAAAGTATCGATAAAATAGATACATCAATAGTAAGGAGAGTGAACATGCGTTATTCGCCGGAAGCCCTGATGGCCTTTGTAGAAGCCGCCGACGCCGGATCCTTTTCCGCCGCCGCCAGAAAGCTGCGCAAAAGTCAGTCCACCGTCAGTACCGCCATCGCTAATCTGGAAGTGGATTTAGGCGTGACGCTGTTTGACCGCCAGAGCCGCCATCCAGTGCTGACACCCGCCGGGCAGCGCGTGCTGAGCCACGTTCAGGCGATCCTTGCCGCCAGTGAACGCCTCGACGAACTGGCGGTGCGGTTATCCACCCAGGTGGAGACGCGCCTGACGTTTGTACTTTCAGATACGTATCAGCCGACCCACCACGAAGCGCTGCTCCGCCGGTTCGAACGGCGTTATCCCGATATTGAATTCGAGTGCCAGATTGCGGAAGATCAGGACGTTATCGACCTGTTGCAGTCGGGCCGCGCCCATATCGGCATGGTGGAAGTCCAGAAGAGCTACCCGCCGGACATCGGCGTGGCGCGATTGCCGGAGCAGACGGATATGTCGATTTTTTGCAGCAAAGCCCATCCGCTGGCAAAGATCCCACAATTGCAGCCCGAGCAGTTACCTACCTTCCGCGAGCTGTGTCTGCAACCTTACAGCCGCCGGGAAATGCCGCGCGCGCAGGGACAGATCTGGTCTGCGCCGAGCTATCTGATGCTGCTGGAAATGGCGGAACAAGGGTTTGGCTGGGCGACGCTGCCGCACTGGCTGGTGCAGCAGTTCGGGCATGACAAGCTGGTCGCCCTTCCCCTGCGCGGCTGGCCGAAGAAGATTTCGGTGGATGCGGTGTGGAGCAAGAATAATCAGCCCGGACCGGCGGGAAGCTGGTTCATCGACCAGCTGATCGACCCGCCGTCGCCGGACGCTGAGTTACTGCCCTGAGTTACGCTTCGCCAGCGATTTGGTGACGGAATCGAGCAGCTCGGGAATGTCCATTTTCGGCAACATCACCTCAATCCACGCCATCCGCCGTTTGGCGCTGGCCTGTTCAATTGCCGCTTTCAGCGCCTGCGGGGTATCTGCCCGCGCGCTGAACACATTTTTACCACCGAATGCCGCCGGGAACTGCGTCCAGTTCCATTGCGCAATATCGTTGTAGCGCTGAGTCTCGCCGTGGATCGCTCTTTCAACCGTGTAGCCTTCATTATTGATGACGAAAATCACCGGCGGCAGTCCGTAGCGGATCGCAGCGCCTAACCCCTGAAGCGTCAGCTGCGCCGAGCCGTCACCGATAAGCAACACCACACGGCGATCCGGCACCGCAATCTGCACGCCAAACGCAGCGGGCAGCGTAAAGCCGATCGACCCCCACAAGGGCTGGACGACAAACTGGCAGTCCTGCGGCAGCGTCAGCGCCGCAGCGCCGAAACAAGATGTCCCCTGCTCGGCAACCAGCACGTCGCCAGGCCGGAGAAAGGCCTGAATCTGTTGCCAGAAGGCATACTGATCGAGGCTGTCATCCGCCGGTTGAGGAAGCGTTGTGCGTTTCACGGCATACGGCGGCCACAGTGAGGCCAGTTCAGCCGTCAGCCGGTGCAGCACGCTGACAGTTTTGGCGATCGGCAACTGGTGGAAGATCTGATTACCTACGCGGGCGGAAAACAGCTGGAGATCGATACATTTTTCGGCGGGAAGTTGCTGGGTGAAACCTGCGGTGATGGTGTCAGTGAATTTAACGCCAACGGTAATCACCACATCAGCGCCTTCAATCGCCTCTTTGGTGGAAGCCGCGCTGGCCGCGCCGGAGTATGTACCGGCAAAATTCGGCTGCTGTTCATTGAACAATCCTTTGCCCATCAGCAGCGTTGAGTGCGCCAGCGGCACGTCCTCCATCCAGTGTTCCAGTGCGGCTTTTACATCAAATCGCTCGGCCAGAAAATCCGCCAGCAGGGCAACGCGTCCGGCACGGCGAAGTTGGGCATCGGCGGCGGCCACGAAAGCTTCCAGCGAAGCCGCTGAAAACGTCGGTTGCCGCGCAGGGACGGCGTGCGCCCGCGTGCTGACCGGCATAGCGGCGACATCGCTTGGCAACAACAGATAGCCAGGACGCGAGGTGTAGATCACTTCTTCGATAACGCGGTCGATTTCGGTCAGCGCATTTTCCGGGGTCAGCGAGCCCAGCGCCACGCTTACTGGCTGCGACATGCGCATGAAATGGCTGAAATCACCGTCGCCCAGCGTGTGATGCAGTAATTCACCTTTGCGCTGCGCAGAGAGTGGCGGCGCGCCCACGATGTGGATCACAGGGACATATTCGGCATAACTGCCTGCAATGCCGTTCAGCGCGCTGAGTTCGCCGACGCCAAAGGTGGTCAGCAGCGCGGCGATGCCCTTGGTGCGCGCGTAGCCGTCCGCGCCATAGGCCGCGTTGAGCTCGTTGGTGCAGCCGACCCAGGTAATTTCCTGATGGCTGATGACGCTGTCGAGGAATTGCAGATTGTAATCGCCCGGCACGCCAAACAGTTCGGAGATACCGCTGAAGGATAAGCGATCCAAGAGATAGTCACCTACGGTGTATAGATTATCCATGACGATCCTCTGTTAAATAGAAGGTAAACAGTTAATCCCGCTAACTTAAGTATTACGCCAAAAACGGGAATAGGAGATTTTTTATTCGAAAGAGGTATGGCAACGCAGAGTTACAGCATTGCACTGAGATCACGCAACGATGCAGGTTCAGCAATGAAAGTAATGGATGATGATAATAACTCCGCTTTTCAACGGTAACGGAAACTAAGGATTGTTCTGGTTGTGATCGGAGTAGCTGGAATTGCGAGTGAAAACGCATACACTAAAACAGCATTTACCTCATCCTTACATTATTTCTACCTCAATCAAAAAGGTTCTTATGCCGTATCTTGCCAGTCAAAACCGTTACGAAAAGATGGAATATCGTCGCTGCGGCCATAGCGGCCTGAAACTGCCCGCCGTTTCCCTCGGCCTGTGGCACAACTTCGGCGATAACGCGCATTTTGAAAATGGCCGCAAGCTTATCCGCCATGCTTTTGACCACGGGATCACCCACTTCGACCTCGCCAACAACTACGGGCCACCTCCGGGTTCGGCAGAACAACATTTTGGCCGTATTTTGCAGGAAGATTTGCTGCCGTATCGCGACGAGCTGATCATCTCTTCAAAAGCCGGTTACACCATGTGGGACGGCCCTTACGGCGACTGGGGTTCCAGGAAATATCTGGTCGCCAGCCTGAATCAGAGCCTGAAACGCATGGGCCTGGACTACGTGGATATCTTCTATCATCACCGCCCGGATCCCGATACGCCGCTGGAAGAAACCATGGCCGCGCTGGATTTGATCGTCCGTCAGGGCAAAGCGCTGTACGTCGGGCTGTCCAACTATCCTGCTGACCGCGCTAAAGAAGCGTTTGAAATCCTGAAACAGCTCGGTACGCCATGCCTTATCCATCAGCCGAAATATTCAATGTTCGAACGCTGGGTGGAAGCCGATTTGCTCGAAACGCTGGCAGACAACGGCGTCGGTTCAATCGCCTTCTCCCCGCTGGCCGGTGGCGTACTGACTGACCGTTATCTGGCCGGTATTCCTGAGGATTCACGCGCCGCCAGCGGCAGTAAGTTCCTGACTACCGATTCGCTCACTGAAGAAAAACTGGCGAAAGTCCGCAAGCTAAATGACATCGCGCAGGCGCGCGGGCAGAAGCTCTCGCAGATGGCGCTGGCGTGGGTGCTGCGCGGCGACCGCGTGACTTCCGTGCTGATTGGTGCCAGCAAAACCAGTCAGATTGATGATGCAGTCGGCATGGTCGCTAACCGTCATTTCACGCAGGAAGAACTGGCGGCGATTGAAGCGATTTTAGTGTAACCGTTTACGCATATGAGCAAAAAACGCGCCTTTATGGAGACTCAGTAAGGATTCCGTTAAGGCGCGTAAATCAATCAAAACAGGATTGCGACCAATAGTATCGGGGGTGTCTTCGCCTTATAACTGTCAGCATAAATTATAAGGAATCTGGGGGCATTATGATTAAGCCTTTACTGTTCGGTACATTATTATTTGCACTGCTTCCTGCTGCGGCTCCCGCTGTAGAGGCCAGCAGCTTTAGCCTGAGTACTCCGGGTCTTTCAATCAATATCGGTGACCGCGATCGTCGCGGTTATTACTGGGATGGGTATGACTGGCGTGATGCCGGCTGGTGGAACAATCACCACGGCCGTTACTACGGTGAACGCAGCCATCGCGGCTATTACTGGGATGGCGGCCGCTGGCGCGATCGCGGCTGGTGGGATAACCGTTCTCATCATCGTCCACCTCCGCCGCGCTATTATGGCCGTCCCCATTATGATAATCATGGTCGCGGGCCGGACCGGGGTCATGGTCACGACAGAGGTCGCGGCCCGGATCGCGGGCACGACAGACATGATGATCACCGGGGTCATGGCGATCACCGCCATTGATTCGCAAAGATTTCAGATAAAAAAACGGGACAGTTTGCGCTGTCCCGTTTTTTATTGCTGCGGCGCTGAGGTTATTTCAGCATGCCGATCAGCAGATAGAGGTTAAGGCTGACGACAATCAGCACAATCAGCCGCCCCGCCCATTGCACCGTTCTGGTGTTGGTCATCTCACCCATCAGGCTGCGGTTGCCGGTGAACGCCAGCAGCGGCAACAGCGCCAGCGCAATCCCGAAACTCAGCAGCACCTGGCTCATCACCAGAATTCGTGTGGCGTCCAGCCCCATCAGAATAACGATAAAGGACGGCATCATGGTGACGACGCGACGCACCCAAATCGGGATATAGAACTTCACAAAGCCCTGCATGACCACCTGACCGGCCAGTGTTCCGACGACGGTCGAAGACAACCCGGCGGCGACCAGACTCAGGCCAAAGGTGGTGGCGGCGGCGTGGCCGAGCAAAGGTTGCAGCGTCAGATAGGCTTCATCGAGCTCGCTGATACCGCTGTGCCCGCTAAAGTGGAAAGCCGCAGCGGCGGTCGCCATCATCGCCAGATTCACGAAACCCGCGATGGTCATGGCGATCCCGACATCCAGCTTGGTGGCAGAATAACGTTGCGCTTTCGACGCCTTGCCCCCGCGCTGGGTCAGCGAAGAGTGCAGGTAGATGACGTGGGGCATAATTGTCGCCCCCAGCACACCGGCAGCCAGATAGACGGAATCACTGGTCGGCAGCGCCGGAATTAACATCCCTTTTCCCAGCGCGACCATACTCGGCTGCGAAAAGAACAGTTCGACAATATAAGCGGCGGCCACGAACAGCAGAAGACCGGCGATCACCAGTTCCAGCGGCTTTTGTCCGCGCTTTTGCAGAGCAAGAATAATGAAGGTGGCGATACCGGTCAGCACCGCGCCCTGAAACAGCGACACGCCGAGCAGTAATTTGAAACCGATGGCCGCACCGATAAATTCTGCCAGATCGGTGGCCATCGCAATAATTTCTGCCTGCACCCAGTAAGCCCAGACGGCAGGACGCGGGAAGCGATCGCGAATATGTTCAGCGAGATTTTTGCCAGTGGCGATACCGAGCTTGGCAGAAAGAAGCTGGATCAGCATCGCCATCACGTTGGCCCAGACGACGACCCACAGCAGCTGGTAGCCGTAAGAAGCACCGGCCTGGATATTTGTCGCAAAGTTACCCGGATCGATGTAACCGATGGCAGCTATAAAAGCCGGTCCCATCAACGAAAGCTTCATCTTTCTGGATGCGCGGCCTGAAGATTCGGTCCGGCTGTTCAACATAATGTGTTAACCCCTACAATTATTACGCTTACACAAATATCGTCTAAATGATAATGATTATCAAGTGCATTTAGATAAATTTGAGCGATGATTCTGATAGGCAGTAAGCGACGACGTGATAACTGTGTGGTTATTCGCCCGCCCGGCTTTCTCAATCCGGACGCGCGCGCTTTCCTAAAACAGAGGCTGTTTGACCAGATTTAGAACGCATTACGGCACATGATAAAGCTAGCACAGGAAAGCAAACTGTGCCTATTTTTCTTAACATCTTGATTTTTTGTGTGGTGGAATGGGATTTGTTGCAATTCATGTCTGCAATTTCTATATTTGCAAGCGACTTCACGTTTTAAATGTACGCGTTACATAGAATGTCCGTCGAAATATAGCCTGCCTCTAATTTGGAGCACCCATGTCTAACATTTTGCACTTTGTATTAGCGTTGGCCGTTGTCGCAGTACTCGCTTTACTGGTGAGCCGTGACCGTAAAAGTATCCGTTTACGGTTCATCGTTCAGCTGTTAGTGATTGAAGTCCTATTAGCCTATTTCTTCCTGAACTCATCTATTGGTTTAGGTTTTGTGAAAGGCTTCTCAGATATGTTTGAGAAATTATTAGGATTCGCTGCGGAAGGAACCGGCTTCGTATTTGGGGGCATGAGCGATAAGGGATTAGCGTTCTTCTTCTTGAAAGTCTTGTGTCCGATCGTGTTTATTTCCGCACTGATCGGTATTTTACAGCACATTCGCGTACTGCCTTTCGTCATCCGTATCATCGGTACGGTACTGTCGAAAATTAATGGCATGGGAAAACTGGAATCTTTCAACGCCATCAGTTCCCTGATTTTGGGTCAGTCAGAAAACTTTATCGCGTATAAAGATATTCTGGGCAAAATGTCTGAAAAACGTATGTACACCATGGCCGCTACGGCAATGTCGACGGTTTCTATGTCGATCGTGGGTGCGTACATGACCATGCTGGAACCGCGCTTTGTTGTTGCTGCGCTGGTACTCAACATGTTCAGTACCTTTATCGTATTGTCGCTTATCAACCCTTATAAAGTTGATTCGGAAGAAGACCTGCAGATCGGTAACACGCATCAGGGTCAGAGCTTCTTTGAAATGCTGGGTGAATACATCCTCGCCGGCTTCAAAGTGGCGATCATCGTTGCAGCCATGTTGATTGGTTTCATCGCACTGATCTCTTGCCTGAATGCGTTGTTCGACGTGGTATTCGGTATCACCTTCCAGGGCGTACTGGGTTATGTCTTCTATCCGTTTGCATGGATGATGGGCGTACCAAGCCACGAAGCCTTGCAGGTCGGCAGCATGATGGCCACCAAGCTGGTTTCCAACGAGTTCGTTGCCATGCTGGATCTGCAGAAAGTTGCTGCTGATTTGTCACCACGCAGCGTCGGTATCTTGTCCGTGTTCCTGGTGTCCTTCGCTAACTTCTCCTCGATTGGTATCGTGGCAGGGGCTATCAAAGGTCTGAACGAACATCAGGGCAACGTAGTTTCTCGCTTTGGCCTGAAACTGCTGTACGGCTCGACGCTGGTCAGCGTGTTGTCTGCTTCTATCGCGGGTCTGGTACTGGCGTAAGTAAGCGAACGACAGAACGACAAGAAAGGCGCTCCGGCGCCTTTTTTTATACCTGCAATTTGGGAAATACCGGGAATTGAACACGGGGAAAGCAGTGAACAGCAGAAAGCAAAAAACCCGCCTAAGCGGGTTTCTTTAATATTTGGTGGAGATAAGCGGGATCGAACCGCTGACCTCTTGCATGCCATGCAAGCGCTCTCCCAGCTGAGCTATACCCCCACACGAGGTACTTCTTAAATCACTAGACTTTCACATCTCTGTTTCCTTT
>NZ_JYDE01000027.1 GCF_003263515.1 Rahnella inusitata | reverse complement strand
CCGGATGCCGCTGTTTTTAATCTTTCCCGACCCGGTTACTTCGTGATGTTGTTCACGTTGTTCCCTGTCGATGGAGCGGCATTATAGGGATCCGAATTTTTTGCACAAGCATTAATTTCGAATAAAAGGATCGACTGCGTGTTTTTCCACCCCTTCGCGGAGATCTCACCCGATCCGCGTGTTTTAACACCAATCTTGCCGCCGATGAATTGGTATTTCATCTCACCCGAACTATATTGCCAGTGTTAAAACTCAATTATGAGGTAATTACAAATGTCTCAGGCTTTACGTGCATATCAGGGATTAATGCCAACTCTGGGAGAAAAGGTCATGGTTGACCCTTCCAGCGTTGTCATTGGAGATGTCGCTCTTGCGGACGACGTCAGTATCTGGCCCTTGGTTGTTATTCGTGGTGATGTGAATCATGTCGTTATCGGCTGTCGAACCAATGTGCAGGATGGAAGCGTGCTACATGTCACCCACCAGTCGCGCCACAACCCTGAAGGCTATCCTCTTATTATTGGTGAGGATGTGACGGTCGGACACAAAGCTATGCTGCATGGTTGTACGATCGGAAGCCGCGTTCTGGTGGGAATGGGATCTATATTGCTGGATGGGGCGATCATTGAAGATGACGTTATGATTGGGGCAGGAAGCCTGGTGCCTCCCGGAAAACGCCTCGAAAGTGGCTATCTCTATTTAGGAAGCCCTGTAAAACAGATTCGGGAGTTGACGTCTGAAGAGCTGGCTGGATTAACTTACTCTTCTAATAACTATGTTACCTGGAAAGATGTGTATCTTTCAGAAGAGCAATAAGAACCCGTCCGGGAACCTGAAGGTCAATAAAGCCCTCTCAGGTTCCATTCTCAGCCCAGTAAATCTTTCTGCAATTGCGCCAGCACGGGTTCGATGTCAGGCATTACGCCATGCCATAGCTGGAATGCATGGGCAGCCTGACCCACCAGCATCCCTAATCCATCCGCATACTCGGTTACGCCGTTCTTTTGAGCCCACTCTATAAAGGGTGTCGGGCCAGCCTGATAGTACATGTCGTAAATACGGGTCTGCGGGGTTAAGACCTCTTTCGGGATCGCCGGGATCTCGCCTTTGATACCTGAAGCAGTGGCATTAATAATCAGATCGAAAGATTCGCTTTTCAGATCATTTAGAGCAATGGCCTGAATCTCGCCCCTGCTTTCAAAGATATGGCTTAAATGCTGCGCCCGCTCAAAGGTACGGTTAGTGACGACGACAGAACAACCATAGGACAGTAAAGGAAGGATAACCCCCCGGGCAGCCCCACCGGCCCCCACCAACAAAACCCGATCACTACTTCTGATAAGATTCAGACGTTCGAGATCGCTCAGCATCCCGATACCGTCAGTGTTATCACCAAGTAGGCGACCGTCTTCCAGCTTCTTCAGAGTATTCACCGCGCCAGAAAGTGCTGCGCGATCGGTGAGTTCATCGGACTCGGCAAAAGCACGTTCTTTGAAAGGCACGGTAATATTTGCACCCCGGGCTCCTCCGTGGAAAAAGGATCTCAGTGTTTCTTCGAATTCTTCGTGCGGTGCCAGTATCGTCCCATAGGTATGTTCTAGGCCTGTCTGCCTGGCGAAGAGTTCGTGAATCCGTGGGGATTTGCTATGACTGATGGGATTCCCAAATACCGCAAAAGTTGGCATGACCTTTGTTCCTTAGCCTTGACGAATAAGGTTGCCGGTAAGGGCATCCCGAATTTCTGATGGATTTTCCCTTCCGCCGACTTGACCTGCCAGGACGGGGAAATTCTTTCCAAATTGTAGGCGGACTTCTTCTGCAACACGACAGGGAGGCTGCCCATTGAGGTTGGCGCTGGTCGATACCAGTGGCTTGCCGAATTTCTGGCAGAGCTCTTTCACTAAAGGATGATCAGTAACGCGCACGGCGAGTGAAGAGAAACGCCCCGTCAGCCAGTCTGGCGTAGATGCCCTCGCTGGCATCACCCAGGTTACAGGTCCAGGCCATGATGAATGTATCGTCTGACGTTGTTGCCCGGTCAGGGACGAGTCATCTATATAAGGAAGGAGCTGCTCATAATTATCCGCGATGAGAATCAGCCCTTTATCTTTAGGACGTTTTTTCAGCGCCAACAGTGCTTCTACTGCACTTTCACTGTCCGGATCGCACCCAAGGCCAAAAACCGCCTCGGTTGGATATGCAATCACTTGCTGTTTCTGCAATGCTGCAAGCACTGTGCGAAATGAGTCGTTAACTTCTTTATTCATTTTTGTATTATCTTACGTTTCTACGGCTTTACCGCATAATTTGCTGGCACAAAATAACTTAATACCTTGCGCGGTTTTCTTTTCCATTAGCAACGGGTAATGGCATTGCGCGCATTCGCCTGCAACGGGTTTATTATTAATCGCAAACTGGCAATCAGGGTAGCGATCGCATGCATGGAAGACTTTACCAAAACGCGACTTCCGTTGTAACAGATGGCCTTTGCCACACTGCGGACAACTCAGACTCGTTTCTTCGGGTTTGTCGATCACTTCTATATGATCACACTCCGGATATTGGCTACAGCCAATAAACATGCCATAACGTCCCTGACGCAAAACAAGTGTCGATTCACATTTGGGGCAAAGCTGGCCGTCCAACACCTTAACGATATGTCCGTCGGCCTGAGCTTTTAGCGGGCGGATATACTGACAGGCTGGATAAGAAGAACAACTGAGAAAAGGGCCGTGGCGACCACTACGGATCACCAAGCCGGCCCCGCATTCCGGACAGGATTCATTTTGCTTGTCAGCAAAAAGTGCTGCTTTTGTCATACGCTTTGTTTTACCCGTTATCCCTTAATGCAGATAACCTTCATTAACTTCAAATAACAGCTCTTCCATTTGCTGATATGCACTTTCATATCCGGGAATATTAAAGAGAACCATCAGCACCACCCACTTAAGATCTTCGAGATCGAATTCTTCAGTGTCCAGAGCCATAACACGATCGATAACCATCTCCCTGGTATCGAAGTTCAACACTTTGATCTGTTCCAGGAACAATAAAAAACCACGACATGTGCAATCTAACCGGTTCGTTTCCTCATCGGTGTAGACTCGTAATGCTGAAGGATCGGAATCCAGCATGTAAGATGGGGTACCACCCTCTTGCATATCCGCAAGTTTTTCAAGCCAATTCAGCGCATTGTGAATATCAGCCCGGTGGAAACCAGCTTCGGTCAAGTCATCCGTTAACCTATCCTCGTCAACATTCATCTCCGCTTCGTTGTGAATGTAAGTTTCAAATAAGTACATTAGTACGTCGAACATGGCCTGCCCTCTTAATTCGGACATAGCCGCCGGGTACAGCTGCGATCCATCCTGCTAACTCCAGTTCGAGTAGTTTACCTACCACTTCTGGCACAGGTTGGCCGGCACGTTCGGCGACGACGTCAACAGATGTCACCTCATATTCTACGTTAGCCAACACATCAGCAAATGGCAATTCAACTTCGTCATCTTGCGCACAAAAAATCGCCTCAGAAGGATAAATTTTCTCATTCACTGGAATTTTGCCAGCTGGCGATGTCGTGATGGCCGGAAACCACGTCAGCCCGCTGCCAATATGCTCGGCGATATCGTTGGGTTCTGTGACCAGATACGCCCCCTGCCGGATGAGCCAGTGCGTTCCCTCAGACGTCTGACTCCCCAGCGGTCCGGGCAAAGCAAAGATTTCTCTTCCCTGTTCCAGCGCATAACGAGCAGTGATCAGCGATCCGCTTCGCAATGTGGCTTCAACCACAAGAACGCCGGCACTCAGGCCACTGATGATCCGATTACGACGTGGGAAGTTGGCGGCGACGGGAGGCATCGTCACTAAATGCTCAGAAACTAATGCACCGCCCTGTTCAAGAATGCGATCTGCGAGCGCCGAGTGATGCGGTGGGTAGCGATTCATTAATCCACTTCCCAGCACGGCAACGGTTTTTCCCTCTGCATCGAGCGTCGCTTTATGGCTGATACCATCAATACCCAGGGCCAGACCACTGGTGACAGTGAAACCGCTGCTGACCAATCCGCCCGCAAAAACCTGCGCATATTGCTCGCCGTAGTGGGTGAAATGGCGGCTCCCGACCATAGCTAACTGAGGTGAAGACAATAAATCAGGCTGCCCCTCGACAAACAAAACTAACGGAGGTGACGATATCTGTGAGAGCAGAGGAGGATAGAGCTGACTGTTATACGTCACGAGATGACAGTTATTACGTTCCAGCCATTTCAGAGACGCTGAGATCCATTGCGCATTGAGCGTTAGAAAATCCGTAATCTGCTCCGGCAGGAGCCCGCAGCAAAATAGCTCAGACTCTGAATAATTCCCATGGCTGAAGAGAGCCCGAATGATTGCCTCTGCGCGACGTGCATCAAGGCGTTTAACCACCGACAAACGAATCCATACTTCCTGTAATGTCATAACTCCGCTCCGCTCAATGCCTTCCAGCGACTGATTCAATTGGCACAGGATGCTGTCAATCGGAGCTGAAAATGTCTAGAATAGAGTCTATATATCTTCAATCATTTGAATAAAGATCCAGAAAAATATGTCCGTATTACAGATATTACATTTCCCAGACGAGCGGCTTCGCATTACTGCAAAACCGGTCAAAGAAGTTGACGCCAAAATCCAGCAAATCGTGGATGATATGTTTGAAACGATGTATGCAGAGGAAGGCATTGGCCTGGCTGCGACTCAGGTCAATATCCATCAGCGGATAATCGTTATCGACGTTTCCGAAAACCGCGACGAACGTCTGGTTCTCATCAATCCTGAATTGCTGGAAAAAAGCGGCGAAACCGGGATTGAGGAAGGTTGTCTGTCGATTCCTGATCAGCGTGCGCTTGTTCCGCGTGCTGAGAAAGTCAAAATCCGTGCACTCGATCGCGAAGGCAAGAGCTTTGAGCTTGAAGCGGATGATCTGCTGGCAATTTGTATTCAACACGAAATGGATCATCTGGTAGGCGTACTGTTTGTGGATTACTTGTCTCCACTGAAACGTCAGCGCATCCGTCAGAAAATGGAAAAGATGGCCAAGCTGAACGCCCGGGCTGACTAATATTCGTCTATTACAGGACACTGCTTTGCGGATTATATTTGCAGGTACCCCCGATTTTGCAGCGCGTCATCTTGACGCGCTTTTGACATCTGAACATCAGGTCGTTGGTGTTTTCACGCAACCCGATCGCCCTGCCGGACGCGGAAATAAACTGACGGCAAGCCCGGTAAAAGTGCTGGCAGAAGCCAACAACATCCCCGTCTTTCAGCCTAAGTCTCTACGCCCTGAAGAAAATCAGCAGCTGGTTTCTGAACTAGAAGCAGACGTCATGGTGGTTGTCGCGTACGGACTGATTCTACCTAAAGCCGTGCTTGAAATGCCTAAACTGGGCTGTATCAACGTCCATGGCTCACTGCTGCCGCGCTGGCGTGGGGCTGCGCCTATTCAGCGTTCACTCTGGGCGGGCGATGCTAAAACCGGTATCACTATCATGCAAATGGATGTGGGCCTGGACACCGGTGACATGCTACACAAAGTTGAGTGCGATATTCTGCCTGAAGACACCAGTGCATCGCTTTATAATAAGCTGGCAGAGCTCGGCCCGTCAGGCATGCTAGAAACTCTGAATCAACTGGCAAGCGGCACTGCCCGACCAGAAGTTCAGGATGAAAAGCACGTTACCTATGCTGAGAAACTTAGCAAAGAAGAGGCGCGTTTGGACTGGTCGCTGTCTGCTGAGCAGCTTGAACGCTGCATTCGCGCATTTAATCCATGGCCCGTCAGCTTTTTCATGATTGACGATCAGCCGGTAAAAGTCTGGCAGGCAGAATGTTTAGCTGATGAAAGTAGTGCGCTGCCGGGAACGATTGTTGCCGCAGATAAAAAGGGAATTCAGATTGCGACCGCTAAAGGTGTTCTGAATATCACCCAACTACAGCCTTCAGGTAAAAAGGCAATGTCCGCTCAGGACTTGCTGAACTCTCGTCGTGAATGGTTTACCGCAGGCACCCGTATAGCCTGACCATTATGACTATGCCCGGCTTAATGTCGGGCTTATCTCCATGATAATGCTGACACTGGTCAGCTTCTTTGACTATGAAAACAGCCTATAATCTTCGAAGTATTGCAGCTCAAGCTATTAGCCAGGTGTTAGACAAAGGTTTGTCACTTTCTACTGTTCTGCCCGGTTTACAGAAAAATATCTCAGATAAAGACCGCGGGTTACTACAGGAACTCTGTTTCGGCACGCTCCGGGTATTGCCTCAACTCGAATGGTGTTTGCAGCAACTGATGGCGAAACCACTCACCGGCAAACAGCGAACCCTGCATTATTTGCTCATGGTTGGCTTATATCAGCTAATACATACACGCATTCCCGCCCATGCCATCTTGGCGGAGACCGTTGAGGGTGCCGTTGCTCTTAAACGGCCGCAACTCAAGGGCCTGGTCAACGGTGTCCTGCGTCAGTTCCAGCGGCAGCAGGAAGAACTACTTCCGCGAATGTCCAACAACGACAGCCGCCATCTTCACCCGAGCTGGTTGCTAAAACGTCTGAAAAAAGCCTATCCCACAGAATGGGAGAATATCGTTGATGCCAATAACCAAAGGCCTCCGATGTGGCTGCGTGTCAATCGTCTGCATCATACCCGTGATCAATATTTGGATTTATTGAATGAAGCACAGATTGAGGCGGTTCCCCATGCAGAATATCGCGATGCGTTACGTCTCGTGACACCTTGTCAGGTAAATCTGCTTCCGGGATTCGCAGAGGGATGGGTAACCGTTCAGGATGCGTCGGCACAAGGCAGCGTTGATCTGCTGGATCCTCAAGATGGCGAGATGATCCTCGATTTGTGTTGCGCACCGGGCGGAAAAACCACGCATATCTTGGAAGCTGCGCCGAAAGCACAGGTGTTAGCTGTAGATGTGGATGAGCAACGCCTTAAACGCGTTCATGAGAATCTTCAGCGTCTGAAACTCAGTGCGGAAGTCAAACAGGGTGATGGCCGCGAGCCGCAGAGTTGGGCGGGTGACCGCATCTTCGATCGTATCCTGCTCGATGCACCTTGTTCGGCAACCGGCGTTATTCGTCGGCATCCTGATATTAAATGGCTGCGCCGTGATAGTGATATTGCTGAACTGGCCATGTTGCAGAAAGAAATCCTGGAGGCCGTTTGGCCACGCCTGAAAAGCCAGGGTGTGATGGTATATGCAACCTGTTCCATTCTGCCTGACGAAAACAGTGAACAAATTACTGCATTTTTAGAGACGCATCCTGACGCGACGCTGGTCGAAACAGGTACAGCGGAAAAGCCAGGCCGACAAAATCTTCCGCACGCTGAAGATGGCGACGGTTTCTATTACGCTAAACTGATTAAAAGTTAAACGTTTGCACTAGCGTTTACTTCTTAGGCTGATACTTTTAAGGCAAAGCAGAGAGTCATATGAAAATAATCATTCTCGGCGCCGGGCAGGTTGGCGGGACACTCGCCGAAAACCTGGTAGGTGAAAACAACGATATAACCGTTGTAGATACCAATACAGTTCGTTTGCGTCAGCTTCAGGATAAATTTGATCTGCGTGTCGTTCAGGGCCACGGTTCCCATCCTCGCGTTTTGCGTGAAGCCGGCGCGGAAGATGCCGATATGCTGGTTGCAGTCACCAATTCAGATGAAACCAATATGGTGGCCTGTCAGATAGCCTATTCGCTGTTTAACACGCCTAACCGTATTGCCCGTATTCGCTCGACAGAATATATCCGCGAATCAGAGAAGCTTTTCCACCCTGAAGCCGTCCCTATCGACCATCTGATTTCTCCTGAGCAATTAGTCACTGACTACATCTATAAGCTAATTGAATACCCTGGTGCGCTTCAGGTGGTTAACTTCGCCGAGGGCAAAGTCAGTATTGCAGCGGTGAAAGCCTATTACGGTGGCCCATTAGTAGGGAACGCGCTCTCATCAATGCGCGAACACATGCCTCATATTGAAACCCGAGTGGCAGCAATCTTCCGCCAGGAACGCCCTATCCGCCCTCAGGGTTCTACGATTATTGAAGCCGGTGATGAAGTATTCTTCGTCGCAGCATCTCAACATATTCGTGCCGTAATGAGTGAGCTTCAGCGGCTTGAGAAACCGTACAAACGTATCATGATCGTCGGTGGTGGTAACGTTGGTGCGGGTCTTGCACAAAGGCTCGAGAAAAATTACAGCGTTAAATTGATTGAACGCGATCAACAACGCGCGGCAGAACTCGCGGAACTCTTGCAGGACACGATTGTGTTTTACGGTGATGCTTCGGACCAGGAGCTGCTGGCTGAGGAGCACATCGAACAGGTCGATGTCTTTATTGCCATCACCAACGACGATGAGGCCAATATCATGTCCGCGATGCTGGCAAAACGCATGGGCGCGAAGAAAGCAATGGTCTTAATCCAACGCAGTGCCTACGTCGACCTTGTCCAGGGGAGCGTTATCGATATTGCGATTTCGCCGCAGCAAGCCACCATCTCAGCATTGCTGGGCCATGTCCGAAAAGCTGACATTGTCAGTGTGTCATCATTGCGTCGTGGTGTTGCCGAAGCCATCGAAGCGATCGCTCACGGCGATGAAACCACATCTAAAGTTGTTGGCCGCACGGTCGAACAAATTAAGTTGCCGCCGGGCACAACAATTGGCGCAATTGTACGTGGTAATGAAGTGATTATTGCTAACGGAAACAGCAGGATCCAACAAGGCGATCATGTAGTGATGTTCATAACCGATAAGAAGTTTGTGAGGGATGTAGAACGGTTATTCCAGCCGAGTCCGTTCTTCTTATAGAGCATCAATGGGTATGACTTTTTGGATTAATTAGAGTTATGAAGATAAGTTTTGTAGCGAAGATGCTGCAAATGGTCTTTACTTTGTTTGACACAATTGTTGAATTTGCCAAGGAGAGTTTTATGAGTTTTATGAAAGAGTTTCGTGAGTTTGCCATGCGAGGCAACGTGGTTGACCTGGCCGTTGGTGTGATCATCGGTGCTGCTTTTGGGAAAATCGTATCATCGCTGGTCGCTGATATTATTATGCCACCGCTGGGCTTGCTGATTGGCGGGGTAGACTTTAAACAGTTTGCGTTAGTGCTCAGAGAAGCTCAGGGAACCGTACCCGCAGTTGTAATGCATTACGGTGTCTTCATCCAGAATATTTTTGACTTCATTATCGTCGCATTAGCTATCTTCTGCGCAATTACGTTCATGAATAAAATGCGTCGTAAAAAGGAAGATGTGCCAGCTGCACCACCGAAGCCGACGGCTGAAGAAACACTGTTAGCTGAAATACGCGACTTATTGAAAGAACAACAGACACCGAAATTCTAACGAACTCAGTGCACTAAATTACCCTGCTTTAAGAAGGGCAGTGTTGAATATTCGAACGAACACTTAACACTGCCCTCCAGATAACTTCCTTTCCCATTCTTTTCTTTACGGCGGTAACTGCCTTTCCCTTTCTGGTTCTTTTCAATGCGTTGCTTAAACAGTGGGTCATGTAAAAGTGCTTGCAATGCATTATCCTGAATTGTGCCTCTTTGATGCTTATAGTTACTCATAGATTCCTCTGTGTAAAAAAAGATCACTGCATAAAATGCCAGCGAATCATACTGCCTTCATCCCTTCTTCGAAAGCGGTTTTTATGCCACCTTCCCAGCCCCATCCTCTAATGCTTCTAAAATTGAACAACTGACGCTGGAATGAGCTGAGCCGCAGCAGGCTTTGCTCAACCTCTGTAACGATTCTCGCATCTGCATCAGTTCCTTAAGTTTAAGCTCCACCTCGGCAAGTCGTTCTTCTACAATGGACTTCGACTCCTGACAAGTGTGGTGCGCTGGATCGATACGGATTGAAAGCAGCTCCTTTATTGCTTCAAGTGTAAATCCGGTCGATTTTGCATAACGAATGAAACGCAGTCTCTGCAGGTCACTGTCATCGTACTGGCGATACCCTGAGCCATTACGCACCGTTGAGCTCATCATTCCCTGTTTTTCATAGTAGCGAATGGTGTCGTTAGAGACATTGGCGAGCCTGGCCAATTCACCGATTTTGAACATAATTAATCACCATTAAACTTTTTATTTAGCTCATGTTGGTAGCGACCATCAAGAAAATCCATACTAATGCCCGCCTGCTGTAGTCGCAACTTGAGAAGTTGAAGCCTTCTGTTAATGACACAATACTCGGGATTATCAGGTATCACGCTTTTCAGCATATGATCTAACTCGATAGCTTCCTTCTTGTCTTGTAGTTCGGGAGGTAAGTATCCTGCATTTTTCAGAATACGATAAGCGGTTCGCAGCTCTTCAGGTACAGCACTATCGTCATCTAAAACCAGTGGTTTGCCCCTGCCAGCTAAGTTATCAAACTCACCGTTATCACTGGCATCCTTGATGTGTTTTTCAACCCATTGATCAATAAGAAACATAACTATGACCTCTGCGATCTCCCAGAATTCATTCCGTTAGCATAGCGCGAATAACAGATTAATTCTGGATGGGATAAATATAGGGAGGTTTTGAAAGGAGTAGGACGAATTTTGGATGTAAAAAAACCGGGCAAGCCCGGTTTTTTCATGCATCTACAGATTATTCAGCAGTTGCTACTTCTGCTTTTGACTCTGCACGATCAACGAGCTCGATGTATGCCATCGGCGCATTGTCGCCTGCACGGAAGCCACACTTAAGAATACGAGTGTAACCACCGGCACGGCTCGCGAAACGCGGGCCCAGTTCATTAAACAGTTTTGCCACGATCTCGTTATCACGAGTACGGGCGAATGCCAGACGACGATTTGCAACGTTGTCGGTCTTGGCAAGAGTAATCAGCGGCTCAACAACGCGACGCAGCTCTTTCGCTTTCGGCAGGGTCGTCTTGATGATCTCATGACGAACCAAAGAGCCGGCCATGTTACGGAACATAGCCTGTCGGTGGCTGCTGTTACGGTTCAGTTGACGACCACTCTTACGATGGCGCATGACCTTATCCTTCTCAGTAAAACCTTAACCTGTGATCCGGTTACTCGTCAGCAATACTTGCTGGTGGCCAGTTTTCCAGGCGCATGCCTAGTGACAAACCACGGGACGCAAGTACGTCTTTGATCTCAGTAAGAGATTTTTTACCCAGGTTAGGTGTTTTAAGTAACTCAACCTCGGTACGCTGTACCAGATCACCGATGTAGTGGATTGCTTCTGCCTTAAGGCAGTTAGCAGAGCGGACAGTCAATTCCAGATCGTCAACAGGGCGCAGCAGGATTGGATCGAATTCCGGCTTCTCTTCTTTGACTTCCGGTTGACGTACATCACGTAAATCAACGAAAGCTTCAAGTTGTTCAGCAAGAATGGTTGCCGCACGACGGATCGCCTCTTCAGGATCGATCGTGCCGTTGGTTTCCATTTCGATAACCAGCTTGTCCAAATCGGTACGCTGTTCTACACGCGCTGCTTCAACATTGTAGGCAATTCGCTCTACAGGGCTGTAGCATGCATCTACTAACAGACGACCAATTGGGCGCTCATCTTCTTCCGAATGAATTCGGGCAGACGCCGGTACATAACCACGACCACGTTGAACTTTGATACGCATGCTAATAGCAGCGTTTTCATCGGTCAGGTGGCAAATGACATGTTGCGGCTTGACGATTTCGACATCACCATCATGGGTAATGTCGGCTGCAGTCACAGGGCCAATGCCAGACTTATTCAGGGTAAGAATAACTTCATCTTTCCCTTGAACTCTCACCGCCAGCCCTTTCAGGTTGAGCAGGATTTCCAGGATATCTTCCTGTACGCCTTCTTTGGTGCTGTACTCATGTAGTACACCATCAATCTCAACCTCGGTCACCGCGCAACCCGGCATGGATGAAAGCAGAATACGGCGCAGTGCGTTGCCTAAAGTATGGCCAAAGCCACGTTCTAAAGGCTCAAGGGTCACCTTGGCGTGCGTCGAACTGACTTGCTCGATATCTACCAGGCGCGGTTTTAGAAACTCTGTCACAGAACCCTGCATTGTGTCCTCTCTTTGGTACTAAGCTTTACTTAGAGTAAAGCTCGACGATCAGGTGTTCGTTAATGTCGGAAGACAGATCAGTACGTTCAGGCATACGCTTGAACACACCTTCCATCTTAGCAGCATCAACTTCAAGCCAAGTCGGCTTTTCACGCTGTTCAGCCAACTCCAAAGCGGCCTTCACGCGAGATTGCTTTTTAGCTTTCTCTCGGATGCTGACAACGTCATTCGGAGATACCTGATAAGAAGCGATGTTAACAACGCGACCGTTTACCATGATAGCTTTGTGGCTAACTAACTGGCGCGATTCCGCACGAGTAGCGCCGAAGCCCATACGATAAACAACGTTGTCCAAACGACCTTCCAGGAGTTGCAACAGGTTTTCACCGGTGTTGCCTTTCAGGCGTGCTGCTTCTTTATAATAGTTACGGAACTGACGCTCAAGAACACCGAAGATACGGCGAACTTTTTGCTTTTCACGTAACTGTACACCGTAATCAGACAGACGCGGTTTACGCGCACCATGCTGACCAGGAGCTTGTTCAATTTTACACTTGGTATCGATCGCGCGAACGCCAGATTTAAGGAATAAATCTGTGCCCTCACGACGGCTAAGCTTGAGCTTAGGACCCAAATATCTTGCCATTTTCTCTCTCCAACAAACCTAAAAGCAGCGTTATACGCGACGCTTTTTCGGCGGACGACAACCGTTATGAGGGATAGGAGTCACATCAGTAATATTAGTGATGCGGAAACCAGCCGCGTTTAACGCGCGGATAGTAGACTCACGACCAGGACCAGGTCCTTTAACCATAACTTCCAGATTCTTGATACCGTATTCTTTCACTGCATCTGCGCAGCGCTCTGCTGCAACCTGAGCTGCGAACGGAGTGGATTTACGAGAACCACGGAAACCGGAACCACCAGCTGTTGCCCAACCCAAAGCATTACCCTGACGATCGGTAATGGTAACAATGGTGTTGTTGAAAGAAGCATGGATATGAGCCACGCCGTCAGAGACTTGTTTTCTTACACGTTTACGTGTACGAACAGGTGCCTTTGCCATTTATTCAATCACCCCGATTATTTCTTGATCGGTTTACGCGGACCCTTACGGGTACGTGCGTTAGTCTTGGTACGCTGACCGCGTACTGGAAGACCACGACGATGACGCAAACCACGATAAGTTCCAAGGTCCATAAGACGCTTGATGCTCAGGGTGACTTCACGACGCAGATCACCTTCAACAATGAACTTGGCAACTTCGTCACGCAGTTTTTCGATTTGCTCTTCAGACAGCTCACTGATCTTAACATTTTCAGCAATACCGGATGCAGCACAGATAGACTGTGAGCGGGTTTTGCCGATGCCGTAGATCGAAGTTAATGCGATCACGGTATGTTTCTGATCAGGAATGTTAATGCCTGCTATACGGGCCACTATGCACTCCTACTATTTATATACGGCAACACCATTCTGAAAAGCCCGTTTTCAGGATACTCAAATAGTGTTGCTGCTTACATACAAAAGATTGGCTGGCTAATCTAGCCAGCTCAACCCAACTTTGCAAGAAAAATATGCGAGATAATCAGCCTTGACGCTGTTTATGCTTCGGTTCTGCGCTGCAGATTACGCGAACGATACCGTTACGCTTAACAATTTTGCAGTTACGACATAATTTCTTGACGGAAGCACGAACTTTCATTTTTACTCTCCGTAACTTCTCAAACGCACCTGATTAGCGGTTATAGCCTTTCAGGTTTGCTTTCTTCAATGCAGACTCGTACTGACTTGACATCATCAGAGTTTGCACTTGAGCCATAAAGTCCATAATGACGACGACCACGATGAGTAGTGAAGTACCACCAAAGTAGAATGGAACTTTCATCGCGTCACGCATGAACTCCGGGATAAGGCAGATGAAAGTAATATACATCGCACCGATTAAGGTTAAACGAGTCATTACTTTATCGATGTACTTCGCCGTTTGCTCTCCCGGACGAATTCCTGGTACAAATGCACCGGACTTCTTCAGGTTATCTGCTGTCTCACGCGGGTTGAACACCAACGCAGTATAAAAGAAACAGAAGAAGATGATTGCAGTCGCATAGAGTAACACATAAAGCGGTTGTCCAGGCTGCAAATACAGCGAAATCGTAGTCAGCCAGTTCCAACCAGTCCCGCCCCCAAACCATGATGCAATCGTGGCAGGGAACAGAATGATGCTGGAAGCGAAGATAGCAGGAATAACACCAGCCATATTCACTTTCAACGGTAAGTGCGTGCTCTGTGCTGCATAGACACGACGACCTTGTTGACGTTTAGCGTAGTTAACGACGATACGACGTTGACCACGTTCAACAAACACCACAAAGAAAGTCACTGCAAACACTAAAACTGCAACCAACAGCAACAGGAGGAAGTGCAGGTCGCCTTGCCGAGCTTGTTCGATTGTATGGGCAACTGCTGGCGGGAGACCCGCTACGATACCGGCAAAAATAATGATTGAAATACCGTTACCGATACCTCTTTCAGTAATCTGCTCACCCAGCCACATTAGGAACATTGTCCCGGTAACCAAGCTAACAACTGCAGTAAAGTAGAACGCAAAGCCTGGATTTAACACCAGGCCCTGCATACCAGGCATGTTCGGAAGACCGGTAGCAATACCAATCGACTGGAACACAGCCAATACCAGCGTACCGTAACGGGTGTACTGGCTAATCTTACGACGGCCAGCCTCCCCTTCTTTCTTTATTTCTGCTAACGCTGGATGAACCACTGTTAACAGCTGGATAATTATCGATGCCGAAATGTACGGCATGATTCCCAGAGCAAAGATAGAAGCACGGCTAAGGGCGCCACCAGAGAACATGTTAAACATTTCAATGATGGTGCCTCTTTGCTGTTCGAGCAATTTGGCAAGTACAGTGGCATCAATACCAGGGATCGGAATAAAAGAGCCGATACGGAAAACAATCAGCGCACCGATAACAAACAAAAGTCTGCGCTTCAGTTCGCCTAGTCCACCCTTGGCACTTTGGAAATCTAACCCCGGTTGCTTAGCCATCTGCTACTTATTCCTCAATTTTACCGCCAGCAGCTTCGATAGCAACACGAGCGCCTTTGGTGACACGCAAACCACGCAGAGTTACCGCACGACCGACTTCGCCTGAAAGGATTACTTTCGCGAATTCGATCTGGATACCAACTACGTTAGCGGCTTTCAGCGCGTTCAGGTCGATCACGTCGCCTTCCACCAGAGCCAGTTCAGACAGACGTACTTCTGCCGTAATCATAGCTTTGCGGGAGGTGAAGCCGAATTTCGGCAAACGACGATATAAAGGCATCTGACCACCTTCAAAACCACGACGTACGCCACCGCCAGAACGTGAGTTCTGACCTTTGTGACCACGACCAGCGGTTTTACCCAGGCCAGAACCAATACCACGACCTACACGCTTAGGCGCTTGTTTGGCACCATCAGCCGGAGACAGAGTATTTAAACGCATCTCTTACTCCTCAACCTTAACCATGTAGGAAACCAGGTTGATCATACCGCGTACAGCAGGAGTATCCTCGCGCTCAACGGTGTGACCAATACGACGCAGACCCAGGCCCAGCAGAGTAGCTTTATGCTTCGGCAGACGGCCAATGGAACTGCGAGTTTGTGTAACTTTAATAGTCTTTGCCATGGTTAATTACCCCAGAATTTCTTCAACGGATTTACCACGCTTGGCAGCGACCATTTGTGGGGATTTCATATTTGCCAGAGCATCAATAGTTGCACGAACCACGTTGATCGGGTTTGTAGAACCATAAGCTTTAGCCAATACGTTATGTACCCCTGCAACTTCCAGGACGGCGCGCATTGCACCACCGGCGATAATACCGGTACCTTCGGAAGCCGGCTGCATGAACACACGGGAACCCGTATGAGCACCTTTAACAGGATGCTGCAGGGTGCCGCTGTTCAGCGCGACATTCATCATGTTGCGACGGGCTTTTTCCATCGCTTTCTGGATCGCTGCCGGAACTTCGCGTGCTTTGCCGTAGCCAAAACCAACGCGACCGTTACCATCACCAACTACTGTCAGTGCGGTAAAGCTGAAGATACGGCCACCTTTTACGGTTTTAGATACGCGGTTTACCGCGATCAGCTTTTCCTGCAGTTCGCCAGCTTGTTTTTCGATGTGAGCCATCTTAAACCTCTTCCTTAGAACTGAAGGCCAGCTTCACGGGCAGCATCTGCCAGTGCCTGGACTCGACCATGATATTGGAAACCGGAACGGTCAAAGGATACTTTCGTGATCCCTTTTTCCAATGCGCGTTCTGCGATAGCTTTACCTACAGCAGTGGCAGCATCTTTGTTGCCGGTATACTTCAGTTGCTCAGTAATAGTTTTTTCTACAGTAGATGCAGCAACTAATACTTCGGAACCGTTTGGAGCGATGACCTGTGCGTAAATATGACGCGGGGTACGATGTACCACCAGGCGAGTCGCACCCAATTCCTTGAGCTTGCGGCGTGCGCGGGTCGCACGACGGATACGAGCAGATTTCTTATCCATAGTGTTACCTTACTTCTTCTTAGCCTCTTTGGTACGCACGACTTCGTCGGCGTAACGGACACCCTTGCCTTTATAAGGCTCAGGACGACGGTAGGCACGTAAATCTGCAGCAACCTGACCAATGACTTGTTTATCAGCGCCTTTCAGCACGATTTCAGTCTGGGTCGGACATTCTGCAGTAACGCCTTCCGGCAATTGGTGATCGACCGGGTGAGAGAAGCCTAAGGCTAAATTCACCACGTTGCCTTTAACAGCAGCACGATAACCAACACCTACCAATTGAAGCTTTTTAGTGAAGCCGTCGGTAACACCTATAACCATTGAGTTCAACAGTGCACGAGTGGTACCCGCTTGGGCCCATCCGTCTACAAAACCTTCGTTTGGACCGAAAGTCAGTGTATTTTCTTCCTGTTTAACAACAACGGCGTCATGGATAGTACGTGACAGCTCGCCGTTTTTACCCTTAATCGAAATAACCTGACCGTTGAGTTTTACCTCTACGCCGGCAGGAATGACGACGGGTGCTTTTGCAACACGAGACATGCTTTCCTCCCGATTAAGCTACGTAGCAGATAATCTCGCCACCAAGACCAGCCTGGCGAGCTGAACGATCAGTCATAACACCTTTAGAGGTAGAAATAACAGCGATACCCATACCGGCCATAACTTTTGGCAGCTCATCTTTTTTCTTGTAGATGCGCAGACCAGGACGGCTGATACGTTGAATGCTTTCTACCACTGCCTTGCCCTGGAAGTACTTCAGTACTAATTCCAGTTCAGGTTTGGCGTCGCCTTCGATTTTAAATTCTTCAATATAGCCTTCTTCCTTCAGCACGTTGGCAATAGCCACTTTCAGCTTGGAGGAAGGCATGGTGACCGCAACTTTGTTCGCGGCTTGACCGTTACGGATACGGGTCAGCATATCCGCGATCGGATCTTGCATGCTCATCTGTCTTTACTCCCGTGATTCAATTGGTGACAATTACCAGCTAGCCTTTTTAAGACCCGGAATTTCACCGCGCATAGCGGCTTCACGGACCTTAATACGGCTCAACCCGAACTTCCGCAGGAAAGCATGCGGACGACCAGTTTGACGGCAGCGGTTACGCTGACGAGACGGGCTGGAATCACGCGGCAGAGACTGCAGCTTAAGAACCGCATCCCAACGATCTTCGTCGGATGAGTTCACACCAGAGATAATAGCTTTCAATTCCTCGCGTTTAGCGCGGTATTTATCAGCCAGTTTTACGCGAACGACTTCGCGTGCTTTCATGGATTGCTTAGCCATTAGTAACCCTGCCTTACTTGCGGAACGGGAAGTTAAAGGCTGTCAGCAATGCACGGCCTTCATCATCGGATTTCGCAGTAGTGGTGATAGTAATATCTAAACCACGAACGCGATCGACTTTATCATAATCGATTTCCGGGAAGATGATCTGTTCACGCACGCCCATGCTGTAGTTACCACGACCATCGAAAGACTTAGCAGACAAGCCGCGGAAGTCACGAATACGTGGTACAGCAATGGAGACCAGACGCTCAAAGAACTCCCACATGCGTTCGCCGCGGAGGGTTACTTTACAGCCGATCGGATAGCCCTGACGGATTTTGAAGCCTGCAACTGATTTGCGTGCTTTGGTGATCAACGGTTTTTGACCGGAGATTGCTGCCAGGTCAGCTGCTGCGTTATCCAGCAGTTTCTTGTCAGCGATCGCTTCACCAACACCCATGTTCAGGGTGATCTTCTCGACCCGAGGGACTTGCATGACAGAATTGTAACCAAACTCAGCCATGAGTTTTTTTACGACATCGTCTTTGTAGTAATCATGCAGTTTCGCCATCGTACTACTCCAAATTACTTGATAGTTACGCTGTTAGACTTGAAGAAACGTACTTTTTTGCCGTCTTCGAATCTAAAGCCTACACGGTCCGCCTTGCCAGTAGCCGTGTTGAAGAGAGCAACGTTAGAAACCGGAATTGCAGCTTCTTTTTCAACGATGCCACCTGGTTGGTTCAGGGCCGGTACAGGCTTCTGATGTTTCTTAACCAGGTTGATACCTTCAACAATGACCTTACCAGAAGTCAGGACATTTTTTACTTTACCGCGCTTACCTTTATCTTTACCGGTAAGCAGGATAACTTCGTCATCACGACGGATTTTCGCTGCCATGGTTTCGCTCCTTAGAGTACTTCTGGTGCCAGAGAGATAATTTTCATGAACTTCTCATTACGCAGTTCACGAGTTACCGGCCCAAAAATACGCGTGCCGATTGGCTGTTCGCTGTTATTGTTTAAAATAACGCAAGCATTACCATCGAAGCGAATGACAGAACCGTCCGGGCGACGAACACCCTTCTTGGTGCGCACCACTACCGCCTTCAGCACATCGCCTTTCTTCACCTTACCGCGAGGAATTGCTTCCTTGATGGTAATTTTGATGATGTCGCCGACGCCTGCGTAGCGACGGTGCGAGCCACCTAGAACCTTGATACACATTACGCGACGTGCACCGGAGTTGTCGGCCACGGTCAGCATAGTCTGTTCTTGGATCATGTTAGTGCTCCGCTAATGTCAACTACAACTTAGGACCCAGGATAGGTCATTAAGAAATCCCCACAATATGAGGGCGCGGCATTATAACACCGGTTCCCGACTATGGGTAGAAAAAATAAACGGCTCACGTGCATGAGCCGTTTATCTATTTTTGAGAAGCGCTACTGTATTACAGAATCGCTTTCTCTACAACGCGAACCAAGGTCCAAGACTTAGTCTTAGACAGTGGACGGCATTCGCTGATTTCAACAACGTCACCGATACCACATTCATTGTTCTCGTCATGTACGTGCAATTTGGTCGTACGTTTGATGAATTTCCCGTAAATTGGGTGCTTCACCACACGCTCAATCGCAACAACGATGGATTTCTCCATTTTGTCACTGATTACACGACCCTGCAGAGTACGGATCTTATCAGTCATTACGCACCCGCCTTTTCAGTCAGTAAAGTTTTCACACGTGCAACATCACGACGCACTTGTTTCAACAGGTGTGTTTGCTGCAACTGGCCGCTTGCCGTTTGCATGCGCAGGTTAAACTGCTCACGCAAAAGGTTCAGCAACTCAGTGTTCAGCTCTTCCACGCTTTTTTCGCGCAGCTCTTGTGCTTTCATTACATCACCGTCTTAGTTACAAAGGTGGTTTTGATAGGCAGTTTGGCTGCTGCCAGCTGGAAGGCTTCACGAGCCAGCTCTTCAGGCACACCGTCCATTTCATACAGGACTTTACCAGGCTGAATCAAAGCAACCCAATACTCTACGTTGCCTTTACCTTTACCCATACGAACTTCGAGCGGTTTCTCGGTGATCGGTTTGTCCGGGAATACTCGGATCCAGATCTTACCTTGACGCTTAACTGCACGGGTCATCGCACGACGTGCTGCTTCAATTTGACGAGCAGTCAGACGACCACGGCCAACAGCTTTCAGACCGTAAGTGCCGAAGCTCACATCCGTACCTTGCGCAAGACCACGGTTGCGGCCCTTGTGCACCTTACGGAATTTTGTACGCTTTGGTTGTAACATCAGCGACTCTCCTTACTTGCGGCCTTTACGCTGCTGCTTTTTAGGTTGAGCAGCCGGTTCCGGTTGTTCAACTGCAGCCATACCACCCAGGATCTCACCTTTGAAGATCCATACCTTAACGCCGATTACACCGTAAGTGGTGTGCGCTTCAGATGTGTTGTAATCGATATCCGCACGCAGTGTATGCAACGGAACACGACCTTCACGGTACCATTCGGTACGCGCGATTTCAGCACCGCCAAGGCGGCCGCTTACTTCAACTTTGATACCTTTAGCGCCAAGACGCATTGCGTTCTGTACAGCACGCTTCATAGCACGACGGAACATAACGCGACGTTCCAGCTGTGAAGTGATGCTGTCAGCAACCAATTTAGCGTCCAGTTCCGGTTTACGGATCTCGGCGATGTTAATCTGCGCAGGAACGCCAGCGATATCCGCTACGACCTTACGCAGTTTTTCGACATCTTCACCTTTCTTGCCGATAACGATGCCAGGACGAGCGGTGTGAATAGTCACACGGATGCTCTTCGCTGGACGCTCGATAACGATGCGAGAAACGGAAGCTTTCGCTAATTCCTTAGTCAGGAACTGGCGAACTTTAAAGTCGCTGTCCAGGTTGTCAGCGAAATCTTTGGTATTTGCATACCAAGTAGAATTCCAAGGTTTGACAATACCTAGGCGAATACCATTAGGATGTACTTTCTGACCCATTGCTAGTCTCCAGAGTCTCAGCGATCGGACACAACCACAGTAATGTGGCTGGTGCGCTTCAGGATGCGATCTGCACGACCTTTAGCACGCGGCATAATGCGCTTCATGCTTGGGCCTTCGTCTACGAAAATCTTCGTGACTTTCAGATCATCGATGTCAGCGCCATCGTTGTGTTCTGCGTTAGCAATGGCAGACTCCAGCACCTTCTTAACCAGACCAGCAGCTTTCTTGTTGGTGTAGGCCAAAGTTTCCAGAGCTTGCGACACTTTCTTACCGCGGATCAGGTCTGCAACAAGGCGAACCTTCTGAGCAGAAGAACGAGCGTGGCGATGTTTAGCTATAGTTTCCATCTCTTCCTCCTACCTTAGCGCTTTTTAGCTTTTTTATCAGCCGCATGGCCGCGATAAGTACGAGTCGGCGCGAATTCACCCAGTTTGTGACCGACCATTTCATCGGAAACGAACACTGGTACGTGCTGACGACCATTATGGACAGCGATGGTCAAACCGATCATGTTAGGAAAGATCGTTGAACGACGGGACCAAGTGCGCAAAGGCTTCTTGTCACCGCTTTCCACCGCTTTCTCTACCTTCTTCAGCAAGTGCAGGTCAATAAAAGGACCTTTCTTGAGAGAACGTGGCATGGCTTATCCTCTAATTATTTTTTACTACGGCGACGTACAATGAATTTATCAGTACGCTTGTTGCTACGGGTCTTCTTACCTTTGGTTTGAACGCCCCACGGGGTTACCGGGTGCTTACCAAAGTTACGACCTTCACCACCACCGTGTGGGTGATCGACTGGGTTCATCGCAGTACCGCGAACGGTAGGACGAATACCACGCCAACGACTTGCACCTGCTTTACCCAGAACGCGAAGCATGTGTTCAGAGTTACCGACTTCACCTAAGGTGGCGCGGCAATCAATCTGAACTTTACGCATTTCGCCAGAGCGCAGACGCAGAGTCACGTAGGAACCGTCACGAGCAACGATCTGAACGTAGGCACCAGCTGAGCGAGCCATCTGGCCGCCTTTACCTGGTTTCATTTCTACGTTGTGAACCGTTGAACCTACTGGGATGTTGCGCATAGGCAGGGTGTTACCTGTCTTGATTGCAGCATCAACACCAGATTGGATCTGATCACCTACTTTCAGGCCTTTCGGCGCCAGGATGTAACGGCGTTCGCCATCTTTGTACAGAACCAGCGCGATGTTCGCGGAACGGTTCGGATCGTACTCCAGACGCTCAACCACTGCAGCGATGCCATCTTTGTTGCGTTTGAAGTCAACAAGACGGTAATGCTGTTTGTGGCCACCACCGATATGACGGGTGGTGATACGGCCATTGTTGTTACGGCCACCGCTTTTGCTCAGTTTTTCAAGCAGCGGGGCAAAAGGTTTACCCTTATGCAGCTCAGGGTTAACCACTTTAACAACGTGGCGACGACCCGGAGATGTAGGTTTACATTTAACAATTGCCATTGTTTCTTACTCCTCCGACTTACTCAGCGCCGCTGATGAAGTCCAGATTCTGGCCTTCTTTCAGGGTGACGTAAGCTTTTTTCCAGTCGCTACGACGACCAACACGCTGACCCTGACGTTTCACTTTGCCTTTAACCAGCAAGGTGTTTACGTCTTCGACTTCGACTTCAAACAGTTTCGAAACCGCAGCTTTGATTTCTGCTTTAGTCGCGTCTTTGGCAACTTTGAGTACGATGGTGTTGTTCTTTTCCATCGCGGTAGAAGCTTTTTCAGAAACGTGCGGCGCGCGCAGCACTTTCAGCAGACGTTCTTCACGAATCATGCCAGCATCTCCTCAACTTGCTTCACAGCGTCAGCAGTCATAACCACTTTGTCGAAGGCGATCAGGCTTACTGGATCGATACCTGCTACATCGCGAACGTCAACCTTGTACAGGTTACGTGCGGCCAGGAACAGATTCTCGTCGACTTCGCCAGTTACAATCAGCACGTCTTCCAGAGCCATGTCTTTCAGTTTCTGTGCCAGCAGCTTAGTTTTAGGCGCTTCTACAGAGAACGTTTCGACAACGATCAGACGATCTTGACGTACCAGTTCGGACAGAATGCTTTTCAGCGCGCCGCGGTACATCTTTTTATTTACTTTTTGACTGTGGTCCTGTGGCTTTGCAGCGAAGGTTACACCACCGGAACGCCAGATTGGGCTCTTTACAGAACCTGCACGCGCACGGCCAGTACCTTTCTGACGCCAAGGTTTTTTACCGGAACCAGTTACTTCAGCACGGGTCTTCTGAGCGCGAGTACCTTGACGGGCACCTGCTGCATAAGCAACAACGACCTGGTGTACAAGCGCTTCATTGAAATCACGCCCGAAGGTAGTTTCGGAAACAGTCAGCGCGCTTTGCGCGTCTTTCACTACTAATTCCATTCCTATCTCCTCGACGTTAAGCCTTAACAGCAGGTTTAACGATCAGGTTGCCACCGGTAGCACCCGGAACAGCACCCTTGACCAGTAGCAGGTTGCGCTCAGCATCAACACGTACTACATCCAGGCTCTGAACGGTTACACGTTCGTTACCCAGTTGGCCTGCCATTTTCTTACCTTTGAACACTTTACCTGGAGTCTGGTTCTGACCGATTGAACCATGTCCACGGTGTGCCAAGGAGTTACCATGGGTAGCATCTTGGGTACGGAAGTTCCAGCGCTTAACTGTGCCAGCAAAACCTTTACCTTTAGAAGTACCGGTAACATCGACTTTCTTAACGTCTGCGAAAATTTCAACGCTAATGTTCTGACCTGCAGTAAATTCTTCACCTTCTGCAAGGCGGAATTCCCACAGACCGCGGCCAGCTTCAACGCCAGCTTTAGCGAAGTGACCCGCTTCTGGTTTGGTTACACGGTTAGCTTTTTTGCTACCAGTAGTAACCTGCACAGCACGGTAACCATCGTTGTCCAGGTCTTTGACCTGAGTAACGCGGTTTGCTTCAATTTCGATAACGGTTACTGGGATAGAAACGCCATCTTCTGTGAAGATACGAGTCATGCCCACTTTCTTACCGACTAAACCAATCATTGTTTCAACCTCTCAATCGTCAATGACCCTGATTAACCCAGGCTGATCTGCACGTCTACACCAGCAGCCAGATCCAGACGCATCAGAGCATCAACGGTTTTCTCGGTTGGCTCAACGATGTCAACCAGACGCTTATGAGTGCGAATTTCATACTGATCGCGCGCATCTTTATTGACGTGCGGAGAAATCAGAATAGTAAAACGCTCTTTGCGGGTCGGCAGCGGGATTGGACCACGAACTTGCGCACCAGTGCGCTTCGCAGTCTCAACGATTTCCGCAGTTGATTGATCGATCAAACGATGATCAAACGCTTTCAGGCGGATACGGATTCTTTGGTTCTGCATGAGACCAGAGCTCCAATTATTTTAAACGTAAATGATTACTCCTCATACCCATTTCGATTGATGGGAGAGTGTAATCGTTCTTCACATAACCCCCATATCGGGAGTATTGTTGACCAGCGAGTTGCCTCAGTGGCCAGCTGATTCAGATTGAATCAGGCTTACCAATATTAGGTAAGCCCGCGCATTATACGTAAACCGTCGGAATAAGCAACTAGCAATGACGGCAACATGCTTTTATTTTGCTCACTTCATCGAGGTCCCTCGCCGTACCTGCTACTCACATCTTTCATCAATTCATCCCGCATATATCTGCCGAGCAACTCATCAGTTTCAAAATGTAATCAACGTTAAGATTGAATTCTTTAGTGTTCTTCATGCCACCAATCCAAAATCAGTATCCAGCAATCGTCATTGGATGAGGGAGGAAAAAATCATGGAGGAAGTCTGGCAAGGTTTTATATGGGGCCTTAGTTGTCTGGCATACCGCGTACATACCACCTCTTTGATCGCCGGATTGATCTTAGGCAGCTATCTGAAGGTTGTGGTCTGTCGGCATTGTCTTAATGAGGGTTACTTTAAAGAGCCACATGTTACTGTCGATAACTCAACTCCAGCATCCTGTTCTCCACTCTGCCAAAATACATTCGCCCCATGGCCAAACATCACCATAGTCAGTTGGTTACTACGTAGAGGGCGCGGTTATTATTGTGATGAGCCTAACTCTGTACACTATCCCCTGTCGGAGGTAACTTGCGGAGTGGTATTCCTCTGTATCTCTTTCTTCGCACCCACCCCTGTTGTCCTGGTCCAACTTTGCGTATTGGCATGGTTTCTTATAGCCCTCAGTATGATTGATTACTTTACGCTCCAATTGCCAGATGCGCTCACTCAACCGCTAATGTGGTCAGGGTTGGTGCTAAGTGTGTCCGGGATCGGGATACGTCCTGAGTCTGCTATATACGGGGCAGTGTTTGGTTATCTTTCATTATGGGGACTTTACTGGCTGTATCTGATTTTCACCAGGAATGAGGGTATAGGGTACGGTGATTTTAAATTGCTCGCAGCTATTGGAGCCTGGGTTGGATGGGAAATGCTGCCGCTTGTTTGTACACTAGCGGCATCATGCGGGATCGTGTTTTCATTGTGTAGGCAAAGGACACATCATATCAACCAACTCATTCCTTTTGGCCCAAGCCTTTCTGGGGCGGGTTTCCTTATCTACATCAGCCAGATGAATGACGAACTCTGGCTGATGTAATCTTTACCGATTCAATTCTAAGGATTTACTGCGATTCTTCTTTTAACTGAGACTGGATATAGTTTTGCAGGCCGATACGGCCAATCAGTTCAATCTCTGTTTCCAGCCAGTCGATGTGATGTTCCTCGTCGGCCAAAATAGTTATCATAATATCGCGGCTGACGTAATCATGAACGGAGTCAGCATAATCAATGGCTTCGCGCAAATCTTTCGCACCTTCCAATTCGAGAAGTAAATCTGATTTCAGCATCTCCTCAACATCTTCACCGATATTAAGTTTTCCGAGATCTTGCAGGTTAGGCAGGCCTTCCAGGAACAAGATGCGCTCTATGTAGATATCTGCATGCTTCATTTCGTCTATCGACTCATGATACTCGATTCCATTGAGGCGCATTAACCCCCAGTTTTTGAACATACGGGCGTGCAAAAAATACTGATTGATAGCAACCAGTTCATTTCCAAGAAGTTTATTGAGGTGTGCAATGACTTTTTTATCGCCTTTCATAGGTAACTCCTCCGTTCCGGTATCTAAAGCGTAGATCCGGTACAGAGTAAGTCAAAAAAAAGGCACATTTTTTATCGAAGTATTTTTTACGCGATGTTTTTGAACTCTGGAATCTGCTGTAATTCATCTTCCATTATCTGACGTGCCGCGCGAACACATTTGCCACATTGCGTCCCTACCGGGACAAAATTTCTGAGCTGTTGAAACGTTTGAGGCTGGTAACGTCTTACTGCCTGTCTGATTGTTTTATCACTGACTGAATTACACAAACACACGTACATATAAACCACACTTCGCATAAAACTTACCCTAACTTTAAATGAGAATGGTTATTATTGCAAATGCGAGGACATATTTTTTTGCGTGAAATTCAGGCAATAAAAAAGGGTGCCGAGGCACCCTTTTTTTGCTCTTAATTATCAGCGATTAAGCGATAACTTTAGCAACAACGCCTGCACCTACGGTACGGCC
>NZ_JYDE01000026.1 GCF_003263515.1 Rahnella inusitata | reverse complement strand
GAGTCAAGAGATTATTCATTCGAACTTTCATCTTTTTCTCTTCCTGTCCGAGCGACTTCTCAGTCGTTGTTCCCGGTCAGTGGAGGCGCATTATAGGGAGTTCTCAGAAGGCCGCAACCTTTAATTTGAAAAAACTTTTCGAGTGCTTTCTTTTTGGTCTAAACGTTTATAAAGCCTGCATTAAAGCGATTTTTTATACGATATCTGCCCAAAATCCTCAGCGAATTTAGCGACCTGCTGCCAGTCTGTGTATTCAACTTCTTTGCTGGTGTCCGTTTCACCGCCTGTCATACGCATAATAAGTTGGATCATAACCTTATCAAACCAGCGATAACGCGGATAACGCAGCGCACCCGCGAAGACACCACAGATTGCCGGTTCCCACGGTGAGTTCAGCAGGAACTTGCGCACATAGGCATTCGTCTGCGGGCTGCGCTTCTCAGGCTTACGGGCGGTGAGGTTGACGCCAAAGAAGGCCGATGGCATCTGGTTAAGAGTATCAGCGTGCTTTTTCACAAATTTATCCAGCACCGCATTAAAGTGACCATAACGGATAGACGCGCCAATCATCACCTGGTCGTAGCTTTTCAAATCAACATGCCCGGCGTGCACCAGATCGATGACATCGCAGCTGCACTTCTCTTTCAGCTCACTGGCAATATAAGAAGAGATGGCATGAGTCTGCCCGTCACGGCTTGAGTAGAGTATCAACGCTTTCATTCTTGTTTCCCTTTCCAAAACTTATTCGCGCCAGAACGTCGGCGTAAACAGTACTAATAGTGTAAAGACCTCAAGACGACCAAAGAGCATGGTGACGATCAGGATCCATTTCGCCGCGGAATTCATGGACGCAAAGTTATCGGCGACAACGCCCAGCCCAGGCCCCAGGTTATTCAGCGTGGCCGTCACAGCGGCGAATGCCGAGAAGTTATCCACTCCAGTCGCAACAATCGCCAGCATGCTGACAATAAATACCAGCGCATAAGCCGAGAAAAATCCCCATACGGCTTCGATGATACGTTCCGGCAGCGCGCGGTTACCCAGCTTGATGGTGTAAACCGCATTCGGATGCACCAGTCTTTTCAGTTCACGCGAGCCCTGTAAATACAACAGCAGGATACGGATAACCTTCAGGCCGCCGCCGGTCGAACCGGCACAGCCACCGATAAACGCAGAACACAATAATAGAAGAGGCAGGAACAGCGGCCACTTTGAAATACTGTCTGTGGTGTAACCCGCCGTGGTCGCCATTGACACCACCTGGAAGAACGCCTGATTAATAGTTTCCAGCCCGGAACCGTAGACATTGTGGATCCACAGAACAATTGTGCAGATGATTACCAGCGTAAACTGTACGCCGATGAACATGCGGAATTCCGGATCGCGCCAGTACACCTTCAGGTTACGGCCACTCAGCATCGCGAAATGCAGACCATAGTTACAGCCGGAGATAAGCAAGAACACCGCGATAATGCTGTTGATGGTGCCGCTGTGGAAATAACCAATGCTGGCGTCATGCGTCGAGAAGCCGCCGATGGCAATAGTCGAGAAGCTGTGCCCGATGGCGTCAAAGACTGACATCCCTGCGCCCCATAACGATAATGCGCAGGCGATGGTCAGCAACACATAGATAAGCCACAAGGTTTTCGCGGTTTCAGCAATACGCGGGCGCATCTTGTTGTCTTTCAGCGGCCCCGGCATTTCAGCGCGATACAGCTGCATTCCGCCAACGCCCAATATCGGCAGGATTGCTACGGCGAGCACGATGATCCCCATACCGCCAAACCATTGCAGCATTTGCCGGTAGAACAGAATCGCTTTCGGTAAGGAATCCAGCCCGACCAGAGTCGTCGCACCGGTCGTCGTCAGGCCGGAGAAAGATTCAAAGAACGCATCGGTGAGTGAGAGGTTTGGCCGTTCGGAGAACAGAAAGGGTAATGCCCCGACGCTGCCCAGCACCGTCCAGAACAGGACCACGATGAGAAAACCCTCGCGCGGCTTCAGTTCACTCTTCTGCTTTCGATTGGGGAGCCAGAGGAAAAGTCCAATCGCCAGGGCGACGAAGAACGTCTGGCTGAACGCACGTCCCGCGCCGTCCCGATAAATAAGAGCGACCAGACCGGGAATAATCATCGTTCCGGAAAACAGGATGACAAGCACCCCGACGATGCGTGTTATGGCACGAAAATGCATGCTGGTGCGTTCCTCAGCGAATTAACCATAGAAAAAATTAAGAAACCGGACGCAGAATGAGCGTGCCACGGCTGATATCGAACAGATGACTGACCGTTGCCGTTGCATCCGCAGCGGGCAGCGCCAGAACGAGATCGACCGCAGCGCCAAACTCACTGCGTAAAATATGCCCGCCGACTTGCGAGAGCAGCGTTTCCACCAGCTGTAACTGGCTGTAATCACACTGCACCGCGAATTCTGCCAGCGGAACTTTTTGCTGCACGGTAAGTTGTTTTAATGCCTGCTGAACCCCGCCGCCGTAGGCTTTCACCAGCCCGCCGGTGCCCAGCATAATGCCACCGTAATAACGCACGACGACGGCAATGATTTCCCCGACGCCGCTCCCCATCAGCTGACTGAGGATGGGTTTGCCCGCAGTGCCTGCCGGTTCGCCATCATCAGAAAAACCCAGCTGTTGCGAATCATCCGGTGCACCCGCCACAAACGCCCAGCAGTGATGACGCGCTGCCGGATGCTGATGTCGTATGTCCTGAATAAACGCTTTCGCCGCCTCGACGCCTTCTGTTCTTGCCAGGAAGGTAATGAAGCGGCTCTTCTTTATCTCCTCGCTGAAAGTGACAGACTCAGCGGGAACGGGATACGGCTGCATCAGGCCAGCTTCAGATCGCGGGTCATGTTTTCGACACGGTTGTCGTGGATAACAATATTGTCCTCGATACGGATCCCGCCAAACGGCTTCATGGCTTCAATACGATCCCAGGCAAAGTGCTTACTGAATTGCCCTTCGCGCAATGGCGCCAGCAGCGAATCGATGAAGTACAAACCCGGTTCGATGGTCAGCACCATGCCCGGCTCAATCACGCGGGTGCAACGCAGATAAGGATACTGCGAAGGCGCAGCCTGATGGGTACCTTTATCGTCCTGCATAAAGCCAGCAACGTCATGCACCTGCAATCCCAGCGGATGCCCAAGACCATGTGGCAGGAATGGCCCGGTCAGCTTTTGTTCCACCATCGCGTCTTCACTGATATCCAACACCAGTTTGTGCGCTTTCAATAGTTTGGCGATGCGGTGATGCATCTGAACATGATAGTCGGTATAGCGCACACCGGACTTAATCGAGTCAATTAAAGCCAGCTGCTCGGTATTGAGATCTTTTACCAGCGCACCGAAATCACTGTCCGGTTTCCCGGCATAGGTGCGGGTAAGGTCAGCGGCATAACCGTTGTACTCCGCACCGGCATCCAGCAGAAAGCTGCGCATCTCGGACGGCGGCTGGTTATCGAGCGTGGTGTAATGCAGTACGGAGGCGTGTTCGTTCAGCGCGACAATGTTGTCATACGGCACATCGGTATCGCGATGGCCAGTGGCGGTGAGATACGCCAGATTGATATCAAACTCGCTCATGCCAGAAAGGAAAGCTTCTTTCGCCGCGCGATGTCCGCTGACGGCCACTTTCTGCGCTTCACGCATACAGGCCAGCTCATAGCTGGTTTTGTACGAACGATGATAATGCAGGAAATCCAGCACCGCTTTCGGGTTCACGTTAGCTGCGGGCACACCCATGCTGATAGCGCGATCCTGGCTTGAACCGATATAACCGACACGCTTGAGATCCACCGGCAACTGGCCTTTGATGTCCTCGGCATTGGCTAAGGGCGTAATGGCGACCTCTTTGGTCCAGAACGAGTCTGGCAGCGGCTCGTGGCTGTGCCAGTAGTCGACCGGCGAATAGAACCACAGCTTCGGCGCATTCACACCATCGACCCACAACCAGCAGTTTGGCACTTTGGTGACCGGCACCCAGGCTTTGAACTGCGGATTCACTTTGAAGGGATAACTGTGGTCATCAAGGAAGGTCGTTATCAGTTCACCAGAGTGAATGAGTAACGCATCAAGCTGAGAACGTTGCAGAATTTCGCGGGCACGCGACTGCAACGTAGCGATATGTTCTTTATAAAGCGTAGTAAGCGATTCCATCCAACTGTCCTTTTTTCACCGGAAAGACGATGCTGCATCTTATCACAGCCTTACGCCTGCCATAGTCATGGAAGGTTTGTGATCTTGCCAGCAAATAAAACACATCTCATTTGCAAATTATTAACATAATAACCACACTCGAAAGCATCTGGTCATACCAGATCATCCCAGATGATTCAGGAGAGACACATGCTTTACCAAGGCGAAACATTACACCTGCACTGGCTCGACGGCGGTATCGCGGAGCTGGTGTTCGACGCTCCGGGCTCGGTGAATAAGCTCGATACTCAAACGGTCGCCAGCTTAGGCGAGGCGATTACGGTACTCGAAAAGCAGTCTGACCTGAAAGGGTTGCTGCTTAGCTCAGCCAAACCGGCCTTCATAGTCGGTGCGGACATCACTGAATTTTTGTCCCTGTTTAACGCGCCAGCGAAGAAACTTCATGAGTGGCTGAATTTCGCCAACAGCATTTTCAACCGACTGGAAGATTTACCGGTGCCGACACTTTCTGCCATCAGCGGTTATGCGCTGGGCGGCGGCTGCGAGTGCGTACTAGCTACCGATTTTCGTATCAGCACTGCCGATGCACGCATTGGTTTGCCGGAAACCAGTTTAGGGATTATGCCGGGCTTCGGCGGTTCCGTTCGCCTGCCGCGCCTGATTGGTACCGACAGCGCCCTGGAAATTATCGCCGCGGGTAAAAACATCAGCGGTAAAGAAGCCCTGAAAGTCGGGCTGGTCGATGCGGTGGTTGATACCGATAAGCTGCGCGACGCCGGGATCTCCATGCTCAGACAGGCGGTTGACGGCAAACTGGAATGGCAAAAACGGCGTGACCCGAAACGCCTGCCGCTCAAACTCAGCCAGATCGAAGCGGCGATGAGTTTCAGCGTGGCGAAAAGCATGGTCATGCAGAATGCCGGCAAACACTATCCGGCACCGATGACCGCAGTCAAAACCATTGAAGCCGCCGCGCATCTTGGCCGCGACGAAGCACTCAAACTGGAAACCGCCAGCTTTGTGCCCCTCGCACAATCCAAAGAAGCGCGGGCGCTGGTCAGCATTTTCCTTAACGATCAGTTCGTCAAAGCCAAAGCTAAAAAACTGGCGTATAACAGCGAAAAACCAGTGCAGGCCGCCGTGCTTGGCGCAGGCATTATGGGCGGCGGGATCGCTTACCAGTCCGCGCTAAAAGGTGTGCCGGTCATGATGAAAGACATCAATGACCAGTCCCTGACGCTTGGCATGAACGAAGCGGCCAAGTTGCTCAACAAGCAACTCGAGCGCGGAAAGCTCGATGGACTGAAGATGGCGAAAGTGCTGTCGACCATTCATCCGACGCTGGATTACAGTGGTATCGAACGCGCCAACGTGGTGGTCGAAGCGGTTGTGGAAAATCCAAAAGTGAAAGCCGCAGTGCTGGCCGAGGCCGAATCGTTACTCGACGCCGATACCGTTCTGGCCTCCAACACATCAACTATTCCTATCGATCAGCTGGCTTCCTCGCTGAAACGCCCGGAAAACTTCTGCGGCATGCACTTCTTCAACCCGGTGCATCGTATGCCGCTGGTGGAAATTGTTCGTGGCGCGAAAACCTCAGATAAAACATTGTCGCGCATCGTCTCTTACGCACTGACCATGGGCAAAACGCCGATTGTGGTCAACGACTGCCCGGGATTCTTCGTCAACCGCGTCCTGTTCCCGTACTTCTCCGGCTTTAGTTTACTGCTGCGTGACGGCGCAGATTTCCGCCAGATAGACAAAGTGATGGAAAAACAGTTCGGCTGGCCGATGGGTCCGGCATATCTGCTGGATGTGGTCGGTATCGATACCGCGCATCATGCGCAGGCGGTCATGGCGGCCGGATTCCCGCAGCGTATGGCGCGAGACTATCGTGACGCCGTGGACGTGTTGTTCGATAACCGCCGCTTTGGCCAAAAAAATCAGCTGGGCTTCTACCGTTACAGCGAAGACAGCAAAGGTAAACCGCGTAAAGAGGTGGATGAACAGGCGCTCAGCCTGCTGGCTGAAAATCTCAAACCGGGCCACGCTGACTTCTCACCGCAGGATATCATCGCCCGTATGATGATCCCGATGATTAACGAAGTGGTGCGCTGCTTCGAGGAAGGCATTATTGCCAGCCCGGCTGAAGCTGATATGGCACTGGTGTACGGCATCGGTTTCCCTCCGTTCCACGGCGGCCCGTTCCGTTATCTCGATACGATTGGCACGGCGGAATATCTCAAAATGACCGAACATTACGCGCACCTGGGGCCGATGTATCAGGCACCGGACGGGCTTCGCGCCAAAGCGCAAACCAATGAAAGTTACTACCCGGTTGCGGCTCCGCTGGAAAACATCAGCACCGGTAATCAGGCATAAGGACCGAAATCATGGAAAACGTAGTCATAGTTGATGCAGTCCGCACGCCAATGGGCCGTTCGAAAGGCGGCGCATTCCGCCACGTCAGGGCTGAAGATTTATCCGCGCATCTGATGCGTGCCGTACTGGCACGCAATCCGGCGCTGGATGCCAAAAACATTGATGATATCTACTGGGGCTGCGTACAGCAGACACTGGAGCAAGGCTTCAATATTGCTCGCAACGCCGCATTACTGGCGGAGATCCCGCACAGCGTACCGGCTACCACCGTCAATCGTCTGTGCGGCTCGTCGATGCAGGCACTGCATGATGCGGCGCGCGCCATTATGGTTGGCGACGCAAAGATCAGCCTGATTGGCGGCGTGGAACACATGGGTCACGTGCCGATGAATCACGGCGTAGATTTCCATCCCGGCCTGAGCAAAAACGTCGCAAAAGCTGCCGGTATGATGGGGCTGACTGCAGAAATGCTGGCGAAAATGCACCACATCAGCCGTGAAATGCAGGATGAATTCGCTGCGCGTTCGCATCAGCGGGCGCATGACGCAACGCTTGCCGGTCACTTTGCTAACGAAATCGTACCGACCGAAGGCCACAACGCAGAAGGCGTGCTGACCCGTTATGATTTTGACGAAGTCATCCGTCCGGAAACCACGGTCGCGACGCTGGCCGCGCTGCGTCCGGCATTCGACCCGGTTAACGGCACCGTCACAGCAGGTACCTCATCGGCACTCTCCGACGGCGCTTCGGCAATGCTGCTGATGAGCGAGTCTCACGCGAAATCATTAGGCCTGAAAGCTCGCGCACGGATCCGTGCGATGGCGGTGGTCGGCTGCGATCCGTCGATTATGGGTTACGGTCCGGTTCCTGCAACGCGACTGGCGCTCAAACGCGCCGGGCTGAGCGTTGAGGATATCGGCCTGTTCGAGCTCAATGAAGCGTTTGCCGCACAGGCTTTGCCGTGCGTGAAAGACCTGGGCCTGCTGGAAACTATGGAAGAACGCGTCAATCTCAACGGCGGCGCGATTGCATTGGGACATCCGCTGGGATGTTCGGGTTCGCGTATTTCCACCACCCTGCTGAACCTGATGGAACGCCGCGATGTGCAATTTGGCGTCGCGACCATGTGTATCGGTTTAGGTCAGGGCATCGCGACCGTGTTTGAACGCGTCTGATTTTCCATTATCTGCATAAACAAAAAGCGGGCATCTCAGCCCGCTTTTTATAAATCTCGTCTTATCCGTTTTAGTTGCCGTTTTCCCGCCTGTCAGGGGCGGGCTTTTTCACGACTTGCGACGTGCTGCACCAGTCAAATGAAAGAGAACGCGTCGCCAAATAAACGGTCTTCCAGCGCACCGCGCTCTGCAACAAAACGCTCACGGGCAATCTTCGCCATCTCAAAACGTCCCGCGATATAAATATCGTGTTCCGCCAGAGAGGAGAAATCCTGCAATACAGCACTCAGCACGGTACCGCTTCTGCCCTGCCAGCCGTCTTCAGGCTGTTCCACCACCGGGATCACTTTCAGATTCGGGTGATGAATGCTCAGCGCTTCCAGCTCACCCAGATCATAAAGGTGCTTCAGCTCGCGCCCACCCCAGTAGATCGAAATGTCGCGATGAGGCTGCTGCTCCAGCGCGGTGATCAGAATCGAACGCACGTAGGAGAAACCGGTACCGCCGGCGATAAGCACCAGCGGACGCTGGCCTTCTTCGCGCAGCCATGCATCGCCGTGAGGAATATCCACGGTAATCGACTGCTCTTTCAGAATGCGATCCATCACGGCCATCGCGTACAGGTTCAGCTCGGAGGCGCCGATGTGCAACTCGATCACGTTGTGTTCCGCAGGCGTCGAGGCCAGTGAAAACGGACGCTTATCGCGCTCGTCCATCACTACCATCAGATACTGACCCGCGCGGAACGAGAAAGGCGCTTCCGGTAATAGCCGGACTCGATACACAGTATCGGTAATCGCCTCTACCGAGGTCACTTTACAGCTCAATGTTGTCATGCGTTCCCTCTGTGGGTCATCAAAGCAAAGCGTGGGACCAGGCGTCGATTATTTCTTCGCATCGTCTTTATCATTAAGAATAGCGAGCTCATCCCAAATGGCGTCGATACGGGCGGTGACGGCAGGATCCTTCACAATCGGACGCCCCCACTCACGCTGCGTTTCACCCGGCCATTTGTTGGTCGCGTCCATCCCCATTTTCGAACCGAGGCCCGAGACCGGAGAGGCAAAGTCGAGATAATCAATGGGCGTATTTTCTACCAGCACCGTATCCCGCGCGGGATCCATGCGGGTGGTAATCGCCCAAATCACGTCGTTCCAGTCACGGGCATTCACATCGTCATCACACACAATCACAAACTTGGTGTACATGAACTGACGCAGGAATGACCAGACTCCCATCATCACGCGCTTCGCATGACCGGGATATTGTTTCTTCATGGTAACGACAGCCATACGGTAGGAGCAACCCTCCGGTGGCAGATAAAAATCAACAATTTCCGGGAATTGTTTCTTCAGGATCGGCACAAAGACTTCATTCAGCGCCACGCCCAGTATCGCCGGCTCATCCGGCGGACGGCCGGTGTAGGTCGAATGATAGATAGGATCTTTGCGCTGCGTCATGTGCGTAATCGTGAAGACCGGGAAGCTGTCCACTTCATTATAGTAGCCTGTGTGGTCGCCATAGGGCCCTTCCGGCGCCATTTCACCCGGTTCGATATACCCTTCAAGCACAATTTCTGCGCTGGCGGGCACTTCGAGATCGTTAGAAATACACTTCACCACTTCGGTTTTATTGCCGCGCAACAAACCCGCAAACGCATATTCAGACAGCGAATCCGGTACCGGCGTGACCGCGCCTAAAATCGTAGCCGGATCAGCGCCAAGCGCCACGGCCACAGGAAAACGTTGCCCAGGATGTTTCTGGCACCACTCCTGGAAATCCAGCGCACCACCGCGATGAGACAGCCAGCGCATGATGACTTTGTTTTTTCCCAGTACCTGCTGACGATAAATACCCAGATTCTGACGAGGTTTATCGGGGCCACGGGTGACGGTCAGCCCCCAGGTGATCAGCGGCGCAGCATCTTCCGGCCAGCACTGCATCACGGGAATTCGGGTGATATCCACCTCGTCGCCTTCCCAAATCTCCTGCTGACAAGGTGCAGAATGCAGCACTTTGGTCGGCATATTCAGCACCTGCTTGAACTTTGGTGCTTTGTCGTATAAATCGCGCAAACCGCGCGGCGGCTCAGGTTCTTTCAGAAACGCCAGCAGTTCACCGACTTCACGTAACGCACTGACGTCTTCCTTGCCCATGCCCATCGCCACACGTTCAGGCGTGCCGAATAAATTACACAGCACCGGCATGTCATAACCCTTTGGATTTTCGAACAACAACGCCGGGCCGCCCGCACGCAGGGTACGGTCAGCAATTTCGGTCATTTCCAAATAGGGATCGACAGACTGAGTAATGCGTTTCAGTTGGCCTCTCTTTTCAAGTAACGAGAGGAAGTCACGTAAATCACGGTATTTCATGCTGATTCTGAGTCGCCGGGTTGAAGGAAAGCATTATAGAGCCTCTCCTAAGTTGTTGCTGCTTTTTTGTTACCAGCTGGTAAACACTAATAATGAAAAGGCAGTGTAACCGTCAGAAGCCGAGGCTGTTGGTCTGACGGTGCGCAAATCGCGTTTCGCTCGGCATCACCGGCAAGTAAAAGGAACCAGCCCGCTCAGCGCCTGCGTGTCCTGATATTCCTCAATATCCTGACCATGACGGAACACCTTGAAGCCTTGATCTTTGGCGCTGAAGTAACTCAGATCATTACCCGACACCTGCAACAAACTGCCTTCGCGCAGCGCAATCACCGACTCAGACGGGTTCACCGCACAGAATTCGGCAATACGCTCGTCACGGGTTTCCCCCATATGGCCGCTGACGTGTGCGTCGATGTAATGCGGATTGATTTGCACCGGAAATAGGCCAATGGACGGCAGCACTACGGAGTTGCGTACCGGCATATCATTGGTGGTACGAATACTTGGCGTTGCGACGTTACAACCTGCGCTCCAGCCGATATAAGGCACATTGCGTTCACGCACGGCGCGCTGAATGGGAACAATCAGGCTGTTTTCGTGCAATAGCTGATTGAGCATCCAGGTATTGCCGCCGCTAATCAAAATACATTGCGCGCTGGCAATGGCATCTGCCGGGTTATCTGCGTGATGAATACTGGTGACTTCGATACCCAGCGCTTGAGAAAGTGCAGTGGCACGTTCGTCGTAATCACTGCGGATCAGCGCGTAAGGGACAAGGACGGCGGAGGTGATCGCGCGGGATTTTAGCACCGCCTGAATACGCTCTTTCGCATAACCCAGTAATTCTGACTCACCGGAAAGCTTACCGTTGCTCAGTAATAACAGCTCCATGACGCTTCTCCTGACTGTAATAAGATGAAGATAAGGGGATAAGTGTGCACTTTTCTTCGATAATAAAAGATAACTGGCCGACAAGCAGCAAACGTCTGCACTGATTCTCCCTGCCTGTATATCAGGGGCGGCTTTTGCTATGCTGCCGGAATCAACGTTTTAATGTGGGAAACTATGGAATCCTGGTACTTACTCTATTGCAAACGCGGTCAGCTGCTTCGCGCCAAAGAACATCTTGAGCGCCAGCAGGTTAATTGCCTGACGCCAATGATCACCCTGGAAAAGGTGGTGCGCGGACGCCGTACTTCCGTCAGCGAACCCATGTTCCCGAATTACATGTTCATCGAGTTTGACCCGGAACGGATACATACCACGACGATCAGCGCCACCCGTGGCGTCAGCCACTTCATCCGCTTTGGCCCCAAACTGGCGACGGTTCAACCCGACGTGATCAAACAGCTGATGGAACCGCCAACCATAGAAATTCGCGATCCTGAAACACCGTATGAAGGCGATGTGGTGATGATCACCGAAGGCGTTTTCGAAGGTCTCGAGGCTATCTATACCGAGCCTGATGGCGAAGCCCGTTCACTGCTGATGCTCAACCTGATCAACCAGCCCGTGCGGCAGAGCATCGATAACACGCACTTCCAGAAAATCTGAGCGGCCTTTCCTGTCTCCGCTCTGCCAATGAAAAAGCACCGTTATCCGGTGCTTTTTCAATTCAGGCAATTATTATTTCAGGCACTTAACGCGCGGACAGAGCGAACATCTTACGTGCATTATCGTCAGTGATATCTGCCAGCCACTGGGGATCTTCTCCACGCCACAGCGCGACCTGATTCACAATATGCGGCAAAAAAGCCGGTTCGTTGCGCCGGTTCTTCGGCTTATTTTCCATATCGCGCGGCAACAAATACGGTGCATCCGTTTCCAGCATTAACCGGTCTGCCGGGATCAACGGCAACATCTCACGCAGTTCCAGCCCGCGACGTTCATCGCAAACCCATCCGGTAATCCCGATTGACAGGCCCAGAGACAGATACAGCTCAAGCTCATGCTGCGTGCCGGTAAAACAGTGAACGACGCCGCCCGGTAATGTCGACAACCAGGGTTTCAGCAACGCGGCAAAACGTTCGCCAGCATCACGACAGTGTAAAAAAACCGGCAACTGCAACTCTGCTGCCAGCCCGAGCTGTGCGGTAAACGCCGCTTCCTGCTGATCAGCGGGGGAAAAATTGCGGTTGAAATCCAGACCACATTCGCCGATAGCGACAACCTGCGGCATAGCAGCCAGCCGTCGGATCGTCAGCTCAACGTCAGTATTCCAGCCACTTGCCTGATGCGGATGCACTCCCGCCGTTGACCAGCAAAAGTCAGGATGCTCTGCCGCCATTTTCTGCGCTTCCACGCTTTCCTGTGCAGAGGTGCCGGTGATCAGCATACCGCTCAGACCTGCTGCACGGGCTCTTTCCACCACCTGAGGACGATCTTTATCAAACTGATTACTGGTGAGATTGATACCAATTTCAAACATACGAAATCCTGAAACAGAAACCGCCCTTGCGGGCGGTTTGATGTCTATTTAACACGAATGAAACGACCGGGATATTACTCAGGTTCACCCGGCTCGTTCTCTTTATCCACATCCGCACGACGTCGTCCACCCACATAGAAACGGGCAAAGAACACGCCGATCTCAAACAGCAGATACATCGGAATCGCCAGCAATGTCTGGGAGAACACATCAGGCGGTGTTAACAACATCCCGACCACAAACGCGCCAACCAGCACATACGGGCGTTTTTTCTTGAGGTCTTCTGGTGTGGTAACACCACTCCAGCACAGCAGAACGATCGCAATCGGTACTTCGAAGGAGACGCCAAATGCCATGAACAGCGCCATCACGAAATCGAGATAGTTGTTAATGTCTGTAGCAATCTGCACGCCTGCCGGAGCGGTTTTCGCAAAGAAAGCAAACGCCAGCGGGAACACCACGAAGTAGGCAAATGCCACGCCGAGGTAAAACAGTGCGGAACTGGAGAACAGCAGCGGCATCATCAGACGGCGTTCATGTTTGTACAGCGCAGGCGCGACGAACGCCCAGACCTGATACAAAATAAACGGTGCGGAAACAAATACCGAGACAATCATCGTTAGCTTGATAGGCGTAAAGAACGGTGAGGCGACATCTGTCGCAATCATGCTCGCGCCTAAAGGCATTTGTTCGATCAACGGCGAAGCCACCAGCTGATAGATGTCATTGGCAAAATAAACCAGTGCCAGGAACACCACTAAGATACAGACAATGGCATTCAGTAGTCGCTTACGCAGCTCAATCAGATGGCTGATAAGCGGTTGGGTATCTTCAACAGCCATGTTTAGCGCTCGCCCGTCGGTTTAGTGAGTGAAACCGGTTTTTCCGGCGCAGTAGGTTCAGCAACGGGTGCTTCAACGGCAACAGGTTTGGTCACAGGCGCCGTGGCCACAGAAGGCTCAGTGATGACAGGTTCTGCGGTGGCGGCCAGCGTCTCGGCCTGTGCAGCAGCGGCATGGGCCGTCCTGTTCGATGCCAGAGCGGCATCAACCGCACTTTGTGGTGCCGCAGCTGGCGCGGAGGCCACATTATCCGCCGTAGCCGGGGAGATGCCCGCATCGTGATGCGCTTCTGCATCATCTATCACAGGATTGTGGATGGTGTTACCTTCCGCTTTCGCCTCTTCCATGGCTTTGTCAGCAGGATTCAGCCCTGAGTTGATAGATTGCTTCATGGATTCTGCCGCTTCTTTCAGCTCGTCCATCGACGCTTTGATTTCCGGCGTTAAATTCTTCAGACCCGCTTCTTCGGCTTTCTTCAGGCTATCTTGCAGCTCCTGAAGTTTCAGCTCCTGCGACAGCTCGCTTTGTACCGAAGCAGCCATAGCACGAAGCGTACGGATCCAGCCTGCTACTGTTCTGACTGCTACAGGTAAACGCTCCGGCCCGAGGACAACCAAGCCAATCACCAATACCAGCAGCAGTTCACTAAATCCAATATCGAACACGGCTTATACCTGCTCTTTGTTTTGGCTCTTGGTATCTTCTGCTTTAGCGTCTGGCTTGCCTTCAATAGACTTGGCAGCGAAATCAGCATCAGTTGGCGTTATGTCAGCGTCTTTGTTTGTTTTTGACTGGCTATCATCATCACTCATGGCCTTTTTGAAGCCTTTGATGGAAGCACCCAGATCAGCACCCAGACCACGCAGTTTCTTCGTACCAAACAGCAATACGACAAGCACAACGAGAATCAGGATCTTAGTAATACTAATACCACCCATTATTTTCACCTCAAATAGGAAGGAACGACATTCATTGCCGTTGGCAAACGGCATTCAATTTAAATCAATTCTATTTTAAACAGTGTGTTAACTGGCGCGTTTCCAGCCGATCAGCCAGGAAACAACACCCGCCGTTATCAGACACGCCGGATATACTTCGACGTTGCCCAACAACAATAGGGTTCCACTCAATAACAGTGTCGCCCCTATACCCAAAAGATAACGAGACTGACCCTGACGGGAACTCTGGTTGTGCATCTGGGAGGAAAGCTTTTCGATGTTGTACTGCAACAGCTTATGTTGTTGCAGACTCTGGTAAACCAGATCGGGTAACTCAGGCAGTTTCTCAACCCAGAATGGCGCACGCTCTTTCAACGCGCGGATCATGGCAGGCAGACCCACCTGATCGCGAACCCAGCTTTCCAGGAAAGGTTTTGCCGTGGTCCACAAATCCAGTTGCGGATACAGCTGACGTCCCAAACCTTCGACATACAACAACGTTTTTTGCAGTAAAACCAGTTGAGGCTGGACTTCCATATTAAAGCGGCGCGCGGTATTAAACAGATTTAACAAAACGTTACCGAAGGAAATATCTGCAAGCGGCTTTTCAAAAATCGGCTCGCACACTGTCCGGATAGCAAATTCAAAGTCTTCAACATTGGTATCGCGCGGAACCCAACCGGAATCAACATGCAGTTCAGCCACTTTGCGATAATCGCGATTGAAGAAAGCGATGAAATTTTCAGCCAGATAGCGCTTATCTTCTTTGTTGAGTGATCCAACTATGCCGCAATCGATGCCTATGTAGCAAGGATCTTCAGGCGTTTCGTAGCTGACGAAAATATTTCCGGGGTGCATGTCGGCATGGAAGAAACTGTCGCGGAAAACCTGCGTGAAGAAGACCTGAACACCACGCTCGGCCAGCAGCTTCATGTTGGTGCCCTGCTTTTGCAGCGCTTCAACATCGGAAACCGGGATGCCGTAAATCCGTTCCATTACCATCAGGCGCTCACTGCAGTAATCCGGATACACTTCCGGCACATACAGCATCGGGCTCCCTTCAAAATTACGACGCAACTGGATAGCATTCGCCGCTTCGCGCAGCAAATTTAGCTCATCAAGCAGCGTTTTTTCATATTCGCGAACCACTTCACGCGGACGCAGACGGCGGCCATCGGGCAACAAGATCGGCACCCAACCGGCGAGGCGCGACATCAGACGGATATCAGCTTTGATAGTCGGTAAGATATCAGGGCGGATCACCTTGAGTACCACAGGCTTACCGTTCTCTTTCAGAATCGCCGTATGCACCTGGGCGATTGAGGCGGACGCCAGCGGTGTCTGGTCGAATTCATCAAACCAGTTTTCCAGCGGGCCGCCCAACGCGGTATCTATTTGCTGACGTGCCAGCGCACCATCAAAAGGCGGAACGTGATCCTGAAGCAGGGCCAGTTGGTCTGCAATGTGTGGCGGGAAGAGATCGCGACGCGTGGACATCATCTGACCGAACTTAATCCATACCGGACCGAGTTCTTCCAGCGCGAGTCGCATGCGCTCACCCAACGGCTTTTCTTTATGACGATGTGGCAACCAGAAAAACAGATAACGGCCCATGCGCAATGGCAGCGTTAAACGGATTTTAGGGATAAGCTCGTCAAGGCCGTAGATAAGAAACATGCGGATAATCAGGTATAAACGTCGCATTTCCCTTGGCGTCACGGTTTGCCCTCCAGTTTTTCGAGGCGTTTATCAAGAGCATCCAGTTCCCGCACCAGTGCGGAGACTTCATCGCTAAACCACACCACTTCCAACGGGCCTGGAGCCATCTTCCACTCTTCGGTCAGCGTTTGTGCCACGTAGTTTTGCTGATGTTTCAGCCCTTTTTGCAAGAAGCGGAAACCGCCCTGCACTGCCTGGCTTACCCCTTGGGCTGCGATATCGCCGACATACGGTGCCAGGAATTCGGCTGGCTCCCACTCGGCCATATCCAGCAGCGCAACCAGCTGCTGAACCACAGAAATATCGCCGTCGACCACCAGCTCACCGCTGCGCATTAGCGGTGATAACTGCTGGCGATCGCGCAGCTTATGCAGAACGGAGAGTTTTGAGGTGACGGTACAATCCGCCACGCCATCCCATTGTCCGAGGACATCAATTTTCTGCTCGCTGAAAACAAACGTCAGCGGAGCGCTCAGTTCCTGCAACTCGACACGAAGAACTTTACCTGCCAGACGCGTACGCGCCGCCTTCATGCTGCGATCTCTGAAAAGCAGGTAATTAAGCGGCGTCTCGATGGCAGCAGTCAGTAGCGGCGTTAACAACATCGGCATACTCATATCAGAATTTGAAACCCCGATGCAGTGCAACGATGCCACCGGTCAGATTGTGATAAATCACATTCTCAAAACCGGCATCGCCCATCATGCCTTTCAGCGTTTCCTGATCCGGATGCATACGGATGGATTCAGCCAGATAACGGTAGCTTTCGGCATCTTGCGCCACGAGTTCGCCAATACGAGGCAAAATATGGAAGGAATAGGTGTCGTACGCTTTGCTAAGCGGTTTCAACTGCGGCTTGGAGAACTCCAGCACCAACAAACGGCCACCCGGCTTAAGCACGCGGTACATAGAGCGCAGCGCTTTTTCTTTTTCGGTAACGTTACGCAGCCCGAAAGAAATAGTGATGCAGTCAAAGTAATTATCCGGGAAAGGCAGCGCTTCGGCGTTGGCCTGAACGTAGCTGACATTACCCACAATGCCGAGGTTCCGCAGTTTTTCGCGGCCCATTTTCAGCATGGAGTCGTTGATATCCGCCAGAACGACTTCGCCGGTCTCGCCGACCAGTCGGGAGAATTTAGCGGTTAAATCGCCGGTACCGCCAGCCAGATCCAGCACACGCTGACCACGGCGAACACCGCTGCAATCGATGGTGAAACGTTTCCAGATACGATGAATACCGAAAGACATCAGGTCATTCATCAGGTCATATTTTGCCGCCACGGAATGGAAGACATCTGCCACCATTCCCTGTTTGTCATCTTTAGCTACCGTGCGAAAACCAAAATGCGTAGTTTCCTGCGTCTGCTTTTCCATTTTATATGCCTGCTTTTTCAGTCGAACTCATGGGGAGAAGTGTATCAGAACCCGTTAGAAAGCCCCATCACCGATGCTGATTCAACATGTTGCAAAGATTCACCGGTTGAATCATAAAATCAGTGAAAACAGGGTGCCGCTTGTCAATAGTCATAATTCGTTCGGGTTCAACGTCGGTTCTTCTTCCGCATCAGAGGTGTCGGGCAGAGATGCGGTATCTTCAGGTTCGTTTTCCGCTTTTGCCATCTCGGCCAGAGAAGGGCTGATCGGCCGTTTAACTTCAACGCCCAACGCACGGAAACTTTCTACCTGCCCAATGAGATTACCACGCCCTTGCGAGAGTTTATTCATTGCGGAACGATAACTTCCCTGCGCTTTATCCAGACTTTGCCCCATCGACTCCATATCGTCGACGAACAGACGCAGTTTGTCATACAGGCGGGCGGCGCGATCTGCGATACGTTTGGCATTCTGACTCTGATGTTCATAGCGCCACAAGTTACTGATGGTACGTAATGCCACCAGCAGAGTCGTCGGGCTGACAAGCATAATATTGTGTCGCAGCGCTTCGCTGATCAATTCGGGCTCACGGTCGATGGCCAGCAGAAAAGCGGGCTCGACGGGAATAAACATCAGCACATAATCGAGGCTGCGCAGGCCCGGAAGCTGCTGATAATCTTTGCGCCCCAGTAAACGGATATGCCCGCGTACCGACGCAATATGTTCACTGAGCGCCAGTTCACGCTCGCTGTCGTCTTCACTGTTAAAGTAACGCTCATAGGCCACCAGGGTCATTTTAGCGTCGATCACCACATCTTTGTTCTGCGGCAGACGTACCACGACGTCCGGTTGCATCCGGCTATTGCTGTCCACCTGCACGCTGACCTGCGTCTGGTATTCGTATCCCTCGCGCAGACCGGAGGCTTCCAGCACACGGCTCAGCACCACCTCGCCCCAGTTCCCCTGCGTCTTGTTATCGCCTTTCAGCGCTTTGGTGAGATTGACGGCTTCACGCGCCATTTCAACATTCAGCTGTTGCAGATTGCGGATCTCGTGCGCCAGCGTATGTCGCTCACGCGCCTCCTGCCCGAAGCTGTCCTGCACCTGACGACGGAAACCGTCCAGTTGCTCGCGCAGCGGCAGCAACAGTTTATCGAGGCTTTGTTTGTTCTGTTCGTCAGCGCGACGGCCATTTTGTTCGAAGATCCGGTTCGCGAGATTTTCAAACTGGCTGCTCAGACGCTGTTCGCTGTTAATCAGCAGCCGCTGCTTATCTTCGGCGGCCATGCGTGTTTCATCAAGACGGGTCGATACCTCACGTAATTCGGCTTCCTGTGCGCTGTTGATTTCGCGCTGCGCACGCAGCTCCTGATTAAGCTGTTCGCATTCGTTTTGCCAGTGCGCCAGCAGTTGCAGCTTTTCCTGGCTGGCCGCCTGCATGCTGTGAAGTTTACGTAACTCCAGTTCAGCCTCGCGGATTTGCTGCAAAGAGGATTGCCGCTCGACTTTGACCGCGTCATTTTCGGCCCTCACCTGCTCAAGAGATTGCTCAAGCAAACGGCGCTGAGTCTCGAACTCAGTCTGCTGTTGCTGCTGGCGTAAACTGGCCACCAGCCAGCCCACTAATAAGCCGATTAATCCGGCGCCGAGGGCCGTCAGAATACTGATATCCACGCGTTTTCCTTCTTAAAGTCATCTGCGGTCACGGTAATAGCAGGCTGTATGGATGTCCAGTCTATTTTCTGTTGCATTAAAGCTTTGCGGGATGTCTTCCAAAAAGGAATTTCTCTGCTATTTCCCCCTTGCGGCAGGCCTTCACAGAGAGCAGGATTCAAAACCAGCGGCTGAGCCATTGAATGCCAAAAGCGCCGGGCGCCAGAATACCGAAGGCCCAGATCAGCGCGGAAGTGATATTGGCAATCTGGAAGTACTTTTGCGGCATACCACAGATACCTGCGACCAGCGGGACGACAGCACGAAGCGGGCCAAAGAAGCGGCCAATAAACGCGCCCGGCATGCCCCATTTATCAAAAAAA
>NZ_JYDE01000025.1 GCF_003263515.1 Rahnella inusitata | reverse complement strand
GCTGAATTCAGCGCCTTTTTGCATTACGTTCCGGTCAGAAAGTCTTACTTAAACCCTTTCTCACGCTTGATAAGGTCATAGGCAGCCTGAATCGACTGCGCCTTTTCCTTCGCCATTTCCATCATTTCTGGCGGTAAACCCTTCGCCACCAGTTTATCCGGATGGTGTTCGCTCATCAGCTTACGGTACGCACGCTTGATGGTGGTCGCATCGTCTGTCGCCTTTACGCCCAGCACTTTACAGGCATCGGCCAGCGTCGGGCCCTGTTGCGCCTGCTGATAGCCCCCACCGTAAGACCGGCCGCCCTGCTGACCGCCTCCGAACTGCTGACCGCCTTCCATCATGCGCAAGAACTGATCGAACTGCATGCGCGAAATGCCGAGCTCTTCGGCGATCACATACAGCACTTCCCGTTCATTGGGGTGCAACGACCCATCGGCATATGCCGCCTGGATTTGAATTTCCAGAAAAGTCCGTATCAGGTCGAAACGACCAAAACACGCACTGCGCAATTCGCGCATTTTTTCCCGCAACGGATAATTGGCTTCTTTCCCGTCGCGAAAGGCGCGCTGCGCGGCATTGCGCTGTTCGCCGTGTAACTGCATACGTTCCATATAGAGGCTGGCTATCTGGATATCGGCCTCAGTAACCCTGCCTTTCGATTTAGTCAGATTCCCCATCACCTCAAATGTGGTGCGGAAGAAGATAGTTTGACGTGTCTGTTGATCGGTGAAATAACCGCGGCGTTTTGCAGCGCGCGCTGTGTCAAACATATGTCCAATCAACAACCCTGATACAATCCCCCAGAAGCCTGTCCCTGACATATAGCCAAGGATAAGTCCGAGCAGTTTTCCCCAATACTGCATATACTCCTCAATTCGCCATGCCGTCGCTTAAAAATTGCTTTATCATAACCGGCATTTATCGTTGTGCCTAACGGCGGCAACGTAACAGGTGGGATTTAACACTAGCGCAACCATGATGAGTGAGATAGTCTCTGACCGTTTGCCGGCATGATGCCTCTGATGACGGAACACCATTTTACGTATGAAAAACAGACGTCTGAAAACACGCTTACCCACAATGCTGGCCGCCACAATCTGGTCGGCATTGTACAGTCACGGCGCAATGGCCGACCTTGCTGCACAATGTATGCTCGGCGTTCCGACCTATGACAAACCTCTGGTGCAGGGTGATCCTAACTCACTGCCTGTGACCATCAATGCCGATAAGGCAACCGGCAACTACCCTGATAACGCACTGTTTAGCGGAAACGTTAACGTTGTACAGGGCAACAGCACGCTGGATGCCGATCAGGTTCAGCTCAATCAAATCGCAAATCCTAATCAGCCCACACCGACCCGTACCGCCACGGCGACCGGCAACGTGCGTTATAACGATAACCAAATCAAGCTGAACGGACCAAAGGGTTTTGCGAACCTGACCACCAAAGATACTGATGTTCAGGACGGTAATTACCAGATGGTTGGCCGCCAGGGCCGCGGTGACGCCGACAAGATGAAGCAGCGTGATAATAACCGCTACACCATCATGGACAACGGTACGTTCACCACCTGTTTGCCCGGCGACAATAGCTGGAGCGTTGTAGGCTCTGAAGTGATTCAGGATCGCCAGGAAGAAGTGGCAGAAATCTGGAATGCGCGCTTCCACATCGGCCCGGTGCCGGTGTTCTACAGCCCGTATATGCAGTTGCCTATCGGCGACCGCCGCCGTTCCGGTTTCCTTATTCCGAACGCGAAATACAGCAGCAACAACGGCTTCGGTGCGACCGTTCCTTTCTACTGGAACATTGCGCCTAACTACGATGCCACCATCACACCAAACTATATGAGTACCCGTGGTCTGCAATTGCAGAACGAATTCCGTTATCTGACCGTAGCCGGTGCAGGTTTGATGGAGTTTGACTACCTCGGTAATGATAAGAAAATTGATGACCAATATGTCGCAGATGAAAACCGTATCAGCGACAAGACTAAACGCTGGATGTACTACTGGGTGCATTCAGGTGTTTACGATCAGGTATGGCGTTTCAACGTCGACTACACCAAAGTTAGTGACCCGTACTACTTCACCGATTTTGATTCGAAATACGGTTCCAGTACCGACGGCTATGCGACGCAAAAATTCAGCGTTGGCTATTTCAACGAAAACTGGAACGCGACGCTTGCCAGTAAACAGTTCCAGGTGTTCTCCGATTACGGCAACACCAATGCTTACCGCGCCCAGCCACAGCTAGATGTTAATTATTACAAGAATGATGTGGGGCCTTTCGACCTGCATATTTATGGTCAGGCCGCGAAGTTTACCAGCGTAAATCCGGATAACCCGGAAGCCGTCCGAACTCATATCGAACCGACCATCAGCCTGCCGCTCAGCAACGGCTGGGGAAGTCTTGATAACGAAGTAAAACTGATGGCGACCCACTATCAGCAGACTATTTCGGATAACTATTACGATGCCAATCCGGATACCAAACTGCGCTCGTCAGTTAACCGTGTGATGCCTGAGTTTAAAAGCGACGGCAAAATGGTCTTTGACCGTAATATGGACTGGAACAGTGATTACACGCAAACGCTGGAGCCGCGTGTTCAGTATCTGTACATCCCTTATCGTAATCAAAGCTCAATTAACGTCTATGACTCCACGTTGTTACAGTCCGACTATACCGGCCTGTTCCGTGATAAGAGCTACAGTGGACTCGACCGTATTGCCTCTGCTAACCAGGTGGCAAGTGGTTTAACGACACGTATTTATGATGAAGGTCTGGTAGAACGTTTCAATGCGTCTGCGGGTCAGATTTACTACTTCCAGCCACCGCGTACTGGCGATCAGAACAGCGCACTGGATAAAAATGATGATACCGGTAGCCTGGTGTGGGCCGGTGATACTTACTACAAAATCAACAATTTCTGGGGTGTTCGCGGCGGTGTGCAGTATGACACCCGTCTCGATTCGCTGGCCGTTGGTGATGCGGTCCTTGAGTACAAAGCTGACTCAGAAAGAATGATTCAGTTGAGCTACCGTTATGCCAGCCCGGAATACATTCAGGCGACGCTGCCTGATGTGAAAAATGCAGGCTATCAGGACGGCATTTCTCAGGTCGGTGGTATCGCCAGCTGGCCAATCGCCGATCGCTGGGCGATTGTCGGTGCTTACTATTACGACACCAAAGCACAGCAGCCAGCAGACCAGTTAATCGGCCTGCAATACAACACCTGTTGCTGGGCTGTCAACGTCGGCTACGAACGTAAGATAACCAACTACGACACCGTTAAGTCAGAAAGTAAGTATGACAATAAGATTGGTTTCAACATTGAACTTAGAGGCCTTGGAAGTAATCAAACCCTCGGAACGAAAGAAATGTTGGCCACCGGCATACTGCCTTATCAACGCGCTTTCTAAGCCAGACGACACGTTTAACTCAGTGAACTTGAAACCCGCTCTGCGGATTAGACAAATGGAAAAAGTATGAAGAACTGGAGAACACTTCTCCTCGGCGTGACGCTTTGTGCCAGCACTGCGTTTGCAGCCCCTCAGGAAGTTGATAAAGTCGCCGCCGTTGTGAACAACGGTGTCGTGTTACAAAGTGACGTCGATGGCTTAATGCAGTCGGTTAAACAACAAGCGGGCCAGGCTAAACAACAGCTGCCTGATGATGCGACCTTACGCCACCAGATCCTTGATCGTTTGATTATGGACCAGATCCAGCTTCAGATGGCGTCGAAGATGGGCATCACGCTGACCGATCAGGACGTGGATAAAGCCATTGCCGGTATTGCTCAGCAAAATAACATCACCGTGGATCAGCTGCGTAGCCGTCTGGCTTACGACGGTCTGAACTTCAGCACTTACCGCGCCCAGATCCGTAAAGAAATGCTGATCAGCGAAGTGCGCAACGGCGAAGTCCGTCGTCGCGTCACTATCCTGCCTCAGGAAGTGGACCAGCTGTCCAAACAGGTTGCGGCCCAAAACGGCGGCAGCGCTGAGTTCAACCTCAGCCACATCCTGTTGGCACTGCCAGAAAACCCGTCGCAGGATCAGGTTGATGCTGCAGAAGAACAGGCGAAGAAAATTGTCGCCGATCTGAACAACGGCGCCGATTTCGGCAAACTGGCTATTACCTATTCAGCTGACTCACAGGCGCTGAAAGGCGGCAACATGGGCTGGGGCAAATTGCAGGAGCTTCCTTCCCTGTTTGCACAGGCGCTGAGTACCGCACAGAAAGGCCAGATCATCGGTCCAATCCGTTCAGGTGTCGGTTTCCATATTCTGAAAGTGAACGATATCCGTGGCGATAACAAAACGGTCTCCGTCACCGAAGTCCATGCACGTCACATCCTGCTGAAACCTTCTGTAGTGATGACCGATGCACAGGCTAAGGCGAAACTGGAAGAGGTTGCTGCTGATATTAAGAGCGGTAAGGCGACGTTTGCTGATGAAGCTAAACAAATTTCTCAGGATCCAGGTTCTGCCCTTCAGGGTGGTGACTTAGGCTGGGCGTCTCCGGACATGTATGATCCGGCGTTCCGCGATGCGCTGTTGAACCTGAAAAAAGGCCAGATGAGCGCTCCGGTGCACTCTGCCTTTGGCTGGCATCTGATCGAACTGCTTGATACCCGTCAGGTCGATAAAACCGATGCAGCGCAGAAAGAACGCGCTTACCGCATGCTGTTCAACCGTAAGTTTGCGGAAGAAGCACAGACGTGGATGCAGGAACAACGTGCTGAAGCGTATGTGAAAATTATGGATGGTAATGGTAAATAATACTTCCATGACAAAATCTGTGGTCATCACCCCCGGCGAGCCTGCCGGGGTTGGGCCGGATCTGGTACTGGCGCTGGCTCAGCAGGCATGGCCTGTTGAGTTGGTGGTATGTGCCGATCCGGCCCTGCTGCTTGAACGAGCAGACAAACTGGGGCTGAGTATTCAGTTACGCGACTATGTACAGGGGCGCCCTGCACAGCCTCAGGCCGCAGGTACGCTGACCGTACTGCCGGTGAAAACCGCAGCGCCGGTCCTCGCGGGCAGGCTTGACGTCGCGAACAGTCCGTACGTGGTGGAAACTCTCGCCAGAGCCTGTGACGGCGCAATCAGCGGTGAATTTGCTGCGCTGATTACCGGCCCGGTGCAAAAGAGCATCATCAATGATGCTGGCATTCCATTTATCGGCCATACCGAGTTCTTTGCCGATCGCAGCCACTGTGATCGTGTAGTAATGATGCTGGCGACGGAAGAACTGCGCGTCGCGCTGGCGACCACGCATTTACCTTTGCTGGCCGTGCCGGGTGCCATTACCCGTCAAAGCCTGCATGAAGTGATCACCATTCTTCATCATGACCTGAAAACCAAATTCGGCATTGCAGAACCGCAGATTTACGTGTGCGGCCTGAATCCGCATGCCGGAGAAGGCGGTCATATGGGGCACGAGGAGATCGACACGATCATTCCTGCACTGGAGGAATTACGCCAGCAGGGAATGAATCTGATCGGCCCGCTGCCCGCAGATACCCTTTTCCAGCCGAAATATTTACAGCACGCCGATGCTGTTTTATCGATGTATCACGATCAGGGCCTTCCGGTGCTAAAATATCAGGGCTTCGGTCGCGCAGTGAATATCACGCTTGGCCTGCCCTTTATCCGGACTTCGGTTGATCACGGTACCGCACTTGAACTTGCCGCCACCGGCACCGCCGATGCGGGCAGTTTCAGGACAGCAATAAATCTCGCCATTCGTATGGCAATCAATACTTTTGAACCACAACAAACTGATAAATAAAAACAATGAATAGTAGAGTCCACCAGGGGCACTTTGCCCGTAAACGTTTCGGCCAGAACTTTTTAACCGATCAATTTGTGATTGATAGCATCGTGTCGGCCATTCACCCAATGCCTGGGCAAGCGGTGGTCGAAATCGGGCCCGGTCTGGCAGCGTTGACGGCACCTGTCGCTTCACGTCTGGACAGCATGACCGTTATCGAAATTGACCGCGATTTGGCCGCACGTCTGGAGAGCAATCCTAAGTTTCAGGGCAAATTACGCGTTATTCAGTCTGATGCGATGAAAATCAATTTCGCGGAACTGTCAGAAGAGCTCGGCCAGCCGCTTCGCGTCTTCGGTAACCTGCCGTACAACATATCTACCCCGCTGATGTTCCATCTGTTCACCTATACCAACGCCATCAAAGACATGCACTTCATGTTGCAGAAGGAAGTGGTTAACCGTCTGGTTGCAGGCCCGAACAGCAAGGCGTATGGTCGTTTAACTGTCATGGCGCAGTATTACTGTAACGTGATCCCGGTTCTGGAAGTTCCGCCAGAATCCTTCACGCCGGCACCGAAAGTTGATTCCGCCGTGGTGCGTTTGATTCCACACGACGTGATCCCCTATCCGGTTTCCGATATCCGCATTCTGAGTCGTCTGACGACCGATGCGTTTAACCAGCGTCGCAAGACAATCCGTAACAGTCTCGGTCACTTGTTCACACCAGAACAGATGAGCGCGTTGGGTCTGGATCTTTCAATGCGTGCTGAAAATATTTCTGTTGAGCAATTCTGTAAACTGGCTAACTGGTTATCTACCCGACCGAAAACAACAGAACCTCAGGAGTAGCGATATGCTTAATTCGCCCCGCGTTTGTGTTCAGGTGCAAAGTGTCTACATTGAGTCTCAGTCGATACCGGAAGAAGAGCGTTTCGTCTTCGCTTACACCATCACCATCCGCAATCTGGGGCGTTTTAATGTGCAACTCCTGCGCCGTTACTGGCTGATCACTAACAGTAACGGTCAGCAAACGGAAGTCCAGGGCGAAGGGGTTATTGGCGAACAACCATTGATCCTGCCCGGCAGTGAATTTCACTACACCAGCGGTGCTGTTCTCGAAACGCCGCTCGGTACCATGGAAGGCCATTATGAAATGGTCGCACAAGACGGTGAAATCTTCCGTGTGCCGGTTCCGGTCTTCCGCCTCGCCATCCCTACACTGATAAATTAATCCCCTATGTCGACATACCTTATTGGTGATGTTCACGGCTGCATCGATGAACTCAAGGCGCTATTGGCGCAGGTGGATTTTAATCCGCAAAATGATTGTCTCTGGCTGACTGGCGATTTAGTCGCCCGTGGTCCGTCATCCCTCGAGGTTCTGCGTTTTGTCAGCGGTTTGGGCGATTCTGTGCGCATGGTGCTCGGTAACCACGATCTGCATTTGCTGGCGGTTTTTGCGGGCATCAGCTTTAACAAACCGAAAGACCGTATTACGCCGCTGCTTGAGGCCGATGACGCCGATGAGCTGATCAACTGGTTGCGGCGTCAGCCGGTTCTGCAGGTCGATGAAGAGCTGAAACTGGTGATGGCCCATGCCGGAATTACCCCGCAGTGGGATCTGGAGACCGCACAGATGTGCGCCCGTGAAGTAGAAGCCGTGCTGCGCAGCGACACTTATCCGCTGTTCCTCGACGCGATGTACGGCGACATGCCAAACAACTGGCATCCGGAGCTCACAGGTCTGGCGCGCCTGCGTTTTAGCACCAATGCGTTTACCCGTATGCGTTACTGCTTCCCGAACGGGCAGCTGGATATGATCTGCAAAGACACGCCGGAAAACGCGCCGAAACCGCTCAAGCCGTGGTTTGATATTCCAGGGCCGTTGCAGGAAGCCGGATACAGTATTGCATTCGGTCACTGGGCGTCGCTGGAAGGCAAAGGTGCGCCGGAAGGGATTTATGCGCTGGACACAGGTTGTTGCTGGGGTGGTGACATGACGATGCTGCGCTGGGAAGACAAAACCTATTTCACCGAACCTTCACACCGCCGTCCTGAAAAAGAGAAAGCCGTCGTTCCAAAAGCTGAATAATCAGGCTCTTACTGCTTGCTGAAAAACAAAAGGCACCTTCAAAGAGGTGCCTTTTTGCTAACTGCCGCCATTAAATCAGGCGCGGCGGTCAAGGATCTCGAAGCAGTAGCCGTGTGAGTTCTGCTCGTCAGCGTCGTGGAATTCACTGAAGGTGCTTTCCCAGTCATCCGGCTCATAGTCAGGGAAATGCGTGTCCCCTTCAACTTCGGCATCGATATGAGTCAGATATAAACGGTTGGCCTTCGGCAGGAACTGCTCATACACACGGCCTCCGCCCATCACCATCACTTCTTCCACACCACCGGCCGCTGCCAGTGCTGCATCAACAGACGTCACCCAGGTCACGCCTTCGTGCTCGCCGGGCTTAGAGCTGATGACAATATTCAGTCGGCCAGGTAAAGGGCGCCCTATCGACTCAAACGTTTTGCGACCCATGATGACGGGTTTATTGAGCGTATTACGCTTAAACCAGGCCAGATCACCGGGTAAATGCCAAGGCATAGCGTTTTCCATGCCAATAACGCGATCGGTCGCCAGTGCGGCGATCAGGCTAATAATCATTGTGAAACCCTGTGTAGATAAGGAATAAAACCGTGACCCGAAAAAAGAGCTGCCACTATACGGAAAGCCCTATCAGCCGTCGATAGGGAGACTCACGCTTTACAAAGATATAAGCGTACTCTTAACAGACTTACACACCGGGACGTTTGCGGTACAGCCACAGTCCCGGCAAAGATAATCCAATCGATAATGCGCCGACGATAAAACTGGCCTTCAGGAAATTGGTGACCATAGTAGACATCAGCGCCTCGCTGTAGCCAAGGTGTGAAATCTCCACCATCGAAATCATCGCCGTATACGCAGAAATGCCGGGGAACATGGGGATAACGGCCGCCACCGTGAAAACTTTAGGGTGCGCCAGCAGCCATCGCGACCAGTGGATCCCTATGATGCCAATCAGTATAGCCGCCAGCAGAGAAGCCCACTCAATGTTTATCCCGCCGTGCATCATCAGCATACGCGAGCCGTGCCCCAGCGCACCGAGCAGCGCACAATAGCGCAACGCCCGGAGCGGGACATTGAACACCATCGCAAAACCCAGTGCCGGTACGGCGGCCAGCAACATATCCTGAATCAGTGCCCATAAAAGACTCATGACCACCCCCGTAATCCCCACAACGCCATGGCCATTACTACACCGATGCAGGTCGCCAGCGTCAGCAGACTGGCCATCGCCCAGCGCGCCAGCCCGGTATTCACGTGGCCTTTGAACATGTCCGCCACCGCATTAATCAGTGGAAAGCCGGGCACCAGCAGCAACACGCTGGCGGCCATCGCCACGTTTGACGTCAGATGGAAAAAGCCGAGACGCATGAGTAAACCGGAAATCGACGTCGCGACAAAAGCGGTGCAGCAAAAGTTGATCAGCGGGTTCATATGGCGGATGGTCAGCGTCTGGCGTACCGCCATCGCCACGCCGCTGGCTAAAAATGTCACGCTGAACGCATCCCAGCCGCCGCCGTTGAGTTTGCTAAAGCAACCGCAAGACAGCGCCACCATCAGGATCATCAAGCCGCGGGGATAGCGCAGCGGCTTAATGTGGCTCAGACGTTTCGCCACCAGCGTGCTGTCGAGCAGCTTATGCTCAGCCAGAATCACCGTATGCTGCACTTCAGTCACTACCTGCATGTTGATCCCACGATCGACATTTTTACGCGTCGACGTCAGGCAATAGCCGCCGCACAGCGTGCTGAGCACCACGGCGTTAGCGGAGATCGAGCTTTCCACCCGATCCATGCCCAGCGCGATACCCAGCCGCGCTGGCAGCTGTTCCACCAGCATACTTTCTGCACCGTGCTGCAACAGCAGCAGCGCACATTCGATGCACAGCCGGGTGATTTCACGCTGATAGTGCGCCTGCGGACTTTCACGTTCCAGGTATTCAACGACAGGGTCTTGCATACCGTTACCGCCCGTAAAAAAAGCCAATAAGTGTGATACGCCGAAGTGAAGATTGACGTATCATGCGGCCTTATTTTGTTCTGAACATTGACGACGGTTACTTTCATGCTTGAAACCTCCCTTTTTGTTGCCAGTATCGCCTTTCTCGGCATGCTCTCTCCCGGCCCTGATTTCTTTCTGGTGATCAAAAATGCGGCCCGCTATCCTCGCGTTGCGGCACTGATGACATCTTTCGGGGTGATTTGTGGCGTGATCACGCATATGTCTTACTGCGTCGCAGGTCTGGCTGTTGTTATTACGACGACGCCGTGGCTGTTTGATTTACTGAAATACGTCGGCGCGGCTTATCTGATTTGGGTGGGTATTCAGGCACTGTTTTCACGCAGCAACAGCAAGATGAATCTCGACGGACTGGAACCGCAGCAGGTGAAACTGCGCACGGCGTTTGTGCAGGGTTATCTGTGCAACTTGCTAAACCCGAAGGCGACGCTGTTTTTCCTGGCGATGTTTACCCAGGTCTTGCAGATAGACTCCAGCATCGGCGAAAAACTCTGGTATGCCTCGATCATCGTTGGCCTTTCCACGGTCTGGTGGCCTTCACTGGCTCTGCTCATTCAGAGCGCACCGGTGCGTCGCGGTCTGGCGAAAGCGCAGAAGATTATTGATAAACTGCTGGGCGGTGTGTTGATTGGTTTAGGCATTAAAGTGGCGCTCAGCTGATAACCTACAGCCATGAAAAAGCCGGTGCATTTCGGGCACCGGCTTCTGGTTTCATCCTTCGTTAACTCTTCGCTTCAATCACTTCATTTTCCGGCGCTTTGCCGTCGATACTGCCACGCCAGCCCTGCTGTTGCTCCGAGGCCAGACGTTCCTGATCCTGCTCGATGGCCGCACTCAGCATGTCTTTCGCTCGCTGCATACTGGCGATACGGAACTCGGTATCTTCGTAATTCGCGACCGTCGCTTCCAGCATTTTCAGGTTATAGCGACGGAACAGATCGGCTTTTTCACGGGCTTCATAAGCATCCAGTCCCAGCGTTTCCAGCACTTCACGGCCAACGCGCAGAGAACCTTCGAACAGCTCACGCTCCGGCGCTTCGACGCCTAACTGACGCAACTGATACCAGTGATCGACATCTCGCGCACGGGCGATAATCTTCAGGTTCGGAAAATGCTCTTTTGCCAGCGCGGTCAGCTGCAGGTTGGCTTCGACATCATCGATGGCGTTGATCAACACTTTGGCTTGCGCGGCACCGGCGGATTCGAGCAAATCCACGCGGGTGGCATCGCCGTAAAATACCTTGGTGCCAAACTTACGCAGCGTTTCGATATGGTCCGGATCGTGATCCAATACCACGGTATGCACGTTATTCGCCAGCAGCAAACGACCGGCAATCTGTCCGAAGCGGCCAAAGCCGGCAATGATCACCTGCGCGTTTTCATCATCGATAGTGTCCTGCGGACGATCGTCTTGCGGCGCATTACGTTCCATACGTGCAGCGAGAACCAGCAGCAGCGGTGTGACCGCCATCGACAACGCTACGGCCAACGTCAGCGCTTTCGCCCATTCCACCGGCAACACACCGGCAGTTTGCGCGGTGCTGAAAATCACGAAGGCGAACTCACTCCCCTGCCCGATGAGAATAGCAAACAGTCCGCGCTGTTTTTTCGGTACACCCAGCCACGGCGCCACCAGCCACAGTAAGGCAGCTTTCAGCGCCATAAAGCCGACCAGCAATGTGGCAATCAGCAACGGCTGATGGACCAGCGTCCCAAAGTCGATAGACATACCGACGCCGATAAAGAATAAGCCGAGCAACAAACCTTTAAACGGCTGAATATCGCTTTCCAGCGCGTGACGGTATTCGGAACTCGCCAGCAGAACCCCCGCCAGAAATGCACCCATTGCCATCGACATGCCCGCCATTTCCAGCAGAATCCCGAAGCCGAACACCAGGAAAAGTGCCACGGCGCTGAACACTTCGCGCATCCCGGAACGGGCAACAAAATGCAGCAGCGGACGCGTGACATAGCGCCCGAGCAGAACCACCAGCACCAGCGCACCGGCGACTTTCGCGGCAGACAGCCCAAAGCTCATCAGCGTGGTGGCTTCACCGGTACTCGCCAGCAAGGGGATCATGGCGACCAAAGGGATCGCCGCAATATCCTGGAACAGCAGAACGGCAAACGCGCTGCGGCCAATTGGCGCTGCGGTCAGGCTGCGTTCACTCATCGCCTGCATGGCAATGGCGGTGGAAGACAGCGCCAGCGTCAGGCCGATCAGCATGGCGATTTTCCAGTCCAGACCCAGGAAATAGCAGAAGGCACTGAGCACCGCACCACAGCCAACCATCTGAATACTGCCACCGCCAAAGACCGAGGCGCGCATGGTCCACAGACGTTTAGGATCCAGTTCAAGGCCGATGACAAACAACATCAGCACGACGCCAATTTCCGCAAAGGTGAGAATCGATTCGGCGTCCGAGACCAGCTTCAGTCCCCACGGGCCGATGATGCAGCCGGCGATGAGATAACCCAGAACTGAACCTAATCCGAGGCGAACCGCGATCGGCACAAATAACGCCGCCGACCCCAGATAAATCAGCCCTTCAATCATCAGATTATGGTTGTCCATTTTCGACCTCCGGCGCACAGCCTTCTTTCAGACTAAGGCATGCGCTTAAGCGCCTGCGGTACTCTTCGCCCGCCGCTTTCAGCGCGACTTCATCGCAGATAAACGTATTGTGCACCGCAAAGTATGGCTGCCAGTGCATGCCGCAGTAGACCGCCGTCGCCTGTAAAGGCTGCGCCAGCACGTCGAAATTCGGGTGATCGCCGAGTTCAAAATGATGCTCGTCACCGCCGGTGGTCACTGCCCAAAGACAATGTTTGCCGTTCAGCGCGTTGCCTTCGTGACCGTAAGCCCAGCCGTGCTCCAGCACTTTATCGATCCACAATTTCAGCAACGGTGGCAGGCTGTACCATTGGATAGGATGCTGGAACACCACCATATCTGCGCGTTCAACGGCTTTTTGTTCGGCATTCACATCAATGTTGAAGTCGGGGTAAAGATCGTACAGTGAACGAATTTCCACGTTCGGCAGGTCTTTTACCGCCGCGAGTAATCCCTGATTGGCCCGCGAATGGCGCGGATAAGGATGGGCGTAAATGATTAAAATCATGCAGGTCTCTTGTCTTATTTTATTTACTTCAGCATACGCAACTTTCGACATTGTGGTGAAAGTCGGATGGATAAAATGAAAAAGGCGCAGCTTTCGCCGCGCCTTTTGCTAACCGATTATGCCATTAGCCTTTGATTTTCGCGTGCATTTCCTGCACTGAAATCACCTGCTCAGTCGGGTCGGAAGACAGCGCCATCGCCGTGGCGAATCCGCCGTTCAGCGTGGTGTCGTAATGCACTTTGTATTGCAGTGCGCTGCGACGAATCAGCTTGGAATCTTCAATCGCCTGACGGCCCGCCGTGGTGTTGACAATGTACACATACTCACCGTTTTTAATACGGTCCTGAATGTGTGGACGGCCTTCATGCACCTTGTTGACCAGGCGCGGGTTTATCCCGGCTTCGCCCAGTACGACTGCGGTCCCGTGCGTCGCATCCAGCTCGAAGCCGCGTTTGAGCAGTTTCGCCGCCAAATCGACTACGCGACCTTTATCGCCTTCACGCACAGACAACAGCGCGCGCCCCGCTTTCTTCATGCCGGAGTTACTGCCGAGCTGCGCTTTGGCAAAGGCTTCAGCGAAGGTGCGTCCGACGCCCATGACTTCACCGGTAGAACGCATTTCTGGCCCCAGAATCGGGTCAACGCCAGGGAATTTGTTGAACGGCAACACCACTTCTTTGACGGAGTAGTAAGGCGGGATGACTTCTTCTGTGATGCCCTGCTGCGCCAGCGTCTGACCAGCCATTACGCGGGCAGCCACTTTCGCCAGCGGTACACCGGTCGCTTTAGAGACGAACGGCACAGTACGCGCGGCGCGCGGGTTGACTTCAATCAGATAAACTTCGTTATTCTTCACCGCGAACTGGACGTTCATCAGGCCACGAACGCTCAGCTCAAAGGCCAGTTTCTCAACCTGCTGGCGCATCACGTCCTGAATTTCTTTGCTCAGCGTGTAGCACGGCAGCGAACATGCGGAGTCACCGGAGTGCACGCCAGCCTGCTCGATATGCTCCATTATGCCGCCAATCAGTACGCGTTCGCCGTCGCAGATAGCATCGACGTCTACTTCGACCGCATCATCCAGGAAGCGATCCAGCAGAACCGGCGCGTCGTTGGAGACGCTGACGGCGTTTTGGAAGTAACGGCGCAGGTCGATTTCGTCATACACGATTTCCATCGCGCGGCCACCCAGAACATAAGACGGGCGCACCACCAGCGGATAACCCAGACCGCTGGCTTTCTCAACCGCCTGTTCGATGGTCGCTACGGTGGCGTTCGCCGGCTGTTTCAGGCCCAGACGGTGAACCGCCTGCTGGAAACGCTCACGGTCTTCGGCGCGGTCAATCGCGTCCGGGCTGGTGCCGATAATTGGCACGCCAGCGGCTTCGAGTTCACGCGCCAGCTTCAGCGGAGTCTGGCCGCCGTACTGCACGATGACGCCTTTTGGCTTCTCGATGCGCACGATTTCCAGCACGTCTTCCAGGGTTACGGATTCGAAATACAGACGGTCTGAAGTGTCGTAATCGGTGGATACGGTTTCCGGGTTACAGTTCACCATGATGGTTTCGTAACCATCTTCACGCAGCGCCAGTGAGGCATGTACGCAGCAGTAATCGAACTCAATGCCCTGACCGATACGGTTTGGACCACCGCCCAACACCATGATTTTTGGCTTGTCGTTAGTCGGGTTGGATTCGCACTCTTCTTCGTATGTGGAGTACATGTAGGCGGTATCGGTGGAGAATTCCGCCGCGCAGGTATCCACACGCTTGTAGACCGGATGCAGATTGTATTTGTGGCGCAGTTTGCGGACTTCACTTTCTGAAACGCCCACCAGGGTCGCCAGACGCAGGTCAGCAAAGCCTTTACGTTTAAGCATACGCAGATAATCATGCGTCAGTATATTGAAGCCGCCTTCGGCAACTTCGTTTTCCAGTTTCACCAGCTCTTCAATCTGCACCAGGAACCAGCGGTCAACGTTGGTCAGGTTGAAGATACCGTCCACGGACATCCCGGCGCGGAAGGCGTCAGCGATGTACCAGATACGCTCGGCACCGGCTTCTTTCAGTTCGCGACGGATTTTGGTCAGCGCTTCCGGATCATCCAGACTCACTTTCGGGTCGAAGCCGCTTGCGCCAACTTCCAGACCGCGCAACGCTTTTTGCAGGGATTCCTGCTGTGTGCGACCGATTGCCATCACTTCGCCGACAGATTTCATCTGCGTGGTCAGACGGTCATTAGCACCGGCAAATTTTTCGAAGTTAAAGCGAGGAATTTTCGTCACAACATAGTCGATGGACGGTTCGAATGACGCAGGCGTTTTGCCGCCGGTGATGTCGTTCATCAGTTCATCGAGGGTATAACCTACCGCCAGTTTGGCCGCTACTTTCGCAATCGGGAAGCCAGTCGCTTTTGATGCCAGCGCGGAGGAGCGGGAGACGCGTGGGTTCATTTCGATAACAATCAGACGGCCATTTTTCGGGTTCACCGAGAACTGCACGTTGGAGCCACCGGTTTCAACGCCGATTTCACGCAGTACCGCCATCGAGGCGTTACGCATGATTTGATATTCTTTGTCGGTCAGGGTCTGCGCCGGTGCCACGGTGATGGAGTCACCGGTGTGGATACCCATTGCATCGAAGTTTTCGATAGAGCAGACGATGATGCAGTTGTCGTTTTTATCACGCACCACTTCCATCTCGTACTCTTTCCAGCCAATCAGCGACTCATCAATCAGCAGCTCTTTGGTCGGGGAAAGATCCAGACCGCGTTCGCAAATCTCTTCAAACTCTTCGCGGTTATACGCGATACCGCCACCGGTGCCGCCCATGGTAAATGAAGGACGGATGATGCACGGGAAGCCGACGTCAGCGGCAACCGCCAGCGCTTCTTCCATTGTGTGGGCGATGCCCGAACGCGCCGTATCCAGACCGATTTTTTTCATCGCCACATCGAAACGGCGGCGGTCTTCAGCTTTATCAATGGCATCTGCGGTCGCGCCAATCATGGTCACGCCGAATTCTTCCAGCACGCCCTGACGTTCCAGTTCCAGCGCACAGTTCAGCGCGGTCTGGCCGCCCATGGTTGGCAGCACAGCGTCCGGGCGCTCTTTTTCGATGATTTTGCGTACCACTTCCCAGGTGATGGGCTCGATGTAAGTCGCATCGGCCATGTCCGGGTCAGTCATGATGGTCGCCGGGTTCGAGTTCACCAGAATGACGCGGTAACCTTCTTCGCGCAGCGCTTTACACGCCTGTGCACCCGAGTAGTCAAATTCACAAGCCTGGCCGATGACAATCGGGCCGGCGCCGAGGATCAGGATGCTTTTTATGTCTGTACGTTTTGGCATTTTTATTCGCTCCTGTTATTTGGCGTTGTTGTGAGAAGCGCGGAAAGCGTTAATCAGTTCGATGAAGTGATCGAAAAGCGGCGCAGCATCGTGCGGGCCAGGGCTGGCTTCAGGGTGACCCTGGAAGCTGAATGCCGGTTTGTCCGTGCGGTGGATGCCCTGAACCGTATGGTCGAACAGCGATTTGTGGGTCACGCGCAGGTTCGCGGGCAGATTGTTTTCATCTACTGCGAAGCCGTGGTTTTGCGCGGTAATCATCACCACATTGTTGTCGATATCTTTAACCGGATGGTTACCGCCGTGGTGGCCCAGTTTCATTTTCAGCGTTTTTGCGCCGCTGGCTAATGCCAGTAACTGATGGCCGAGGCAGATACCGAAGACTGGAATATCCGTTTCGAGGAACGTTTGGATGGCAGCGATGGCGTAATCGCAAGGCTCCGGGTCACCCGGGCCGTTGGACAGGAAGATGCCATCCGGATTAAGTTTCAGCACGTCAGCAGCAGGCGTTTGCGCCGGCACGACCGTCAGGCGGCAACCGCGATCCACCAGCATGCGCAGGATGTTGCGTTTTGCGCCGTAGTCGTAAGCCACCACGTGGAAAGGCAGTTCTTCTTCTTTCTTCGCTTCCGGCAGCTCGCCTTCTAGCGTCCAGCTACCTTGCTGCCAGCTGTAGGATTCTGCGGTGGTCACTTCTTTCGCCAGATCCATCCCTTTCAGGCCCGGGAACGCTTTGGCTTTTTGCAGCGCCAGTTCGGCATCCGGAGAATCGCCCACGATAATGCAGCCGTTCTGTGCGCCTTTTTCACGTAACAGACGGGTCAGCTTGCGGGTATCAATGTCGGCGATGGCTACGATGTTGTTGCGCTTGAGGTAATCAGAAAGGTTTTCTTCACTGCGGTAGTTACTGGCAATAAGAGGTAAGTCGCGAATGACCAGGCCCTGAGCGTGTACTGCGGAAGATTCTGCGTCTGCGGCATTGGTGCCGACGTTACCGATATGGGGATAAGTGAGAGTGACAATCTGGCGGGAATAGGAAGGATCAGTGAGGATTTCTTGATAACCGGTCATCGACGTATTGAAGACCACTTCCCCCACTGCCGAACCTTCTGCCCCGATGGCCCGACCGTGGAATTGGGTTCCGTCTTCCAGAACCAATAGCGCTGACTTTATCAAAGCATCCTCCAAGAATAATAAATCACAATATTTGCATATTAATTCAGATAACCCGATCTAAATCAATGCAAAAATCGCTCCGGAAGCCAATTTTCGGCAAATTGGGCGCATTCTAATGAGGGCAGTTCGGTTTGTCTACCAAAAGCACCACTATTTCTCTATTTTTCGCACAACTCAGTGAAAAGGCTTCATCACAGCCACAAAAGCATAGCCTAAGTAAGCATAGTAACCGTTTGCGGAAGACGATGTCTGAAAAACAGTGATAAAAGTGGGTAGGGGTCAATGACGGAGAAAGGCTGAGTTTAAAAAACGCACAACTCGCATGTAAAAAACAACATAAACCAGAACAAATACAAGCGAGGATAAAATATTTTGATTAAGTCCGTATTTTTAAATAAAAAGAGAAGGGCAATCAAGGAACTGCCCTTTTATCAAAACATTATGACCAAAACAACCACATCACATCTAAATCATTTACTACAAATCATCTAATCCAAGCACGTCACGCATGTCATAAAGACCCGACTTATGCGACGAAATCCACTTTCCGGCACGAACAGCGCCATTTGCGAAGGTCATGCGGCTGGAAGCCTTGTGGGTAATCTCCACCCGCTCTCCAATATCAGCAAACATCGCAGTATGTTCCCCTACGATATCGCCGGCACGGATAGTGGCAAAACCAATGCTTTTTGGATCGCGCTCGCCGGTATGTCCTTCACGGGCATACACCGCGCACTCCTTGAGGTCACGGCCCAGCGCACCGGCAATTGCTTCGCCCATCGCCAGGGCAGTGCCTGATGGTGCATCCACTTTGTGACGGTGGTGCGCTTCCACGATTTCGATATCGGTATAGTCGCCCATCACTTTGGCGGCTTTCTCTAAAAGTTTGAGGACGACGTTTACACCCACGCTGAAGTTGGCGGCGAAAACCACAGGAATAACCTCAGAAGCCTGTTTAATCGCAGCCTTACCGGCATCATCGAAGCCCGTAGTGCCGATAATCATGCCTTTATGGTGTTTCTGACAAAATTCCAGATGTGCCAGCGTGCCTTCAGGGCGGGTGAAATCAATCAGCACATCGAAGTCATTCGCGACGGTGTTCAGGCAGTCATTCACTTTGACACCTGCATTTCCGATCCCCGCCAGTTCTCCGGCATCAGCACCGACAAGCGTAGAACCCGGACGCTCCAGTGCCGCGCCGAGCACTACGCCTTCGGCTTCAGAAACGGCCTGGATCAGCTGTCTGCCCATACGACCACCTGCGCCAACGATGGCCATGCGAATATCAGCGTTACTCATAAATACTCTCTTTATATAGGGGTTCTGCCGTAAAACAGAATCAGGTTAGCCACCCTGTTATCGGGTAGCCAGCAAAATTGCCTCATAATTAGAAAATTATGATACAGGCTGGTTAATATCAGTAAAAAGCATCTGATTTAAGGTTACCAACTTAAATGATTTGTGTTAACCAAACAGCCAAACTGGAACTAATAGAGAAAAAGGCTGAAAAAATGCGCAAAAAGCCACTTCGCATAACGATTCACTTTTGTGAATAAACACCATCATGCACTAGCGTTCTTTAAAACTCTCATCCACTTTGGTCTGCAGCGGACTAAGGAGATAGTCGATGACTTTCCGTTTACCTGTTTTGATTTCAGCGCTGACATTCATGCCCGCGACCAGATTAATCCGCTTACCTTCAACCAGCAGGTAATTTTTATCGAGCGAGACTATTGCGCTGAAAACTAATCCCAGCTTCTCATTTTCGATCGCATCAAAACTGACGCTGGTTACTTTACCCGTGATGTAACCGTAACGGGTATAAGGAAAAGATTCAATTTTGACGACAACATCCTGACCCACATTCACAAAACCAATATCTTTATTGGCGATCATCGTTTCAACTTCAATTTTATCGTCGAGAGGGACAATTGTCATGATTGCCTGCCCTTCCATAACGACGCCACCCAGCGTATGAAAAGCCATTTGCTGCACGGTTCCGTCAACCGGTGCCTTCAGGTTCATCAGCGACTGCCGCTGCTCCGCCTTTTCCAGTTGCCCGCGCAGTTGAGGAATTTGTTCATTAGCCTCACGAAGTGCGTCCAGCGTATCGCGGTGGAACGTTTGAATATTCAGGCGTTTTTCCTGTTCAGCCTGATGAATGCTTTCTTCAATTTGTTGCGTTTGATTGCGCAAACTTCTGAGATCATGCTCGTTCTGAATAGTCTTACTGTCCTGCTCAAAATACTCATGCTGAGAGAGATATTTCTTTTCAAGAAGCGCCTGATAATCTTTTGAACGTTGTAGTTCTATTTTTTTTATTTGCTCAAGTTTATGAACCTGATCCTGATTAGAACGCAACTCTGCTAAATGTTGGCTGAGAATCGCCTGTAACTTGTCATTCTCCGCCGACCATGCCTCGAATTGATTTCTCGCTAATTCCTCTGCGGCTATCACCTCGGGTTCTTTTAATCCCGCTAGTCTGGCTTCAGATTTATCAATTTTTATCACTCCGCCTTTCTCTATAACGTCCATCAGGGCATCGTTACGCAATTTTGTCAGCTGCGCCGCTTCCAAAGCACGCCTGGATTGCTCAGAGTCACTGTCAGAGCCAATTCCGCTTAGCTCAATAATTTTTTGCCCTGCACGGACATAATCCCCGTTCTTGACATAAATATTTTTAACAACTGAGGTTTCCAGCGATTGAATTTGTTTACTGTGCCCCGTAACAATTGTTTTTCCTTGTGTTACCGCCACAATATCAATCTTCCCAATCAGGGCCCACAGGAAAGCAATAATCGTAAAAAATATAATTGTCCGTGCAATATATTTAGGCGCGGCAGAAATCGGCGTCTCTGTAATTTCCAGGTTCGCAGGGAGAAATACCCGCTCATCGCCGTCACGCTTCGGCGGATCTAAGCGGGTTCGTAATTTCCAGATCTCTCGCCATACCCGATAATATTTACCGCATAATTCTTTTGATGCATGAATAAAAATTTTCATATTTATGATGAATAGAATTTTAATGTTTTAAAAAAAATCACGCCGATTGAAGATCATGCAGGAAACGGTAATAACCATTTTCTATTTGCAACAGATCTTCGTGGGTTCCCTGTTCGACAATTTCGCCTTTATCCATGGCGATAATTCTTTGCGCGAAACGGACGGTCGAAAGACGGTGGGCAATAATAAGCACTGTACGCTGACGACAAATCGCCTGCATATTCTGCATAATCGCCCGTTCAGACTCATAGTCTAAAGCACTGGTCGCTTCGTCCAGTATTAAGATTTTTGGCTCCCCGACCAGCGCTCTTGCAATCGCCACACGCTGCCGCTGCCCACCAGAAAGCCCCGCACCTTGCTCTCCGACCACGGTGTCATATCCTTGCGCCAGTTCCATAATAAACTCATGGGCACCCGCCAGTTTTGCAGCATTAATAATTCTCTCCAACGGCATACCGGGTTCGGATAGCGCGATATTTTCCCGCACGGTACGGTTTAATAAAACATTGTCCTGCAACACCACGCCTATCTGACGTCGTAACCACGCCGGGTCAGCCAGTGCTAAATCGTTCCCATCAACCAGCACCCTTCCGCGCCCGGGCACATATAAACGTTGCACCAGTTTTGTCAGCGTACTTTTCCCGGAACCTGAACGGCCTACGATGCCGATGACTTCATGGGCATTAATGGTCAGCGTCAGATCCCTTAATACTTCATAACCCTCAGGCCGATAGCGGAAATTTACCTGCTCAAAATCTATCTTTCCTGTGATTTCAGGTAAGGCTAAACGGCTGGCAGTTTGTTCCGTAGGCGTATTCAAAATATCCCCAAGCCGTGCTACTGAAATACCGACTTGCTGGAAATCCTGCCACAGTTGAGCGAGGCGAATAACCGGTGCTGCCACTTGCCCGGCGAGCATATTAAAAGCGATCAGTTGCCCGACCGTTAAATCGCCACCAATCACCAACCGTGCGCCCAGCCACAGCGTTGATACCATGACCAGTTTTTGAATAAGCTGAACACCCTGCTGTCCGATGGTCGCCAGCCGGGTAACCTTCAGACCCGCATGAACATATGACGCCAACAGCTGATCCCAGTTACGCGTCATCTGAGGCTCAACCGCCATCGCTTTAATTGTGCCAACAGACGTCACCGACTCCACCAGAAATGACTGGCTGTCCGCATTGCGCGCAAACTTTTCGTTTAAACGGGCTCGCAATACCGGGCTGATGGTAGCGGACCAGATGGCATAACAAGGCAGCGAGATGAGCACAACCAGCGTCAGCCAGCCACTGTAGAACCACATCACGATGAGAAAGATGAATGAAAAGCAGAGATCCATTACCGAGGTGAGGGCCTGACCGGTGAGGAAATTACGTATTTGTTCCAGCTCACGCACACGGGCAACGGTATCGCCTACGCGCCGCTTTTCAAACCAGGCCAGCGGCAGGGAAAAGAGATGACGAAAGAGCCGAGCCCCCAGCTCGACGTCTATCCGGCTGGTAGTATGGGCAAAAATATACGTTCGCAGGCCGCCAAGCGTGACTTCAAATAATACGATGACTAAAAGCGCCACAGCGACCACGTCCAGCGTACTGAAACTGCGGTGCACCAGGACTTTATCCATCACTACCTGAAAAAACATCGGGGTTATCAGGGCAAAAAATTGAATAACGGCGGAGGCTGCCAGAACTTCTAACAAAATCTTACGGTATTTAATCACTGCTGGAATAAACCAGGTGAAATCGAATTTGGCCAGACTGACCAGTACCGATGCCCGGGATGTCACCAGCATCAGTTTACCGGTGTAGCGTTGTTCAAATTCCTCACGACACAGTACAACCGGATGACCTGCCGCAATGTCCTGTATTAAATACTTATCATTATCCATATTAGCCAGAATAAAATGCTCGCCATCATCGCTCCACACCATTGCGGGTAAGCTGATCAAATGGAGGCGATCAATTTTTTTATTGATTAACTTTGCTTTCAGGCCTATTGATTTTGCTGCTAATAACCACTGAGTAGAAGACAGAGAACCTGTTTCATCACTGAACTGGTGCTTGATATCCTCCAGATTGGCAGCTATGCCGTGATACTGAGCAAGAATAACCAATGCAGATAAAGAAAAATCAGGCTGAATTTTCGGCGCTGTGCTGAGTTCATTTTCATACGAAAACATATTAGTTTTATTCATTCCCTATAAAATGGTTTGAAGCATCCCTGAAGCACTTTTTAAGCCAGCGTATTTAAAACTAAAACCCACTTCAAACTCAACATTTAACTGACTAATTCCCCGTGTATTTTTAATCTATAGTAATTTATATATGTATATGCATAAACCATACAAAACAATAATAAGCATGGTGACTAATTGAGAGATAAAGATCACAGAATCAAGAATAATACATTCTGGCATTAATAATTTAATACATTTATATTTTAGACATACATAATATATCCAAAAGACGCTATGGAACTAGCTATTAACTATTAAATCACATTTACAAGGTACTTCATCATGATGAACGCCAGAACAAAATCACTCTGTGCAGGTTTACTGCTTTCGTTTCTTCAACTCATGGTTTTGCAGCGGAAAAACCCAGAGATTCCACACTTTTTACAATAAAACCTGCATGTTTAAAAGAGGAAATACTCACCTCCACTCCACAACCTAACGATAGTTTATCGTCGACTAAAAAACTGGTTATTTAAGAAAAAACTTAGATTTAAGTAAGATAATTTTGAAGGTAGATGATCCTGATGATTATTTTTTGGAATTTTTCCAGAGAACGATAACAATAAAGCACTAACAATTAATAATGATATTATTAATGCTCTTTGGTAAAGTTACTGTGTTTGATCTCAAAAATAAAAAAGTAGTTTCCATTGTTGATTTAGAATCAGAAGACAAGACGCTCGGAGGTTACATAAATAGAATCAATAGAGCTCTGTTTATATTGCATTTAACGAAAAACACACAATACCTATCTGCCTGGCTAATCTCGAAGCCATGACTATGGTGGTCAACGGTACCGAAGGAAAAGACAAACTCACCGGCTGGTCAGCATGGGATTTATTTACCAGCAGTGCCGGTGACGACACACTTTTCGGCGGTGCGGGCTCTGACACATACCTCTTTGCCAAAGGTCATCATCACGATGTTGTCACTGACAGCAAGCAAAATTCAAGAGATGTTGATTCGACCCAAATCACCGATACCGGCGTTCAGGATCTTTGGTTCTCACCCAGCAATAGCCATTTAATGATCAGCGAAATAGGATCTAATTATTCTGTGATCCTTGATAACTGGTTCTCTGGTTCTGCCTGGCAAAACAAAGTCATCAGCGTCGCTGACAGGCAATCCCAGGAAGCTACTCAGCTACAGCAACTGGTTGATGCGATGGCGGTATTTGCAGCCGGCCAAAGCGTCACGGCAATGCAACCCAACCAGATGAAGGCAAGTATGCAGATGATCAACAGTTCAGATTACTGGTCACATTCTTAACTCAATAAGTTCCCCTGAGAGCATTGCTCAGGGGAACCCTTCTCACTCCCTCGCACGGCAGCCATCGCAGACAAATCCAGCAATTGCGCAGATTTTCGGATCTGAATCATTAATTTTTTATTATATGGCACCAAATCATATTGATTAAATCAATGAATATGATAATAAATAGCCAGCTAATTTTAACCGGCGAAATTTAATTTCTGACCGGTCGAAAATTAAGTAGCCTGAAGGTATGAGGCGCGTCTTCACCCTTACCAGATTGTTATGAGTGAGGGGAAAATACAAAAACACACACGGCCAATCTCACTGTTAGTGACTTAAAAACAGGTAGTTATTTCAAACTGTGGATTGGCACAGGGACTTATATGAACTTCAAATTAAACAAAGTCACGCAAGTGGCGACGGCTGGCCTGTTATTCGGTCTGGCCTCTTTTGCTTCACACGCAGAAATCACCCTGATCAAACAAGATCCACAACCTAACGATCCGTTGAGCCGTTTGAATTTCCAGATTGGCGGGAGTATTCGTCCACAGTGGAATATGGAAACCGGCGATAAAGACAAGGGTTCGTATAAAAATAATGGCTTCGACGGCGGCTCCCGCTTCCGTTTCTCCGCTGATTATTATCTGTTTGATGATATCAGTTGGGTCAGCTACTACGAACTGGGTGTGAACTTCCCTGCCCTGATGGGCTGGGACGATCACTACGCAGATGGCGCTCACAACACCACACGTCGTCAGCTGTACACTGGCCTGAAAAGCAAAACCTACGGTCAGCTGACCTATGGTCAGCAAAACAGCGTGTACTACGATGTGGTCGGTGCCAAAACCGATATCTGGGATTACGATATGCTCGGCCAGGCGCCAGGCAATGGTGTGAACGGCGATTACGACGGGTCTTACCGTTCACGTAAAATGCTGAAATACAAAAACACCTTCGGTTCGGCGGATGTTTACGCCTCTTACCTGTTCTCCGATAACGATTTGCTGACAGGCGACGGTCTGCGTTACAAACGTAAAGGCGGCGGCTCTTTGGGTGTGGACTACCACATCACAAAAGATCTGACATGGGGTACTGCGTATAACTATACCAACGCAGAAATGAAAAACCCTGGTCAGCACAGCTCCACGAATTACGACCAGAATATTGTCGGTACTGCGCTGAGCTGGAAACCGGGCAACTGGACAGCCTCTTTCGGTGGGGGTTATTACAACAACTTCCTGACCACCAAAAAGAAAACGGATAATAACTACTTTGCGGGCGACGCTTACGGTCTGGAATACTTCCTGGGCTACGCATTCCCAATCAATCAGTACGCAGTGAAAACCGTTCAGCCGTACTTCATGGGCGACCGTATGACTTACGTCACTGGCCGTAATTATCAGCGTATCGATAATGGTCTGGGTCTGTCTGTTCAGATGGATTACGGTTTCCGCGTCGATTACGAACACGTGTTTAGCTCCACCACCGATGACCGTGGTGACATGAACCTCGTTCGCCTGAGATACGATTTCTAAATCTTAAAAGCTGTAAGTTCAGGGGCCGGTTTTACGTCTTATTAACGTACCGGCCCTTTATTTTTACACCTTTTCTCCTATCCCACGCGGTCAAAGCCGGACTAGACTGAATACAGCCACATCTTATCCTTCAAGGAGAGCTTTACGATGTCCGTATTATTCCGGTCCGACGTGACCGCCATTGGCGATTATCGAGCCGAATTAGGTGAAACGCCCGTCTGGTGCCAGCGCACTCAATCATTGTTGTGGGTCGATATTCTGGCTCAGCGCGTTTTGCGCTACTGGCCTGAGACCAGGAAAACTGAAATCCACGACTTGCCCAGCGTGACCAGCGCCGTTCTGATGACGGAGAAACGGAATCTGTTTTTACTCGTCTCTCAGGATGGGATCCATTTGTACGATTACGAAAACAAGAGCCGCCAGACATTGTGCGGGTATCCCGGTGCAGAAGGCACACGACCGAACGAAGCCGCGATCGCGCCGGACGGTTCGCTGTGGTTTGGCACGCTGGATATCAAAGAGGAAAAAAATAATGGCGCCTGGTATCGCTATGAAGCCGGAACCGATGCGCCTGAAATCATGCTTGATAACGTGGGGATCACCAACACCCTGGTCTGGTATGAAGGCAAAGTCTGGTTTGCTGATACGAAGAAAAACCGCTTCTACTCTGCTAACGCACGCCGCATTAATCCGCAGAAAATCTCCTGCTTCTCTTCCGGCGATAAATCTCCGGATGGTTCAGCGCTGGCGCAAAATGGGTGGATGATCACCGCCTGCTGGGGATCGAAATGTTTGTTACGCCAGCAAATCAATCAGGGTGAATTGCTTACTCTCGATACCGTGCCGGTACCTGTAACGCAGCCGAGTTGCTGTACTTTTGGAGGTCCTGACATGACCGATCTGTACATCACATCGGCACGTAAAAATCTGGATGCACCGCATGCACTGGAAGGTGCTTTGCTGCATGTACAAACGTCAACGGTGGGTGTGCCGCAGAATCTTTTCAAACTGCAAAAGGGTTAAAGCGGCCAGAACGCGCATAAAAAACCGGCCACGATTGAGCCGGTTTTTTTATGCACGATGCCAGAAACAAATCAGTCGATCTGTTTCACATCCACACGCAGTTCTTTGGGCACTTCGAAAACGATATTCTCTTCGCGCCCTTCGATGTTAATCACATCCACCCCGCCAAAGGTTTTCAGCTTGCTGATCACATCCTGCACCAGAATATCCGGAGCGGAAGCCCCCGCAGTGACGCCGATGCTTTTGGCATCTTTCAGCCAGCTTTCCTGAATATCCGCGGCAGAGTCGATCAGATAAGAAGGCACGCCTACGCGCTGAGCCAGCTCCGCCAGCCGGTTGGAGTTGGAGGAGTTTTTCGACCCAACAACCAGCACCACGTCCGCGTCATCGGCCAGCGTTCGTACGGCTTCCTGACGATTAGTGGTGGCGTAGCAAATATCATCTTTACGCGGCCCGATAATTTTCGGAAAACGATCGCGCAACGCATCAATGATGGCCGACGTGTCATCCACCGAAAGCGTGGTTTGCGTCATAAAGCACAGGTTGTTTTCATCTTTCACCTGCAATTTATAAACATCTTCCGGCGCCTCGACCAGATACATGCCGCCTTTCGGATTGCTGTACTGGCCCATGGTGCCTTCAACTTCCGGATGACCGGCGTGGCCAATCAGAATCGCTTCAGTGCCTTTACGGCTGGCGCGTGCCACTTCCATATGCACTTTGGTCACCAGCGGACAGGTGGCATCAAAGAGCATCGTCAGGTCGCGTTCTTTCGCTTCTGCCCGCACCGCCTGGGAAACCCCATGAGCGGAGAAAATCAGGATTGAGCCGTCCGGCACTTCGCTGATTTGCTCGATGAAAATGGCACCGCGCTGACGCAGGCTGTCGACCACATAGCGGTTATGTACCACTTCATGACGCACATAAATCGGTGCGCCATAAAGCTCAAGCGCACGTTCAACAATGCTGATGGCGCGATCAACACCCGCACAAAAACCGCGTGGGTTAGCCAGCAATATCTGCATGTTTCTCCTCCAGTTGCGGGTCGATTTCCAGCACTTCGATATCGAAATCGATGTACTGTCCCGCCAGCGGATGATTGAAATCGACAGTGATAGAATCCTCTGTCACTTCACGTACTACGCCCGGCATTTCATTACCGTCACGACCGCTGAACAGCATGATGGTGCCGACATCCGGCACCCCTGTTTCCTGGAAATCACGACGCGAGAAGAACTGCATCAGATCCGGGCTTTTGGTACCGAAAGCCGATTCCGGGGACAGCGTGAAAGCATGCTTGTCCCCAACGCTCAATCCGGTCAGCTGATTTTCCAGCGCGTCAGACAGGCTGCCGTCGCCGAGGCGAAACAGCGCAGGTTTTCCATTGGCGCGGGTAGATTCTGCCGTCGAGCCATCTTCCAGCTTCAACGTAAAATGTACCAGCACGGCGCTGTCGTGTTTCACCTGTTGAGACATATTTCTTATCCTTTGGTCTTCGCCGCTTCGTTAGGTTTCGCGAGGAAACCTTCCAGCACGACCAGCACTGCGCCGACGCAGATAAAGCTGTCGGCCAGATTAAAGATCGGGTAGTGCCAGTCGTTCACGTAGAAATCGATAAAGTCGATCACAAAGCCGTGCACCATACGGTCAAACATGTTGCCGAGCGCGCCACCAATAATCATCGCAAATGCGATGTTATTCAGACGCTGCTTTGCACTGCTGCGGTACATCAGCACCAGCAGCACCACCACGATAACCAGCGCAATCGCCGTGAAGAACCAGCGCTGCCAGCCACCTTTATCCGCCAGGAAGCTGAACGCCGCGCCCGGATTGTGAGCGTAGGTCAGATTAAAGAACGGAATTAGCGGCATGGACTCACCGAGCTGAAAATGCCCCATGACCAGAAACTTACTGCCGAGATCGACGATAACGACGAGAACCGCCAGCCAAAGCCAGCGGAGTCCGGTAGAACAGAAAGGTTTAGTCATTATGCAAACTTACGCTCTTCGCCGTCACCGGCAATGTTAGTCACACAACGGCCACAGATGTCACTGTGTTCCGCATTCTGGCCGATATCAGTGGTGAAATGCCAGCAGCGCGGGCACTTCTCGCCTTCTGCTTTCGCCAGACCAATTTTCAGTCCTTTCAACAATTCGCTGGCCTGCGCAGAATCATCAGCTTCAGACAGCGCGGCGACTTTCGCACCGGAAGTCAGGAGCACAAAACGCAGTTCGTTACCCAGAGAACGCAGGTCTGTTGCCAGCGCGTCGTCTGCATATAAGGTCACGGCTGCTTCCAGAGAACCGCCCAGACGTTTATCAGCACGCGCCTGTTCGATCACTTTGTTCACTTCACCACGCACTCTCAGCAGCTCATCCCAGAACGCATCGTTCATGGATTCGTTACCGATCAGGCCAAACAGACCGTCGTACCATTCTTCAGTAAAGACGAACTTCTCGCGATGACCTGGCAGTTCAGCCCAGATTTCATCGGCAGTGAAGGACATGATTGGCGCCATCCAACGAACCAGTGCTTCGCAGATGTGATACAGCGCGGTCTGGCAGCTGCGGCGCGCAACGCTGTCGCTCTTCGCGGTGTACTGGCGATCTTTAATGATATCCAGATAGAACGAACCCATTTCGATCGAGCAGAACTGCATCAGACGCTGAACAACACCGTGGAAATCATAGGCTTCGTACGCAGCAATGATCTCGTCTTGTGCAGCTTTCGCGCGGCCAACCGCCCAGCGATCCAGCACAACCATCTCTTCCGGTGCCACGCTGTGCAGCGCCGGATCGAAACCGTTAAGGTTCGCCAGCAGGAAGCGCGCGGTGTTACGGATACGGCGATAAGAATCGGCAGCACGTTTGAGGATTTCGTCGGACACGGCGATTTCGCCGGTGTAATCCGTAGATGCCACCCACAAACGCAGGATGTCGCCACCCAGCTTATTCATCACATCCTGAGGCGCGATGGTGTTACCGATGGATTTAGACATTTTACGGCCCTGACCATCGACGGTGAAACCGTGAGTCAGTACTTGTTTGTAAGGCGCTTTGCCTTTCATCGCCGTAGAAATCATCAGAGAAGACATGAACCAGCCGCGATGCTGGTCAGAACCTTCCAGATACAGATCCGGTGAATGACCGTTGAACTCAGGGCGCACATCCACAACGGAGGAGTGCGTGGAACCGGAGTCAAACCAGACGTCCAGCGTATCCGGCACTTTGACGTAATCGGCAGCGTCTGCACCCAAAATCTCTTCAGGGTTCAGATCCCACCATGCCTGAATGCCATCGGCTTCCACGCGTTTTGCCACTTCTTCCATCAGCTCAAGGCTGCGCGGATGAAGCTGTTCGGTATCTTTATGCACGAACAGAGACATCGGTACGCCCCACGTACGCTGGCGGGAGATACACCAGTCAGGACGGTTAGCGACCATGTTTTCGATACGCGCCTGACCCCAGTCAGGGATCCACTGCACGCCTTTGATCTCTTCCAGAGACTTCTGACGCAAACCTTTCTGATCCATGCTGATGAACCATTGTGGCGTAGCGCGGAAGATGATCGGCGTTTTGTGACGCCAGCAGCACGGATAGCTGTGGTTCATTTTCTCAACGTGCAGCAGTGCGCCCTTCTCACGCAGCAGTTCAACGATCAGATCATTCGCTTTAAAGACGAATTTGCCATCCAGCGTCGGATAAGTGCCCGGCAGGTAGCAGCCGTTCGGTCCAACCGGGTTTGCGACTTCCAGACCGTATTTCTGGCCAATGACAAAGTCATCAGGACCGTGGCCAGGTGCGGTATGTACAGCACCAGTACCGGCATCGAGAGTAACGTGATCGCCAAGGATCGCCGGAACATCGAAACCGAGGAACGGATGCTGGAATCGAAGCAATTCAAGATCCGCACCTTTACATTCGCCCAGCACAGTCCACTCAGCGATACCGGCGCGCTTCATCACGCTTTCTACCAGATCGGTAGCCAGGATCAGGCACTGACCTTCAATCTGCACCAGCTGATAAGAGAACTCAGCGTTGAGTGAAATCGCGCGGTTAGCTGGCATGGTCCACGGGGTGGTGGTCCAGATGACCAGAGAAACCGGGCCATTGAAAGCAGTGGCACCGAATTTCGCAGCAACAGCGGCGGCATCCGTCGCATTAAACGTCACGTCGATAGACGGAGACACTTTGTCGTAATATTCGACTTCGGCTTCAGCCAATGAAGATCCGCAATCGGTACACCAGTGAACAGGTTTCGCACCTTTATGCAGGTGACCGTTGCCGATGATTTTACCCAGGGCACGAATGATGTTGGCTTCTGTTTTGAAGTCCATGGTCAGGTACGGATGATCCCAGTCACCGAGCACGCCCAGACGGATGAAGTCTTTCTTCTGACCTTCAACCTGTTCAGCAGCGTACTTGCGGCAGGCTTCACGGAATTCCGCCGCCGTGACTTTTTCGCCCGGCTTACCGATCAGCTGTTCAACTTTCAGTTCAATCGGCAGACCATGACAATCCCAGCCCGGAACATACGGCGCATCGAAGCCCGCCAGTCCTTTGGACTTAACGATCATGTCTTTAAGAATTTTGTTTACTGAGTGACCAATATGAATGCTGCCGTTCGCATACGGAGGGCCGTCATGCAAGATAAAGGTTTTCTTGCCTTTCTTGGCAGCACGAATAATCCCGTACAGATCCTGGTCATACCAATTCTTCAGCATGTCAGGTTCACGCTTGGCCAGATCGCCACGCATCGGGAACCCTGTTTCCGGCAAATTCAGGGTGTTCTTGTAGTCACTCATAGATTCTCGGTTCCGTTTTTCGGCTGGATTCCAGGCGTTGTGACACGCCTGTCAGTACAAGTTTAGCGTGGTGTCTTTAACCCGAAGAATTCCCGGGCCGTCACCTCATCGTTCGCAATTTGTTGCTTTAACGCATCAAGCGAGGAGAAACGCTGTTCATTGCGCAATTTTGCGCGGAGCACCACGTCAATGTGGCGCCCGTATAAATCTAATGTGGTATCGAGCAGATGAACTTCCAACTGCTTGCGCACGCCACCGACCGTCGGACGAATGCCAATATTGGCAACGCCCGGCAAAGGTTCCGGGCCAAGGCCGAGAACTTCTACGGCATACACGCCGCGAACCGGTGAGACCACGCGCTTTAACGGCACGTTGGCCGTCGGGAACCCAATAGTACGCCCCAGCTTATCACCATGGACGACCCGCCCTGAGATACTGAACGGATGGCCCAGTAAATTTTCGGCCAGCGCTAAATCATCGTCACGCAGCGCATCGCGGATAGCAGTGCTGCTAATGCGATTTCCGCCTTCACGGAAGGTCTGGGTGCTGATCACTTCGAAGCCATACTCTTTCCCGGCTTTCTGCAACAGCTCAAAATCGCCCAGACGACCCGCACCAAAGCGGAAATCATCCCCGACGGTCAAGAATTTGACGCCCAGCTTTTCGACCAGCAGCTGAGAAACAAACGCCTGCGCCATATGTGCAGCGAACCGGGGGTCGAAATGCACACATAAAAGATAATCTACGCCACACTCGGCCAGATACTTGGCTTTGTCACGCAGGCTGGTTAACCGTGCAGGGGCTTTATCGCCCGCAAACAGTTCCAGCGGCTGTGGTTCAAAAATCATCACCATTACCGGCAGCCCCAGACGCTGACCTTCCAGCTTCAGCTGTTCGATCAGGCCCTGATGGCCCCGGTGTACACCATCAAAATTGCCAATAGTCAGCACACATCCATGATGGCGTGCTCGAATATTGTGTATTCCGCGAATTAGCTCCATAGCTGGCTCAAATCCAATGCTGACTCATAAAGATGGAAATCGGCGGATTATACCTTGTACAGCCCGCAAGGTTAACCAGCGATTCGCAGGATCACACCATTCTCTCTTGCATACGGCAGATATTGCGGTTCAAATGGCGGCGTGGCGATGAAAATCTTTCCTTTCGAGCAGGGAATGCGTGACTTTTCGCAGAAACAAAGCGTTAATGGCCGCCGTGGGCAGTTTGTACACTCTCCTGTCGATTTTTCTCGCGAAAGACTGTATTCCGATGCCGGAAGCTGTTAAAATCCTGCGCCATCACAACGTAACAAGCGACGTGTAAAGTTCACGCTTTAAAACGCCGCTTATTTGCACAAATCCGTTGACAACAGAAGACCGAAAAGGCATATTCCTCGGCCTTTGAATTGTTCATCAATAGAAAAATATTTGGGAGTTGGCCTTGGCTAATATCAAATCAGCTAAGAAACGCGCCGTACAGTCAGAAAAACGTCGTAAGCATAACGCGAGCCGCCGTTCAATGATGCGTACCTTTATCAAGAAGGTATACACGGCTATTGCAGCAGGCGACAAAGCTGCTGCACAAAATGCATTTAACGAAATGCAACCAATTGTGGATCGTCAGTCTTGTAAAGGCCTGATCCACAAGAACAAAGCAGCGCGTCATAAGTCAAATCTGACTGCGCAAATCAACGCAATGCAATAATTGCATTACGCTGATATGCTTGATAAAAAAACCGGCTTACGCCGGTTTTTTTATACCTAAAATTTGAGTATCTGCGTTAACTACAACTCAAACAGCGCCGAAAAGTCAGTGTGACAAATCCGCTGAACCGAAGGATGTTGGATCATACGTTCGGCAAAAATCACGTAGTACTCTTCCAGAATCCCCTCCACGCGCCCCACTTCAACAATTTTTTCATCCTGAAACTCAGTAGAAGAGTAAATCGCTGGCGCGACAAATATTGCATCGTTGTTCATCCCGAACGCTTTCATCAGTGCCGCATCATCGAACTCACCGAGAATGTTCACTTTCAATCCCTGCGTATTAAACCAGTTCAGCAATTTTCGTCCCAGCATCGAACGACGCCCGGGGATCAGCAGCGGACGCTGCTCCAGACAAGCAGGAAAATCGACACCCGCAGGGGGATTGCAGCAATAGAAGCTGATCGGACTCTCGCCCAGCTTGACGGAGAACAAACCTTCCTGCTGCGTTGAATCCACCGGGCAGTCCGACAGAATCATATCCAGCTTATGCAAGCTCAGCTGTTCCAGCAGCATTTCGTGGGTGGATTCAAAACATCGCAAATGAATTTGTGCGTTGTCCGGCACGGCAGCTTTCAGCACACGGCTGACCAGCCGTTTCGACAGCGCATCGGCGACACCCACGTCAAACAACAGGCTAGACTCTTTGCGATAGTTAACGATATCCAGCATTTCCTGACTGAGGGTGAACATCTTATCGGCATAGCGATATACCAGCTGCCCCAGCTCAGAGGGCACCAGACCGCGGCCCTGACGTTTGAAAAGTTTGCCACCTAACCGTTCCTCAAGCGATTTAATCTGCCCGGTGATGGTCTGTGGCGTCAGATAGAGCGCCTCAGCGGCGCCTACGACAGAACCTGATTTACAGACGTGCCAAAAATAATACAAATGGTTGTAGTTAATATGAGGCATGTTTTCATCCGCTCCAGAAATATGAAGTCTGCATCAGGCTGCATGCCTCTGCGCATGCAGCCTGTTCATCACTATTTGAGGGCTTTTTTAGGCAAAGAACGACTGAGCAATATGTAACCCAATACCGCAGAAGCAACAGAGCCCATCAGGATGCCCATTTTTGCGTAAGTCAGCAGTGCAGGATCACGCGTAGCAAAGGCCAGTGAGCCGATGAAAATCGACATCGTAAAGCCGATACCGCACAGCACGGAAACGGCGGCTATCTGGCTAAAAGTAATGCCCGATGGCATACGGGTCACACCCAATTTCAGCGCTACTCCGCTGAAAAGAATGATGCCCAGCGGTTTACCTAACAGCAATCCGGCAGCGATACCCATCGGTAACAGGGAGAAAGCACCGGCAGCAGAAACGCCCTCTAATGAAATGCCCGCGTTGGCAAACGCAAACACCGGCAAAATAAACCACGCAACGTAAGGATGAATACCGTGCTCCAGACGACGCGCCGGTGATGGTTTTTTATCTTTGGTATTGAGCGGGATCAGGAACCCGAGGATCACACCGGCGAGCGTGGCGTGAACGCCAGACTTCAGCACGCAGACCCAGAACACCGCGCCGACAACCAGATATGGCGTCAGTTTTGTCACCCCACGCCAATTCATGAAAGCCAATGCCGCGATGCAAACCGCAGAAAGTCCTAACGCCATCATGGAAACATCGTGGCTATAGAACAGTGCAATGATCACAATCGCCCCGAGATCGTCAATGATCGCCAGTGCCAGCAGGAAGACTTTCAGGCCAGTCGGTACGCGGGAACCCAGCAACGCCATCACGCCCAGTGCAAAGGCAATGTCAGTGGCCGCCGGAATAGCCCAGCCCTGACGGACAATCTCATCACTGCCGTTGAACAGTAAGTAAATAAGGGCCGGAACAATCATGCCGCCCACCGCAGCAATGGCCGGGAATAATGCCTGGTCGCGGTTCGCCAGCGCGCCTTCGCAAAGCTCACGCTTCACTTCGAGACCGATCATCAGGAAAAATACCGCCATCAGACCGTCGTTAATCCACAGTAAAAGGGGTTTATCAATCAGCAACTCGGAAAAACGCACGGTGACCGGAATATCCAGAAATGCCTGATAAGCGCCCTGTAGCGGACTGTTGGCCATGATTAATGCCACGATGGCGGCCAGGATCAGTACGATCCCCCCTGCGGCTTCCAAGCGTAAAAACTGACGAATTAAATTCGACATTCTGACTCTCCTGTAGAAAAACTGTGGCGATAAAAGGATTGCCACAATGGAATGCGCGAATTGTACATAACCCATCAACTCGTAAAAAGTCGATTATATCTGGAGTATAGCTCGGTTTTTACGAGTCATTTTTCAACCTGCCATAGCGTTGTCCGTAACACGCATAAAAAAATCCCCGGAGCGAACCGCTGCCGGGGATTTTGCTGGACTGCCAGTGCCTGTTGTCAGGAACTGATTAGCGCGTCAAATCATCAAAGAACTTTTTCACGCCGTCCAGGAAGCTTTTGGAACGCGGGCTGTTTTTCTCACCCGATACGCCACCAAAGCTTTCTTCCAGATCACGCAGCAGCTGCTTCTGTTTGTCGCTCAGGCTGACCGGCGTTTCGACCACAACGCGGCACATTAAATCGCCCTGAGCACCGCCACGGACGGATTTCACACCGCGCCCGCGCATACGGAACATTTTGCCGGTCTGCGTTTCCGCAGGAATTTTCAGGCTTACGCGGCCATCAAGCGTTGGGACTTCGATTTCACCACCTAAGGCAGCCATGGCGAAGTTGATAGGGACTTCGCAGTACAGGTTATTGCCTTCACGCTCAAAGATTTTGTGCGCTTTTACCTGAACCTGAACATACAGATCGCCTGACGGTGCGCCATGCTCACCCGCTTCGCCTTCACCTTCAAGACGAATACGGTCGCCGGTATCCACACCCGCCGGGATTTTCACGGACAGGGTTTTCGAACGCTCTACGCGGCCATGACCGTGGCATTTGCTGCAAGGATCTTTAATGACCTTACCGCGTCCCTGACAGGTCGGACACGCTTGTTGAACCGTGAAGAAGCCCTGACGCATCTGAACCTGGCCCGCACCGTGGCAGGTAGGACAGGTGGCCGGAGAACTGCCCGCTTTCGCGCCGCTGCCGTGGCAGACGTCACATTCATCCAGCGTAGGAATGCGGATTTCTTTGGTGACACCACGAACGGCCTCTTCCAGCGTCAGATCCATGTTGTAACGCAGGTCTGACCCCCGGCTCGCACGCTGACGGCGACCGCCGCCAAAGATGTCGCCAAAGACGTCACCAAAGATGTCGCTGAAATCTGCACCGCCGCCACCGCCGTACCCACCGCCGCCGCCCATGCCACCTTGTTCAAAGGCTGCATGACCGTACTGGTCGTAGGCCGCACGCTTTTGCGCATCAGTCAGAATTTCATACGCTTCTTTAATTTCTTTGAATTTGCTTTCGGAAGCTTTGTCGCCCTGATTACGGTCAGGGTGATGCTTCATAGCCAGGCGCTTATAGGCCTTTTTGATTTCACGCTCATCCGCTGTTTTGGATACGCCTAAAATCTCATAAAAATCTTGCTTCGCCATGCTTTAACCTACCCTCAACATGCGTGCACGGGCGCAGAGTTTCCTCGACGCCCGTGCTGGTTTTCAGTAATGAACTCTTACTGTGCCCGCTTAAGGGCGATTATTTCTTGTCTTTGACTTCTTCGAATTCAGCGTCAACAACGTCATCATCTTTCTGAGCGCTGTTATCGCCGCCTTCAGCCTGACCCTGCTGCTGAGCCATTTCCATCAGCTTACCGGAAACCTGCACCAGCGCCTGGATTTTCGCTTCGATATCAGCCTTGTCTTCACCTTTAGCAGAAACTTCCAGTGCTTTCAGGGCTTCTTCAACTGCGGTTTTGTCTTCCGCTGGCAGTTTGTCGCCGGCTTCTTCCAGTTGCTTACGGGTACCGTGGATCAGATGGTCTGCCTGGTTGCGGGTCTGGACCAGTTCTTCGAACTTGCGGTCAGACTCAGCATTCGCTTCGGCATCGTTAACCATTTTCTGGATCTCTTCTTCCGTCAGACCAGAAGATGCCTTGATGGTGATCTTCTGCTCACGGCCGGTCGTCTTGTCTTTCGCAGACACGTGCAGGATACCGTCGGCGTCGAGGTCGAAGGTAACTTCGATCTGTGCCTGACCGCGCGGTGCTGCCTGAATACCGTCCAGGTTGAACTGACCCAGAGATTTGTTATCGCTCGAACGTTTACGCTCACCCTGCAACACATGGATGGTTACCGCAGACTGGTTGTCTTCTGCAGTTGAGAACACCTGGCTGTGTTTAGTCGGGATAGTGGTGTTTTTGGTGATCAGCGGAGTCATTACGCTGCCCATGGTTTCGATACCCAGTGACAACGGGGTAACGTCCAGCAGCAGAACGTCTTTCACGTCACCTGCCAACACACCGCCCTGAACCGCTGCACCGATAGCAACAGCTTCGTCCGGGTTCACGTCTTTACGTGGTTCTTTACCAAAGAATTCAGCCACTTTCTTCTGAACCATTGGCATACGCGTCTGACCACCGACCAGGATCACGTCCTGAATATCAGACACTGACAGACCTGCGTCTTTCAGCGCGACTTTCAGCGGATCGATACAACGGTTAACCAGGTCTTCTACCAAAGATTCCAGTTTTGCACGGGTCACTTTGATGTTCATGTGCTTAGGACCGGTCGCATCCGCAGTGATGTACGGCAGATTCACGTCAGTTTGCTGAGCAGAAGACAGCTCGATCTTCGCTTTTTCAGCGGCTTCTTTCAGACGTTGCATTGCCAGCGGATCGTTACGCAGATCCATACCTTGTTCTTTCTTGAACTCTTCAACCAGGTAGTTAATCAGGCGGCTATCGAAGTCTTCACCACCGAGGTGAGTGTCACCATTGGTTGCCAGAACTTCGAAGGTTTTTTCGCCATCAACTTCGTCGATTTCGATAATAGAAATATCGAAAGTACCACCACCCAGGTCGTATACCGCGATAGTGCGGTTACCCACTTCGCGATCCAGGCCATAAGCCAGTGCCGCTGCGGTAGGTTCGTTAATAATACGTTTTACTTCCAGACCTGCGATACGGCCAGCATCTTTAGTTGCCTGACGCTGAGCATCGTTGAAGTATGCAGGTACGGTGATAACAGCTTCAGTTACCGGTTCGCCCAGGTAATCTTCAGCGGTTTTCTTCATTTTCTTCAACACTTCAGCAGAAATCTGCGGAGGTGCAATTTTCTGACCTTTGATGTCGATCCAAGCGTCGCCGTTGTCGGAGCCTACGATCTGGTAAGGCATGATGCCTTTGTCACGCTGTACTTCTTCGTCCTGGAAGCGACGGCCAATCAGGCGCTTGATCGCAAACAGGGTGTTTTGTGGGTTAGTCACAGCCTGACGTTTAGCCGGAGAACCCACCAGAGTCTCACCATCTGCCGCATAAGCGATGATGGAAGGAGTGGTGCGGTCGCCTTCAGCATTCTCCAGCACACGTGCAGTAGTGCCATCCATAATAGCTACACAAGAGTTGGTAGTACCCAGGTCGATCCCAATAATTTTACCCATTTAAACGTCTCCACTTAAAATTCATATTCGATCATGTTGCTACTGTATATGCGGGCAATGTTTTCGATTTCAATAGTTCGATTTCAACTGCCCGATATTGCGGCTTTACCGACGGTAACAACTGCGGTTGGGAATAAGATGGGGCCATGCAACGCAGCATCAAGGGGCGAGATGAAAAAAAATCTTCAATTGCTGTTACGCCAGATCAATGTTTACCCGACGCCACCTCATTATGATGCCGCGCGCTTCTGAAGATATGTGGGATTTTTACCCATTTCGCAAGCGGATATCCCCCAGTTATCTATTCGTAATATTTTAATTCAGAGGATCTATGCAGAGTAAAACGTTGGCAAATCCAGGCCCGCTCGGGTTAATGGGCTTCGGTATGACCACTATCTTATTGAATTTACACAACGCAGGTTTCTTCCCACTGACCGCTGTTATCGTCAGCATGGGCATTTTCTATGGCGGCCTGATCCAGATTCTGGCGGGCATGATGGAATTCAAAAAAGGGAATACCTTCGGCACCACTGCCTTTACCTCTTACGGCGCTTTCTGGCTGAGCCTGGTGGGCATCCTGATGCTGCCACGCATGGGCCTGGCTGACGCCAGCAGCGAAAGTTTCCTCGGCGCATACCTCGGACTTTGGGGCGTTTTCACCTTATTCATGTTTTTCGGCACGTTGAAAGCCAACCGTGGCTTGCAGGTTGTTTTCGGCAGCCTGACCATTTTGTTCGCCCTGCTGTGCTTCGGTAACATGACCGGCAATACCACCGTCCTACATTTTGCAGGTTTCGAAGGCATCTTCTGTGGCGCCAGCGCCATTTATCTGGCGATGGCAGAAGTGTTGAACGAACAGTATGGCCGGACCGTCTTACCTATCGGTGAACCGAAAAATCACGCAGTCAACGCGGCGGTTGCTGCTGCGTAATTAAACTCTGCCCGATCAAAAAGGCCTCGCGAATGCGGGGCCTTTTGTTTTTGTGCCCGCAGAAATGACGTCAGTTTCCTGACGCTGCCTGCTCATCAAACTTTGCGGGCTGAGTCGTTTCACTGTTGAGATCGCGGGTTAAATAGATGCCGGTCAGCAAACCAATCGCGGAGAGCGCCAGAACGTAATACGCGGGTGCCATTGGCGTCACGCGCATAATCAGTGTTACGAAGATCGGCGTCAGTCCACCAAAGATGGCGTAGGCGACATTGTAAGAGAATGAGATCCCGGTAAAGCGCACTTCGGCCGGGAAAGCGCGAACCAGCACGTAAGGCACCGCACCGACGATCCCGACGCTGAAGCCGACCAGCGCGTACATGCCCATCAGCATAGAAGGGTCAGCGGCCACAGAATGATAGAATGACCAGCTGCAGATACCGAGGAACAGGCTGCCGACAATAAACGTTTTGCTGGCACCCAGACGGTCAACAATCCAGCCCGCCGCGATACACCCAAAGGTCAGCGCAATGGTCGCCAGACTGTTAGCCTGCAACGCCTGAGCCGCCGGAATGCCGAATTGTTTTTGCAGATAAGTCGGCGTCATCAGAATGACAACCACGATCCCCGCAGACAACAGCCAGGTCATCAGCATCGACACCACGATTTCTTTCTTATGATTGACCACCACTGATTTTAGCGGCAGTTCTTCGGCCAGCGTTTTATGCGCTTTCATCTCAAGGAAGATCGGCGTCTCCTGCAACCAGCGGCGTAAATACATCGCGAACAGGCCAAAAAAACCGCCAAGAAAGAACGGAATACGCCAGCCAAAATCGCTGATTGCCACAGGCGTCATCGCGCTGTTCAGCACGGTTGCCACCAGCGAACCGAGCAGAATACCTGCCGTCAGTCCGGCGGTCAGCGTGCCGCAGGCAAAGCCAATACGGTTTCTCGGCACATGTTCAGCCACAAAGACCCACGCCCCTGGCACTTCGCCACCAATCGCCGCACCCTGTAATACGCGCATCAGCAATAAGAGCAACGGAGCCGCAATGCCGATAGAAGCATACGTTGGCAGCAAACCCATCGCCAGCGTCGGCAATGCCATCAGTAAAATACTCAGGCTGAACATACGCTTACGGCCAACCAAATCGCCAAAGTGCGCCATAATAATGCCGCCGAGCGGACGCGCCAGATAACCGGCAGCGAAGATCCCAAACGTCTGAACCTGACGTAACCAGTCGGGCATATCGGCAGGGAAGAAAAGATCGCCGATAACCGCAGCGAAGAAGACGAAAATGATGAAATCGTAGAATTCGAGGGCGCCGCCCAGCGCAGCCAGGGACAGCGTTTTGAAATCCTGCCGGTTCAGCCGGCGCGATTGTGCGTGTTGCATAAGAGTCCGTGTGACACCAGAGTGTGAATTGGAAAAAGGTTTTGCCGCCTCATGTAAAGTAATCATTACTATAGCGGCAAATAATTTTCACACCAGTCAGCCTGAATCTTATGTCAGCATATTTTCAAAAACCGTCGGTATTCAGTTTTTTGTATCGCGGCGGGCACTCTTCGGGCGAAAAGCTGCTACGACGTCGTCATGCGTTTCTATATACGGCCCATCCAGCAGCTGAATGCAGTACGGCACGCTGGCAAAAATACCGGACACAATCACTTTACCCTCGGCATCTTTCAGGCCTTCGAGCGTTTCCTGAATAGATTTCGGCTGGCCCGGCAGATTTAGGATCAATGCCTGTTTGCGGATCACGCCCACCTGACGGGACAAAATCGCCGTCGGCACAAAGTGCAGGCTAATCTGACGCATCTGTTCGCCAAAGCCCGGCATCTCACGGTCGGCGATGGCCAGCGTGGCGTCCGGCGTCACATCACGGCGCGCCGGACCGGTGCCGCCGGTGGTCAGCACCAAATGACAACCACTTTCGTCCACCAGCTCGCTGATGGCCTGCTCAATCAAAGGCTGCTCATCGGGGATTAATTTCTTTTCCAGCGTAAACGGCGTGATCAGCGCTTTTTCCAGCCACGCTTCCAGCGCCGGGATCCCCTTATCCTGATAAATGCCGTTCGACGCGCGATCCGACACTGACACCAGACCAATTCGCAATTTATCCATGTCCTGTTTCCCCTGATTTATTCCCGGCAAAAGCTACCGTCTTCAGCCCTCAGTATATCGGTAACGGCACGCGGGTTTTATCACTCAGACAAATTTTTACCGCAGCCCCGAATTTCAGGCACAAAAAAAGCGGCTCAGAGGCCGCTTTTCACTGAAAACTGAAGGCTGATTACAGCAGGTCAGAAATCATTTTTTCCAGTTTGCCCTGGTCTACAGCAAACTTACGGATGCCGTCAGCCAGTTTGTCGATCGCCATTGGATCCTGATTATGATCCCAGTAGAACTGAGATTCAGTCAGTGGTGCAGGACGCGCTTTGGTTTCTCCGGAGAAGGACAGCTTACGTTCCAGCGGGCCTTCACTCTCTGCCAGCTCTTTCAGCAGTGCAGGTGCGATGGTCAGACGGTCACAGCCAGCCAGTTCGATGATTTCGCCGATGTTACGGAAGCTTGCGCCCATCACGACAGTTTCATAGCCGTGTTGTTTGTAGTATTCGTAGATTTCGGTCACAGACACAACGCCTGGATCCTCATTCGGCGCGAACTCTTTTTTGTCGCCATTGGCTTTGTACCAGTCAAGAATACGGCCAACGAATGGAGAGATCAGGAAGACGCCCGCTTCAGCACACGCGCGAGCCTGTGCGAAGGAGAACAGCAGCGTCAGGTTACAGTTGATGCCTTCTTTTTCCAGTTTCTCCGCCGCGCGGATGCCCTGCCAGGTAGAAGCCAGTTTGATCAGGATACGGTCGTTGCTGATGCCCGCTTCGTTGTAAAGTTTGATCAGGCGTTTAGCTTTGGCAATGCTGGCGTCGGTGTCGTAAGACATGCGCGCATCGACTTCAGTCGAAATGCGGCCAGGGATCAGTTTCAGAATTTCAAGACCGATGTTCACTGCCAGCTTGTCAGCGGCATCAGTGATCTGCTGAGCGTGATCGCTGCTCTGGTCACGTGCCCAGGCGATTGCTTCGTCGATCAGTTTACGGTATTCAGGAATTTGTGCAGCGCTCAGGATCAGTGACGGATTGGTGGTCGCATCCTGCGGCTGGTACAACTTCATTGCCGCGATATCTCCGGTGTCAGCAACAACCTGAGTCATTTGGCGTAGGGAAGTCAGTTTATCGGTCATTTTGGCATATCTCATCGTTTGGACGTTTTCGTATAGGCATTTTCATGCCTTGCCTTTGGCTGATGATAACATGCAAAAAGCCACGCGCAAGGCGCATATCACGGCATGCTCGGCTACGAACATCATGGATTTTTCTACCTTCCAAAACACACAAATTTAGCCAAAATGCATATGTTCCCTGTTAGTTAAAAAAGGTATGTTACCCCTCCGGCGCGAGGTGTACGCCCGGCCCGATTTAAAACGATGAACGGTAAATCAAACAAGGATACGTCATGAACGAGTTACTGGAGTTTTTCGATACCGTTCTCTGGAGCTCTATCCTGATTTATCTGTTACTGGGAACCGGCATTTATCTCAGTATTCGCCTCGGTTTCATCCAGTTTCGCCGCTTCCGCCATATGTTTTCCTGCACGCTTTTCAAACATCATCCCGACCACAGAGGTTCCACCGTCTGGAGTGCGCTCTGCCTGAGCCTTTCGTCGCGTATTGGTACGGGGAATCTGACCGGCGTCGCCATCGCCGTGACACTCGGTGGCCCCGGCGCAATATTTTGGATGTGGGTCATCGCGATGTTCAGCATGGCGACGGCAATGATCGAAAATACGCTGGCGCAGATTTATAAGAGCACCGGACTCAACGGCAAATTCCGTGGCGGACCGGCTGACTACATGGAAAAAGGGCTGGGAATGCGCTGGATGGGCATTCTGTTTTCTTTTTTGATCGTGATTTCCTGCGGATTTATTTTCATTGCCTTACAGGCCAACGCCATCGCGCAAGCCTCTTTCCATCTGTTGCATACTCCGGCACTGACCACTGCCTTTGTACTCGCCGCGCTGACGGCCTTGCTTATTTTTGGCGGCATCCGTTCTGTTACGCGGGTGGCTCGTGGCTTAATCCCGCTTATTGCGCTGGGATATTTGCTGCTGGCGGTCTGGGTGATTGGTCACAACGTGGAAAAACTGCCACAGGTGCTGGCGCTGGTATTCAAAAGCGCGTTTGGCTTGCAGGAAGCAGCCTCCGGGGCGCTGGCGTTTGGGATTACGCAGGCTATCACCCAGGGCATGCAGCGCGGCGTATTCGCCAGCGAAGCGGGTGTCGGCTCCTCGCCTAATGCCGCTGCAATGGCCTCTGTCAGCCATCCGGCGGCACTCGGTTTTAATCAGATGCTGGCGGTATTTATCGATACCGTGGTGATTTGCACGGCGACGGCGCTGATCATTCTGACCTCCGGCGCGCTCGATAATCCCGGCGCGCCTTCCGGTATTTCACTGTTACATCTGGCCCTTTCCCCGACGATGTCAGGCTGGAGCAACATCGTGCTCGCGCTGCTGGTGTTTTGCTTTGCGTTTACGTCGATTACAGGAAATTACACCTATGCGGAAAATAATCTGGGCTTCATACGCGTCGCATCCACAGGGAAGTTACTGATTTTCCGTCTGCTCGTGATCGCTATTGTTTTCATCGGCTGCCTGATGGAATTGCAGGTTCTCTGGAAGCTGGCGGATATCTTTATGGCGCTGATGGCGCTGCTTAATCTGACCGCCCTGCTGTTGCTGTCGGGCGTCGCTGTCAAAGTCGTGAAAGACTACGAACGTCAGCAACGAATGGGGAAAATCCCTGTTTTCAATCCGAACCATTTTCCTGAGTTACGCGGCCAGCTTGAGCCGGGGATCTGGGGGAAAAATCCGCATCAAAAATGATTGTGCCTATCGTTGTTATTTTCGCCCGCGCGCCATTTCAATGACTTTTTTGCTACAGTAGAGCAACGAAAATTTCCCGAATCTGAACCGTCACTGACCAAACGGACGCACTATGCTGACCATTATTTCTCCTGCCAAAACGCTCGATTACGAAAGCCCGCTTGCGACAACGCGCTATACCCAGCCCGAGCTGCTGGATAAATCCAGCGAACTGATCGCCGTAGCGCGCAAAATGTCGCCTGCGCAGATCTCTTCTTTGATGGGGATCAGCGATAAACTCGCGCATCTGAACGCCGAGCGCTTTAACGAATGGCATCCAGATTTCACGCCAAAGAATGCGCGTCAGGCGCTGCTGGCCTTCAAAGGTGATGTTTATACCGGTTTGCAGGCAGAAGATTTCAGCGAGAAAGATTTCGATTTTGCCCAGAAACATCTGCGTATGTTGTCCGGCTTATATGGCCTGCTGCGCCCGCTGGACTTGATGATGCCTTACCGTCTGGAAATGGGAATCCGCCTCGAAAATCCGCAGGGTGCGAACCTGTATGCCTTCTGGGGCGAACTGCTGACGGAAAAACTTAATCTGCTTTTAAACGAACAGAAAAGCAAAGTGCTGGTGAATCTGGCGTCCGATGAATACTTCAAAGCGGTAAAACCCAAATTGCTGGATGGCGAAATCATCAAGCCGGTTTTCCTCGATGAGAAAAATGGCAAATACAAAGTCATCAGCTTCTATGCCAAAAAAGCGCGCGGCCTGATGAGCCGCTTCATCATCAAAGAGCGTCTGGATAAACCGAAGCAGTTGCAGGATTTTAACCTGGAAGGTTATTCCTTTGATGAATCGCGTTCGCAGGGTAACGAAATGGTATTTACCCGCCCTGAGCGCTGATTTTTACAATGCGACAGGCATAAAAAAACCCTCGTGAAGAGGGTTTTTGCATTTCAGAAGACCGCGTAGTTATTCAGGCAGCGCCATCAGAAAAGCACGCATTTCGCTGAAATTGGCCGGCAGGTTATGCGACAACAGCGGCAGGTCAGCGCGCTCAGCCAGTTCTTTCGGCAGACCGATGTCCTGACCCAGAATCGACTCCACGCTTTCTTTGAATTTCGCCGGGTGTGCGGTACCGATGAACAGACCGAATTCGCCAGGTTGCAGCTGATCGCGCAGCACCCGGTAAGCAATCGCGGCGTGCGGTTCAGAGATATAGCCGATGTCCGCCAGTTCGCGCATCGCGTCTTCAGTGGTGTCATCGCTGACCGCACCAAACCCGAGATCTTTCAGCTGCCAGATTTTGCGGCGATACAACTCTTCCACGCGCGGCCAGTTGTTTGGCTGGCTGACGTCCATCGCATTCGACAGCGTTGCGACGGTTTTCTTCGGTTCCCATTCCCCGTTAGACAGGAAACGCGGCACGGTGTCATTGGCGTTAGTGGCAGCGATGAAACGTTTGATCGGCAGGCCGAGGGATTTGGCCAGCAAACCGGCCGTCAGGTCACCAAAGTTACCGCTTGGCACCGACACCACCAGCTGATTGCGCGCTTCCTGAGGCAACTGGGCAACTGCTTCAAAGTAATAACAAATCTGCGCCAGCAGACGGCTGATATTGATCGAGTTCGCCGAGTTCAGTTTCAGCGCGTGTTTAAGTTCTTCGTCATCAAATGCCTGTTTCACCAGCGCCTGGCAGGCATCGAAATCGCCGTCGATCGCCACGGTATGAATGTTGCCACCGAGGGTACAGAACAGTTTTTCCTGTAACGGGCTGATTTTGCCGCGCGGATACAGAATCACCACACGCACATTTTTCATGCCGTGGAATGCATGTGCGACAGCCGCGCCGGTATCACCAGAGGTCGCGGTCAGAATGGTCACCGGCTGGTCGCCTGACACCTGCGTCAGGATCTGCGCCATGAAGCGGCCACCGAAATCTTTAAACGCCAGCGTCGGCCCGTGGAACAGCTCCAGACAGGCGATGTCTTCTTCCACTTTGGCGACCGGCGCCGGGAACGCAAATGCATTTTTGACGCGCTGATGTAACTCGTCTTCAGGAATTTCATCGCCGATGAAAGCAGAGAGAATGCGGCTGCTGCGGGTCACGAAATCCAGTTCCAGCAGACGGTCGATTTCGGTCAGTTCAAACTCCGGCAAGTCCAGCGGGAAGAATAAGCCCTGCTGTTTACCCAAACCTTGTTTGACGGCCTGAGCAAAGCTGACCTGCTCGTTGTGATCCTTCAGGTTGTACAGTTTCATTTGTTATCCCAATAAATTTTCGAGTTATCCCAACACGCGCGCACCGGCGGTATCAAGACGACAAATATGAACAAAGCCTTCGTCATTTTGCAGATAGTGCGTCTGCAACCAGTCAGCCATACGTTTCGCCGTTGCGCTGTCATTACAGACCGCAAACAGCGTCGGACCGGAACCGGAAATCCCGCACGCCAGTGCGCCAATTTCTTCGGCGGCGCTGCGCGCTTGTGCAAAGCCCGGCAGCAAACGGGTACGGTACGGCTCGGCAATCACGTCCTTCATCAGCTTCGCAGCCAGCAAGGGTTGCTGCGTGTGGCAGGCGTGAATAAAGCCCGCCAGATAACGCCCGTGGCTGATGCAATCCTGACGGCGATACTGCGCCGGTAAAATCGCACGCGCTTCCGCCGTCGAGACTTTAATTCCCGGATACGCCATCACCCACAGCCAGTCGTCAAAACTGGGGACGTTCTGGCTGATAACATCCAGCTCTTCCAGCATCAGCTGGATGCCGCCGAGATAGCACGGCGCGACGTTATCAAAATGCACACTGCCGGAAATACGCCCTTCCAGTTCGCCCATCAGCGCCAGCATCTGGTTTTCACTCAGCGGCTTACCACAGAACTCGTTCATCGCCATCAGACCGGCGACTACCGAACAGGCACTGGAACCGAGACCTGAGCCAATCGGCATGTTTTTTTCCAGCGTCATCGCTACCGGCACGTCTTTGCCAATCTCCTGACAGAAACGCTGCCAGCACTGATAAACGATATTGTCTTCCATGCGATCCGGCAGTTTGGAGACAAACCGGCCTTCGCTTTTCAGGCTGAATTCTGTCGCTGCTTCGACCGATACACAGTCGCCGAGCAGCGTTCCGTCCACCGGAGAAACCGCTGCGCCCAGAACGTCGAAACCGACGCTGACGTTCCCAATTGAAGCCGGGGCATACACCTTAACCATATTAAACTCCTAACTTCCATGACAGCGTTCGCAAAAGATCGGCAAACACACCTGCCGCCGTCACATCATTACCGGCACCGTAACCGCGCAGAACCAGCGGCAACGGCTGATAATAGCGACTATAAAACGCCAGCGCATTCTCACCATTTTTTACTTTATAAAGCGGGTCATTACCATCGACGGCGTCGATTTTTACTTTGCAGCGCCCTTCTTCGATGGCACCGACATAACGCAACACTTTGCCTTCAGCGGTTGCCTGAGCAACGCGTTTCGCAAATTCCGCATCCAGTTCCGGCAAACGCGCGACGAAGGTATTCACATCCCCTTCGGCATTGAAAGAAGGCGGTAAAACGGATTCCACGTCGATATCGCTCAGTTCCAGTATGTATCCTGCCTCACGCGCCAGAATCAGCAGCTTACGCGCCACGTCCATGCCAGACAGGTCATCACGCGGATCCGGCTCGGTGTAGCCCATATCGCGCGCCTGCAACGTGGCCGCAGACAGGGACATCCCTTCGTCCAGCTTGCCGAAGATGAACGACAGTGAACCAGAAAGGATACCGGAGAAACGCAGCAGTTCATCACCGGCGTTCAGCAGGTTTTGCAGGTTCTCAATCACCGGCAAACCGGCACCGACGTTTGTGTCGTACAAGAACTTACGGCGCGAGCCATCCGCTGCTTTACGCAGCTGATAGTAATAATTCATCGACGAGGTATTGGCTTTTTTGTTCGGCGTGACGACGTGGAAACCGTCAGTCAGGAAATCCGCATACTGATCGGCCACTTCCTGGCTGGAGGTACAGTCCACGATCACCGGGTTCAGCAGATGATATTCCTTCACCAGACGGATCAGGCGACCCAGATTCAGCGGCTCTTTCGCTGCTGCCAGCTCGTCCTGCCAGCTTTCGAGGGCAATACCGTGCACGTTGGTTAACAACGCGCGGGAGTTGGCGATACCGCATACGCGCAGATCGATATGTTTGGTTTTTAGCCATGCCTGCTGACGGCGGATCTGTTCGATCAACGCACCGCCGACACCGCCGACGCCAATCAGGAAGACTTCGATTACCTGATCGGTGTTGAACAGCATCTGGTGGCTGACGCGTACGCCGGTAGTCGCGTCTTCATTATTGACGACGACGGAGATCGAACGCTCGGAAGAGCCCTGCGCAATGGCCACGATGTTGATGTTGGCACGCGCCAGTGCGGAGAAAAATTTGGCTGAGATGCCGCGCAGGGTACGCATGCCGTCACCGACGACTGAAATGACCGCCAGTTTCTCCATCACGTCCAGCGGCTCCAGCAGGCCGTCTTTCAGCTCAAGATAGAATTCGTCTTCCAGCGCCTTACGTGCGCGCTCCAGTTCGTTTTGCGGTACGCAGAAGCTGATACTGTACTCAGAAGAAGACTGCGTGATCAGCACCACTGAAATCCCTGAGCGGGACATCACGGCGAAAACGCGCGCCGCCATGCCAATCATCCCTTTCATCCCAGGTCCGGAGACGTTGATCATCGCCATATTATTCAGGTTGGTGATGCCTTTGACCGGCGTATTGTCACCCAGGCTTTCGCTGCCGATCAGGGTGCCGGGCGCCTGCGGGTTGGTGGTGTTTTTGATAAGGCAAGGGATCTGGAACTGAGCAATCGGCAGGATAGTTCTTGGATGAAGCACTTTCGCACCAAAGTACGACAGCTCCATTGCTTCCTGATACGACATCGATTTCAGCAGACGTGCATCGGGAACGATGCGCGGATCGCAGGTATATACGCCGTCGACGTCGGTCCAGATTTCGCAACAGTCTGCGCGTAAACAGGCAGCCAGCACGGCAGCGGAATAGTCGGAGCCGTTACGCCCGAGCACCACCAGTTCGCCTTTGTCGTTGCCTGCGGTGAAACCGGCCATCAGCACGATGTGGTCAGCCGGGATCGCGCTTGCCGAAATACGGCGGGTGGATTCGTTGATATCGACGGTAGATTCAAGGTAGTGGCCTTGCGCCAGCAGCTTCTCAACCGGATTGATGACAGTGACGCCGAAACCTTTGGCTATGAATACCGCTTCCATAATGGCAATGGAAAGCTTTTCGCCGCGACAGATGATAGAAGCGTTAACGCTGTCCGGGCACTGCCCCAGCAGGGCGATGCCGTGTAACAGCTGCTTGAGTTGGGCAAATTCGTGGTCGACATAGGCTTTCACTTTTGGCAGATCGAAATCCGGCTGCGCATCCGCCAGGCCGGCGATCAGCTGTCCAAAAATGCTTTCTGCATCACTCATGATGGTATGAATATCCTGTCCTGCGACAGTTCGTTCAATCATGGCGACCAGAGAGTTGGTAATTTTGGCAGGTGCAGATAATACCGTTGCGACCTGTCCCTGACGCGCATTGCTTTCCATAATGTCCGCAACCCGCAAAAAGCGTTCTGCGTTTGCTACTGAGGTCCCGCCAAATTTCAACACTCGCATTTCTGATTCTCTCCTGAAGCTCGTCGTTTAAAGTGTTAAAAAAAAAGCCCGCACTGGTTAGGTGCGGGCTTTTTTTCTTTTTTCCTGTACGCGTCAGCCCGCCCCGTTACCTGTGGTATCGGTGGTGGTAATAATTGTTGTGTTCAGGCTGATGATTCGCATTTTTATTTTCTGTCTGTCTTAGAGTTTTTACGCTGTCTGCCTCTATTAGCTAAAGCATAAGGCACAACAAGTCAATTTTTTTCTGATTTTACACCGTCAGCCATCGGCGGTACAAAATGAACAATCCGCTGCATTTAAAAATAATTCCAGCGCAATTCACAGGGATGAACGCATCTAGCGGAACATTACACTGCCTGAAAGAAAAAAGCCCTCACATCATGAGTTCAGCTTTTTTTCGATGTCATGCAGCAAAGTATGCAGCATGGCGGCATCCCGCTGCTCTAAAAGTCCGAGCCGCTGCTGCACCCAGTCGGCCAGTTTTTGGTCATCTTCTGCGCCGACATTTTGCAGTAACCGGCCTACTCTGGAACGCAACGCGTTTAGCTGCCCGGCCTCGGCATTTTCAGGACGCACGGCGGCAACCTGATTGAGTGATGACAGCTGATAGCAGAACACCATCACCGCCTGCCCCAGGTTCAATGAAGGATAATCCGCCACCATCGGCACGCCGGTCAGAATATCGGCCAGCTCCAGCTCTTCGTTGGTCAGCCCGGAATCTTCACGACCGAACACCAGCGCCGCATGATTCACCCAGTGGCTTTTCTCTTCAAGCTGCGTCAGCAATTGCGGAGGCGTGCAGTAGTAGTGGAAACGGGCGCGGCTGCGGGCCGTGGTCGCCACGGTGAAATCGATATCGACCAGCGCATCGGCCAGCGTCGCGAAATGCCGGGCATTTTGCAGGATTTCCTGCGAGCCGTGCGCGACCCAGCCGGCTTCAGGTTTGAGATGTGCTTCACTGTCGACGATACGCAAAGATGCGAAGCCCATGGTTTTCATGGCACGCGCCGCCGCCCCAACATTTTCAGGGCGCGCAGGGGAAACCAAAATAATATGAAGTTGCATGTCGTACCTTCGAAAAGAGTGAGAAAGAAATTGTCGTGTGTTGTTCAGCGATGAATTTTTATCCTGCGCCAGAACCTATTCAACGCTTATATTATTCACAAGAACTTAACAGCCGACCTAATATATTCATCCATTTTATCGGAAAACCTTAGCTGACAGGTAAAAAAGCGGCTGGCGCTGTTAAGCAAAGCTCATGTAAATTTAAATCAATGTTTTTCATAGGGATATATAATACCGCCCATGGTCATTTTCTCATTTATCTGCGCTTACTTCTGGATTTGCTGAATCGTGTACAATAATGGACGAAATGTGACTCAAGCGTGCATTCTTATAAGCGTTTTTCACGTTTCTGTTACCGTGCTACAATTGAACTTGATATATGTCAACAAATCGTAGTTTTGTTGGGTGGTAATTTCGGCACTCGCTGTTATATTGCTGTTAATAAGGTTAGGATGTGCGCCGCTTTAGGACCACGTGGAACTGCAGAAAGTGGAATCCCTGACCAAGCTTGCGATGTGGTTGCCGTTAATGGAAATTGCATCGAGAACGCATTTACGTACTTTAGTCATGTAACGAGTGAGATAGCCTGTAAGCTGTCGAATTTCATCGGGATAACAAGGACTTCTGTACTCCTATTTTCTATTTGTTGGCAATCTTAGGTAGCAATCATGCAGACCCCACATATTCTGATCGTCGAAGACGAGTTAGTGACACGTAATACGTTAAAGAGCATTTTCGAAGCCGAAGGCTACATGGTACATGAAGCCAATGATGGCGCAGAAATGCACCACATCCTGTCCGAAAATGACATCAATCTGGTGATCATGGACATCAACCTGCCAGGCAAAAATGGCCTGCTGCTGGCGCGCGAACTGCGTGAACAAGCCAGCGTAGCACTGATGTTCCTGACTGGCCGCGACAACGAAGTCGATAAAATTCTGGGCCTTGAAATCGGCGCTGATGATTACATCACCAAGCCATTCAACCCGCGTGAGCTGACTATCCGCGCTCGCAACCTGCTTTCCCGCACGATGAACCTGGGTACTACCGGTGAAGAACGTCGTCTGGTTGAAAGCTACAAATTCAATGGCTGGGAATTAGATATCAACAGCCGTTCACTGGTCAGCCCGCAGGGCGAGCAATACAAGTTACCACGCAGTGAATTCCGCGCCATGCTGCACTTCTGCGAAAACCCGGGCAAGATCCAAACCCGTGGCGATCTGCTGAAGAAAATGACTGGCCGCGAACTGAAACCACATGACCGTACCGTGGACGTCACGATCCGCCGCATTCGTAAACACTTCGAAGCGACGCCTGATACACCGGAAATCATCGCCACCATTCACGGCGAAGGCTACCGTTTCTGTGGCGATCTGGAAGACTGATCCCACCGACGCACGCAGAGGGTTGCCAACCGTTCTGTTGCAGAGTGAGTCAACGTGAAAGGCCAGCGAAAGCTGGCCTTTTCTTTTATGCGATATCTTGCAGGAAAAATACGCTGACTTACGGTGCCGGATGACCCCACGGAATGATCGGCACGGCACTCAGCGCGTTTTTCGGTGAGCCATCCACGACTTTGTCGGAATAGCTCAGGTAAATAAGTGCGTTACGTTTCTCATCATAAAAACGCACCACCTGGAGCTTTTTAAACACCAGAGACGTGCGTTTCTGAAATACGACCGTACCTTTGTCCTGGCCCTGCTTAATCTTATCGCTTAATTCGATAGGCCCAACCTGCTGGCAGGAAATCGCTGCGTCGGACGTATCTTCTGCCAGGCCCAGCCCTCCCTTAATACCGCCGGTTTTTGCACGGCTGATATAACAGGTTACATTTTTAATATCAGGATCATCAAAGGCCTCAACCACGATTTTGTGATCCGGACCGAAGAGTTTGAAAACCGTATCCACCGATCCCACTTGCTCAGCATGGGCTGTGCCAGAACAAAAAACAAACATCCCAAAAACAAAAATCCAACACTTATTCATTAAGTTACTCCACGTCATGAACATGACGTTGTTTTTTAAAGAAACCCCATTCAGAAAGCGTGTATTCACACTTTTGGAATGAAATACTCTGTAACACCTGTAAATAGCACAGATAGCCAAAAAATTCTTAAGAAGTCTTATCAGTAAAAAGTTGCTATTATGCTGGCCATCATTCTGTGCATTTATCTTAGCTCAACGAGGACGATCTATGGATCAAGCAGGAATCATTCGTGACCTTCTTAGCTGGTTAGAAACCCATTTAGACCAGCCTTTGTCACTCGACAATGTCGCCGCCAAGGCGGGCTATTCCAAGTGGCACCTGCAACGAATGTTTAAAGATGTCACTAATAATGCCATCGGTGCGTATATCCGTGCCCGTCGTCTCTCCAAAGCGGCTGTCGCACTGCGCCTGACCAGCCGCCCGATTTTAGATATTGCCCTTCAGTACCGTTTTGACTCGCAACAAACGTTTACCCGGGCTTTCAAAAAGCAGTTTGCACAGACTCCCGCACTGTATCGTCGTGCTGAAGACTGGCATTCCTTCGGCATTTGTCCGCCGATCCGCCTCGGTGCGTTTATTCTGCCGCAGCCTGAGTATATCTCACTGCCAGAACAACATCTGATTGGGATGACGCAGAGCTACGCCTGTACGCTGGAGCAAATTACCACGTACCGTAACGAAATGCGCCGTCACTTCTGGCGTCAGTACATTGGCGAAGCGAAAACGCTGCCGCCGATCTTGTACGGCCTGCACCATTCTCGTCCAAGCCAGGAAAAGGATGATGAGCAGGAAGTGATGTACACCACGGCGCTGGAACCGAATCATTTGCCGGAAAACGTCGAAGGTCAGCCGATTGTGTTGCAGGAAGGGGAATATGCCATGTTCCACTACCACGGCACGCCTGAGCATTTACAGGAATTCATTCTGACCTTGTACAGCACCTGTTTACCGACGCTGAAACTGACACGCAGAAAGGGACAGGACATCGAACGCTTCTACACTAATGGCCGCGCGCCGGGTACGACGCCGACCGAAGTAGAGTGTGATTACCTGATCCCAATCCGGCGCTAATACCTTCGGGTATTAGCGCTGTAATTCGTCCAGTGCGGGCTGATCCAGATGTGAGATATCGCCCGCTGTTTCAACAATCCAGCCACTCGCCAGCCAGGCGCTTTCCTGATGATCGACCCGCGACAGCGAGCAGTTACGCAGGCGCAGACGACGCTCAGCATAAGCAGGCAACCCCAGGATCGTACTGATAAGACTGCCCAGCGCAATCCCGTGGCTCACCAGCAGAGGTTTACTGCCCGCGGGCAGTTCCAGACAACTGTCGAGCGCGGCGCGCATGCGCGTGGCCAGCTCGGTCATTGTTTCACCTTCCGGAATACGTCCTTTTGGCGAACCGTCCACCATCTGCTTGCGCCAGACCTCTTCCTGCTCGGTCAGTCCATCCAGAATGCGCTCTTCGAGTACGCCCATATGCAGCTCGCGCAGGCGCGGTTCCTCGATCACTTCACAGCCGCAGGCATCAGCGATAATCTGCGCGGTGTGACGGGTACGCCCCAAATCACTGGTGATGACATGTGTGATCCCTTCTTTGCGCACACGCTCCGCCACCTGACGGGCCTGAAAAAGACCTTTTGCCGTTAAAGGGCTGTCTGACTGCCCCTGAATACGGCGCGCTGCGTTCCATTCTGTTTCGCCATGACGGACGAGATATACCTGTAACATGTGTGTTTTCCGTTATACTGCGTGAAATTTGCTAAAGGATGCTAAAACTCTATGTACCATGTTGTCGCTGCAACCACTAACCCGGCAAAGATCAAAGCTATCGCCATGGCTTTTGAAGATATTTTCGGCGCTGAGGCATTTCGCATCGAAGGCGTTGACGTCGACAGTGGTGTTCCCAATCAGCCCATCGGCAGCAACGAAACCCGCACCGGCGCACGTCACCGCGTGATCGGCGCACGTCAGGTTCGCCCGGAAGCTGACTTCTGGGTCGGCGTTGAAGCCGGTATCGAAGACAATATGACATTCGCATGGATGGTGATTGAAAACATGCACCAGCGCGGCGAATCCCGTTCAGCCAGCCTGATGTTACCTGAAATCATTTTACAGGGAATTAACCAGGGCAGTGAACTGGGTGATGAGATGGAAAAGCTGACGGGTATCGCAGAAGTGAAACGCAAAGGCGGTGCCATTGGCGTGTTTACAGCAGGAAAACTCACCCGCACCAGTGTTTATCATCAGGCTCTGGTACTGGCGTTAGCACCCTTCCATAATTCGGTGTATCAGATCCGAGCGCAAACTCACTAAATTTAAGCCCAAAACGGACGCATCAGTCGTCCGTTTTGTTTGTCGATGACGTGTCCGTCAACAGTTGCTCTCCCAGCCAGGCTTTCAGCGGTGCCGGTGCGGTCTTCAGACCGTTAGAACCGCGCGTGATCGTGGCGATCCCTGCACCTAACTGGCTTTTCAGCTCCCGCTGACTCATCTCTCCGCGCATCAGCTCCTGAATAATCCGCACCCGCGTACCCAGCGCCGCACGCTCGTCGGGCGTCAGAAGCAGTTGCAGCAAATCCTGATGCAAATTTTCAGCAAAAGATTGCTGTAGCAGTGCCAGAAAGCACTGCCAGTCCTCATTGCCTTGTTGGGAAAGAGCAGGGTCATTGAGCGGTCGTTGAGTCATGTTAGGCTGCCATACTATTGAACTAGTACAGCAGCTTAACATAGACAACCGGAGATCAGTAACGCCTCTGCCATTCGGCATCCGTCAAAATCTTGGCGGGTTGATGTAAAAAGTAACGATAAAACGCATCATATGCCAACACATTTTTAACATATCGGCGCGTTTCAGAGAAAGGGATACTCTCGATGAAAGCCACGGAATCCACTCTGCCCGCGCTGTTACCCAGCCAGGTGTTCACACGTGACGGACCGGCATTATAGGCAGCACTGGCCAAAATTCGGTTGCGGCCAAACATCTGATAGACATATTCCAGATAGCTGGTGCCGATGGTTATGTTCATCTGCGGATCGAGCAGCTGCGCCGGATTGCTGTAACCCTGCAGGCTGAACATATCCACCGTATGCTGCGCGGTGGCAGGCATCACCTGCATCAGACCGGCTGCGCCCACCGGCGAGCGGGCTTTCGGATTCCACGCACTTTCCTGACGGGCAATCGCCATCGCATAGCTTTGGGTAATACCTTTATCATTGGTTGCACGGCGGAATTCATCCGGCCACGCCAGCGGGAAACGCTCTTCCAGATAATCCCACAGCTTGCCGGTGATGGTCGCCTGCACACTCAGATCGGGCCATTTCTGCTCGAAAGCATAACGCGCCAGCGCCGACTGCTGTGTTTCACTGCGACTGCTCACCAGATAGCTCCACTCGGTGCGCGCCAGATTATCCATCTGCCAGTACATCAGCTCACGCACGCGTGCCACTTCCGGCAGCTTGCCGATGCTGGCATCCGGTTTGGCGGCGACAGAAATCTGCATCGGGTACGCGATATTCAGCTTTTGCGCGGCCGCCATCGGGTAGAAACCACGGCCTTTCATTAACGTTCGCAGCATCGCCTCGCCCTGCGATTTCTGACCTTTATCGATCATCACCGACGCACGCCAGTACTGCCATTCGTCTTCCTCCAAAGCCTCCGACGGCAAACGATCCAGCCACTGGCTTAATCCCTGACGATCGCCTGCGGCCAGCGCCATGCGGATACGACGTTCGACCAGCGTGGTGGAATGGCTGCGCAGAATCACGTTGTCGCGCCATGCCGCCTGTTCCGGGGTCACATCGCTACCCATATAGCGCCAGGCAACGGCTTCTTCCAGTTCCAGACGATCGCTGTCGCTCATTTTCTGCAAGCGCGCCAGCACCGGGATCATCGAGCGCGCATTTTCTGAATCATCGCGTGCGATGCGGGCGAATGTGATGCTGGTGGCATTACGGGTAAAATCGGTCGGCCCGACGCTGCGCGCAAAGCTTTCAATGGTGTTCGGGTTGTTTTGCAGATCCAGCAGCGCATCACGCATGGTCTGGTAATCCGGCGGCAGCTGTTTGGCGAGGAAATTCACCAGATTGGTATTCCCGGCTTTCATCGCCAGGCCAATTCGCTGCAACGTGGTCAGTGCGGTTTGGTTACCGGCTCCCTGCCAGACGCTGAACAGCTTGTCGCAGGCGTTCGGCAACGATGTGCCGGTGAGCCAGATGTCTTTTGCACCATCGAAGGCGGTTTTCTGATCGCCGGTCACCCATTTGGCGTAATAGAAGTTACAACGCGCAGCGACCGGTTTCGGTGCCTGCGGGCTGAAGGAGAGTAAACTGTTCCAGTCCTGACGGTTCGCCAGCTCGTTCACGAAACGGGCAGGTAAAGAGCGCGCAGGCGGTAATGTCGGATTAGCTTTCACGAAAGCATTGATCTGAGCCGGCGTCGCTTCGCCCAAATTTTGCGTCAGCTGGCGGTACTCCAGATAAGGATAAAGCGGATAGTCTTCCAGCGTCGGCATCAGCTGACTGACGACGTCCATCTGGTTGCTGTCCCACGCCTGTTTAATCTGCATGTAGTGCTGACGCTGTGCGTCGAGGGAATCTGCCTTCGCCGCGCCCGACGCCGTCACCAGCAACACGCTCATTGCCAGCGAGTACCACTTGTCCACCTTGACCATACTTACCTTTATCCTCGCGGGTTGTCTTTCTTACTGCGCAGATTGCACAGATATAACGCTACAGACGCTCTGATTTTCATGTCGAAACTGTTCTACGTACTGTAGACCTCGCCTACGCTAATCGATTCATTTTTAAAATTGAAGTAATGCCGCCGTGACATCACAAACTTTACACAGTGTGGTGCATACGTTGGATGCTTACCAGACATCCCGGGACGTTTTTACATTGGCTGCATAATGACCTTATTATTAACAGGTGAATTAAAATATTCTTAGGATTATTCGCGATAAAAGATAGCAACCTTACTATCACAATTATAATAGATGCACTGACAAACCTGATTTTTGTTTACGCTAATTTACTTAATTAATTACTTCCTAAACAAAGGTTAAATGAAAAGTTAAAAATACAGATAATCCTAATTTCTATAATTTATTGTTTTTAAAAGACAAAAATATTAAAAACCCACGTAACAAAGTATTTCTTAACTCAGATCAAAACCGCTTTCCCGTATTAAATTATCATCTCCCCCATATTGTAAAAGCGGCTTGATATTTCCCGCAATTACTCTGATGAATTAATAAATCTGCGACACTCTTTTAATCGCTTATGGAAAACGTTATGAATCCTTCATCACCTGTTGTGAAAACCAATGCCAGTCCTTCCTCTTCAACTTCGCCAGAAAACAAAACCTGGTATCAGCTGAGCGGTAAAGAAGCCATGCTACGTTTGGGCACAGACGAAAATGGTCTGAGCCCTCAGGACGCCACTCAGCGTCTGAATGAATATGGCCCAAATGCCCTGCCGGAAAAACAAACCAAAAGCGCGCTGATGCGTTTTCTGGCGCACTTTAATGATGTCCTGATTTATATCCTGCTGGCCGCGGCGGTTGTGACCGGCGCGATGGGACACTGGGTTGATACCTTTGTGATCCTGGGTGTGGCGGTCGTCAACGCGCTGATCGGCTTTTTGCAAGAAAACAGCGCAGAGAAGTCACTGAAAAGTATTCAGAATATGCTGTCAAGCCAGGCCGTCGTCCTGCGCGACGGACAAGTGCAAACGATCAATGCTGACCAGCTGGTGCCCGGTGATATCGTGCAGCTGCGTCCGGGCGACAAGATCCCGGCTGATCTGCGCATCATCAGCGCCCACAATCTGCAGGTCGAAGAAGCGATCCTGACCGGCGAATCCACCGTCGTCACCAAAAACGCCCACGTCATTGACGGCGAAGTGATGATTGGTGACCGCCACAATCTGCTGTTCTCCGGCACAATGATAAGCGGCGGAACCGCATCCGGTGTGGTTTACGCCACCGGTAAAGAAACTGAACTCGGCCACATCAACCAGATGATGTCTGAGATTAAGCCGCAGCGTACCCCGCTGTTGCAGCAAATCGATAAACTGGGCAAAGGCATTTTCGCCCTGATTTTACTGATGATGGCGTTCCTGTTCGTTTTCGCCTTCATCCTGCGTGATATGCCACTCGGCGAACTGCTGCTGTCGCTAATCAGTCTGGCGGTCGCCTCCGTACCGGAAGGTTTACCGGCGATTATCTCGATTATTCTGTCCCTGGGCGTCCAGTCGATGGCACGAAATCACGCCATCATCCGCAAGCTGCCGACCGTCGAAACCCTCGGATCCATGACCGTCATTTGCTCGGATAAAACCGGCACACTGACGATGAATGAAATGACCGTCAAGGCCGTGATCCTGGCCGACCACGTCTACAACGTCGAAGGCGAAAGCTACCAGCCAAAAGGCCGTATTGTTGATGCCGTGACGCAGCAGCAGATCGATGTCATTAACACGCCGGTGCTCAACACCTTTATCACCGCCGTGGATATCTGTAACGACAGCCAGCTGATGCAGGACGACAAAGGCCACTGGGGCATCACTGGCGGACCAACCTCCGGCGCGCTGAAAGTGCTGGCGGCAAAATCAAACCTGAATACCGGCAAAATTGAGCCGCTGGACAAAATCCCGTTCGACTCCAAACACAAATACATGTCCACGCTGCAACGCATTAACGGCAAAACGCAGCTGTTTTTGACCGGCGCACCGGATGTGCTGTTCTCGCTGGCGAAATTTGAGCTGACTGAAGACGGCATCAAACCTTTCCGCCGCGAGTACTGGGAAGAGGAAATGGCGCGCTATGCCCGTCAGGGCCTGCGCATGGTTGCCGCAGCGTTCAAAGATGAGCCTCAAATTAACGGCGATTTGCACCATGACGATTTGCAGGACGGTCTGATTTTCGCCGGTATCGCCGGAATGATGGATCCGCCGCGTCCGGAAGCGATTGATGCGATTGCCCAGTGCCAGCAGGCTGGGATCCGCGTCAAAATGATCACCGGTGACCATCAGGAAACCGCAATGGCTATCGGCAAAATGCTGGGTATCGGCAACAGCGGCGATTCCATCACCGGCTACCAGCTGGAGCACATGGACGACGCAGAACTGGCGGTCGCCGCCAGCCAGTACGACATCTTCGCCCGCACCAGTCCTGAGCATAAACTGCGTCTGGTGAAAGCCTTGCAGGACACCGGCGAAGTTGTCGGCATGACCGGCGACGGTGTGAACGATGCGCCTGCGCTGAAACAGGCCGACGTCGGCATCGCAATGGGCATCAAAGGCACTGAAGTCACCAAAGAAGCGGCTGATATGGTGCTGACTGATGACAACTTCGCGACCATCGCCAGCGCAGTGAAAGAGGGGCGTCGTGTTTATGACAACCTGAAGAAAACCATCCTGTTTATTCTGCCAACTAACCTCGCGCAGGGCCTGCTGATTATTCTGGCAATTCTGGCCGGTGCGGTGATCCCGCTGACGCCGGTGCAGATCCTCTGGATGAACATGGCCACCTCGACCACGCTTTCCTTCGGTCTGGCCTTCGAGCCGGCAGAGAAAGGCATGATGCGTCGCCGTCCGCGCGCACCGGGTCAACATGTTCTCGATCTGTACTCGGTCTGGCGTATCGCGTTCGTCGGTATCCTGATTGCCTGCAGCGCCTTTATCCTTGAAGCCTGGATGCAGCCGCGCGGCTACAGCAGCGACCTTATCCGCACCGTGCTGTTGCAGACGCTGGTCACCGCGCAGTGGGTCTACATGTTTAACTGTCGCGTAATGGACCGTTTCCCGCTGACCCGCGAAGTGTTCGTCAACAAAGGTCTGTGGGTGGTCTCCGCCGTGTTGCTGGTGTTGCAGCTGGCGATTATTTACCTGCCGGTGATGAACAGCCTGTTCGGCACCGTGCCAATGCCACTGAAATTCTGGGGCATTACGCTGGTGGTCGGGGCGATGATTTTCGTCATCGTCGAAATGGAGAAATGGCTGGTGAACCGCTTTATCCGCAAGAAAGTCTGACGTTTACGCAAACTGCCGGGCTATGTTCTGTAGCCCGGTTTTTTTTCTCAAAAATATGACAAATTCTGAAACATTACGGTCACACAGGCTCATTTCGTCTCAAATTTCTCACAAAACATCCCAAAGCCCGCACAACTGATTTACATCAACCCGCCCCCGACTTATTACTCTGCCCAAGGGTATTCCCGCACACAGTTTTTTCAGTATTGCCGCTTACCGGCAATTTTCAGGGTACGCCCCACAGATTCAAAAGCCGGTCACATAACAACGAGCTCTTTCTGCACCAGCAGATTCAGGGAGCCAAAAATAGGTAACGCATGATGTCATCGCTCATTGTAGATAAATGCTATTACACGCAACTGGCATTGCAGTCGCTATTGCAACTGAACGGACAACACCAGAAAGATATTCTTTCGCTTAAGGACATCAGCGAGCTGCAAACCGCCTGCAAGTCACTCACACCTGAAATCATCTTTGTAAATGAAGACTGCTTTATGTCGGATGTGCGGTCGGGGCAGGCGCTGAAAGCCGTCATCAATGCCCGTCCCGATACGCTGTTTTTTGTGTTCATTTCCAAAGATAACCTCAACTATCAGAACTATGTGCCAATCCGGCGCAACGTGATCATTGTGTCGAAATCGATCCGCACCACGACGATTTACCAGCTGATCGCCCATAACCTGCAACTCTCCCGCGCGATCGAAATCGGCGTGCCGTTAGATCTTACGCCGGTCAGCCTGAGCCGCACCGAGTTCAGCATTCTGAAAATGTGGATGTCAGGTCTGGATACGCAGAACATTTCGCAGCATCTGAATATCAAGCAAAAGACCGTGGCCTCGCACAAAGGCAATATCAAACGCAAAGTCAAAACCCAAAATAAACAGGCGATTTATCATGTTGTTAAACTCACTGACATCCTGACTTCCGGCATGTTTGTTGGCCGCCCCCGCCCGCTGCGCCCTGCCAGTGAATCCGGGGAAATCATGGGTTCCTGTTGGTGAAAAACGTTAAGCCTCCCCCTTCTCCGGTAACATTCTCGCCTTACTGTGAAGCTGATGGTTGGGAACACGACTGAAACACGCTAAACTTGCCGGTCGGAACCCTTATCAGTCATGCCGCAGTCAGGCGGGGCTGGCTTATTTCGCCGCAGCGCCCGTTGGATCAGGAACTCTGGTCTGGCACACACGCGCGGTCCGCAGAGAAAGAGGCTCAAAACAACGTGGCTCAATACGTATATTCCATGCACCGCCTCGGCAAAGTTGTTCCGCCGAAGCGTCATATTCTTAAGAACATCTCCCTGAGTTTCTTCCCTGGCGCCAAAATCGGTGTTCTGGGTCTGAACGGCTCAGGTAAATCTACGCTTTTGCGCATCATGGCGGGTATTGATACCGACATCGAAGGTGAAGCGCGCCCACAACCGGATCTTAAAATCGGCTATCTGCCGCAGGAACCGCAGCTGAACATGGAACACACCGTGCGTGAGTCCGTGGAAGAAGCCGTTTCCGAAGTCGTTGGCGCGTTAAAACGTCTCGATGAGGTCTATACACTGTATGCCGATCCTGACGCTGATTTCGACAAACTGGCCGCCGAACAGGGCCGTCTGGAAGAGATCATTCAGGCGCATGACGGCCACAACCTTAACAGCCAGCTGGAACGCGCCGCCGATGCGCTGCGTCTGGCCGACTGGGACGCGAAAGTCGCGACCCTCTCAGGGGGCGAACGCCGCCGTGTGGCACTGTGCCGCCTGTTGCTGGAAAAACCAGACATGCTGCTGCTCGACGAACCTACCAACCACCTGGATGCAGAATCCGTGGCATGGCTGGAACGTTTCCTGCACGATTTCGAAGGCACCGTTGTGGCGATCACCCATGACCGTTACTTCCTCGATAACGTAGCCGGATGGATCCTGGAGCTTGACCGCGGTGAAGGTATTCCGTGGGAAGGTAACTATTCCAGCTGGCTGGAACAGAAAGATGAACGTCTGGCGCAGGAAGCTTCTTCTGAAGCGGCTCGTCGTAAATCTATCGAGAAAGAGCTGGAATGGGTACGTCAGGGCGCAAAAGGCCGTCAGTCTAAAGGCAAGGCCCGTCTGGCACGCTTTGAAGAACTGAACAGCACCGAATACCAGAAACGTAACGAAACCAACGAACTGTTCATTCCACCGGGTCCACGCCTTGGCGACAAAGTCGTTGAAGTGAAAAACCTGAGCAAGTCTTACGGCGACCGTGTGCTGATCGATGATTTGTCCTTCACCGTGCCAAAAGGCGCGATTGTCGGGATCATCGGTCCGAACGGCGCGGGTAAATCCACGCTGTTCCGCATGATGTCAGGTCAGGAAGCACCGAACGCCGGTACCATCGAGCTGGGTGATACGGTGAAACTGGCGTCCGTCGATCAGTTCCGTGATTCCATGGACAACAGCAAAACCGTGTGGGAAGAAGTGTCCGGTGGTCAGGACATCATGCGCATCGGTACCACTGAAATGCCAAGCCGCGCCTACGTTGGCCGCTTTAACTTCAAAGGTGTTGATCAGGGCAAACGCGTTGGCGAACTGTCCGGTGGTGAGCGTGGTCGTCTGCATCTGGCTAAACTGCTGCAGGTTGGCGGTAACATGTTGCTGCTCGATGAACCGACCAACGACCTGGATATCGAAACCCTCCGCGCGCTGGAAAACGCCTTGCTGGAATTCCCAGGCTGCGCCATGGTCATTTCCCATGACCGCTGGTTCCTCGACCGCATCGCGACCCACATCCTCGATTATCAGGATGAAGGCAAAGTGGAATTCTTCGAAGGTAACTTCACCGAATACGAAGAATACAAAAAACGGACTTTAGGTGCTGAAGCGTTAGAGCCAAAACGCATCAAGTACAAGAAAATCATCAAGTAATCTTCTTACTTATGCTTTTCAGCGAAGGCCCGGAAACGGGCCTTTTTTATGTCTGTCGGTTACCCCGCAAGCGTCTCATTGTAGCTCTTCGCAAAGCCGTACTCTTCCAGCATAAAATCGATAAAACAGGCCAGCGCCGGAGAATTCAGTTTCCTCCCCGGATAGACCAGATACAGATCGTTGCCCTCTGCTTCCCACTCAGGCAGCACCCGCACCAGCAGGCCTTTCGCCACTTCGTCATGACACAAAAATGCCGGTAACAGCGTGATGCCTGCCCCCGCCAGCGCGCATTCCCGCGCATACAGCAGATTGTCGGTGGTATGCGTCGAAGGCAACAGCCAGCGATGATAGGATTCGCCGCGGTGCAGTACCCACTCCGACCAGGCACGGTGCGCGATACAGTGATGCGACGCCAGCTGCTGCGGCGATTCGAGCGCCGGATGCTGCGCCAGATACGCCGGAGATGCCAGCAAATAGCGCGGGCTGTGGCCAAGATCACGGCCAATCAGCGAGGAGTCCTGCGGTTTGCCGGTGCGCAGTGCGATATCAAACCCTTCCTGCACCAGATCGACCATCGCATCGGAGACTGACACTTCCAGCGAGACGTCGGGGTACCGCTTCTGAAACTCGACGTTCACCCGCGCCAGCAGCGTCGCGCCCAGTCCCGCCGGGCTGGTAATGCGCAACCGCCCGCTCGGGTTGTCGCGCAGACGGCGTATCGCCAGCTCCGCCCGCTCACTGGCCTGCATCATTTCCTGACAATGAATCAAATAGCGTTCACCGGCGAAAGTCAGATTCAGCTGGCGCGTGGTGCGGTTGAGCAGCCGCAGGCCGAGGGATTTTTCCAGCTGGCTGATGCGCTGACTGACGCTGGATTTCGGCAAACCCGCGCGTTTCGCCGCCTGCGTGAAACTTCCGCATTCGGCCACCAGCGCAAACAGCGCCATGTCCTGCAATTGTTTAAACACGATTGTTCACCTCAGCCGAACACTTTGTTAGATATTGTCCATCTTATCAGCTTGCCGCAGGAGGGCTAGACTGTCTGTATACCCTAAGAAGCAAACGGAGAAATTCTGATGTCTGTTAAAGCAATCGCAGTAAACCCGAAAGACCCGGCGCATTTCATCGCTGTCGAATTACCACAGCCTGCCGCCGGTGAACACGATCTGCTGGTGGAAGTGAAAGCCGTGTCAGTCAACCCGGTCGATACCAAAGTGCATAAAGGCGTACAGAAAAAGGGTCTGGATGCGCCGAAAGTCCTCGGCTGGGATGCGAGCGGTATCGTCAAATCCGTCGGCAGCGCGGTCAAAAATTTCAAAGCGGGCGATGAAGTCTGGTACGCCGGTGATATCACCCGCTCCGGCAGTAACGCCACCGAACAGCTGATCGACTCACGCATTGTGTCGGTCAAACCGAAAAGCCTGAACTGGGCGGAATCCGCCGCGATGCCTCTGACGGCGCTTACCGCGTGGGAAGCGCTGTTTGAGCATCTGAACATCCAGAATGCCTCAGAAGACAAAACCCTGCTGATCATCGGCGGTGCCGGTGGCGTTGGATCACTGGCGATCCCATTCGCGTCGTTGCGCAGCAAAGTGAAAGTCATTGCGACGGCGTCACGCCCGGAATCCGTGCAGTGGTGTCTGGATCGCGGGGCGGATCTGACCGTGAACTACAAAGATCTGAAAGGCGAACTGGCGAAGCATGACATCAAACAGGTGGATTTCATTCTGTGCCTGAACGATACCGACGGTCACTGGGCAGCGATTTCCGATCTGATCGCGCCGATGGGCCACATCTGTACCATCGTTGAGAACGAACATCCGCTGGATATGAACCAGCTGAAGCTGAAAAGCGCCGCGCTGCACTGGGAACTGATGTACACCCGCAGCATGTTCAATACGCCGGACATCGCGCAGCAGGGCGAAATCCTCAAACAGGTCGCCGCGCTGGTGGATGAAGGCAAAGTGCAGACCACGCTGAGCGATACCCTTCACGGCCTGAGCGTTGAAAGCATCGAAGCCGCGCACGCCAAAGTGCTCGACGGTCATATGCAGGGCAAAGTGGTCGTCGCATTCTAAGCAGACACCGTTGGAAATAAAAAAGCCGTCACTTGCGTGGCGGCTTTCTGTTTTCTGCGCTTCCGACGGCTATTCTCCGTCGTCGACCTTCTGCCATTTCGCATCCGGGTCAAACGTGTTAATCGCCCGCGCCGCTGCGTCGGTGTCGGCACCTAAATCCTGCTGATACACCTCGCCCTGCTGATTTATCATAAAACTGGTGATGCCCGTGTGACCGTAATCCACTGGCCAGGCGATGAGCGCAAAGCCCTTAGTCATTTTACCGTTGTCGATATAACTGTAAGCCCCGCCGCTGGCATTCGCGCCCTGCGCGGTCAGAATGCGGAAGTAGTAGCCGTGATAAGCAGACCCCGGCTGATCATTACCAAAGGCTGGACCAAGCGGGCTGGGGGCTTCGCCCTCTTTCACCGGCCAGTACAATCCGTCGTGCTGCCCGTCAGTACTGATAAACTTTTGCGCATACTGCCCCGCGCCCTGCTGGTATTGGTGCTGGGCATCGGCATACGCCGCGACCGCCTGAATGGTCGAGAGCTCGTTGCGCCCGATGGTTCGCGTGGCGATCTCTGCCGCACCCGAGGCCATATCAAATGACCAGCCCTGCGCAGTGTGTTTCATCGGAAGAGGTAACTGCCAGTTTTCCGCACCGACGTTCAGATGCGCCATGTCCCCCTGCTTCACGATACTGTGGCTGACATTCCAGTCGCGTAAAAAGCGGGCGACTTCCTCAGGATCGACATCCTTTGGCGGCAGATACACCTGCCAGTCATCACCCAGTAATTGTTTCAGTGCGGCATCGTCATGCCCGCTCACCGCGTTTACCAGTGCCTGAGCGGCCAGCTCCGGCTGCGGGAAGGACTGCTGGGCGAAAGCGCACAATGGAAGCACCAGCGCACCGGCAGAAATCAGAAGACGGCTAAACTTAATCATTACCTTTCCTCATAAAATTAGCGCCGCTGAAAGTGATGACCTTCCGCACCGGCGTTCCTCGCAGGCTGGAAGTCACGCATCTGACGACGACTCTGATCCCCCCGCGCATGCTGCTGTTGCCACGACGGCGAACGGCTGGAATTCCCGCTAAACGCCGTGCTGCGCGTCACGTTGCCTTGGGTCTGCTGAGAAAACGGCTGACGGTGCGACAGCTGCCCCTGGTGAGATAACCCATCGTGCTGCGGTAACTGACGACCTGAAAAATGATGGCTGTCAGATGCCGATACAGGACGGCTGGCAGGTACCGAGCGTGGTGATAAATGCGATTGCCCCGGCGTAAAACCAGGATGACTGTTCATCACCGACGCCGCCTGCTGACGGCGCTGATCGAGATTCTGATTCTGCACCCCGCCATTGTTACGCCCGACGCGCTGCCGTCAAAACCGCGATAATTATTACGCTGCGCGGCATTGCTCAGCGCACGGTTTTGCGTGGCACCGCCGAGGTTTGCAGGACGGTTTGGCGTACCGGCGTTGAACGCTGCATTGTGCTGCCAGCCTGCGCTATTTGCGGAACCTGCATGATTCACCGCATTGTTATTACCGGAGATACGGTTGTAATTATTGACGTTAACGTTGACGTAATTATTTTGTCCCCCGCCATGATGGCCGTCATCATGATGATCGTCATGGTGATCATAGTCGTCGTGATGGTGGTCGTCATCCCAATCGATACTGCCGAAAATGGCATAGGTCGCGGCGACGCCCACACCAAAACCGATGCCCGAGACCACGCCATTCACAAACTGCTGCCCCGGAGGCGGCGGCAAATAGACCGGCGGATAAGCCGGAGTCGGCCAGGCGCCATACACCACATTCGGGTTGTAGCTCGGTACGTAAACGACCTGCGGATCGGCGGATTCAATAATGATGGTTTGCTGCGCGGGTGCGCTTTTCACCACGGTGGTATTGCTGCTTTGCGCCGCCGGTTTAACCGTCACTTTCTGCTGCGGTGTGCTTTTCAGCGCTCCGCTCTTTTGCGCCACCTGACGGAATTTTTGCACGGTATCCATCACGTCGGCAGGCTGCGCCAGAAACGCGTCGCCGAGATTTTGTACCCATGCAGGATCTTCACCCATCAGCGCCAGCAGTTGCGGGAACGCCACCAGCGATTTCACGCTCGGATCCCACGGCTCATTCGCCACGGCGCTAACCGCGGCATCACCCTGACTTTGCGGATGGTCACGCGACCATTGAACAGCCTGAATCACGTTAGTCGGATAGGTCGAAGCCATCAGCACTTGCGAAAGCAGGCTGTCAGGATAGAGCGCCACGGGTGCAACCCACTGATCGAGCTGTGCTTGCGTAAAAGCGGGAGGCGTATTGGTCGTTGCGGGCACAGGTGTGGCAACAGGCGCTGGTGTGGCAACAGGCGCAGGAGGCGCTGTCTGGGTGGTGGTTTCTGCCTGTGAACTGACCGGCAGCCAACCCTGCATAAACATTACGCTGGCCAGCGCAAAAGCACCCGCGCCGCACAGCACTGAAATACCCCAGGGCTTGAATGATAAATTCATTCTGATCACCTTAGAAAGCCTCCGCCGGAATGCGAGGCACAATGAATGAGTATAATCTGACAAATAAAACTCAACGGTCGTCACTGTATTTTTATTTCGTAAATGGGGTTTACGCATAAAATGCGTAATTAATGATGAAAAAAATGATGTCTTTTCAACCGTATGAAATAGTTTGGTTTTTTATTTATCCGCGTTACAAACAGAATTAATAAAATTCCATTAAAGTATAATCAGATGAATTCATTAATAATTATAAAAAATGCAAAGTAGCCAAATCATTCATGTAATGAATGATTATATAACCCGAAATGACAGTGATAAAAAAAGCGCCGACTCCGCAGAGTAAGCGCCTTTTAGTCTTTCTGGCTGGCAGGGGTCAGGACAAGGACGGCGCGTTCAACCGGCTGGTATCGGCGGCCAGCATATTCTGCACCAGCTCGATACATTCCAGAAAACGCTGGTCGTAATCCGACGATTCAACGTGAACGTAATCGACATTGTTTTGTTTCAGCATATCGATTAACAGATTCTGGAAAGACATGCGGTCCGTGGTGCTGCCCAGACTGCGCAGACCGTCGGCGACCCACGGCGTGTTGTTTTCCAACAGGATCACCAGATCGAATTTGTATTCGTCCATCAGCGCCTGCACGAACGGATGCTCGCGGCCTTCGTACTTTTTACAGAACGCCTGCGTGGTCAGGAAATCAGTATCGATGAAGGCCACTTTATTGGCATATTTTACTGCAAAATCAATATACTGCGCCTGACCGAGAGCGATTTTATCATAATCAGAATATTGCAGTGCCATCTCGTCACCGCCGAGGTGTGAGAACACATAATCGCGGCCATATTCCCAGGCGCTGGTGGTGTTGAAGATGTTGGCTAACTTATTGACCAGCGTCGATTTTCCGCTGGATTCGCCGCCCAACACCGCCACGGTACGCACAAAGAACGGCTTCACTTCGGTCGGAATGTAATCCCAGTAGCGGAACGGATCGTGACGGATCTGGCGGCCACTGATGTTCATGAAGGATCGTTTCGGGTCAATCAAAACGGTTTCAATACCCAGATGCTCGCGGTACTGCGGCGCATCGGCCTCTTCGCTGGAATAAATGGTATTCGGTTCAATGCCTTTCTGGCCCATGAACTCTTTGATGCCGCGCCCCCAGACATCCCAGCCGTGCGGATATGGCTCCATGCCCTCCTCGTTAAAGGCGTGGATACGGATATTTTTCTGGTATTTGAAGGTTTGCAGCAGCCAGCGCAGACGATCGCTCACCGTCGGCTGCTGGGACATCGAACTGTTCTCGAACAATTCGCGGTCGCGTGGCTCGTCGTAGCCCATGATGATGTGCAGTTCGTCGACCTGACTACAGGCGCGCTGGATCAGATAGATATGGCCGGTGTGCAGCGGATAAAACTTGCCGAACACCACGCCAATATTTTTTTCGCGGCGGGGAAACTCAAGGTCGAGGAAGCGATGCAGTGCCTCGAGCTTTTGCGCGCTGGGGCTTTTTATCTTTGCATTCAACAGCTGGCTCAGATAACCCTTGGTCATCCCGCTGGCCTCTGCCACCTGCTGTAATGTTCTTCCCTGCTGCTTAATCGCGGTTTTCAGATAATCGAACTGAGACATACCCTGTCCTTATGTTTGCTTTACTAAACAAAAAATAGCACAAACTCAGGGCGAAAGAACACCGGATAACCGTTACAAATCGTCGAGGATCGCCAGCGCATCAGCCAGTTTTTTGACGCCAAACACCTGCATACCGGCAGGTACTTTTTTCGGCACGTTAGCGTGCGGCACAATGGCACGTTTAAAGCCGTGCTTCGCCGCTTCGGTTATACGCTCCTGACCGCTCGGCACCGGACGGATTTCCCCGGAAAGCCCGACTTCGCCGAAGACCACTAAATCGTGCGGCAACGGCCTGTCCCGCAGGCTCGACACCAGCGAGAGCAACAGCGCCAGATCGGCACTGGTTTCAGTGACTTTCACACCGCCGACCACGTTGACGAAAACATCCTGATCCGCCATCTGCAGCCCGCCGTGACGATGCAAAACGGCCAGCAGGATAGCCAGACGGTTCTGCTCAAGGCCCACGGCCACGCGGCGCGGATTGCCCATCATCGACTGATCGACCAGCGCCTGCACTTCAACCAGCAATGGCCGCGTGCCTTCCCACAGCACCATGACAGAACTGCCCGAGGTGATTTCATCGCCGCGGCTGAGGAAGATGGCGGAAGGGTTGCTGACTTCGCGTAAACCTTGTTCGGTCATGGCAAACACGCCCAGCTCGTTCACCGCGCCAAAACGGTTTTTATGGCTGCGCAATGTGCGGAAACGGGAATCCGCATCGCCATCGAGCAGTACGGAACAGTCGATACAGTGTTCGAGCACTTTCGGCCCGGCCAGTGAACCGTCTTTGGTGACGTGACCGACCATCACGATCGCCACGCCGCGCGTTTTGGCGAAGCGTGTCAGATAAGCCGCCGTTTCACGCACCTGGGCCACGGTGCCCGGCGACGACTGGATATCCGCCATGTGCATCACCTGAATGGAGTCGATGACCATGAGTTTCGGTTTTTCAACATCAGCAATTTCACAAATCTGCTCGATGCTGGTTTCCGAAAGCATGTTCATGTTGGCCGTCGGCAACCCGAGACGGTGGGCGCGCATCGCGACCTGTTGCAGCGATTCTTCCCCGGTGACGTACAGCGTTTTCATGTTTTCGCTGAGATGACACAGAATTTGCAGCAGCAAGGTACTTTTACCGGCGCCGGGATTCCCGCCGATCAGAATCGCGCTTCCCGGCACCACGCCGCCGCCGAGCACGCGGTCAAACTCTTTAAAACCGGTGCTGAAACGCGGAAGTTCATCGAGGCTGATGTCCGAGAGCTTTTGCACGCGGCTGACGCCCGCATCGCCCGCATAACCGGTCAGGCGTTCGTTGCGCGCCACGGTCGGAGAAGCCGCCAAACGGATTTCAGTAATGCTGTTCCAGGCCTGACAGGCACTACACTGCCCTTGCCAGCGCGGATAGTCTGCGCCACATTCATTACACACAAATGCACGTTTTGGAGCTTTAGCCACAACTTACCTCTTTGTTTATTAGCGTTCTGTATTTGCTGACTAGGACTGACTTCCGCTGAGAATACACAAAACCCCCAGCAAATCCGCATGACGGATGCACACTTCCGCCTGTTCGTAGACTTTTGGTTTGGCGTGATAGGCAATGCCCATGCCCGCGACGGCCATCATTTTCAGATCGTTGGCACCGTCGCCAATCGCCACAGTTTGTTCATGCGGGATTTCCAGCTTTTCGGCCAGTTTCAGCAGCGTATCGGCTTTGTATTGTGCATCGACAATCGGCCCGATCACGCGGCCAGTCAGTTTGCCGTTACGGATTTCCAACTCGTTGGCGGCCACATCCACCAGATTCAGCTTATCGCGCAGGTATTCGGCGTAATAAGTAAAGCCGCCGGACGCAATCGCCACGTGCCAGCCCGCTTCCTGCAAACGCTGAACCATGACCGTCAGCCCCGGCATCAGCGGCAGGGTTTCACGCACCTGTTGCAGAATGCTGGCATCGGCGTCCTTAAGCGTAGCGACGCGCTGACGCAGGCTGGCGGAGAAATCCAGCTCGCCGCGCATTGCGCGTTCGGTCACTTCTGACACCTGTTCACCGACGCCCGCCAGTTTGGCAATTTCATCGATGCATTCAATCTCAATCGCGGTAGAATCCATGTCCATCACCAGCAGGCCCGGCGTGCGCAGGTAAGGCACTTTACCGAGCTGCGTGACGTCAAACTCAAAGGATTCCGCCAGTTTTTGCGCATCCGCCGTCAGTGACCCGGCCAGACGCACCACCTGATAGCCTTCCACCGCCCACGCGCTGACAATGACCAGAGCGCGCCCTAACTGGCGCTGGAACTGTGTAATGCTGATTTTATCGAGTTTTCTACCGTACAGAAGCCACCCGGTGTGTCCTGCCCGGTAATCCAGCGGCATCACTTCATCACCGCTCAATGAAAGGGGAAGTCCCGGCCATTGGTGGATCTCCGCGGGAAGATCGCAATAGGTCAGACTGTTTGGCATGATTACTCCGGTAGATTGGTTTGTTAAAACGACAATGAAAAAACGGTAGAAAAGGCAGGGCGTCGCCGATAAAAGAAGGCATCAAGCTACCTTATCGCTGCCGCTTCTGGCAACATTAAAGTCATCGAAAAACGCAAGGAAACGGAATGGCAAAGGCCAAACTCAAATTTCGCCTGCACCGCGCTGCTATCGTATTGATTAGCCTGGCGTTATTAGTCATTCTTATGCAAGGCGCTTCCTACTTCAGCCTGGGGCATCAGCTCGCCCGATCTACGCAGGTCGAGCAACTCGCCCAAACGCTCGCCAAACAGGTGGCATTTTCGCTCGCGCCATTAATGGACAGCGACAATGATGGCGCGGATATCGCACAAATTTCCACTATTTTGAGTCAGCTCACCGACGGCAGCCGCATTCTCGACGCCAGCGTTTATGAATCGGACGGCTCGCTGGTCGCCCATGCGGGTGAACAGGTGCCGGTGCGCGATCGTCTTTCACTCGACGGCAAACGCGCGGGCAGCTACTTCAACCATCAGATTGTGGTGCCTATCGAAGACAAGAGCGGGCCGAGCGGTTTTTTGCGCATCACACTGGATACGCACGTGCTGGCGACCGAATCCAAACAGGTGGATAACACCACCAACCTGCTGCGCCTGATGATGCTGGCCGCGTTGGGTGTCGGCATTATACTCGCACGCACGCTGTTGCAGGGGCGCCGTTCACGCTGGCAGCAATCGCCGTTCCTGCTGACGGCCAGTAAACCGGTGAAAGAAGATGATGAGCCGGAAGAAGAAGCTCCTGACGATTTTGGCCCGCCGCCGACGCTGAACCTGACCGAACCCGACGCCGAAGTGGCGCCAGCGAAACCGGCCACCGAAGCGCAAACCAAAGAAGCCGCGCAGGCCGCCTACCGTAGCCTGAAACGCAGCAAACCTAAGTGATTCAAATAATCAGATAACGCGTTACCTCAGGGAATGCATATCTCATTACATAGCAAAACGGGCGCCTTCCGGCGCCCGTTTTTAATTCTGCGACAATGCGGCAGAACTTATTCTTTATCGCCCAGCAGAACGGATTCCAGCGCGATTTCAACCATGTCGTTGAAGGTCGTCTGGCGTTCAGCAGCGGTCGTTTGCTCATGAGTACGGATATGGTCGGAAACGGTACAGATGGTCAGCGCTTTTGCACCGAATTCTGCTGCCACGCCGTAGATACCGGCGGCTTCCATTTCTACGCCCAGGATGCCGTATTTTTCCATCACGTCGAACATTTGCGGGTCTGGTGTATAGAACAGATCTGCGGAGAAGATGTTACCTACGCGGGCGTGAATACCTTTCGCTTTAGCGGCATCAGCGGCGTTACGCACCATGTCGTAATCAGCGATTGCGGCATAGTCGTGGTCTTTAAAACGCATGCGGTTCACTTTGGAATCGGTGCAGGCACCCATACCGATGACGATATCGCGCAGTTTGATGTCTGCACGCACAGCGCCACAAGAACCCACGCGGATGATTTTTTTCACGCCGAATTCGGTAATCAACTCTTTGGCATAAATTGAGCAAGAAGGAATGCCCATGCCGTGGCCCATAACTGAAATTCTGCGGCCTTTGTACGTGCCGGTGAAACCCAACATGCCACGCACGTCGTTCACCTGCTTAACGTCTTGCAGGAACGTTTCCGCGATGTGCTTGGCGCGCAGCGGATCTCCCGGCATCAGCACTACGTCAGCAAAGTCGCCCATTTCAGCATTAATGTGTGGAGTTGCCATCTTTTTATTCCTTAATCAGCGAGGTATCACATTCATCATAAAAACGCGGCCAGTATTCAATGTACTGGCCGCGTATGCAAAGTCTTACAGCATGGATTTACCGTAGTCCATTGGTGACAAGTCGAAGTATTTCGCGACCGTCTGACCAATATCCGCGAAGGTTTCGCGGTGGCCCAGCGAGCCCGGTTTCACTTTCGGGCCGTAGATTAACACCGGAATGTGCTCACGGGTATGATCCGTACCGCGCCATGTCGGGTCACAGCCGTGGTCAGCGGTGAAGATGATGATGTCATCTTCTTTCACCAGTTCCAGCAACTCCGGCATGCGACGGTCAAACAACTCCAGTGCCGCAGCGTAGCCCGGAACATCACGACGGTGGCCGTAAGAGGAATCAAAATCAACGAAGTTGGTGAAGACGATGGTCTTATCGCCGGCTTCTTTCATTTCTTTGATGGTCGCATCAAACAGCGCGTCCAGACCGGTGGCTTTCACTTTTTTGGTGATACCGACCTGCGCGTAAATATCGGCGATTTTACCAACGGACACCACATGGCCGTTTTTCTCATCGACCAGCTTTTTCAGGATGGTCGGTGCCGGTGGTTCCACCGCTAAGTCGTGGCGGTTACCGGTACGCTCGAAGTTACCTGCTTTGTCGCCGATGAACGGACGGGCAATAACGCGGCCAATGTTGTAGCCGCCTTCTGTCAGCTCTTCACGGGCGATTTCGCACAGTTGATATAGACGATCTAATCCGAAAGTTTCTTCGTGGCAGGCTATCTGGAAAACGGAATCGGCAGAAGTGTAGAAAATCGGCTTACCGGTTTTCATGTGTTCTTCGCCTAAATCATCCAGCACAACGGTACCGGAGGAGTGACAGTTGCCAAGGTAGCCCGGCAGATTGGCGCGCTCGACCAGTTTGTCCAGCAGCTCTTGTGGGAAGCTGTTGGTGGTGTCGCTGAAATAGCCCCACTCGAACAGTACAGGCACACCGGCAATTTCCCAGTGACCTGACGGGGTATCTTTACCGGAAGACAATTCGCTGGCGTAGGCATACGCACCGGTGATTTCAGAATCACCGTCCATGCCGTCAGGAATTTTACCGGTAGATTCTTCAGCGGCTTTCGCCAGGCCCAGACGGGTCAGGTTCGGCAGATTCAGCGGCCCTTTGCGACCTTTGTCGGCGTCGCCACGCGCACAGGCAGCCGCGATATGGCCCAGGGTGTCGGAGCCTGTATCGCCAAAGCGTTCGGCATCTTCACTGGCACCGATACCGAATGAGTCTAACACCATGATAAATGTACGTTTCATTTTGCTCTCCTGCGAATGGTTACGCATTGGGTCACGCGGAACTGCCGCGTACCTGATCAGTCTTAAATGGGGGCGAGACCGCCTGAAATCAAGCGTTGCCGCCGATCCGGCGATACACCACCGGCGTGCTTTCCGGCGCTTTATCACTCAGGACAATGGCGGCGCGCACTTCTGCGGCAGCCTGCTGCCACGCGTTTTCGCTGTTGGCGTGAATCATCGCCAGTGGCTGACGCGTATCGACCTGCTGGCCGAGCTGCGCCATATGGGTCAGACCGACGCTGTAGTCGATAGGATCGCTGGCACGACGACGACCACCGCCCAGTGACACCACCGCCATACCCAGCGCGCGGGTATCCATCGCACTGACGATGCCGTTGGTTTCGGCGAACACCGGTTTGCTCAGTGTGGCCTGTGGCAGATAGCGATCGTAATTCTCGATAAAGTCCGCCGGACCTTTCTGTGCCGCAATCATGCGGCCAAAGATTTCTGCCGCTTTGCCGTTATCCAGCACCGCCTGCAGTTTGCTGCGGGCGTCGGCGTCGTCTGTTGCCAGACCGCCGGAGATCAGCATTTCTACGCAAAGCGCCATGGTCACTTCTAGCAGGCGCGGATTGCGGTATTCGCCGGTCAGGAAGCGCACGGCTTCGCGCACTTCGACTGCATTACCGGCACTCGAAGCCAGCACCTGATTCATGTCGGTGAGCAGCGCGGTGGTTTTGCAGCCTGCGCCGTTTGCCACATCGGCAATTGACTGGGCCAGATCTTCGGACAGCTGGTAGGTCGGCATAAATGCACCGGAACCGACTTTGACGTCCATGACCAGCGCATCCAGACCTTCAGCCAGTTTCTTGGCGAGGATCGACGCCGTGATAAGCGGAATGGAATCCACGGTCGCGGTAATATCGCGGGTCGCGTAGAAGCGTTTGTCCGCCGGTGCCAGCGAGCTGGTCTGGCCGATAATCGCCACGCCGACGTCCTGAATAATGCTGCGAAAACGGCTGTCATCCGGGAAGATATCAAAGCCAGGAATAGCTTCGAGTTTATCCAACGTACCGCCGGTATGGCCCAGGCCACGGCCTGAGATCATCGGTACGTAACCGCCACAGGCGGCAACCATCGGGCCTAACATCAGAGACGTCACGTCACCCACGCCGCCGGTGGAATGTTTATCCACAATCGGGCCGTTCAGGTTCAGGCTTTTCCAGTTCAAAACGGTACCGGAATCGCGCATGGCCATGGTCAGCGAAACGCGCTCATTCATGGTCATGTCGTTGAAATAGATAGTCATCGCCAGTGCGGCAATCTGACCTTCTGAAACCTGACTGTCGCGAATACCGTTCACAAAGAAACGAATCTCTTCGTCACTTAAAGGATGGCCATCACGTTTTTTACGAATAATTTCTTGTGCGAGAAACAAGGTATCCCCCTGCCTGAGCTGAACGCCAAAATCTGGACGCTGAATGTGTGAGCGCCGCATGGCAGCGCCCCGAAAGATGCGCACCGCAGACGCGGTGCCGTGGTGATCAATAGCTGCTGGTGGCTTTCTGGCCAGCGTGACCCAGAGTGGTCAGCAGGCTTGCCAGCAGGCTGGATGCACCGAAACGGAAGTGACGTGCGTCAGCCCATTCGCGGCCCAGCAGACGGTCAGCCAGCGCCAGATATTGCGCAGCATCTTCAGCGGTTTTCACGCCACCGGCAGGTTTGAAACCTACGTCTTTGCCCACGCCCATTTCAGCGATCACGCTCATCATCAGCTCAGCACTGTGCAATGTAGCGTTTTCCGGCACTTTACCGGTGGAGGTTTTGATGAAGTCAGCGCCTGCTTTGATAGCGATTTCAGAGGCTTTGCGGATCAGCGCGTCTTGCTTGAGTTCACCGGTTTCGATGATCACTTTCAGCAATACGTTGGCAGCAGCACAGGCTTCTTTGCACTGTTTGACCATCTCAAAACCGACCTGCTCGTTACCGGCCATCAGTGCGCGGTAAGGGAAAACCACGTCCACTTCGTCAGCGCCGTAGGCGATGGCGGCGCGAGTTTCGGCCAGTGCTATCTCGAGATCGTCATTACCGTGCGGGAAGTTGGTCACGGTGGCAATGCGGATGTCCGGCGTGCCTTGCTCGCGCAGGGTTTTACGGGCAATCGGAATAAAACGAGGATAAATACAAACAGCAGCAGTGTTACCTGCCGGGCTTTTCGCCTGGTGACAAAGCGCGATCACTTTTGCATCGGTGTCGTCTTCGTTCAGGGTGGTTAAATCCATCAGGTTCAGCGCACGTTGTGCTGCGGCGGTTAAATCGGTCATATAACTCTCCAACAATTTTCAATTCCAGCGACCAGCCAGAACTGAGCATACAGTCATGAATTCCTTTCGGCGGTTAACGTCGGAGAAGAATTCTGCACGGTTGGCGAGCGGACTTGGTTCCTTGAAGATAGCGTGCGTAAGCGCTTTAGCGGCTTACGCGGCAACTGAGATCCTTCTCACCGCGCTTGGATTGGCTAACGCCAATTCGTTGTGACTATTTGAACACGTCACATCAGGTTCCTGTGTGCAGTATTTCACACAAAATGAAAACCGTTTGCAACGTTGCTTGGTAAAATGAGAACTAAATCACACTTACCCGGCATTATGCTCAGTATTCGGCCTATATAAGAGTGTATACCCGATTCGTGACAAACGGAGTTCGGGCGGACACTCAGGGATCACCGACCGGTAATCTTGCCCTCGATGTTATAATAATAACATTTCAAAGAGAACATAATTCTTACCACGCGGTAAAACCCACTCTATAAAGGTGTTCCGAGCACGAATAAATGTTATTTAAATCACAAAATGAATGAAAGGCTTACAGCGAGGAAGGAAGATTGAACACCCGACGGGTATTGGCGAGCAGCGCATCGGCAATCTCTTGCGGCGTTTCACTGCGTAACTGGTACAACACCTCAAACACCGTGGAGGCGCGTTCCGGGCGATTGGGTTGCCCCTGAAAACCCTGCAACGGCATATCCGGTGCATCCGTTTCCAACAGCAAAGAAGAGAGCGGCAACTGCGCCATCACCTGACGGGTTTTCTGCGCGCGTTCGTAGCTGATGGTACCGCCGACGCCAATCGCAAATCCCAGTTTGATAAACGCCTGCGCCTGCGAAAGGCTGCCCGCAAACCCGTGCACCACCCCGGTAGCAGGAAGTTTCGCCTGTCGCAGCATAGCTGCCAGCTGATCGTGGCTGCGGCGCGAATGCAGGATCACCGGCAGCGCCTCACGTTTTGCCAGCGCGAACTGCGCTTTCAGCAGCCGCTGTTGTTGCTCAAACATCGGCGTTTCCATAAACAGATCCAGCCCGATTTCACCGACCGCCACCACGCGCGGACAACGCTGGCTGAGCAGTGCATCCAGCTGCTGCAGATCGTTATCACTATGCCGTGCGATATATAACGGATGCAGACCCAGCGCGGCGTACAGCGGCGGGAAGTTTTTTGCCAGCGCGAGAATGCCGTCAAAACGATCGGCGGTCACCGCGGGAACGATGATTTCCCGCACTCCAGCCTGTCCGGCCAGACGCAGGCTTTCGGCTTCCGCGCCGGTAAACGGCGGGAAATCGAAATGGCAGTGCGTATCCACAAAGTGAAAACTCACAGCTTATCGCCTTCGCTGGCAGAGTAGTGCTCCACAGGAGTCATGTCAGCAGCAAGGTTTTGCGAACGATACTCTCCCCTGGTGTTGTCCTGAAACGCGGCCGGACGAACCACGCCGCCGTCGGCCACCATATCGGTGAGCACGGCAGGGTCGAGGACAATCTGTTCTACAGTGCTGACCGCGGCGGCCAGCGGTGTTTCGTGTTCCGGTTCGTTCGCCGGCACGACCACGCGCTGAGGACGCACCGGACGCGGCGTCACCTGCGGATAAGGGCGCTCGTTTTCACGCGGCAACAGCCAGTGCGCGGCTGCCGACAGGAAATAGCGGCCACAGCGGCGGCCCAGATGATAATCCTGATTGAGCGCCGGCAAACGGCTGCCAAGCGCGTGGCTGGCGAGCGGCTTCGGCGGGAAGATTTCGAAAATCCGCACGTCGCCCGGCGGATTTTCAATAAACTGCTGAATGCGGTGATAGCTGTTTTCATGATGCTGCATCATGCGCACCAGTTGCTGGAGACTGCTTTCACTCAGCCATTGCTCCATGCGCTTCATCCACTGCGGCGTGTAAAACATCGCCGACGGTACGGTGCGGATCACCACGATAGTGTCCGCGCCGCGGCGGTAGGCTTCTTCCACCGGAATAGCATCGCTGATGCCGCCGTCCTGATAGCTGATGCCGTCCAGATCCACGCCCATGCGGTAAAATCCCGGAATGGCGCTCGAGGCTTTAATCACCGGCAGCCAGTTCTCGCGCGTTGGCGCAAAATAGTTGGCGGTGTAGTCATCGCTGCGGCAGGCACACATCAGAAACTCGCGACCGTCGATCAGCAGCTTCTCCGCGCTTTCCATCGCCAGCGGCATGTTTTTCGCGGTTTCATCCACCAGCCAGTCGAGATCGATAAGATGTCCTCCACGCACAAAGCGCAGAGGATTGAAGAAATCAGGGCTGGTGGTGTAGCGGGTAATCACTCTTCGGGCGTAGCCGGGTTGTCCGCACACGAAGGCCGAAAGGTTTTGTGCACCGGCGGAAGTCCCCAGATATAAATCGAAGGGATTAAAATTGGCACGCTGAAATTCATCCAGCACACCGGCGGTAAAAATGCCTCTCTGCCCTCCCCCTTCGCACACCAGAGCAATCTTGCCCGGCCGGTAAGGTTTATACGCCAGCGGTTCTATATTCCCCAGCGTGACAGGTATTCTGTATCCCAACGCATCATCCTCACACAATTAGCCTCAGCGGACAGGCCTCTTTTCTGAGCATACCTTGTCTGCCGGGTTTGAGTGAGTTTCTTGCCAAAATGTGAGGATAAAATCGTTACTTCTTGTTAACGGAACACATCAATCAAAGACATCATTCCATAAAAAAGCATCGCCCCCTTATCTGAACACACTGCGAGTAAGCAATATCTTCAGACAAGAGGGCGATGCGATTTTTACTGCGGTATATCTGCTAACGTTATGACTTCATAACGTTATTGTCAGAGTCGTTTACGACCGGTAAACAGGCTGACCAGGAACAGAATGATACCGACTACGAATACGATTTTTGCAGCCCAGGCAGCTGTACCAGCCAAACCACCAAAACCCAGTGCCGCCGCGATCAGCGCGATGATTAGAAAAATAATGCCCCAACGAAACATAAGCTTCTCCTTTACCCTATATATTCACTTTGCCAGTTTAAAAAGGTGACACTCCTACTTCCGGTCTGAAGTCTCTGTGTACATTGTCTTGGTGACACTTTATTAGCCGGCAATTACCGGAGATAAAAATCATCACTTACCTAATAAAGATAGTCGGAAAAATGAAAGTGTTAGGCGAAACCCACGCTTATTTTTCCAAAAAAAATATTCACAGCGGTATTACGTAAGTCTTCAGTCCCGAAAAATGTGCAGGAGGTACGGTATATCGTTATATGTTGTTCAAAATATGTCGTTCAAACCGGCGCCCTTCCCGTGGGCGGGCGCCGTTTACTGCTGTCGTTCTGCGAAATTACGGTGCGACTTTCAGGTCGTTTTTAACGCTTTTCACGCCATCAACGGTCTTCGCAACGCTTTCAGCACGGTCAGACTGTGCCTGGTCTTTCACATCACCGGAAAGCTGTACAACGCCCGCGGTGGTTTCTACTTTCACGTTACGTGAAGGAACGATGTCGTCGGCCAGCAGTTTGGCTTTTACAGAAGCCGTCGTGGCGGAGTCACCGGCGTAGCCTTTCACGCTTTGTTCGCTTTTGTCTTTGGTGTGCAATTTGTCACTGACAGATTTCACGCCTTCAACTTTGGTCGCAGCGGCAACTGCCTGCTCAGCTTCAGCCTGTGAGGCTACGAAGCCGCTCAGGGTGACAACACCGGATGTGGTGGTCACAGAGATGTCGGTGCTTTTAATGGCTTTATCATCTACCAGTGCACTTTTCACTTTTGCTGTGATGGCGCTGTCGCCCATGTAGTTATCAACTTTCTTCATGGAACTATCGATTTTTGCACCTGCGCTATCAGTAGTGGTTGCGGCCAGAGCGCTACCACTCATCAGTGCAGTACCCAGAACTACGGCCATCATTGAATAGGCAAATTTAGAGTTTTTCATCGATTTCTTCCTTTCAGTTTATGGGCCCTAATCTTGGACCCGGTACGCCACATTTGTGGTGACGCCTTCTAACAAATTGTATTGCTGCTGTATTTACTTCCTTTGTAGCAGAGTACGTCGTTTTATTCGGGCTTTTTATCGCCTTTCGATATAACACTCTGCGCCGTCACTTCTAAGCAGTGCTTTACGCCACTGTTTTGTGAACACACATTTAATATAGTCAAGAATGTCCAAAAGAGTAGAGCGATCGCCGATTACAGGGCCGAATGCAGACAAGTCTTAAGATTTCGCGGGAAATATGGCCGAATTCCGGTCACAAAGGAGAAAAAACGCACAACGGGAAATGTGAGGCGGGCAATAAAACATAAGAAAAAGTGTATAAAAAAAGACGGCACAGTGGCCGTCTTCAGATCAAAAAACCCACGCGGGCAAAAATTAATGCTCGCGGGTCTTGCGGAATTTCACTTCAGGATAACGCTCAGAAGCCAGATTCAGGTTCACCATCGTCGGGGCGATGTACGCTAAATTATCGCCGCCATCCAATGCCAGGTTGGTTTCGTTCTTACGTTTGAATTCTTCGAATTTCTTCACGTCGTCACATTCAACCCAGCGGGCGGTGGTCACGTTAACGGATTCGTAAATCGCTTCCACGTTGTATTCGCTTTTCAGGCGCGCCACAACCACTTCGAACTGCAGGACACCCACCGCACCAACGATCAGATCGTTGTTGGCGATTGGACGGAAGACCTGAACCGCGCCCTCTTCTGACAGCTGGACCAGCCCTTTCAGCAACTGTTTCTGTTTCAGCGGATCACGCAGACGGATACGACGGAACATTTCAGGGGCAAAGTTAGGGATGCCGGTGAACTTCATGTTCTCACCCTGGGTAAAGGTGTCGCCGATCTGAATCGTACCGTGGTTGTGCAGACCAATGATGTCGCCGGGGAACGCTTCTTCCACGTGCGAACGGTCACCGGCCATAAAGGTCAGTGCGTCGGAAATCACCACGTCTTTACCAGTACGCACCTGACGCAGCTTCATGCCCTTTTCGTATTTACCGGACACCACGCGCATAAACGCCACGCGGTCACGGTGTTTCGGATCCATGTTGGCCTGGATCTTAAACACGAAGCCGGTGAATTTCTCGTCGTCGGCTTTCACTTCGCGCACATCGGTTTTACGCGGCATCGGCGCGGGCGCCCAGTCCACCAAACCGTCGAGCATATGATCTACACCGAAGTTACCCAGTGCGGTACCGAAGAAGACCGGCGTCAGTTCACCCGCAAGGAAAGCTTCGTGTTCAAATTCGTGCGACGCGCCCTGCACCAGCTCCAGCTCTTCACGCAGTTGCTTGGCCAGATCTTCACCGACGGCGGCATCCAGCTCAGGATTGTTCAACCCTTTCACCGTGCGCACTTCCTGAATGGTGTGACCTTTACCGGTCTGGTACAGATACACTTCGTCTTTATAGAGGTGATAAACCCCTTTGAATAACTTACCGCAGCCGATCGGCCAGGTAATTGGCGAGCAGGCGATTTTCAGTTCGCGTTCGACTTCATCCATGACTTCCATCGGATCACGAATATCGCGGTCGAGTTTGTTCATGAAAGTCAGGATCGGCGTATCGCGCAGACGGGTAACTTCCATCAGCTTGCGGGTACGATCTTCGACCCCTTTCGCGGCGTCGATGACCATCAGACAACAGTCAACGGCGGTCAGCGTACGATAAGTATCTTCGGAGAAGTCTTCATGCCCCGGTGTATCAAGCAGGTTAACCAGGCACTCTTTATAGGGAAATTGCATCACTGACGTGGTGATGGAGATACCACGTTGTTTTTCCATTTCCATCCAGTCAGATTTGGCGTGATGGCTTGAACCACGGCCTTTTACCGTACCGGCGGTCTGGATAGCGTGTCCGAATAACAGGACTTTTTCAGTAATGGTCGTTTTACCGGCATCGGGGTGAGAGATGATGGCAAATGTGCGGCGCTTAGCCACTTCAAGGGCGTATTCACTTGGAGACATGTTTTTCACGTTTCTGCGGTTGGTCCGCCCTGCATAGGATTTCACATCACGTCAGAAGGACGTCAGGCAAAGCGGTAATAAAAGTTATAGCCAGCTATTTTCACTGATTTAGACGGGATGGGCAATCAATGGTTTTTTTGTGCCTATCCCAGCGGCAGCGCCATCATAATGGCATCTTCGCGGCCTTGTGCGGCAGGATAGTAATTACGGCGGATGGAGAGTTCGTTAAAGCCGAGGCTTTCATACAGCGCGATGGCTTTAGTGTTGGAAGCGCGCACTTCCAGCCAGAGCGTAAAAACGTCTTTTTGCTCAAGCTGTTGGATGATTTCTTCCAGCAACGTGCGGCCTAATCCCTGACGCTGGAAAGCCGGATCGATGGCGATATTGAACAGCGTGGCTTCGTCGAGGACGATTTGCGTGATCGCAAAACCGGCCATCTCATCGCCCTGCATAATTTTGAGATTCAGATAGCGCTCGCCCTGATTGCTGGCCAGGGTGTTTTCGGTCCACGGGAACGCGTGACTGGCTTGTTCAATCTGGAATGCGCGGGGAAGATCAGCGGGCGTCAGGATAGAAATCGGGTTCATTTTCACAAATCTGCTGCCAGAGCGCGCGTTTGGCGCCGGCATCTTGATAAAGCTCGGCCAGAGCCGGGCTGGATAACTGCGTTCCGGCGAGCGTCAGCGGTTCGCTTAACCCCAGTCGCCAGACATTGCAGCGGGTATCTTCAGGCAACATCGTCACCTGTTCCGGCGTCAGGCGGTAAACCTGCTCGCCGGTGAGCGCCAGACTAAGCAACACGTCGCGCACCAGCGGATCATCTTCAGCGGGAGGCACGTCTGCGACGATCAATAATTTGGTGTCCGCAGGCAGGCTGACGGCGACTTCGCCCTGCAAAACCGCAGGCCGGCGCAGCGTCCACTGGGTAATGCCCAGCTGTTGTAACAGCGTATCTCTTCTGGATGCCATGCCCGATCCCTGCCCGTTGAATAGCTAAAAAGCCCGGCTATGCTAGCAAACACATCGAACATGCGCCAATAAACCTCTATAATCGCCAGCCAAACCCTGAGGAGCCTTATCCTGATGTCTGCATTAACTCCGGCCAGTGAAGTCATACTGCGCCATAGCGAAGAATTCGAAGGCCGCCGCGTCCTGTTCGCCGGCGACCTGCAAGACAGCCTTCCTGCTGAAATTGACGCCGAAGAAGTCCGCGTCCACACCAACATGTATCACCACTGGCAGATGCTCAGCAAAACCCTGGGCGACAATGTGCAGTTCGGTTTACTCGCCGACGCCGAGCTTATTGCGCCATGTGATGTGCTGATTTATTACTGGCCGAAGAGCAAGCTCGAAGCCAAATTCCAGCTGTTCAACCTGCTGTCGCAGTTGCCAGTCGGGATCGACGTTTTTGTCATCGGCGAAAACCGCAGCGGCGTTCGTAGCGCGGAAACCACGCTGGAAGGCATTTGTGAAGTCAGCAAAATCGACAGCGCCCGTCGTTGCGGTTTGTATCATGGCCGTCTGGAAAAGCAGCCTGAGTTTGATGCTGATGGCTGGTGGGATGAGTACATGGTCGAGGAAGTGACCATCAAAACTCTGCCGGGCGTATTCAGCCGTGAAGGTCTGGACAGCGGAAGCCTGTTGTTGATCAATACGTTTGAAGAGCCAATCAAGGGCAAAGTGCTCGATATCGCCTGTGGTTCCGGCGTTCTGGCGTCTGTGCTGGCAACGTACTCGCCGAAGATGAAAATCACGCTGAGTGATGTGAGCGCAGCCGCTATCGAAGCCAGCCGCGCCACCCTTGCCGCCAATGAACTGGTCGGCGAAGTGATTGCCAGCAACGTCTATTCCGACATTGATGGCCGTTTCGATATGATCATCTCTAATCCGCCGTTCCATGAAGGCCTGCAAACCAGCCTGCATGCGTCCGAACAGCTGATCCGTGGCGCAATCAGCCATCTGAACATCGGCGGCGAACTGCGCATTGTGGCTAACGCCTTCCTGCCTTACGCCGCACTGCTCGATGACGCGTTTGGCAGCCACGAGGTGCTGGCACAGAACGGCCGCTTTAAAGTGTACAAAGCCGTTCGTGGTCGCGCACCGCGTGATACGAAAAAGAAAAGACGTTAATCAGCCTCTCACATGTCTGTGCTAGTGAAACGGACATGTTGATCAGGCACTGAGGATGCGCATCATTTCTGTGTTGTAGCGATCCCCTGCTGCCACGCGGAAAGGAAAGACTGCTTCGATCGCCGCGATTTCGGCTTCACTCAGGGAGACATCAAGCGCGGCGATGTTTTCCTCAAGATAATGACGACGTTTGGTGCCAGGGATCGGCACCATGTTCTCACCGCGCGACAACACCCACGCCAGCGCCAGCTGCGACGGTTTCACCCCTTTTTCCTGCGCCAGCTCTCCGATCTTCTCTGCCAGTTGCAAATTTTTCGCAAAGTTATCCCCCTGAAAACGCGGGCTCGCGAGTCGGTAATCATCCGCATCAAGATCATCAATCGAACGGATTTGTCCGGTCAGGAAACCGCGTCCAAGCGGGCTGTAAGGCACAAAACCAATGCCGAGACGTTCGCATGCAGGAAGGATCTCAGCTTCCACATCGCGCGACCACAGTGAATATTCGGTTTGCAGCGCCGTGATCGGATGAACTTTATTCGCCCGCTCCAGCGTGCTCACTGACACTTCACTCAGCCCGATGTAACGGATCTTTCCTTCTCGCACCAGATCCGCCAGTGCGCCGACCGTGTCTTCCACCGGCACAGTCGGATCCGGGCGATGCTGATAATAAAGATCGATAACGTCAATGCCCAGACGCTTCAGGCTGCCTTCGACGGACTGGCGGACATAATCCGGGTGGCCGTTGGTGCCGCGAGCGTGGGGATTGGCCGGATCGCGCACGATGCCAAATTTGGTGGCTAAGAAGACTTTATCGCGACGCCCTTTCAGAAAACGTCCGAGCAACGCCTCGTTAGTGTGCGGGCCGTAAACGTCGGCGGTGTCGAACATCGTCACCCCAATCTCCAGCGCACGTTCCAGCGTCGCCAGCGACTCTTTCTCATCCAGACCGGTGGTGTAAAAATCGCTCATGCCCATGCAGCCCAAACCGAGCGCAGAAACCATCGGACCGTTTTTTCCAAGCTGACGTTGTTTCATCTGACTTTCCTTATGACATGAATGGGATAAATAACGCCATGAAGTGTGGTTGTTGTGTCAGGAAAGATAAATCAGCGAAAACGTGCAAGACTATTCATCAATCGCGAACAATGCCGGAGACAATATGGATCAGGTTCAGGCAATGAAAATCTTTGTGCGCATCGCCGAGCTGGAGAGTTTCAGCCGCGCGGCGGAAGACCTGGATCTGCCGCGCGCCACGGTCAGTACTACACTGAAACGGCTGGAGCAGCGGCTGGGCGTTCGCCTGTTTTTGCGCACCACCCGTCAGGTGAAAATCACTGAGGAAGGCAAAATTTATTATCAGCGCTGCCTGCATTTACTCGCGGCACTGGAAGAAACGGATGCACTGTTCGCCCATCATCAAATACAGCCCTCGGGCACCGTGCGCATTGATATGCCGCACTCAGTGGCGCGCGAACGGGTGATCCCGTCGCTAAAGGAATTTTATCAGCGCTACCCGCAGATAAACCTTATTCTCAGTGCCAACGACAACGCCATCAATCTGCTGGATCAGGGAGTGGACTGCGTGGTGCGCGCCTGGCCATCGGAAGATGATAATCTGCAATCCCGCCACCTGACCGACTTAGTGCAGATTACCTGCGCGTCTGCGGCGTATCTGACGCAGTTCGGCACCCCGCTCACGCTTGCCGATCTCAGCACGCATCACGCCGTCGGCTACTTTTTCGCGCACCAGCGGGCTGAAACGCATCTCGAATTCGTTGCGGGGGGCGGGACGGAAAAAATTTATCTCAGCAGCGCCCTGACCGTCAGTGGTGCCGACGCCTATGTCGCAGCGGGGAAAGCAGGCTTTGGGCTGATTCAGGTGTCGAAGCTGGCGGTTGAGCAGGAACTGGCACTCGGCACGCTGATTGAAGTGCTGCCGGACGTCCTGCCACCGCCGATGCCGCTGTACATCATGTACCCGCCGGGCCGCTTTCTGGCACCGCGTATCCGCGTACTGCTGGATTGGCTGATCACGCTGTTCTCAGCACAGAATTGTGCTGCAGAGCAAAAGGGTCTTAATGGAAAAATTGTTGAATAAACCATCAATTAACCTGATGAAAATATCACCCACTGACCTATTCACCGTGGATATGGTGTTTTTTACATCAAACGTCCGGAATGGGGGAAATAACTGTTGACGCCTGTGGGAAAATCTCTAGAATTCGCCCCCGTGGTTGTGTTACTTGCTGATGACATTCTGATGAATGGATCGACACAGTAATCAATTGGAACGCGATGGTGGCGGAATTGGTAGACGCGCTAGCTTCAGGTGTTAGTGTCCTT
>NZ_JYDE01000024.1 GCF_003263515.1 Rahnella inusitata | reverse complement strand
AGGCCGGGAGGGGGTATAGCACGCTATAAATTTGTCGCAGAAAACGTTCTTGATCCGAGCACCAGGCACTCAGACCCGTTTAGTCTGGGATCAGACGGAGATCTTACGGACCATTTGTCCCGTCACCGTCTCCAGCCCGTTCGCACCATAGAATTTCTGCGACTGGCTGGCGTTGAGGATCGCGAGAGCCTCAGTGTTGTAGTCGATCTGTTTCCCCAGCAGTAATCCGTTGTGCCGGTTGATCTGACTCAGTTTGGTGGTCATTTGTACCACCTGCTTCCACATCGCGGCGATTTCTGGCTGACGCGAGTAGGGTGCGGTTTGTTTCAGGCGCTCGTCGTGCTGACGACGTTGTTTATCAAGATAGTCTACCGTGGCCAGCAAGGAGCTTTTCTGCTCGGTGATGTGTTGCAGGGCCGCTCCGTTAACACGGCCTGAGCACAGTATCGTTTGTTCGTGATTAATCACTTGATCCAGCGCTTGCAACGTTTCAACCAGGGTAGTCATGGTCTTGATAAAGTTCTTCATCGTGCCTAATTACCTTTCAACTTAAAAATCTTTGAGATAATCCTGTGTGTCTTGCAACAGGGCATCGGCAATTTTGCCCGTGTCCATTGTCAGTTTGCCATCACGGATCGCCTGCTTCAGCTCGTCTACACGGGCTGTATTAATATCCTGCGCACTTGACTGAGTCAGCGAGGTTTGGGCTTCGCTCAGTGTCACTGCGGTACCGCTGGTTTTGGTGCTGGAAACGGTGTCTTCTTTACGCGCGTTCTGTACAGATGTCTCAGAAGGATCACGTTGCTGGATCGGGCTGAGAGGCGAAACGCCTTGAGTACGATCAATAGCCATATTTTTTTCTCCGGTAATTGCCCGTCAGACTTCACGTTGCCGGTGCGTTTGCTCCGTGCAACACGAACTGTCCAGGGCAATAAGTTAGGGTCAATACCCTAAAAATGCCGTCGTGTGACGACTCTGATACGTGTGTTATCGACATGTGGAGGAATAACTTTAGCCTTTATTGCCGAAAAAGTGACGATTCATCACTAAATTTCCACCGTGACAGACCCGTCTGAACCCACCGTACCATTGACTATCACGCCTGAAGGCATCCTGATCCGGACGGATTCATTTGCTGCTGCATTGTTCATGGCCTTACCTGCGCTGGACACGTTGAAGCCGCTGCCCGTCGCCTGCACCTGCACTTCCTGACCGGCGTGAACCATCCACGGACGGCGCAGCATAGAGAGCGTCAGTGGCTGACCGATGTTGATGTTGCGCAGGGTCACGCCGTTAAGCGCCTGTTGGCTGTCTAAAATCGCTTTTTGCGGCAGCAGGTCCAGTCTTCCGGTCTTCTGCTGCATATCTGCTTGTGCAAGGTGCGCACCGGCAGGGACATTTTTCGCCGCCACCCAGTAGGTTCCGCTCACCTGCACTTTGGTCTGCACGTAGCTTTTTTTCCCGTTGCAGTTCACCGCTACCGACACATTGCCCCAAGTGCGGCCGTTTGGCGAAAGCATAAACTGCGGCGCGAGGCACTGTGGCTGGCGCGCCACCGGCGTGGTGACCTGCACAGAAACCTGCATGCCGCTGTCGGCATATTGCTGACGGAAGAACTGCTGTAACTGGCTGGAGAGCAGTGTATCGCTATTGATCTGAGCGGGCACGGTTTTCACCGGTGCATTTTGCGCATAACTGCCCGCACTGACCGTTGCACCCAGAAGCATGCAGGTCAGTATGAAGCGGCAGCGTCCCATCATCAGTCTGCTCATTCGCGATTTATCCTTGTGCCAGTGTGCGGGCCATAAGTCTACTGGCGACAAGTCTACCCGCACTTTTCAATTCCTAAAGGAACAAATAGCGCCCGATTTTGCGCTTATTCAGACGATAGGTTATTGACACCCGCAATTATGCTGTCGGCTCCAAAATCTCATTTTGCGGAGGGCGCATGCTCGACAAATTGAACGCCGCACTACAGTTCCAACAGGAAGCGCTCAACCTGCGCGCCCAGCGGCAAGAAATACTTTCAGCCAATATCGCCAACGCCGATACCCCAGGGTACCAGGCGCGCGATATTGATTTCGCCAGTCAGTTACAGAAAGTGATGGAGCAAGGCCGCGCCAGTGGCAGCGGTATGTCTTTATCACTGACGTCTGACCGCCACATTCCGGCATCGAACGCCCAGGCAGCCGATATGGATTTGATGTACCGGATCCCGGACCAACCTTCGGCGGACGGTAACACAGTCGATATGGACCGTGAACGTACCAATTTTGCCGATAACAGCGTGCGCTATCAGACTGATCTGACCGTCCTTGGTGGACAGGTCAAATCGATGATGTCCGTGTTGCAAGGATAATTTCATATGTCGATGTTGGGTATTTTTGATATCGCCGGTTCTGCGCTCGCTGCGCAGTCTCAGCGTCTGAACGTCAGCGCCAGTAACATGGCCAACGCCGACAGCGTCACCGGTCCCGATGGTCAGCCTTACCGGGCCAAACAGGTGGTGTTTCAGGTAAATGCCGCACCTGGCCAGGAAACCGGCGGCGTGAAAGTGGCGCAAATAGTCGATGATCCGGCGCCGATGCGCATGGTGTATGAGCCGGGTAATCCGATGGCGGATGCTAAAGGCTATGTACAGATGCCAAACGTAGATGTGGTCAGCGAAATGGTGAACACCATCTCTGCTTCCCGCAGTTATCAGGCCAACGTCGAGGTGCTTAACACCACCAAGTCGTTGATGATGAAAACTCTGACTCTGGGTCAATAGCGGAGCGAACCATGGCAATTACCACGTCGATTAACGACACCACGGATAACACCATTGCGGCGGCCAGCGCGACGTCCACGACCAGCGGAAGTTCGGCCGATGACTTATCCAGCAGTTTCCTGACCTTGCTGGTGGCGCAGCTGAAAAACCAGGATCCCACCAATCCGATGGATAACAGCCAGCTGACCACCCAGTTAGCGCAAATCAGTACCGTGAGCGGTATTGAAAAACTCAACACAACGCTGGGCAGCATCTCCGGACAAATCACCAGTGGCTCCTCAGTTCAGGCAAGTTCCCTGATCGGCCACGGTGTGATGGTTTCCGGCAGCACCATTTTGGTCGGCAGCGATACCGACGGCACCGTCAGCACCACACCATTTGGTCTGGAGCTGGAAAGCGCCGCGGACAACGTCACGGCTACCGTCACCGATTCCACCGGCAAAGCCGTGAAGACTATCAGCCTGGGTTCCCAGACTGCCGGTGTCCACAGCTATACCTGGGATGGCACGCAGGACGATGGCACCAAAGCCCCGAACGGCAGCTATTCCTTCAGCATCAATGCGTTGAATAACAATCAGCAAATGGTGGCAACGCCGCTGAACTATGCACTGGTAAACGGCGTGATCAACAACACGACCGGCACCTCGCTGGATCTCGGTGTGCGCGGAACGACGACAGTCGATCAGGTAAGACAGATTTTGTAATCGTTTTGCTCCTCCCTCTGCGAAGGGGGAGGCGGGGAGGCGGGATAACTGGCTGCGTCTTAATGGCCAGTAATACCCCACCCCAACCCTCCCTTTCGCAGGGCAGGGAGCCAAAGACGCCTCTTCGCAGGGGAGGAGCTAAAGATGCATAAACACTACACAGTAAACTGGAGCTAACATGAGCTTTTCGCAAGCAGTCAGCGGCCTGAGCGCAGCATCGTCCAACCTGGACGTGATTGGTAACAACATCGCCAACTCCGCAACCGTCGGTTTCAAAACCGCGACCGCGTCTTTTGCCGATATGTTCGCCGGTTCACAAACGGGGATGGGCGTTAAAGTCGCCGCAGTCACACAAAACTTCAACGACGGCACCACCACCACGACATCCCGTGGTCTGGACGTTGCACTGAGCGGTAACGGTTTCTTCCGTCTGGCCGACAGCAGCGGCACCGTGTATTACTCCCGAAACGGCCAGCTGTCTCTGGATGCGAACCGTAATCTGGTAAACATGCAGGGTCTGAGCGTGACCGGTTTCCCGGCCACGGGTACACCGCCGACCATCGCTGCGGGCGCACAGCCTGTTGCACTGAGCGTGCCAACGACCATGATGAGCGCCAAATCCACCGTCGGTGGCACCATGGTGGCGAACCTGAACTCTACGGACACCGCACCAAAAACTGCCACGTTCAACAGCAGCGATGACACCAGCTACAACTACGTCAACAGCATCACGACCTATGACTCACTGGGTAACGCGCACGATAACAACGTGTACTTCGTGAAGTCTGCGACGGTCGCCAACAGCTGGGACGTTTACTCTCAGGATGGCAGCGTGACCGGTTCTACCGCCGGTAAAATTGGTACGCTGAACTTCAGCTCAAGCGGCGCACTGACCAGCACTAACGCCGCCGACGGCACTACGCAGACGGGTCTGAGCCTGACGTTGCCGATGAACAACACCGCCAACGGCGCTGTTTCTCCACAAACGGTTGCACTGGATTTCACCGGCAGTATTCAGCAGAGCACCGGCAGCAACAGCATCGGTTCCCTGACGCAGGATGGTTACGCAGCAGGTCAGATGACCGGCTACACCATCAATAACGACGGCACCATCACCGGCACGTACTCCAACCAGAAAACCCAGCTGCTCGGCCAGATCGTGCTGAGCTCCTTCTCTAACCCGGAAGGTCTGAAATCTGAAGGTGATAACGTCTGGACTGCGACCTCTTCTTCTGGTCAGGCCGTTAACGGCATCGCCAGCGAAGGTGGCTTCGCCAGCATCACCAGTGGCGCGCTGGAATCATCCAACGTCGATCTGAGTGCTGAACTGGTCAATATGATCGTTGCTCAGCGTAACTATCAGTCGAATGCGCAAACCATCAAAACTCAGGACTCCATCCTGAACACGCTGGTTAACCTGCGCTAACGCGCGATAAAACTCGATAGGGCAGCACTATGGATCACGCTATCTACACCGCGATGGGCGCCGCCAGCCAGACGCTGGTACAGCAGTCGGTCACGTCAAGTAACCTGGCTAACGCCTCCACACCGGGATTTCGTGCACAGCTTTTAGCCATGCGCGCGGTGCCGGTGGATGGCCAAAGTCTGGATACCCGCACACTGGTCACGGCATCTACGCCGGGCGCAGACATGTCGCAGGGGAAGCTTAACTACACGGGCCGTCCGCTGGATGTGGCCTTACAGCAGGATGGTTTCCTGGCGGTGCAGATGCCTGATGGCTCTGAAGCGTATACCCGTAACGGTGACATGCAGGTGTCACCCACTAACCAGCTGACCGTACAAGGTCATCCGGTGATGGGTGACAACGGGCCAATCGAAGTGCCGCCAAATTCGCAGCTGACCATCTCTGCGGACGGCACGATTGCTGTGCTGGAAGCCGGCGCTGACCCGAACACCATGGGTCAGCTCGGTAAACTGAAACTGGTTAAAGCCACGGGCAGTGAAGTGATGCGAGGCGACGACGGCATGTTCCGCCTGACGCCGGAAACTGCACAGACCCGTGGTAATGCGCTTCAGGCCGATCCGACCATTCACGTTATGCCCGGAACGCTCGAAGGCAGTAACGTGCAACCGGTCGAAACCATGGTTGACATGATAGCTAACGCCCGCCGCTTTGAGATGCAGATGAAAGTCATCCACAGCGTCGATGAAAATGAACAACGTGCCAATAATCTGCTGTCACTGACCTGATGATGGCAGAGGAGTAACGACATGATCCCATCGCTTTATATCGCGAAAACCGGTCTGGATGCCCAGCAGACCAACATGGACGTCATCGCCAACAACCTGGCGAACGTCAGCACCAACGGCTTTAAACGCCAGCGTGCGGTATTCGAAGATTTGCTGTACCAGACAATCCGCCAGCCGGGTGCGCAGTCGTCCGAACAGACCAACCTGCCTTCGGGTTTGCAGATAGGTACCGGTGTGCGCCCTGTTTCTACTGAACGTTTGTTCTCGCAGGGTAACCTGTCGCAGACCAGCAACAGTAAAGACATTGCCGTCAAAGGTGAGGGGTTCTTCCAGGTGCAGTTGCCTGATGGCACCACGGCCTACACCCGCGACGGTTCTTTCCAGGTTGATCAGAACGGTCAGCTGGTGACCTCCAGCGGCTATCAGGTTATTCCTGCGATCACCATCCCGACCAACGCCCTGAGCATGACCGTGGGTCGCGACGGGATAGTCAGCGTCACCCAGCAGGGACAGACGGCGGCGCAGCAGGTTGGTCAGTTAACCCTGAGCACCTTTATCAACAACAGCGGCCTGGAATCAATGGGTGAAAACCTGTACCAGGAAACGCAAAGCTCCGGCGCACCGACAGAAAGTACACCGGGCCTGAACGGCGCTGGCCTGTTGTATCAGGGCTATGTTGAGACCTCGAACGTCAACGTGGCGGAAGAGCTGGTCAACATGATCCAGACGCAACGCGCGTATGAAATCAACAGTAAAGCAGTGTCCACCTCGGACGAAATGCTGCAGAAACTTTCGCAGCTGTAATGTATGAGAGGACGGGGGCTTAAGCGCTCCTGTCCTGTACGGTTTCTGATTCCTGTCAGGTCGATTTTTTTAAGGCGATAACTGTGGTGACCAAAAAAATAACGTCGGTAAAGACTTCTCTTGTAAACCGACCAGGCAAGCTGGTTCTGCCGCTGTTAGTGACGTTACTGGCGAACGGTTGCGCGTATTTTCCGCACACCCCGCTGGTGCCAGGCACGACCACAGCGGCACCTGCACCCGCCGCACCGCCGGTTCCTAACGGTTCGATTTTCCAGTCAGTTCAGCCGATGAACTATGGTTATCAGCCTTTGTTCGAAGACCGTCGTCCGCGCAATATCGGCGATACCCTGACCATCGTGTTGCAGGAAAACGTCAGTGCGAGCAAAAGCTCCTCGGCGAACGCCAGCCGCAACGGGTCAACCAAATTTGGCTTTGATACCACGCCGCGCTATCTGGAAGGGCTGTTCGGCAATGCCCGCGCCGCGGTGGACACGTCCGGCGATAACACCTTCGCGGGCAAAGGTGGCGCTGCCGCCAACAACAGCTTCACCGGAACATTGACCGTCACCGTCAGCGAAGTGCTGGCCAACGGCAACCTGAAAGTTGTCGGTGAGAAACAAATCGAAATTAATCAGGGAACCGAATTCATCCGGTTCTCCGGTGTAGTCAACCCGCGCACCATCAGCGGCGCGAATGCGGTGGTCTCCACGCAGGTGGCCGATGCGCGTATCGAGTACGTAGGGAATGGCTACATCAACGAAGCGCAGAACATGGGCTGGTTGCAGCGGTTCTTCTTAAACTTATCGCCGTTATAACGAGGCAATCATGCGAAAAATTCTTTCCGGTATCTTCTGTCTGGCGATGTCCGCCCTGGTGATACTGCCCGCATCCGCCGATCGTATTCGTGATCTGACCACGGTACAGGGCGTGCGTGATAACGCCCTGATCGGCTACGGTCTGGTCGTCGGCCTCGATGGTACGGGTGACCAGACCACGCAGACGCCGTTCACCACGCAGACGCTGACCAACATGTTATCTCAGCTCGGCATCACCGTTCCGGCTGGCACCAACATGCAGTTGAAAAACGTCGCGGCGGTGATGGTCACCGCCAAAATGCCACCGTTCTCCCGCGCAGGACAGGCTATTGACGTGGTGGTCTCTTCCATGGGTAACGCCAAAAGCATTCGCGGCGGCACCTTGCTGATGACCCCAATGAAAGGGGTCGACAATCAGGTCTACGCGCTGGCACAAGGTAACGTGCTGGTCGGCGGTGCCGGAGCATCTGCCGGTGGCAGCAGCGTGACGGTGAACCAGGTTTCTGGCGGACGTATCACCGGCGGTGCAACCATTGAACGCGAACTGCCAAGCACCTTCGGCACCGAAGGCGTGATCAGCCTGCAACTTAATGACGAAGACTTTAACCTTGCCCAGCAGGTCAGCGATGCTATCAACCGTCAGGGCATGGGTGTGGCTTCCGCGCTGGATTCACGCAACATTCAGGTGGTCGTGCCGCGCGGGAATGTTTCTCAGGTGCGCATTCTGGCGCAGATCCAGAACATCGAAGTCAACGTCGGGCCGATGGACGCGAAAGTCATCATCAACTCCCGTACCGGCTCGGTGGTCATGAACCGTGACGTCACGCTCGACAGCTGCGCGGTCGCGCAGGGCAATCTTTCCGTGGTCGTCGATCGTCAGAACGATGTCAGCCAGCCGAACACGCCGTTCGGTGGGGGACAGACGGTGGTGACGCCTAACACCAATATTTCCGTGCGTCAGTCCGGCGGGTCGATACAGCAGGTACGCTCCAGCGCCAGCCTGAACAACGTTGTCCGTACGCTGAACGCGTTAGGGGCGACGCCTATCGATCTGATGTCTATTTTGCAGGCCATGAAAACAGCCGGTTGCCTGCGTGCTGATTTGGAAATTATCTGATGAGCGATCTGATGTCGATGTCCGGGGCGGCGTATGACACGCAGTCCCTGAACAAGCTGAAGCGGGATGTGTCGCTGGATCCGCAAGCGCACATTAAAGAAGTGGCGAAACAGTTTGAAGGGGTGTTCGTGCAGATGATGCTGAAAAGCATGCGTCAGGCGTTGCCGGAAGGCGGGCTGCTGAGCAACGAACAAACCAAGCTTTATACATCGATGTACGATCAGCAAATTGCGCAGGACATGTCCAACAAAGGCTTGGGTATGGCGGACATGATGGTTGAACAGTTAACCGGCGGCACCAAACAACCGTCAGAACTGGCGGGCACCGTGCCAATGGCGCTGGATAACGAAGTACTGAAAACGCTGCCCATTCAGGCAATGGAACAGTATCTGCGTAAAGCCATCCCTGCGGCACCGGATCGCACCACCGGCGGCGCACCGCTTTCGCAAGACAGCGGGCAGTTCGTCTCCAACCTGAGCATTCCGGCGCAGGTCGCCAGTAAAGACAGCGGCATTCCGCACCAGCTGATCATGGCGCAGGCCGCGCTGGAATCCGGCTGGGGGCAGCGTGAAATTCCGACCAGCGATGGCAAACGCAGCTTCAACCTGTTCGGCATCAAAGCGGGCAGCAGCTGGGACGGCCCGACCACTAATATCACGACCACCGAATACGCCAACGGCGTAGCGAAAAAAGTCCAGGCCAGTTTCCGCGTATACGGCTCGTATGTGGAAGCTATCAGCGACTACATCAAACTGCTGACCAACAACCCACGTTATGCGCAGGTAGCCTCGGCGAGTACGCCGGAACAAGCGGCACATGCGCTACAAAAAGCAGGCTACGCCACTGACCCGAATTACGCCGATAAACTGGTCAGCGTGATCCAGAAAATCAAAGGCGCGGGTGAGCAGGCTGTAAAAGCCTACAGTCATGATCTCAAAGATATTTTCTGATATACGCGTTTAAAATGGCAACCTCCTCTCAGGCATTAAAAAAGTTTGAAAGCGGTTGCCATTTTTCTCTCAAGTTTTCGCACCACACGCCGATAACCAGATCAATATGGGAAAAGGCCTACACCCCGACCCAACCCCTTTACTTATCCGGCGGTAAACTTTTACACCGGCAGCCAGAAGGTCACTCATGTCCAGTAGCTTAATCAATACCGCAATGAGCGGACTGAACGCAGCGCAGGCCGCGCTCAGCACCGTCGGAAACAACATCGCTAACGTCAGTGTCGCCGGGTACAACCGTCAGACAACGATCATCAACCAAAGCAATGGCACGGCGACGGGCGCGGGTTACATCGGTAACGGCGTAACGGTCACTGGCGTGAATCGCGAATATAACTCTTTTGTGGTGAAACAGTTGCTGGGCTCCAGCGCAACCAGCAGCGCGTTATCCACCCAGCTCGATCAGGCCAGCTCTATCGATGACTTACTGGGCGACAGCTCCACCGGTATCGATGCGACCATGGCCACCTTCTTTAAAGGCCTGCAAACCCTGACCAGCAACGCCAGCGACAGCGCCGCGCGTCAGGCTGTTTTAGGGGAAGCGCAGGGCCTGACCGCACAGTTCAACAGTTCGGCGAAATACCTCAACGACATGAACACTGCGGTGAACCAGCAGATTTCGCAGAACGTTGATCAGATCAACACCTACGCCACGCAGATTGCCAAACTGAACAGCCAGATCACCGCCACCCGTGGCAGCACCGGTCAGGAGCCTAATGCGCTGCTCGATCAGCGCGATCAACTGGTCAGCCAGCTCAACGACATCAGCGGCGTGGTCGTGACGCAGCAGGATGGCGACACTTACAACGTCTCCTTTGCCAACGGCATGCCATTAGTCAACGGCGGCAATGCAAAAACTGTTGTCGCAATGGCTTCCAGCGCAGATCCGACCAAGCTGACCGTGGGCATGACTCAGCCCGATGGCACAGTGACAGAACTTCAGGAAAGCCGCCTGACAACCGGTTCACTCGGCGGCACGCTGGCATTTCGTAAAGATAACCTCGAGCCTGCGATCAACCAGTTGGGCCAGCTGGCGCTGAGCATGGCCGACAGCTTCAACAGCACCAATAAAGCCGGTTTTGACCTCAATGGTGACGCCGGGACCAACTTCTTCTCTTTCACCGGTGCAACCACCGTTGGCAACGTGAAGAACACCGGTACCGCCAATATCAGCGTGGCTTATACCGACACCACCGCGGTGAAAGCCAGTGATTACACCATGGCGTATAACGGCACCGGCTGGGATGTGACCCGTGTATCTGACGGAGCAAAAATCAGCCCGACCGCAGGCACCGATGCCAGCGGCAATGCGACCCTGAACTTCGACGGCCTGGCAGTTTCCGTTACCGGAACGCCTTCGACCAAAGACAGCTTTACGCTCAAAACCGTTAGCAACGTGGCGGGCAGCCTGAACGTGGCTATCAGCGATTCATCTTTGATCGCAGCAGCAGGCGCGGCAGACAGCGGCGTCAGCGATAACACCAATGCCCAGAAATTGCTGAATCTGCAAACCGCCAAACTGGTGGAAGGCAAATCAACCCTGTCCGGCGCATACGCCAGCCTGGTGAGCAACGTGGGTAATCAGGTCAGCACGCTGACAACGACCAGCACTGCGCAGGCCAACATTGTGACGCAACTGACCGCGCAGCAGCAGTCTATCTCCGGGGTTAACCTCGATGAGGAGTACGGCGATCTGCAACGCTATCAGCAATATTATCTGGCGAACGCACAGGTCGTGCAGACGGCTTCGACGATTTTCGACGCGATCATCAACCTTCGTTAATACCTGATAATGACGTATCGGGTATTGAGAAAGAATAATTCGAACTGATAAGGAACTGATGCCATGCGCCTTAGTACCAATATGATTTACACACAAAATATGGATGCGGTGCTGGATGGTCAGAACCGTTTTCAGGCAACGGGTTTACAGCTTTCGACCGGTTCCAAAGTCAGTAAGCCTTCAGACGATCCGCTGGCGGCTTCTCAGGCGGTGCTGGTTCGTCAGGCATCTGCTCAGAACAGCCAGTATTCGGTGGCGCGGACCTTCGCCAATCAGAGCATGAGTCAGGAAGAATCTATCCTGTCCAGCGTAACGTCATCCATTCAGGATGCGCAGACGCTGATCGTTCAGGCCGGTGACGGTTCACTGAGTGATGATGACCGCTCTTCACTGGCGACGAAACTGGAAAGCCTGAAGTCTCAGATTCTGAACATGGCGAACAGCACCGACGGTAACGGTCGCTATATTTTTGCTGGTTATAAAAGCGATACGGCGCCGTTTACCCAAGATGCGACCACCGGCGCTGTAACCTATGTTGGCGGCACCACAGAGATTTCACAGCAGGTTGATGCCAGCCGTACGATGACCATCAACCACACCGGCAACGAAGTTTTCCAGACCTTAACCGGTGATGCGAAAGCCGAGCCCGATGGTTCTGCCAGTGAAGCGGATATCTTCAAAACTATCGACGGCGCGCTGAAAGCGCTGAAAACGCCGTCTGCGGATTATGCGACCGATACCGAATACACGGATGCCATCGGCAAAGCTAACCGTGGTCTGAGTAACTCGCTCAACAACGTGCTGTCTGTGCGTTCTGAACTGGGTACGCAGATGAGTGAACTGGACACGCTGGACACGCTGGGTGATAACCGCGAAGTAACCAACGCCAGTAAACTGAGTAACTTAGTGGACACTGACTGGACGTCAGCGATTTCGACCTACACGCTGCAACAGGTTGCGCTTCAGGCTTCCTATAAGACATACAGCGCCATGCAGGGTATGTCACTGTTCCAGATGAATTCGTAATCCCTCCTGCGCGTCTTTGCGCAAGACTTCTCTTCTTCGTTATCGACTGCATACCGGCTTTCAAAGCGTGTATGCAGGCTTTTTTCTGACTGTACTTAAACCGGGTACTTTCAGTTTTGTATGTCGTCTTTCTAAGGTTGGACGACATACACTTTTTCCCCCTTCCTATTTCGCGCCGGTCCTGAGTGGGCTGCATGTACTCGCCCGGATCACTGATATCTGAGTCAGTCCATCGGGACTCTTTCGCTTGCCGCCTTCCTGCGACGAAAGCTATTTAGGGCAACCCGTTTTCGATATGCGATTTTCAGTGACCGAAAAGCGCGAGAAGAACCGGGAACAGGAAAGGGGCGAGCAGGGAGGTGATAATCCCGCAAATCACCAGCGCCAGTGAACTGAATGCGCCTTCCTGATAATCCATTTCGGCACAACGAGCGGTACCGAGTGCGTGCGAGGCGGTACCCATCGCCAGACCGCGTGAGGCTTTGGTGGTGATTTTCAGCAGGTTGAGAATACTGTGACCGAACACCGCTCCGAGAATACCCACGAATATCACACACACCGCGCTGATCGCCGGAATGCCGTTAATGGATTGCGCTGTCGCCATCGCAATCGGCGTAGTGACGGATTTCGGTAAGACCGACGCGGCGATCTGCGGCGTTGCCCCCATCCATAATGCAATCGCCGTCCCGGTGACCATCGCCACTACGCTGCCGATAAAACAGATGCTGATAATGGATTTCCAGCGCGCGCGGATCTGATGAAGTTGCTCGTACAGCGGGAACGCCAGCGCGACAACGGCGGGTTGCAGCAAGTCATTGAGAATTTTGCTGCCCGCAAAGTAACGCGCGTAGGGGATATTGGTCACCAGCAGCAGGGGAATGATCACCACCATCGACATCAGCAACGGGTTCAGCAGCGGCATTTTCAGCCGGATTGCCAGCTTACGGGTGGCGAAAAAGACCAGCAGCGTCAGCGGCAGTGACCACAGAATATCAATCATTTTTATCCTCCGCTTTAGCCTTAACAGTGCCGCGATCCCCGTGAATATAGTGAGAGCAATACGCCACCACCAGCAGCACAATCAAAGTACTGACCAGGCAAGACACCACCAGCGGGCCGAATTGCGTGCGCAGCTGTTCGTAGTAATTCATGACGCCGACGCCAATCGGAACAAACAATAATGCCATGTAGCGGATCAGCACGTTGCAGCCGGGTTTCACCCATTTAAACGGCAGAATTTGCGTCGAGAGCAGACAAAACAGAATCAGCATCCCGATGATGCTGCCGGGAATAGTAAGGGGCAAAAGCGAGGAAATCGCGTTACCGGCGAATAAACACAGGTAAATCAGAATAAACGCCCGAATATATTGAAATGCCAGAGATACTACGTTGCTCATGGTGTTTCACCCAGTTGAATGATGCATTCATCATACAATTAAGATGTGATCTGTGCCACATAACTCAGTATGAAATTTAGGAATGAAGTGTATTCCATAGGGGGGCAGTTGGCGCGGGGAAAATGAAGTCAGGCCGGACTCCAAAACGGTTTTTGTGTGCGGGCACCACTGAAAAGCGGTTTTAAACTGACCGGGATTGTTTCGGTTTTTCACGTGCAGTGATCGACTGGCCTTTCGTGTTGTTTTCGGTGCAGGGCGCTAAGTGATCACTCTCAATGAGAAAAAAACTTTCCCGGTCGGGTAACTGATGTCCCTCGGTGCCACCGGGAATGCATTAAGTTCGATCTGGCTTACATCAAATCCTCAAGGCGCTTATACAATTCCCGGAATACCTTCCGCCGCTCTGCATAAACTTTATGTTTCTGCGCATCAGGCTGATGCACTTGTTCAAGCGCCAGCTCCGGAAGGAATTGTTCCAGCGGGCTTCCCGGATTCAACGCAATTTGCGCTAACCTTGCGGCACCCAGCGCGGGTCCGACGTCACCCCCAGTGCGATACTCCAGCGTCAGACCACTGATATCCGCCAGCATTTGCCGCCAGTAAGGGCTGCGCGCGCCGCCGCCGATCAGCGTAATACTGTGTGGTTTCAGACCGGTGGCATGTAATACATCCATGCCGTCGGCGAGGGCGAAACCTACGCCTTCGAGAACCGCGCGGGCGATATCGGCAGGGCCGTGCTGATGTGTCAGGCCGAACAGGGTACCTTTGGCATTCGGGTTATTGTGCGGCGTGCGTTCGCCCGACAGGTACGGCAGGAAGCAGACCGGTGAATCCGCCGGAGGCGTATTCTCAGCCAGACCGATCAACTCGCCAACGGATGCGGTACCGGTGAGATTCGCAGCCCAATCGAGACAGGAGGCGGCACTGAGCATCACAGACATCAGATGCCAGGTGTCCGGCAAGGCATGGCAGAAACTGTGAACTGCCTGCTGCGGATTACTCAGGAAACCGTCACTGACCGCGAAGTACACCCCCGATGTGCCGAGCGACAGCATCGCCTGGCCGGTTTTGTAGAGGCCGACGCCCACGGCACCGGCGGCGTTATCACCACCGCCTGCAATAACCGGAACACAATCCATGCCCCAGCGGGAGGCCAGTGCCGGTAACAGCTGACCGGTGATTTGATTGCCTTCAAACAGCGCGGGCATGTGCTGGCGGGTCAGGCCAGTTGCGGCGAGCAGGCTGTCACTCCAGTCACGTTTAGCGACATCCAGCCACATAGTGCCGGCAGCATCTGACATATCGCTGGCGAAAACGCCCGTCATCAGCCAGCGCAGGTAATCTTTTGGCAGTAATACCTTGTCGATTTTGGCGAACAGTTCCGGCTCGTTTTCACGCAGCCACTGCAGTTTCGGGGCGGTAAAACCGGGCATCATCAGGTTGCCGGTGATCTCGCGTGAATCCGGCACCGCGGCCTCCAGCTGCTGGCACTGGCTAAAACTGCGGCCATCGTTCCAGAGGATCGCCGGGCGTAATACGTTTTGTTGCGCATCCAGTACAGTTGCGCCATGCATCTGACCGGTAATTCCCACCGCTTTCACTTTTTTTAATGCGTGTAACTGCGAAAGGGCTAAAACGGCTTTCTCTGTGGCGCTCCACCAGTCAGCGGGATTTTGCTCTGACCACAAAGGGTGCGGGCGGGAAAGGGTTAACGCCTCACTGTGGCTGGCCACCACCTGACCCTCTTCGCTGAGTAAAATCGCTTTAACGCCAGAGGTGCCGAGATCTATACCGAGATACATACCAGATTCCTTTTTTGAGTAAGGTGAAAACCCGTCCCTGAAGTCTTACAGAAACAACGCCCTGTAAACCAGAGGCGGACAGGGCGCAAATCACAACGAGGGTTTAACCAAACAGATAGCGGTTAACCAGATTTTCTAAACGTTCCTGCTGACCGCTCTGGTGCTGAGGGTTGATCTCATTTTGCTGCGCCTGTGCGCTCAGAGATTCCAGAGACATTTTACCCTGCAGGATCTGCTGACCAAGCTCCGTGTTCCAGCCTGCGTATCGCTGGGCGACGTGTTTATCCAGTTCGCGGCTTTCAATCATGCGGGCTGCAACTTTCAGCGCCAGTGCCATGGTATCCATGCCACCGATATGGCCGTAGAACAGGTCATATTTGTCGGTGCTCTGGCGACGTACTTTGGAGTCAAAGTTAAGACCGCCGGTGGTGAAACCACCCGCTTTGATAATTTCGTACATCACCAGCGCATTTTCTTCCACGCTGTTCGGGAACTGGTCGGTATCCCAGCCACACTGCGGGTCGCCACGGTTGGCATCGACAGAACCGAAGATGCCCAATGCAATGGCGTTGGCGATTTCATGATGGAATGAGTGACCGGCAAGCGTGGCATGGTTCGCCTCGATGTTCACTTTGATCTCTTTTTCCAGCCCGAATTGTTTGAGGAATCCGTATACCGTCGCCACGTCATAATCATACTGATGTTTGGTAGGCTCTTGTGGTTTTGGTTCGATCAGCAAGGTGCCCTGGAAACCGATTTTGTGTTTATGCTCGACCACCATTTGCATGAAGCGACCCAGTTGTTCGCGTTCCTGACGCAGGTCGGTGTTCAACAGCGTCTCGTAGCCTTCGCGACCGCCCCACAGGACGTAGTTCTCGCCGCCCAATTTCTTGGTGGCGTTCATCGCACTCACCACTTGCGTTGCCGCCCAGCTGTAAATTTCAGGATTTGGGTTGGTTGCTGCGCCTGCACCAAAGCGTGGATTTGAGAAGCAGTTCGCCGTGCCCCACAGGAGTTTAACGCCGGTCGCTTCCTGCTTTTGTGCCAGGACATCGGTCATCACGGCCAGATTGTTGACGTATTCTTTCAGTGACGCGCCTTCCGGTGACACATCAACATCATGGAAGCAATAATAAGGCACGCTCAGTTTTTTGAAGAATTCGAAAGCCACGTCGGCTTTGAGTTTTGCCAGTTCCAGTTCGTTACCCGGCTGCTGCCATGGGCGAACAAATGCGCCAGGGCCAAACATGTCGTTGCCGTTCCAGCAGAAAGTGTGCCAGTAACAGGCGGCGAAACGCAGATGCTCAGCCATGGTTTTGCCGAGGATCACTTCTTCAGGATTGTAGTGACGAAATGCCAGCGGGTTAGTGCTGTTAGCACCTTCATAGCGAACTGCATCCAGCTTGTCGAAATATGCGTGCATTGAAAAACTCCTTGAAAACGGGCCCAGCGGGACTGGGAGGCTGAGGCCCTATCTTCGGAGTTGTCCGTTGTTCTAACAATTACGTTATTTCACACTCAATTTAATAGAATTATTAAATGTGCAGTAGATCGCAAAATTAACCCAGTTCATCTTGCTTTTCTTTTCATTTTTCGTGATGCCTCGATAATAAAATTACTAACTCCTGTTGAATTACAATCAAACCATGATCCCCATCATATTTCCGGAAATAAACAAAAAATCATAACGAGGTGATTAAAATCTGCAATTGCCGATTAATTATCCAGCGACAACAATCCCTGTGTCATTTCTGTACGGTTCTCTGTATCTGCCTCTTCTTATTCTTATAAAAGGTCTGAAAAATGAAAATGAATAAAATGATTCTTTCTGCCTGCGCTGCGTTGATATTGTTCAGCCAGGCAGGTGTGGCGAAAGAAATCAAAATAGGTATGGCGATTGATGACTTACGTTTAGAACGGTGGCAAAAAGACCGCGATATCTTTGTGGCTAAAGCGAAAACCTTGGGTGCGGATGTTTTCGTGCAATCAGCCAACGGCAATGAAGAAACCCAGATGGCGCAGATCGAAAATATGATCAACCGCGGCGTCGATGTGTTGGTGATTATTCCCTACAACGGCGAAGTGCTGAGCAACGTTATCGCAGAAGCCAAGCGTGAAGGCATCAAAGTGTTGGCCTATGATCGCATGATCAACAACGCCGATATTGATTTCTACATCTCTTTTGATAATGAGAAAGTCGGTGAACTACAAGCGCAAAGCCTGGTAGAACGTGTCCCGCAGGGCAATTACTTCCTGATGGGTGGGTCGCCGGTAGATAACAATGCCAAGCTGTTCCGCGCCGGGCAGATGAAGGTCTTAAATCCGCTGATCAAAGACGGGAAAATCAAAGTGGTTGGCGATCAGTGGGCCGACGGCTGGTTGCCGGAAAATGCGCTGAAAATTATGGAAAATGCGCTGACCGCGAATAACAACAAAATTGATGCTGTGGTGGCCTCCAATGACGCTACAGCAGGGGGCGCAGTTCAGGCGTTATCCGCACAGGGTCTGGCGGGTAAGGTGGCCATCTCCGGGCAGGATGCCGATCTGGCGGCCATCAAACGTATCGAAGCGGGTACACAAACGATGACGGTGTATAAGCCGATCACAAAACTTGCCAATGATGCAGCAGAAATTGCTGTGCAGCTTGGTAAGGGCGAAACGCCTAAATCTAATGCCACTTTAAATAACGGTAAAAAAGAAGTGCCTTCCTATTTATTAACCCCAATATCTGTCGATAAAAAGAATATTGAAAGCACGGTTATTGCCGACGGCTTCCATAAAAAAGCGGATCTTTAATTTTTCAATATTTTCTATGAAAACAACATGTCGCAATGATGTGTTGTTTTTATCAGGATGCATAATATGCCAGAACAATTTGAAAAATCAGCGCTGCTGGAAATGCGTAATATCACCAAGAAATTCGGCGCGGTGAAAGCGGTCGATAATATTAGCCTGACGCTGGCCGCCGGAGAGGTTTTGTCGCTGTGCGGTGAGAATGGCTCGGGGAAATCCACCTTAATGAAAGTGTTATGCGGTATTTATCCGCAGGGCACCTTTGAGGGCGAGATTTATTTCTCTGGTGAAAGACTCAGCGCTAAAGGGATCCGCGACACCGAACAAAAGGGCATTGCGATTATTCATCAGGAACTGGCGCTGGTGAAACAACTGAGCGTGCTGGAAAACATGTTTCTCGGCAACGAATGGGGCAGTTACGGCCTGCTCGATACCGACAAAATGTATCTGCGCTGCCAGCGTATGCTGGCGCAGGTGAAACTGGATATTGACCCGCATACCCCGGTTGGCGATTTAGGCCTCGGGCAGCGTCAGCTGGTGGAGATTGCCAAAGCGCTCAATAAGCAGGTGCGACTTCTGGTGCTCGATGAACCCACCGCTTCGCTGACCGAAAGCGAAACCGCCGTTCTGCTCGATATTATCCGCGACCTGCGCCACCACGATATCGCCTGTATTTATATTTCCCACAAGCTGACTGAAGTAAAAGCCATTTCTGACAAACTTTGCGTCATCCGCGATGGAAGACACATCGCCACCTGCAATGCGGCAGGCACGTCCGAGAAGGAGATCATTTCGATGATGGTCGGGCGCGAATTAACTGAACTGTTCCCGCCCCGCGACCGGCAGATTGGCGATGAGATTTTGCGCGTCGAGAACCTGACCGCATGGCATCCGGTGAACCGACATATCAGACGGGTGGATAACGCCGGTTTTACCCTGCGCCAGGGCGAGGTGCTTGGCGTGGCCGGGCTGGTAGGTGCGGGACGAACGGAAATGATGGAATGCCTGTTCGGCGTCTATCCGGGAAAGTGGTCGGGTGATATCTGGCTGCAAGGCAACAAAGTGCAGATAACCGACTGCCGGGATGCCATGCGGCGCGGGCTGGCGATGGTGCCGGAAGACCGCAAGCGTGACGGCATCGTGCCAGTCATGGCGGTGGGCAGCAATATTACGCTGGCCGCACTTAGTCAGTTTAGCAGCGGCGGTATTCTGCGTGAGGCGCAGGAGCAATACACCATTAGCGAATCAGTGAAACAGCTGAAAATTAAAACGTCTTCCTCTGAACTGGCGATTGGTCGTCTGAGCGGCGGTAATCAGCAAAAGGCTATTCTGGCGCGTTGCCTGTTACTTAAGCCGAAAATCCTGATCCTCGATGAACCTACGCGCGGAATTGACGTCGGCGCGAAGCATGAAATCTACAAACTGATTGGCCAGCTGGCTGCGCAGGGAATGGCTGTCATTGTCATTTCCTCCGAGTTACCCGAGGTGTTGGGGCTCAGCGACCGTGTGGTAGTTATGCATCTCGGGCAGGTTAAAGCCTGTCTGGAGAACAACAATTTGAGCCAGGAACAGGTCATGGAAGCCGCATTGAGGAGTGAATCATATGTCTAAATTTACCCAGCCAGAAACCACCCCTGACTCTGCAAATGCAGGCAAACCGCTTGCCGCATTTTCTCTGCAAAAGTTGAAAAACATTAACCTTCAGGTCTTCGTTATGCTGGCGGCGATTGCGGTAATTATCGTTTTCTTCAGCCTGACGACCGAGGGCGCGTACATCAGCGCACGTAATATTTCTAACCTGCTGCGCCAGACGGCGATCACCGGCATTCTGGCCGTGGGGATGGTGTTCGTGATCATTTCGGCGGAAATCGATTTGTCCGTAGGCTCGATGATGGGATTGCTGGGCGGCGTGGCGGCAATTTTTGATGTCTGGCTTGGCTGGCCGCTGCCGCTGACTATCGCGGTCACGCTGGTACTGGGATTACTGCTCGGCGCGTGGAACGGCTGGTGGGTGGCGTATCGCAAAGTACCGTCATTTATCGTGACACTGGCGGGGATGCTGGCTTTTCGCGGGATCCTCATCGGGATCACCAGCGGCACCACGGTATCACCGACTTCTCCGGCGATGTCGTTAATTGGCCAGAGTTATCTGCCGGATTCTTTTGGATTTGGTATCGGTGCGGTGGCGCTGGCGGCATTTATCGGCTGGCAATGGCGCAGACGTAAACAGCGCAGCGCGCTCGGGCTGCCGGTAGCCGCCGCGCAAACGGACGTCACTCGTCAGGCGCTGACCGCTATTGTAGCGCTGGGGGCGATTTATCTGCTCAACGATTACCGTGGCGTCCCGACGCCGGTGCTGATTCTGGTTGCGCTGATGTTGGGCGGGATGTTTATGGCGTCGCGCACGTCGTTTGGTCGTCGTATTTACGCGATTGGCGGCAACATTGAAGCGGCGCGCCTGTCGGGTGTTAACGTCGAACGCAGTAAGCTGGCGGTGTTTGCCATCAATGGTCTGATGGTGGCGATTGCCGGGCTTATCCTCAGCTCTCGTCTGGGCGCAGGTTCGCCATCGGCCGGTAATATTGCGGAGCTTGATGCCATCGCAGCCTGCGTCATTGGTGGCACCAGCCTGGCGGGCGGCGTCGGCAGTGTCGCTGGGGCAGTGATGGGCGCTTTTATCATGGCCTCCCTCGATAACGGCATGAGTATGCTCGACGTGCCGACATTCTGGCAGTACATCGTCAAGGGCGCGATTTTATTGCTGGCTGTATGGATGGATTCAGCCACCAAACGTCGCGCATAAAAGCGTCGTGATAGGCAGGTTTTGCAGGCGTTGCCACCGGGAAACCTGTGATACCTCACAGAATTACAACGCCGAATCTGCAGATCTTGGGTGGTTGTGATATTGAGCAACGCAATGAGCCTTGTTCTTCCGTGTGGAGGAACAAGGCTTTCGTTAATGGGATCATCGGTGAGAAACAGGCATGTTTGAAAAACGCTACAGGATTACGCTGCTCTTTAACGCTAATAAAGTCTACGACCGTCAGGTGGTGGAAGGCGTGGGTGAGTATTTGCAGGCCTCACAAAGTGACTGGGATATCTTCATTGAAGAGGATTTTCGCTGTCGCATAGATAACATTAAGGACTGGCTGGGCGACGGCGTTATCGCTGATTTTGACGATCGTGAAATCGAAACCCTGCTTAAAGATCTCAAAGTGCCCATTGTCGGCGTCGGGGGTTCCTATCATCGTGAAGAAGATTATCCGCCGGTTCACTACATCGCCACCGACAACGTTGCGCTTGTGGAAGCGGCCTTTATGCATCTGAAAGAAAAGGGCATTAACCGTTTCGCTTTTTACGGTTTACCCGACACCGGCGGAAAACGCTGGGCGCAGGAGCGTGAGCACGCGTTCAGAACGCTGGTGGCTTCCGAGCAGTATCAGGGCGTGGTGTATCAGGGGATGGAAACCGCGCCGGAGAACTGGCAGCACGCTCAAAACCGTCTGGCCGATTGGGTACAAACCCTGCCGCAGCAAACGGGGATTATTGCGGTGACCGACGCCCGCGCCCGTCACTTGTTACAGGTCTGCGAACATCTCAATATTCCTGTACCCGAAAAACTCAGCGTGATCGGGATTGATAATGAGGAGCTCACCCGCTATTTGTCGCGCGTGGCGTTATCTTCGGTGGTGCAGGGGACGCGTCAGATGGGCTATCGCGCGGCGAAGTTGCTGCATCAGTTGCTCGATCAGCGCGATTTGCCCTTGCAGCGTATTTTAGTGCCGCCGGTGAAAGTGGTGGAGCGCCGGTCTACCGATTTCCGCTCGTTGCGGGACCCGGCAGTGATCCAGGCGATGCATTACATCCGCTACCACGCATGTAAAGGTATCAAGGTGGAACAGGTGCTGGATGCCATTGGCATGTCGCGTTCTAATCTCGAGAAGCGTTTTAAGGATGAAACCGGACAAACCATTCACGGTGTGATCCACGAAGAAAAACTCGACCGTGCCCGTAATCTGCTGGCGGCGACGTCGATTTCGATAAATGAGATCTCACAAATGTGTGGTTATCCGTCACTGCAATATTTCTACTCGGTATTCAGAAAAGGCTATGAAATGACGCCAAAAGAGTATCGCAGTATTCACGGTGAAGGGGTCTATCAGGAGAGTTAAGGTGCGCCGTCAGTGTTGAAGAAATGCCCTGCTCAGAATTGAGCAGGGCAAACCGGTTAAGGTTCGACGACCTCCTTATAACCAATCAGCATCAGTGTCGGGTTTTTTCCGCTTTCTTTGGAATTGATGGAGAGGGTACGGCCATTACGTTCGCCGCCAACATAATAAGCGACTTCCGTTTTACCGGCGGCAATGGCAGCACGAACCGCTTTATCGACATCGACATAACGGAATTGCTGGACGTTATCCATATACATACTGCCATCGGCGGTGTATTTAAATGCCGGTTTGTTATTCCAGGTGACCGTATTTTCATCCCATGCACCGGGATCCGTTGGATAGAAGTAAATTGTAACTGCAGCAGTGTCAGAGATATTACCGTCGAAGACACGGATTTTATATTTGAAATCGACATCCGGATAGTCATCCATATTGGCAGGAAGCGCGGGTATTTTAAATTTCATTAATGCCAGTGTCTGTTTATTTTGGTCGCGACCCGGTGTGTTCCAGTTATCTTGCACCAGTAACGTTTTTGCATCACCAAAGTTTTTATTGCTGTCAGTCTGGTCGCTGACATAGGTATCGGCTTCGACATCTGAATAGCTGTAAGGGATGTTAGTACCGCAATCCATTGAGTAATTCATACAGCGGTCAGCCATGAATTTAGTGGCGTCATCCGACCAGCCATTCATGAAATCACCGTGAGCGGTATAAATGCTCCCCCAAAGTGTCGTCAGCTTTCCATCAATCGTTTTCGGGTCCAGGGAAAGTTTAATTTTGCTGACATCGAGCGAGGTAATGTTTGTCAGCACATAGGCAATATTCATATTCACCTTCGCCAGTTTAACCGGATGATCTGCCGGACACTGGCCGTTGCTGTTGCTGTAAACCGCATTCTTCGTCCCTTTAGCGGCCAGATTTACACCATCCCAGCAGTCGGGGAACATCACGCCGATATTGAACTGAACGGCGTCGCCTGCTGCACGCAGGCCGCAGATCTGGTCGGCGGTATTGGTATAACCAGTCCCGTTAGCGCACAGGAAAGTGACGTGAGGATTCGCCGTTGTCCCTCTATGGTCGCCCGCCAGTAACTGTAAACCGTAGGGATAAGGGGTGATGGGATACTGCAATACGTTATCGGCCTGATAGTAGTTTTTGATATACGTCGGGTTCACGATGGTGCCATCGGGCAGCATCATGGTAGGCACCCAGTAGGCAGTGCTGTCGGCGGCGTTATCGCAGGTGGTTTTCGGATGGAGTTTCAGGCTTTCCGCCGTTGAATAGGCATCAGCAGAACGGTTACCGACAAAATCATGAGACATCGCCATCCCCGGCATTCCGGGCATTAGAATAGCGTCGTCAGGTTTCATATGACTGAAATTACAGTCAACGTTTATTTGCGCATCAGCCGCCATTGCGGCATGAGGTATCAGTGCGAATGATCCTGTTAACAGGGCTAAAGCACACAAGGTATATTTCATGCTGAATATCCTTCAGATAATCTTATGGGAAAGACTGCGAATGTATGTGTGAAATAAAATCTCATCACCATTCAATATTAAGTTGCCATCCCGTTAATGAAATGTTTCATCGTCCTGTGGTGGTGTACAGGACAGCAAGGTTAATTTCATATCCGGTGAGCTTGTTTAATATTCTTTATGGGCATTGATTATTATTTGATAAATATTCTGAGAGACACTCACATTCATCTAATTTAAATTTGTGAGTTATTTTATGGTGAGAAAAGGCGGGAAACAGCGCGGAGTTTAGGAAAATAAAAAAGCCCCGGCGCTGGATAACGCCGGGGCAGGGTAAGATTATTAGTAAAAACCTGAATTTTATAATGTGATGGTGTACTGATTGTGACCGTTTTCCGGCGTAATGATCGTACCTTGCTCGTTCTTTGAGGCAGTTGCCAGTGAGCAATTCTTCACGCTGTGAATGTTACGCAGGCACAACGCCCAGTCCGTTGCTTTTCCTTCGGTGGTCAGCGTTAAGGTGTCACCGCTGCGATGAACATTCAGGGTAAAGACCACATTGCCTTGCAGATCGGTAATCTGACTTTCGGCAATAGCACCGTCTTCCAGCTCAAACAGATGGAACTGCGGACGTTCGCTGTAATCGTAATCCGGTTTCTGATCGTTGCAGCCCAGTGCCAGCAGGGTGTTCGGACGCACATACAGCGGCAGGCTGTCGAAGCCATGTTGCTGACGGTGCCAGCGGGAACCTTCCGCCACCTCGTTGTTGAGCAGATGCGTCCAGCGGCCCTGCGGCAGATAGAAATCGACATTCCCTTCTTCGCTGAATACCGGAGCAACCAGCACGTCATCACCGAGCATGTACTGACGATCCAGATAGTCACAAGCCGGATCTTCCGGGAACTCGAGCATCATGGCGCGCATCACTGGCGTACCGTGGCTGGCGGCCTGCGCCGACGCAGGATAGAGGTACGGCATCAGGCGGCATTTAAGCTGTGTGAACTGACGTACCACGTCGCAGGCTTCATCGTCGTAAACCCAGGGCACACGATAGGATTTGCTGCCATGCAGGCGGCTATGGCTTGAGAGCAGCCCGAAAGCGCACCAGCGTTTATAAATATGTGCCGGTGCAGTGTTTTCGAAACCGCCGATGTCGTGGCTCCAGAATCCAAAACCAGACAGGCCGATGGACAAGCCCCCGCGCAGGCTTTCCGCCATAGATTCGTAGGTAGCGTAACAGTCGCCGCCCCAGTGCACCGGGAATTGCTGAGCGCCCACCGAGGCGGAACGCGCAAACAGAACGGCTTCGGACGCGCCGAGTTTATCCTGCAACGTTTCATACACCAGTTTGTTGTACACGAATGCATAGTGGTTGTGCATTTTCTGTGGGTCGCATCCGTCGTGCCAGACCACGTCAGTCGGAATACGCTCGCCGAAGTCGGTTTTAAAGCAATCGACGCCCATATCCACCAGACGTTTCAGGTGTCCGGCATACCACGCGCTGGCCTCCGGATTGGTGAAATCGACGATACCCATACCCGCCTGCCATTTGTCCCACTGCCAGACGCGGCCATCAGGGCGTTTGAGCAGGTAGCCTTTCTCTTTACCTTCGTGGAACAGCGGTGATTTCTGGCCGATGTACGGGTTAATCCATACGCAGATTTTCAGGCCGCGCGCTTTCAGACGTTGCAACATACCTTTTGGATCCGGGAAGGTGGCCGGGTCCCATTCGAAATCGCACCACTGGAAGGCTTTCATCCAGAAGCAGTCGAAGTGGAAAACGTGCAGCGGCAGCTGGCGTTCGGCCATGCCGTCGATAAAGCTGTTGACCGTGGCTTCGTCATAATTAGTGGTGAACGACGTGGTCAGCCACAGCCCGAATGACCAGGCGGGCGGCAGCGCAGGGCGGCCGGTCAGACGGGTGTAACGGTCGAGGACTTTTTTCGGCGTCGGGCCATCAATGACGAAATACTCGAGGTATTCGCCTTCCACGCTGAACTGAACTTTGGAGACTTTTTCAGAGCCGACCTCAAAAGATACACATTCCGGATGATTCACCAGCACGCCGTAGCCACGGTTAGTCAGGTAGAACGGGATATTTTTATAAGATTGTTCGGTGCTGGTGCCGCCATCGCGGTTCCAGGTTTCGACGGTCTGGCCATTTTTGACCAGCGCGGTAAAACGTTCGCCGAGACCATACACGGTTTCGCCGACGCCCAGATCCAGCCGCTCCATCATGTAGGTTTTCTGGCTGTTACCGTCCTGCACGTAACCGTTAGATTTCGCCACGCTGCCGGTAATGCGGCGGCCATTGCGCAGGAAATCCAGCGTCCAGTTGTTGCCTTTGGTGACGCGCACCGACAAATCGCCGCTGTGTAATGCAGCAAAGTCGTCGTTGTCTTCAAAGTGCAGTTCATGGGTATCAGACTGGATCAGCGGATAGTGCGGACCTTTGTCCGTTTCACCGTCGAAGTGCGTAATGCGTACACCAATCACGCCACTTTGCGGCGAGAAGAAACGCAGCGTAAACAGCGGCGAATCAAGCTGACTGGCGCGTTCCGATGCGTCTTTCGGCGCGGCGTAAATCACCATCTCGTTTCCTGATCTTTGCACTTCAAACACCTGTAGCGGGTGAGTGAGCGTCAGGCCGTCCTGGATCAACCAGTTACCATCACTGATTTTCATGTATATCTCCTTTTGCCCTGCATCCTTTGCACTGACTCTGCGTTATCGCCAGGGTTCAGTACAAATGATGCAGGGCCAGTTTCATAAATTCAAAAGACCAAAATCATTTCATAAATTCTTGCTGATTGCGGCGGATGCCTTGCGCGACTTCGTCAATGATGCGGCGCAACAGCGGGGTGCGCAGGATGTAAAAGCGTTTACAGATAATGGCGCTCAGCAGGTAGCAGACCGCCGGAACCAGCGTGAACAGCGCGACGATACTGGTCATGGTGGCGGCGTTTTGCGTGGCGGCACCTGACTGGTAACCGGAACCGGCCAGCATCCAGCCGATCATTGCGCCGGCCAGAGCCAAACCCAGTTTCAGGACGAACAGGGTGCCCGCGAAGCTGATGCCGGTCAGGCGTTTACCATCATTCCATTCGCCGTAATCGACGGTGTCGGACATCATCACCCATTGGATTGGCGTGACGAGTTGATGCAGAACGCCGATAACGAAGATAAAGATGAACATCAGTACGCTGCCATTCACCGGCAGGAAGAACATGCACAGGCTGAGGGCGGCCAGAATGGCGTTGGTCCACCAGAAGACGCTGACTTTGCATTTCCAGTCGGTCAGCGGTTTTGCCAGCGCACTGCCGAACAGGTTGCCAACGGAGTACACGCCGAGGAACCAGGCGAAAAGCACCGGATTGCCCAGAATATAGGTGACGTAATACATCATCGCGCCGCCGCGAACGGCGACAGCCATAATATTGAGAATGGTCAGCAGACCGACGATGCGCCACTGGTCGTTATGCCAGATATCACGCAAGTCTTCACGCATGGTGCCGGTAGGTTTGCCCGGATCGATTCGTTCTTTGGTGGTGGCAAAGCAAATCGCCAGCATCACCGCCGCGACAATCGCCAGCACGGCGATTCCGCCCTGATAGCCAAGCGCCTGATTGCCCTTCCCGATGAAGTTCACCAGCGGCATCATCAGCACGGTACTCAGCATGCCGCCCGCGGTGGCCAGCACGAAGCGGTAGGATTGCAGGGAGATGCGCTGTTCCGGATTGTTAGTGATCACGCCGCCGAGAGCGCAGTACGGGATGTTGACCACGGTGTACATCAGGGTCAGCAGCGTATAGGTAATGGCGGCGTAAATCATTTTGCCGGTCATGCTCAGTTCCGGCGTGGTGTAGGTGAACACGCAGACAATGCCGAACGGAATGGCGCCAAACAGCACGTAAGGACGGAATTTACCCCAGCGGGTCCGGGTCCGGTCAGCGAGTAATCCCATGCACGGGTCAGAGATAGCATCCAGTGCGCGCGCCAGCAGGAACATCGTGCCCACGTAACCGGCGGGGATGCCAAAAATATCGGTGTAGAAAAACATCATGTACAACATGACATTATCAAAAATGATATGACTGGCGGCATCGCCTAATCCATAACCAATCTTTTCCTTGACTGAAAGGATTTCTGTACTCATTGCTTCATTGTCCGTATGAAAAGGGAGAGTACTTTTTTATAGGTTGGCGGCGGGAAGGGCTATTGAGATTTTTGCTTCTGAATTTATGTTTCTTTATTTCTGTGATCGCAGTGGGCAAAAGGGTGAAAGTTGAGCGCAAAAAACGATGAAAAAACCTCCCGTTTCCGGGAGGTTCAGAAAATTACTTTTTGTACTTCGCTTCCAGCGTGGCAAACCACGGTGCGGTGAAATCTTCAGATTTTCCCCAGCCTGGAATAATTTTGCTCAAACCGGTCACGTTGATGCCATCTGGCTGGCTGAGCAGCAGGGACTGCGGGATGGTCTGCGCCGGGAACTCATAGGTCGCAGGGGTTTTCTCACCGGCAATTTTCAGCGCCACAATGCGCAGGTTCACCGCACCGATCAGCTGCGTATCCACCGCTGCGGTCATCTGCCACGGGCTGCCTTTTTCGCGCATCAACTGCAAATCCTGATTCGAGACGTCAATGCTGTAGAGTTTGATTTCAGTACGGCCATTCTCTTTCAGCGCTTTATATGCGCCCTGACTGAAGGCATCCCATGCACCCCAGATAGCGTCGATCTGGCCCTTCGGATATTTCGCTAAGATCGCGCCAACTTTGTTGGCGGTATCGCCCTGCACGTCAGAAGAGACCGCACCGATAGATTCGAGCTGATGAATGCCAGGATTCTCTTTAAGGATGGCTTCGTAGGTTTTCTGGCGACGTTCCATCGGCGGGAATCCGGCCACCCACAGCTTGACGATATTGGCTTTGCCGTTGAAATCTTTGACGAGCTGCCCGACGGACGCTTTTGCCAGTGACGCGTCGTCCTGACGGGTGACGGTCACGCCCGGAATATTTTCCGGTACTTCGGTATCAAATGCTGACACCGCGATGCCCGCCGCGGCGATACGTTTAACCAGCGCTTCAGAGTACGGGCCGCGACCCTGCGAGAGAATGATGCCGTCGTATTTCTGACTGATGGCCTGATTAACGAAATCCTGGAATTTCGCGTCGTCGCCGTTGCTCAGAAATGTATCAACTTTAAAGCCGAGGGCGCGACCCTGTTTGATCGCACCGGCAAGAAACTGGGTAGTGTTATCGTCCGAGCCAAGGTTACGCACAATGGCGATGCGTATCGGACCGTTGTGTTGAGCAATCGCCGCCGGAACAGGCGCTGGCGTGGTATCAGCAGCAAACGCCGGAAGGGCGGAGAACAGGCTGAGTGCCAGCAGGGATGCGGATATTTTTTTCATTATTTAACAACTCCGTCGGTGCGATGTCTGCTTGCGGCAGGGAAAACATCTGGTGTCATTTCGGTATGCAATAAGGCATTCAAGAGTGAGGATGTACAGAAGTCTGTCTGTCCAGACGGCTATTCTGTCGGAGCAGTCTACCGGTATGTTAAGAAGGAGGGAATGCTTTGTTGTTATTATATTTCAGTACGGCGTTATTCCTGTTAGTTATAGATCAGCGCCGCTGTGTGAGCAAAATCAGTCACATGGCCTAGACTAAAAGCACACACTTGAAAAGATGCCACCGGAGGAAGCCCTATGACTTATCCTTTCCGCGACACCTTACTGCCCGTTTTCGCACTGGCTCTGCTGGCCAGTAACGTTTATGCGGCACCGAAAGCACCTATATCCCCAACGTCAGCGCGTGCGGATGTCACCGAACTTGCCACCGGGCTGGAAAACCCATGGTCGCTGGCGTTTCTGCCGGATAATGGCGGCGCACTGATCACCGAGCGCAGCGGTCAGCTGCGTCTGTGGCAGCCTGACGGTGGATTGTCGCAGCCGCTCAAAGGCGTGCCGCGCGTGTGGGTCGCCGGGCAGGCGGGATTGTGGGATGTGCGCTTATCCCCCGACTTTTCCAAAAACCGCCGCGTGTATCTGACTTTCGCCCAGCCAGGTGAGAAGGGCGAACCTCATGCCGCGCTGGGTTATGGAACGCTTTCGGCGGATAACCAGTCACTTGAAGATTTCCACGTTATCTTCGTTCAGCAACCGGCGCTGAGCAGCGGTATCAATCTCGGCGGGCGCATTGCTTTTGATGCTAAGGGCAATATTTTCATGTCCACCGGTGATAATAATCAGCGCATCAACGCACAGCATCTTAACCAGTTGCAGGGCAAGATTTTACGCCTGACGCCGGAGGGGGGCGTGCCGCAGGACAATCCGTTTGTGAAGGATAAGAGTGCTAAACCGGAGGTCTGGACTTACGGCAACCGCAATCCACAAAGTCTGGCGATCAATCCGTGGACCGGCGCCCTGTGGGAAGCTGAGCACGGCCCGCGCGGTGGCGATGAAGTGAATCTGCCGCAGCCGGGCAAAAATTACGGCTGGCCACTGGCGACGTTTGGCATTAATTATTCCGGGCAGCCGATCCCCGAAGCCAAAGGTACAACGCTTGCCGGAGCCGTAGATCCGATTTATTACTGGGAAGTATCACCGGCGCTGAGCGGGATGGCGTTTTACAACGCCGACCGTTTCCCGCAATGGAAGCATTCGCTGTTTATCGGCGCGCTGGCGGGCGAATCGTTAATCCGCCTGACAGTGGACGGCGATAAAGTGACCGGTGAAGAGCGTCTGTTGACCGATCGCAAAGAACGCATTCGGGAAGTGCAGACCGGACCGGACGGTTTTGTGTATGTGCTGACCGATGAGAAAGACGGCAAACTGCTGAAGGTTTCGCCGCAGCAATAAATGAAAAAGGCGGGTCATAAGACCCGCCAGAAATAGATGTGAAAGTGTCAAAACCTGTTTCACCGGCCTTGATTTCGAGAACACGCCTTAACTCAGCGGGATCATCACTCGTTTCTGGAACGCAGGACGTTGCGTCAGTTGCTGATACCAGCGCTCAATATTCGGGTGCGACTGACGTTTGATATCCAGCGAGTACCAGGAGTAGGCGTAAATCCCCAGCGGAATATCACCGAGCCCGAACTCGTCTCCGGATAGCCATTTCTGCTTCGCCAGCACCGCATCAGCAATCGCCCAATACTTCTCAAACGTTTCCATTCCGCTGGCCACCAGCGCCATATCGCGCTCGGGTTCTGGAATGCGCACCAGCGTCTGATAGACCTGACGATACGGCGTGACCAGCGAATTACTCGCCCAGTCCAGCCATTTATCAGCACTGGCACGCTGCTGCGCGCTGGCTGGCCAGAACTGCTCATTACCCGAACGTTCGGCGAGATAACGCAAAATGGCGTTCGATTCCCACAGGACAAAATCATCTTCCTGCAGGCAAGGCACCAGCCCGTTTGGATTCAGTGAAAGATAAATCGGGTCTTTGTTTTTGCCATACGCGCCGCCCGCGTTGATGACTTCATACACCAGACTCAGTTCATCGAGCATCCACAGTACTTTTTTGACGTTAGTCGAGTTTTCACGGCCCCACACGGTGATCATTCAGAACCCCTTGTTTTAAATAGAGAAAGACTGATTGTTGTGATGATGACTGCTTAAGACTATAAGCCAGAGAGAAAATTAAGCGAAGCGAAAAAAGAAACGCTCAGCGACGGCGTGTTGCAGTCACTGAGCGTGATGTCATGTGGGTTAACGCTGAAGTTTCTGCGCTTTAAACAATGACCAGACGCTGAGCAGCGCGACGACCATCAGGTAATAGCCCGGTGCCAGACTGCTGCCGGTGGCGGAAATCAGCAGCGTACAGATGAACGGTGCGAAACCCCCAAATACGGTAACCGCTACGTTGTAACTGATGGCCATGCCGCTGGCGCGGGTGGTTATCGGGAACAGGTCCGCCATCATCGACGGCACGGCGGAGAAATATACCGATTTCAGCAACGCCAGCCAGCTGATAAGCAGCAGCAATGACAGCGCCGAGGTGTATTCGAGCATCAGCCAGAATGCCGGATAGATGGAGACCAGCATCAGCAGCAGCGAGCCCCACATCAGCGGCAGACGGCCCACTTTTTCCGCCCATAACCCCATCAGCGGCGTCACTACCGTCAGGATAATCCCGGCAGACAACGTGGCGGTAAAGCCCGCCGAAGCCGGAAGATGCAGCGTTTTGGTGGCATATGTCGGCACGTAGTTCAGCATGTAGTTAATGGCGGTCGACACTACCATCAGGCCGATGGCGATAAAGAACAGACCTTTCTGCGCCCGCACAATTTCTTTCAGCGGTGACGCCGTTTTTTCAGCGGTGCGGAAGCTTTCGGACTCTTTAATATGGCGGCGAATATATAACCCCACCGGGCCAATCAGCAGGCCAAAGATAAACGGAATGCGCCATCCCCAGTCCTGAAGCTGTGTTTCCGTCAGCAGAGCCGATAACCCAAGACCAAACGCCGAGGCCAGCAACGTACTCGCGCCCTGCGTGGCGAACTGCCAGCTGGCGATAAAGGCTTTGCGCTCCGGAAAATGTTCCACCAGAAATGCCGTAGAACTGCCGAATTCACCGCCCGCCGAGAAGCCCTGAATCAGGCGCGCCGCGAGGATAAGCAGCGGCGCCGCCATGCCGATGGTGCCATAAGACGGGGTGATCACAATGATCAGGCCGCCGAGCATCATCAGGCTAATGGACATCAGCAGCGAGGCCTTGCGCCCGTGTTTATCGGCATAGGCTCCCAGCACAATCGCGCCCAGCGGACGGATCAGGAAGGAAACGCCAAAGCTGCCGAAGGTGAGTAACAGCGAAACGGTCGGGTCAGAGGTCGGGAAATAGGCGTGGGCGATATAGCTGGCAAAGAAGCCGTAGATCGCGATATCAAACCATTCCAGCGCGTTACCGATACAGGTAGCGAACAGCGTTTTCATCAGGTTAGGCTTTTCAGCCGTGCTGTTGACCGGTGTTGAAGATGCAGTTATCTGGCTCATTGAACCACTCCGGCTTGCGCGCTTTGATGTGCGTGATGTTGACCGAGCAGGGCGGAACCCTGTTCGCCGAGATCCCATAACAGATGGGTCATGACAGCCAGCCCTTCGCGGGCTACCGAAATCAGCATATGTTCATTGACGCCGTGCTGGCCGCAGGCCGGATATGAATGCGGCACCCACAGCGTCGGCAGGCCAAGAATGTCGGCGAAGACGTCATTGGGCAGTGAGCCACCGAGGTTCGGCAGCAGCGCCGGTTTTTTGCCGGTGGTTTGCTGCATGATGCCCAGCGCCCAGCCGACCAGCGGATCGGTCGGGTCAAAGCGGGTTGCCGGAGAACCGCGCATGAATTCCACCTCTACCTGCGGGAAGCCACGGGCATCAAGATGCGCGCGCACATGCTTCGCCAGATTTTGCCAGTCGGTGCCCACCACAAAACGCAGCTGGCACACCGCTGTGGCGTGGCCGGGAATGGCGTTCATCGGGCGCTGCGGATTGCCGGTCAGGAATGACAGGACTTCCAGCTGATTCCACGTGTAGAGTCGCTCGGTCGGCGTCAGACCGGCTTCGCCCCAGTGTTGGTCTATCTGTGGATCGTTTTCACCACCGCCGACCTCGACGTCGCTGAGGATTTCACGAATCGCCTCGCTGACCGCAGGCGGTTTGAGCGCCGTGACCTGCAACTGACCGTGCTGATTCACCAGACAGGCCAGCGCGTTCGCCAGCTGCGTGCCGGGATTGGTGAGCAGGCCGCCCCAGTTTCCTGAGTGATACGCGTTGTCGCGGGCGTTGACTGTCAGGCGAAAATTCACCGCACCGCGTGAGCCGAGAAACAGCGTCGGGCGAACGGCACTCAGGCGCGGGCCGTCGGAGGCGAGGAAAATATCCGCGCTCAGTTCTTCTTTATAGGTGCGGCACAAATCGGCCAGACCGGGAGAGCTGATCTCTTCGCCCATTTCGAACAGCAGTTTGCAGTTAAAGCCCAGACGCCCGTTGCGTGCTTTGAAGATTTGCTCCAGCGCCGCGAGGTTGATGCTGTGCTGGCCTTTGTTGTCCGCGCTGCCGCGTCCGTACCAGCGGTCGCCTTCTTCTTTCAACGTCCAGGGGGAAAGATCGCTGCGCCAGTTCTCATCGTCACCGAACACCACGTCGCCGTGGCCGTAACTGAGCACCGTCGGCAGCGCGCTGTCTTCAATGCGAATCGCAATCAGGAAGGGACGGTTCGCGGCGTGAGGATTATCGACGCTGAGCAGACGAAAGCCCATCGCCGACAACGCCGGTTTTATCTCTTCATCGAGGTAGCGCGCCAGTTCGGCGTCGCGTGAAATACTCTGGCTTTCGGTAGCAATAGCGACACGGCGCGCCAGAATGCGCTGATATTCACCCTGATCGAACCAGGCTAATGCCTGTTCAACGATATTATCCGCTGTCATGAGGAACCTGCTTATGTTGTGTTTGTCATCTTATTGTTGGTTTTTTTAGCAGTTTCACTCTAAGCGCTGCGTAAGCGTTGCCACAATAATAATAATTGCAACTTAGCGTTGCTTTTAATGTAATGCTCGTCTGCACACTTATGAGGCACGTCCGCCATGCAAAGTACTGAAATTCGTTATTTCCTCGCGGTGGCCAATTCCGGTTCGCTGAGCGCGGCCAGTAAGCAACTTTTTGTCGCGGTTTCCGCCATCAGTCGTCAGATCCAGCGGCTGGAAGAACGTATAGGCGCGCCGCTGTTTGAGCGTCATGCACGTGGCATGGTGCTCAACGATGCCGGACAGATTCTGGAAAACCACGTGCGAAAAAGCATGATGGACATGGAACACGCGATTGCCGAGATTCAGGGGCTGAATGCAGTCCGGCGGACGGTGATCCGTATGGCCTGCACTGACGGACTGGCGTTTGATCTGCTGCCGCAGTTGTTCTCGCGTTTCCGGCTGATCAATCCCGGCGTGATGTTTTATCTCAACGTTGGCACGGCGGCGGAAGTGTCAGAGATGATCCACAGCGGCGAAGTGGAACTGGCATTGCAGTTCAGTCTGGTCGCCGAACGCGGCGTTGATGTCATGGCGTCCTTTCCGGCACCGGTGCGCATGGTCATGCGACAGGATCATCCGCTGGCTGAGGGCGATTTACAGCTCACCGATCTGCATCCTTATCCGCTGGCAATGAATGAGCAGGGCAGCACTATCCGCCAGCTGTTCGATTTATCCTGCCGGATGAGCGGCATCTTCCTCGAGCCTGCTGTCAGCTGTAACCGATTCTCGACGTTGTATGATTTTATGGTGCAAACGCCGGGGGCGATTGTGGCGTGCAGCCATTTCTCGATTCTGTATAAAGCACGGCGCGACGACCTGCGGGTAAAATCGGTTAACATCGAGCAGCTCAGCCAGCGGACGTTACAGTTGCAGACGCCGGCGGGCAAAAGGCGTTCGGTGGCGCTGAGTGAATTTATCGATTTTATCCGCGATGAGGTCAGCCGCGAGAGTGAGGCCTTTATCCGTGATTTTGCGGTCTGATGTGCGAAACTTTGCGCAAAATCGTTGAGGTCGCGTTGGGGGTAAGGCGCTTATTGTTATAGATATTTCTTATGTATTCTGGAGTTGGATGGGTGTTTATCAATATGATGAAGCAGGCGTCAGCGCGGATTTTTTCACCAGGGCGTTTCGCGCAAGCATCAGAAAATTCACCTATTCTTAAGATCTTTACACTATTTAGGTTTATTCCCAACCCGGAAAGCAGTAGTTTTTACACCTGCAGACTTGCACAATCTGATTGAAAGATAAGATAAATTTCAGTAACCCGGACAAAAGCGCTGATACCTATGACTATTTCTTCCCAATTCAAACGGACTTTTATTTACGCGCTGGGCGGCGGAGTAATGTTGCTTTCCCTTCCTGCCGCTCAGGCCGACAACGCCCCGGTGGCACCTCAGGTGAACGCAAAATCCTGGGTGCTGATGGATTACAACAGCGGAAAAATCATCGCTGAATCAAACCCTGATACGCGCCTCGACCCGGCCAGCCTGAGTAAAATCATGGTCAGCTACGTGGTCGGTCAGGCTATCAAATCCGGCAAAATCAAATCCGACGATCTGGTTTCCGTAGGCAACGATGCCTGGGCGACCGGCAATCCGGTGCTGCGCGGATCTTCCCTGATGTTCCTCAAGCCGGGCGACCGCGTGCCGGTTTCCGAACTCAATAAAGGCATTGTTATCCAGTCAGGTAACGATGCGAGCATCGCGCTGGCGGATTTCGTGGCGGGAAGCCAGGATTCTTTCGTCAATCTGATGAACCGTTACGCGGAGCAGCTGAAGCTGCAAAACACCCATTTCAAAACGGTACACGGGCTGGATGCTGACGGGCAATACACCTCGGCCACCGACATGGCACTGCTGTCGCAGGCGCTGATCCGCGATACGCCGGAAGAATATGCGCTGCATAAAGAGAAAGAATTTACTTTCAACCACATCAAGCAAATTAACCGTAACCGCCTGCTGTGGAGCAGCAATCTCAACGTTGACGGCATCAAAACCGGCTACACCTCTGGCGCGGGCTACAATTTAGTGTCTTCTGCCAGTGACTCCACCGGTATGCGTCTGATTGCGGTAGTGATGGGCGCGCCGAGTGACCGTATTCGTTTTAATGAAAGCGAGAGCCTGCTGACCTGGGGTTTCCGCTTCTACGAGACGCTGACGCCAATCAAAGCCGGTGATGCCTTTACCAGCCAGCGGGTCTGGTTTGGCGATGAGAAAATGGTGCCGCTGGGTGTCGCGGAAAATGCTTCGCTGACCATGCCGAAAGGCCAGCTGAAAAATCTGAAAGCCAGCTTCAACCTGACCACGCCGCAGCTCGAAGCCCCGCTGGCGAAAAATCAGGTGGTCGGTACGGTTGATTTCAGTCTGGACGGCAAAGTTATCGAACAACGCCCGCTGGTCGCTTTGCAGGAAGTGAAAGAAGGGGGCTTCTTCAGCCGCATCTGGGACTTTGTGATGATGAAAATCAGCGGACTGTTTGGCAGCGTATTTGGCAAATAACTGACGTTGCAGCAAATAAAAAGCGAGGCTCACAGAGCCTCGCTTTTTTATATCCACAATGTGTATTTCTTAATTAGCCGCGTACCCAACCTTTGCGAATAGGGAAGGCAAATCCGAAGCGGTAAACCTTACACATCAGCGCGTTAATCTGCTCGCCGAACAGGTTCCATACCAGCTGTGAGAACAGGCAGCCGAGCATCCCGACCAGTAATCCTCCCAGCATATCCAGCGGCCAGTGCACGCCAAGATAGACCCGCGACCAGGCGATGCCGAGCGCGGTGACCATCAGCAATGCCCCTGACCACAAACGGTGCCAGAACAGGAACGACAGCGCGAAGGTGAAGATCGCCGTGCCGTGATCGCTCGGGAAGGAGTCATCAGGTGAATGATGCAGGAAGTTATAACCGAAGCCTTCGACAAAAGGGCGTGCATGCGGGAAAAGTTCCGACAGGGCTTTGGCGGTGGCCATCGCGAACAACAGCGCTATGGCGGTTTTGCTGACCAGCTCGCGTTGCTGACCGATGTGCTCGCGATGGCCCCACAGCCACAGTCCGATAATCAACACCGGGACGATCATTATCAGATCATCCGCCAAAAATATCGCCAGCTTAATCAGTGCCTCCGGCGAAGCCGGCGTTGCGTTAATCCATAAAAAAAGCAGATGGTTCAACTGCTCCATAAACGTACCCTCATCAACAAAAGGCTAAAAGAGCCTTAAAAATGTTCCAGTAACAGACTGACAACACATCTAAAAGTGAGTTCCACGTTAGTTTATGCTGCCGTTAACGTACAGAGGGGATCGTCTGAATATCGAATTCATTGATGCGCTGTATAGTTTCCCGATGTGACTGATTTTATACGGGGGGAGCTTAACAAAACCTTAAGCAGGCGGGAGGACGAGCCTCCCGGCAAAAATGCCTGACAAAAAAGTGAAAGAAAACGTGTCGGACGTGGTCGTGAGGAAGGGTATTAGCGAGGTTTTTGAACGGACATCAGGAACAGCATCGGGCGTTCGGCTTCTTCGGCCAGCGCAGGAACGGCGGCGATCTGCTCAGCGGAAGGTCCCCATTCGTTCAGCTCGCGGATAACGAAACCTGCATTAATCAGCAAACTGATATAGGTGCCCAGCGTGCGGTGCTGTTTGATGACACCTTCTGCAAACCAGTTTGTGATGCGTTTGCCTTCGCGCTGATAGCCATCAACCGGCCAGCTTTTCTGCCCGCGCTCATCAATATGCCAGCCGGGATTCGACGGCGCGGTATAGATCGGGTGTTCAGCCGAGAAAACAAAAGATCCACCGGGCGATAACGCACGATAAACCGTGTCGAGCAGCGCAGGCAGCGCCACGATGTAATGCAGCGTGAGGGAACTGTAGGCCAGTTCAAAAGCATTTTTGGGTAGCGTCAGGCTTTCGAGATCTTGCCGCACATAGCGGATCCCCGGATCCGAGGTCATTGATCGCGCCTTCGCCAGCATTTTCTCCGACACGTCCAGACCCAGCACGTCTTCAGCGCCCAGTTCCCGCGCCTCGCGGCAGAACCAGCCGTAACCGCAACCGAGATCGACCACACGGCCACCTTCGACATTATTCAGCATCGCTTTCAGTGACGGCCATTCGGGCGCACCAGCAAGACCGAACTGCGAGCGGCCCAGCTGGGCGTAACCCTCAAAAAAAGCCTGATCGTCGTAAATGTTTTGCGTCATAAGAATGACTCCTATAAAAATAATCTTAATTGCCAATTCATTTTGGCCGAAACAGTGTAAATAAAATCAGAAAGGGAGAGCAACAGGGTGGAGATTCGGCAGGCGGTAATTGAAGATTTGATCACGTTACAACAGCTGGGCAGGGAGACCTATCGTCACTATTTTGGCGATTTGTGGCACAATAGCGACGAACTGGAAGCCTTTCTGGCGCATGATTTTGGCGATGAAGAAATGCAGAGCAGTTTGCAGGATGCCCGTTACCGCTGGATTATCGCGCTGGAACACGGCAATGCCATCGGGTTTGCTAAACTTCATTTTGATCAACCGCTGGGAATTGCAAAAGGCCAGGGGGCGAAACTTTGCAAACTCTATTTCACGCCGCAAAGTCGCGCGCGCGGTGCCGGATCACGGGTGTTTGCCGCCGTGGAAGCCGCAGCCAGAGAACGTCAGCAGCCAGTCTTGTGGCTGGACGTGTTGCAAAGTAATCTGCCCGCCATAGGGTTTTATCAGCGTCAGGGCATGCATCAGGTGATTGAAAGTGCCTATGTAACCGAAACGCAAACCACCAAATTGTGGATCATGAAAAAGGATATCGATGATTAAATTACGCCTCGGCGGTCTGTTCATCACTCTGGAAGAGGGCGAGGATATTCCTTACGCGCCGGAGTATTGTGAGCATTATACCTACCTTATTCGTCCGGCAGATGGCGTATATGAGATTTTGCGTTATGACGCCTATTCCGGCTGGCACAAACGCCCTGATCAGAATTTTGAAGACGGCCATCAGGCCTTTGTGTTTGCTTATAAGGCGTACGAAAAGGAATGGAATCAGACTGACGGACGTTTAGGCGGTAAAGATCAGCGACTCGAACGCATCTTGTAATATTGCCACCGTGCACGAAGTATAAAAAACCACCGTCCGGGTGGTTTTTTATTGTCAGAAAAAAATACCGGAGGGCAACAATAAGAACTATTTCCCCGGATCAGATTATTCACATCGGTAAAATATGACTATGTTAAACGCAATAATAACGTTAAGAAACAACGTAAGCTATACAAAACCTTACAATCCCGAAATGCCGCATGACAAAAAAACAGGGTAAGACAGGGGATGAATTGCGTAATAATAGTCACTTTTTAATAAGATGTACCTAAACTGAAATTATAAAAATCAGTGGGTGCGTTACATATAATGTATTGAAATTCATGTGTATTGTATTTACATCTTAAGGTTTTTTCAGGCGAAATATTGGTGGATCAGCCAGTAGATGTTAATAGTATTGTTGCTCGGCGTTATTTTTCTAAATCATTCTTAAACGAAAACTATTTCAAATAATTACTGGTTGCAACGGAACTTATCCTCGTTTATTTTGACGTCCATCTGCTCCGGTTCTGAAGAAGATATAAAGCTTCGCAGTAAGGAGTAATAAAACTTGCCTGACGGCAAATAATACAATTTATAAATTGATCAAGGATATTGATGATGAAATTGCGCGTACTTTCTCTGGTAATCCCGGCACTGATGATGGCAGGCACCGCAGGCGCTGCTGAAATTTATAATAAAGACGGCAACAAACTTGACCTCTACGGTAAAATTGACGGCCTGCACTATTTTTCTAATGACAATGGTTCCGACGGTGACCAGTCGTATATGCGTTTCGGTCTGCGCGGCGAAACTCAAATCAGCAACGAACTGACCGGTTACGGCCAGTGGGAATATCAGGCTGCGCTGAATAAAGCGGAAAGCGATGATGCGAATAACTTCACCCGTGTGGGCTTCGCCGGTCTGAAATTTGCTGAGTTCGGTTCACTGGATTACGGCCGTAATTACGGCGTGATGTACGACGTCGCAGCATGGACCGACGTTCTGCCTGAGTTCGGCGGTGATACTTACGGCGCAGACAACTTCATGTTCCAGCGTGCCAACGGCGTCCTGACTTACCGTAACCAGAACTTCTTCGGCATGGTCGATGGTCTGGATGTTGCGGTGCAGTATCAGGGTAAAAATGGCAGCGCCACTGAAACCAACAACGGTCGCGACGTGCTGGCTCAAAACGGCGACGGCTACGGCATGTCCCTGTCATATGATCTTGGCGAAGGCTTCAGTGCTGCCGCTGCGATGATGGCATCTGACCGCACCAACGAACAGAACGGTCGCAACAATTCAGCGATTCTGGGTAACGGCGACAAAGCCACTGCTTACAGCGGCGGCCTGAAATACGATGCCAACAATGTTTATCTGGCAGCGATGTACACCCAGAGCTACAACGCCAATCGCTTCGGTTCAGCGGGCAGCAAGGCTTACGGGTATGCAGATAAAGCGCAGAACTTTGAAGCCGTTGCACAATACCAGTTTGACTTCGGTCTGCGTCCGTCGGTTGCCTACGTGCAGTCACACGCAAGAAGCGTTGAAGGTTATGGTAAACAAAACCTGACCAAGTATGTTGATGTCGGCGCGTCTTACTTCTTCAACAAAAACATGCTGACCTACGTCGATTACAAAATTAACCTGATGGACGACACCCGTCTGACCCGTGATGCCGGTATTGCTACCGACGATATTGTCGCGGTAGGTTTGGTTTATCAGTTCTGATAAACCGTTTATTGCCCACATTTATTCGGGCCTGTTAGCCTGCTGTGTCTAATTCCCTTCCCGTTTGGGAAGGGTTTTTTGTTTAGCGTTACACATTTAATTTTCCTGCGACCTCATGCATCATGGCTTATCCTTTGATAAACCTGAAATTCGCCGAGGCTCGTCATGACCGATCACGCCACACCCAATCTTCCTTCCCGCAATTTTGAAGAAACCCAGCGCTTTTACGGCAGCTTCGGTTTCACTAAAACCTACGTCGACGACAGCTGGCTGATCATGGTTCGCGGCGGCATCATTCTGGAATTTTTCCTGCATCCCGACCTCGATCCGGCGACCAGCTGGTTCAGTTGTTGCCTGCGCGTCGATGATGCCGATGCGATGTTCGCGGACTTCAAGGCCGCCGGAATCGGTGAAGATCCGCATACGCGTCCCTGTGTCCATCTGCCCGAAACCCAGTCATGGGGCATGAAAATGGGCGTAATGATTGATATTGATGGAACGCTGGTAAGGGTGATTGAGAACTGAGGGGCGTTGCAGCAAGGTGACGACAAAATTCAGATAATAAAAAACCCGGGAATCTCACCGGGTCTTTTAAAATCAATAAATTACAGATATTTCATGATGTTGATTGAGTGACGACGGGTGATGAATTAGGACTATTGCCTTCTTCTATCGCCACTTTTCATTTTGGCCAACGGGTTGAAATGCAGGGCTGTTTCGAGGTGCTCCGGAGCAAAGTGCGCATGTCTCATAGTCATCTGTATATCAGAATGGCCAAGGATTCTTTGTAAAACTAAGATGTTGCCACCTGAAGTCATAAAATGTGCAGCAAAGGTATGCCTAAGAACATGTGTAAGCTGACCACGTGGTAATTCGATGTCGGTGGAGTTGATGGCTGCCATGAATTGAAAGTAACATTCGCTAAAAAGTGGATTTGTGTCTTGAGCAATGATTTCTTCATAGAGCTCTTTGCTTATTGGAACGCTACGATTCTTCTTACCCTTGGTTTTGACGAAGGTAATTTTATAAGGAGTGATTTGACTTCGGGTGAGTTTTTCTGCTTCTCGCCACCTTGCCCCAGTGCTTAAACAGATTTTAACCACAAGAGGCAAATCTGGTTTTCCTCTACTACATGCAGCGAGCAGAGTGTTGATCTGTTCGTGATCTAGCCAGGCCATTTCTTTTTCTGCTGTTGCAAACTTTCGCAGAGTTTCGAGGGGATTCGGTTGTTTCCATTCTCCTAAACGAATCAGTTCATTGAACATGCTGTTCAGATAACTTTGCTCAAGGTTCACTGTCACAGGTGCCGCCCCTTGTCGCCAACGTTCAGAATAATAGATTTCTCCATTCATTCGTTTATCACGATAGTGAGCGAAATCCTTTGCTGTAAAAGTAGTAGCGGGAGGATTACCTAGAGCCGCCACCATAAGACAAATTTTCTTATAGATGAGTGAGCCGGCAGAAAGCGCCTGACCATGTAGGTTGTACCAAAGTTTTGCGATATCCCCCAAACTCCGTCGGTCAGCTTTCTCACCCAGCCAAGGCTTATTGTTAGCTTCGTCCATAGTGTGGCGTTCGAAGGCTAATGCGTCACCTTTAGTAGCGAACTGTTTACGAACCCTGCGGCCAGAACGGCCAGCAGGGTAGCATTCACATATCCAATGGCCGGTTGTAAGTTTACGGACTGTCATTCTTGATCCCCTCCTAAGAAGGGGATATTTAACTGTACAAAACAACAGTGGTCAATGTAGGTTTCGCGAAATAAAAACATTCAAAAATTATGAGGAAAGCATGATATTACTAATTGCCGCCGCGACGATAGAGGAAAACCCTTTATCGTCATAGTTGATAGTTTGATAGGAGCCGGTTAGATAATAATCCCATTTTACTTTTTGCTCATCATCTGGCCTAGGGAATCGAAAAGATGGGTAATCGCTGTCTCTTATTAATCCATAAAGTAGAATTTGGATTGTTGATTGGTCACGATTCCTAATATAGTTAAATTCTTTAATATTTAACGTGTCACCTATCGCATCCAAGTTTATTGATCGATTTAGAATTGATTTAGCAGACTTTTTATCAAAGCAATATAAAAATATCCCAAAAATCTCAAGGTAGTTATAGTCAGTATTACTATTAGAATCGATTGAATTTTGAGTCAATATTTGAAATATTTTAATGTGACGAGCAAAAGTCTCTACCTCTCTTAATGATAATTCGCCATGATTAATAAGAGAGGTTATCATTTTCTCTGAGCCTGAGTTCGCTCGTAAAAGAGTTTCATCATCTTGAGAAATATTTTTCCAGTGCCTTAGCGATGCGTTAGTTGGAGTCGTGCCATGTGGTTTGTAAAAAGTGGGCAATGTGATAGAGAATTTTATAAATTTATCTAAATATTGTCTTGAGTTGACTGCGGAGCCATACATATGATTAATTGAAGCATATAACTGAGCTGTGTTTGTAACTAAAATAAAATTGACATTCTCAACATCAAAAACATGTTTAATATTTTCAATGATTGAGACTGAGAAACTGGGCTTACATCTATCAAGCTCATCAATGATTATTATAAGCGGCTGAGACTGTGTTATTTCTTTTAACGCGGATTTAAGTGTTTGTATGTTTTTTTCAGCATCGATATGCTCATGCAACATTGATTCGACGGTTTTATCAATAATTGCGTCATTTGTATCGCTAATTGCATCTGCAAATTCACTGGATAATTCATCAGCATTTTGCTTAAGCAGCCACCCAGCTGTAGCTTTTAGTCCAGTCTTTAAGCCAAATTTTAAGGCGGGCAAAGCTTTTGCAATGAGATTTTTAGCTTCATTTTTAGGTAGTAAAGCAATGATAGCAGCAAGTATTGTTAAGAGAGGTGCATCAGTATGGTCTTCTTTAAAGGCATCTATATAAACTGCTCGTGGATTTTCGGTATTTTCATTTAACATATTTGTTAGCTTTAAACAAAATTCTGTTTTACCTGTTCCCCACCCCCCGTCAATTACCAATGGTGAAATATCAACGTCTGAGTCAAGAAGCTCATTTATTTTAATAGCTATCTCTTTTCTTTTATATTCATCTCTGATTTCGAATGTAACATCTGAACTTGCGTTAATCATGCTTGTCCCCTTTTAGATCTTGTGATCGCAATACCTACTGCTTGCTTCCATTTTTTATCATGTATTATTCGTATATGTTCAATATCACTATTTATTATTTCATTTTTTGTTAATTTCGATAATGGTTCCCATTGTTCATGGAAAATGTATGTGGCATTATCTAGATAAATACTCTCGAGGATGTAAGTGTTTTTGTTTTCAAAACCAAAAACAAAATAACCGTTGAAACCGCCGTGACCAACTCCTATAAAATCAGGTTGATAGGAATTCATAATAGATAGACGATATTTTATTATTTCGGCCTCATCTTTATCTAAATTTGCCGTGCCTGAAAGTATCATTTCGGCAACTTTAGACCATGGGTATACGCCTCTAGGTAAAATATCCCACTGAATTTTCCTGAACTTAGTGGTATGTAATGGCTTTTGTGAATTATCAAGTAATTCGAACTCACCAAAGCATTCCAGTAAAACGTTAATAACATGCAAGTTATATTCTTTATTTTTATCATCAATGAATATAACCGGTGATATTATATATAATTGTCCATTTATATTGGCGAGTGTTAAAAAAATTGACGGAGCGGGAATATACTCTCTCGCTATCCTTAAGGCTGTACGAGTTTTAGTGCCGTAATGAGGTTGTTTATGCCAGTCATAAGTAGTGCTGTTGTAGGTTACGTGGTAAGTCTCTTTAGGTAAATCTGGTCGTTTTATTTCCTTTCCTCTAGCATTAAAGGTTGTTGTTTTTCCAACTGGCGTTGGTAGTATAGAATCACCTTCTAATATTTTTTCAGTAAACCCTATTTTATGTAGGGTTTCCTTATCAATATTGCTGAGATTAACGCCTAAAATAACCTCTTTTAAACCAGCAGCTAGAGATACTAACTTATCAATGCTTCTTAAAGACTTTCCTGAGATTTTCATATAATATCCTTTTATAAAATAATCAAACGTACTAATTAAGTTTTTCAAATACACCGACAACTTTACTAACGAATTCGATATCCTCCAAAGAACATTCGAATGAGTTCGCTCCCATAATTCTTATTCTTTGTACAGGGATGCGAATAATTTCACGAATACTTACCTTCCCTTCAATATTAAGAACCCATAATCCATCTTCAATGTCTTTAACATCGTTATCAATAAAGTATGAAAAACTATCACTAGTTATTATCTCTAATTTTCCTGATGTATCAGGTGCAAATACTTTGTCGAACATTATATAACTAGCATCAACTAGTTGACCGTCCATAATCTTTTTGCGGGGCACTTCAATTACGTCTGTTCGAGCATTCTCATAAACCGGTCCAGAACCCAAAGTTAGCCATTTCAAAGCTACCCCAGTTTCCAAGGCGCACTGAATTACCCAATCTGAGGGGAACGAATCTCTCATGTAACGTGTAGCCAAGGTGCTTTTAGATACTCCAAGTTTGTCGCATAAAGCTTGCCGTGTAGTAAATCCATAGGCTTCAACCATACGCTCAATTGCACCTCGCCCACCTTTATCTAAATCCATTCGATTTCACCATGTGAACATTTATGTTGACGATTTCATTTAGTGATCTTATAGTTCCCATGATTTCAAAATGTGAACCATCACCACTTACAACTTTTAACCACTGCTAATAAAGGAATGTTGCCCCATGAAACCTAACATTTCAATCACTCTGATCACGCCCCACGTCACAATCGAACGCTATAGCGAACTCACTGGCTTAGCTGAGGATACGATCAACGACATGCTTGCAGATGGTCGATTACCACGTCACCGCCTCCGTAAAGATATGAAGCGCGAAAAAGTGATGATCAATATTGCGGCTTTAACCGTAGATGCGTTATCAAATTGTGACCTTTCAGTTGCTTAGTTCGATATTGCAATATGATTGAGGTGACAACCATGTTTGATTATCAAACTTCAATACATCCGCATCTGGATACTGCCTACCGCCGGTTTTCTCTGGCTCACAACCTCACAGCGGTTGCAGCGGCTATGGGGATTTCAGCTCAGGTGTTACGCAATAAGCTGAATCCAGACCAGCCACACCGTTTAACTCTGCAAGAGCTGATTAGGCTGACTGACATAACCGATGATTCGACGGTGTTAGATGGTTTGTTGGCACAGCTTAAATGCTTGCCGGCAGTGCCGGTGAATGAAGCGAAACCTGACAATTTACCCATGCACGCCCTAAGTGCCACGGCTGCAATCGGTGTTAGCCAATCTGGGAAAGGCGTTTAGCATTACCGATTACGTTTGGTATCAGCTGCCCGACGGCGGCGTTTTTGTTGGTGCGGCCGCAGATGCCCTGTTTGCCGGTAAGCCAGTGGAAATCCCCGCCGAATTTAACCAGAGCGTTGCCGGTGGCAATAGTATGACAGTGCCGCTGATCCAGTCTTTGCGACCCGGTGTAGAGGTGAACGGTCAGCGTTTGACTAAGGTCAGATTGCACAACGACGATATGGAAATCACCTGGACACCACGCAATAAGGCCACAGGTCAGGCATTGCAGAAAACCCCGTTTCAGCGTCAGGTTGAAAGCAGTTATCCAGAGCTGGCCAGCGGCTTGCACCTGCCGCAGTTCGCCAGGGTGGAAGCGCCCAGCGAAGACGTCAGCAACGGGAATATTGCCGATCCGTTCAGGCCACGTTATGCCGTGGACTTGCAGCTGTTAGACGCAGATGGCAATCCGGCAAAAGACACACCGCTTTATCCGGCCGTGCCGCTACCGCTGCCGATGGCGGGCGGAGAGTCAGGCATGTTCCAGTTTCCACCACCCGGCACGCTGGTAGAAGTCGGGTTTAACGGCGGCCGCCCGGATAAGCCGTTTGTTCGTCAGACACTTGCCCAGGGCAACAGCCTGCCTGCAGTAAAGTATGGCGAACAGCTGCAACAACAGCGCGATGGTGTATCGCAGCGTGTGACGGTGGCGGGAGACTGGGAACGCCAGACAGACCAGGTGATCCGCGAAACGTCCATGAGCCGCGTTATAACTGCGGATGATGAAACCCGCACGCTGGTGGCCAGAGAAACCACGGTTCAGGCCACGGATAAAACCATGGTGCTTGGCAAAGCCACCTTGCTGGCCGGTGCTATCCAGCAGATTGCCCAAGGTGATTACAGTCTGGCCACGCAGGCCAATTACGTGGCCAGCGTCCAGGGCAACGCGGAAACAACCGTTGTTGGCCAGCTGATTGAAAAGGTCGGACAGCTGCGCCGCAGCGTGGCCGAGACACGTCAGGAAGTGATTGCGCCGGTGGTGTGGATCGGGAGTCAGGCGATTAACGTTTGCCAGCTGATGATAAACACGCTGGACGTGGTGAAACAGTTGGCAGAGCTTACCGCCGCCCACACGCACAGCAACACCGGCGCGCCGCAGAATGCAACGGCCATCAAAGCGACGGGAACCAGTGCCACTACGCTTAAGACGAAATACGATCCCGTCATTGGTTAACAGAATCCGCCAAATCAAACCCGCCGAGTGCGGGTTTTTTATTGCCCGCAGACAACCCGCCTCAATCGCACGCAGCGCCGCGCAATGCCTCCACCCACACCGTGAAACCTTTTAAAACGATCACGCAGCCAGATAAAGCAGGGGGCTGCGTGCGGCCACGGAACAAAGCAAGACGTCACGGAAATTGCACTACACCGCACCCGCCTGCGCTTTTTGCGTCAGTAATTTTTTTCAGTTTTGAAAATCTACAAACCACACCGCCAGCCCGCGCCGTGTCTGGGGTGCCGCCGTCATTCCCAAACTGAAAAGATTGAAAAGAATTTCAGTAAATTACAGTTTTCTGGATCTCCAGAGGATCAGGGAAAAATTACAGCTAACTGAAATTAAAGGTTTATTCCTGCTTTTTGTCTGATGGGTGGATCGTTAAGAAGATCAAATCTGTGAGCTGTAGAAATGGAGGGAGGCCAGACGGGGCGCAGCCTGTAAGAGATTTGCGGACATTTTGTAAAACTGAAATTTGTGAAATTGATGTGCTGTAATTATATACAGTATAGTTATTTTTCAGACGTCAGAGCAAAAGCAGCAAAAGGGGGTTTTATGCGGTCGATGAAAATTTGCAGCGCGATGATTTATTTCATGTCCAAGGGCGAAAGACTGAGCAGAGAACATGTTTTCGGTCAGCAGGGTAATCCGGTGTATGCGATCTGGCCGGTGGGTAGGAAATGGGGTGTTGCTTATCACGATGGTAAAAGGTGGGTGTCTCATGCATTCATTCCGCCGCAATCAGAGCGGGAAGCGTATGATTGCGCGATAGGACATTACTACAAGCACTTCTGAATGACAGTTGTTGAATCTGGTATCAATACAGCCATTCTGACTAAGTAATTTATAATTGATTTTGTTATGAGTAATCAAAAGCTATAAAAAAGCCACATCGTTTAATATGGCTTCATCAACTGAATTATTTAGTAAATTTTGTATAATTTACATGAGTCTATAACCGGCGATTTGTATTGATAGGTTGCTAATAATAATTCAATGAAATGACTATTGGTCAGCAAGCCGTTTTACCCAAAACAGTACTGGTAATAGGATAGTTCATCTCATCAACACCATTGCTAATAGCAATTATATTCCAACGGTTGGTCTCAAGAAGCTTATTTATTTCGGAGTCATTACGGATGCCAACAAAAGTTTTAATCTCACGATATACTGAATAATCAATAGCTTGCTGCGTCATATGTATTTCCTCTCGTTATGAATTGGACTTAAGCGAATAGAAGATTACATCAAATGCCATTTACTAACAATAAGTTAAGGGCCCAGACTGTGACCCCTATGTGGAGACAAACAAGAAAATGAACTTAGAACGAAACCATAGTTTTCCTAAAACTGAAAAATTTTCTCAATCTTCGCGCATGAATTTTTCCCGTGAATACTCATCAGCACTACACAAGCCACCATTGATTTGTTCTTCTTGGGTTAAAGCCTGTCCGCACATTTCACATGCATTATATTCGAGTTCGGCATCACACCACGCACACTTCTGTTCAAGAATCAGGAAGGTATCATGATTGCATTGATAGCAATGTTCGAGAGTTGGTTCACTGCCATCACGTGAATCTTGATAGTTTGTAACATAGATAGCGTGCAATAACTCAGGAGCAATTAGGTCTGCATAACCGCAGTTTACACAGCGGTATCTAAATTGGTCTTCATTGTGTTCTACCGAAATATTTAAATCTAAGTCCTCTTGAGCAGCCATCAACAGCTCAGAACTGCACATTTTACAACGACAATCACTAAGGTAGAATTCTGCTCCTGATGGCACTGATGCTAATTCCCAACTATCTGCGCACTCATCCAGTTTGGCATTATAGAAGTCCTTGTGGGCAAGCATTGTGTCCCAAGCACTACCTAAAACGTCTGACGGAACTAGCCCAAGCTCATTACTGATAAAATCACTGAGAACTGGGAAAAGTTCAGCAACAAACCCACTAACCTCACCATATGTATGCTTAGGATGTAAATGCTCAAGATGATTTCTGCAGTCTTGCAATTGTTTGATGACAGACCAATCAACGTTTATACCAAACCCTTTAAAACGCTGTTCAATACCTAGAATATCGATAGTTGTTTTCTTAAATTTTCCATCCGGAACCCATTTAATACCGCCATTCCCATCAGACTCAGGAACGATAGTTGGATGATTAAAGATTATCGCGTAAGCATCCGCTGGATCATTTACAGATGCTGCAATTTTGTATTTGAACAAAAGTAGCATTCCGGCAAATAGATTTCTCACAGATGATAGTGTTCGCGCTTTATTTCCACTTGCACGTTCTGACTCTTCAAAATCTTCAATGCCGAGTTGTATAGATATTAACGCATTTTCGTATAATTTTTGGGCGTCAATGGTTTGTACTGGGGAGGTGCTCATTACAAAATCCTTATCTAAGCGTCGCAAGTCTTACAAAACTACCTTAATAAATGTAAGGAAAGAAAGTTAAAAATATCACTGTCGCCACTTTGTCGCCAATGAGCGCAAGATGGTTGGTTAGCATATTGATTTTAAATGATTTTAAATCCAGAAAAGAAAAAACCCGGGAATCTTGAACCTAAAAAGGCGGGATTCACGGGCTCTCCAAATTTGGGGACTTCAAAGAAAAGCAGTGGCATTAATTAAGACTGCTGCCCTCTGTAAAAGTTCGTTTCATGTGGCAAAAATATAAAAAAATTATTGATTTTATTTTCCCACATTACACTTCAATGAGTTACGTCATGCTCCCGGCCAGATGATCACGATCAATGTCCCGGCCAGCGTCAGTAATACGTTAGCGATAGCGTAGGTTCCGGCGTAACCGAGTGCCGGAATGTTGCTTCGCGCGGTATCACTTATGATCTCCATCGCGGGCGCACAGGTTCGCGCTCCCATGATCGCGCCAAACAGCAAGGCCCGGTTCATCCGCAGGACGTAAGCTCCAAAGATGAAGCAGATGATAACCGGCACCAGGCTGACGATAAGCCCCGAGATCAGCATCTGTCCGCCGATGGCGCCCAGTCCGTTATTGATCCCCGCACCGGCACTCAGGCCGACACCCGCCATAAAGACCATCAGGCCAAACTCTTTCACCATGTTTAGCGCACCTTGCGGGATATAACCGAAAGTAGGGTGGTTGGCACGCAGGAAGCCGAGCATGATACCGGCGAACAGCAGACCGGCGGCATTACCAATGCCGAAGCTGAAGTTTTTAAACTGGAAGGTGATGAGGCCAATCATCAGGCCGACGATAAAGAAGGCACAGAAGGCCAGCAGGTCGGTGACCTGACTGTGTACGGAGATAAACCCGATGCGGTCTGCCACACTTTTTACACGACGTGCATCACCGCTGACCTGCAATACATCGCCTTTATTGAGCACAATGCTGTCGTCGATCGGCATTTCTATCTGACTGCGGATAACGCGGTTAAGGAAGCAACCCTGATCGGTGAGGTTTAGCTGGCTCAGACGTTTACCGACCGCATGATTGTTTTTCACCACCACTTCTTCGGTCACGATGCGCATATCGAGCAGGTCGCGGTCAAAGACTTCTTTGCCGTTGCGGAAACTAGGATCAAGACGCGAATGTGCATCCGGATAGCCGACCAGCGAAATCTCATCGCCTACCTGTAACACCGCGTCACCGTCCGGCGTCGCTAAAATCCCGTTACGGCGGATACGTTCGATATAGCATCCGGTCTGGCGGTAGATCCCCAGTTCGCGAAGGTTTTTGCCGTCAGCCCATGCCACCAGCTCCTGGCCAACGCGGTAGGCGCGGATAACCGGCAGATAGACTTTGCGTTTGCTGTCGGTATCCAGACCGCGTTCGCGGGCGATTTGCTGGGCACTGGTTGGTAAATCCTGGTGTTGCAGTTTTGGCAGGTAGCGCGCGCCAAAGATCAGGCTGACCAGCCCGATGAGATAGGTCAGGGCGTAGCCGAGGCTCAGGTTATCGAGCTCAGGACCGAGGAGTTTGTTGCCGCCCATGGTGTTACGCAGCGTATCTCCCGCGCCCACCAGCACCGGCGTGGAGGTCATGGAACCGGCGAGCATACCGGCGGTGAGGCCGATGTCCCAGCCGAAGAACCGCCCAAGTCCGAGTGCCAGCAACATGGCGGTGCCGACCATCACCAGCGCCAGCATGAAGTAGTTTTTGCCGTCGCGGAAGAAAATCGAAAAAAAGTTGGGTCCGGCTTCAACGCCGACGCAGAAAATAAACAGCATAAAGCCGAGATTTAGCGCTTCGGTGTTAATACTGAAATGTTGCTGGCCTAAAAGCAGGGAAACCACTAATACGCCGATAGAATTTCCGAGCTGGACAGAGCCCAGACGCACTTTTCCAAGGCACAGACCGAGCGCCAAAACTACAAATAATAACAGGATGTAATTCCCGTTTAACAAACTAGCGACGTTTATATTCACAAGGATAACTTATTGTTTACCAACAAATTCTTGATATGGGAGAATGTAAAGGATAAATTCAGAAAGAGAAAAATCCTAACCCGTTCTTACCGTGGTTGCGCAGTGCAGACGACGGGGAAAAGCAGGTTTCGGGCGTCATTTTAGTCACAGAACGTCTCTACAGCCAGAGAAAAGCCCGGATAAAATGATGTAAACACTTAATTTGTGTTACGCGGGATTGCGTGGCACGTCAGGGAAAGGAGTCAGAAGGCTCATTCAGGTAACAGAACGCATCAGAGGCATTGAACACAGCCTGTGAAAACTCGCCAACTTTAGGGAGGAAGTAAAATGGCACTTTGGCGCACGGTCAGAGCCCCTGTACTTTGCTGTATATTTTTTATCGTGATTTTTATTTCATTAAAAAATAGTTGGATCGTTGTCAGAACCACCGCGCCCGGACCTGAATACGGTCTGCTGCTCTTCCTGTTGCCCGGCATTGTGACGGCACTGATTGCCAGGGAGTCGCCGATATTTTCTTCTTTTATCGGCGGGCTGACGTCGATACCCGTTTGCTTTTTACTTCGCTGGGTGTTTTTCCCTCGCTTACGTCCGCTGGTGCAGGAAATCGCCTACGCCACCAGCGCGATATTCTGGTGTGTGCTCGGCGCGATGCTGGTCCAGCTGCTGATTACGGTGTACCAGCAGTTCAGGCAACCGAGATAAATACTGGATTCTGGCTAAAAGAAAAGGCGCTCAGTGAGCGCCTTTTTGCTGTGTGTATCTTCTTTTTTTTGACTAAACCAGTGAATTACCGGCTCAGTGACTGACAAGCGTTACAGAACGATTAATTGCAGAACAATTAGTTGCTGAACAGTGCCAGATGTTCTTTCGCGTAAGCTTCGAAATCAGTGAAGCCGCCAATGTGTTGCTGATCGAGGAAAATTTGTGGAACCGTTTCAACCGGTTTACCGACAGTTTTTTCCAGGTCGGCTTTGGTGATGCCTTCTGCATGGATGTCGATGTAGCGGAAGTTGAAATCATCACGTTCTTCAGTCAGTTTTTCAGCCAACTCTTTTGCACGTACACAATAAGGACAGCCAGGGCGCCCGAAAATTACTGCAAACATGGAGACTCCTTTGTTTGTTTTAAAAAATGAATGAAAAGGAAATGATTCGTTTTGTTAACTGCATCACCTTTTTGATGTCGCTACTATGCCTGTTGCAAACCATAAAAAAAAGCAGGAATTACCTGTCAGTCCGATACCTTTGACCTATCCAAATGAACCTGCTGGTATTTTTAGGGACTGCACATTGTTACAGCATTTAGATCCCGAAACCTTGCAAACTGTGCTCAGTGCATCAATCATTGAGCGCTGATGTTTACACTTTTAGTCCAAGGACTCTTCATGACACCGACTATCGATCTCCTGCGTTCACACCGCTCCATTCGTGCTTTTACCGATAAGCCTGTGTCTGACGAACAGCGCGAGGCGATTATTGCCGCCGCTCAGGGCGCATCGACGTCCAGCTTTTTGCAATGCTCTTCAATTATCCGCATCACCAGTCCTGCACTGCGCGAAAAACTGGTCGGCTACACCGGCGGTCAAAAATACGTGGCCAGCGCCGCTGAATTTTGGGTTTTCTGCGCCGATTTCAACCGTAATCAGCAGATTAATCCTGAAGCGGAACTGGGTCTTGCAGAACAACTGTTGCTGGGCTGCGTTGATACTGCACTGATGGCGCAGAACGCCATGACAGCGGCGGAATCTCTGGGGCTCGGTGGCGTATTTATCGGCGGGATCCGCAACCAGGTCGAAGACGTTGTGGCGCTGCTGAAATTGCCAAAATTTGTCATGCCGTTGTTTGGTTTCTGCATCGGCACGCCTGCGCAGGATCATCAGGTGAAGCCACGCATGCCGCAGTCTTTACTGGTGCATGAAAACAGTTATCAGCCGGTGGATAAAGCCGTGCTGGCGCAGTATGACGAAGAACTGAGCGAATATTATCTTCAGCGCGACAGCAACGCCCGCCGCGATACCTGGAGTGATTTGATCGTTCGTACGCTTAAAAAGGAACAGCGTCCGTTTATGCTGGACGCATTGCATAAACAAGGCTGGGCAACGCGCTAATCGGCGACGGAGTGTCGGATGAAGATTGCAATTCTTTCCCGTGACGGGTCTTTGTATTCGTGCAAGCGCCTGAAGGAAGCGGCACAGAGCCGGGGGCATGAGATCGACATTATCGATCCGTTGTCATGCTATATGAACATCAATCCGGCCGCGCCGAGCGTGCATTATCGCGGGCGTCAGCTGGATATTTATCATGCGGTGATCCCGCGCATCGGGTCGGCTATCACCTTTTACGGCACCGCAGTGCTGCGTCAGTTTGAAATGCTGGGCAGCTTTCCGCTCAACGAATCGGTGGCGATCACCCGTGCGCGCGACAAATTACGCTCGATGCAGATTCTGGCGCGGGAGGGGATTGATTTACCGATCACCGGATTTGCCAATGCGCCCGACGATACGTCAGATCTCATTGCGCTGGTCGGTGGCGCACCGCTGGTGGTGAAACTTGTGGAAGGCACGCAGGGCATTGGCGTGGTGCTGGCGGAAACCCGTCAGGCGGCGGAAAGCGTAATTGATGCGTTTCGCGGGCTGAATGCGCACATTCTGGTGCAGGAATATATCCGCGAGGCTCAGGGGCGGGACATCCGCTGTCTGGTGATTGGCAAACGCGTGGTCGCGGCGATCGAGCGGCAGGCTAAACCGGGGGACTTCCGTTCCAATCTTCATCGCGGCGGAACGGCGGCGAAGGTAAACATCACGCCGGAGGAAAAAGAGATTGCCGTCAAAGCTGCGCAGACGCTCGGGCTGGACATTGCCGGGGTGGATATTCTGCGGGCGCATCGCGGGCCACTGGTGATGGAGGTCAACGCCTCGCCGGGGCTGGAAGGCATCGAAACCACCACCGGGCTGGACATCGCCGGGATGATGATCGACTACATCGAGCAACGTGCGAAACCGGGTTTTCGCTTAAAATCCGGCGGCTAAATCTCAATTGATCGGCCTAATGTTGACGAACCCGGTATTGATCGTAGCGCTGGCCGGTATAATTCCGTAAGCTATCGCCCCTTCGTAACGCCGTGTGCGTAGCGAGTAGGGGTTATTTTCGTTGTTGAACTCGTGAGGCATTCTATGGATTCGCTCATCGTCCCTGATTTGGCGCTGCTACGGCGCTGGCTTGATCAGCTGGGCATTTCTTTTTTCGAGTGTGATTCCTGTCAGGCTCTCCATCTGCCGCATATGCAGAATTTCGATGGCATTTTTGATGCCAAGCTCGACATTGTGGACAACGTAATTTTATTCTCGGCGCTGGCCGAAGTGAAACCGACGGCGCTTATCCCGCTGGTAGCCGATTTAAGCTCGATCAATGCCAGCTCCCTGACCATTAAAGCCTTCGTGGATATTCAGGATGACAATCTGCCGAAGCTGATTGTTTGCCAGTCGCTGACCATCGCGGTGGGCGTTACGCATGAGCAGTTCTCTTTCTTCCTGCAACAGGCAGAAGAACAGATGTCGATGATCATTCTCGAAGCCCATGCTAATGACTTGCTGTTTATCGGTGATGACGAAGAAGACGGCGCACCTGCGGCATCGGTCAATCTGCCTTTTCTTCACTGATTCGTTTTACTCTTTCTCTCTCCTCTGAAGATCCTTCCCTGCGAGCCGTATCAACCACGGCTCCGCTGCCTTTATTCGCTTTCACGATAAGTTATGCTGCCGTTTACCCAATGTTGCACTATATTTCACTTTGTTAATGGCCAAAATGCCAGACGGACTACAGCAAATTTGCATAAATAATCGATAAACGCCGGTTTTGTCTCAGGAGGCTGGTACACGGGGGTTGCAGGCGCTATGCTTCTGACTCTGCATCACGCGTGATTACGTCGTAAAACCAAACGGTTAATTCGCAGGCAGCGTATTCGTCAACATTGAATGCCTATGCATATTTTATAGGATTCGGTTGGCCTGGTAGTGAAGGGTTTTGTATCCATCCCAGTGATACAAATTCATTGATATATTCCCCTGTCTTGGAGGTAGTAACGGATGTTCACCCTGCGTAAAAAGTGGTTATCGGGTGTTGTCGCCGGTCTGGTTATGGCCGCGTCCGTCACAGCGTCTGCGGAAGAGAAAACGCTGCATATCTATAACTGGTCCGATTATATCGCGCCAAACACCGTGCCTGATTTCCAGAAGGAAACCGGCATCAAAGTGGTTTACGACGTGTTTGATTCCAACGAAGTGCTGGAAGGCAAACTCATGGCCGGCAGCACTGGCTTTGATCTTGTGGTGCCCTCGGCCAGTTTCCTTGAGCGCCAGCTCTCGGCGGGTGTGTTCCAGCCGCTGGATAAAAGCAAACTGCCTAACTACAAAAACCTCGATCCCGACCTGCTGAAAATGGTCGCGCAACACGATCCGGGCAACAAATACGCCATTCCTTATCTGTGGGCGACCACCGGTATCGGCTACAACGTCGATAAAGTGAAAGCGGTGCTCGGTAAAGATGCGCCGGTCGATAGCTGGGATCTGGTTCTCAAGCCTGAAAACTTAGAGAAGCTGAAAAGCTGCGGCGTGTCGTTCTTAGACGCACCGGCGGAAATCTACGCGACCGTACTCAACTATCTTCATCTTGATCCGAACAGCACCAAAGCCTCTGATTACACCGGGGCGGCGAACGATCTGTTGCTGAAACTGCGTCCGAACATCCGTTATTTCCACTCTTCCCAGTACATTAATGATCTGGCGAACGGCGATATTTGTGTGGCGATCGGCTGGGCTGGCGATGTCATGCAGGCGTCTAACCGCGCGAAAGAAGCCAAAAACGGCGTGAATGTGGCTTACAGCATTCCGAAAGAAGGCGCGCTGGCGTTCTTCGACGTGTTTGCTATCCCGAAAGATGCCAAAAACCTCGACGAAGCCTATCAGTTCCTCAACTACCTGATGGAGCCGAAAGTCATCGCGCAGGTCAGTAACACCGTTTACTACGCCAGCGGCAACAAAGCCGCTACGCCACTGGTCAATGAAGAGGTGCGTAACAATCCGGGCATTTATCCGCCAGCGGATGTGCAGGCCAAACTGTTCAGCCTGAAAGTTCAGGATCCGAAGATTGACCGTGTCATCACAAGATCATGGACCAAAGTTAAGACAGGTAAATAGTACCGTTTAAAAAAGGTCAGGAAGACTTCTCAGCGGCTCCGCAGAATCACGGCGGGGCCGCTGACGTTTTGTCCGGGATGACGTTTGGGCATACGGATCAGGCACTTTTCCCCCTGACTGTTATGCTTATTTGAACCTGCTTTATTTTGATACCGGAGATTTCTCTGAGTGAACGACGCTATTCCCCGCCCGCAGCCTAAGTCCCAGAAAGGTTTTACGCCTTTGCTGGAGATCCGTAATTTAACCAAGTCTTTTGACGGCCAGGCCGCCGTGGATGACGTCAGCCTGACCATCTACAAAGGCGAGATTTTCGCACTGCTCGGCGCGTCCGGCTGTGGTAAATCGACGCTGCTGCGCATGCTGGCAGGTTTCGAGCAGCCGACGCAAGGGCAGATTGTTCTTGATGGCGTTGATCTCTCGCAGGTACCGCCGTATCAGCGACCGATCAACATGATGTTCCAGTCCTACGCGCTGTTCCCGCACATGACGGTGGAACAGAACATTGCGTTCGGGCTCAAGCAGGACAAATTACCCTCAGCGGAAATCAAAAGTCGCGTGGCGGAAATGCTGACGCTGGTGCACATGCAGGAATTCGCTAAACGTAAGCCACATCAGCTCTCCGGCGGTCAGCGTCAGCGCGTGGCGTTGGCCCGCAGCCTGGCGAAACGTCCGAAATTATTGCTGCTTGATGAACCTATGGGGGCGCTGGATAAAAAACTGCGCGACCGGATGCAGCTGGAAGTGGTGGATATTCTTGAGCGCGTTGGCGCGACTTGCGTGATGGTGACGCACGATCAGGAAGAAGCCATGACCATGGCGGGGCGCATCGCCATCATGAACCGCGGTAAGTTCGTGCAAATTGGCGAACCGGAAGAAATTTATGAGCATCCGACCAGCCGCTTCAGCGCAGAGTTTATCGGCTCAGTGAACATATTCGAAGGCGTTTTGAAAGAGCGTCTGGACGATGCGCTGATCCTGACCTCGCCGGGCTTAATCCATCCGCTGAAAGTCGATGCCGACGCGTCAGTGGTGGACGGCGTACCGGTATTTGTGGCGCTGCGCCCGGAAAAAATCATGCTGTGCGAAGACGTGCCGGAAGACGGCAGCAACTTTGCGGTCGGTGAAGTGGTGAACATCGCGTATCTGGGCGACCTGTCTATCTACCACGTCAGATTGCACAGCGGTCAGATGATCACAGCACAGCTGCAAAACGGCCATCGTTTCCGCAAAGGCATGCCAACCTGGGGCGACGAAGTGCGCCTGTGCTGGGAAGCCGACAGCTGCGTCGTGCTGACTGTTTAAGGGGCGCTGAATATGTCTGTCATTTCTGAACAACCGGTCAGTAAACCTCCGGGTGGATTCAAAGCTTTCATTGGCCGTCTGCAACAACGTCATGGCCGCAAGCTGGTTATCCTGCTGCCGCTGGTGTGGTTCCTGCTGCTGTTTTTACTGCCGTTCCTGATTGTTTTCAAAATCAGTTTTGCCGAGATGGCGCGCGCCATTCCGCCGTATACCGATCTGGTCACTTTCTCAGACGGCATGCTGGATATCGCACTGAACATCGGCAATTACATCTCACTGACCGACGATCCGCTGTACATCGAAGCCTATCTGCAATCGATTCAGGTGGCGGCTGTCTCAACGGCGCTGTGTCTGGTAATCGGTTATCCGCTTGCGTGGGCGGTGGCGCACAGTAAAGTGTCGACGCGGAATATTCTGTTGTTGCTGGTGATTCTGCCGTCGTGGACGTCGTTTTTGATCCGCGTCTATGCATGGATGGGCATTCTGAAAGACAACGGCGTGCTTAACAACGTACTGCTGTGGCTGCACGTTATCGATCAGCCGCTGGTTATCCTGCATACCAATCTGGCGGTCTATATTGGCATTGTGTATTCGTATTTGCCGTTTATGGTGCTGCCGATTTACACCGCGCTGACCCGCATGGATTACTCGCTGGTAGAGGCGTCGCTGGATCTCGGTGCGCGGCCACTGAAAACCTTCTTCAAGGTGATTATGCCGCTGACCAAAGGCGGAATTATCGCCGGTTCGATGCTGGTGTTTATTCCGGCGGTGGGGGAATACGTGATCCCGGAACTGCTGGGCGGACCGGACAGCATTATGATTGGGCGTATTTTGTGGCAGGAATTCTTCAATAACCGCGACTGGCCGGTGGCCTCTGCGGTGGCGGTGATCATGCTGTTGCTGCTCATCATGCCAATTCTGTGGTTCCACAAATACCAAAACAAAGAGCTGGGAGATAAAGAATGAATAAGTTACCGGTTGTCCGTTCGCCGTGGCGAATTCTTATTCTGATCATCGGCTTTACGTTTTTGTATGCGCCGATGCTGATGCTGGTTATTTACTCGTTCAACAGCTCCAAGCTCGTTACGGTCTGGGCGGGCTGGTCTACCCGCTGGTATACTCAGCTTTTCCATGATTCCGCGATGATAAGCGCGGTCGGCATGAGCCTGACGATTGCCACCGCCGCGGCGACAATGGCGGTGATTGTCGGCACGCTGGCGGCCGTCGTGATGGTGCGTTTCAGACGTTTTCGCGGCTCGACCGGGTTTGCTTTTATGCTCACCGCGCCGCTGGTCATGCCTGATGTCATTACCGGGCTGGCGCTGTTACTGCTGTTTGTGGCGATGGGGCACGCCTTTGGCTGGCCTGCGGAGCGTGGCATGTTTACCATCTGGCTGGCGCACGTGACGTTTTGTAGCGCCTACGTCGCCGTGGTGGTGTCGGCGCGATTACGCGAGCTGGATCGCTCTATCGAAGAGGCGGCGATGGATTTAGGGGCAGCGCCGCTGAAGGTGTTCTTCATCATCACGCTGCCGATGATTCTGCCTGCTCTGATTTCCGGCTGGCTGCTGGCGTTTACGCTGTCGCTTGACGATCTGGTGATCGCCAGCTTCGTCGCCGGACCGGGTGCGACCACCTTGCCGATGCTGGTCTTTGCCAGTGTGCGCATGGGCGTCAATCCGGAAATCAACGCACTGGCGACGCTGATCCTGCTGGTGGTGGGCATTATCGGCATGATTGCGTGGTGGTTTATGTCACGGGCTGAGAAACAACGGATTAAAGAGATACAACGCGCTGCGCGAGGATAGTGTCCTCATTGACTTAACATTAAAACCAGGAACAAGGAGATAACAAGGAAGTATGAAATTAGCATTTATCCCCGTTCCTGTAATGATTGGCGCGTCGGCGATTGTGGCGACGCGCCTGCTGGAATTCATCTTACTGTTTGATGCGATGGGTTTTTCCGGCCTGATGAGTTTTATCGAGGTCAGCGCTGAATCCTGGCTGAACTGCATCATCATGCTCGCCAGTATGCTGATCATTCTGGTGGAATGCCGGGCGGCATACGCGATGATGCGCGCACGCCGCTGGGGACGCTGGGCGTTCATCGGCTGTCAGGCGATTGTTGTCAGCTACATGCTGCTCGCGTCATTCGACTGGTTCGGACCGCGCATCTTTCGCTTTAACGTCGAAACACAGGGCGAATTCCTGTATGCGCTGCTGATGCAAAAAATCCCAGATATTCTGGTGCTGCTGTTGTTGTTTGTGCCCGCCAGCAGTCAGCGGTTCTTTGCGCGCTATAAATAGCCTGTACTGCTGATGAGCCTTTCCTGCCGCGTGGTGGTACACTGCGCGCCAGTTTTTTCCTGCTTTGAACACCGGAACCTTTTCATGCATTGCGCTCTCTACACCGCCGGAACCTGTCGCTCCTGCCAGTGGCTCGACAAACCTTACTCCCGCCAGCTGGCCGATAAACAGCAAGACCTGCACGATTTGCTGAGCGGAATGACGGTAGGGGAGTGGTGCGAACCGGTAACGGGCGAAGAGCGCGCATTTCGCAATAAAGCCAAAATGGTGGTCAGTGGCAGCGTGGAGCGTCCGCTGCTCGGCATGTTACATCGCGACGGCACGCCGGTGGATTTGTGCGATTGCCCGCTGTATCCGGCCAGCTTTCCGGCGGTCTTTGCCGTACTCAAAACCTTTATCGCCCGCGCCGGTCTGACGCCCTATAACGTCGCGCGTAAACGCGGCGAATTGAAATTCCTGTTGCTGACCGAAAGCCAGAAGGACGGCGGCATGATGCTGCGGTTTGTCCTGCGTTCAGAGACCAAACTGACGCAACTGCGCGCGGCGTTGCCGTGGCTGCAACAGCAGCTGCCGCAGTTGAAGGTTGTTTCCGCCAATCTTCAGCCGGTGCATATGGCGATCCTCGAAGGGGATACGGAAATTCCTTTGACTGACGTTCAGCGTCTGGAAGAGGAATTCAACCATGTGCCGCTGTTTATTCGCCCGCAAAGCTTCTTCCAGACCAATGCGCAGGTGGCGGAAAAACTGTACGCCACGGCGCGCGATTGGGTGCGTGAGTGCGGTAACATCGGCAGTATGTGGGATCTGTTCTGCGGCGTCGGTGGTTTTGGTCTGCACTGCGCGACACCCGACATGACGCTGACCGGGATCGAAATCAGTGCCGAAGCCATCTCGTGTGCAAAAGAATCCGCCGCGCGGCTGGGGCTGCGAAACGTTGAATTTCAGGCGCTGGACTCCACCGGTTTTGCCACCGGCAAAGGAGAAGTGCCGGACCTGGTCCTGGTTAATCCGCCACGTCGCGGCATTGGAAAAACGCTGGGCGATTACCTGAGCCAGATGGCGCCTGCGACGGTACTCTATTCCAGCTGCAATGCGAAAACTATGGCAGCCGATCTGGCCTTGCTGCCGGATTACCGCATCGAACGCGTTCAGTTGTTCGACATGTTTCCGCATACCGCACATTATGAAGTGATGGCATTACTCATTCGCGAGTCAGCCGATAAATAACCGTACCAGACCCCCTTTTCTTATTATTCCCGTAAGCTACGTGAATGAATAAGCATGACCAAACTGTAAGTAATGTCTAATTGAAGGCCAAAAGTAATAATAGTCAGCACGTCGTGTTTTATTTAAGACGTTAGCCTGAGGATTATTAACGCCCGGTCGCCAACTGATTCATCACCAGGACCAGTTTATCGAAGACTTCGCTGAACAGATGTTCGCTGAAAGGGGCGAGCAGGGGCATCATCATACCGATGGAGAGAATGCCGATACTGAGCGTCAGCGGGAAGCCTATCACGAAAACAGAAAGCTGCGGCGCGACGCGGTTGAGGATGCCGAGCGCCATGTTCAGCGTCAGCAGCAGGGTGACAATCGGCAGCGCCAGCATCAGGCCGCCGCTGAACACGATGCTGCCCGCCTGGGCGACCGCCATAAAACCTTCTGCATTCATCGGATTCGGGCTAATCGGCAGGGTATGGAAACTGTCGGCAAGCAGAGAAATCAGCCACAGATGGCCGTTGAAACTCAAAAACAGCAGCACTGCCAGCAGATTGAGAAACTGGGCGAGCAGCGGTGAGTTCAGGCGGTTGCTGGGGTCGTAAAAGGTCGCAAAGGAAATACCCATTTGCAGCCCCATGATTTCACCGGCCATGCGGATTGCGGCGAACGCCAGCTGCATGGTCAGGCCGAGCGCAGTGCCTATCATAATTTGTTGCATGGTCAGCCACAGCGCGGGTGTGGAGAAAATCGGTGTATCGACCACCGGCAGTGCGGGTGCAATCAGAAAGGTGATCATCGCCGCGAGGCCAATTTTCACCTTTTTGGGCACCTGCTTTTCACTGGTGATAGGCGCAGTACTGATCAGCGCCAGAATGCGCAGCATCGGCCAGAAATACATACTCAGCCAACCGGCTAACTGGGTGCTGTCGAAGGAAACCATGCGTTAACCGATGATGTAGGGCAGGCTGGAAAACAGCGTGCGCATATAATCAAGCAGCAGGTTGAGCATCCACGGACCGGCGATAACGATAGTGGCAACCACCGCCAGAATCTTCGGGATGAAGGAGAGGGTTTGTTCGTTGATTTGCGTCGCAGCCTGCAGCAGGCTGACGATAAGACCGGTCACCAGCGCCGCCAGCAGCAGCGGGGCAGCGACAGCCAGCGCGACTTTCATCGCTTCATTGCCTATCGCCATAACTGATTCAGGAGTCATTTCTTTTATCTCATAAAAGACGTTGTTCAGCTCCCTCCCCTGCGAAGGGGAGGGTTGGGGTGGGGTATTAAAGGCAACTCAGATGCCGCCTGCTATACCCCCTCCCAACTTCCCCCTTCGCAGGGGGAGGCGCAAAATAGCTCTCATCCGAAGAGGCGCCGCTAACTGTAGAAACTCTGCGCCAGCGATCCGAGCAGCAGCTGCCAGCCATCAACCAGCACGAATAACATCAGTTTGAAGGGCAGTGAGATGGTCGCGGGTGGCACCATCATCATCCCCAGCGCCATCAGGACGCTGGCGACCACCAAATCGATAATCATGAACGGGATAAATACGGTGAAGCCGATCTGGAAAGCCGTTTTCAGTTCGCTGGTGACGTAAGCGGGTAACAGGATCCGCATCGGCACCGCTTCGGGACCGGCCAGCGGCGGCAGGTTGGCGAGACGGGCGTAGAGTGCGAGATCGGTTTCACGGGTCTGGCGCAGCATGAATTCACGCAGCGGCTGAGCACCTTTGTCCATCGCATCCTGCATGCTGATTTTGTTTTCGGTAAACGGCTGATAGGCGTCGGTATAGATTTTGTCGAAGACCGGTGCCATGACGAAGAAGGTCAGAAACAGTCCCAGGCCGAGCAGCACCTGATTTGGCGGTGCGGACGGCGTACCCAGCGCATTTCGCAGCAAACCCAGAACGATAATAATGCGGGTAAAGCTGGTACACATCAGCAGCATCGCAGGGAGCAGCGTCAGCGTAGTGATGAACACCAGCGTCTGAATCGGCAAAGACCAGTTCTGTGCGCCGTTGGCCATTTGCTGGCTGATGATGCCCGGTAATTGCGCGAAGGCTGACGGGCTGATGAACAATAACAGCGGCAGACACAGGCGGGTGATCAAGGGGGATTTCAAAAAGGTCATGCCTGCTTTCCCGGACGTTTTAACATTTTTTGCATCAGCTGACGAAAATCGGCGGGCAGTTCTGCGGCACTCACCGCAGGGGTGTCCACCGGCGGCGCGCTGAGGGTGTGCAGCGGCGTGATGCTGTGGGCGGTCACACCCAGAACCAGCCAGGTATTGTCCACTTCCACAATCACCACTTTTTCACTGCGCCCGACCTGACAGCTGGACGTGATTTTCAGCAGCTTGTTATTTTTTGCCTGTGGCGCCAGACCGGTGCGTTTAGCCACCCAACCGATAAACAGGATCAGCAGCAGAATGCCGCCGAGCACCGAACTGACCTGAGTCAGCACGGAACTGGCGGGAACCACCGGCGCTGAGGCCTGCGTTGTGGCATGGTTTGCCGGGCCGGAAATGTACGGAGAATCCGTCGCGGCGTTCTGGTTCATCAGCGGCTCAGACGACGCATACGTTCTGACGGCGTGATGATATCGGTGATGCGCACGCCGTATTTATCGGCCACGACCACGACTTCACCCTGAGCAATCAGGTAACCGTTGATCAAAATATCCAGCGGCTCACCGGCCAGGCCGTCAAGGGAGACCACGGAACCCTGCGACAGACGCAGCAACTCTTTGATGGTCATCTTGGTGCGGCCTAATTCCACGGTCAGTTTCACCGGAATGTCGAGGATCATGTCGATATCCTGCAAACCACCGGCTCCTTCCTGGGCGCCCAGCGCGGCGAAAACACCCTCGGTTGACGCTTTGGCGCTGCCCGCAGATTGTTGTTCGTTAAACGCATCAGCCCATAAATCGTCAACGTTTTCCGATCCCGCGTCAGACGGTTTATTGGTGTCACTCATGGGGCTGTTCCTCATCTAGAGAATTTAAAATTGGGTTGATCAAATGTTCAACGCGCAGAGCGTATTGTTCGTTTAAGGTGCCGTATTTGCTGGTCAGCACCGGCACGCCGTCGACGTGGGCGATCAGGCGATCCGGTTTTTCAATCGGCAGCACGTCGCCCGGTTGCAGTTTCAGGATCTGGGACAAACGCAGCGGGATTTCGACGAAATTCGCCACCAGTTCCAGCTCGGATTGCTGAACCTGCGTGACCAGATTTTCGCGCCACTGGCTTTCTTCATGACGGGAGTTTTCAACCGGTGGATTGGTCAGCAACTCACGAATAGGTTCAATCATGCTGAACGGAATACAGATGTTGAAATCACCGCTCAGGGCACCGATTTCCACATGGAACGGCGTCGTGATCACGATATCGTTCGGGGAAGAGGTGATGTTGGTGAATTTGATCTGTAATTCTGCACGCACGTATTCGACGCTCAGTTTGTAGACGCCGCTCCAGGCATCTTCATAGGCGTCAAGCGCCAGCGTCAGCATGCGTTTAATCACGCGCTGCTCGGTGTGGGTGAATTCACGCCCTTCCACCTTGGTCGGAAAACGACCATCGCCGCCGAACAGGTTATCCACCGCGATAAACACCAGGCTTGGCGCGAACACAAACAGTGCCGTGCCGCGCAGAGGCTTAAGGTGGATCAGGTTGAGGTTGGTCGGCACAGGCAGGTTGCGGGCAAAATCGTGATAAGGCTGAATTTTGATCGGCCCGACGGTGATGTCCGGGCTGCGGCGCAACAGGTTAAATAACCCCATACGGAAATGACGGGCAAAACGCTCGTTAATAATTTCCAGCGCCTGCAGACGTTCACGCACAACACGGCGTTGCGTCGTCGGGTCAAAAGGTTTTACGCCGTCATCGGCCGCCTGATTTTTGGCGTTGGTGGTTTCAGGCGCGCTGTCGCCGCTGTCACCGTTGAGCAGTGCGTCGATCTCGGCCTGTGAAAGAATGCTGTCGCCCATAATTTGATTATCGCAGTATGAAAGCAGTGAAAAGCACGTCGTTGATCACCTGTGGGGGCTGACCTTTGACCAGGGGCACGTCCAGAACTTGTTTGATTTCCTGCACCAGTTGTTGCTTGCCGGTTTCACTGACTAAATCCGACGTTTTCTGACGAGAAAGTAGCAACAGCAAGCGGCTGCGCACTTCGGGCAGGTACTCATTAAGAACCGCGCGGTTCTTTTCATCCGGCAGACGCAGGGTCAGGCCGATGTAAAGCACACGGTCAGGATCGTTATCCGGCGTTTGCAGGTTGACGGTGAAGGTATCCAGTGCCAGGAAAATAGGCGGCACCGGCGGTTCGTTTTTCTTCACTTCGGCAGTCTGTGAACCCGGAGCCGACTGCTGTTTGTGCAACATCCACCAGGCGTAACCCGCCGCACCACAAGCACCAATGGCCACCAGTAAAAGCAGAATCATCAAAAGCGGTCGCTTTTTTTTGCGCGAGGCCGAGAGAGCAGAGTCAGACATGGATGAGGCGATTTCCTGTAAGTATGAGCAGGTCAGCTGAGGAAGGCTCAACCTGCTGAGTCAATTCTGAGAATGATTATCCCGCTTATCCTGTTGTTCAATAGTCAGAATAGGCGGGAAAAATAAGGTCAGCTCTGCCGTTTGAATTAAGTGAACACTGACCGTCAGTAATTACCTGAAACAATTTTGCGAACAATTACGCAAAGATATCGACGCTGTTGTTACCGCTGATACGTTGCGCGAGGGAGGCTGGAACCGGTAAAGCGTCCGCCGCTGAGTTCACACCGCCCGCATTAAAGGCCGCCCAGCTGGAGGCGTTCCCCTGCTGAGAACCGGATTGTGAATTTTGCTGCTGCGCCTGTTGCCATTGCGAGCTGTCGCTGCCGACGCTGCTCTGGCCGAGGCTGATGCCGTTATCCGCCAGCGCCGTTTTCAGATCCGGCATCGCGGCTTCAATGGCAGAACGCACTGCGCTGTGGCCGGAAACAAAGTGCAGCTGCGCCTGATTGTTTTCGATCTTCATGCTGACCTGAATGGAGCCCAGATCCTGCGGATGCAGACGCAGTTCGGCGCTCTGTAACCCCTGACGATTGAACATCATCACTTGCTGACCGAGCTGCTGCTGCCATTCCGGCGTACCCAGCTGGGCGTTAAGCAATGGCGTGCTCGGGCTGGTGACCACGCTGGTGGTGGTCGGCGTGGTGGACACCGGCGCCGAAGAGACGGCCACGGCGGCGTTATTCACCAGATTTTGGATGCCATCGGTTGTGCGACTTTCGGTTTGCGGCGTTAGCGCTGCATTACCGGTCGCGGCCGTCATGGAGGCCAGCGCGCTGCTGAAATCCGGGGTCGCCGCGGAAGAGCTCTTGCTGGCAGTATGCGTCGCAGCAGGGGTCGCTGCGGCGCTGTCAGTCACGGCTGTTTTGCCGTCATCGGTCAGTAAGGACGATGCGGAGGTCAGCCCGGCGAGCAACGCGCTCTTTTTATCGGCATCGGTGGCGTCACCGGACGTTGCCGTTTGCGTGAGCGCTGCGGTCGCGGTCTGCACCTGCTGAGCCGGTTGCTGTTGCGCCGCCAGCTGGGCGAACAGCGCCTGCACTGGCAGGTTGGTCGCGTCATCTGCTTTGCTGTCTTTATCTTTATCCGTCAGCGCAGCGGTTTTCACCGACGAGGGATCCGTGCCTTTCAGGCTGCCGTTGGGCAACAGCTGGATCGCCGCAATCATTTTGCTCAGATCATTGTCATCAAGGGTCAGGCTGCCATCTTCTTCACCGGTGGTCACCGCCTGAGTGAGCGTGGCTTTATCCACCGTCTGGCCTTTAGCGCTGATCTTCTGGCCGAGCTGCGAGAGCTGGCTGGCAAGTTTAGGGTCGAGCTTTTCGCCGAGCTGCGCCTGCAACTGAGTGGCAAAATCTGTCGTCACACCCGTCGTGGAGGTACCCCCGGCGGAGGTGCCATCAGAGGCCGTGGCAGAAGAAGAGGCCGCACTGCCGGACGCAGCAGAGACGGTGGTTTTTGCCGTGGTAACGGCCGCAGGCAATATATTCAGATTCATAGCATTTTTTTCCTGTAAGCGCTGCGTTGGGCAAATTCATCATTCTGCTTTTGATCCATTTTGTTCTCATGCGAACGCTGCTGTTCACTGGCCCGGGTTTGCAGGGTCTGATAGGCGTTCAGCCGCTGTTGCTTATCCTGCCACTGGTTTACGGCAGCATTCAGCCGCTGGTCCCACTGCTGCAACTGTCTGCGGTGCTGATCAATGGCCACTTCCAGCGTGCCGATAAACTGCTGGTAGTTTTGCCAGGTATTCGCCGCAATCCCGCCGGTCATGGTGTTATTGAGTTTGTCACGATACTCGCGCTGATAGTTGAGCAGCATGGTGAGCTGCTCTTCAGCCTGAGTATGCGACTGCCTGATTTGCCCTAAATGATTGGTCGCCTGATCCAGCGCTTTTTGCGCCAGAGAACAAAGGGTGATCAATGGTGATGAGTTTTCCATCTGATTTACCTTTATCGGTTAAAAATTTAGCCTGGGAACAACATGTTCAGTTCCAGACAGGCGTCTTCATAGGTACTGCGTTCCATGATGTCCTGCTGGAGAAAGTTCTCCATCTGCGGGTACAACCGGATGGCGCGATCGAGCATCGGATCGCTGCCTGCCGCGTACGCCCCGACGCTGACCAAATCACGGTTACGCTGGTAGCTGGACAACAGTTGTTTGAAATTACGCACGCGGGCGTACTGTGCATCGTCAATCAGAGACGTCATTGCACGGCTGATCGACGCTTCAATATCAATGGCCGGATAGTGGCCGGATTCCGCCAGACGGCGTGACAACACCACGTGACCATCGAGAATGGCGCGGGCGGAGTCGGCAATCGGATCCTGCTGATCATCACCCTCGGTCAGCACGGTATAAAATGCAGTGATAGAACCGCCGCCGCTGATGCCGTTCCCCGCGCGTTCGACCAGCGCAGGCAGTTTGGCGAAGACGGAAGGCGGATAGCCTTTGGTCGCCGGAGGTTCACCAATGGCGAGGGCGATTTCACGCTGGGCCATGGCGTAGCGGGTCAGGGAATCCATGATCAGCAGAACATGCTGACCGCGATCGCGAAAATCTTCGGCGATACGGGTGGCGTAGGCGGCACCCTGCAGGCGTAACAGGGGCGAAACATCCGCCGGTGCGGCGATAACCACCGAACGTGCGCGGCCTTCGTCACCTAAAATGTTCTCGATAAAATCTTTTACTTCACGGCCACGCTCACCGATAAGCCCGACCACGATCACATCGGCCTTGGTATAGCGCGCCATCATGCCGAGCAGAACGGATTTACCGACGCCGGAACCGGCGAACAGCCCCATACGCTGGCCGCGACCGACGGTGAGCAGGGAGTTAATGGCGCGCACGCCAACGTCCAGCACATCGGTGATAGGCGTTCGTTGCAGCGGGTTAAACGGCGGGGTGATCAGCGCAGCGCGATAACCGGTATCCGGCGGCGGCAGACCGTCAAGCGGTTTGGCACTGCCATCGAGCACGCGGCCCAGCAATTGCGGGCCGAGCGGAAGTTGTTTGCCCGCGGTGTGGCCGTCGGGCGAGATCCGCGCATACACGCGAGCACCCGGCAAAATACCTTCGACTTCTTCAAGCGGCATGAGGAACAGGCTCTGGCCGTTGAAGCCAACCACTTCGCTTTCCACTTCCTGCACGGTCGGGCCGTCATGACGTTCGATCAGACAGGTCGCGCCGAGCGGCATCTGCAAACCGGTAGCTTCGAGGATGAGCCCCGTAGCGCGGGTCAGTCGGCCATAGCGGCGCACCGAGGGCGTACGGCCCATGCGCTTTTCGGCATCGTCGAGCGTTTTCAGCAGGCGGCTCAGGCGGGCGGTCATCAGAGATCTCCCGGTGCCGCGAGACGGCACAGTTCATGCCAGCGCGTGGCGATGGACGCATCCATATCGCCGTCTTCCGCACTGACTTTACAGCCGCCGCTGTGGATTTGGTTATCGGCCAGCAAACGCCAGCCGTGCATGCTCAGGCTCGCACCCATTTGCGTTTCAACACGCTCAAAATCAGCCGGATTGACGCGCAGTTGCGGTTTGCCTTTAAACATCGGCTCCTGCTGAATGAGCTGTTGGATCTGGTTGAGCAGGGCGGAACCGTCACAAATCGGTGCCTGACCCAAAATCTGTTTGGCCGCCGTCAGCGCCATTTGCATCAGGCGTGAGGCGATAACGCTATCGAGCGCATCCAGCGTTTGCTGGAAATCGGCTACCAGCACCTGCCAGTGTTCAGTGAGCACGGCCTGCTGTTGCTGGCCTTCCAGTAAAGCCTGCTGCTGCCCGGCTTCCTGACCAGACTGAAAACCTGCGGCGTAGCCCTGTTTTTGACCGGCTTCCAGACCCTGCTGGAACCCTTGTTGTTCCGCGCGGCGTTGCAAGTTTTGCAGTTCATTCTGATCGACCTGCACTTTCGGCTGGCCGTCGTCCTGCTCTTCCTCACCTTCCTGGAACAGAGGTTCGAGGGGCGAGGTAAAGGAAGGCATCGCCAGATCGCCTGGCCGCCACGGTTGCCACGGCAGGGCGTTAAGACGTTCTGTCTGGCGCTCTTCAGCGGTTTTCTTCTCCGGAGCTGGATTATCAGACATAGGAGTCCTCGCCGCCGCCAACCATCATTTCGCCAGACTCTGCCAGACGGCGAACCGTTTGCAGGATCGCTTTCTGTTCGTTCTCGACCAGAGACATACGCATCGGGCCGCGGTTGGCCAGATCGTCGCGCAGGATATCGGCCGCACGCTGCGACATGTTGCGCAGGAATTTCTCGCGAAGTGGTTGTTCGGCACCTTTCAGTGCGACCAGTAACGATTCGCCTTCGATTTCCTGCAACAGGCGCTGGATACTGCGATCGTCCACGTCCACCAGGTTTTCGAACAGGAACATCTCGTCGATAATTTTCTGGGCCAGTTCGCCGTCGTAACCACGTACTGCTTCGATAACCGCTTCTTCCTGCTGGGTTTTCATCAGGTTGATGATTTCCGCCGCAGTACGAACACCGCCCATCTTCGCCCGCTTGAGGTTCTGGCCGTCGAGCAGGTTGTTGAGCACTTCCGTCAGCTCTGCCAGCGCCGCTGGCTGGACACCGCCGAAGGTGGCGATACGCAACATGACGTCGTTGCGCAGACGTTCGTCGAACAGCGCGAGAATATCGGCTGCCTGACCGCGTTTGAGGTGCACAAGGATGGTGGCGATGATCTGCGGATGCTCGTCGCGGATCAGATCTGCCGCAATCACCGGCTCCATAAAGTTGAGCGTTTCCATGCCGCTGGTGGTTTCGCGGGATTCCAGAATATCTTCCAGCAGGCTGGACGCACGTTCTTCGCCCAGCGCCTTGGTCAGTACCGCACGCAGGTATTCACTGGTGTTGACGCTCAGCGCGGCGTACTGCTCGGATTCGTCCTCGAACTCATTCAGGACTTCGGCCAGCTGCTTATTGGAGATCTGATGGATGTTCGCCATCGCGCCACTGATTTGCTGAACTTCGCGCGGGGAGAGATGCTTGAACACCTCTACCGCGCGGTCTTCGCCCAGCGTTATCATCAAAATGGCGCTTTTTTCAGTTCCGGTCATAGTCATGGTTGTTCGGTACTCATCCATTGGCGGATAACCAGGGCGACGATACGAGGATCTTTATCGGCCAGCTCCTGAACGCGTTGAGTTTGCACTTCGACGCTGACGCGCTGCTGTGAACGCTTGCGTTTCTCCAGCTCGTCGTTGCTGAGTTTCACCGGTTTGCTGCCTTCAGGTTGAGGCTGGGACGCGGCCAGAACAGCAGCGGCAACGGCGTCTTTCTCGGCCTGCTGTTTGCGCAGCATCGGACGAACCATTTTGCGCCACAACAGCCAGGCAACAATCAGCACCAGTAACCAGCGGCCTGCGTCGATCAGCTGATCGAAGAACGCCTGTTGTTTCCAGAACGGCAATTCAGCAGAGTCGTCGCTCGCTTCATTGAACGGCGTATTTACCACGTTCAGCGTATCGCCGCGTTCGGTGGAGAAGCCCATCGCTTCGCGCACCAGATCGTCAATCTTCTTCAACTGCTCGTCGGTCAGCGGCTTAGATTTGCCATCTGCACCGGTCTGATAGTTGACGACTACCGCCGCAGACAGGCGCTGTACCGCACCGGCGCTATGCTGGGTGTGAGTGATGGTGCGATCGACTTCGTAGTTTGTGGTTTCATCACGACGGCTGTTCGACGGCACCGTTGAACGGTTCGCCGTGCTGTTTTGGGCCGCGTTCTGACCATTGGCTGCCTGATTCTGCGCACCGTTCGCCGTATTGGCGGGTGCAGGCGTCGTCACTGGCGCGGTGGCAGCCGGGGCTGGCTGGTTGCTCAGCGCTCCCGGAACGCCGCCGACTGCTGAACCACCAATCTGATCGCTGGTGCTGAGCTGGCGGGAACGTACTGCTGCTTTATCCGCAGCGCCGTTCGGCTGGTAATTTTCATCGGTCTGTTCGCGGGTGGCGTAATCAATCTGCGCGGTGATTTGCGCGTGAACGTTACCGTTACCGACCACAGGTTGCAGAATCGCTTCGATGCGACGTTGCAGGCGGCCTTCCACTTCGTTGGCATATTTCAGCTGCGAAGCATTCAGATCACGCCCGTTGCTGTCAGACTGGGTCAGCAGATGACCGCTTTGATCGACCACTGTGACGCTGGCAGGCGGCAGACCGGAGACGCTGCTCGACACCATATAAACGATGGCGTTGATCTGACCATCATCCAGGGCGCGGCCCGGTTGCAAATTCAGGGTGACGGAAGCGGAAGGGTTTTTCTGCTCGCGGACAAATAAAGAAGGTTTCGGAATGGCTAAGTGAACGCGGGCGCTGGAGACCGGGCCGAGCGTTTCGATGGTGCGGGAGAGTTCACCTTCCAGTGCGCGCTGATAGTTAATCTGCTCACTGAACTGACTGATACCAAACTTCTCCTGATCCATCAGTTCAAAACCGACGGCGCCGCCCTTCGGCAAACCGGCCGCAGCCAGTTTGAGACGCGTTTCATACACTTTGTCCGCAGGGATCAGAACCGCGCCGCCGTTATCAGAAAACTGATAGGGGATGTTCATCTGCGTGAGCTGTGTGACGACTGCGCCACCATCTTTATCGTTGAGGTTACTGAACAGCACCTTATACGTCGGTTGCTTGGCCCACAGTGTCATAACAACAATAACAGCCACGGCAGCGGCAGCAGCAATGGCGATAGGAATTTTTGGGTTGGCGCGCAGGCGATTAAGCAACGCAGTAAAACCGCTTCGAGGGTTTTCTGCGCCGGCTATTGCGGAACTCATACAAGATCCCTATTTAGCTGTTGGATGGTGGTGTTCATGTTGTCTCGTAACAAAACAGACTCCCAAGTGCGCAATCGTTGAAGCGTGATATTTTTCAAACCTCCATACAGGCAGGCCTATTTTCTAGGTGAGCCATTATTTGTCGCGCAAGGCAAAGTTAATGGCCCGATAAGCCATGGTTTTTGCGGTCAATTACGGCGTTTAGGAAAAAACTGATGTGATAGGGTGTCATTCCATGAAAGAACCCCATTGGTTACCGATACAGCGATAAGCGGAGAAAGCATGTCAATTCAAGGCATTGAGAGCGTTTTACAGCAAATGCAGGCTACGGCAGTGCAAGCGGGAGCAATAAAGCAACCCGATGCCACCTCAGAAGCTGGTTTCGCCAGTGAGCTGAAAGCCGCATTAGGCAAAATTAGTGAAACGCAAAACAACGCAAAGTTGCAGGCTGAAAAACTCGAAATGGGTGTGCCGGGCGTCAGCCTCAACGATGTAATGGTCGATCTGCAAAAATCCTCGATCTCATTGCAACTGGGCGTGCAGGTACGCAACAAGCTGGTGGCGGCTTATCAGGATGTCATGAATATGTCGGTGTAATGTATTAAGTGAACGAAATAATGATAAAAGAATTGCTACCTGTTGCCCTGTGGGGCATGGCGGGGGCAATTTATTGGGTTTTTTGAGGGGGAAGGAAATAACAGGAGCAGCAAAGACAAACTTCGCAAAAAAATTCGAACCTTAACTGTTAATAATCGTTATCAATATCCTGCATGGCCGAACGGATCACCCACCACACAGCCAGACCCAGCAATGCCAAAACAATAAACAAAATTATCATAGCCCAATTCCTTCATTTCACTTTTGCGAAGGTTCTCACAGGACGTCCGTCATTTTCCCGAGCTTAGGACTGTTTTGTTACAGTCATAAGATCCTGACTTAGTTTTTGAATAGTCACGTTCTGATATTATTATCGACCGCAAACAACTACAACTTGATAGGCAGGGAAGAATTGTTTCAATTTATTGTTCAACGTGAAGGTTACGTTGTGAACGAAAATGAGTTTTCTAAAAAATAAATGTTACCGATGTCACAAAATTGTCCTTTGCTTGTGCAGGTTTATTTGCCAAAATCGCGAAAAAATGTTTCCACCTGCCAAAAGCACCTGCACAAAATGATAATCCGCCCACCCCGTCACTGGTTCTTGCGTTTGTTCGTCTGGCACGGCTCTGTGCTGCCCAGCATTATGTTCCGGCTGAGTCTTAATCTTCTGATGTCACTGGCCGCCATCCTTTGTCTGCCCTGGTACGAAACGCTTGGCGTTAAGCTGACTCTTGCGCCTTTCAGCCTGCTTGGCGTCTCGATTGCGATCTTTTTGGGGTTCAGAAATAGTGTAGCGTATTCGCGTTATATCGAAGCGCGTCAGCTGTGGGGCGGGTTGCTGATTGCCTGCCGTACGCTGCAAAGTCAGGTGATGGCCGTCTGTCCGGGCGAAGCGCATCGGGTGACGGCGTTGCTGCTGGCGTTCTGTTACAGTCTCAAGCATCAGCTGCGCCACAGCGATTCACGGCCTGATCTTGAACGTTTGTTAGGGGATGATGCGGAGGATATTCTTTCACGGCGCGCACCGACCAACATGGTGCAGCTGCGGTTGTCGCAATGGCTGGCGGAACGCCGCCGGACCGGCGAAATGTCGGATGTGGTTTACGCGCACATGGACACCACGCTGTCACAGCTTTCTCAGGTTGTCGGCGGTTGCGAGCGCATCGTCAGTATGCCTATCCCTTTCGCTTACGGGCTGCTGTTGCACCGCACGGTGTATCTCTTTTGTAGCCTGCTGCCGTTCGCCCTGGTGGTGGATTTGCATTACATGACGCTGCTGGTGTCGGGTTTTATCTCCTATACATTTCTGTCGCTCGATACGCTGGCTGAAGAGCTGGAGATGCCGTTTGGTTATGCCAACAATCACCTGCCGATGGATGCGATGTGTACCAACATCGAAATCAATTTGCTGGAGATGAACAACCAGTCGCAGCTACCGGACACGCCGATGCCGGACGCGCATTATCGTCTGACCTAGGTGGCGAGTGTCACGGTTTGGGTAAGATTCATAAGACTGTCATAAATACGCAACAAAAATGAAATAGCGTGGACGGGTCCGCTGTATAACGTCCCCAAGCATTTTCGAGGTATTTATGTCAGTCATTCAGGCCAAATCCCTGCACGAAGCCGAAGACCTGCTGAATTCCGGTATGGTGAAAAAAGTCGAACTGGCTTTTAGTATTAACAGTGATGAGTTTTTCAAACTTGCGCTGGAATGCGGAGATCGCGGTGCGAAAATCACCAAGGGTAAGAATTTCTTTGTTATCACACTCAAAAAATGGGTCATTCCTTCTAATGACCTGCCTGCCACCAAAAGCAACGTCCTGATGTGATACAGTCTCCATAGCACTGCCATACCGACAGTGTTATGGAGGACTCCTCTAAGCCACGGTTTTCATCATATAGACGCTCAGCGGATCCGGCGACTGGTTGTAATCGCCAAAGGCATCCGTACGTGCATAGCCGAGTTTCTCATACAGCGTGATGGCTTTTTCCTGAAACACGCCCGTTTCCAGATAAAGATCTGTGTGCCCCAATTCTTTCAATTTCTTTTCCATCGCGGCGATAAGCAGTGAAGCGATCCCTTGCCCGCGAAATAAGGGATTGACGTACACCCGCTTCATCTCAGCGATGCGATGTTTTGAGATGTACAGGCAGGCGCATCCGGCCCAGTCGTCATCGACACGCGCCATAAAACAGGTGATATCGCCTTCATCCAGCTCCGTAATATTGACACCGTAAAACGATTCGGGTGGATAGAGCGGGTACTGATAAGCGTCCAGTTCGGCAATCAGACGGGCTAAATGCGGGTGGGCGACATCGGTTTCAAAAATCTGGGCACTCACGGCGTGGCTCTCAATGCAACATTTTGGATTTATATTCTTAACCGAAATCGCCCCAAAAACAAGGGACTGCCAGAGGGATGAAGGGAAGGGGGCACTCGAAGGTGTAAGGAAATCGTAATAATTGAAGAAGTCTTGGCCACGTCTGTCAGAGTTATCTGAATTGATCAAAATGTGATCACTTTGTCTGTCATCCCTATTTCTTTTACCTCATATTCTTCCACTGTAAGAAGTGTATACAATGCAATAACTCACCGTGATTAATTCACACCCTGCAATCACAGTGAGATGAACGAGACACATTATAAGTGTTTGAATAAAGGATAAAATTATGGCTGTCTATCCTGTTGGCGTTTTTGTCACGCTTACTTTTACACCAGGTTTGTTTGAAGTAATCACGATTTTGAATGAGGTATCGCCGGTGCAGTATCAGTTGATGAATGTTGAGACTGGCAATGTGATCAGAGTGAATGAGAACTTCATTCGCGGAATTATAAAACCTTAACAATATGACCGGTCAGGCTGCGTAGCTGCTGCCTGACCGGTCATGTTTTGTGCCCCAGTCAGTCAGGCATCAGCGCGTTAAAATCCTCTTCGTACAGCTCGCGGCACTCCTGGATAAACTCCGGATAGCCCAGTTCGGATGTCTGCACATCACGTCCCAAACGTTTTTCTAAATCCTCGTGAAATCCCTCAAACTCTCCGTGCAGAATGCCGGTAAAACCGGTGAGGATGATGCATTGCTCGGGTGTTAGTTTCGTCACGTTGAGTTCCTTAAGCGATTTTTAAAAGCAGAATTTTTAAAAGTGTTAAAAGTTTCTGAAAAGATGTTGAAAAGGGAGAAGTGCCTCACGTCGTGTTTCTGCAAAACGACGCAACATGTCCTATCCTCTAATTAATCCTACTGAAAAACAAGGAGTCACAAATGGATCAGGACTTGTTCGAACAGGCACCCTTACCGCTGTTAACCCGTTTTCAGGTGGGAGACAGGGTGAAGTTACTCACTTTTCCCGTGGGCATTCATCCTGCCAGCTATCAGCTGGATGTGGCGATTACCGCCATCCATGACGGTGAGTTCGAGGGCGAGATTGTCCGCATCGCCACCCTTGGCCGGCAGGGGCACGAGCAGGCGCATTTTGCGCTCGGCGGGCAGGTCGCTTTCTATGCCAGAAATATTCAGGGTATGGCCCCCGAGGCATAAAAAACAAAACCCCGCTTTAGTGGCGGGGTCTTTAACTACTTCACACTTTCACTTCACGCTGACATGGCGTCAGTTACATCATTGGCTTCACGTGTTTGGTGTTCGCCTGAGTCGTCAGAACGTCTGCGGGAATTTTTGAACAACTGCCGCAATACCCCACCAGATACCATCTTCCGTCAGCGCCTTTCTCCGGATTCACTTTGTAACGCTCGTTACGCTTACCGTAAAATTCACGATCCACATTCTTTGATGCATCTTCCCAGAAACACAGCGAAAACTGATGACATGCATCGACATGCCGTTGTCCGTCGCGGCTTCCGCCAACCAGTAAATAATGATATTCAGACATACTGCCTCCTGAACCCCAAATATGATGGGGTAATTGTCCTGACTACAAGGAAACTACCTGGAATTTCAACCCGAAAACAAAACAAGAGAGACAATAACGGGCGCCGAAACAACCCGAAGAACACATTTTTTATTACGTAAACTATAGAGCAGATCACAAGATGGGGGAAGAAATATGGGTGAAATGTGACCTGCGTCACTTTATATTTTTCCATGATTGTGATTGTGCGCAGACATTCCGTCAGGCCATTGTGAATGAAGGGATTTTTCGTGAGGTCGCCGCAGAGGTCAGCGGTTGAAATAGGGGGGTTAATCCCTTGTGCTGCGGGCTTAGAAGTCAGGTATGTCGTGCTACTTTGGCTACGTTGACTCTTTTACTCGCGCAGGAAATGCAATGGCAGATAAACAGGTTATAGATTTGGTCATGTCGGTCAATAAACACGTCGAAGAAACTGCCATGCAACATCTGATGCTGCGCAATTTTATTATCGTGATGTGCCGGAGCATGACCGAAGAGCAAAAAAATCAAGTGAGATGGCAGATGCGCCAGATCCATCAGGTGACCGATGCTGAACACCGGCAAGGCGATGTGGAAATTCTGGAAAAAACCCGGCGGGATATGGAAATTATGCTGGAGCTGATCAATTAGGTTTCTTCTGATGTCTGTCTTTTTAGGGATGAACTATCATTAACACGATGATAACCAAAGGGAGATACAAAATGGGATTTTGGAGAGTACTGATCACCATTCTGGTACCGCCGTTGGGCGTACTGATAGGTAATGGTTTAGGCGGAGCATTTCTGCTGAATATTTTGCTGACTTTACTGGGCTATTTCCCGGGTCTGATCCACGGTTTTTGGGTACAGACGCGTAAATAACAAGCCTTGTCATCGCAGCACGAAGACTGACATAACACGTCGACTGACATAACACGTCATCTGAAAACCCGGTCTGAATGCCGGGTTTTCTTTTTCGAGGGTCAGAACAGAGAGAAGAGGAGGACCACAGGAAGGCTCATCGGCCAGGTAAATCCAATAATGCCGGACGTTAATAGCCTGATCTTGATCGTATCGCGGCTCACCAGCAGGGTGAACAGTACGGCGATACCCAGCCCGCCCCAGTAAATCGTTTTAATCACTTCCCACCAAACGTGCACAACCAACCCCTGACCATTCATAAAAACCGGCGGGTATGATATTCCGTTAACATCTGGTAATCAATTATTGTGTGATGTTACTCATGATTTTGTAATGTAAGTATTTGGCATTGATTGTTATTGAACATCACTTGTGATGGGGGAATGAACCGACTGCGCGCGTAAATGCCCCCGAATGGCGGTGGGTGCAAAACCGAAACGTTTGCGAAACCGCTCAGCAAAACGCGAACCGCTTTCATAGCCGACCTGATGCGCGATGTGGGAGATGGCCAGATCCGTGCATTGCAACAAGCGCAGGGCGTGGGTCATGCGAACATCAATCATCAGATTACGCAGTACACTGTTTTCGGCTGCCAACCGGCGGCGCAGCATCACTTCATTCATCATCAGTTGCTCGGCCACTTCCGCAGCCGTAAAGGCTTTATGCAGATTGTTGACCAGCAGTTCGCGCACCCGCTGGGTCATACTTTCGCTGTGTTGCAGGGAATAGCGCACGCCGAGCTGCGACAGCCACAGCAACTGCTCAAGCATCCGGTGACGGGTAATCGGCGCAGGTAAACCGTGATGCCAGAGAATGGCATTGTGTGTATCGATAAAACTTTGTCTGAAAGCGCCGGGAACGTGGGGGATGACCTGCAGGTGATCGACAGTAATCAGCGGGGGTTTAAACGCCGGAGTGTGCAATCCTGCATCGGTCAGCAGGGCATTATCCCACGCCATAATCGCGCAGCTAAATGGCCCGTTTTCAGAAAGCTGATGAGTAAGCCCCAGCGTTTGCCCGCTGTTGAGCACCAGCATTTCACCCGTTTGCAGGGACACTTCCTGATGCTGATAATGAACCGTCATGCTACCATTTTGGATCAGGAGTAACTGAGGTTTGTCGATATACACATCTTGAATAAAAAGTTCACTGTGCTGAATAAGTAGCGAGGTCGATCCTATCCCTGGGGTGACTTTTATTTTACGTACCATGGTGATGATGCCCGAATATGACGACGACGGCGTCCAGTTGCCTGAATATAAATCAAAGCTGCGCGACTTTGTTACTAATACAAACTGGTCACCGGTTGAGGCGAAAGTCAGGGATGGAGACAGAGAGAATTAGCCCTGGCAGCTGTGTGCTCTCTGCCTCTGAAACCTTAGTATGTACAAGAAATATTTGATAAAATAGAACAATATAAATTAAAACAAAAGTATTAATTATTGGCGATCGCCAAACGCGATCGAACGGAGATCGATTTTTCCGTAAGTCATATTCACTTGTTGTTGTCTTGACGACTGTCCAATCAGCTCGGTGAGTTGATTCATCCGGGCTTGTAATAATGTTTTGATCATATTTTCGTTATCCAGAATCTGACGCAAATATTTGCGTACTTCATACTGAATAGCCATCGACGTGCTTTCGGATACCGGTAACGTGGTGGTCGCTTCCACGGCTTTCAGATAACTGACTTCGAGCTCGACCAGCTCATCCCATTTCTCTTCTTTCGCCAGCCGCAACATCTGCTCGCTTAAAGTCAGGATCAGTTGATATTCATTAACCAGATACTGATGTTGATCCATTATATTGGTCCTGCGACGGGTGATAGTTTGGGCCGATTTGCCGCCAGGCATCGGCAATATTTTCCAGTAAGCCCAGCACTTCCGTGATGGCTTCCTGATCGTTGTGTAAATTGGCATGCAATAAACGACGAACCATATAGGAATAGAGCGCTTCGAGGTTATCCACTAAATCGGGATCGCCTTTCTCGCGGCTCATTCCGGCTTTCAGTCCGCTGTCGATAATATTAATGGCCTTAGAGAGCGCTTTGCCTTTATCGGCAATATTTCCCTGCTGCATAAAAATGCCAGCACGGATAAGGGCGCTGCGCGCCCCGTCAAATAACATCACCACTAACTGATGCGGACTGGCACTCATTACGCCACTTTCTAAGCCTACCTGTGCGTAGGCCTGGGTTCCTTTAGCGTTATACATAATTTTTCTTCCTTCCTGACTAGCTTGAACTGGACGTGGTCATGGCATCGAACTGCTTGGTCAGATAATCGGCCGTGCTGTTGAGCTTCTGAATCGCAACGTCGAGCGCAGTGAACTGCGTTTTATAGCGGGCAATGGTGGTGTTGATGCTGTCATTGACCTTGTTGTACTGCGTGGTCAGCGTTTTCAGCGTGGCGTTGACTGCCGTTTCTGCGTTGGCGATGGTGCCGGTGCTGGCGTTCAGGAAACCGCTGTTCAGGTTAGTGATGTTGGTCATCACGCCGGTGGTTTTCCCGTCGCCTACCATCATGGTTTGCACCGAACTGGTGTTATCGGTCAGTGCGGTTTTCAGTTTTGCGCTGTCAATTTCCAGTTTGCCGGTATCAGGATCGGTGGTAATACCAATATTCGACAGGGAAGTGATGGTGCCGGAGCCAGACGCTGCGCCAAGTGCAGATTTCAGACGGGTCTGGATAGTGCGCAGGGCGCTGTCACCCAGCAACGCACCGTTGGTGGTGTCTGCGGTATCCGAGTTGGTCGCTGTTGCTGTGAATTTGGTCAGACTGGTGAAGGTATCCTGCAACGCATTGTAGGAATCAACAAAGGTCTGAATCGCCGTGGTAGCTGTACCGGTATCTTTTGCCACAGTCAGCGTTGCTGGCGTGGTGGTCGTGCCGGTCAGACTTAATGTAATGCCGTCCTGCGCGTCGCTGATGGTGTTGCTTTGACGTTCCAGATCGATGCCATTGAACGTCAGTTTTGCATTAGCTGCTGCTGCGTTCTCCGTCATCGCGCCAGTACCGGTGGAAGAGTTATAACCAATAATGTTATTCAACTGGTCATCGCCGGTCACGCTGACGGTCATTTCTGAATTGGTACCGGTGTTATTCGCGCTCAGCACTAATTTGTAGCTGCTGTCGGTGACTTTCACGATACTGGCGGTTACGCCGCCGCCGGCTTTGTTGATCGCATCGCGAACGCCGGTCAGGGAGGTTTGTGAATCGGTCAGATTAATACTCAGCGGTTTGCTGCCGTCGCCCTGACTGATGGTCAGCGTACGGGAGTTACCGGTGGTCGTGGCACCCAGCGCAGTGGTGTTGCTGGCTTGTGTGGTAGAAATTAAAGACTGAGACGAGGCGAGGCTGGTCACAGACAGGGAATATTTGCCGGGGGCGGCACCGGTGGACGTCGTGGCATTGAATGCCGCGGTGTTGTTCGATGTGGCTGTGGTCGCGCCGTAAGTATTCGTCGATGACAACGCGGTAGCAGCGTCAGCAAAGGTCTGCAATGCGCTTTGCATCGTGCCATAGGCTGTTAATTTGGCGCTGTAGCTGCTTTGCGCGGAGCTGATAGGGGTCAGGCGTGCTTTTTCTGCGGTCGTCAGGTTAGCGAGCAGGGTATTGAGGTCTAAGCCTGAACCGATGCCTAATGAAGAAATAGTGGCCATATGTATCCTTTACGGGTTGTATAAGAGTCTTTAAGCCCTATCGGCACGACGGAGAAAAAGTTTAATGGATTGCAACAAAAAGTAATGGCGTGAATAGCCGGTATAAGGAGGGGTAATTCTCAAAGTAAGAAAGTGAGCTTTTTTGAGAAATAATTCTAAAGGTTGCTGGAGTATCGCCGATACAAGTTTGGACGGTGATGAACGCCGTGGGCAATAAGCCCGAACCCCTTAACCAGACTTTGAAGGAATACACTCATGGGTCAAGTAATCAATACCAACACGCTGTCTCTGATGACTCAGAACAACCTGAACAAATCCCAGTCTGCACTGAGCACTGCTATCGAGCGTCTGTCTTCTGGTCTGCGTATCAACAGCGCGAAAGACGATGCAGCGGGTCAGGCGATTGCTAACCGCTTCACTTCAAACATCAATGGTCTGACTCAGGCTTCACGTAACGCCAACGACGGTATCTCCGTTGCGCAGACCACTGAAGGTTCACTGAGCGAAATCAACAACAACTTACAACGTATTCGTGAGCTGTCCGTTCAGGCTGCTAACGGCACCAACTCCGATTCCGACCTGACCTCAATCCAGGACGAAATCACATCCCGTCTGTCTGAAATCGACCGCGTATCTGGTCAGACTCAGTTCAACGGCGTGAACGTATTGGCTTCTAACCAGACCATGAAAATTCAGGTTGGCGCTAACGACGGTCAGACTATCGACATCGACCTGCAGAAAATTGACTCAACGACTCTGGGTCTGAACGGTTTCTCTGTTTCTAAAAACGCACTGAAAACCAGCGATGCTATCACTCAGGTTGGCGCAAGCGGCTCCCTGAAAGATGTTAACCTGTCTGCTGCTGCTACTTCTCTGGGTCTGGACGCAAGCAAACTGTCTCTGAAAAACGTTCAGACTGCAGCTGGCGCAGCGACTGCAACTTACGTTGTTTCTGATGGTACTAACAACTATGCAGCATCTGTTGATGATACTACCGGTAACGTGACACTGAACACCACTGACGTATCTTACACTGACACCACTAACGGTGTTACTGCGGGTACTCAGACTGGCAAACTGGTTAAAGTTGGCGCTGATGCAACTGGCGCAGCAGTAGGTTACGTTTCAGTACAGGGTAAAGACTACAAAACTGCAACTGCAGCAATCGCTGACGGCGGCGCAACCGGTACTGCAAACGTTGCCAGCACCATCGGTGATATCTCTGATGCTGCTAACGCCAATGCTTACACTGGTACTGCAACTTCAGACCCACTGAAAGCAATCGACGCTGCAATCGCTAAAGTTGATACATTCCGTTCTTCACTGGGTGCGGTTCAGAACCGTTTCGATTCTGCCATCACCAACCTGGACAACACCACTACTAACCTGGCATCTGCACAGAGCCGTATTCAGGATGCTGACTACGCAACTGAAGTTTCTGCAATGTCCAAAGCGCAGATCCTGCAACAGGCTGGTACTTCAGTATTGTCTAAAGCTAACCAGGTTCCTCAGTCCGTACTGACCCTGCTGCAAGGCTAATTTTTCGGATAACCCGAAAAACTCAGTCCAACCCCGCTTCGGCGGGGTTTTTTTTTAACCAAAACTTACGAATTTGTACAATCCCTTTGGCGGGCAGGCTGGTATAATTTAGGATAATCTTTATATTTAGAACAAAATTTAAGCTATCACGACCGGCAGGCAGAGGGATGGCGACAGGCGATGTTCGAGACATAATCAAAATAGCCGCGCTTTTTTGTCCTTATTCTGCCGATTGAACAGGCTTTCCACTGTCACAATGCTACAGACCCTTAATTTTACAGGTTACGACAGTGAGCGATCTGTATACCGCCGACGGCGTGATAGACAAAAATTCTTTGTGGCAGCGCTATGTTCCCCTGGTGCGCCACGAAGCCCTGCGTTTGCAGGTACGGCTTCCCGCCAGCGTAGAGCTTGATGATCTACTGCAGGCGGGGGGAATCGGCCTGTTGAATGCGGTTGAGCGATTTGATGCGATGCAGGGCACGGCGTTTACCACCTACGCCGTTCAGCGTATTCGCGGCGCGATGCTTGATGAGTTGCGCAGCCGCGACTGGGTGCCGCGCAGCGTGCGACGCAATGCGCGTGAAGTGTCCCAGGCAATGCATCATGCAGAACAACGATTAGGGCGTCCACCGAGCGAAGGAGAGGTGGCGCAGGCGCTGGATATTCCCATCGAGGAATACCGGCAAATACTCATGGACACGAACAGTAGCCAGTTGTTTTCTTATGACGAGTGGCGTGAAGAGCACGGCGATTCAGCCGAGGCATTGATGGAAGGGCACGAAGAGGCCAACCCGTTACATCATCTGTTGGAGGGCAATTTACGCCACCGGGTGATGGAAGCTATCGATGCGTTACCAGAACGGGAAAAGTTAGTTCTTACGCTTTACTACCAGGAAGAGTTGAATTTAAAAGAGATCGGGGCAGTGCTGGAAGTCGGGGAATCCCGGGTAAGCCAGCTGCACAGTCAGGCGATTAAGCGATTGCGAACGCGCCTGGCCAACGACCACTGATCCGCTTTTTCCTGGCCGGTTATACATTTTATGTCCCTTATCAGGAATAAATTTATGCCAGCGGGAATCAAAACAAGGCCTTTAAGCCGTTATCTTAAAGATTTTAAACATAGTCAGACTCATTGCTCACAGTGTGCAAAAGAACTCGACAGGATGGCACTGGTGTTTCGCGGGCAAATCATCAATAAAGAGGCCATCGCTAAGATGGACCAGCCTATTGATGACGACGTGTGGCACAACCTGTCGCAAGAACTGACCGCACTGTGTCGTTTTTGCAGTGAGATTAGCTGTAACAGCCATTCGTCGTATTTCGACATCATGGCGTTTAAGCAATATCTGTTTGAACAGACTGAAATGAATCACAGCACGGTGCGCGAGTACGTTGTCCGCCTCCGCCGTCTGGATGAGATTTTATCTGCCAGCAACTATCCTCTCGATAAACTGAAAGGGGACAGCATCCACCAGCGGATCATTAGTGATGTACCGGTGGCGGCACACGATAACTACCGTATTGCCCTGCGCAAATACGATCAGTATCTGGCCTGGCAGAAATCCGCCTGAGTCCGTTTCGCACAGAATGACAATGAAACACCCTAAACAGGTTCCTCCGGGAGCCTGTTTTTTTGTCTCCAGTTTGTATACATTCTTTATATACTTAATCATCAATATCATTTCATATCCGAATAATTCTTTTTACGGTTTCGCTCAGCCCTGCGGCTGCGCGTCAGGGGAACACTGTGCCTGCTCAAATTTCAATGCTTAAAAACCGGCTGGATGCCTTTGATCGTCTCGATTTATTGGGTAACAGCACGCCGCTGGAAAAATTACACCGTCTTTCAGAACACGTTGGCCGCGACATTTACATCAAACGCGACGACGTCACTCCGCTGGCAATGGGCGGCAACAAGCTCAGAAAGCTGGAATATCTGGTCGCCGACGCGCTGGCAGAGGGCGCGGATACGCTGGTGACCGCCGGGGCTATTCAGTCAAACCACGTACGCCAGACCGCCGCCGTGGCCGCAAAACTCGGGCTAAAATGCGTCGCGCTGCTGGAAAACCCGATTGGCACCGCCGAGACAAATTATCTGACCAACGGCAACCGTTTGTTGCTGGACCTGTTCAACGTCGAAGTGGTGATGTGCGAGGCTTTGCACGATCCGATGGCGCAGCTGGCAGAGCAGGCAGAGCGTCTGGAAGCACAGGGTTTTCGTCCTTACGTGGTGCCGGTCGGTGGCTCAAATGCATTAGGCGCGCTGGGCTACGTGCAATGTGCGCTGGAAATCGCTGAGCAATCTTCCGCCAGCTTTGTGGATTTCAGCGCCGTGGTTGTCGCTTCCGGCAGCGCCGGGACGCACGCCGGTCTGGCGGTGGCATTGAGCCATCTGATGCCGGATACCGCCCTGATTGGCGTGACGGTGTCACGTAAAGCCCACGAGCAACGTCCGAAAGTGGAGGCGATTGCCCGCGAGGTTGCCACTCATCTGCAACTGGATGAAAACATTCCGTCGATAGTTTTGTGGGATGAATACTTCGCGCCGCGCTACGGCGAGCCGAACGAAGCGGGTATGGCGGCGGTTAAACTGCTGGCCGAACAGGAAGCGATGTTGCTCGACCCGGTCTACACCGGCAAAGCGATGGCGGGTTTACTCGATGGCATCGAACGCGGTCTCTTCCCGGAAGACGGCCCGATCCTGTTTATTCACACCGGCGGGGCACCAGCGCTGTTTGCCTATCACCCGTTTGTATAGGCATCACATATCGCTGTGATGGGTGGAAGTGATCGTTTTGATGGCTTAAAGTGTGCTTATTCCATTTTGAGCTAAGATTATAGAATTATATTCCTGATAACTGATGCGACGGGTGCTACTGTGCGCAAATCCATAGGGTATATAACGTTTTATAATTAACTATAAATGAGGTGAATATGGGTTTTTCTACACTGCGTCGTCGTTTACTCCTGGGTGCTGTGGCGGTGACGTTAACTGTCGGCATGGTCAGCAACAGCTTCGCTGATGAAGGTTTACTGAAGAAAGTTAAAGAACGCGGCACGCTGATCGTCGGGCTGGAAGGCACTTATCCTCCGTTCAGTTTTCAGGGTGAAGACGGCAAACTGACCGGTTTTGAAGTGGAGTTTGCTGATGCGCTGGCGCAGCACATGGGCGTAAAAGCCAAGCTGCAACCGACCAAGTGGGACGGCATGCTGGCCTCACTGGAATCCAAGCGTATCGACGTGGCGATTAACCAGGTGACGATTTCTCCTGAGCGTAAGAAGAAATATGATTTCTCCACCCCGTACACCGTTTCCGGCATTCAGGCGCTGACCAAAAAAGGCAATGAGGCCAATTTTGCTAAACCTGAAGACCTGAAAGGTAAGAAAGTAGGCGTGGGTCTGGGCAGTAACTACGAGCAGTGGTTGCGTGAAAATGTTCAGGGCGTGGATATTCGTACCTATGATGATGACCCGACAAAATATCAGGATCTGCGCGTAGGCCGTATTGATGCGATTCTGGTAGACCGTCTGGCAGCGCTGGATCTGGTGAAGAAAACCGGCAACACCTTAGCCGTTGCGGGCGCACCGTTCTCCCGTCTGGAAGCGGGCGTGGCGCTGCGTAAAGACAACCCGGAACTGCTGGCTGCAATCAACAAAGCCATTGCCGAGATGCAAAAAGACGGCTCACTGACCAAAATTTCTGAGAAGTGGTTCGGGGCTGACGTCACCAAATAATGCTCGTTGCACCGGGAGCTGATGTTGCTCCCGGTACTCTTAGAGCAAACATCCAAAAGGTCTTTATCGGATGCAAGAAAGTATTCAACTGGTGCTGGATTCAGCACCATTTTTATTGAAGGGAACCCTGTTTACGCTCCAGCTAAGTATTGGCGGGATGATTTTCGGGTTATTACTGGGCTTTATGCTGGCGCTGATGCGCCTTTCGCGTTTCTGGCCGCTGTCATGGTTGTCACGTTTTTACGTGTCAGTATTTCGTGGTACGCCGCTTATCGCACAGCTGTTTATGATTTATTACGGCCTGCCGCAGTTTGGCATTGAGCTGGATCCTATACCGGCTGCCATGATCGGCCTGTCGCTTAATACAGCGGCTTACACCTCTGAAACCCTGCGTGCGGCGATTTCGTCGATCGAAAAAGGGCAGTGGGAAGCCGCCTCCAGCATTGGGATGAACCACTGGCAGACGCTGCGCCGCGTGATTTTACCGCAGGCAGCCCGTACCGCGCTGCCACCGCTTGGCAACAGTTTTATCGGTCTGGTGAAAGACACTTCGCTGGCCGCGACCATTCAGGTACCTGAGCTGTTCCGTCAGGCGCAGCTGGTCACCTCGCGCACGCTGGAAGTGTTCACCATGTATCTTGCCGCCTCGATCATCTACTGGGTGCTGGCAACCGTTTTATCCTTCCTGCAAAACCGTCTGGAAGACCGCGTTAACCGTCAGGATCAGGAGCCTTCATGAGTACCATTGACGTTAAGCAACTGACTAAGAAATTCAACGGCCAAACGGTGTTACACGGTATTGATTTACAGGTGAATGCCGGAGAAGTGGTGGCGATTATCGGCCCGAGCGGTTCCGGTAAAACCACGCTGCTGCGCAGCATCAATCTGCTGGAAGAGCCGGACGGTGGCACCATCAAGGTCGGTAAAATCGAAATTGACGGTAACAAGCCTGTCAGCAAGCAGAAAAACAAAGTCCGCGAACTGCGTCAGCAGGTCGGCTTTGTATTCCAGAACTTTAATCTGTTCCCACACCGTTCCGTGCTGGAAAACATCATTGAAGGCCCGGTTATCGTAAAAGGTGAATCGAAAGAGAAAGCGATTGCCGCCGCGCGCAAACTGCTGGAAAAAGTCGGCCTGAGCGGTAAAGAAGACGCCTACCCGCGCCGTTTGTCCGGCGGTCAGCAGCAGCGTGTGGCGATCGCCCGCGCACTGGCAATGAATCCTGAAGTCATTTTGTTCGATGAACCGACGTCTGCCCTCGACCCGGAGCTTGTCGGCGAAGTCCTCAACACTATCCGCGCGCTGGCGCTCGAGCACCGCACAATGGTTATCGTGACGCATGAAATGAGTTTTGCGCGCGATGTGGCGGACAGGGCGATCTTTATGGATCAGGGAAGGATCGTGGAGCAGGGGCCTGCGAAGGAGTTGTTCTCGAATCCGCAGCACGCGAGAACTAAGCAGTTTCTGGAGAAGTTCCTCGCCCACTAAATTCAAGAGCGTGGGTTGCCACCCAAACTGGCCTCAAGGTCAAGACCCCAAACTGGCCTTAAGGTTAAGACCTTGGGCTGCCACCCAAACCGGCCTTAAAGGGGGCTTATCGCCGCCCCCCTTAAGAATCCCCGGATCTTTAAAACACGTGCCATGCATCCCGGCTCTGTTTCAGAAACTCCTCCTGTTGCCGCAAAATCCCGCCGCTGCGCGGTTCCCTCCGGTCGGGTTACAACCCGCGCAAAAACTCGCGGTTTTCCACCTCTTCCTGCGGCGTGATTTTGCGCCACACGCGTCAGCAACAGAACAGGTCCATCGTTCCAGCGGTAGCGCATGTTTTAAAAAGACGTGGAGATTTCAAAGAGGGCCCGTCTTGGACCTCTTTGGGCGGTTTCGGCGCAGCGAGTTAAGTGATCACTGCTATTGAGAAACCGAAACTTTCTCGGTTATTTTTTTAGCCGCCATTGGATGGCAGTCCAAAAAATCCCCAAAAAAAAGCCCCGAAAAAGTTTCGGGGCTTTCCAACGTCTCACACCACTCCAAGCCTTAACGCTTAGTTGATTTGAACCGGCATGCCTGCACGCATCTCGATCGCGCGCTGAACCACTGTCTGATTCACACTTGGATCCATCGCCACGGCGTTGGAGCTGCCGGTCAGGCTGATTGGAATCGGCTGTTGGGAGTCGAATTCTTCCTGGTTGGAAGACAGCGGGTTATGGATCTCAACATAACGCTTGCCGTCTGGCTCAACGGTGGCTTTCACCGGCTCGTTGATGAACTGAACGCGGGTGCCTTGTGGCACGTTGTCGTACAGCCATTTGATGTCAGCATCACGCAGACGTACACAACCGTGGCTGACGCGCAGACCGATACCAAAGTTGGCATTGGTGCCGTGAACAGCATACAGGCGGCCTACGTACAGCGCGTACAGACCCATCGGGTTGTCCGGGCCGGCAGGGAAGACGGCAGGCAGGAACTCGCCGCGGGCGGCATATTCTTCATGCATTTTTGCCGTCGGGGTCCAGGTCGGGCCGGCTTTCTTACGCTGGATAGTGGTCACCCAGTTCAGCGGGGTGTCTTTGCCCAGCTCACCGATACCGATTGGCAGAACGACAACGGTATTGCTGCCTTTCGGGTAGTAGTACAAACGCATTTCTGCGCTGTTGATGACAACACCTTCGTGCGGCGTATCCGGCAGGATTAACTGTTGCGGAATAGTCAGCACGGTGCCAGGGGTTGGCAGGAACGGATCAACGCCAGGGTTGGCTTCAAGCATGTTGCTCAAACCCATCTGGTATTGCGCTGCAAAATGTTCGAGAGGCAGGCTGCTGCCCTGTGGAACAGTGACCGTAATATTTTCACCGACCAGACGACCATTGTTCGCCGGAAGAGGATATACCACAGCAAAAGATGCCTGGCTGTACGCAGCAACTGCCAAAACCAGGGTAACTATCGCGCGAATGCTCATTTTCATATTTTCGTTGGTCGTTAATGCCACACTGGCAGTTGTTGTCAGAATGTTGATTTCCCCCCGGCAGGCTTACCACCGGAGAGACACGGTACTTTCACAGAGCACTTTAATGAGACTCAGTATGTGTAACGAATCACATTTCAGGGTCGCTAATTATAAGGATTTATTGCCAACAGGCCAAAGCTTTCTCATGCTGTTCGAAAAGTTCCCTGCACCGACCGCATTTTTTGCGGAGTCCTGCACAATTCCTTCACATTTAACCGCTTATTTACGGCAAAACGGCACCACGACCCGCGCGGGGGAAAACACTTTCTGCGCCTTTTCGCCATGCTGCCAAAACCTTCAAAGAAGGGCGTGTGGTCAGGGTCGGAAAAGCTGATCTGTCTTCGGGCTAGTTGTTACTGCGTTCCTCTGCCATACATTCAGGGTGAAAGCTGTTTATCTCACGACTACCCTCAACCGGCGGTTAATCATCATACTAAATATCCTGATCAGGAAGGACTTAATGCCATTGCGACCGGATGAAACAGATGACGACTGTGCGTATCTTTCGTAAGGTAAATGGCAACTTTAAGGATTAAAAGGGATCGATAATGGGCAGATTTGACGGTAAACGTGTACTTATAACGGGCGGCACCAGCGGTATAGGGCTGGCAGGCGCGCTGCGAATTGTGAAAGAGGGAGGGGAAATTGCCCTCACGGGACTCAATGAAGAACGGCTGGCCCAGGCTCGCAAGCTGTTACCGGGCACCGCACTGGTTCTGAAAAGTGATGCAGCCAGTGAGGCTGATATCGATGCGCTGACAACGGCTGTCAACGACTGGGGGCACCTCGACGGATTGTGGTTGAATGCGGGTTACGCAGAAGTGGGGACACCGGAATCTGTTACGGCCGACGCCTTTAATCGCATGATGAATGCCAATGTTCGCGGGCCTATGCTCCAGCTTGCATCGCTTTCCAGGGCTTTGAATCCTGGCGCATCAGTGTTAGTCACCGCGTCGTCTTCGGTCTATGAAGGCGCGGCAATGACCAGCCTGTATGCTGCAACCAAAGGCGCCGTTGTCGCCATGGTAAAAAGCTGGGCCGCCTCGCTGGCTACACGCAACATTCGCGCCAACACGCTGGTACCGGGACCCATCGAGACTAATTTCAGACACTTCATGCCCGAGGAGTCGCGGCAACAGTTTGAGGATTTTGTGGTGAACCAGGTGCCACTCAGGCGAGCCGGTACCGCTGATGAAGCGGCCGCCGTCGCACTGTTTCTGCTCTCAGATGATGCGGCTTATGTCACCGGAAGCCAATATGCTGTGGACGGCGGATTAGTTCACTATTGATTTTGAAAAAATCAATGAAATCATCGCGTATATCAGTGGCAGCAGGTCAGAGGTTTAAAACGATGTGACTGCAAGATACAGGCGGTGGGTCACTTTATCAGCATCTGCTCTTCGCTCTGAGCCGCCGGTTGACACTGCTACAGCAAAGCCGGTGTATAAAGCGAAGGTGTTATAATCCCGGCCTTAAATTGCCCTGATATACGATAACGATGATGAATAAAATCCTGGTAAGTGCCTGCCTCATGGGGTTCAAAGTCCGCTATGACGGTAGCGAGAAAGCACAAATGGTCGATCAGTTGCACCGTTGGCAGAAAGAGCAGCGTCTTGTGATCCACTGTCCTGAACTCGCCGCCGGGCTGCCAACGCCGCGTCCACCGGCTGAGATTGTGTCTGCTGAAGGTAAAGACGTCATGCCGAAGCAGGTCAGAATAGTTGAAATTACCGGGCAAGATGTCACGGAGCAATATCAGCTTGGCGCCTGGCTGGCGCTGCGTACCGCTCAGGAGTCAGGCTGTACCGCTGCGCTGTTAACCGATGGCAGTCCAACATGCGGTAGCCAATTTATCTATGACGGTTCATTTAGCGGCAAGCGTAAGGCAGGTATGGGGATCGCAGCATCCCTGCTTACTGAACATGGCATAGCCGTGTTTTCTGAGAACAGGCTGGCCGATCTCATTGCCTGGATTGATGAGAAAGAACGCTGAACCTCTATTTTCATTGAGATACGAAGGGAACAAGCCGCCGGGCAGTGAAAGGCGATGCCGGGGCAGATTTCTCCAGTGTTAATACAGCGTCCCAGGGTAATGTCAGAAGAAATAATCAGGTTTTTGGGCAGCCTGTGACTTTCGGGTAATTACGACAGACCAGATTGAGTTCGTATTTAGGCTCGAAACCTTTATCCAGCATGCATTTTTGAACATCAGCGGCTTTGCGCAGCGTCGGTACGTAAGGCACCGAGCCCAAGGGTTGTGGATAACCGCATTGGTACATTACCGCCAGTGCTTGTTTGTCGTTTTCAACTTTATGAGAAAAATGCAGCGAAGCCCCTTTTTTGCGCCAGGTAATCAGGGAATACGGGCTTATGCCAGAATCCGGTTTAATCGGATGAAACCCACTGTCTGCGACAAACGGCAGCGCTTCCAGCTGGCTCTGACTTAAAGGATGCCCCTGCTCTTGCTCAAGGCAGGCTGGGGTATCATGGTAAACACGAATGCTGCAAATTTCGAATCCGTCTTTACGGGTAAACCCCATATTCTCCATGCATTGGTAGTACAGAACTGACTCATTATTTGTTTTAGGGATATCGGGGCCCGGCAGTTGTACGCCGCATTTACCCATTGCGATGCGCACGCCGTCGATGTCTGTATCAGGACGCTGCCACTGTGTCAGATCCGGTGCCGGGGGACATCCTGTCAGCAGGAATACCGCCGTTGTCAGCAAAGGTAAAGCCATCAGAGTTGATTTTCGCAACATTAAAATCCCTTATTTATTATTGTGTCAGGCAGCCGCCATACTGACCGTATTGATCCTTTGCGACAACATTGTTCAGGTTGGATTAATTCGCTCAAATTTTTCAGCCATACACTTCATTGATTCTTAATAATACCTCCACGTGCAAATAACGCTTAATGCGCTTCTGTCCACGTGCCGAGGTTGAGGGTGTGGATAACGTCGATCATTCAGGGCGGGCGACTTCGGGTAGGGGGCGTCTGTATTAGGTCTGTGAAATTTGCCGGCGGTCTGTAAAGCGTCTCCTGCCGGTCTGATCCAACTCCCCCTGTGCAGGGGGAGTGAAAACAATCAATAACTTTAGCTATCAGAAATCGTAACCCACGGTTGCGACCACGGTACGTTCCTGACCCCAGTAGCAATAGCTGGTGCCATAACAGGCTGCGACATATTTCTTATCGAACAGGTTGTTGGCGTTCAGCTGCACGTAGGCACCTTTCAGCTGCGGGTTGAACTGCACCAGATTCATACGCAGTGAAGCATCCACCAGCGTGGCGGAAGGCATGTGGCGCGTGTTCTCGTTATCCGCCCACTGTGTACCGATGTAACGCACACCCGCCCCCAGATCCACACCGACCGGCGTCTTATACTGACCCCAGATGGAAGCCATTTGTTTTGGCGTGACGTATGGCGTGTTGCCGTTGTTCTGGCTGGCATCGCGGATACGGACTTTGTTGTAGGTATAACCGGCCATCACGTTGAAGCGCTCGGTGACCTGTTTCTTGGCTTCCAGCTCCAGACCCTGCGAACGGATTTTACCCGCTGGCTCGTAATAGCTGCCGACCACTACGCGGTTACCCACGTCGTCCTGCGTCAGATCATACAGTGCTGCGGTGTACATGTCGGACGTACCGACCGGCTGGTATTTGATCCCGGCTTCGTATTGCTCACTTTGCATCGGTTTGAGCAACGTGCCGTCGGCACCCGGCAGGGCAGATGGCGTCATCGCCTGACTGTAGCTGACGTAAGGAGAGATCCCGTTATCAAATGCATACAACAGGGAAGCGCGGCTGTTGAAGTGGCTGTCTTTACGCTCGCTGTGGCTGTCGGTGCCATAGATGCTTTCGTAGCTGCGACTGTCGGTTTTCAGCGTATCGTAGCGGCCTGACAAGGTCAGGAACCACTTGTTCCAGTTCATTTCGTCCTGCAGATACGTGCCCATCTGCTCGTAACGGTTTTTGCCGCGGGTGTGGCTGTAATAATCGAGGGTATCGATGCCAACGCCGGTGTACGGGTTCAGCGTACCGGCAGTGGCGCCGTCAGACTTCAGATCGTTGACGAAGTGAGAATAGTCAAAGCCCAGCACCACTTTGTGCGCCAGTTCGCCGGTGGCGAAATCGGCTTCAAGCTGGTTATCAATCGCGAAAGTATCCAGAGAGGATTTCTCGCCGGAATAATAACGGTTCATCAGCGTGCGATCTGCGTTCCAGCCCGCCTGATACACCTGATCCAGTTCGGTATTGGAGTGAGTGTAGTTGGCGTTCTGGCGGAATGACCAGACGTCGTTGAACGCGTGCTGGAATTCGTAGCTGTAGATCTGCTCCCAGCGCTTGAACTGGTTGCGATCCGTTTCACCGTCGAAGAAGCCACGGCTCAGTTTCTGTCCGTACAGGCTGCCGTCGGCAGGCACGGCGGCATGATAACCGCCGGACGGATCTTTTTGCAGATAGGCGCGCAGCAACAGCGAGGTGTTTTCATCCGGCTGCCACATCAGCTGCGGGGAAATCGCATAACGCTCTTCGCGCTGATGATCGTATTGGGTATCGCTGCTGCGGGTCATACCGGTCAGGCGAAATGCCCACTGGTCGTTGATGGCATTGGTGTAATCGAATGCGCCACCTTTGGTATTTTGCGTGCCGCCGGAAAGCTGGAAATGACCTTCTTCAGCGAACTGCGGACGCTTGGTGGTTTCAACCACGACGCCGCCGGGAATGCTCTGGCCGTAGAGGGCAGAAGACGGGCCTTTTACCACATCAATACGTTCGAGGAACCAAGGATCAACCTGAATAGAGTTATAGCTCGCGCCATCGCTCAGAATACGCAGGCCATCAAGGAAAGTGTTGTTGACGTCGCCGCCGTGGAAACCACGCAGGGAGATCGTGTCATAACGCGTCGCGCCGCCGGCAAAGTTAGTGAATACGCCTGGCGTATAGTTCAGTGCTGCGTTGACTGTCGTCGCATTCTGATCCGTCATCTGCTGACGGGTTACGACCGAAACGGCCTGACCGGTGGTGATCAGCGGCTGGTCGGTTTTAGTCGCGCTTTTCGACGTTTTTGCACTGTAACCCTGCGTCGGTGCATCAGCGGTATCAGCCTGTGATGCCTTGATAACCACTGTATCTTCTGCGGCCAGCGAGGAGGCCGGAAGGGCCATGGCGCACAAAAGCACCGAGCGTTTGAGGGGAAAAGCCAACAACATAGTAATAATCCCTATAAATAACCCGATCATTATTCGAGTAATTAATTGATGCGTGTGTAAATAAACCCGGAAGCCAACCACGTTCCGCACGAAAGCCCGGCCAGAAAGAGGCAGGGTATTTACGAAAACGAGACGAATGTTAAACTTAATGATAATTGTTATCATTATTATTTTACAAATTCAAGTGAACTTTATTCAAAAAGTGTGAAGTGGCGACATTTTATCCGCATGAAATTCATGGGTTTTGTGGTTTTTGTTTGAGCGGAATGGAGGGAATGGCCGGGCGATATTATCAGCGAACAGGGTGTTTAATGGCGGTGCAGATCATTGCCAGAAGATGCGCCGCCACGACGAAAGCCGTGACGGCGCAGAAATTGAAGGGATCAGCGCGCCAGCCCAAAACCAATATCAAACAGCGGAGATTCGCTGTCGTGCGGCATATCAGACTGTTGTTTTAGCACCGCTTCCATCGACGACGGCAGTTCGAATGGCAGTTTGCCGGTAAAGGCTTCGCCGCTGGTGAGGCGGGTAAACAGCACGGCGTCGCTGACGCCAAAATTCCCCACGATGGCCTTGGCTTTATCCTTCACATTGCTCAGAATCGCCGGGCGATCCAGATACACCGTCACTACCGTTGGCACATGTTTGCTGGCGTTAACGATGGCCTGATAATCGGCATTATCGCCGGTAAACTCCAGCGAGCCCTCGTGATGACGCTTACCAAAGAACCACGCCTGATGCAGTTTTTCATAAGGGGTTTGCGCGCGGATGAGCGCCACGTCGGCTTTCTCCGGTGAATCTACCACGGTAAATCCGGCGGCCTCGGCGGCTTTCGGTGCAATACCGTACAGCCAGATTTTCTGGCCCTTTTTCAGCGGTAACAGATCGCCGGTATTTTGCAGCAGCACCAGCGAATGCCCCTGTGCGGCATCGGCTTCTTTCTGCCAGTCCGCGCGGCCAACGGTTTGTACCGCTTTCTGCACATCGACGTACGGATTTTCAAACAGGCCGGTCTGGAATTTTTGCTCAAGAATGCGTATCACCGATTCGTTGAGGCGTTCTTCAGTCAACTGTTTTTCTTTCACCGCGCTGACCAGCAACTGCGAGTCGGTCACACCGCCAAACTGATCGACACCGGCTTTGACCGCTTTGACGAATCGCTGCTGCGGCGTCAGATTTTCGACTCCCCATGACATCCCGCCCGGTACCGGCTCTTTACCTTCCGGCGTGCCGTGGGTGCAGACGTCATCGCAGGTGCTGGTGATTAGCCAGTCGCTGAGGATCACGCCTTTGAAGCCATATTGCCCGCGCAAAATATCGGTCAGAAGCTGATGGCTGAAGCCTGCGCCTGCCTGTTCCAGCGGTTTACCTTCGATGGAGACATTTTTTAGGATCGAGTACGTGGGCATGACGCTGGCGACGTTAGCTTCAAACGCGCCGGTAAACGGATAAATGTGCTCTTTGAGATTATTGCCGGGGAACACGGCGTTTTTGCCGTAGACATTGTGGCTGTCGAAACCATTTTCAGCCGCGCCGTAGCCGACCCAGTGTTTGACGACCGAAATGACGCTGCCAGAATTCAGGCCATCCGCGCCGTTTTGCATCCCTTCGACGTAGCCGCGCACCATATGATGAACGCGGGTCGGGTCTTCGCCGAAAGTACCGCTGATGCGTGCCCAGCGGGGTTCGGTCGCCAGATCCGCCTGCGGTGAAAGCGCTTCGCGGATCCCCACGGCCAGATATTCCTGACGGACGATATCTGCATAACGGCGTGTGACTTTCTCATTGCCGATCGCGGCCAGCCCCAGCGTTTCCGGCCATTGGGTGAATTTGCCGGAAGAGGTGCTGGCGCCAATCAGATATTCGAACGAGTTACGCGGATCGCTGCTGATGGTGACCGGGATGCCAAGCCGCGAGGTTTCGGCGATTTGCTGGAGTTTGTTATTTTCTTCTGCCATCACCGCCGGATCTTCCGCCGACAGCCGGGTAATCAGGCTGTTGACTTTGGCACCTTCGATCATCTTTCTCGCAGCCGCCATATCATAATGCGTGCCTGCGCCGATCGGGCTGTTTGCCGTCGGTGCTGAGCCATGCATCATCACACCCGCTTTTTCTTCCAGCGTCATACGTTTGACCAGATCTGCTGCGCGCTCTTGTGGCGTCAGCCGCCAGTCCTCGTAGGGTTCCAGTTTTCCGGAATGATTCAGATCTTTAAACTGCAGGCCATCGACGGTCAGCAGCGTCACTTCACGCTGGCTGAGTTCGGGCTGAGTGTTATCGGCAGAGGCAGTTGCTGAAAGCAGAAGGGCGGAAACGGCGAGGCTAAGAGGTTTAATGTTCATTATCATCCTTAATGATTGATATATATAGATACTCAATATCGGATCAATACTCTATTTGTCGGATGAATGCTGCGATCGGGTTCGCAATTAAAAATCCACAATATTTGCGATGATTTACTTCTTTCCCTTAAATATTTCAGTAAAATCTCCGATAACCAAAATTAGCCAGCCGGTGTTATTGGTTTTTATAAAAAAATCGTACCGGCAGGTTGAAACGGGTTCTTAATGGCCATTGGGGTCTTCTATAAGGGATTGTCATGAAAAAAGTTATTTTTGCAGCGGCAGTTGCCGTACTGTTATCCGGCTGTGCACAGCAAACTTTCAACATGGGTCAGGGTATTGCCACCGCGCCTAAGCAAGTGACCACGCATCACTTCTTCGTCAGCGGTATTGGTCAGAAGAAATCCATTGATGCTGCGAAAGTCTGCGGTGGCGCAGATAAAGTCGTTCGCGTTGAAACTCAACAGACTTTTGTTAACGGTCTTCTGGGTCTGGTGACGTTCGGGATCTATACCCCACGTGAAGCACGCGTGTTCTGTTCTTAAGTTATCCAGTTCGAATGATTCAGGCTGCCAAACGGCAGCCTTTTTTGTTACTCAAACATCTATTCCAATATCTACCCCAACAGCAGCCCCAGCACCGCGCCTGCCGCCAGTACCCACAGCGGATGGATGCGCTTATTCATTGCCAGCAGGGTACACAAAATGATGATGCCGCCCATGACAGCCGTGGTAGCGGAGGCTTCGGCGATCAGCAGTCCGCTCGACACCACCAGCCCGACGGTGACCGGCACCAGCCCGCGCTGGACAACCTGCCGCCACGGGCGGTCTTTGTAGCGTTTCCAGCCACCCATGACGATCAGCGTCACAATGGAAGACGGACCGAACTTCGCCAGCGAGGAGACCAGCAATCCTGACCATCCGGCCACCTGCCAGCCAATCAGCGGTACGATCATCATATTCGGGCCGGGTGCCGCCTGTGCCAGCGCAAACAGCGCGCTGAACTCCTGCGCGCTCATCCAGTGATGCACATCGACCACGGCGCGCTGCATTTCGGGCAAAATCGTATTGCCGCCACCAAAGGCCAGCAGGGAAAGTTCGGTGAATAACAGGGCAAGAGAGAATAAAACCGTCATCAGAATTTCCCTTTTGCGCAGATGAAAATACTCACCGGCGCCAGCACCAGCATGACTGGCAACATCGGCAGGCGAAACAGAGCGATGGCGATGATGCCCGCGGCGACCAGCGCCAGTTGCAGCCATTTCCCCCGCAGCGGGCTAAGCATTTTAATGCCAGTCGAAAGCAGTAAACCGGCCGCCGCCGCTGCCATGCCAGCGAACAGATGTTCCACCAGAGGCTCATTCTGATAGCGGGCATACACCAGACCGAGCAGTACCACGCAAAGGGTCGGGGCGAGGATCAGCCCGAGAATGGCCGACAGCGCGCCGCGAAGCCCGCGAAACTCCATCCCTAACGCCACCGACAAGTTGATGATGTTGCCGCCTGGCAAAAACTGGCAGAGCCCGAGTAGTTCGGTGAACTGATCTGCCGTCAGCCAGCGTCGTTTATCCACCAGCATGTGGCGCGCCATCGGCAGTACGCCGCCAAACCCGGTCAGTCCGAGCACAAAAAATCCCATAAACAGTTGTCCGCAATCGGGTTGCGGCGCGGTGTCATTATCGGTATCGAGCATTATTTTTTCCTGCGTGACATCAGCCATTTTTCCCACTCTCCCTACAATAGTATCCAGACACGCCAAAGGCATAAATTTCATATGGATGATGCGCGCCGACATGCCATGATGTCTAATGCCTATAATAGTAATGAAAGATACCCGGAAGATATGGCAATGATTGAACTGAAACGTCTCAACGCTTTCGTGACGGTGGTGGAAGCCGGAAGTATTACCCGCGCCGCCGAACTGTTGTTTATCCAGCAACCGCCGCTTACCCGCCTTTTGCAGAGTCTGGAGCATGATTTTGGCGTGCCGCTGTTACAGCGTCTGCCACGCGGGGTGATCCCGACCGAAGCCGGAGAAGTGCTGCTGCACGAAGCTCGTGCGGTGCTGGCGCGCGCCGGGCAGCTAAGTGCCGCCATGCAGCGTGCCGCACTGGGGGAACAGGGGCGGATCCGCATCGGTTTCACCAGCTCCGCCGCGCTGCATACCTTCGTGCCTGCGCTGCTGCGGCGCTATCGTGAGATTTACCCTTCGGTCAGTACTCAGCTGGAGGAAAGTGGCAGCGGGGAATTACTGGCGGCGGTCGTCGCCGGGCAGCTGGACGTCGCGTTTGTGCGAATGCGCGTAAAAGACAAGCCTGAATTAGTGATGGAAAAAGTGCTGGAAGAGCCGATGTGGGTGGCGGTGCCTGCCGGGCACCGGCTGGCATCACAACCGGCTGAGCAGCCATTGAAGCTGGAGGATCTCAGCAACGAGCCATTTGTGTTATACCGGCGACGGGCGGGGCAAGGGCTGTACGATGCGATACTCGCCGCGTATGTCCGCGCCGGATTCAGCCCGCACATTGTGCAGGAAGCGCCGCGCCTGACGTCGTGTCTGAGCCTGGTCGGCGCGGGGCTGGGGATTTCGATTGTGCCGGAATCTATGACCCGGCTGGGCGGCGACGGCGTGGTTTTTCTGCCGCTGGCAGCGAGCACGCAGCTTAGCGCGCCGCTGTATCTCGCCCGCAGGGTGGACAGCCACGCATCGTCTATAATCAATACGTTCTGTCAGCTGGTGAAATCGCAGCTTAGCGGAAACTAAAGGTGTTGCTCGGAGATATGCTTCTGTGTGGATTCCAGCGTGATGCCGTCGGATTCGATGGCGTTCAGCAGGGAATCAAGCAGGCCGGGGAAGCGGGCGTCGAGATCGTCGCGGCGCAAAGAGAGTAAATTCGCGCGTCCGTCCGGACGTTGCCAGATAACGCCACTGTCACGCAGCACACGCCAGTGATGCGTGAGCGTCGATTTCGATAAACCCTGCAACAGGGTGCCGCAGGGATGTTCACCGCCTTTGGCCAGCGTGCGAACGACTGCCAGGCGCAGCGGATTTCCCAGCGCCGTCAGCACATTTTCGAGGCGGATCTGCTCGCGCTCAGGGTGGTTGGCTATCATTGGCTTATCCTCATGAATGTGCATTTATCGGCGGCCGCGCAATATAACGTATCCCTCCTTCACTGTACAACGTGACGACGTCCCACCGATTTCATCGATAGAAAAACTTATTGTACGAATATACTCGTACAATTGTAGTATACTCTCCGTGTTAAGAATTTTATTACTTATGATCGACAACCCAGAACTTTGTGACGGGCCGTGAAAACACTCCCCGCCAACTTAGCCATCAACCAGTAAGGACGTTATATGGCTCGCAAAACGCCAATCGAGCGCTACCGCAATATCGGTATCTCAGCACACATCGACGCAGGTAAAACCACGACCACCGAGCGTATTCTTTTTTATACCGGCATGAACCATAAGCTGGGCGAAGTGCATGACGGCGGTGCGACCACGGACTGGATGGCTCAGGAACAGGAACGCGGCATCACCATTACGTCGGCGGCTGTGACCTGTTTTTGGCGCGGAATGGATCATTCGTTTGATGAACATCGCATCAACATTATCGACACGCCGGGGCACGTGGATTTCACCATTGAGGTGGAACGTTCCATGCGCGTACTCGACGGTGCCGTGATGGTGTATGACGCGGTCGGCGGCGTGCAGCCGCAGTCTGAAACCGTCTGGCGTCAGGCGAATAAATACAAAGTGCCGCGTCTGGCCTTCGTCAACAAAATGGACCGTCAGGGCGCAGATTTCTTCCGGGTGCGCCAGATGATGGTTGATCGCCTGAAAGCCAATCCTGTCCCGATTGTTATCCCGATCGGCAGCGAGGAGCATTTCACCGGCGTGGTCGATCTGCGCAAAATGCGCGCCATCTTGTGGGATGACGCAACTCAGGGCATGACGTTCAGCTACGCGCCGATCCCGGCAGAGTTGCAGGCGCAGGCAGAAGAGTGGCGCGAAAAAATGGTTTCGGCCGCCGCCGAAGCGACGGATGCGCTGATGGATAAATATCTCGAAGAAGGCGCGCTGACCGAGGATGAAATCACCGAGGGTCTGCGTATTCGCACTATCGCCGGCGAAATCCAGCCGATGCTGTGCGGCAGCGCATTCAAGAATAAAGGCGTGCAGCGCATGCTCGACGCCGTGGTCGAACTGATGCCTTCACCGCTGGATATTCCGCCGATCGCAGGGACTGATGAAGACGGCAACGAAATTTTCCGCCATTCAGACGACAGCGAGAAGTTCTCGGCGCTGGCGTTCAAACTGATGACGGATCCGTATGTCGGTCAGCTGACGTTTGTACGTGTGTATTCCGGCGTGCTGAAAAAAGGCGACAGTGTTTACAACCCGGTTCGCGGTAAAAAAGAACGCATTGGCCGTATTGTGCAGATGCACGCTAATGACCGGATTGAAATCGACGAAATCCGCGCCGGTGATATTGCGGCGTGCGTCGGGCTGAAGGATGTCACCACCGGTGAAACGTTATGCGATCCGACCGACATCATCACGCTGGTGCGCATGGAGTTTCCGGATCCGGTGATTTCGCAGGCCATCGAGCCGAAGACCAAAGCCGATCAGGAACGGATGGGCATTGCGCTCTCCAGGCTGGCGTCAGAGGATCCGTCGTTCCGAATCCGGACTGACGAAGAGTCCGGCCAGACGATCATTTCCGGGATGGGTGAGTTGCATCTGGAAATCATTGTTGACCGCATGAAACGCGAGTTCGGCGTGGAGGCCAACATCGGTAAACCGCAGGTCACGTATCGGGAGACGGTGCGTAAAACGGTCAAAGATGTGGACGGCAAGTTTGTGCGTCAGTCCGGCGGTAAAGGGCAGTACGGCCATGTGGTCTTTACGCTTGAACCGTTACCGGCAGGGACGGGTTTCCAGTTCGCCGATGCCACTAAGGGCGGCGTGGTGCCGCGTGAGTTTATTCCGGCCGTCGAGAAAGGCGTCACGGAAGCCCTGAACAACGGCATTCTGGCCGGGTATCCGGTGGTGGATGTGAAAGTCACGCTGACCTTCGGCTCGTACCATGAGGTCGATTCTTCGGAAATGGCGTTCAAAATGGCGGCCATCTTTGGATTCAAAGAAGCGGCCAGACAGGCGGATCCGGTTATTCTTGAGCCGATGATGAAAGTGGAAGTGGAAACTCCGGAAGAGTACGCCGGTGGCGTGATGGGCGATTTATCCTCCCGTCGCGGCACGGTGCAGGGCATGGACGAGATTGCGGGCGGCGGCGGTAAAATCATCAAAGCCGAAGTGCCGCTCTCTGAGATGTTCGGTTATTCCACCGTATTACGCTCCATGTCGCAGGGTCGTGCAACCTATAGCATGGAGTTCAACCACTACGCTGAGGCACCTCGTAACGTCGCGGAAAATATCATCGCGTCGCGGGGTTAAAGATCTCAAACGTGTACTTTGCGTCTGATACAAAACGGTCCGAAAGGGCCGTTTTTTTTCGTTCTGCATAGCCCGGCGTCAGTGCCTCTGCGTTACGGGGAAATCTTGTCATGAATGCAAAATCCATCGCGGTGATGTGAGCGTCGCGATGGATTCATAAGTGAAGGGCATGTAAGGCGCAAGTTCTGCGCCTTCTGCTTTCGGGAAGACTAACTCACCAGCTTGCGGGTAATGGTCGCGACATGTTTACCCTGATGCACGGCGATCCGCAGCTCTTCAGCGCTTGGCTGACGCGAACCGTCGCCACCGGCGATGGTTGATGCACCGTAAGGCGTGCCACCGCGAACCTGCGAGATATCAAACAGTTCCGGCGTGGTGTAACCGATTGGAACGATGATCATCCCGTGATGGGCAAGAGTGGTCCAGGTGGAGGTGATGGTCATCTCCTGCCCGCCGCCTGTACCTGTTGAGGTAAATACACTGGCGACTTTACCGGCCAGCGCACCTTTCGCCCACAGTCCACCGGTCTGGTCGAGGAAATTACGCATTTGCCCGGTCATGTTACCAAAGCGGGTTGGGGTACCGAGAATAATGGCATCGTAATCGGCGAGTTCGCCCGGTGATGCAATGTCCGCTGTTTGTCCGGTTTTACCGCCAGCCGCTTTAAAAGCTTCCTCTGGCATGGTTTCCGGCACGCGTTTTACCGTTACTTCAACGCCGGGAACGCTGCGGGCACCTTCGGCAATGCTTTGCGCCATCGTTTCAGTATGACCATACATGGAATGATAGAGAACCAGTACTTTTGCCATTTTCAACTCCTCATGTGGTGGTGTTCGTTGCGCTTTTTCGACCGATGTACTGCCAAAAATGCGCGAGAAAAATTCGTTGAGAAATCCCACATTGACTCCTGCGCGGTGGTCTGCGCCGTGATGAGCAAGAGATTCCATCCTCCGCGCATGACGCCAGGGTTACAAACGCAAATTTTTGAACAGACTCATCAATTAATTAGGGCAATGGGTATTGAAAGTGTAGTGACTGGCGAGAGTTGGTGGGGATGAAATGCAGTTAGGATCCTCTGAAGCAGAGAATCCTGGGAGTCGGTATCGAGGTACAGAACCTGTGATTTTCAATCAGCAGCCAGTTTCGCTTGTTCGGTTAATTTTTCTGCTTTACGGCGTGCAGTGATTTCTTCAACGTACACGTAAGGATTAAGCTTCTTCTTTACAGCGTCGTTCCAATAACGGTCAAAATCCCCCTCGGCACCTGCACGAACTTTGCGTGGCTTGTAGTGGTAGGCTTCGGGTATTTTTTCCTCATCCTGAGCGGAGGAGCCCTGAAGTTTTTGCACTGCGATGAGGGGGCGATAGGCGAGAGTCTGACGGTCGGCCTCGCCAGTCAGATGAACAGCAGGTTTTCCCTGATAATGGTTTGGAATGTCTCCAGGGATAACTCCCGGATTTGATTCCTGCACATCTTGCGGGGCTAAAGAGGGGGCGTTGGCGACAGGGGAGGTCTTCTGCGCTTTTGCCTGCGCTTTACTCTCCGCTCTGTACTTATCATTCGCTTTACGTTCACCCGGCGTCATCGCCGCCAGACGTTCCCGCCTGCGCACTTTTTTCAGTTGGCCTTGAGTAAGAGTCTTTGTGGTTTTCATCAGTTGTCACTTGAGATAAGGAAAAGGTTTCTTGAGTGAAAACATAATGCTTTCCACCGCGTTTGAAGATGAATGTAGTGGGCACCGTTCATCAGGGCTATTTTTCGAATGCAGTATGACCGACTCACTTCTCACGTCAATAATGTTGCCTGCAAAGCGACACTTTTAACGGATGCAAAAAAAAAGCACGCCGGTAGAACGTCGGGCGCGCTGTTTAAAATCTAAAGACCTGTCAGGACAATTAACTACGTGTTTCATTGCTGTTCATAGCGGAAGTGCTTGTGTGAGCTGACGGTCTTTATCCCAGCTCACGACCACAGAGATTTCATCCGGTTTTACATCGAATTTACTGAGTGTCGCCATATGACCATTTTGCATGACCACCGAAAAAGCCAGACAGTTCACGCCTGCCGGTAACTGCGTTTCTTCGAGCCGTCTGAGCATCAGCAGACAGGCGTATTGCTGGTCAGGGGGAAGGTGACGGAACTGGTCAGAATGCTGTCTATTCATCCTTTGGCTCGCCCGATAATCTGTCCTTTATTGAGCAACACAATTTTGTGGGTGCGCTTGTAATGGATAACATCGTAGAAACCCTGCTTATAGGTGGTCGCGTCGACGTTATCTTCGGTCATCGCTGCAGCTACGCCATCGACATAGCACTGCTTATCGGCAGGATAGATTTTCAACGCGACACCGGCGATGCGGACTTTAACGACCTTAGACGTCGCCTGTGCATACTGTTTAGCGGCATTTTCCATTGCCTGTTTTTCTGCGGCAGCGGTAATACTGGTCTGACGGTTTTGTTCAGCGATATAACATGCATCGCGAGACACACCCTGAGCCTGACAATCGGCCATTCTTGAAGCCTGAGATGAACACCCGGCAAGCAAAATAACGGCGGTCAGTACGAAAAATTTAGTCATAGTCATTTCTCACATTAAAGGCGGCCAGCCCGGACTGAGCCAGCCGCATGAACAATCAGAAGTTCCAGCCAATGCCGGCAGATGCACCAAAACCGTTGTTCGTATCGCCGGAAACCGCCAGTTTGGTGACCGTCTTTGCCGTCAGGTGTCCCGATACACCAACGGCGATGGCGGACTGATTACCATAAGTCCCGGCGCCTGCGCCGACCATGAAATCAGACCCTGCCTCTACCTGTGGGATACCGGTAGCGGCCAGAGCAGAAGCGGTACCTGCGTTAGCCTGATCCTTGTTGTCATCAACCTGAGATTTCAGATCAGAGAATCTCTTATTAGTGTAGTCATTGGCCTGGCTCAGCGTCTGCGCATCGCCCACTGCGCGGCTATGAGACTCTGCTAATACTTCAGCGTGGTTCTGCTCAGCTTCTGCATTAAGCGCGGTGATCTGTTTGTCGTAATAAGCTGAACGAACCTGCTGAGGGATAACAGGTTGTTGGGCAGGGGTTGCGGTAGTTTCCGCTACGGTTTGTCGGCTGGCAGAAATGTATTTATCCGCTGTGAGTTGGCGTTGTGCTATGGCTCTGTTATCAACAGGGGTGCCTTCAGGATTGGCGTGACCAGGGTTGATTTCAACATTGTGTTTGCCATCTAAATGAGCCTGTGGTTCAGAAGTAAAATGCTGACCGTCCGGATGAACTGGCTCCCTGGAGGGGATTTTCTCCGGCGTAGCGTGTGGCGCAGCCTGCGGCGTGGCTTGTGCCGTCTGAACAGGCGCGACTGGTGTTAACTGCGGCGTAGCTTGCGGGATGGCCTGCGGCGTCAGTTGTACAGTCTGAACAGGCGCGACCGGCGTTAACTGTGGCGTAGCTTGCGGGATGGCCTGTGGGATCGCCTGCGGTGATAATTGTGGTGTAGCTTGAGGGATAGCATCGGGTGCATGTATCGCAACATTGTCCCTAAGGTCTTGTAAAATATTCTCTTCACCCGCAGCTCGCAGAAGTGCACGTTCAGTTTGCTGCTGACTTAACGTCATGCTTTCCCATTTTGCCGTGAATTCCTGAAAGCTAATGCCATTGTTAACATCATCAAGCAAACTCGCCTGAGCCAGTGGAACCATAGCCACAGCCATTGCAAAACCTGCCAGTACACGTCGGATTGTCGAAGCCGATACACCGAAATAATGAGCCAGTTCGATTTTGTTGGTGTTGCCCGCGATGTAAGCCGCAATGATCTGAGTGTTACGTTCTGTAAGCTGTGCTTTCATGAGTTTTTTCCCACATTGAAATAAGTATCTGTTAGCGACGTATTAACGCGCTCACAGAACGCTTTAATTGTCTCTTTTCATAAATCATACATACGGTGAATGTGACTTGCTTCACACATCCACTGCATGTTTGACTTATGTCAAGAAACGTAAGCTTATACCGCTACATGAAATTGTTTCACTTAGCGCGCTTATTTGTAGCTAGTGGACACGAAATCCAGTGTCGAAATGAATCGTATTCAAAAGTTTTCGTAGCGAATAGCGACAGGCTGAAATCTCTATGAGATTCCTGTACAATGCGTGTGGTTTTAGAAAACAGGAGGTAAGGCAATGGCAGATAACGCAAATGAGTTTCTGGACTATGTTCAGAGACTCGGTATCGATCAGCCCGCGTTATGCATTCTGCTGGGACTGCCACGGAGCACCTTAAATAAGTGGATAAACGGTACGGTGACCCAAATTCCACAGGTGGCGGTGACGGCGGTAAGAATGCTGTGGTTTATGCGTGAATGTGATGAGGCCATGTTCGAAAAGTGGGCGATGGTGCAGGATTTCGGTGTCAGTGCGGAATATGCGGCTAATGATAAAGCTCAGGAGTTTTTGCACACGATTAAGCGGGAACCAAGTACGTCGATTAAAAAATTACTAACAAAATCAAATTGATCGTTTAGTGCAAACAAAACGACACAACACATCCTCGAAGTCTCAGTGAAAAAGGCCATTATCCGTAACTGAATACGGAAATGGCTTTTTTTATATTTCACAGAATGAACAGAAAATCACACAACTACATCGAAAATCATTTTAACGGGTTCGATATTAGTGAAGTTCGCCACGTCAGCCACAAACTCTGCTGCGTGATCTTTCATGCCTTTCTCGAAGTCTTCCATTGAGTGGCAATAGATATGGCAGGCCGCGACAAAAGGCGTGTCCGCCGGGGCATTGTCCTGAATTTTATCGATGGCGTAGGAGTGGCAAAATTCCCCCATCTTCTTTTTGATCAGCGGTAAATGCACATTGCGATAGTAATCGTGATCAAAGGTTCCGTTTTCGATATTTGGGTATAACACGCTGTATTTAATCATTTTTGATGAACCTTTTTGCATAAGTCAGGCATCAATATTAGCGCACGATAACGGCTTGTGCCGCGCCTTTTGTGCCCGGCCATGCCGGTTGGCTCCGATGTACTACGCTTAAAAGATGTTATTTTTCAGGGAGCTTACATGGGATTTTTAGGATGGACGGCGGCAGTCGGCGGACTGCTGTTAATTATGTCATTGGCATCAGGCTGGATTTCGCGCGCGCCTGTGACCACCTTTGGACTGTATCTGGCTGCAGGGATTGTCTGCGGGCCGTGGGTGCTGAATCTGCTGCACGTGGATCTGGTTGAGTACTCGACGCTGACCGCGCGGTTCACAGAAATCGCGATGGCCGCATCGCTCTTTATTACCGGCCTTAAACTCAGATTGCCGTTTCGCTCGCAGAGCTGGCGTGTGGGTGCCTTACTGGCGTTCCCGGCGATGTTGCTGACGGTGCTGAGTGTGACCGCACTGGCGCATTATCTGGCGGGGATATCCTGGCCGTTAGCGCTGGCGCTGGGGGCGATCATCGCGCCGACAGATCCGGTACTGGCCAGTATGATTGCCGTCAATGACGCTAATGATGACGACGGATTGCGCGTAGCGCTCTCAAGCGAAGCGGGCATGAACGACGGTTCCGCGCTGCCGATTTTGATGCTGGCGCTGATGTTGTTTACCGCACACGACGGCCTGTCATCGGCGGCCATTTGGGACTGGGCGTGGCGCGATGTCGTCTGGGCCTTGCTGGGCGGTCTGGCGATTGGTTATGCCATGGGGCGGCTGGTCGGGCTAAGTGCCACACGTTTTCACAGCCGTCAGCGTTCAGTCGCCCCCAGTGATTTTCTGGCGCTGGCGCTGATCGCGCTGAGCTACGCCGCTGCGCAAAGTCTGGATGCCTCCGGGTTCCTGGCCGCGTTTGCGGCGGGCGTCGGTTTGCGCAGTGCCGAGGTGCGAGTCGTGACACTGAATCCGCCGGACGATCTCACCGAAGGCACCCGACCGCCGCCGGCAGAAGGGATGGTAAATCCGCATACGCGCCATTCCATGTCGGCGGAGAGGCCAACCAACTCTATCGGGCTGATGGTCGGGGATGCGCTCTCCTTTGGTGACACCATTGAACGGCTGTTCGCCGCCGGGATTGTGATGGTGCTGGGTATCACGCTGGCCGAGCATTGGGAACCGATGGGATTAGTTTTCGCCGCGTTACTGTTTATCGTGATCCGTCCGCTCTCGGTGTACATCACCACCTTTGGGATGCGCGTACCGCGCGGACGACGGCTGATGATTGGCTGGTTTGGGATCCGAGGGATCGGCAGCATGAACTACATCGCCTACGCGTATACGCACGGGTTGCAGGGCGCGGAAGCCGGTTACATGACCAATATTGCGTTTACGGTGATTGTCGCCAGTGTGGTTGTTCACGGGCTGACCGTGTCGCCGGTGATGCACTGGCGGCAGGCGAGGCGTGAGGCTATGCAGGAACAGGATCAGGAAACGTAAACCTGGCCGTACTAGCAAAAACGGACGCTCAGTGGCGTCCGTTTTTGTTTCTGACGTTGAGGTCAGGCGATCTGTTTTTTGCCGAGGCTTAACATAAACAGCACGGCGGCCGAGAGCACGACTGAGGGGCCAGCGGGCGTGTCGTAAAACGCTGAAAACGTCAGGCCCGCCGTGACCGCCACCATCCCGATAACCACTGCGAAAGACGCCATCTGCTCTGGCGTCTTAGCAAAGCGGCGGGCGGTGGCCGCAGGAATAATCAGCAGGGAGGTGATGATCAGTGCGCCGACAAATTTCATCGCCAGCCCGATGGTCAGGGCCGTGACCAGCATCAGGATCACCCGCGAACGTTGCAGATTAACGCCATCGACGTGTGCCAGCTCAGGGCTGATGGTCATGGACAGCAGCGAACGCCATTGCCAGCAGAGAACCGCAATCACGACGGCGACGCCAATGCCGATCATCCAGATATCGCTATAGGTGACCGACAGCAGATCGCCGAACAGATACGCCATCAGATCAACGCGTACACCGGACATCAGGCTGACCACCACCAGACCGAGCGACAGCGCGCTGTGCGCCATGATGCCGAGCAAAGTATCGACGGCCAGATGCGGTTTACGTTCCAGCGCGACCAGTACCACTGCCAGCAGCAGGGTCACGGCGATCACGGTATAAAACGGATTCACATTCAGCAACAGGCCAAATGCCACGCCGAGCAATGACGCGTGCGCCAGCGTATCACCGAAATAAGACATTCTGCGCCAGACCACAAAAGAGCCCAGCGGACCGGCGGCGATCGCCAGTAAAACACCGGCCAGCCAGCCCGGTAATAATAGAGCGATCATGCGTCACGACCTCCGCTGTTGCGCAAAATGACTTTTCCCTTCAAATCGTGACGATGGTTGTGATTGTGGCGATAAATTGCCAGCTGCTCCGCGCCGCGGTTGCCAAACATAGCGATAAATTCGGGATGGGTGGAGACCACTTCCGGTGAACCGGAACAGCAGATGTGCTGATTGAGGCACAGCACTTCGTCGGTTTTTGCCATCACCAGATGCAGGTCATGTGACACCATCAGCACCGCGCAACCCAGCTCGCAGCGCAGGCTGTCGATCAGGTTATACAGCGCCAGCTGCCCGTTGACGTCCACGCCCTGAGTCGGTTCATCAAGCACCAGTAACTGCGGGCTGTTCATTAATGCCCGCGCCAGCAGGACGCGCTGATTCTCACCACCGGACAATTTTTGCATAGGCTGATCCAGCAGATGCGCAGCCTGAACGCGTTTAAGCGCGGGCAGAATGTCGGATTTTTTGACACCGGGTTTCAGGCGCATAAAGCGGCTGACGGTCAGTGGCATGGTGGGATCAAGATGAATTTTTTGCGGAACGTAGCCGATGCGTAAGCCGGGTTCGCAGGTCATCGTGCCTTCGGAGGGCGCAATCAGGCCAAGCACGACGCGCACTAATGTCGATTTCCCCGCGCCGTTCGGGCCAAGGAGGGTGAGTATTTTTCCCGGTTGCAAAGCCAGCGAGATGTTGGACAACACGCGGCGGGAACCGAAAGTTACCGAAATATTTTTAAGTGTCGCTAATGTGGGCATGTCATTGGGTCTTGCAGAACAAATCGGATGTTATAATATTGCGTTTCGCGAAAAATAACCAGTTTTCCCCCAACATGAAGATGAGTTCACCCCGCATGATACAGAAAAAAAGCGTTAAACGGTTGTTCCTGGCAGCCGCCATCCTGAGTGCCGGTGCGGCTTTCAGCGCGCAGGCCGCCGTGCTGGCGTCTGTCCGTCCACTCGGTTTTATCGCTTCAGCCATCGCGGAAGGTGTGACGCCAACGGAAATCTTGCTGCCGGATGGCGCCTCGCCACACGATTTTGCGCTGCGTCCTTCTGACATCCAGCGCATACGCAGTGCGGATCTGGTGGTGTGGGTCGGGCCGGAAATGGAAGTCTTCATGACCAAGTCTGCGGCGCAGCTGTCGCCCAATCGTCAGGTAGAAATTGCCACGCTGGCGGCGGTCAAACCGCTGTTGATGAAAGGCTCCGACGAGGACGAGCATGACCACGATCACGGCGAAGGGCATGACGAGGATGAACACAGTCACGGCCAGTACAATATGCATGTCTGGCTGTCGCCGGAGATCGCTCGTGAGACCGCGATTGTGATCCACAACAAACTTCTCGAACTCATGCCGCAGAAGAAGCAACAATTAGATGCAAACTTGTCACGTTTTGAGGAAAGCCTGACAAAAACTGACAAAAATATTGGTAATATGCTGCAGCCTGTGCAGGGTAAGGGATATTTTGTTTTTCACGATGCTTATGGCTACTTTGAAAAACACTTCGGCCTTTCGCCACTTGGTCACTTTACGATCAATCCCGAAATACAGCCCGGCGCACAGCGTTTACATCTCATTCGAACTCAGTTGGTTGAGCAAAAAGCGACATGCGTTTTTGCTGAGCCACAATTCAGGCCAGCCGTCATCACGGCTGTTGCCCAGGGAACAACAGTGCGTATGGGCACATTGGATCCGCTGGGGAGCGGCATTGCATTGGGCGCGGACAGCTACGTGAACTTCCTGTCACAGCTGACGAACCAATACCTGAGCTGCCTGAAGTAAGCTAAAAGGACAGAATTAAGTGCAGCTGATAGCCCGATCTATCGCTCTGGCGTATAGCAACCTTCCACGGCCCCACCGCATCATGCTGGGGTCGCTTACCGTCGTCACACTGGCTGTGGCCGTCTGGAAACCGTTAGCCTATCACCCGGACAATGACCTCTCAGATACCCGACCGATTGTAAAAAGCATTGCCCTCGATCACGAACAGTTACGTTCGCTGCTTCCTGAAGCCAGTGAGCCTATCGATCAAACCGCACCTGCCGACGATGACATCCCGCAAGATGATCTGGACGATAAAATCGTCAACGAAGCCGGTGTGCATGAGTATGTGGTCTCCACCGGCGATACCCTCAGCAGCATCCTGAATCAGTACGGCATTGATATGTCGGAAATCGCGGCATTGTCTGACGCGAACCGTGATTTGCGTAACCTGAAAATCGGGCAGCAAATCTCGTGGACGCTCAATGATGCGGGCGATTTACAACGTCTGACATGGGAGAAATCCCGTCGCGAAACCTATACCTTTGACCGTTCAGGCAACACCTTTAAGTCCTCGTTACAAACCCTGCAAGGGGAATGGAAAGACTCGGTAATCAAGGGCACGCTGAATGGCAGTTTTGTCACCAGCGCCAGAGCTGCCGGGCTGAGCAGTGCTGAAGTCAGCGCCGTTATCAAAGCGCTGCAGTGGCAGCTCGATTTCCGTAAATTGCAGAAAGGTGATGACTTCGCCGTCCTGATGTCTCACGAAGTGCTGGACGGCAAGAATGAGCAAAGCGAACTGCAAGCGGTGCGTATGCGTACCGGCGGCAAAGATTATTATGCCGTGCGTGCCGAAGACGGTAAGTTTTATGACCGCACCGGCAGCGGGCTGGCGAAAGGCTTCCTGCGCTTCCCTACCGGAAAACAGTACCGTGTTTCCTCTAACTTCAATCCACGTCGTCTGAACCCGGTAACGGGTCGCATCGCGCCGCACCGTGGCGTCGATTTCGCCGTGCCGGTCGGTACGCCAGTGCTGGCGGTCGGTGATGGCGAAGTAGTGATCGCCAAAAATGGCGGAGCAGCAGGTAACTACGTGGCTATCCGTCATGGTCGTCAGTACATGACACGTTATATGCACCTGCGTAAGTTGCTGGTGAAGCCGGGTCAGAAAGTGAAACGCGGCGACCGCATTGCGCTTTCCGGCAACACCGGACGTTCTACCGGTCCTCATTTGCACTTTGAAATGTGGATCAACCAGCTGGCCGTCAACCCTCTGACCGCCAAATTGCCTCGCACCGAAGGGCTGACCGGTAAAGATCGCAGTACGTATCTGGCCACCGTTCGCCAGGTCGTTCCGCAACTGAAGCTGGACTGATTGTTCAGGAACATACATCCCGGCTAAATGCTGATGTGCAGTGATTTATTGCAAAATAAATCACTGCACTTATCATTAAGCCAGAATTTGTCATAAGAGCCTGAGCATGCAGCCAGAAAAAGAAAAACGTTCGACCGCAGAATTTATTCCGCAATTTCAGAAAGCCTTTTACCATCCGCGTTACTGGGGCGTCTGGCTGGGCGTTGGTGCGATGGCGGGGATGGCTTACGTGCCTGCCAAAGTGCGCGATCCTATGTTAGGCAGTCTTGGCCGTTTGGCCGGGAAATTCGCCAAAGGCGCGCGTCGTCGTGCGCAAATCAATCTGTTGTACTGCCTGCCTGAAACGCCGGAAGCCGAGCGCGAACACATCATCGATGAAATGTTTGCCTGTGCGCCGCAGTCGATGGTGATGATGGCCGAGCTGGCGCTGCGCAATCCAGAGAAAATCATGGAACGCGTGCACTGGCACGGCAAAGAAATTATCGATCAGATGCAGGCCGACGGCAAAAACGTGATTTTTCTGGTTCCCCACGGCTGGGCCGTAGATATCCCGGCGATGCTGATGGCCGCCAGTGGTCAGCCGATGGCGGCGATGTTCCACAACCAGAAAAATCCGCTGACCGATTATTTATGGAACACCGTGCGCCGTCGTTTTGGCGGACGGTTGCATGCGCGCAACGACGGCATCAAGCCGTTCATCAGTTCTGTGCGTCAGGGTTACTGGGGCTACTATTTGCCGGATCAGGATCATGGCGCGGAACACAGCGAGTTCGTGGATTTTTTCGCCACCTACAAAGCCACGCTTCCGGCGGTCGGGCGTCTGATGAAAGTCTGCCGTGCCGCAATTGTGCCTCTGTTCCCGGTGTATAACGGCCATGAACAGCGTCTGGATATCTTTGTGCGTCCGCCGATGGACGATCTGGCGACTGCCGATGACGTCACCATTGCACGCCGCATGAATGAAGAGGTGGAAATATTGGTCGGGCCAAACCCTGAGCAATACACCTGGATCCTCAAGCTGCTCAAAACCCGTAAGCCGGGCGAGACAGAACCTTACGCGCGCAAAGAGTTGTTCCCGAAAAAATAGTTGCGACGGGCATAACGAAAAAGGCTGAGTGTAAAACCTCAGCCTTTATGTTTTCAGAAAAGCGTGCAGAAAACGCGATCAGGCTTTTTGGGGCCTTTTCATAAACGCCGTAATCATCAGCGCACCGGTCAGCCCGGAAATAAGTCCCGCCAGCATAAAGATGCCGTTACCCCACGCAAAGTACAGCTGCTTCGCCACTTCGATCCCTACGGCGAATACCACAATGGTGATAAGCCCGAGTGCCGCCGCGACGGTGCCTTTGCCTGTCGGGCTTGAAAACAGCGTCAGGCGGTAAAGCCCGGCGTTCACCAGCCCGGTGCCCAGCGCGTACAGGCTCAGCCCGCCGATTATCCAATCCCATGCATGAACCATAAACAGCGCCGAACCTGCGGCGATCGCCAGCCCCAGCGTGATCGGAACGATACCCAGCCAGATTGGCGTGCGGATGTTCACTTTTCCGCTGAGTTTGCTGAGTGCGATATTGCCGATAATCAGCCCGGTAAATACCGGCACCTGCAACCAGCCGTAGCGCAGCGGTGACATGCCTGCGTCCTGAATCAGTAACACCGGTGACTGCGCCACCCATGCCAGCAGCGGCAGGGTGACCAGCCCGATGGACAGCGAGCCGGTGACGACGCCCTGATTGGTCAGTACTTCGCGGTAATCCGTCAGCAATCTGCGCATCGAAAAGCGGCCATCGCGGCCTGTCGCGGTTTCGGGCATGCTGCGCCACAATCCCCAGAACGCCAGCGCAGAAATCAGCGAGAACAGCGCAAACATGGCTTTCCACGGCGCGTAATGGATGAAGGCGGCACCGGCCAGCGGCCCGAGCAGCGGGGCGATCAGCGTGATGTTGGCCATCAGCGCCATCAGTTTGACGCTCAGCGTTTCATTGAATGCTTCCTGAATAGCGGCGTACCCGACTGCGCCGATAAAGCACAGGCTCATCCCTTGCAGGAAACGCATTAAAATGAATTGCTCGATGCTTTGTGTGAAGACGGTCAGAAAACAGGTGAGAGTGAAAAAGGCCACGCCAGTAAGCAAAACCGGTCGCCGCCCGAGGCGATCGGACAGCGGACCGAGCAGCCATTGCAGTAAGATGCCGCCGCACAGATAGGCGGTCAGCGAGGTCGACACCCAGTCGGCGCTGGCGCTGAAATCGCTGATCACCTGCAACATGCCCGGCTGGATCATATCGTGGGCGATGTAGGTGGCGAATTCGAATAATACCAGTGACAGCGGGAACAGCCACTGGCGATAACTCAGCCGTGAGGCCGGTTCAGAAACGGACGACATAACGAGAATTCTCCATCACTCAAAATCAGAAAAGCGCGACCCTCTCAGGCCGCGCTAAAAAAACGCACAGGATTAAAAGTCTGCTTAATATCGGTTGGCGTAGGCCGCGATCGGGTTCTCCAGCGTCCCGGCGAATTTCAGGTTTTGTGCCGGATCCGCCAGGTTGATCATCTGCTGGTTATTTGCCAGTTGCAGACGATTGAGGCAAGAGTGCGTGAACTCCGCGCCGAACATGTCATAGCGCGCAAACTTCTCCGCCAGCTCCGGGTATTGCAGCTGGTAATCGCGCACGACTTCCGCCGCCACGCCCCAGAACTGTCCGGCCGGATAGTCGCCGTGCTCTTCCAGAATACGGGCGATAAAGCGGAATACGCCGGCGAAGACATCGGTGAAGATCGACAGGATCTTCAGTTCTTCAGGCACATCCACCGCCAGACGTTTGGCTTTTTCCGGCAGCCTGGCGTCAGGGTTCATCACCGCGATTTCTTCGGCAATATCCTTCATGAATGCGTTTACCGGAATATTGTTTTCAAAGCGCAGGATCAGGTTTTCGCCGTGCGGCATAAACACCAGATCATACTGATAGAAGCAGTGCAGCAGCGGGCTGAGGTAGGCGTGCATGTAACGCTTCAGCCAGTCGCCGGTCGCCAGACCGGAGGATTTAATCATCTCCACAATCAGCGCATCGCCGTGTTTATCGGTATGCAGCAGCGCAGCCATGGTCATCAGGCGCTGATTGGGTTGCAGCTGAGCCACGGGATTTTCACGCCACAGCGCGGCAAACATTTTCTTGTAAGCGCTGTCGCCTTTGATCGCCTCTTCGAAGTAATGGTTGTGATACCCGAGCGAGGCGACTTCCTGCAAAATCTTAAAACCGGTGGATTGCAGATAGGAATCGTTTTCCACCAGCTCTGCCAGCCATTCGTTGATGCCCGGCGTGGTCGCCATGTAGTACGGAGAGAGCCCGCGCATAAAGCCCATATTCAGAATCGACAGTGCAGTTTTCACGTAACGGTGCGTGGGCTGGCTGGCATTAAAGAAGGTGCGGATCGACTGCTGCGCCAGATACTGATCTTCGCCTTCGCCGAGATAAATCAGGAACTGACGGGCGATGTCCGGGGCGAATACCGTCAGAAGTTTGTTCTGCCACTGCCAGGGATGTACCGGCATGAAGTAATAGTTTTTCGGGTCGACGCCGATATCCACCAGCTTCTGTGTGAAGGCACAAATCTGCGCATCGCCCAGTTCTTCGGCGATAAGTTTTTCGTACGGCAAACCTTCGGTGGTGGCGAAATGGGCTTTGTCATGATGTACCGCCACCCACACTAATTTCAGCGGATTCGCCGCTTCCGGTGCGTAACGCACGTAGTCACCGGCGTCAAAACCGATGCGACCGTTGTTGGCGATAAAGCTCGGATGGCCTTCGGTCATGCTGGTTTCCACTGTCTGGAAATCCGCCTCCGTCAGCTGTTTGGCAGTGATGTGATTGTTCGCCAGCTTATACGCGCTGCTGTAGAGCGTGCTGCTGATTTCTTCCATATAAGTCGGCAGCATGGCTTGTGAAATGCCAATTTGTTCAGCGAATTCAATAATGAATTTCAGCGCATCGAGCGGCTGCCCGGTTAAATTGTCCAGACGCTGAATGCTGTCCAGATCGATCATCCAGTCGTTAAGCGGAAGCTGGCGCGCGCGGAAACGGTATTCGACTTCTGATGCCGGAACCGCCAGCTGATAGTCAGTCCAGGTGCCGCTGGACTGTAACGCTTTCGGTTCGAGCAGGCGTTCGTGAGTCAGCTCGGACAGGCATTTACGCAGTAACAGGGCGTTGGCTTTCGCCCAGATTTCAGGCTGTAAGTGCTGGCCGGATTGCAGTGTTGAGGTCGTCATGGTGGCGTGTTCCTTCTGGCTGGCCTGCAAAAAATCTTCGTGCTGGCAGAACGCCAGCCATGCAGTTTTGTGTGTCAGTTGCACTTGTTTCTGATAGCGGAAACCGGCGCGTTTATTCAGTTTGTGGATCTTCTCGTTGCGGACATCCGGTTCAACGACCACACGTTTCACGTCGGGCAGACTGAACAGGTATTCCATTACGGCGGAAAACACCTGCCAGCTGAAACCGGCGACCGGCGGGTTTGCCGGTGCGAGCAGAATATGCATGCCGATATCGCCCGGCTGCACGTCGTAATGTTCATGCAGCGGATCGTCCTGCACGGGATAGCATTCGATCAGAAAACGCGGCTGGCCGTCGATTTCGCCCATCAGCGCCGCGTGCGGTTTACCGGCGGTAAGGTCGCGATAAAACGCATCCACTTCGCCGACGCTGCTGTTCTGCATTCCCCAGAAACTGGCGTAGGGCTGCGTCATCCAGCCGTGCAGCACGGCGGCGTCTTTCGCCAGATTAAGCGGGCGCAACGTCAGGAGTCCGGCCTCGCGCGGGCAGGAGAAAACGGATGCGGGAGTCATATCAAACATGGGTGATTTCTCCGTTATTGGTCGGCCAGGCTACGGGCGCAGAACGTCTGGAACGCGATGGATTTCTCCACTGTGTAAAATTCTTTGCCAAGCATTTCGCGGATGATCGAGCTGTTGCGATAGCACGCCATGCCCAGATCCGGCGTGACGAAGCCGTGGGTGTGAAGCTCGGCGTTTTGTACGAAGATCTGATTGTGAGCATCAATGCTGTAGTTGCGGTTAACGGCGTAGCGTCCGGCGTCGTCCCACTGAATGCGGTTATAAATCCCTTCGATAAACTGCGGCGGCTGATAGCTGTAGCCGGTGGCGAGGATCACCGATTCGGTTTTGTGGCGATATTCCTGCTGTTGTTCGTGATGCAACAGGCTCATCTCGAGCTGACCGCTGCGATTGCGGGTCAGGGCGGTCAGCTCTGAATGGGTATACATATCGACCTTAAGCGGTCCGTCGAGACGCTTGGTGTACATCAGATCGTAGATGTCGTTAATCAGGCTGGCGTTAATGCCTTTATACAAGCCTTTCTGCTCGCGGTTCAGCTGGTCGCGTTTGCTCATCGGCAGATCGTGGAAGTAGTCGATGTATTCCGGCGAGGTCATTTCCAGCGTCAGTTTGCTGTATTCCAGCGGGTAGAAGCGCGGCGCGCGCGTCACCCACGTCAGCTGATAATCGTACTTATCGATATCAGAGAGCAGGTCGTAGTAAATCTCCGCCGCGCTCTGTCCGCTGCCGACCACGGTGATCGATTTGGAATTTTGTACCTGTTCTTTGTTTGGCAGGTACGCCGAGGAGTGATGCACGTTGCTTCCGGCGTCACGGGTGCAGGCGGGTACCCACGGCGAAGGGCCGGTGCCGAGCACCAGACGTTTAGCGCGATAAATTTGCTTGTCGCCGCTTTTAGTCGAACGCGCCTGCACCAGATAGCATTCCTGTGCGGCATCCCAGGTCACCAGCTCCACGCGTGTGGAAAATTGCAGGCTGGTCAGTTGTTCGCACGCCCACTGGCAGTACTGGTTGAACTCTTTGCGCATCATGAAGAAGTTTTCACGAATGTAGAAAGAGTAGAGTTTGCCTTGCTGCTTCAGGTAATTCAGGAAGCTATAAGGGCTGGTCGGATCGGCCAGCGTCACTAAATCGGCCATGAACGGCGTCTGCAAATGGGCGCTTTCCAGCATCATGCCGGTGTGCCAGTCGAAGCCGTCATTTTGATCTAAAAACAGGCCGTTCAGCGCTTTGACCGGCTCGGTCAGACAGGCCAGACCGAGGTTAAACGGGCCTATGCCGATGGCGATAAAATCGTAAGTCTGTTGGGTCGGGTTGATGTTCATGGTGCAACTCCTGTTACCGGTTTTTAGCGGCGCTCAGCGCGGCAGCAGTCAGTTCTTTGCCGTAATGCGTGATGAGACCGAGTACGTCGGCGATGTCTTCGGTGGTGGTCATCGGATTCAGTAAGGTGAATTTCAGGTACTGGCGCTGATGAACTTTGGTGCCTGCTATCACGGCGCTGCCGTCACGGAAAATTGCTTTGCGGATGTCGGCATTGATGGCGTCAATTTGTTCATGGCTCATCGACATGCGCGGCACAAAGCGGAACACCAGCGTGCTGAGTTCTGGCTTGTGAAGGACGTCAATATTCGGGTTGTTCTCCATCATCTGATGGGTTTGTGTGGCGCGTTCGAGCAGCACATCGAAAGACTCGCCCAGCGCCTGCTGACCCATCACGCGCAGCGTCAGCCACATCTTCAGGGCATCAAAACGTTTGGTGGTCTGAATACTTTTATTGACCAGATTAGGCGTTCCTTCGAGCTTGGCGCTGAGCGGATTGAGGTATTCTGCGTGATGCGTCACGTGCTCCAGATGGCTGTGGTCGTTAACCAGAAATGCGCTGCAACTCACCGGCTGGAAGAAGGATTTGTGATAATCAACGGTGACGGAATCCGCCAGATGAATGCCGTCAATGCGCTGGCGGTGCTGAGGAGAAACCAGCAAACCACAGCCGTAAGCAGCGTCGGCGTGCATCCAGATTTTCTCCTTGCGGCAGATTTCGGCGATCTCATGAAGGGGATCGATACTGCCGAAGTCGGTGGTGCCGGCGGTGGCGACAATCGCAATCGGGATCAGGCCTTCTGCGTGGCAGCGGTCGATTTCAGTTTTAAGCGCGCCGATGTCCATGCGAAATGCGCTGTCGCAGGCCACCGGTACCACGGCGTCATAGCCCAGGCCGAGCAGGGCGGCGGATTTCTGAATGCTGAAGTGGCTGACCTGTGAGCTGAAAATACGCCAGCGGTTGGCTTCCGGCGGCAGGCCCTGATATTTAATACTGTGCTGCGGGCGGGTACGTTTGCAGTGGCTGTCGCGTGCCAGCAGCATCGCCATCAGGTTAGACTGGGTGCCGCCGCTGGTGAAAATGCCGTCCGACTGCGCGCCAAACCCGATACGTGCCAGCGTCCAGTCAATCACCTTTTGCTCAATCAGCGTGCCGCCTGCGCTCTGATCCCAGGTATCCACTGAGGAGTTAATCGCGCTGATAAACAGCTCTGCCAGCTGTGAGGGCACCACGGTCGGGCAGTTGAGGTGAGCGAGATATTTTGGGTGATGAAAATAGACCGCATGTTGCAGATATAAATCATCCAGTTCTTCCAGCGCCAGCCGCGTTCCGTCTAAAGGTTTGGTCAAATCAATATGGCGAAATTGTTCCGCTAATTCCGCCGGGGACACGCCGGAAAAAGGTTTTTCCGTATGGTTAATGTGAGATTTAATTAATTCAATGCCTTGCTCAATGTGTGCCTGCCATTCCGATGTGCTGTTTTGATTGAAAATAAATCCCTCATTTTTGCTTATTCCGGCAGGGGAAATGGCAGAGGTTTGCATCAGTTCCCAATTATTTATCTGGCTCATGTTTGGCACCTTGTTATGTGGCGGTTATTCCGCTGCGGGCGTGGGGCGTCCGCCCGGATTTTTCAGGGATCATGTTTTGAACGTATGCGTTATCGGGCAGGGCTTATGGCCATGCCTGTCAGGTATGTATTTTTATGTCTTTATTAACGTAAATTTAAAGTGGTTTCTCTTGTGTGATTTCCTTGGTGCGGATTTATACAAGGATTTAACGAATGGGAATCATTATAAATGCAAATCATTATCATTCAACGTTGGCATTGAACATTTATCACATCCACGCGGATTTCATGATTTTATGTGACGCGAATCACACAAAAAGGCTGAAAGTATTTAAATTATTTATAATCACACCAGAGTAATCTGTATTTCTTATTCATTTTAATGCGTTTAAAGTGCGGCCTGAGACGGTAAAAAGTTATATTTAGGCGCAGAAAGGAAAGGGGTATTTTACGCAGGTGAAGCGAGAAGGGAACAAAACCTTAAAAATATGACAGCAGAATGGCAAAATAATGATCAATATGAGGCTGTCTATGACCTTATAAATAACAGGGCGAGAAAATGATTTTCAGTCTAAATAAAAAAGCCCACATCGCTGTGGGCTTGAAATAAATATCTTATTACACTTTCATTTATTCAACACGTAAGACGCGGCTGGTATTTGTCGTACCGATGGTGCTCATGACGTCACCCTGAGTGATGATCACCAGATCGCCGGAAAGCAGATAACCTTTATCACGCAGCAGGTTCACTGCGTCCTGCGCCGCCGCCACGCCGTCGTTATGGCTGTCGAAGAACACTGGCGTGACGCCACGGTAGATAGCGGTCAGGTTCAGCGTGTGCTCATGACGGGACATGGCGAAGATAGGCAGACCGGAGCTGATGCGGGAAAGCATCAGCGCAGTGCGCCCGGATTCGGTCATGGAGATTATCGCCGTCACGCCTTTCAGGTGGTTGGCCGCATACATGGCGGACATGGCGATGGCTTCTTCGGTGTTATCGAATTCAACGTCCAGACGGTGTTTGGACACATTGATGCTTGGGATCTTTTCCGCACCCAGACAGACGCGTGCCATCGCGGCAACCGTTTCTGACGGATACTGACCGGCGGCGGTTTCGGCAGAAAGCATCACCGCATCGGTGCCGTCAAGCACGGCGTTCGCCACGTCCATGACTTCCGCACGGGTTGGCATCGGGTTGGTTATCATCGATTCCATCATCTGCGTGGCGGTTATCACCGCACGGTTCAGCTGACGGGCACGGCGGATCAGTTTCTTCTGAATACCCACCAGTTCCGGGTCACCGATTTCTACCCCTAAATCACCGCGGGCGACCATGACGACGTCAGACGCCAGAATGATGTCATCCATCGCCGCATCACTGGCCACGGCTTCTGCACGTTCTACTTTCGAGACAATCTGTGCGTTACAGCCTGCAGCACGCGCCAGACGGCGTGCATAGTTAAGATCTTCGCCGGTGCGTGGGAAAGAAACTGCCAGGAAATCTACGTCCATTTTGGCCGCAGTAATAATGTCTGCTTTATCTTTCTCAGTCAGGGCTTCAGCGGAAAGACCGCCGCCCAGCTTATTGATGCCTTTGTTGTTGGACAGCGGGCCGCCAACGGTCACTTCTGTGAAGACTTTCATGCCCTGAACTTCAAGCACTTTCAGCTGTACGCGACCATCGTCGAGCAGCAGGATATCGCCCGGCACAACGTCAGCGGGCAGACCTTTGTAGTCGATGCCGACTTTCTCTTTGTCACCTTCGCCTTTGCTCATGTTGGCATCGAGCAGGAATTTGTCACCGATATTGAGGAAGACTTTGCCTTCCTTAAAGGTGGATACGCGGATTTTCGGGCCTTGCAGATCGCCAAGAATTGCCACGTGGCGGCCAAGGCGGGCGGCGATTTCACGCACTTTGTTAGCGCGCAAAATGTGGTCTTCAGCGGTGCCGTGTGAGAAGTTCATGCGTACGACGTTGGCGCCGGCAGCAATGATCTTTTCAAGGTTATTATCGCGGTCGGTGGCGGGACCGAGTGTGGTAACGATCTTCGTTCTTCTGAGTCTTCTGGACATGCTTACTCCGTTCGTTAACTGGTGCCTTTACTGCAAAAAACAGCGAGTCCACATTGGGTTGAGGTGTAATTGTAATACAAAAGGGTTTCACCTGTGTGACCCGCTGACCTCGTGTCTGACGTTTAACCTGCGCACATTGCGCGAAGATTTCCGGCCAGACTCCCTATTAAATCTGCAACTTGTTACTGAGATATTGGTTTATTCAGGCTGCACAGAGACGACTGTCCCTTTATCAAAGCGCGATTCTTTCAACGCTTCTTTGACGCGCTTCAGGTTATCTCTGAATTTTGTACCCCGGCGCAGCGTAAAACCGGTGGCCAGTACGTCGATAAGCGTGAGCTGGGCAATGCGAGATACCATCGGCATGTAAACGTCGGTGTCTTCCGGAACATCCAGTAACAGCGCCAGCGTTGCTTCGTGCGCCAGCGGTGTATTAAAAGAGGTGATGGCGATGACAGTGGCGTCGTTTTCACGAGCCAGCTGCGCCAGTTCAACCAGATTCTTGGTGCGCCCGGTGTGGGAAATCAGCACCACGACGTCGCCTTCACTGGAATTCATGCAGCTCATACGTTGCATGACGATGTCGTCGAAATACACCACCGGGATGTTGAAGCGGAAGAATTTGTTCATGGCATCATGCGCCACGGCGGCGGAAGCGCCCAGCCCAAAGAAAGAAATCTTTTTGGCCTGAGTGAGTAAATCAACGGCGCGGTTGATGGCGGCAATATCGAGGGTGTTTTTCACCTGATCAAGGCTGGCCATGGCCGATTCGAAGATTTTACTGGTATAGGCGCTGACGCTGTCACCTTCGTCAACGTTACGGTTCACGTAAGGCGTGCCGTTTGCCAGACTTTGGGCCAGATGCAATTTAAAATCTGGAAACCCTTTTGTGTCGAGGCGACGGCAAAAACGGTTTACAGTAGGTTCGCTGACATCGGCCATGCGGGCGAGAGTGGCGATACTGGAGTGGATAGCTATGTTTGGTGATGCCAGGATAACTTCGGCCACTTTTCGTTCTGATTTGCTCAGAATGTCGAGATGGGTCTGGATTTTTTCCAACGTATTCATAAGCATGCCACTCATAGGTTTCGACGATTTCTTTGAAAAGAGGAAATCATGTCTGTTTGATGAAAATATACTACGCGCATTATCCCGTTGGCAGCGTCAGTCAGGCGAAATAACGGCTTTTTTTGTCAGAGTTTGACCGAGGTCTAACTTTCAGTATGGTAAATTCCATTCGGTTTTGTCATAAAATTACAGGATGTGGTGTGTTTTGTCGGCATCCCAGAGAGTTATGATAAAAAGACGGTTTTCCGGAGACTTATCACGCAGTCAGATCAAGGTTTACGGCTTACAGGCAATCAGAGTACATTGTTGCTGAAATAAAATTACAATATGTACCCGCGATATTCGGCTTGCAGCTTAAGCATTGGCAGCCCGAACTATGAAAGGTATTCCTGCATTAAGGAGAAGAACATGGCGGTAACCCAGACAGCCCAGGCGTGTGACCTGGTTATTTTCGGTGCAAAAGGCGATCTTGCGCGCCGTAAACTGTTGCCTTCCCTGTATCAGTTAGAGAAAGCAGGTCACATTCACCCTGACACCAAAATCATCGGCGTCGGACGTGCGGAATGGGACAAAGCGGCCTATACCGAAGTGGTCAAAGAAGCGCTGACCACCTTCATGAAAGAAAAAATTGATCCGGAACTGTGGGAAAAACTCAGTGCCCGTCTTGATTTCTGTAACCTTGATGTCAACGATCTGAAGCATTTTAAAGTGTTGGGCAAGATGCTCGACCAGAAAAATCGCGCCACCATTAACTATTTTGCCATTGCGCCAAGCCACTTCGGGGCGATCTGCCGGGGTCTGGGTGAAGCAGGGCTGAATAAAGAACCTGCGCGCGTCGTGATGGAAAAACCGCTGGGCCATTCCCTCGAATCTTCTCAGGTCATCAATGATCAGGTTGCGGAATACTTCGCCGAGTCTCAGGTTTACCGTATCGACCACTATCTGGGTAAAGAAACGGTTCTGAACCTGCTGGCGCTGCGTTTCGCCAACAACCTGTTCGCCAGTAACTGGGACAACCGTACCATTGATCACGTGCAAATCACCGTGGCGGAAGAAGTGGGTATCGAAGGCCGTTGGGGTTACTTCGATGAAGCGGGTCAGATGCGCGATATGATCCAGAACCACTTGCTGCAAATCCTGACCATGATCGCCATGTCTCCACCGGCTGATCTGAGCACTGACCGCATCCGTGACGAAAAAGTGAAAGTGCTGCGCTCTCTGCGCCGCATCGACCAGTCCAACGTGCGCGAAAATACCGTGCGCGGTCAGTACACCGCCGGTTTTGTGCAGGGCAAAAAAGTCCCTGGCTATCTGGAAGAAGAGGGTGCAAAAAAATCCAGTACCACGGAAACCTTCGTTTCTATTCGCGTAGATATCGATAACTGGCAGTGGGCGGGCGTGCCGTTCTACCTGCGTACCGGTAAACGTCTGCCGAGCAAATGTTCTGAAGTCGTGGTGTATTTCAAAAACCCTGCACTGAACCTGTTCCGTGATTCTTACCAGCAGTTGCCGCAAAACAAGCTGACCATTCGTCTGCAACCGGATGAAGGTATCGAGATCGAAGTGCTGAACAAAGTACCGGGTCTTGAACACAAACACCGTCTGCAAACCACCAAGCTGGACTTGAGCTTCACCGAAACCTTCAACGAGCAGCACATCGCCGATGCTTACGAGCGTCTGCTGCTGGAAACCATGCGTGGGATCCAGGCACTGTTCGTCCGTCGTGATGAAGTGGAAGAAGCCTGGAAATGGGTCGACTCCATCATGAACGCGTGGGCGGCGGAAAGCGAAGCACCAAAACCGTACCAGTCCGGGACATGGGGTCCGGTGGCGTCTGTGGCGATGATCACCCGCGACGGCCGTTCATGGAACGAGTTCGAGTAACTAGGCTTCATCAGAAAAACGCTGCTTATGCAGCGTTTTTTTATGTCACATCAAGGCTTTTAGCAGTTAGGAATAGTAGTATTGTCCAATCGGGTGTGGTCGGTTTCCGGCAAAGTTTCATTTGCCGGACCCTGTGGCAGGGGCGCGCCATCAATCACAACGATGCCTGCGGGCATGAACGGAGAACAAGATGAAAAACTGGAAAACAAGCGCGGAACAAATTCTGACCTCAGGGCCGGTTGTTCCTGTGATTGTGATCAATAAGCTGGAACACGCGGTTCCGCTGGCGAAGGCACTGGTTGCCGGCGGCGTGCGTGTACTGGAAGTCACCTTGCGTACTGCGTGTGCGATGGACGCTATCCGTGCCATTGCGAAAGAAGTGCCTGAAGCGATCATTGGTGCCGGTACCGTACTGAATCCACAGCAACTGGCCGACGTCACTGAAGCCGGTGCGCAGTTTGCCATCAGCCCGGGCCTGACCGACGCGCTGCTAAAAGCGGCCAATGCCGGTTCCATCCCGCTTATTCCGGGGATCTGCACCGTGTCTGAACTGATGATGGGTCTGGATGCCGGCCTGCGCGAGTTCAAATTCTTCCCGGCGGAAGCCAACGGCGGCGTGAAAGCGTTGCAGGCGATCGCAGGGCCGTTCCCGCAAGTGCGTTTCTGCCCGACCGGCGGGATCACACCGAAGAACTACCGTGACTATCTGGCGCTGAAAAGCGTGTTGTGTATCGGCGGTTCATGGCTGGTGCCTGCGGACGCGCTGGAAAGCGGCGATTACGTACGGATTACTGAGCTGGCCAAAGAAGCCGTATCAGGTGCAGCGAACTGATTTGAAACGTCAAATAAAAA
>NZ_JYDE01000023.1 GCF_003263515.1 Rahnella inusitata | reverse complement strand
GATTTGTACATGTACACCATGACGCCGCGCACCGGTTTTGTGCTGATCGACACCTGGCTGTCGGGTGACCGCGAGATGTTTTACAACGCCATCAGCCACCTGTGGCTGCCGGTCACGGTGCTGGCGATGCTGTCAATGGCGGGAATTACGCGTTTGCTGCGCGCCTCCATGCTCGGCGAAATGAACAAAGAGTACGTGATTCTGGCCCGGTCGAAAGGCGCGGGCAGGGTACGCGTGCTGCTGTGTCACGTCTTCCCGAACGTGCTGGGGACACTGATTACCGTGCTGACGCTCTCCTACGCCAGCTTGCTCGAAGGTGCCGTACTGACCGAAACGGTCTTTGCCTGGCCGGGCGTCGGGCGCTATCTGACCACCGCTCTGTTCGCCGCGGATACCCCGGCAATTCTTGGCGCTACGCTGCTGATCGGCACCTGTTTTGTGCTGCTGAACGCGCTGGCTGACGCCCTTACTTATTTGCTCGATCCGCGAACCCGCTAGTGGCCTGCATATGACACAAATGATTCCTGAACAACCGACGCAGGTTGAGGCCGAAAACGAGACCCGCGTCTGGAAGCCTGCGCGGCGCATTACCGCACTCTCCATCGGCACGGTGCTGGTGGCGATTCTGGTGCTGACAGCGCTGCTGGCACCCTGGCTGGCACCGTTTGACCCAAATATCCAGCACATCGAAATGCGCCTGCTGCCGCCTTCGCATGCGCACTGGCTGGGCACCGACGGCTTTGGCCGCGACCTGCTTTCCCGTGTGGTTTATGGCGCGCGCCCAACGCTGCTGCTGGTGTCGCTGATTCTGATCCTGACCATTCCGGTCGGCATGCTGATCGGCATCAGCGCCGGGTATATCGGCGGCTGGTACGAGCGTATTGTGATGCGCCTGACGGATATTGTGATGTCATTGCCAAGTCTGGTGATGGCGCTGGCGTTAGTCGCGATCCTCGGTCCTGGCCTGATGAACGGTGCACTGGCGCTGGCTTTCACCAGCTGGCCGCCGTTTGCGCGTCAGGCGCGGGCGGAAACGCTGGCGCTGCGCCGCAGTGACTATCTGGCGGCGGCGCGGATGCAGGGCATCGGCGGTTTTCGTCTGATGTTCGGCCACATTCTGCCGCTGTGCCTGCCAAGCGCCGTGGTGCGCGCGGCGCTCAGCCTCGGCGGCATCATTCTTGCCTCTGCCGGTCTGGGCTTCCTCGGCATGGGCATTCAGCCACCGACCGCCGAATGGGGCTCGATGGTTGCAGAAGGCAGTAAAGTGATTTTCGATCAGTGGTGGGTCGCCGCTGCACCGGGCGGGGCGATTCTGTTCGCCAGCCTGGCTTTCAACCTGCTGGGCGATGGCCTGCGTGACAAAATGGATCCACGACATGGCAACTGATACGCAATCTCTCCATCAACAGCAGAACCATCAAAAAACGCTGCAAACCGACCGTCTGATTGCCAAAGACCTGACCATCTATCTGCCGGGCGACCGCCCGCTGGAGTTGGTGAAGTCGCTGTCACTCAACGTCGGACAGGAACGCGTGGCGCTGGTGGGGGAATCTGGTTCGGGTAAATCGCTGACCGCCCGCGCCCTGATGGGGCTTCTGCCGCACCCTTGCCAGATGCGCGCGACGCAACTGACGCTGGGCGATAACGACCTGACGACCCTGAAAGAGCGCGAGTGGAGCCATCTGCGCGGTAATCGTGTCTCCATGGTGATGCAGGATCCAAAACACGCGCTGAACCCGACGCAGAAAATCGGCAAGCAGGTGGAAGAACCGCTGCGCCTGCACACGCGCCTCGGGCGCAAAGAGCGTCAGGAAAAAGTGACCGATATGCTTAATGCCGTCGGTTTGCCAAATCCGGCGTTTTTGCAACAGCAATATCCGCATCAGCTGTCCGGCGGGATGGGGCAGCGTGTAATGCTGGCGATTGCGCTTATCAACGATCCTCAGTGGCTGATAGCCGATGAACCGACCTCAGCGCTGGATTTCGACATGCGCGAGCAGGTGCTCGGGCTGATCGAACGTCTGGTGGAGCAACGCAATATGGGGCTGATTCTCATCAGCCACGATTTACAGCAGGTGGCACATTACTGCGAGCGCGTGCTGGTGATGTACAAAGGTGAACTGCTGGATGAACTTCCGGCAGATCAGCTGGCGCACGCCACGCATCCCTATACCCATACGCTGTGGTCGTGCCGCCCGAGTAAGTTTACCCACGGCGAACGTCTGCCGGTGCTGGATCGTGAGCTTCTGGCTTCACTGACAAAGGAGCCTCGCCATGAGTGAAGCTATCGCGCAACTGCATCAGCTCAGCGTGTCACACCGGATGGGGCATGAAGTCCGCACCGTGGTACATAACGTCAATTTGACCATCAATAAGGGCGAATGCTTTGGCCTGGTCGGTCCGTCGGGCTGTGGGAAATCTTCGCTTTTGTGGGTGCTGGCCGGTCTTAACGGTCAGTGGGAGGGCAGCCTGAATTTGCTCGGGAACGATGTCAAACCCGGCAAACCGTTCACCGGCAGCCTGCGCCGTGACGTGCAGATGGTGTTTCAGGATCCGTATGCGTCGCTGCACCCGAAGCACAGGCTGCTGCGCACGCTGGCAGAGCCGCTGAAAATCATCAAAGAGCAGGATATCGAACAGAAAATTGCCGAAGGTTTCCGGCAGGTCGGGTTGGATCCGGCGCTCATGAACCGCTATCCGCATCAGCTCTCAGGCGGGCAGCGTCAGCGCGTGGCGATTGTCCGCGCGTTGCTGCTAAAGCCCAAACTGCTGCTGCTCGATGAGCCGACCTCTGCGCTGGATATGTCAGTGCAGGCGGAAATCCTCAATCTGCTCAATGACCTGAAAGCGGGTGGCGATCTGACCATGCTGCTGGTGAGCCATGATGCGGATGTGATTGATCACATGTGCGATCGTGCGGTGCATATGGCGAAAGGGCATGTGTTGAGCTAAACCGCTCTGTTTTCTCCTCCCCCATCCCGGCCTTCCCCTCGTGAGAGGGGAAGGCGCGATTGCCGCATCATCCCCTTTTTAGCGATAAATCCTGCCCTTTATTCCTTAATCTAATTTATTAAAATACAAAGCTTTATTTCATTGTTCTGGCCTTGCCGCTGCACCTCTACACTCGGAAAAACTGTCTTTTCACCTGTGGAGATCGACCTCAATGAAAGTACGTGTTCCTTCCCTGTTATTTCTGCTCATGATGGCGGTAACCCGTGTGGATGCGGCGACGCCGCCGGACACGCTGGTGGTGGCCGGTTCGCTTGAAGGGATTATCAGCCTGGATCCGGCGGAAAGTTTTGAAACCGTCAGTTCCGGAAATCTGGTGAACCTTTATCAGCAACTGGTGCAATCGAATCGTCAGCATCCTGACCAGCTCGATCCTGATGCCGCTGCCAGCTGGCAACCGGGGCCGGACGGGCATAGCCTGATCTTCACTTTAAAAAGCGGACAGAAATTTGCCAGCGGCAATCCGGTTACCGCCGACGATGTGATTTATTCGTTTACCCGCGTGGTGAAACTCAATAAAAGCCCGTCGTTTATTCTCGGTGAACTGGGCTGGACGCCGGAAAACGTCGACGGCAATTTGAAAAAACTAAGCGACGATAAAGTGCAGCTCAACTGGCCAGCGGACATCGGCAGCGGTCTGGTACTGAGCATTTTGTCTGCGCCGGTAGCGGGCATTGTCGACAGCAAGCTGCTCAAAGAGCATGCCGAGCAGGATGATTTCGGCAACAGCTGGCTGCGTTCCCGTTCGGCGGGCAGCGGCGCGTTTGAAGTGCGTAACTACGTGCCGCATGAAGCGCTGATTTTCAAACGTAATCCGAATGCTAAACCGCTGGCGAAGCTGGAAAACGTGCTGTTTAAAAACGTCGGCGACCCCTCCACGCGGCGTCTGCTGGTGCTTAATGGCGATGCAGATGTGGCCTACGATTTAGGTGCCGATCAGTTCAGCTCGCTGCAAAAAGAGAAGGGTGTACACGTTGCCCAGTTCCCGGCGGCCAAGGTGTTCTATCTGGCGTTTAACGTCGGCGACACGACGCAACCTGCGCTGGCGAATCCTGCACTGTGGGAAGCGGCGCGCTGGCTGGTGGATTATCAGGGGATTTCGACCGAACTGCTGAAAGGGCAATACGGCATTCATCAGACGTTCCTGCCTGACGGTCTGGCGGGGGCGATTGACGATCAGCCATTCAAATATGACGTGAATAAAGCGAAGGAAATCCTCAGTAAAGGCGGTATCGCGCCGGGTACAAAGATCGATTTGATTGTTATCAATCAGCCACCGTACTCCGATATTGCGCAGGCGCTACAGGCCAGCTTTGCGAAAGCAGATATTAACTTAGTGGTGCACCCGCTGGTGGAAAGCGACGTACTGACCCGTATGCGCGCACATAAATTCCAGTCGATCTTCACCTACTGGGGCGCGGATTATCTTGATCCTAATACCAACGCCAGCACCTTTGCGTATAACGTGCCAAACGGGCCGAAAACCCTGGCGCAGCGCATTCAGTGGGTAATCCCGGAGATAAGCAAACAAACGCGTGCGGCAGCGGCTGAGTCCGACCCCACCAAACGAAAAGCACTCTATGCAGACTTACAGCGCGAGTTGCAACGCAGTTCACCGTTTGTAGTGGCGCTTCAGAGTAAATTGCTGGTGGCGATTCGGGATAACGTGAAGGGCGCAAGCCAGAACGTGGCAGGTAGCCAGCTGTATCTTGATTCGATTACCAAAGAGTAATTTTGACAGTAATGCACGCTTTACCCACGTGGCACTCTTTATCTGCGCTGAATTTTTCTCCCCGCTGCACTCTGGCAGGGATAATGTTGAGAAAATGTCGATAAAGAGTGCAACAAGCAAAACTGTGATATTGCAGGTTGTAGCCAAAGCACTGAGAAATAAAGGATTCACAAATTCGCAGTGAGTTGGCATATAAGCTGCATTATTTATTCCACAGGGTTTCACCCCACGGAAGGCTGATCAAAGTTATCAAAAAGGCGTCCGTTAGCGTTCAGGAAAACTGAGCGCTAACTGGACGCTTTTTTTTGTGCCTGCGGGCATGCCTGAGAACTTCCGCTAGAATCACAGCACACCTTTGAAAGGACAATTTTGGATGCGAACACTCTCAGGTTGGCAAAAAGGGGGCGCGCTGTGTTTCACTCTGGGCGGAGTGCAGTATTTGCTGGCAGAGAAAATCAGCGCGCTGGCATGGCATACGCCTGACTACTCTTATCGTCAAAACTACATCAGCGATTTAGGTATTGCATCGTGCGGGATGACCGCCGATGGCCGTGATATTTGTTCACCGTTGCATATTCTGATGAACAGCGGGTTTGCGATGGAAGGCATTCTGTTTTTTATCGCCTGCTGGCTGTTGCGTCCTGTTTTTCACGAATCAGGGCGTTCGCTGTTTCTGCTGTCCGGACTGTTGCACGCAGTGGGCGGTGTGATGATTGCGCTGTTTCACAGCGGCGGCGGAACGGGCGGAGTGACGCTGCATCAGACCGGTGCGGTGATGGCGATAGCGGGCGGAAACCTGTGCTTGCTGTCTGCGGCATGGATGAAGCGTAACAGCGCAGGATGGCGTGAGTTTTCGTGGCTCAGCCTGATGCTGGGCGTCGTCGGGCTGGTCAGCATGTTCACCATATCGCTGGACGTCTTGCCGGTGGGCATCATTGAACGAATGTCGGTTTACACCATTACCGGCTGGCAGATTGTGGCGGGTATCTGGCTGTTTCTGAAAATTCAGAAATAAAAAAAGCGCCCGCAGGCGCTTAGTGATAAAGATTTCTGAATCAGCGGCCAAACAGATCGCGGCGTTTCGGTTTCACGAACTGAGCCAGCAGGACCAGCACACCGATCACCATGAAGACGCTGAACACCACGACCAGCCACTGCGGCATGCCGAGGGTCAGGAATTCCCACTGTTTCTCTGCACAGTCACCGCTGGCAACGAACATGCCAGGGAACCATTTGTCCAGAGGCAGCCAGGTTGGGAAACGTGCGGCGAAATCACAGGTCGCAAACGGAGAGGGGTGCAGCTGGATCATGGTGTGTTCCCATGACAGGCGGATCCCTTCGTAAGCGCTGTACAGCCAGATTAAGATACCGGCATAACGCAACCAGGTCGCAGGTGCAATTGCCCCCACCAGCCCTGCACCCAAAATACCCAGTAAGGCACAACGCTCATAGATACACATGACACACGGCTTAAGTAACATCACGTGTTGGAAATACAACGCAACCAGCTCGAGGATAAGCGCGGTAAGTGCCATCAGAAGCCAGGCACCGCGTCCCTGTGAGCAGCGGTTAAGATATTGCAACATAGTAATTTTTCCCTGCAGTTAGCTACTGAGACGCAGTGTAAACCAATTGCCTCACGCTGCCAGCCTGTACAAATAAAAATTAGGTAAATAATTGCGTTAAAACGGACTATTCCACTTTAATTTCGCTAATTTCTCAGAAGACAACCGTTTTAGAAATTACCGGTGTTTCATCTTTCACATCAGCCCAGCGCAATCCAGCCCATATCGGTGTACCACTGTGTCATATCCGGCAGCAGGAACTGCACACACAGCAGGCCGACCAGCGTCATCACCACCGTATAAGGCAGCGCCATCCACACCATCCGTCCGTAAGACAAACGAATCAGCGGTGCAAGCGCGGAGGTCAGCAGGAACAGGAAGGCTGCCTGCCCGTTGGGTGTCGCAACCGACGGCAAATTTGTGCCGGTATTGATAGCCACCGCCAGCAACTCAAACTGTTTGAGACTGATGGCACCACTTTCCAGCGCCGCCCTGGCCTCGTTGATATATACCGTACCGACGAAGACGTTATCCGAGACTGACGAGAGCAGGCCGTTGAAGAGATAGAACAACGACAGCTGATGTGAGGGCGCGGACTGCAACACGAAGTGGATGATCGGCGTGAACAGATGCTGCTCGATGATCACCGCGACCACGGCGAAGAAGACGGTCAGCAGGGCGGTAAACGGCAGGGATTCCTGAAAGGCTTTGCCGATGGCGTGCTCATCGGTCACGCCGCAGAACGCGGTGGCGAAGATGATCACTGAAAGACCAATCAGGCCAACTTCTGCCAGATGGAACGCCAGCGCCACAATCAGCCAGACGCCAATCAGCGCCTGAACGCCAAGCTTGATTCGTTCCTGTCGCGTACTGTTTTCACTGTTTTTTTGATCGAACTTTTTCAGCACCTCAAATACCGGCTGCGGCAACTGTGCACCATAACCAAACCAGCGGAAACGTTCGACCAGCGCACAGACGATAAAGCCGCAAATAAACACCGGCACGCTGACCGGCGACATGCGGATCAGGAAATCGGCGAACTGCCAGCCTGCGCTTTTGGCGATGATCAGGTTCTGCGGTTCACCGACCATGGTCATCACGCCGCCCAGCGCCGTGCCAACGCCCGCATGCATCATCAGGCTGCGCAGAAAGGCGCGGAACTGCTCGAGGATCGCCTGGTGCTGCTGATTGCCGGTGAAGGCGCTGTCGTCGTTGACGTCAGTGCTTTCGCTCTGATTTGAGGCGACCTTGTGGTAGATAGAATAGAAACCAACGGAAACGCTGATCACCACGGCGATCACCGTCAGGGCATCGAGGAAAGCGGACAAAAACGCAGCAGCGAAACAAAACGCCAGCGAGAGGGCGATTTTATTGCGTAAATTCAGCAGCAGTTTGGTGAAAACATACAGCAGGAGCTGCTTCATGAAGTAGATGCCAGCGACCATGAAAATCAGCAATAAGATCACTTCCAGATTGGCGGAAATCTCCTCGCGGATACGCTCCGCGCTGGTCATGCCTGTGATCACCGCTTCGATGGCCAACAAACCACCCGGCTGTAGCGGGTAGCATTTCAGCGCCATGCCCAGCGTGAAAATGAATTCCACCACCAGCATCCAGCCTGCCAGAAAGGGGCTGACCAGAAAGAATACCAGCGGATTGATGACCAGAAACGCCAGAATGGTGATTTTGTACCAGTTAGGCGATTGCCCCAGAAAGTTTTTTACAAATGCGCGCGTGAACGTAGTTTCCATATTCCCCAAAGACTCCTGTTATTATCTCTTATCTTTCAAATGGATAAACGTGTGACGTAATTCTCATTATTGCCGTTACCGGATTATTGACCGCATTAAGTTGTTCAAAAACTTGAAATTATGCCAACCCCTGCACAGTTTCGACATTGGTTCCGCCTGGGCGCTATAACCCGCGATTTTCATCTGGTATGATGAGCGTAACTTTATCCCCAATAAATGCCCCAAACGGAACGACAAACACATGGTTATTAAGGCACAAAGTCCTGCCGGTTTTGCCGAAGAGTATATCATCGAAAGTATCTGGAACAGTCGGTTCCCGCCCGGTTCAATTTTACCGGCAGAAAGAGAACTTTCAGAACTCATTGGGGTAACCCGTACTACCTTACGTGAAGTATTACAGCGCCTTTCCCGTGACGGCTGGCTGACCATTCAGCACGGTAAGCCGACGAAAGTGAACAACTTTTGGGAAACCTCCGGCCTCAATATTTTGGAAACGCTGGCACGCCTTGATCACGACAGCGTACCGCAGTTGATCGACAATCTGCTGTCCGTACGTACCAATATCGCGACGATTTTCATCCGCAAAGCGATGCGTACCAATCCGGACGAAACGCAGAAAGTGCTCGCGACGGCCACCGAGGTGGAAGACAACGCCGAAGCCTTTATGCTGCTTGATTACGATATTTTCCGCGGCCTGGCCTTTGCCTCCGGCAACCCGATTTATGGGCTGATCATCAACGGTCTGCGCGGGTTGTATCAGCGTGTCGGACGCTATTACTTCTCTAATCCTGAAGCCCGTAAACTGGCGATCGCGTTCTACAAGAAATTGTCAGATATCTGCCACGAGAAAAGTTATGAGCAGATTGTCGATTCTGTGCGCAATTATGGCCGTCAGAGCGGTGAGATTTGGCACAGCATGCAGGGCACCATGCCCGGCGATCTGACCGACCAAAAAAAGTAACCGGTCGGCTGAAATGAGAAAAGGGCGCTAAGCGCCCTTTTTTAATGCCTGAAATCCACGTCAATCATAACGGCGCAGGGCGCGGCGGGCAGCGTTCCAGCAGCTCGACACTGCCGTCCTCATTGAGTTGCTCGATAAATACATCAAAGCCCCACAGACGGTGAACGTGCTTCATCACTTCCCGGCGACTTTTATCCAGCGGCGCACGATCCTGCGGGATGTAGCGCAGCGTCAGTGAACGGTCGCCGCGCAAATCGACGTTCCACACCTGAATGTTGGGTTCGTGATTGCTCAGATTGTACTGCGCCGACAGTTCCTGACGGATTGCCCGATAGCCTTCTTCATTATGGATCGCGGCGATTTCCAGATAATTATTGTGGTCGTCATCGAGCACGGTAAACAGGCGGAAATCGCGCATCACTTTCGGCGACAGGAACTGGCTGATGAAACTTTCATCTTTGAAATCACGCATCGCGAAATGCAACGTGGTCAGCCAGTCCGATCCGGCGATGTCCGGAAACCAGTAGTGATCTTCCTCTGTAGGTTCCTGACAAATGCGTTTAATGTCCTGGAACATCGCAAAGCCCAGCGCGTAAGGGTTGATTCCGCTGTAATACGGGCTGTTGTAGGGCGGCTGGAACACCACATTGGTGTGGCTGTGCAGGAATTCCAGAATAAAGCGGTCGGAGACTTTTCCTTCGTCATACAGATGATTAAGGATGGTGTAGTGCCAGAACGTTGCCCAGCCTTCGTTCATCACCTGGGTCTGTTTTTGCGGATAGAAATACTGACTGATTTTACGCACGATGCGCAAAATCTCGCGCTGCCAGGGTTCGAGCAACGGGGCATTCTTTTCCATGAAGTACAGCAGGTTTTCCTGCGGCTCGGAAGGGAAGCGGCGTGCCTGTTCCGGCGCATCGATGGCGTCTTTACGCGGCAAGGTTTTCCACAGCGTGTTCACCTGACTTTGCAGATATTCTTCACGGCTTTTCTGCCGCGCCAGCTCTTCCTGTAAAGAGATCTTCTGCGGACGTTTATAGCGATCTACGCCGTAATTCATCAGCGCATGGCAGGAATCAAGCAGCCGTTCCACTTCATCGGTGCCGTAACGCTCTTCGCATTCGCTGATATAGCGTTTGGCGAACAACAGATAATCGACAATCGAACTGGCGTCGGTCCAGCTTTTAAACAGGTAGTTATTTTTAAAGAAAGAGTTATGCCCGTAGCAGGCATGGGCCATCACCAGTGCCTGCATCGTGATGGTGTTTTCTTCCATCAGATAGGCGATACAGGGATTGGAGTTGATGACGATTTCATACGCCAGGCCTTGCTGGCCGTGTTTGTACAGTTGTTCGGTTTCGATGAATTTTTTGCCGAACGACCAGTGCGTGTAATTGATGGGCATACCGATACTGGAGTAGGCATCCATCATCTGTTCGGAGGTGATGATTTCGATTTGATGAGGATAAGTGTCCAGCCGGTATGACTTCGCCACCCGGTCGATCTCAGCGAGATAGGTTTGTAACAAATCAAACGTCCAGTCCGGTCCATCGCTAAGGCGTTTGTCCTCAGTATTTTTCTTTTGGGTCACTGTCGTCATAAGCCGCACCCTCATTCAGTTATGGACGCTACAGAGTGTTTGATTCACAACCTTTTCTTAAGATTTCGCACGTCCAGTAGTAATCGTAGCTCAATCTGGTTTTGCTGCCTGATAAAGACCTGAAATCCGTTCCTGCCTCAATCTATATCCTCACGCCTGCACGCTGTCAATTGCGCAGGGGCAGTAACAAAAAACCCTGCGAGGCAGGGCTGGTGTATTTCTTAAAAGAGCAGGGAATTCAGCTGCGGATAAAGGCCAGCAGATCTTGGTTAATTTCATCTTTATGCGTACTGCACAGGCCATGCGATGCGCCCGGATACACTTTCTCAGTGCCTTGCGGCAGCAGTTTTAGCGCCGCTTTACTGGAAGACACCGGCGGTACAATCTGATCATCATCTCCATAAATCACCAGCGTCGGGATGGTCATCTTCTTCAGGTCTTCACGCTGGTCTGTTTCAGAAAAGGCTTTCACGCAGTCATACAATGATTTGATCGACCCCTGCATGCCTTGCAGCCAGAAACTCTCTATCAGGCCTTCAGACACTTTCGCTCCCGGCCGGTTGAAACCGTAGAACGCTTGCGTCAGATCGCGGAAGAACTGTGAACGGTCGTTCTTCACGCCGTCGCGAATGCCGTCAAATACCGACAGCGGCAGGCCGTCCGGGTTGAAGTCGGTTTTGATCATAATAGGCGGAACCGCGCCAATCAGCACCGCTTTGGCGACGCGCGAGGTGCCGTGGCGGCCAATGTAACGGGCGACTTCGCCGCCGCCGGTAGAGTGTCCGACGTGCACCGCGTCCTTCAGAGCAAGATGGGCGGTCAGTTCGGCCAGATCATCACCGTATTGATCCATATTATTGCCGTCCCACGGCTGCGAGGAACGGCCATGCCCGCGGCGGTCAGCAGCGATTACGCGATAACCGTTGTTGGCCAGAAACAGCATCTGGTCTTCGAAGGCGTCGGACGTCAGCGGCCAGCCGTGGCTGAATACCACTGGCTGACCACTTCCCCAGTCTTTGTAAAACAGGTGCGTACCATCTTTAAGTTTCAGAAAGTTTGAATTATTCACTCATCGTCCTCTTATGGCGGGATGGAAAGGGGTTATACGGGAACCGGTAAAAGTGTAGGTGAATTTTTGAGTCATTGAGCGAAATGTGATGCAGGCGGCATTTTTAAAGGGTTTATAAACGGCCACAGGCAGGATCTGTGCAGTTTCTTCTTATGATGAGGGAATATTACTGCGACTCATGTTTGCAGTGATATATTCCGCAAAATGACTTGTATACAAGAATAAATGCCCGTTATAAAACACAACCTGACGGCCATAAAGCTCAGTGAAAGCAATGCTGTCACTGCTGTCATAAAACCATAAATTTCTTTGTGCATAGTGATAATGTTGCGCGATATCGTTATTTATTTGTCCCTATTGAAAAAAAACCGGCAATGAACGATAAATAATTGTGAAATAACTCACGGTTATGAACGCCTGTGTTGGCGATTTTTGGCAGTCAGGTTAATTTCCTGTCATCAGAATATTATGCTTTGTTTGGGCGTGGAGTGGAGTCGATATGCGCGTAGTGATTTTAGGCAGTGGTGTGGTCGGTGTCGCCAGTGCATGGTATCTGGCCAAAGCGGGTCATCAGGTGACGGTTGTTGACCGTCAGTCGGGCCCGGCTGAAGAAACCAGCGCGGGCAATGCGGGGCAGATCTCACCGGGCTACGCGGCACCCTGGGCAGCGCCCGGCGTTCCGGTCAAAGCAGTTAAATGGATGTTTCAGAAACACGCGCCGCTGGCCATCCGCCTCGACGGCACGCAGTTCCAGCTCAAATGGATGTGGCAGATGCTGCGCAACTGCGACATGAACCATTACCAGACCAACAAGGGCCGCATGGTACGTCTGGCGGAATACAGCCGCGATTGTATGAAAGCGCTGCGCGAAGACACGGGCATTCAGTACGAAGGACGCCAGGGCGGTACGCTGCAATTGTTTCGCACCGCTCAGCAGTTTGAAAGCGCCGCGAAGGACATCGCCGTGCTGGAAGATGCTGGTGTGCCTTATCAGCTGCTGGAATCCAGCCAGCTGGCGAACGCCGAACCGGCGCTGGCACAGGTCGCGCACAAACTGACCGGCGGCTTGCGTTTGCCCAATGATGAAACCGGCGACTGCCAGATGTTTACCCGCAAGCTGGCCGAAATGGCCCGGCAAGCGGGCGTGGTGTTTGAATTCAACCGCACGGTGGACAAGCTGCTGGTGGAAAACGGTGAGATCACCGGTGTCCAGTGTGGTGATGAAGTGAAGAAAGCCGATGCTTACGTGGTGGCGTTCGGTTCATATTCCACTGCGCTGCTGGCTGATCTGGTGTCGATTCCGGTGTATCCGCTGAAAGGTTACTCGCTGACCATCCCGATTATCGATCCGGATTCTGCGCCGGTGTCTACCGTACTCGATGAAACTTACAAAATAGCCATTACCCGCTTTGACGATCGCATTCGCGTGGGCGGGATGGCGGAAATCGTCGGCTTTAATCTTAAGCTGGCGCAGGCACGTCGTGAGACGCTGGAAATGGTGGTGAGAGATCTTTACCCGAACGGCGGTAACGTGGAGCAGGCGACTTTCTGGACCGGCCTGCGTCCGATGACTCCGGACGGCACGCCGATCGTAGGCCGTACGCGTATCAAAAACCTGTTCCTCAATACCGGCCACGGCACGCTGGGCTGGACGATGGCCTGCGGCTCCGGGCAACTGCTGGCTGATATTATGTCCGGCGTGACGCCAGCGATCCCGTCCGACGACCTTTCGGTAGAGCGCTACAGTCCCGGCTTTATCGCTCATCCGGCAGGCCCGCATAAAATGCATCCGGTGGGCTGAAGTTGCTGTTAATTCCCGCCTGTGCCGTACGGTGCAGGCGCCACTTTATTTACTGCCGGAGCTGGTATGCCTCGCCCGATTTCTGCCACGTTATCTCTCTCTGCGTTATCTCATAATCTGGACGTTATCCGCCGTTTTGCCCCGAACAGTAAAGTCTGGGCGGTGGTGAAAGCCAACGGCTACGGCCACGGTATTTCGCGTATCTGGAAACATTTGTCCGGCGCTGATGGTTTTGCATTACTCGATTTTAAAGAAGCGATTTTGCTGCGCGAAGCGGGCTGGGAAGGACCCATTCTTCTGCTGGAAGGTTTTTTCAGCGCCAGCGATTTAACGGCGGTTGACCGTTATCGCCTGACAACATCGGTGCACAGCGACTGGCAAATTGCCGCGCTGGCAGAAGCTCAGCTCAGCCAGCCGGTGAATATCTACCTGAAAGTGAACAGCGGGATGAACCGGTTAGGCTTTGCTCCTGAGCGCATCAGAGAAATCTGGCAACAGCTGCATGCGCTGAAGCAGGTGGGCGAAATCACCCTGATGAGCCACTTCGCCACGGCTGACAGCACGGAAGGCGTGGATACCCAGGTGGCGGTGATCACGCAAGCGGGAGAGGGCATCAGCGGGCCGCGCTCTCTTGCGAACTCCGCCGCGACGCTCTGGCATCCGTCTACGCATCACGACTGGGTTCGGCCTGGGATTATTCTTTACGGCGCGTCGCCGAGCGGGCAGTGGCAGGATATTGCCACTACCGGCCTGCAACCGGTGATGACACTCAGCAGCGAGCTTATCGGCATTCAGCACCTGCATCCGGGCGACCGCGTGGGCTATGGCGCGCGGTATACGGCATTGCAGCCTCAGCGCATTGGCGTGGTGGCGTGCGGCTATGCGGACGGGTATCCGCGCCATGCGCCGTCCGGTACGCCGGTGTGGGTGGATGGTGTGCGCACGGTGACGGTCGGGACGGTATCGATGGACATGCTGGCAGTAGACTTAACACCCTGTCCGCAGGCGCAGATTGGAACGCCGGTTGAACTGTGGGGGAAAAATCTGCCGGTGGATGATGTGGCTGCAGCGTGCGGTACGCTGGGGTATGAGCTGCTGAGTGCTCTCGCGCCCCGCGTACCGGTAACTACAGCCTAGAAGCCTTACTTCTCCAGACGGGTCAGACGGCCCGTCGATTTTTGCTGGCGCGACGTGCCAGCATCGCCAGACATCCTCCCGCCAGCATGACCAGCGCCACGCTCAGCTTTGGCTGTAACGGCAGCGCCATCGCAATAAATCCGAGCAGCGCACCGCCCGCCATCTGCACCGAACCGACCAGCGCAGAGGCGACACCTGCTTCACTGGAGAACGGCTCAAGCGCATAGCTGGTTGCCGGACCCATCAGGAAAGCCAGACCGGCACAGGCACTGGCCACCGGCAGCATGTATAACCAGGTCGCTGTTTGTTCCGCCGGTGGTACCAGCGTGATCCCGGCAATCAACCCGGCACAGCCGATGAACATCAAAATGCCGCCCGTTTTTAAACACACCGGACGTCCGACCTTACGGATAATGCGGTTGGCAACAAAACTCACCGCCATGATCCAGAAGCCATTTGCGCCGAAGACGATGGAAAACTCCAGCGGAGTGAGTCCTGCGACATTCATCAGCACCGTCGGAGCAAGCGAGACATAGGTCAGCGCCATACCCATCGCACCGGCATTCACCAGCGCAAACGTGATAAAGCGCGAGTCCGACAAAATACGGGCGTACTGACGAAACGGCAGGCCGGTATTAGTTTGAGTATCCGCCGGGCGGGTTTCCGGCAGTTTGAAAATAACCAGCAACAAAATCGCCACGGTATAACCGCTGAGTGCCCAGAACGGCGCACGCCAGCCATAGTACTGGGCGATAAGGCCGCCGATCAGCGGGGCCAGCGCCGGAATGATATTGAGCGTACCGTTAAGAAAACCGTAGGCGCGGGCGGCATCGTTACCGCTCATGCGATCGCGCACGCCGCTGAAAATAACGACCGACGTACAGCACACAGCCAGCCCCTGAACCACGCGCGAGAGCAGGAACATCCACGGCGCAACTGACGTGGCGGCAATGATTGCACCCGCCAGGTACACCACCACGCCGATAATGGCGATCGGGCGTCGACCGAATTTATCCACCAGCGGGCCGGCCACCAGCTGTCCCAGCCCCATCACCAGAATGAATAAGGAAATCGAGGACTGGATCACCCCCTCTGAGCTGTTAAGTCCGAGGGCAATCGCCGGGATGGCGGGCAGGTATAAATCAATACCCAGCGGGCCAAGCAATACCATGCTCAGCAACAGAAAAAGGAATTTTTGCATTGAAAACATCACTGTCAGTCATCCGAAAGGACGCTAAGGGTAATGATTTAGTTAATGAATGGGAAGGTTCTTGTGACAATCAGGCGAACGGGGGATGTGAACCAGAGTGGACAAGAACACGGACACTCAGGGAGTGTCCGTAAAGTCATTGTTCCGGATGCGTTATTTTTTCTTCCAAAAATCGTCAAACACCGTGACCGGCGGCTGGCGTTTATGCTCCGTGCGCAGATACCAACCTTCGATGATTTTCGCGGATGCCTCGTCGATAGTCTTGCCTTCCAGATAATCGTCGATCAGTTCGTAGGTCACGCCCAGCGCCACTTCATCCGGCAAGGCAGGGCGGTTTTCTTCTAAATCCGCCGTCGGCGCTTTGGTATATAAATGCTCGGGGCAACCGAGTTCTTTCAGCAACGCTTTTCCCTGACGTTTGTTCAGACGGAAAATCGGGTTAATGTCCGTGCCGCCGTCGCCGTATTTGGTGAAGAAGCCGGTGACCGCTTCTGCCGCGTGATCGGTGCCGACCACCACGCCTTTTTTCATGCCTGCAATGCTGTACTGCGCTTTCATGCGCTCGCGGGCTTTTTCGTTGCCCTTAATGAAATCGCTCAGTTCGATACCGATTTCACGCAGCGTCGCTTCACTCGCCAGCACGGCATTTTTAATATTGACGGTCAGAACCTGATCCGGCTGGATAAAGGTAATCGCATCCTGGCAATCGGATTCATCGGCCTGCACGCCATAGGGCAGGCGCACCGCGATGAACTGATAGCTGTCGTCAGCCGTTTGTGCACGTAATTCACTAATTGCCGTTTGGCAAAGTTTGCCGGTAAGAGTAGAATCCTGCCCGCCGCTGATGCCGAGTACCAAAGATTTAATAAAGGGATGGGCCAGCAGATAACTTTTGAGAAAATCGACGCTGACACGCACTTCCTGCGCGGCATCGATTTGCGGTTTAACGTGCAGAGCCTGAATAATCTCTTGTTGTAAAGCCATTGACCACTCCTCCTGAAGGCTGCCTTCGAGGAACCCGAGGCAAAAATAAGATGTTATCAGAACAAAACTACCCCGCATCGCTCAAAAGGACAAGATTGCGCAGCGCGTTCGGCGGAAATCTGTTCGCTGCCGGGTCTTGGTTTCTCAGGTGAAGTCTGCCGGGGAGCTGGTGATCAGGCCACATGATTTGCTATCACACCGCTTTCATGATGAACCTGCGTTGAAATGAAAAATCAACGCAACAAAACGTAATGATTGCGTTTTTTTATTGCAGGAAGTTTTGCAAATAATTTAAGTGATTAGGAACTGTCTAAAAAGGTCGCTTTATTAAGATATCGTGGCCTGAGTGCGTTATATTTGTTGCGGTAAAAAATTTGTATGTAGGTATGTGCCATCGAAACGGAGTTGCCAGGCTTGATTAACGGATCCTAATTAATGGCATTAATCGTGTAGTTCAATATCGTTATTTGCCTTAAGTCATATTGGGGAAGCAAAATGTTTTTTCGGGTTGTACGTCATTTACCAGTGTGTGCCGTTGTCTGCGGTGCCTCGCTGTTCAGTATCTCAAGCCTTGCAGACACCACTATTTTCACCGCGTTAGATGACCCTGCTCAGGCGAAAAAGCCGTTCGTAGGGAATGTTCAGGCGGGTTACAGTGCACAAACCGGTAACACCAGCAACTCCACGCTGAATGCCGATACCACGATGACCTGGTTTGGTACCAACACGGCGAACAGCCTGTGGGGTTCTGCGCGTAACACGTCCTCTTCCGGTGTGCGTTCATCCGAGAAGTATCAGGCCGGTGCCCGTACCCGTTACAATATCGATAACGCCAACTATCTGTTTGGTCAGGCCAGCTGGCTGAGTGACCGTTACAATGGTTACCGCGCGCGCGATGTGGCCACTGTCGGTTACGGTCGTCAGATTTGGAGCGGTCCGGTTCATACGCTGAATCTGGAAGCCGGTCCGGGTGTACGTCATGATGAGTTCCAGCAGGGCGGTAACTCCACCCGTGCATTGGCTTACGGTTCCGGTACTTATGGTTATCAAATAAGCGATACCGCGAAATTCACTCAGGGCGTTTCCGTGTTAGCGAACGATGAAACCACGCTGAACTCAGAAACCGCGCTGACCGTTGCGATCAACAGCCACTTCTCTTTGAAAGTCGCTTACGACGTCACGTACAACACTAAGCCACCCGCCAGTGCGCCGGATAAAACCGATACCGTCACTTCTGTGAATCTGGTTTACGGCATGTAATTTCCCACTAAAGGGAAAGGAAATGCGCTGAAGTTTATGTATTAAAAAAGCCGGCAGATTTATTTGCCGGCTTTTTATTTATCTCAATTTCACCCTTTTTCAGTTTGCTTATGAAAAAGCTCCCTGAACACCGGATAAATATCTTCCTGTTCACGAATATGTTGCATGGCGAAATTACCGAATTTCTGCTGCAACACTTCGTATTCACGCCACAGCGTCTGGTGGGCGCGGCGGGTGATTTCGATATAGCTGTAATAACGCACCATTGGCAGGATCTTCTGTGCCAAAAGCTGGTGGCAGAGAGGGGAGTCGTCAGCCCAGTTGTCGCCATCGGAGGCCTGCGCAGCGTAAATATTCCACTGCGCCGGGTCGTAACGTTCCTGGATGACTTCATCCATCAGCTTCAGTGCGCTTGAAACGATGGTGCCGCCGGTTTCCTGTGAGTAGAAGAACTCCTGTTCGTCCACTTCTTTGGCTTGTGTGTGGTGACGGATATAGACCACATCGACGTTTTTGTACGTCCGGCTCAGGAACAGATAGAGCAGAATGTAAAAACGTTTGGCCATGTCTTTGGTTGCCTGATCCATCGAACCCGACACATCCATCAGACAGAACATCACCGCCTGGCTTGAAGGCTCAGCGCGACGTTCGTAATTGCGATAACGTAAATCAAAGGTATCGATAAATGGCGTTTTGGCGATTTTCGCCCGCAATTCGGCGATCTCTTTACGCAGCCGTTCTTCTTCCAATAATTGGGCCGGTTCGCTGATTTCAACTTCAGAAAGCGTTGATTCCAGCTCACGCAGCTCTCGTTTTTTACCCGCGGTCATCGCCGTCCGGCGTGCCAGCGAATTTTGCAAAGAGCGCACCACACTGATATTGGCCGGTACGCCGTTGGAGGTGTAGCCGGAGCGGTGGGTTTTGAATTCGGTCAGCTGCTTATGCTGATTTTTCTTCAGATTAGGCAGCGCCAGATCTTCAAACAGCAGATCCAGATATTCGTCTTTGGAGATCTGGAAGGAGAACTCATCCTCGCCTTCTCCGTCCTGACTGGCATCGCCCTGGCCACTGCCGCCGCCGCCGCCCCCTTGCGGTCTTTCGATACGGTCATTCTGCACAAAGTGGTCATTGCCGGGGTGAACACGGTGGCGTAAGCCACCGCGACCCTGATGGAACATGGGTTCATTGATATCCGAATTGGGGATCGAGACGGACTCCCCGCTATCGACGTCGGTAACCGAACGCTTGTTGATGGCTTCGGCAATCGACTGTTTGATTTGCGACTTATAGCGTCGCAAAAAGCGCTGGCGGTTCACCGCGCTTTTGTTTTTGCCATTAAGCCGACGGTCAATAAAATACGTCATATTTCCCCCAAACGGCGTTGCCAACAATCCCCGGTTACGAGGATTTTCTCACGCGCAGATACCATTCACAAAGCAGGCGAACCTGTTTGCGTGTATATCCTTTCTCCATCATTCTGTCGACAAAATCATCATGTTTCTTCTGTTCATCAGTCGACGTCTTGGCGTTAAACGAGATAACTGGCAATAATTCTTCGGTATTTGAGAACATTTTTTTCTCAATGACCGTGCGCAGTTTTTCGTAACTGGTCCAGTTGGGGTTACGGCCGCTGTTGTTGGCGCGGGCACGCAGCACGAAGTTGACTATCTCATTACGGAAATCTTTTGGATTACTGATCCCGGCAGGTTTTTCGATTTTCTCAAGCTCAGCATTCAGCGATTCACGGTCGAACAGCTGGCCAGTATCTGGATCACGGTATTCCTGATCCTGGATCCAAAAATCAGCGTACGTTACATAACGGTCGAAAATGTTCTGCCCGTATTCTGAATAGGATTCCAGATAAGCTGTCTGGATCTCTTTGCCGATAAATTCAGCATATTTCGGGATCAGATAGCCTTTCAGGTGCTCAAGATATTTTTCAGCGATGTCCTGCGGGAACTGCTCGCGCTCGATCTGCTGTTCCAGAACGTAGAACAGATGAACCGGGTTGGCGGCGACTTCCACATGGTCGAAGTTGAAGACGCGGGACAAAATCTTAAAGGCAAAACGCGTCGAGAGCCCGTTCATGCCTTCATCCACGCCCGCATAGTCGCGGTATTCCTGATAGGACTTGGCTTTAGGATCGGTATCTTTCAGGCTTTCACCGTCGTACACCCGCATTTTGGAATAGCTGCTGGAATTCTCCGGCGTTTTCAGACGCGAGAGAATCGAGAAGCGGGCCAGCGTTTCCAGCGTTCCCGGTGCGCAAGGGGCATGAGAAAGCTCACTGTTGCTGAGCAGTTTGTCGTAGATTTTCATCTCTTCCGACACGCGCAGGCAGTAAGGCACCTTAACGATGTACACGCGGTCGAGGAAAGCTTCGTTGTTCTTGTTGTTACGGAACGTCACCCACTCAGATTCGTTGGAGTGAGCCAGAATAATGCCGTTGAACGGCAGGGCGGAGATCCCTTCAGTACCGTTGTAGTTACCTTCCTGTGTGGCGGTCAGTAACGGGTGCAGCACTTTGATAGGCGCTTTGAACATCTCAACGAATTCCATGACACCCTGGTTCGCGCGGCAGAGAGCGCCAGAATAACCGTAGGCATCAGGATCGTTTTGCGCGTGGTTTTCCAGCTTACGGATATCCACTTTCCCGACCAGCGCGGAAATGTCCTGGTTGTTCTCATCACCCGGCTCGGTTTTGGCGATAGCGATTTGTTCGAGAATCGACGGCCAGACTTTCACGACTTTGAATTTGGTGATATCGCCACCAAATTCATGCAAGCGTTTCGCGGCCCACGGCGACATGATGGTGCCGAGGTAACGCGGGGGAATGTTGTATTCTTTTTCAAGAATGTGCGCATCTTCCTGCGGATTAAACAGGCAGAGCGGATGATCGTTTACCGGGCTGCGGTCGCCGTTGGCGCTCAGCACATAAATCGGTACGCGTTGCATCAGGGATTTCAGCCGTTCGGCCAGTGACGATTTACCGCCACCCACCGGGCCCAGTAAATAAAGGATTTGTTTCTTTTCTTCCAGGCCCTGCGCGGCATGTTTGAGGTAAGAGACGATCTGTTCGATTGCCTCTTCCATACCGTAAAATTCTTCAAATGCAGGGTAGCGTGCAACAACACGGTTCGAGAATAAACGCGACAGGCGTGGCTCAAGCGCGGTGTCTACCATCACTGGTTCACCGATTGCCATCAACAGACGTTCCGCCGCATTGACATATGCACTGCGATCTTGCCGAGCAATGGTAAGAAATTCCTGCAGTGTGAACTCTTCGTCCTTGGCAGCCTCATAGCGCTGGCGATAGTGGTCAAATATGTTCATACGATGCCCGTCCTTCGTTATTTTACCCTTCGTACCTGAGCCGTAGCGAGTTAAGCGGCGACCACAGGACTTGGGTAAAGCACAGGTAATTGAGAGCATTTCATTCGGCGCTCCCGGAAGAAAGATCCCACCTGAATACAGCAACCCTTATGCCAACTTGCAGAACCCCTTGGATACCGACAGTTGCGACTGACTAAAAACTGTCTTAAATCGGTGGAGCGGGCAACCGGTTCAGGCTAAGTCTTTCATCTATTTATAAGCGTAGTTTGGCATTACAAAAATTTCCTCTCTGCTTCTGGCGTTTTTTAAGTCATATCAATGACTCACTTCTCACAAACGGTCGGAAAAGCCTTACAGGACGTGCCCTCCGGCCAGAAAGTGTTTTCTTTAGTCATTTTTATTTCATATTTTGCAGATAAATTATGCGATCGCACCGGTTTTACCGACGATGCCTGTGTAAAGGAATCCGAAAAACTGTAAATGCTAAGCGCAACGTTTACTCTTCATTTACACTAGCCAAGATTTTTTACTTAATGGAATTAAGACAATGAAAACTCCAAACCTTAAAACACTGTCCATCGTGGGCGCGGCAGTGCTTTTCAGTCATGCGGCTGTGGCAGGGACATGGTCACTTGGCGCATCCGCGCTGGGCGACGTCAATCCGTACCGTGGTTATGACAACAAAGTTTATCCGGTGCCGGTTATCTCTTACGAGAGCGATGATTTCTACTTCAAATCGCTGACTGCGGGTTACTACCTGTGGAAGGATGACCACAACAAATTCAGCGCGACGGCGTCCTATATTCCATTCGGTTACGATCCCGATGATTCTGATGACCATCAGATGAAACAACTGAACAAACGTCGTGGCACCCTGATGGGTGGTCTGGCGTACTCGCATATTGAAGACTGGGGTACGCTGCGCGCGACCTTCAACGGTGATGTGCTGAACAACAGTAACGGTCTGGTCGCAGATGCGGCTTATCTGTATCCGATCCGGGAAGATAACTGGGCACTGGTGCCGGGCTTTGGTGTGATGTGGAGCAGCAGCAATCAGAACGATTACTACTACGGCGTCAGCAAAGGCGAATCTCGCCGCAGCGGCCTGAGTAGCTATACCGCTGATGACAGCTTCAGCCCGTACGCGGAACTTTCTGCGCGTTATAACTTCACAAAGGAATGGCAGGCATTCTTCACTGGCCGTTACATTCGTTTAGCGGATGAAGTGAAAGATAGCCCGATGGTGGATAAATCTTATTCCGCCGTAGTCTGGACGGGCGTGACTTACACGTTCTAATCCGACAGGCACAGAGTGGGTGCGTAAAATGCACATTAATGGGGCGCTTCGCCCCATTTGCACATCTGCAGGGCAATGAGATATGGACGGGAAGGGGCAACGCGCTTTGACGCACCTTGATGGGTCGATCCGGTTACATTTACCGTCGCAAAGATAAGAAAAGGGGCCATCAGGCCCCTTTGTCATGTCTGCATGAAGCAAACTAAGTATGCCTACGCGATGTATTACTTACGCAGTGAGAACGTCACCGCGAGGCGTGCAGGCGCAGCATGCGTTGAAGTATGCGTATGGGAGACTTGTGCGGTTTCTACACAGACCATGGTCTTATAGCCGTCATCCGGCATATCCGCCATGCTGACAGACAGTTGCGCGCCAGGATTCCACGCCACCACGTCTGCGTTATTCTCATGAGCTATCACCAGCGTACGTTTCAGAACCGGATCGATGATTTCGCTGGTCGCCTGCGGCTGGGTGTAAATGCGGTCAGTCTGGCCGGAGAACGTCAGATCCCCGGTTTCCTGCTTGGCTTTTGCGCCATCCACTTTATCGATGAAGCTGCCGCCCAGGCCTTTGATGCTGACATCTGCGATATCGCCGATGTTGAAATAAGTGTGCAGGGCGCTGTTCGCCTCGAAGTCACCGGTGGATTCCAGCTCAATATGGCAGGTTTCACCCAGTGTAAAGCGTGCGGTCAGCGTGAAATCATGCGGCCAGAGTGCCAGTGTTTCTTCTGAGCTTTTCAGCGTCAGCGTTAATACCACGCCCTGATCGTTTTCTTTGTGATCGGTCAGTTCCCACGGCATGTTACGTGCAAAACCATGCGAAGGTTTACCGGCAGGACCAAACCACGGCCAGCAAATTGGGATACCGCCACGGATTGCCACGCCTTCTTTGAACGCGCTGGCGCTGCTCATCCACAAAACAGGTTCTTGGCCTTCCGGTTGCCATGCCAGCAGATGCGCGCCCTGTAAGGCAACGGCTGCACGGACTTTCGGGTGGGAAACCACAATAACCGGAAGTTCATCTTTTTGACGCTGGCTGATGGTGGTAGAGATTTGGTTTACAACGGGTAGGGAGAGGAGTTGCTCGATCATTATCTGGTGTCCTGTTGATTTTATATCGGGTAGATAAATAATTACGATGATAAGAACCAAGACTACAGATGAACCAAAGCTTTAAGATTGATCGCACTCATGTGCCTGATAGAAAAGTGCATCCGACAGAAAGCAAAAGGGCGACTCGCGTCGCCCTTTAATCAGTTCATCAACATTGCCAATTACTTGGAAATGTGAGAAATCAGATCCAATACTTTGTTTGAGTAGCCAGTTTCGTTGTCGTACCAGGAAACCAGTTTCACAAAGTGGTCGTTCAGAGCGATACCTGCTTTCGCATCAAATACGGAAGTCAGTTTTTCGCCGTTGAAGTCGGTAGATACGACGTCTTCTTCGGTGTAACCCAGAACGCCTTTCAGGTCGCCTTCTTCAGAAGCTGCTTTGATTGCTGCGCAGATTTCTTTGTAGCTTGCTGGTTTTTCCAGACGTGCAGTCAGGTCAACAACGGAAACGTTAGGGGTAGGAACGCGGAACGCCATACCAGTCAGTTTACCGTTCAGAGCTGGGATTACTTTACCTACTGCTTTAGCAGCACCGGTAGAAGAAGGGATGATGTTCTGAGATGCGCCGCGGCCGCCGCGCCAGTCTTTGTGAGACGGGCCATCGACAGTTTTCTGAGTAGCGGTGGTCGCATGAACAGTGGTCATCAGCGCTTCAGCGATACCGAAGTTGTCGTTGATAACTTTTGCCAGTGGTGCCAGGCAGTTAGTGGTGCAAGAAGCGTTAGAAACGATTTCCTGGCCAGCGTATTCTTTATGGTTCACGCCCATAACGAACATAGGGGTGTCATCTTTAGATGGACCAGTCAGAACAACTTTCTTAGCGCCAGCAGTGATGTGCTTACGTGCAGTCGCGTCGTCCAGGAACAGGCCAGTTGCTTCAGCAACAACATCAACGTTAACTTCATTCCATTTCAGGTTAGCTGGATCACGCTCAGCGGTAACACGGATGGTTTTGCCGTTAACAACCAGGTGACCGTCTTTCACTTCTACGGTACCGTTGAAACGACCATGAGTTGAGTCGTACTTCAACATGTATGCCATGTATTCTGCGTCTAACAGATCGTTGATTGCTACGATCTCGATGTCAGAACGTTCCTGAGCAGCACGGAAAACAATGCGACCGATACGGCCAAAACCGTTGATACCTACTTTGATAGTCATATATTCCACCAGCTATTTTTTTAGTGAATAAAAGGTTGGTTGTAAAATTACAAAAACCTTGCTGAGCGTCAAGCGGAATCGTGTCAATTATTGCTGTAAGTCAAAGGGAGGACCTACTTTTGCTCGCAAATTGCACGTTCCGTTTTTTAAATCGGCTCACAACCAGATGGGGGCGATAAATAGAATTTAAAGGGTTGAAACATTAGGAGTGTGATCGCCATCACAAGTTGGAGCTGGCTAACGCTGATGCCCTACAGTTTAGGACAAAACAGGCAGATCCGTTGTTAATTTTTTGTTATTATAAACTGTTATTTTAGTTGATTTTTCTATTCGTCAGAGAACGAAAATTATGAGCAATGAACCTAAATTGTCTTCCTCACTCGAACAACTTACTGAAATTCAACATTATGTGACCCAGGAACACGGTACTGAACCTCCGTACACTGGCAAACTGTTGCATAACAGACGCGACGGCATTTACCACTGCCTGGTCTGTAACGCACCGTTGTTTTATTCAGATACCAAATACGATTCCGGATGCGGCTGGCCCAGCTTTTACCAGCCAGTGCATCATGATGCGATTAAATACCTGACGGATAACACCCATGGCATGGAGCGCGTAGAAATACGTTGTTCAAATTGCGAAGCGCATCTGGGGCACGTTTTTCCTGATGGCCCTCAGCCGACCGGCGAGCGTTACTGCGTGAATTCCGCATCGATGAGTTTTATCGATGGCGAAAATGGCAATAAAACGTCAGGTTAAATGCTACGGTCATAATGCGTAATTTTACCGACAAAATCGATTCAGCAATTATTCAAAACATCTTGAATAATTGCTGCAAGCAAGGGGTAGAAGATGGAAATTAACCAACTCATTGACGTGATGACGCCGGAAATCTATGCGCGTCTGGCACTGGCGGTAGAACTGGGGAAATGGCCCGATGGCGTCGCACTGACCCCGGAACAAAAAGATCATAGCCTGCAGGCGGTGATGCTCTATCAGTCGCGCCATAACGTCGATGCTCAACATATGAGTATCGGCACCGACGGACAAATCGTCACCAAAAGTAAGCAGGAACTGAAGCAGCAGTTTGCGCAAGAGACAGTGATCCGGTTAAGACCGGAGTGATTTTAGCTTTTTCTTGCTTATGAAAAAGGCGCTCAATAGCGCCTTTTTTTAATATCAAAAATCAGGATGATTTACCCCAACACCGCCGCTGAGGTACTCACTTTCGCGCCCGCCAGTTGCATCGCCTTAATAGCTTCATCACTGTCCTGCGGTTTCAGGTTCACGCCACGGCAGCCGTCGGTGAGCACGGTGACTTTATATCCCTGCGCCAGGGCGTCGAGCACGGTGAATTTCACGCAGTAATCCGTAGCGAGACCCATGACATAAAGATGGGAAATCTTTGCTGCTTTCAACCAGTCATTGAGCATGGTGGCGGCAAGATGCCCGTTGTCATAAAACGCGCTGTAGCTGTCGATATCCATATTCGTGCCTTTTTGCACGACGAAATCCAGACGCTTTATTTCCAGCGCCGGATGAAACTCAGCGCCGGGTTCATTCTGCACACAATGCACCGGCCACCAAACCTGCGGCAGACCGTTCAGCTCGCCGATTGTCCAGGCTTCGGTATGGGAATTCGCCGCAAAGCTGCGATGTTTGGCGGGGTGCCAGTCCTGTGACGCCACGACGGCGACATCCTTTTTCTTACACCACGCCATCATTTGGTTGGCGATCGTAATCGTGGCGTCACCCTCAGCGACGGCTAACGCGCCGCCCTGACAAAAATCATTTTGCAGATCGACCAGCAACAATGCAGATTTCATATTGACCCTTATTCGGTGAGCTCGCCGCGCAGGTTTTGCTGCATCAGTTCGCGGATTTCTTCCGGCGTATGCGACTGGCTGAGCAGATAATGCAGCTTCGTCAGCGCCGCCTCGACGGTCATATCAAACCCGCTGATCACGCCCGAATGCGCCAGCGCGTTGCCGGTGGCATATCCGCCCATGTTCACGCGCCCTGAAATACATTGCGTCAGGTTTACCACCACAATGCCACGCTCAGACGCGTCTTTCAGCACTTTCAGCAAATCCCCTTTTTGCGGGGCATTGCCGACGCCATAAGAGCGCAGGATCAGCGCTTTCACCGGCTGCATCAGGAAATTCTGCACCACTTCGGCGGAAATCCCCGGATAAATCGTTACCACGCCAATCGGCTGTGGAGTGATGTTATGCACGATGAGTCTGGCGGCAGGATCGACCGGCAGCGATGGCGTGGACAGGCGGCGGATGTGGATCCCGGCTTCCAGCAGCGGCGTCAGATTCGGCGAGGCGAATGCGTCGAAACCGTCGGCGTGCGCTTTGGTGCTGCGGTTGCCGCGATAAAGACGATTGTTGAAGAACAGGGTGACTTCGTTGACCGGATGGTTAGCCGCGATGTACAGCGAATTGAGCAGGTTAATTTGACCGTCGGAACGCAACGCCTCAAGGGGGATTTGTGACCCTGTCACAATCACCGGCTTGCTCAGATTTTCCAGCATGAACGACAGCGCGGATGCGGTAAACGCCATAGTGTCGGTGCCGTGCAGGATGACGAAACCGTCGTAATCTTCGTAATGCGCCTGAATATCGTCGGCAATATGCTGCCAGTCTTCCGGCGTCATGTCGGAAGAATCCATCAGCGGTGCGTATTCCTGAATGGTGAATTCAGGCATTTCCGGGCGATGAAATTCTGGCATCAGCGCCAGCTGGCGCTGCAGGTGCCCGGAAACCGGAATGTAACCCTGTTCGGAACGCTGCATACCGATGGTGCCGCCAGTGTAGGCCACGTAAATAGATTTTTTAGTCATCGAAGATGTTCTTATTCAGAAAGATGAAAGCAACTGCGCTGAGTATAAAGATTTCGCCGCCTGTGTCCCACCATAAAAAAGCCCGGAGGCTCTCTGCGAGGCTCCGGGCTGGCTGTTAGCGGTTTAAATGAACGTTATTTCACATCACCGCAGGTCAGGCAAAGCGCATAACGGTTTTGCGGATCGTTCATGTTATTGAACAGATCAGCCTGAGATTTCAGTTCCATCGCCATTTTGCTTACCGGCGCAGGCAGATAAGCCTGAACCACGGCAGGCAGCATGGCGTGAACGGAGGCGCTCACCTGCGAGAACACCAAATCGCTCAGGCTTGGTTCGCTGACGTACCAGTTCAGTTGCCATTTTGGCAGTTTCGCCAGCTCAGCGGCTTTCTTCACTGCGTCATCGAAATCACCCAGCTCATCCACCAGTCCGTTAGCTTTGGCATCTGAACCAATCCAGACATGACCCTGTGCGATCTGGTCTATCTGCTCAGGCGTTTTGTGACGCGAATCTGCTACCAGGCCGAGGAAAGTTTTATACCCGTTCTCGATGTTAAGCTGCATCATCTGCGAGAATTCCGGCGGCAACGCTTTGGTAGACGCGATATCCGCCAGCGGGGAGGTCGCCACGCCATCAGTGTGCACACCGGCGTAATCCAGCGTGTTCTGATACGTGTTGATCACCCCAAAGATACCGATGGAACCGGTCAGTGTGCTCGGGCTGGCGATGATGTAGTTGGCTGGTGTGGAAATCCAGTAACCGCCTGAAGCCGCCATGCCACCCATCGAAACCACTACCGGTTTACCGGCGGCTTTCGCAGCGGCAAGTTCAGAGCGGATCACCTCGGAGGCACTGACGCTGCCGCCAGGGCTGTTAACACGGAACACAATCGCTTTCACTTTCGGATCCAGACGGGCTTCGCGAATTTGCTGTGCGGTGGTATCGCCGCCCACCGCGCCCGGTTGCTCTTCACCGTCGTTGATCGCGCCGGTCGCGAAGATCACCGCGATTTGCGGATCGTTATTGTCCGGTTTTGGTTTCGGCGAATAATCGTAGATGCTGGTGTAGTTGAAGTCTTTGGTGGTTTTATTCCAGCCAAACGCTTTCACCATATCGTTTTCCGCTTCGGTACGGGATGCCAGCGAATCCACCAGTTTGGCTTTCAGCGCGTACTGCGCCATATCGCCGCCGGTGGCCTGCATACCGGCCAGAACGCCTGCTGCACCAGGGAACAGTTGCTCTGGCGTGATCTGACGGTTGGCGGAAACGGTGTTCAGATAATTGGTCCACAATCCGCCGACCCAGCGGCTGTCTGCTTCACGGGCCGCCGGGGACATATCGTCACGAATCAACGGCTCCACGGCGGATTTGTACGTCCCGACGCGGAAGATATTGGTGGTGACTTTCAGCTTATCCAGCAACGTTTTGTAGTAAAGATTATTGGTGGCAAAACCGTGCAGATCGACTGCGCCCTGCGGCGAGAGGTAGATCTTGTTGGCGTAGCTGGCCAGATAGTATTGCGACTGGTTGTAGCTGTCATCAATAGCGTAAATCGGTTTGCCCGCATCACGGAATTCACGCAGCGCCTTGCCAATGTATTGCATCGACGCCTGATCGGTGCCGGTGAAATCAGTCAGTTGCAACACCATACCGGTGATGTTTTTGTCATCTTTAGCGGCACGAATGGTATCGACCAGATCAAACAGGGCGTTTTCCTGCAAACGGCTGCTCGAGGTGCCCAGCAGTTCGCGCCCCCACTGGCGCACTTTATTATTGACCGAAGGCTTATCGACCACGGAACCGCTGAGGTCAACCAGCAACGCGCCTTTGGTAGCATCAACAGGTTTATCCTGCACGGCGTACCAGATGCCAACACCGGCCAAAATGATCACTATAAGAAATACGTTGAGAATAAATTCTCGGACGAAATTAAGAAGACGCCAGGTCCACTTAAAAAAACCGGCGATAATTCGCCACAATGTGCGCATGGTCTCTCCAACAAGACGGGAAAAGTATCGCTATCCTAATGACCCGCCGGAAAAAAGTCAGCTTTAAATCATTTCAGAATTTGGCGGTGCGTCATTCTCCGAAACCCCAAAGGCAGTTGGAAAATGGCGGGGCGCCTATGTTAACGTAAGGTTAATAGCAATTATTCTCAGTTCTGCTCAGGAGATTTCAATGGATGCTTTAGATTTATTACTTAACCGCCGTTCTGCTTCCCGTCTGGCAGCGCCTGCGCCGTCCGGCCAGGCGTTGCAAAATATTATTAATGCCGGGCTACGCGCGCCGGATCACGGGGCCTTACAGCCGTGGCGTTTTGTGATTGCAGAAAACGACGGTCTGGTACGGTTTAGCGAGCTGTTGCGCGCGGCTGCCATCAAAGACGGCGCCGACGAAAAGGCCATCGAGAAAGCCACGCAGGCACCGCTTCGCGCGCCGCAAATTATCACAGTGATTGCCGCCTGCAAAGAGAGCGCGAAAGTCCCGCAGTGGGAACAGTTGCTGTCCGCCGGTTGTGCCGTGCAGGCGATGCAGATGGCCGCGCTGGCGCAGGGATTCAACGGAATCTGGCGCAGCGGTGCGTGGACCGATCACCCGGACGTTCGCCGCGCATTCAAATGCGGCGAGAACGATAAAATCGTCGGTTTCTTGTATCTCGGTACGCCTCAGCTGAAAGCGAGTCTGCAAATTATTCCGGTCGACAGCACGCCATTCGTGTCACATTTCTAAAAGCACAAGCTCTGGCAATTGCCGGTTTGACTCAGCGTTTTCTGATTAAACCGGTTTTTTGCTGGCTTAATGAGCGACCGCGTTCTCAGATGTCTCTCTTCGTCTTACTAATTCTGCCGCCAGCGGCTAACATAGCCACCATCTTTATGATGAGGACGTAGTTAATGAAGGATGGGACGATGAAAATGGGAGTGGCGATCACACTGACCGGCGCTGCGCCGCTGACGGGTGCCGTTTAATGCGCCTGTTCATTGCCGAAAAACCCAGCCTTGCCCGCGCGATTGCGGACGTTCTGCCTAAACCTCACCGTCGCGGCGACGGTTACATTGCCTGCGGTAACGATCAGGTGGTCACCTGGTGCGTCGGCCACTTACTCGAACAGGCTCAGCCGGACGCCTACGACAGCCGCTATGCGCGCTGGTCACTGGCCGATCTGCCGATCATTCCTGAAAAATGGCAGCTTCAGCCGCGTTCCTCTGTCGCCAAACAGCTCAACGTCATCAAACGCTTATTACAGGAAGCCTCGCAGGTAGTTCACGCCGGTGACCCGGATCGCGAAGGGCAGTTGCTGGTGGATGAAGTGCTGGATTATCTGGAGCTTACGCCGGAAAAACGCCACGCCACCCAACGTTGTCTGATTAACGATCTCAACCCGCAGGCGGTGGAACGGGCGATCGACCGTCTGCGTGATAACCGCGATTTCATTCCGCTGTGTGTATCGGCGCTGGCCCGCGCCCGCGCCGACTGGCTGTACGGCATCAATATGACCCGCGCTTACACAATTCTTGGCCGCAATGCCGGTTACAATGGGGTGCTTTCCGTTGGCCGCGTGCAGACGCCGGTGCTCGGGCTGGTGGTGCGCCGTGATGAAGATATCGAAAACTTCGTGCCTAAAGATTTCTTCGAAGTGAAGGCGCACATCGTGACGCCTGCCGACGAGCGTTTTGTGGCGCTGTGGCAGCCGAGCGAATCCTGCGAACCTTATCAGGACGAAGAAGGGCGTTTACTGCACCGTCCGCTGGCCGATCACGTGGTGGCGCGGATCGGCGGCCAGCCGGCAATCGTCACCGGCTATAATGACAAACGTGAAAATGACATCGCGCCGCTGCCGTTTTCACTCTCCACCTTACAGATCGAAGGCTCGAAAGCGTTCGGTCTGAGTGCGCAGCAGATTCTGGATATTTGCCAGAAATTGTACGAAACGCACAAATTGATTACGTATCCGCGCTCCGACAGCCGATACCTTCCTGAGGAGCACTTTGCGGGGCGTCATGCAGTGCTCAACGCCATCGGCGTTCATCAGCCTGATCTGATGCCGCAGGCGGCGATGGACACGGATATTCGTAACCGCTGCTGGGACGATAAGAAGGTCGATGCCCACCACGCGATCATTCCGACTGCACGCAGCAGCAAAGTGAATCTGACCGATAATGAACAAAAGATTTATGGCCTGGTGGCACGTCAGTATCTGATGCAGTTCTGCCCGGACGCGGTTTACCGCAAATGTGTTATCGATCTGGATATCGCCGGGGGCAAGTTTATCGCCAAGGCGCGTTTTCTGGCCGAAGCGGGCTGGCGGACGCTGCTGGGCAGCAAAGAGCGGGATGAAGAGAATGAAGGCACGCCGCTGCCGGTGGTGGCGAAGGGCGATGAATTACTCTGTGAGCGCGGTGAAGTGGTGGAGCGTCAGACGCAGCCACCGCGGCCTTTCACCGATGCGACACTGCTTTCCGCCATGACCGGGATTGCGCGATTTGTGCAGGATAAAGCGCTGAAGAAAATACTGCGCGCCACCGACGGACTGGGCACGGAAGCAACACGCGCCGGGATTATCGAGCTGCTGTTTCGTCGGGAGTTTTTGTATAAGAAAGGACGCTACATTCATTCCAGTGATACAGGCCGGGCGCTTATTCACTCGTTGCCGGACATCGCCGGGCGGCCTGACATGACCGCCGACTGGGAATCGACCCTGACGCGTATCAGCGAAAAGAACTGCCGTTATCAGGATTTCATGCAACCGCTGGTTGCGACGTTGCAGAATCTCATTATGCAGGCCAAAACGAATCGGGTGTCTTCAGCATTTCGCAGCCTGCCTTCCAAACCGGCGGGCGCTGCGGCGAAAGGCAAAAGCGCCCCTAAACGCCGCAAAGCGAGCACCAAAGGAAAGGAAGCAAACAGTGATGAATAATCTCAAAAAAGTGCTGATGGTTTTACTGACCGGCTCTGCTTTACTGACGACACCGGCAATGGCAAACCGCACCGGTTTCAATAACGGTGCAGACGTTGTCGTGCCGCTGCCGCCGCAAATCTGGGAAAACAGTGGTAACAATAACAACAACGCGGCGCCGACCTGCCACAACTGCTGCGTTTATAATAACCAGAGCTACAGCGAGGGCGCGGTCGTTACCGCCGACAGCGTAGTACTGCAATGCGTGCGCGATCCCAACGTGGTCGGCACCAACGAACTGAAGTGGGAAGTGCTGAAGAAGTAAGCACTGTACACAGACAAAAAAGGCGCGGTACTGAAATCAGTCCGCGCCTTTTTTTATTCGATCTATCCCTTCAGCCGGAAAATCGTTTCAGATATTGGTCGATGAGCGGAATATCTGCCGGTGCCAGTTCAAACGACATCACGTCAGCAGGCGATACCCAGCGGATTTCAGAGTGACACTGTAACCTAATCACGCCGCTGAAACCGCTTACGCGCCACCCGTGCAGACGGATCAGACGCTGAGGTTGTTGCAGTTCGCTGGTGGCGACGAACTCTTCTACCGTCGCCGTAATCCCCATCTCTTCCTGCAACTCCCGCACCAGTGCGGCCTGCTGGCTTTCCCCGGCTTCGACTTTCCCGCCGGGGAACTCCCACAAACCGGCCTGATCGCTTGAGGCATCACGGCGTGCGAGCAGCAATTCGCCGTTGCGCTCAATCAGTGCGGCCACCACGTCGATCGTTTTCACCGGCATTATTTCAGGTCAAACGTCGCCCAGATTGGCGCGTGGTCAGACGGTTTTTCCATACCACGGATATCGTAATCAATACCGGTTTCAATACAGCGCGACGCCAGCGGCGTGCTCGCCATGATCAGATCGATACGCAGACCACGGTTTTCGTCAAAACCGCGTGAGCGGTAGTCGAACCATGAATATTTATCCGCGGTGTCCGGATTTGCAGCGCGGAAAGTGTCAATCAATCCCCAGCCTTTCAGGCGTTCCATCCACTCACGCTCTTCCGGCAGGAAGGAGCATTTGCCGGTGCGCAGCCAGCGTTTGCGGCTATCTTCACCAATACCGATGTCGAGATCGGTCGGGCTGATATTTACGTCGCCCATGACCACAACCGGATTATTGACCGACAGGCTGGTGTTCAGATAATCCTGCAAATCGCGGTAGAACTTCTCTTTAGCCGGGAATTTGGTCGGATGGTCACGGCTTTCGCCCTGCGGGAAGTAGCCGTTGATGACGGTCAGAATGCCCTGCGGCGTTTCGATATCGGCCATGATGATGCGGCGCTGAGACTCTTCGTCATCGCCAGGGAAACCACGGCGTACAGCAACCGGTTCCTGTTTCGTCAGCATGGCAACGCCGTAATGGCCTTTCTGGCCGTGGTAGAAGACGTGGTAGCCGTACTGGCTTACATCTTCCAGCGGGAACATGTCGTCATGAACTTTGGTTTCTTGTAAACCAATGACGTCAGGCTGGTGCTGTTCGATAATTGCCGCGAGCTGATGCGGGCGGGCGCGCAATCCGTTGATATTAAAGGAGACAAACTTCATAGTCGGGAACCATTTGGCGATGAAATCAGAAGGGCGATAGTAGCAGATAAAGGCGCGGATGGCGAAAACCGGTGCGTTGCTGAAAAAGTCAGCAAACCGAGTTTTTGCGGCAAAAAACATGCCCAAACTTTGTGACAATCCGGATTGAGTTGTACAATTATTTTGTCAACTTTTCGTGACAGTCTCTTCTTACGCTGTACACGAAAGAGTATTATGCCACTCAGCGATTTCCGCACCGGCAGAAAAAGGTCAACACTGATGCGTCTGGAAGTTTTTTGCGAAGACCGCTTGGGTCTTACCCGTGAACTCCTCGATTTACTGGTTTTACGCAGTATTGATTTGCGCGGCATCGAGATTGCCTCGATTGGCCGTATTTACCTGAACTTTTCCCAACTGGATTTCGATACTTTTCGCGCCCTGATGGCGGAGATCCGCCGCATCGACGGCGTGACTGACGTCCGCACCGTGCCGTTCATGCCTTCTGAGCGTGAGCATCGCGCACTGCGTGCTTTGCTGGTGTCCATGCCGGAACCGGTGTTTTCCATTGATATGAAAGGTAAAATCGAGCAGGCCAACCCGGCGGCGATGGCGCTGTTCGAACTCGATGAAGACAAAATTCATACTTACAACGCCGCAAACCTGATCCCCGGTTACAACGTCACGCGCTGGCTGGAAAATGAAAGCACGCAGCCGCACAGCGAACGTGTGGTGATCCGCAGTCAGGATTTCCTGATGGACCTGACCCCGATCCACATGGATGACGAAGAGCGCACCGGCGTGATGGCGGGTGCCGTGATCATGCTGAAGTCCGCTGCGCGCATGGGGCGTCAGTTGCAGGATCTGACTGTCAATGATGACAGCGAATTCAATCACATTGTCGCGGTAAGCGGCAAAATGCGTCAGGTTGTGGATCAGGCGCGCAAACTGGCGATGCTGGATGCGCCATTGCTGATTGTCGGCGATACCGGCACCGGTAAAGATTTGCTGGCGCATGCCTGCCATCTGCGCAGCGCGCGCGGCAAAAAGCCGTTCCTCGGTCTGAACTGTGCGTCACTGCCGGATGACGTGGTAGAAAGCGAGCTGTTCGGTTATGCCGCCGGTGCTTATCCGAACGCGGTTGAAGGCAAAAAAGGCTTCTTCGAACAGGCCAACGGCGGCTCGGTGCTGCTTGATGAAATCGGTGAAATGTCACCGAGAATGCAGATCAAACTGCTGCGCTTTCTTAACGACGGTACATTCCGCCGCGTGGGTGAAGAGCATGAGGTGAAAGTGGACGTACGCGTGATGTGCGCCACGCAGAAGAATCTGGTGGAATTGGTTCAGCGCGGTGAATTCCGTGAAGATCTTTACTACCGTCTGAACGTCCTCAGTTTGACGCTGCCGCCGCTGCGCGACAGGCCGGCTGACGTCATGCCGCTCACCGAGCTGTTTGTGGCGCGTTTCTCTGACGAGCAGGGGATGCCGCGCCCGAAACTCTCTTCGCAACTGGCAAATTATCTGACGCACTACGGCTGGCCGGGCAACGTCCGTCAGCTGAAAAACGCCATTTATCGCGCGCTTACGCAGCTTGAAGGCGGCGAACTGCGCCCGCAGGATATCGTGTTGCCGGACTTTGATGCGGAAGTGACGATTGGTGAGGAAGCGCTGAACGGTTCGCTCGACGACATCAGCAAGCGCTTCGAACGCTCGGTGCTGACCCGTCTTTACCGGACTTATCCAAGTACGCGAAAACTGGCAAAACGTCTGGGCGTCTCGCACACGGCGATTGCCAATAAATTGCGGGAATATGGCTTAAGCAGCAAAAAATCTGACAGCAGCGAAGAGTGATATCGTGACGCAAGTTCTGTAATCTTTGCATTCCATGGGATAAAAGCCCCATGGAATGCCCGTCCTTAAGGAACCAGACACACGGCACCGTTTTTGGATGATTTGCCGTTTGTCGTAATGTAACCGTCAGAGATATCCATATAATCCGCGTGAAGCGAGCCGGGAGACCATTCAGTACCAGACCAGAAAAAATACCCGGCAACGTTGGCTCCTTCTACCGAAACATTCCCCCATTCCTGCCACAAAGCAGCAAAAGGTATCTCCCTTTTATTAGCCCCGGTCGATAGCTGGCCGATTGCTGGCATGCTGTATCCTTGTTCCGCACACCAGTCAGAAGCTTCATACCAGGTACGTTCTACCGTACTGAAAACATAGAAAAGGTCGGGATTGAACGTAATCCTGTTAGTGGCTTCCCCATTACTGACCGTGAAAGTCACTGCGCCTTTTGCTTTGAACGTCACCAGACCGCTGGATGAAACGGTCGCAATCTCCTCATTACTGCTTTTCCAGGTCACCTCAGAGGCCACATTGTCGGTTTCCAACTGTAATTTGGCGCCATTCCAGCCAGTATGCAAAATGAGATCGGCTTCTACAGTCTTACTTTGTGTGGTGCCGGGAGCCACGGTGTATTCGGTGATAGTGATAGCATGCGGATTGAAAGCAACAGGGCCATCAACAATATTGTCATCCTGATAGTAACTACTGATGTCGTCTATCGTCAGAAGATCGTTTTCACGTGGGGCACCGGTTAACGTTTGGGGTTGCAGACTGATGCCGATAAAACAACCCAGATCCTTCGAGGTAATGGTGTAACTGTCCACGCCGGTTGCCAAAATACGCTGCCCTTTTTGCGGATGATCGCAACGCCAGACAACAGAAGATACTGAGTCATCGGCATCACCTTCACTGTCGATTAAATTCCACGACAGAGTTACGTTATCGCCCACGTATAACTGGCGGCTGGGATCGTGTTTATCATTTTTATAAAATCGATTTTACCGGTTTCCCCCGAAGCATTAGAAACAGAAGGAACCGTGCCGATAAGCGTACCTGCGGCCCCGGTCAGATTGGAATCTGCACCTCCGGTGAATGGCGCTGCAAAAGATGTATTCAAAGACATTGCGATTAAAAGGATGAAGACAAAGTGTTTAATTAATTTTTTAATCATGCTCCATCCTTTATTTCGAAGAGGATATGAAAGTTGAGCACCGGAATGCCCAACTTTTATTTTTAACTACGATTAAAGGGTATTAACGACTGAATCACCTGTTTATTTATTTACACTTTTCAGCAGTGGTGTGAAGTCAACTTTCAGACTGTAACCCTGAACACCGTCTGCACCGGCCGCCGCAAAGACATTTTTCGCCAGAGCATTGGTTGCAGGGATAGACAGATCTTTATTATTCGTTGAAGTAACCGCATAACCGCCCGCTGTACCGGTAGTGGCACTGGTGCCATCAAAGACCCATTTGTAGCTGTAGTTATTCGTTGCTTCAATTTCGCCAGCGTCCCAAACGTTGTTGTTATTAGCGTCATACCAGGCTTTAAACTGATAGGTATGACCAACCAGTAACTGACTATCTTCCTTACCAATGAGGTTAACAGTAGGTGATGCGGAATCGACGATCATCACGCCAACCGTACCGCCGACTACCGGACCGGTTGGAATACCATCGGTCGCATCATTGGTACTGACATCAGCAATGGTAATGACCTGGCCTTTCGCCGGTGTCCCCGTTGAAGTTTGTTCGGTTATCTCTGCTCCCAAGTAACGACCGGCATCGGATGCCTGCAGGGTATAACTGTCTTGGGCATCATTATCTAAGGCTTTTTTATCACCGCCTTTACCGTCACTGGTGGTGTACCACTTGATGGTGGTTTTACTGTTATCCACATCCCCTTCAGAATCACTGAAAGTATAATTAAGGGTGATTTTATCGCCTGGCGACATCGCTTCGGTAGAACCACTTTTATGGTCGTTAGAGAAAGAGACGCTGTGGTCGGCAGGACTGCTGCCTGTTCCTTTTAATACCGGAACCGTACCGATCAATTGCCCGGCGGACTCTGTCATTTCTGCCATCGCGAGATGTGAACAGCCTACAAATAACAGGCTGGCGAGAAGTGTTTTTTTGAAGGTTTTCATATCAGTTATCACTCAGTAAGTTTATGTTAATTTGAATCATGTCATTGACTGTCAGATTTATGAGTTGCCTGAGCCATTCATTACTTTAAAACCGGCTTCTGATGCTTCAAAATCGACCTTTAATTGATATCCCTGAATTCCGCTATTGCCTGCTGACGCAAATACTTGCGTGGCTTGAGCATTTTCTACAGGAATTTTCAGGTTGTGGTTATTGGTATCCTGGTTGGCATAACCGCCTTTTTCTCCCTGGTCGTTCACTCCATCGAACACCCACTTATAATTTATGAGTGAAACAATAGGCGTGAAATTTTCGTCCGTAAGATTCTCACGATCAGAGGTGTCCCATTTACCGTTTCCATTACTGTCATATGCTGCCCTAAATTGATATTCATGGCCTGGCAGTAATTTATTATCCTTGATTTCAGTCAAGTTCAAATTCGGATTCTGTACGTCGACAATGGCCGTTACAATATCTTTATTTCCTTTGCTAAAATCGATGTACACAGAATTTGTCTTTTTAGTATCGTCATCTGCCGGCGTTGCAATGGCGGTAAATATGCCGGGTAACGTACTGGCAATAGAGGTATTCCCCTGGTTCGGCGATTTAACATAGTAAATACAGCCAGTTGTCTTATCACATTCACTTTGCGAATTATGAATTGTGACTTCGTGCTCCTGGTTTTTATCTGAAGCGGAATAAATATGGAATTTCATATTGGTACTTTCCGCAGGCAGTGGCGTAGTTTCACCTTGCAGGCCTGAAACTTTAGTCCCTGTTGCCGCCAGCTCAACAGAATTCTTACCGTTGGCAGTTCGTTTAATTGCCTTGTCATTATCTGGTGAGTTGCTAATCAATAATTGATAATTTACTGGCGCTTCCACGACTTTAATTTTCACGAGATTTGACTGTTTCGTGTTGCCTTTATCATCGGTAATCGTCACGGCTAATTGATACTGATTTGCATTGCTCGTAGTAGCATTAACCCAGGCGGGGAAAGTGAGTGTCCAATGATTATCCTTTCCTGACCCGATATTATTTTGTGGCGATAACGCCGGTAACCCCAGCGTAGATTCTGCTGAGAATCCGCCGATCGGCACCCACTGTGCTGATGTGATTTTGCGGTGGGATTTGATATCAGCATTCAATGTCCAGTGGCAACCTTCATAAGCTTCGGCAAGATCCGGCTGGTCGGAAATAATACACGGCTGCGCGGTCCCGGTCGGCTTGAGATAAGTATCAATATCCAAATCTTTGACTTCGCGGTACTCAAGGACAATGTCATTGTTGCGGTCAACGAAGTCCATGCGACTCCCGGCCAGCGTACGCATTGCACTGACTGCCGACGGATCCAACTGCTTAGCTATCGGCACACCGATGTGGTAATCCAGGGCAATATCAGCTGTCAGTTCAGTGCTGTCAGTGTTGCCTTTTTTATAGCCCACTCCCATGGTGATCAACGGTACCGGGGTGTAATCCACACCTATCGTTACTGCTGAAGGGTCTTCCTGCAAATCATCAGTACCAAACAGTGCAACCTCATCACCATAATATTGTTCATATACCAGTGAGGAACCCAATTGCGGATATGAAGGCAGATAGGTCTGCAGACGCATATCCCAACCTGCTGCTGGACGTTCTTCATAATTCGCAAAATCCTTCGACTTTTTCCACCCGGAAAGGGGCATATAATAATTGCCGCTGAACTTCAAATAATTAGTCCAGACCTCTGTCCCCAAACTTCCGCGACGATGACCACGACTGATATCGTAATCATAGAATGAGTTAATACCCACCAGCCAATCTTTATTGATATTATATCTCAGCCCTGCACCGAGATTGGCAATGTTTCGGCCATCTTTACTGTGCGTGGAGAATTGATTAAATAATAATGTGCTTTCACCCGCATACCAGGGGATTAAGTAATCCAATGATGAACCATCAAGGCTGCCATCATTAAGGGTTAAATTGGTTTTTACATGCCCATAGGGTGACAACAATTCTTCCACTTTCGATTGCGCCGCACTGGTCGCTGTACTTTTACCATATTGGTATAGCTGACTCGTTGCACCTTCAACCGTCAAATTCTGGAAGTTTTGCTGAGCTTCATTCATTAGAACTTGTGCAGACCGATTCTCTAAACCTTGATCGTTTTTTTTACCTAATGTAGAGGGCGATTTCACTTCTGTTTTATCCGATAAAACATCCTCGCCACCCAAAGTAGGTAACGAGAGTTCATCATGCGCATAGGCAGAAAAACTCAATAAAATACAAACAACCATCTTTGCATATTTGAAGTATTTATTTGTTTTCATATCGTAATGTCAACGTTAGATTAAAATTTCAAAATATGGTCGATGGATGTATCGTGAGACACTCTGTAATAACAACACCCCTATGAACAGGAGGCGCGTTTATGAACATTAATTTCAGGCATCCCTTCGCCAGGATAAAGAGTTACGTGAGCTCAGAAAAATAAATCATAGTGCTCTTCTTTATTAATATATTTATAAAAATGGATAAACAAGATTTTGTTTACATCAACTCAGTGAATGCATCATACCTATAATCATCTCTTAATCATATATCCAAAAATGGATACTACTTGTTGGTGATGCGCAACATGCAGCAGTCATTGGTCCTGACCAGTCGTTGCTTAATGCTATTTGAGCGCATACGGCTGTATTTGATCGATACCAAAGATCAGCACTACACCCATCTAACGCTCTGACGGACACAGGCTGGTTAAGCAGGTGATAGAGGAAGGCAGGGTAAGTGGCGAATTTAGAGTGGTGAGTGCGCAGATGATATTGCCTGGCGCGCCTTGCTTCCGTGGCCTGACGGAACTTAAGAAATTTCAACTGAACGCCCAGACGCTGGCGGGTTTGCGCCTGCAACAGCGCCTGACGCACCAAAGATCTCACACGTAGTCATCGGGCAACAAATCTAAGCAAGATTTTTACGCAGGTTTTTTTGCCTTTTTATTAACCCACAGAAGTGCCGTGCGTAATTCATCGCAATATAAACAGTATGTTGTGTGGTTGACAGACGATATCGAACTTATCGCGACTATAAAATTTCTCTATAAAGTAATTGATGGCATATCAATTGTCACAACCACTTTATTCATTAAAAGGAATTTATTATGGATACGTCATCAACATCAATGATGTCTACAGAAAAAGAAACCAGTCATGTTACGGCATCAAATAAAAGCGCATTACTAGGTGTAAGCGACGGACAGGAATTTAGCCAGTCTGATGCTCTGTCCTTCTCCAGTTTCCGCCGGGGCACTGTTGACCCGCGTACCGGAAGTTTTAATTACGCGATACCTGTCGCCAGGATCACCGGAAATCGTCGCAGAGGGCCATCGCTGGATCTTGTGTTAAAACATAATCATTTTTCCAGCAGAAATGAAGGGTTCGGTGCGGGCTGGTCTCTGGGGTTAAGTAAGTTTTTTAAAGATAACGATCGTATGAAACTGTTGTTGAGAGACGGGAGAATTATCGATCTTATTGAAAAAAATGGGACTTACCTTGTCGAGACAGTTGATCTGAAGAACTTCATACTGACTAAATTAGCCAGCCCGGAAAAGGGTTATAAAATATCCTATAAAGATGGGTCAACAGAGATATTAAAATCCGTCACGTCAGATGACAGATTTATTTATGTAACAGAAATAATTCAAGAGGATGGTTATAAGCTTAATATTGAGTATACGTTTAGAGAATCTGTATCCCCGTCCCCGTTTGTCAAAAGAATTATTGATGAACTTGGGGAGGAATTGTTGCTTGTTTCTCGTACAGGTCTCAATTCAAGGTATAATGTCACGATAGAAACCTTCAAAAACATCAGTAAGTTAGCCTGTAAGTTAATTTTAACAGTAAAAGAGTCGGCCAGTAATTCTATCGAATATTGTCTCGCTGTATCAAACAAAAGCACCAATATATTAACATTCACTTACCAGCAGGGGACTTATTTCAGGTTAATCACAAAGGTCGAAAGTAATTTCTTTGGGCCAGCAACTGAAATCATAAACTATGATATTCCACTTACAGCACCGCTAGGCTCACCTGTCGGTTCATTCCCCGCCGTGAGTTCATACCAGTTCACCATGGTTTCCCCTGTGACTGGACAAATCAGTACCGAAGAGTACAAATACAGTTATGGTGAGAGTATTTGGTCGAATAATTTTCTTGGGAATAATGGCGTAACGGCCTGGGATAAAAATGCCATCGATAATATTTATGCTTGCCCGGCGGATTATACCTATTTTGCGCAAGAAACATTATGGATAGATAATCTGGAAGAGTATAAAAACAAATTCACCTATGATAAATACCATCGTGTTATCAAAGAGGAAGTGAGCGCGTCCCGTGTCGTTGCCCCCGTCTTAGCTCAAACCATAACAACTAAATATATTTATCAAGGAAACACTTCCGCTAAGTATTCATCACTTCCTGCCACTTATAAACTTCCTGTTTCTATCAAAAAAGATTATTTTGAGAAAGACAGCGAAGATAGCCATATCAGGAGTGAAAGCTCTTCGTTTACCTATGATCAGTACGGTAATATCGAAACCAGTACCGATAGTGGTGGTATTTCAATGGATTATATCTATTATCCCGCAGCCGGTGTGACAGGTAAATGCCCAAAAGATAAAAATGGATTTGTCCGCTATCTGCATTCTAGTAATAAATATCAGAATGATATGTCGGTAGATTCGATTGAAAATACCTATACCTATCTCGCTATGCAAGTCAAAGTGGGGTATGACTATGTTGTGGAGAACAGTGAGACGGAAAGAAAAATAATTTCCATGCACTGGAGCGATAACTCTAAAGAAACGACTAAAACTTACTATGGTATGGAAGAGGTGAATCCTTTCAATCGAGGTAAGTTAAAAACCACAAAATTGATTTTAAATGGTCAGCCCGGTATCACCACCCGCTATGATTATTCGCTGAGTACTGACGGTAATGAATTTACACTAACCACAACGCAAACAGGGGCGGACGGCAAGCAATTAGTTTATTCAGAGACCGCTATGACCCGTACCGGGTGGCCAGTTTGTATGACGGATGCATTGGGTGTGATGACCACCCTTACTTACGATAATGTTGGACGTATTGAATCTACAACCAGAGCCAAAGGAACCCCCTATGAAAGCACAACAAATTACAGTTATGCTTTTGATCCCATAACAAATTTTTTCACAAAAACCACTCAGGCTCCGGCAGCGAGCGCGGTGGCTGAAATCTACGACGCATTAGGGAATGTGGTTAAACAGGTTGTAGACGGAAAAGTCGTACACATTGCTAATTTCAACACCCGGTCGCAGTTATTATCAGAAGTACATTATGACTATGACGTACCTATGTTAAATAATAAACTCGGAGACCTGACACTTACCAGGACTCATCTTTATGATGCATTAGGTAATGTGCGTGAGGTGAGAAACAATGATGACTCCGTCAATTTTAGCCGATTTAATATCGGAGATTCCGTACTCACTGAATACACAAAATTGCCTGGGAATAGTTTTCGTTACTGTTATGAAGAGAATGAATATGACCGTAGGAATGGGCTTCCTTTAAGTTCTATAGAGTACAATAAAGACGGTAAAACAAAAGTATCACAGAAAAATTATTATTATGATGCTTTTCATCGGGTCAATAAAATTTCATCCAATGATTATATCAGTGGTTCCACGCTCACTGAAAATTATGAATATGATTTTTTCGACCGGCCAATATTAAGAATGGAAAGTGGGGAGGAGGGCACTGGCCGCACGCTGAAAATGCAGTATTGGGCAAGTAGTCAGGAAAGTAAATTGACTGAAATTACTATCGATGACACGTCGGTCGGTTATCAGGACTATGATTCTTTAGGGCGAATGGTCAAGCAGGACCGCAATCCGTCGCAGAAAGACAAGTTCGTCACTCGCTATAAATATCAGGATAACTGCACGGCTGCCTATGAGAAAATCACGCCTAACGGAGAGGTTATTAACTATGAGTATATCCCTGAGTTAGACCTGCTCCCGGCTAATATAGCGATGCCGGATAATGAGGAAAGTTATCGTTATACTTATGATAAAAATACAGTAAAACTTATCGAAGAAACTCATAAGGTAGGTTTACGTGAATTCATTCGCACGCTTGGCTATGATAATCAACTAAGGCTTATTTCTGAAGAGGTTTCCGATGAACTCGGCAAGGAGAGTAGCAATAATATCTTTTCTTATACCTATTGTGGCCGGTTAATCTCGAACACTAAATCTTTAGCAGAGCAGCCTACTCAGACAACCCATTACCGTTACGATGAGAAGGGGCGTTTGGCAATGATTTCAGCAGGGCATGATAATGAAATCGACCTCGAAATAGAGGTGTCATACCTTGCAGGGAATTACCCTTCGGTCATCAAGTATCGGTTGATTAACACTGATGGGAAGGTGGTGAAGTACAGTATGCAACTGCTTTATGACTATAAATTAAGAATGTCAGAAAAGTGTTATTACGATGAGGCTGGGAATCTTATCTCAAACAATTCTGAAAAATTCAATGGTGCTGGGAAAACAATAAGCAAAGAGTTTTTTGTTAAACCGGATAAAAGAAATATAACAAACTTCAAGTTCGATTACCTTGGTCGGTTAATCAGCGCAGCAATAGAAGAGTCATCGACTCATTATCCTCTGGATCTCAATGCAAAAGAGGTGAGTCGGTTCGATTATCAGTATGATAAATTTAATAATATGACGTCCAGCAGTGCCAGAGAGAGACTCTCTGGGTATATTAGTCAGACCAGCTATTCCTACGCAGGGAAAAACCCTTTTGAGCTGACATCTGTTTCTCTGAGTGGAAATAATCCCAATAGTCCTGTGCTACTTACTTATGACGCCAGTGGTAACGTCATTAAGAAAAAAACGGGGAATGTGGACGCCGCAGAATATCAATATGATACATTCAATAAACTCATTAGATCCAACTTCTCCAGTAATATTATCGATTTAGGTTACAACAGCAGCGGGAATATGCAAAGTTCAGCATTGAGTATCAGCAGTCCCGAAACTCCCTCTCGTTCAAGTTCTTATCATTATAGCAATGGTGTTTTTGACGTATCAGACAGAAAACAATCACCTGGTGCTCGTCGTCAGGATATTGCTGCCTATATTAAAAGTCCTGTTGGCACAGAGGTTATTAATCTTCTTAGTGGCAGTTCTGGTACTTATACGAAAGAACAAACATTAATGTTAAGCGACCGTCTTGGTTCCGTCTACGCGGAATTAAATAGTCAAAATACGGATAATGTTACCGCACTTACCTATACACCTTATGGGCATCTGTTAAACAGTGCATCCATCCCTGCTTATGATCCGGTACGTTTTGCCGGAGAAAAATATGATGATCTTACTGAGTTATATCATTTAGGTAATGGAACACGATCCTATGATCCACTTCTCATGCGTTTCATGCAGTACGATTCGATGAGTCCCTTTGGCGAGGGGGGAATCAACCCTTATAGTTATTGTGGCGGCGATCCGATTACGTTCTCAGACCCTTCAGGACATGGTCGTGATGTTGCCATTTTATTCGCCGCGATGGGGTTGGTGTTTTCGGTGCTCTTCCTTGGGCTTGGTGTGTTGGCGCTGTTAGGGGGGGCGGCACTCCTGCTGGCCGGAATTGCCATTACTTCTGGCATATTGGGCACAACGGGCAGTGCATTAGGCGTCGCTGCTGCCGCTGTTGAGGATGAGGAACTCTCGCAAAAACTATCACTCGCCAGCGGAGTTTTTACCGGCGCATCGTTTGTTTTAGGTTTATTCCCGGCACTGATGTTTGGCGGTCATAAATTATCGTGGAAATTAATGCAAGCCTTCTCGAAGGGCCGGGTATTCCAGGCAAGGGTGCAGAATGTCAGATTCTATTCTGGCGCCAGCTATCGTATTTCTGCGCCGGTTAGATATAACAATCAGTCAGTCAGAGTTATAAATGCACATGGAAATGGAGATAAAGGGCTACTCTCTTACGCCGTTGAAAGTACGTCTAATCCGGGTCAGTGGATCGACAAACCGGCTTCTGTCGAAGAGTTCGCAACCTTTACCCAGAATATTTTGGTCAATAAACTGAGGGACAGCGATAGCGCGCTCTTTATTACCGCCTGTGGCGGTTCCCAGGCCGGTGCGAACAGTAATGCCCAAAGCCTGGCTAATTATATGAACCGCAGTGTTTATGCTTTTCCATCTGGCGTGGTTTCGTCTAATTTTCAAGGGTCAATGGCTGGGGCGAATGTGACATATTATGGCGTGCCGTGGTTTGCAAAACCTAAACTATTTACCCAGGCCACAACCATGGGCAATGCAGTACCTATGTTACCTTTAGCGTAAATATTTAAAGAAGGAGTTCGCTATTTTCCGATATTGCAATGAGGTAATGGCGGGTTAGTTAAAATAAAAACGCACCGAAAATAGAATGTCGGTGCGTTTTTTTATTGCATGCTTAATTACTTTAACACAGCCAGTGCAGATTCATAGTCTGGTTCGGTGGTAATTTCCTCCACCAGCTCGCTGTACAGCACGTTGTCCTGACCATCCAGAACAACCACTGCGCGCGCGGTCAGGCCGGACAGCGGGCCTTCAGCGATAGCCACGCCGTACTCAGATTTGAAATCACCGCCGCGCAGGGTGGAGAGCGTGATCACGTGGGTCAGGCCTTCCGCGCCGCAAAAGCGGGACTGCGCGAACGGCAGGTCTGCGGAAATGCACAGCACCACAGTGTTGTCGATTTCGCCTGCCAGCTGGTTGAATTTACGCACGGATGCCGCACAAACGCCGGTATCGATGCTTGGGAAAATGTTCAGGACTTTACGCTTGCCCACGAAGCTGCTCAGGCTCACATCAGAAAGGTCTTTGGCGACCAGAGTGAAAGGCTTGGCGACGTCGCCTTTTTGTGGGATTTTGCCAGCAACGGTGACCGGGTTGCTTTGAAATTTAACGGTTTGGGTCATAATGATTTCCTGTGTCCATTGGAGTCAAACGGCTTTCAGTTTAGGGTAACATTTGTAGGTTGGATATAGATTATTTGCTAAATAGTTGTATACATTGAATGTATGCCGTCGGGCATTGATCAATTAAGGGAGCCTCTATGAGAAGTGTTCGCTTTTATCCGGAAGCCTGGCCGCTGCACACCGCCTTTGTTATCTCACGCGGCAGCCGCACCGAAGCGCGTGTGGTGGCGGTAGAGATCGAAGAAAATGGTATTCGCGGGGTGGGCGAATGTACGCCGTACCCACGCTATGACGAAAGTGAAGCGTCGGTCATGGCGCAAATCGCCAGCGTGGTCACCGCAATCGAGCGGGGCGCGAGTCGCGAACAGTTGCAACATTTATTGCCCGCCGGTGCCGCGCGTAATGCGCTGGATTCTGCGCTGTGGAATCTCGAAACCCAGACCAGCGGACTGAATTTGTGGCAGCTTACCGGCACAGAACCTCTGGCGTCGATCAGCATGGCGCAAACTGTCAGCATCGGCACGCCGGAAGAGATGGCCGACGTGGCGCTGGCGTTGCAGAAAAAAGGCGCGACGTTGCTGAAAATCAAACTTGATGACCGGCTGATTGCAGAGCGTCTGGTGGCAATCCGCGCCGCCGTGCCAAATGCGTCATTGATTGTTGATGCCAACGAAGCCTGGCAAAGCGACGGTCTGGCAGAACGCTGTCAGTTGCTGGCAGATCTCGACATTCTGATGCTCGAACAGCCGCTGCCGGCCGGGGAGGATTCCGCACTGGAGAACTTTATCCATCCGTTGCCGATCTGCGCCGATGAAAGCTGCCATACGGTGGAAGGTTTACCCGCGCTGAAAGGCCGCTACGAGATGGTAAACATCAAACTGGATAAAACTGGCGGGCTGACTGGCGCACTGCGACTGGCGCAGGAGGCTCATGAGCTGGGTTTCGGCATTATGCTGGGTTGCATGTTATGCACCTCGCGGGCTGTGCGTGCCGCGTTACCGCTCACCGCGGGTGCGAAGTTTATCGATCTCGATGGTCCGACGTGGCTGGCGCAGGATGTTGAGCCGCCGATGAAGTTTCACTGTGGTGGGATCGACGTGGCAGGATCGGCCTGATTTTACGGCGGATGTCGCAGTTTTGTGCGCGGAGGCAAAACTGAAGCGAATTCTTATAGGGTATGAATTGAAGAAATGATACAACTCCTTCATTGCTCATAGTTTTTATGAATGTCAGGAGAAATTCATGCCGCAGGGAAAATCGTTTCCGCTTCTCTCATACTCCGTCTGTGCTGCGCTGGTCGCACTGAGCCTCGGTCAGACCAACGCCGCACAAGTTCCTGCCGGTACCCAACTGGCCGCTAAACAGGAAATCGTTCGCCATATCAAGGACGAGCCAGCCTCACTGGATCCCGTCAAAGTCATTGGCCTGCCGGAAGCGCAGGTAGCGCGTGATTTATTTGAAGGGCTGGTCAATCAGGACGCCCAGGGTAAAAGCATTCCGGGCGTCGCCGAAAGCTGGCAGAACCAGAACAATCAGGTTTACCTCTTCACGCTGCGCAAAGACGCTAAATGGTCAAATGGCGATCCGGTGACCGCGCAGGATTTCGTCTACAGCTGGCAGCGTCTGGTGGATCCGAAAGGGTTATCAAGCGGTGCGTGGTTCGCCGGACTTGCCGGGATCCAGAACGCGGACGCGATTATTGCCGGGAAAATGCCGGTGGATAAACTGGGCGTCACCGCCGTCAGCCCGACGCAGTTGCGCGTCACGCTCGACAAACCAGTCCCGTATTTTGTCAGCCTGCTGGCCAACTTCAGCCTTTTCCCGGTGCATAAAGCCACGGTGGAAAAATACGGCGAAGACTGGACCAAACCCGGCAATCTGGTCGGCAACGGGGCGTACGTCCTCAAAGAGCGCGTGGTGAATGAAAAACTGGTGCTGGAACCCAATCCGCATTACTGGGATCACGCCCGCACGGTGCTGACCAAAGTGACGTTCGTGCCGATCAACAAAGAGTCCAACGCCACTAAACGCTATCTGGCGGATGACATCGACATCACCGAGTCTTTCCCGAAAGATCAGTACAAAAAACTGATGCACGATATTCCGGGGCAGGTCTACACGCCGTATCAGCTTGGTACCTATTATTACGCTTTTAACACCCGCCGGGCGCCGACCGACGATGCCCGCGTGCGTCTGGCGCTGTCGATGAGTATCGATCGTGCGGTGATCAGCGATAAAGTGCTGGGCACCGGTGAAAAACCGGCCTGGCATTTTACGCCTGACGTGACGAATGGCTGGAAACCGGTCAAAAGTGAAATGCAGCAATATTCACAGGAAGAGCTGAATGCGCAGGCAAAAGGCCTGCTGGCGGCAGCCGGTTATGGCCCGTCCAAACCCCTGCATCTGACACTGTTGTACAATACGTCCGAAAGTCACCAGAAAATTGCCATCGCCGTCGCCTCGATGTGGAAAAAGACGCTGGGAGCGGATGTGAAGCTGGTAAATCAGGAATGGAAAACGTATATCGACAGCCGTAACACCGGTAATTTCGATGTGATCCGCGCCTCATGGGTCGGTGATTACAACGAAGCCTCAACGTTCCTGTCGCTGCTGACTTCCACGCATAACAGCAACATCAGCAAATTTAGCAACGCTGATTACGACAAAGCCATTGCAGACGCCAGCCGCGAAACCAACGACGCGCAGCGTAACAACGACTATAACAAAGCCGAGCAAATCATCGCTGAACAGGCCCCGATCGCGCCTATTTATCAGTACACCAACGGGCGTCTGATCAAGCCTTGGGTGAAGGGCTATCCGATTGAAAATCCGGAAGACGTTGCGTATAGCCAGGAAATGTACATTCTTAAGCACTGATTTCTGAGTCTGCACTCTTAAAAAAAAAGCGCCCCGAAAAGGCGCTTTTTCTTTCGATGGAGAGTAGATGGAGATTAATCGTTGCGGCTGACCAGTCGCACCATCAGCGCGGCGGCGGCGGCCACCGTTGCAAGAAGCACTACGCCTGCCCAGCCACCGGATTCCAGCGCTTTACTGCCCAGTGCCGCGCCCACAGACATGCCGATAAACACCACGGTGAACAGCAGGGCATTCAGACGCCCGCGCGCTGCGGGCTCAAGGCCATAAACCAGCGTCTGATGTGCCACCAGCGTTGCCTGAATACCTAAATCGAAACCGATAGCGCTGAGCACAATCAATGCCAGCTGAGCATGAGGCGATAACAACGGCAGCAGGAACATTGCGGCGAAAGAGACCATCACCAGCCCGGCACCGAGTTGTGTCACGTACGCCGGTCCTTTTTTATCTGCCAATGCCCCGGCCATTGGCGCCGCCAGCGCACCGGCTGCTCCCGCCAGACCAAATGCCCCTGCAACAGCACTCCCAAGGTGATATGTATCGTTAAGCATAATTGCCAATGTTGACCAGAATGCGCTGAACGCGATGGAGAGCAAACCCTGCGCCAGCGCTGCACGCCGCAGCGTTTTATAGTGTTTCCACAGGCCGAACATAGAATGCATCAGCGCGGCATAGCTGATACCGGTCGCAGGCGCAAAACGCGGGAGTACGCGCCATAGCGCACAACCAATCAGCGCGACGCTGACTGCGGCCAGCTGATACATCACCCGCCAGCCAAAGTATTCCGCCACAAAGCCGCTGACCACGCGGGACAGCAGGATACCCACCAGCAATCCGGTCATCACCGTTCCCACCGTTTTACCGCGCTGCGCTACCGGTGCAAGATGTGCTGAAGCCGGAACGATATCCTGCGCCATCGTCGCACCGATGCCGGTGATCAGGCTCGCCGCCAGCAGCCCGTGAATGCCGGGCACAAATCCGCACAGCAGCAGCGCGGCGGCCAGCAGAATGCTTTTGAGCAAGATGATAGTGCGGCGGTCGTAACGGTCACCCAGCGGGATCAGAAACAAAATCCCCAGCGCATAACCGGCCTGCGTCAGCGTCGGGATTAGCCCCACCGACGCGGTGCTGGCGTGCAGATGGCTGCCCATAATTCCCAGCATCGGCTGGCTGTAGTAGATAGATGCCACGCTCAGACCGGCGCCCGCAGCAAGAGTGAAGATGATTTTGCCGGAAATCGCCGGTGCGGGTTCAGCCGGTGAGGTTTGAGTGAGGTCTGACATGATGTATTCCTGAGTGAATTGGGTTGTCTGGAAAACATTCTTCACCTGAATGGTCATGAGTGGTAGCCTGCACAAAGGTAAAACTGTTATACGCAGGACGTATGAATACACCTCTTACCAGCGGTATCGACCGCATAGATTTGATGCAAACGTTCATTCGCATCGTAGAAAGCGGCAGCCTCTCAGCCGCTGCCGTGCAGCTCAGTACCAGCCAGCCCACCGTCAGCCGCCGGTTGCAGTCGCTCGAACGCTTATTGGGCGCAAAACTGATTCTGCGAACCACTCATGCGATGAAGCTCACCGACGATGGCGAACGTTGTTATCAGCAGGCGAAACTTTTGCTGGATCAGTGGTCCGCGCTGGAAGATCAGCTGCGCGGGGCGGGCGATGAGCCGGTCGGCACGTTGCGCGTTCGCGCACCGCACGCCTTCGGGCAGGATCAAATGATCGAACCGCTGACGCGATATCTGCAACGTTACCCGAACGTGACGGTGGACTGGATGCTCAACGACCGCACACCGGATTTTCTCTCGGAAGACATCGACTGTGCGATTCAGGTGGGTAACGCGGCGGATCCCTCCATGGTGGCGATCCTGCTGGCTGAAGTCCCGCGTATCGTGGTGGCGACGCCGCAACTGTTGCAGCAACATCCGGTGACGCAGGTGAACGAACTGGGGCAATTACCCTGGGTGGCGTTCAGTACCTATTACCGCAATGAAGTGACACTGCGCCATGACAGCGACGACCGCACCGAAAGCTGCGCCATCTCGCCGCGCATGGCAACGGACAGCTTGTATGCCATTCGCAAAGCTGCGCTTTCCGGGCTTGGGGCGGCGATTGTATCGGCGTGGGTGGTAAAAGATGACATTAAGGAAGGGCGTTTACAGCGTGTATTACCCGGCTGGAACGCCTTGCCGCTGCCGGTCTATCTGGTTTATCCCTACGCGACGTATTATCCGGCGAGGCTGCGGAAATTCTTCGACGTTATGCGCAGCGTGATGCCGGAACTGGCAGAAATGGAGAAACCCGCCACATCCTGACACGCAAAAACTACCTCAAAAATATGGCATCATCGGTCTGGCGTATTAAAGTGGGCAGATTGCAGCGCGGTTGAGTTTTTGAACTTCAAGGGCTTAACGCTAAACTGAAAAGAATGAACGAATTATAAAGCGAGGAACGTCGTGGAAGTCATTAAGGGGAAAGAACTACAGGTAGCCGATGCCGTCTATGCCTTCCAGCTGGACGGTCACGGCGGCGTCACCGACATCAACAAAGCATGCGTCGCGACGGACGAAAAACCTTGCTGGCTGCATCTGGATTACACCCGCCCGGAAAGCGAAAAATGGATCACCAACACGCCTGTATTACCGGACACGGTGCGCGAGGCGCTGGCCGGTGACAGCGTGCGCCCGAAAGTTATCCGCATGGGTGAAGGCACGCTGATCACACTGCGCAGCATCAATCTCAATGCGGATTCACGCCCGGACCAGTTGGTGACTATTCGCGTGTATCTCACTGATAAAATGATCGTTTCAACGCGCCATCGCAAAGTCTTCTCGATGGAAGAGATGATTAACGACATGCAGCAGGGCAGCGGGCCGAAGAGTACCGGCAGCTGGCTGGTGGAAATGTGCGATGCGCTGACCGATCACACCAGCGATTTTATCGAAGATCTGCACGACAAAATCATTGATATTGAAGATGACCTGATGGAACAGCAGGTGCCGGAGCGCGGCCAGATGGCGTTACTGCGTAAACAGCTGATCGTCCTGCGTCGTTACATGGCACCACAACGCGACGTATTTTCGCGTCTTTCCAGCGAGCGTTTGCCGTGGATGAACGATGACGAACGTCGTCTGATGCAGGAAATCTCGGACCGCTTAGGGCGTGGACTCGACGATCTGGACGGCAGTATTGCCCGTACGGCGGTGCTTTCCGATGAAATCAGCTCACTGATGGCCGATTCCCTCAACCGCCGCACCTATACCATGTCGATGCTGGCGATGGTATTTCTGCCGACAACGTTTCTGACTGGCCTGTTCGGCGTCAATCTCGGCGGTATTCCCGGCAACTCGTCACATCTGGGATTTGGAATTTTCTGTGTATCGCTGGTGGTGCTGGTGGGCGGCGTTGCGTGGTGGCTGAAGAAAAGCCGCTGGCTGTAGGGCAGGGAACCTGCGAAAAAAAACCAAAAAAAAGCCGGTCAGAAGACCGGCGTCGTTCGAATCAAAAAGTGCTATGCATTAATTCTAAAAATTTGGAAATAAGACAATATGGAGCACAACGCCCATCGCTTGACGTTGCATTCACCTGCGGAATGGATAGTGCACCGATTCAGCGCTGCTAATGTTGATTTGGCTCAATCTTTTTGAGGTTTCTGTGCTATCAGCCCGGTCTGTGTGGATTTGTGCCATGCGGATCTCAAAACTTACGATCAGGAGTCTGTTTTGCACACCGGAGAAATGATTCATCAGGCGTATGAAAGTACGACCGAAAGGACGCTGGAATTATGGAATGCGCATGGAGAAACCGGTGCAGTTAGAACCGAACCCTTCTACCACCCGACCAAACTGGCTATCACCAGCGGAAACCGCGCGGGGGCAGCGATGGCCGGGCTGCTATCTGATTTAACCACCGCTGCGCAGGGCGATCCGCTGGCGGACATCGCGCCGACCGACGGCATGCATTTTACGTTCTTTGCGATCACACAGGCGCTGTACGACCGGCCTGAAGACGCTGACGATCTCGCCGGGCTGGCGGATATTTTCCAACAACACTGCGCCGGTCATGTGATGCAAATCAGCGAGTTGCAACTTGTCGCACTGCCCAATCAGCTGCTGCTGGCCGGTATTCCTGACGGGGAAAGTTTGCGCGTCAGGCAGTCCCTGGTGGAGCATCTGCTGGCGACAAAATGGGCGGGAAAAATCAAAGACCGCTACCCTGATGCCGCCATTCCGCAAATCTTCTGGCATAGCACGCTGCTGCGTTACAGCGCTGAATTTATATCTGAACCGCTGCGGGCATTCTTTCGCGAAAAACGGCAACAACCGTTCGGCTCAGTCAGCCTGCCGGTAAAACTGGTAATGACCAACTACAACTGGACTGACACGGTTTTTCTGTCCTGAAAGTAAAAAGCCCGCATCAGAGGCGGGCTTTCATTTCTTAACGGCGCGTTCGTGAAAGGTTATTTAATTTCCAGCACGTTCAGGCGCTCAACCGGGGCGACGGTTTCATCGTCTTCCGGCTGCCAGCCGACCGGTTGCATAGGAATCTCTTCACGATCGAACGCCAGATCCCCACCGTCTACCACTTCGCCACCGTGCTGGATCCCTTTAAAATCGAAGAGATTCATATCATTGAGGTGTGAAGGCACCACATTTTGCATCGCACTGAACATGGTTTCGATACGGCCCGGATATTTTTTGTCCCAGTCTTTCAGCATGTCGCCGATCACCTGACGTTGCAGGTTTGGCTGTGAACCGCACAGGTTACAAGGGATGATCGGGTATTCGCGTGCAATCGCAAAACGCTCGATGTCTTTTTCGCGGCAGTACGCCAGCGGGCGGATCACGATGTGTTTGCCGTCGTCGCTCATCAGTTTCGGTGGCATACCTTTCAGTTTGCCGCCGTAGAACATATTGAGGAACAGCGTTTGCAGGATGTCATCGCGGTGATGGCCAAGTGCAATCTTAGTACAGCCCAGTTCAGTCGCGGTGCGGTACAAAATCCCACGGCGCAGACGTGAACATAAGGAGCAGGTGGTTTTGCCCTCGGGAATTTTATCTTTCACGATAGCGTAAGTATCTTCGGTCACTATCTGGTATTCCACACCCAGCTTTTCCAGATACGCTGGCAGAATATGCGCCGGGAAACCCGGTTGCTTCTGATCCAGGTTAACGGCAATCAGTGAGAAGTTCACCGGTGCACTTTTTTGCAGATTGCGCAAAATTTCCAGCATGGTGTAACTGTCTTTACCGCCCGACAGGCACACCATTATGCGATCACCTTCCTCGATCATGCCAAAGTCAGCAATGGCTTTACCGACGTCACGACGCAGGCGTTTCTGAAGCTTATCGATGTTGTATTTTTCTTTCTGAATTGGACTGGTCACAAATTTCTCTTTCGCAAAATCGCGGCGCGCAGGCCGCCAGTGTCTATGCGCAGTAGGGTACGGATTTTGCTGCCTGCTGTCAGGTAGATTTTTGCGTAAATCAGGGTTTTTTGTGGACATAAAATCACCAAAAAACTTCCATTTGTCCGAATCTCAGATGAATGTGAAATTCCTGACTATAGTTAATAGACTCATTGTTAAGAAAAAACCCTAATTCAGGAGGGATGATATGAAAAGGAAAAACCTTATTGCCGCATCACTGGCAGCTGTCTCAATACTGTTTGTTGCAGGCTGTGCCTCGAATCAGGCAATAAAAACGACGGACGGAAAAACCATCGTAACGGACGGTAAACCTCAGGTGGATGACGATACCGGTCTGGTGTCGTACAAAAATGCAGAGACTGGTCAAACAGAGCAAATTAACCGCGATCAGGTTAAAAACATGAGCGAGTTGGATAACTAATTTATCCAATCATTTTGACAAAGGAGAGAACGATGAACAGGAAATTGATTCTGCCACTAGCCGCATTAATCAGTGTCGCAGCGTTGTCAGGCTGCACCCGTACCAGCTATGCCATTCAGACGAATGATGCGCGAACCATCATCAGCGACGGTAAACCCAAAGAAGCCGAAACCGGCCTGTTGGAATATACCGATGCTAATGGTGTGAAACAGCAAATCAGTAAAACTGAAGTTAAGCAGGTGACGGAGCTTCCGAAGTAATATCGCTTTTTGTCTGTTTTTTCCGACATCTAAACCCGCTGAAAAGCGGGTTTTTTTGCTTGTTGTAAAAAAAATGCAGAACTTCGCCACGCAAAGTCCTGCATCGTTTTCTAAACGCCGGTGATTACCGCTGCGACGTCGCGATTTTCACTTTATCCGCCGCTGCGGCTTTTTCGGCTTTCGCTGCGGTCATGCCTTTTTCTGCGCTGCGGTGTAATACCCAGCCGAAAATGAGAATCGACAGGGCGCACAGCAGGAACAGGATCCGTCCCCAGAGCGGGTTAGGGACCAGCACCATCAGCAGTAAACCAGCACCCATGTACATCGAAATACGGCCAATTTTATCGCGTTGCAGCCGGTCGAACTCATCCTGTTCGTTGTCAGCATAGACCGGCGTTTCCATATCGATGAAGAACTGTTTGCGCTGTGCCTCGCGCGAGGTATTCGCTTCACGGTAGAACAGACTTGTCAGGCAGAAGAACCCGCCGGTGAACACCATGTGTGAGAAGATATTCCACATGATAGCCACGTCCAGCAGCTCACGTGCGGTAAGTGTGATCCCCAGCGCGCGTGCAACGTCCGGTGCGGTAAAGACGTTAGCGACAACGTACGATACGCCCAGCCCGAACAGGACGGTGGCCCAACCTGCCCAGTCCGGCGTTTTACGGATAAACACGCCAAGGAACAGCGGCACGACAATCGGCGCCTGCATCAGCGTGCCGACTTTCATCATCAGATCGAAAAGGCTCACGGTCTGCATCGTATGCATGTACTGCGCGACCAGGATCACCAGCACACCGTTCACCACGCAGGCTATTTGCCCGACGCGCAACTGATACTTGTCGCTGCGCGCGCCGTTACGGTTGACGACCGGCGTCCAGAAGCTGCGCACAAAAATCCCCGAGTTACGGTTCAGCGCGCAATCCATGGAGGACATCGTTGCTGCAAACAGTCCGGCCATCAGCAGGCCAACGGTACCAAGTGGCATGGCGCGTTCGGCAAAAATCAGATACACCGCATCGGTGGCGTTTTTGCCTAACTCAGGGTGAGCGGTGGCGGCGTCCGGATACAGAACGGCGACCGCCCACGGCGGGATGAACCAGATAAGCGTACCGACAAACATCAGCACCAGCGCGAACAGCGCCGCTTTTTTGGCATTGAAACTGTCTTTGGCATTCAGAAAACGGTAGGAATCCTGAAGATTATTGATGCTTTGCACGTTCTTGATGAAGAAGAACAGGAAGCAGGCCACCAGCAGCGAGATGTAATGCGGCCCGACGTCCGGCCCGGTAAAGAAGCCGGAAGGGAACTCAGTGACCAGTTTGACCGGTCCGCCGACTTTAAACAGCGCCACCACCGCGCAGGCAATTGAAATAATCGCCACCACCAGCGTCTGAACAAAATCGCTCGCCACCACGCCCCATGCGCCACTCAGTAATGAAATCACCAGCACCACCACGCCGGTGACCCACAGTGTGAGCGTGATGTCGTGCTTGAACACCGCGCTGGCAAACACCGCCAGACTGTTCAGCCATACACCGGCGCTCAGGATGCTGAGCGGAATTATCATCCAGGTAAAAAACTGTTCGTTGCCTTTGCCGAAGCGGTGGTTGATGGCCTCAGTGGCCGTATCGACCCGCAGCTGACGAAAACGCGTGGCGAACCACCACCAGGCGATGAGATAACCGAAGACGTTACCGGCGAACACGCTAACCACATTGAAACCGTAGCGGTAGGCCTGCCCGGCGGCACCGGTGAACGTCCATGCGCTGAACTGGATCATGAACGCGGTCGCGCCAACCATCCACCAGAGCATTCGCCCGCCGCCGCGAAAATAGTGGCTCGAGGAGCCGGACGCCATCTTTTTGAAGGCATAACTGATAGCAATCATTAAGACGAAGTAACCGATCATGACCAGAACATTGATATCCATTGTCGTTACTCTCTCATTTGTAGGTGAGGTGTTTTTGGTTATGTATTGAGCAAGCGTAGAAGAGAGTAATGGAATTAAAAGTCAGACAAATAAGAAATGCTTAGTTTGTTATCGATTTGTGAAGTCGGTCACTTGCTGGGCTATTTGTGGCTTTTTCAGCCAATTCCGACTGGCGCTTATCAACATTCGTTGCTTTATTAGTAGTACTAAAGCGAACGAAAACGTTGTCACCGGAGAACGCATGAGGTTATTTAAGTACCGTACCGTTGGGGTAAAACAGCTTGTTGCAGCGTTAATTATGATGTCTGGCGGCGCAGGAGCATTCGCCGCTGAACCGGCATTTCTTAATACTGTTCAAATGGAAGTGGTGCGTCAGCAACTGCACGACAACACGGCTGCACCACAGACCTCAGACGCGTACCGTCATCTGCTGGCCGCGGCGGATTCGGCGCTAAACAAACCCAATCTCAGCGTGACCGACAAAGGCATGACCCCGCCAAGCGGGTCGAAGCACGATTATCTCAGCCTGAGCGCTTACTGGTGGCCTGACGACAGCAAACCTGATGGTCTGCCGTGGATCCGCAAGGACGGGCACGTCAATCCGGCCAGTAAAAACGATCAAAGCGACGGCGTAAGGCTGGCGGATTTCACCGCACGGGTGCAGAACCTGACGCTGGCCTGGTATTTCTCCGGTGAACAGAAATATGCCGATAAAGCCGCCAGCCTGCTGCGCGCCTGGTTTATCACGCCTGAAACGCGCATGAACCCGAATCTGAATTTTGCGCAGGGTGTGCCGGGAATTTCACCGGGGCGCAACGCCGGTGTACTAGATGGCCGCTATTTCTCCACGCGCATTGTGGATTCACTGATGTTACTGCGCGGCAATCCCGCGTGGAGCGACAACGACGAACAGCAACTCCGTGCGTGGATGTCAGAATATCTGCAATGGCTGCAGGGCAGCAAAATTGCCAGGAAGGAAGGGCGCACCGAGAATAATCACGGCAACTGGTACGTGACGCAGGTGTCGGGCATCGCGTGGTATCTCGGTGATAAAGCCGTGATCCGCGATATGGCAACGCTGATGAAAAGTAAGCTCGACGTGCAGCTCAAACCCGATGGCACGCAGCCTGCCGAACTGGCGCGCACCCGATCCTTTCATTACAGCTATTTCAATTTGCAGGCGATCAGCATGATGGCGGTGCTGGCGCAGAAAAATGGTATTGACCTTTGGCACTACAAAACGCCGCAGGGCGGCAGTCTGCTGACCTCGCTGGATTTCATGGCGCGCTTCACCGATCCGACCGTGGCGTGGCCTTACAAATCCATCGACCAGATCCGCGTTCGCCCGTTGCCGCTGCTGTCCTGGGCGGATAATTCCACCGGCCAGCCGCGCTACCAGCAGAAGATCCGCAGTGCGACTTTCACAGTGCCGCCTGCGGATAAAAGTAAAAAAATGGCCGGTGGCTATCATGAAGACGTGACGCGCGGCGCGGTGATGGAAGCCGAGCGGGAGACCTGGCTGATATCGCTGCCGTCGTTTGCGACCGGCTATGTCGCGCCTCAGCAACAGGAGAGCGGAAAATGAGTCACTGGCAGCCGTTGCTGATTTCCGTTTCTGAGGCCGAAAAACTGCGCGGGCAGAGGGAGGAGGATTCCCTGCTGGGCGCGGCGCTGCGCGGGCAAATCATTTCGCTGGAACGCTTTATGGCGCAGCCGCAGCGCATTCCCGGCCACGGTGAAGCGGGAGGCCCCGAGCATACGCAGCACAAGCAAAACTACCTTTATATCAATCTGGCCGGAAGGTTATTCCTGGTCACCGGCGAGATGCGCTACCGCGATTTCGCGCTGGCGCTGCTGACCGGTTACGCCGACATTTTCCCTTCGCTCGGCAGCGCTACCAGCAAAGACAGCAACGCGCCGGGACGGCTTTTCCATCAGACGCTCAACGAAAATATGTTTTGGCTGTACGCCGTCGAAGGCTATCACTGCCTGATCCCCTCGCTCAGTCAGGAACAATGCACCCATATTGCCGATAATCTGTTCCGGGTGATGGCCGACGACGCGCTGAACCGCCACAGCAAAGATTTCGATATCGTGCACAATCACGGCATCTGGTCGGTGGCGGCGGCAGCCATCAGCGGTTATGTGCTCGGCGATTTATCATTGGTTGAAAAAGCGTTATATGGCGTGAAGGGCGACAGTGAAAGCGGCGGATTTTTTGCCCAGCTCAGCCAGCTGTTTTCACCGGACGGTTACTACATCGAAGGGCCGTATTATCACCGCTTTGCGCTGCGACCTTTGCTGTTGCTGAGTGAGGTGATTGAACGACGTCAGCCGGAATTACAGATTTATCAGTTCCGTGATCAAATCATCCGCAAAACCTGCGAAGCGCTGATGCAGACTGCCTTCCCCGACGGAACCTGGCCAGCACTCAACGACTCCTCCAAAACCATTAATATCCGCGATGACGGCGCAGTCATCGCCGCCAGCGTGTGCTATCACCGTTATCTGCATAACCCGCAGTGGATCGCCGTCGCGCAGCAACAACAGACTGTCTGGGTCAGCCCGGCTGCGCTGGAATTATCCGCGGCGTTGCAAAGTGCGCCAGCGCAAAACGTCGACTGGGGAAGCGTCGAACTGCGCGACGGGCCGGAAGGTGCGCAGGGCGGCCTCGGGATATTGCGCAGCGCAAATCAGGACATGGCGCTGATGTGGTACGGCCAGCACGGCAGCATTCCGCGCCTGCATTCGGCGCTCAATCACGGGCATTTCGACGGCCTGCACCTCAGCCTGTTCAACCGTGGCCGCGAGTTTTTACGCGATTACGGTTTTGGTCGCTGGGTGAATGTCGAACCAAAGTTTGGCGGGCGCTACATTCCCGAAAACAACAGCTACTGCAAACAGACCGTTGCGCACAACACCGTGGTGGTTGATGAGCAAAGTCAGCATGGCGGGCAAAGTCTGGAGGCCGAGAAACGTTGGGGCGAAAGGCACTTCTTCGTCACGGACAGTCCGTCCGGACAAGCCATGAGTGCGCGGCTCAACGGCTATTATCCCGGCGTGCTGCAACAGCGCACCGTGCTGATGCTGGATTTACCCGAATTTGGCTCGCCACTTATCGTGGATGTATTCCGCCTGACCAGCCAGCAGCCGCATCGTTACGATTATTGTCTGCATCACCTCGGTCAGTTCGTGCGCAGCGACGTGGAGCTTGATGTCGCGAAAGTCCTGAAACCGCTCGGAGACAGTCACGGTTATCAACACCTTTGGGACTGTGCACGTGGCACGGTGGCGGCGGGAGATTCGGCGTTATTCAGCTGGCTGGACGGCGATGGCTACAGGACGCTGGTCAGCGCCTTTCCCGAAGGCGGCGAACTGATCGTCGCACGCACCGGCGCCAGCGATCCGCATTTCAACCTTCGCCATGAACCGGCGCTGATACTGCGTACTCACGGTACTCATGCCATTTTCGCCAGCGTGTTTGAAACACACGGGTATTTCGATGAAGCCACCGAAACTTCACTCAATGCGCGGGGCGACGTCACCAGCGTCAGCGTGGTAAGCCACGACGATCTGCAAACAGAAATCAACATTCTCTTCACGGAAAACCGGATGCTGAACGTCCGCATCAATAACCGCGCCGCGCCGACAGCGGAAAATGCGTTCAGCGCGGCGTGGCAATCTGTTTTACCTCTGAACATCCCTGAAAACTGAAGGAGCACGCATGTTTAACGATCTGAAAGGCCAGCGAGTTTTGATTACCGGTTCAACGAAAGGTATTGGTCTGGCGGCAGCAAAAGCCTTCGCGGCGGCAGGCGCGAAAGTGGGCATTAACGGTCACCGTCACGACGCCAGCCTCGAACAATTGGCGGCGGAAATCGCCAAAAATGGCGGTGAAGTCGCGTACTTCGGCGCTGACGTCACGAAATCTGCCGAATGCGAGACGTTGGTGGCAAACTTCGTTGAACGCTTTGGTGGTATCGACGTGCTGATCAACAACGCCGGGGGCCTCGGCGGGCGTCAGGGGCTGGAAAGCATTGACGACGAATTTTACGATCATGTGATGGATCTCAACGCCCGTTCGGCGCTGATGGTCACCAAATTTGCCATCCCGCATTTGCGTCATTCTGCCAGACAGAGTGGTAAAACGACGTCGGTTATCAGCACCGGTTCCATCGCCGGGCGTGAAGGCGGCGGGCCGGGCGCGAGTTTGTACGCGGCCTCGAAAGCCTGGCTGCACAACGTACACCGTAACTGGGTGAAGGAGTTCACCAAAGACAATATCCGCTTCAACGTGGTTTCACCCGGCACCATCGACACGGTTTTCCACGCGGACAAAAGCCCGGAAGTGCGCGAGAAAATCGCCGGAAGTATTGCCATGGGCCGCTTTGGTACCAGCGAAGAGCTGGCACCGAGCTTCCTGTTTTTCGCCTCACACGCGTGCAGCGGCTATATCACCGGTCAGATATTGGACGTCAACGGCGGCCAGATGGCGCCATAGCGCACAGTTCGTGAGTTTCATCGCGGCGGACGCATGCAGCGCTTCGCCGCCTGAACTATGCTGTCGGCAATCTGCACATAAAAAGGGAATAGCATGACGATGCAGTTTGAAACCGCCGCAGGTATGACGCGCGGCCTTAATACCCATATTGCCCGCGATATCGCCCGCAAAATTCTCTCCGGCGAACTGGCCTGCGGTGCCATTTTGCCGAGTGAAATCGAGCTCGGCGAGCAGTTTGGCGTCAGCCGCACGGCCTTGCGCGAAGCGCTGAAACTGCTCACGTCGAAAGGTCTGCTGGAATCCCGCCCGAAAATCGGCACGCGCGTAAAAGAACGTCCGCAATGGAATATGCTCGACCCGCAACTGCTGGAGTGGATGCAGGGCATGGAAGCGACCGAAGAGATTTATCATCAGTTTCTTGAATTTCGCAAAGCCATCGAACCGCATGCCACCGCGCTTGCTGCCGTCAACGCCAGCAAAGAACAGCGGATCGAGCTCTCGCGGATCTATCGCCAGATGTGTCACGTCGCGGAGAATTTCGACGCACAGGCGTGGGTGGACATCGATACCCAGTTTCACAGGATGATTTTCATCTCCTCCGGCAATTGTTTTTACGTCCCGTTCGGCAATGTGCTGACCACCATTTTCAAATGGTTTTTCGAATTTTCCTCAAAGGAAGGCGGAATGTGTCTGAACGAGCATAAAAGGATTTACGAAGCGATCATGGCGGGGGATGAGGGGGAAGCTTATTCAGCGTCATTGAGTTTGATGAAGGGGCATAAGCATCGGCTTGGATCGGGGGGGTAATTCAACTTCAAGTTAAATTCAAATTCAACTTGAAGTTGAATTTGAATTCAAATTCAAGGTCAACACCGTGGGTTGCCACCCACACCGGCCCAAAGGACGCGTAAACGCGCGCCCTCTGGACTCCCGCGTTTTTAAAAACACGTGCCATGCATCCTGGCTATGTTTCAGGTATTACCGCTATTGCCGCAAAATCACGCCGCTCCGCGGTGCCCTTCGCTCGGGTTACAACCCGCGCACAAAGACGCGCGGTTTTTCACCTCTCGCTACGGCGCGATTTTCGAACGCGGCCAGACACTTTTTAGGTCACAACCTCACCGACTCAGGACGAAAAAAGAAAATAAAAACAATATAAAAATAGAAAACAGCCAACAGCCAACAGCCAACAGCCAAGTAAAAATTGAAAATGACTTGGGTCTGTCTTGTCTTTAAAAATGGTGAGATGGCGCGATCAATAAATCCTGCAAAACGGAGCGGGCTGGAGACCTTAGGCTCCAGCACCGAGAGAAGGTACCGCGTAGCGGCAGGGTTTTGCGCCACCCTCCTTAGCCGCAGAACAGGTCCATCATTCCCGCGATAGCGCTTTTTAAAATAAACGCAGGATTGTTAAGGGGCGCGTTTACGCCCCTTAACCCGGTGTGGGCCGGCGCCCACGACTTTGACCTTGACGTTGATTTAAAAGCTGACCTTAGTCAGCACTTTTCCCCGCCAGCATGGCCAAAAACTCATATTTTTGTTTCAGCTCTTTCTCTGCCGCCGCATATAACGCGGTAGCGACTTCCGGCTGCTGGGCATTGAGCCGGCGGAAACGCTGTTCGTTGTTGAGCGTATCCGTCAGCCCTGCGCCCGGCGGACGGGAGTCCAGTGCCAGTGCCGGTTTACCTTCATCTGCGCGACGCGGATCAAACCGGTACAGAGGCCAGAATCCGGTAGTGGTCAGCTGTTTCATCTGATCATGGCTGAGCGCCAGGTCATAGCCGTGCTCCTCGCACGGGCTGTACGCGATAATCAGCGACGGCCCCGGATAGGCCTCGGCTTCCTGTATGGCTTTTACCGTCTGGTTCAGCTGCGCGCCGAGCGAAATCTGTGCGACGTAAACATGACCATACATCATCATGCTGACGCCCAGATCTTTGCGCGATTTTCGCTTGCCTTGTTCGGCGAATTTCGTCACCGCGCCGAGCGGGGTGGCTTTCGACTGCTGACCGCCGGTGTTGGAATAACACTGGGTATCCAGCACCAGCACGTTGACGTTTTCAGTCAGACTGAGAACGTGATCCAGACCGCCGAAGCCGATGTCGTAAGCCCAGCCGTCACCGCCAATCAACCAGATGGATTTATCCACTAAGTGATCGGCGTCGGTCGCCAGCTGACGGGCGTCAGGGGTATCGATGTCCGCCAGAATTTTGCGCAGCGCGGTGACATGCTCGCGTTTCACTTCCGGCGTGACGGTGTCGTCGCGCAGGCCGCCCAGCAATTCAGCCGGAATATGTTCTTCCAATGACGCCACCAGACGCAATACGCGGCGACGGTGCTGATCGACCGTCAGGCGAAAGCCCAGACCGAACTCGGCATTGTCTTCAAACAGCGAGTTTGCCCATGCCGGGCCACGGCCTTCGGCGTTGGTGGTGTACGGCGTTGACGGCAGATTACCGCCGTAAATCGAGGAACAGCCGGTGGCGTTGGCAATCAGCAAACGGTCGCCGTACAGCTGGGTAATAAGCTTAATGTAAGGTGTCTCGCCGCAGCCGGAGCAGGCGCCGGAATACTCGAACAGCGGGGTGATCAGCTGCGAGGTGCGGATATCGATGCGTTCCAGCGTGGTTTTATCAATTTCAGGCAGCTTGAGGAAGAAATCGTAGTTGGCGCGCTCTTCTTCCAGATGATCAATGCGGTCAGCCATGTTAATGGCTTTGATTGACGGATCCTGACGATCTTTCGCCGGACAAACTTCGACGCACAAATTACAGCCGGTGCAGTCTTCCGGTGCGACCTGAAGCACGTATTTCTGACCACGCATATCGCGGGATTTCACGTCCAGCGACTGCAATGCTGACGGCGCGTTTTCCATTTCCTGCGGCTGAACCACTTTGGCGCGGATCGCGGAATGCGGACAGGCGGCGACGCAGTGGTTGCACTGAGTACACAAATCCGGCTTCCAGATCGGCACTTCCTCGGCAATATTGCGTTTCTCCCACTGCGTGGTGCCGGTCGGCCAGGTGCCGTCCGGCGGGAAAGCGGAAACCGGCAGCGCGTCGCCAAGCCCTGCCAGCATCGCGGCAGTCACGGTTTTGACGAAATCCGGGGCGGCATCGGAGACAATCGGCGGACGTTTATGCGGATTTTCCGGGATTGGTTCCAGCGGCACGGCAACCAGCTGTTCCAGCGTTGCGGCGAGCGCCATCCAGTTGCGGGTAACCACGTCTTCGCCTTTGCTGCTGTAGCTGCGGGCAATCGCGCCCTGCAATTCTTTCAGCGCTTCATCACCTGGCAGAATGTTGGTCAGGTGGAAAAAGGCCATCTGCATGACGGTATTGATACGCGCGCCGAGGCGGCATTCGCGGGCAATTTTCGCAGCGTTGATGACGTACAAACGCGCTTCTCGCTGATGCAGCGCAGCCTGAACTTCCAGCGGCAGTCTCGCCCAGACTTCTGCGGCGCTGAACGGCGTGTTAAGCAGGAAGATACCGCCGTGGCGCAGGCGTTCGGCCATCTGATAAAGATCGATAAACTGCCACTGATGACAGGCAACGAAATGAGCCTGTGTCACCAGATAGGCGGATTTGATCGGGTTTTCGCTGACGCGCAGGTGCGATACCGTCAGGCCGCCGGCCTTTTTGGAGTCGTAAACGAAATATCCCTGCGCGTACATCGGCGTGCTGTTGCCGATTATCTTGATATTGTTCTTGGTCGCCGAGACGGAACCGTCGCTGCCCAGCCCGTAGAACAGGGCTTCCAGCGAGGCGCGTTCTGGCAACTCTTCTTCAACCACCGGCAATGAAAGACCGGTCACGTCGTCATAGATGCCAACGGTAAAGCGCGGGCGCGGCTGGCTGAGCGCCAGTTCGCGAAACACTGAAAGCACGCAGTCGGGGCCGAATTCTTTCGAGGATAATCCGTAGCGTCCGCCGATCACTTTTGGCAGCGAATCGCGTTCGCCGCGTGAAAAGGCTTCCGCCAGCGCGGTCATTACGTCGAGATACAGCGGTTCCGCCAGTGCGCCTGGTTCTTTGGTGCGATCGAGCACCGCAATGCTTTTGACACTCTGCGGCAGCACGGCCAGCAGATGTTCGGCGCTGAACGGACGATAAAGACGCACTTTCAGCACGCCGACTTTTTCACCGCGCGCGTTCAGGGTTTCGATGACTTCTTCGGCGGTGCCGATGCCAGATCCCATCAGTACAATCACGCGCTCGGCCTGCGGATCGCCGACGAATTCGAATGGCTTATATTCACGGCCTGTGAGGGCGGCAAAAGCACTCATGGCGTCGATGACGTGCTGGCAGGTGGCGTTGTAATACGGGTTGGTGGCTTCGCGCGACTGGAAGTAGGTGTCCGGATTGGCGGACGTGCCGCGAATGACCGGATGATCGGGCGAGAGTGCGCGGGCGCGGTGGGCGTCAATTTGCGCCTGAGGCAGCATCTGCTGGAGCGTGTCGTCACTCAGCGGCGCGATTTTATTGATCTCGTGCGAGGTGCGGAAACCGTCAAAGAAATGGATAAACGGCACGCGGCTGTTAAGGCTGGCGACCTGCGAAATCAGCGCGAAATCCTGCGCTTCCTGCACGCTGGCGGCAGAGAGCAGGGCGCAACCGGTCTGGCGTACGGCCATGACGTCGGAATGATCGCCAAAAATTGAAAGCGCATGCGTTGCGACGGTACGGGCAGCAACGTGGAGCACAAACGGCGTCAGCTGACCAGCCAGTTTGTACAGCACCGGGATCATCAGCAGCAGACCCTGCGACGAAGTAAAAGAGGTCGACAGCGCGCCGGTTTGCAATGCGCCGTGGACGGTGGAAATCGCACCGGCTTCCGACTGCATTTCCATTACCGTCGGGACGTCGCCCCATAAGTTTTTCTTCCCTTCGCCTGACCATGCGCCTGCGATTTCGGCCATGGTAGAACTCGGAGTGATCGGGTAGATAGCAATCACTTCGTTAGTGCGATAAGCCACGGAAGCGACTGCGTTATTACCGTCAGTGGTGATCATGGAATACCCTTTGCTTGCTCACAAAAACAGGCCAGCAAACTTTTGGTTATGCTGGCAAGAATAATAAAAGCTTAGCAGAGGGCGGAATAATCAATTTATCCTGATTGTGTGCATGGGTTTTTATTAGTCATGTGAATGATTTGGCCGACACGGGAAAGAAAAGTGTTTCGGTTTATGAACAAAAGCCCGTTTTTTAGGAAAAAGTTGATGTTCTTTCGCAGGAGGACTCGACGCAGACGAAAAACGTCGGATATGATGACCGTTCTAAAAAATTCCCCGCTACAACCCTACTTTTCAGGAGCAGGACAGATGATCACTGCGTTTCGCGTGTTACTGGCCACCGGCGTGCTGGTGTTAGCCGCATGCAGCAGCCATGAAGATTCGGCTGATGTTCCACAAAAAGGCAACAGCGTGAACGTCAGCGCGCGTACCGTGAATATGGACAGTCCGGCTTATGCAGCCTGTTCGATGGCGGGCGGGCAATTGCGACTTGCGCCGCAGCTTGATGGCAGCCGCGTTGGGATGTGCTCCATGTCGAATGGCCGCCAGTGTTCCGAAACGGCATTGATGCAAGGCCGCTGCACTGCGGGATAAACGCCAAACTCAGGTTTGGCGTTTTTGCAGGTGAAACGGGTGATTACATCCGGTCTTTCAGGCGGTATACCAGCGTATGTTTACCCTGAGTCAGGGTCAGTTTATGATCCTGCAAGTTTAAGGCTGCGCCATTGTTGAGCACTTCACCGATCACCTGATCCCATTTATTGAGATTTTCGTCGCTGCACAGCATGCGGGTCGAGGCCAGGCCTTTCACGGTCAGCACGCTGTTTTGCAGTTCGCCCTGTCCAAAGAAGTTATTACACATCTTGCCGGAAACGTGCATTTTCTCCCCGAACTCAATCTCCGGAATGCGCCCCTGCGCCGCGGGAACGGTCTGGCCGTCAACGCTCAGCAGCTCAAAACGATGATGCTGTAAGTCGGTTTGTTTAACCGCGGTGTTCTGATTCATGCTGCATGCGCCCAGCGTCATGGCCGTAGCCAGAATAAACAGTGCCTTTTTCATCTTCTCTCCTGAGAAATATTCCATCCGCATTCTTTTTGTCGATAGATTCATCTAACTAATGCGTCGTTTGCCTGCCTATTATAGCGTGAATAGGTAATAGGGTGAATAGGGTGAGGCGTTAACCCCTCTCTTCGTGCGATTTATCACCTCCGGTAACAATGTTATCCGGCTCTGAACCCAGGTCGATTGTCGAAAATAAAACTTATATCACTGTTGTTTACGCCCCAGTGCCAGCGCGCTATATAGACTTGTCATCATTATTACGGTCTAATCATTACATCGGAAATTATCGTTTATAATATGCGTGAGATATTAAGGGATACGCCATTTCACAATTAACGGTGAAGAGATGAAGATATTACGCGTCGATGATTTCTTTCTTTCAGACGATCATGCGTTCAGCTTATTTGATATGCACCATCAGATGATGGAGGATGTCCACGGGCACGAATTTGATGAACTGGTCATTGTCCGGCACGGCAGCGGATTTCATATTATTAACGATCAGGTGCAGTTTATCTGTCAGGGTGATTTCTTTCTGGTTTCTTCCTGCGATATTCACTGCTATGAATCAGCGAATGAATTATCTGTTATTAATATACTGCTGCACCGCACACGAAATTTTCATTTCATCCAAAATATAGACATCCTAAAAGAGGGGATAAGGCAGCGCACATTGTCACCGAAAAACAAACGTCTTGCACTGAATGAAAATGAATTAGAGAAAATCATCCGGCTGGCCGGAGTGGTCAATAATAAAAACGTTACGGACTACGATGCGGATTATTTTTCTTCTACCGAGTCAGCGCTGCTGGCTATTATCAGTTTACTTTATCGCTGCGCGACGACGAAAGAAGAAAAGACCGGCAGGGTGGAAAGCGGCAAGCGGTACCTGATAAATCATCTCCTTGAAAATTATCACTGCGCTATCAGCTGGCAGGGATTATGCGAAACCAGCGGTATCACCAAACGAACTATGTTTCGCTTTATTAAACAGACCACCGGATATACGCCGGAAAAATTCCAGTTACGCTACCGGTTGCTTAAAACACAGGAATTATTGCGCACCACCGATTATTCCATTGGTGAAATTGCGCTGATGTGCGGATTTACTCATCACGCCAGGCTGACCGAAGCCTATAAAAAACAATTCTCCCGAACGCCCTCTCAGGAGCGTGCACGAGTGAGTAATAGCGTGATCTGATTGCAATAATAAAAGATGAAAATAAGTCACAGGGATTAAAAAGATGAAGTATTAATGTTCACAATAACTTCTAAAGGAATCACCATGTCTATAATCAAACAACCCAATCCCTGGTACGTGGGTGTGGTATCAGGGATGGCGTCTTATATTGATTCAGCCGCAATCGTTTCAAACGGCACCGCACTGGTAATATATCAAAAAGCGATCGGCACCACTGCCTTTGAAATAGGCGTCCTCTCCGGAATATTAACCTTATGTATTGCACTCGGCGCATTATTCGGTGGCAGGATGGGGGATTGCTACGGACGCCGTACCGTGTTTATTGCGACCATGATCATGATTATTATCGGCACGCTGCTGTTAGCCTTCGGTCATCAATTTCCGATACTGTTAACGGGCACTGTTTTGGTCGGTCTGGCCACCGGCGCAGATCTGCCGGTATCGCTGGCGACCATCTCTGAAGCTGCCACGGATAAGAACCGCGGGAAAATTATCGGTCTTTCTAATCTGCTGTGGTTTCTCGGTATCGTGATGACCATGTCCGTCTCCGCCGTGGTCGGCGGCTGGGGGCATATTGGCGGACAGGTGATGTATCTGCATGTCTGCGCCGTGGCGGTGATTTTGCTGGCACTGCGCTGCACTATCCCGGAATCACCGATGTGGCTCACTGCCCGAAATGAGTATAAGAAAGGGCTGACCACCGTTCGTGCGCAGAAAGTGGCGTACCGGGATTTGGTTAAAGGCAAATATCTACTGCCCTTTGTCTCGCTGTGTACTTTCTACATGTTCACTAATCTGGCGGCCAATACCGGCGGGCAGTTCGGCACCTACGTCGCGGTCAACGTGGTCGGCATCAGCGTTGAGAAAAACTCCCTTTGGAATCTGCTGACCTTACCGGTAGGCGTGATTGCCGGGATAATCTTCATGCGTTTCGTCGATACGCCTAAGCGGATCCCGACCTTCATTGTCGGCGCATTCTGCTTTGCCGGAGGTTTTTTCCTGCCGGTTATTTTCAACTTCTCGCCGCTATCCTGGTTCTGCTGCCTGTTCTTTACTGCATTGGGCAGCGGACTGGCCTTTGAGGGCATCATGAAGGTCTGGTCGCAGGAATCCTTCCCGACCATGCTGAGATCCACTGCACAGGGCGTCATTGTGGCAATCTCCAGATTGTCCTGCGGGCTGCTGGCGTTTGTGACGCCATTATTACTCGATGCCGGACCTGTCGCGCTCTATTCAATTTTATCCACTGTCGTCGCGTTAGGTCTTTTCATTGGCTGGTTGTGTTTTCACGGCAAACAGCGCAATGAATTCAAAAGTGAATCTGAAAATTATATTGAAAAGAATCATTATATTTCTCCGGGAATGTCCGCAGAAAAAATCTCATCACAACACCTCTGAACCTTCATTAATGTGCCGTAATTAAGGAGTGACGAATTATGCTGTCCATTGCAAAATTAACCCTGGATCTGGAACCGGTATTACACGGTGTGGATCGCATGCCGGTGATTGGCTGGGAAATTGAAAGTGATAACAGGAACGTGAAACAAGTCTCGTATTGGTTGCAAATAGCGCAGAATGAATATTTTAACGCCCTTATTTTTGACAGCGGAAAAGTCAACAGTGAAATATCGAATAACGTGGATATCGGTGAAATAGCATTATTGCCCTCAATGCGTTATTTCGTCCGTGTACAGGTTCAGGATAATCACGGTGAAACCAGCGAGTGGAGTCAGGCTGCAACCTTCATCACTGGTTTACTGAACGCAGGTTGGCAGGCGGAATTTATTTCTGCTGAAACACCCGCAGACAAAAATAGTTCAGCCACCACATCACTGAGAAAAAGCTTCGTAATCGACAATGCCGGGAATATCGCCTTTGCCGTATTACATGTCAGTGCGCTGGGGTTATATGAATTTTATTTGAATGGGGAAAAAGTCGGTAACGATGAACTGACGCCGGGATGGACCAGTTATCATCATCATTTACTTTATCAGACCTATGATCTGACCGGTTTGCTGCAAAGCGGTGAGAATGTCATGGGCGCCATTCTTGGTGCGGGTTGGTTCAAAGGTGATATGGGATTTACCCGTCACCGTAATTATTATGGCGACCAGACCGCGCTGATATGTCAGTTAGAAATTCTCTATAACGACGGCACGAAAAAGAGCATACACTCCGACCAGAACTGGAAAGGTGAAAGCTCACCCATTATTTTTTCCGAAATTTATGACGGCGAAATTTATGATGCCAGAAAAGAAATGAGTGGCTGGAATAATAAAAATTATCCGGCCACATCATGGCGACCGGTAAATATTGTTGATTACGATAAAAAAACGCTGACTGCGCAGGGAAGTTGTAAAGTCCGCCAGAGAGAATTACTGACGGCGAAAGAAATCATCATGACTCCGCAAGGCGAACGGGTGATCGATTTCGGGCAGAATTTAAGTGGCTGGGTGGAGTTTAGAGTATCCGGGCGCGCAGGCGATAAAGTGATATTACGCCACTTCGAAGTGTTCGATGCCGCAGGCAATGTCTATCTGGATAATTTACGCTCGGCCAAACAGCGGGTGGAATATACGCTCAAAGGCGATAGCGAGGAAATTTATCATCCGCATTTCACCTGGCAGGGCTTTCGCTACGTGAAAATCGAAGAATATCCGGGAGAGGTGGCTCTGGACAATTTCACCGCCATCGTGCTGCATTCCGCCATGGAGCAGACAGGCCATTTCAGTTGTTCGAATCAGGATCTTAACCAGCTGCACCATAATATTCTCTGGGGGCTGAAAGGTAACTTTGTCGATGTGCCGACCGACTGCCCGCAGCGCGACGAGCGTCTGGGCTGGACGGGTGATGCGCAGATCTTCTGCCGGACCGCCAGCTACCTGATGCAGACGCGTAATTTCTTTGCCAAATGGCTGACTGATTTGCGCTGTGACCAGACACCGGAGGGCGGTGTTCCGCATGTGATCCCGGATATTCTCGACGGCCACTGCGAGAATGATCGTCTGCTGTCCGGCGGCGGGACGCACTCCGCATCGGCGTGGGCAGATGCGGCGGTGATCAACCCGTGGACGATGTATCTGATGTACGGCGACACGCGGGTGCTGGAAAATCAATATGACAGTATGAAAGGCTGGATCGATTTCATGCAGGCGCATGCCGAAAATAACCTCTGGCGTTACCGGTTGCAGTTCGGCGACTGGGTGGCGCTGGATGCCAAAGAGGGCAGCTACTTTGGCGCGACGCCTGACGATCTCACCTGTACGGCCTATTACGCCTGGTCCACGCTGCTGTTTGCTAAGGCGGCAAAAGTGCTAAACCGGCGCGCCGATCACGAAAGATATCTCGCGCTGCATCACGCCATTGTCCGCCGTTTTCAGGATGAGTTTTTCACGCCGACCGGACGGCTGGCGGCGAGAACGCAAACCGCTCATATTCTGGCGCTTTATTTTAATCTGGTGCCTGACGCATTCCGCCAGAGAACCACGGACACGTTGGTGGAGCTCTTAGAAGAACAGGGCGGCCATCTGGTCACCGGCTTCGTCGGAACGCCGTATTTTTGCCATGCGCTAAGTCAGAACGGGCGGGCGAAAGAAGCCTGGGAACTGCTGTTAAAAGACGATTTTCCGTCATGGTTGTATCAGGTCAAAGCGGGGGCGACCACCATCTGGGAACACTGGGACGGCATCAAACCGGACGGTTCGATGTGGAGCGCGGACATGAATTCCTTCAACCATTATGCCTATGGCGCGGTGGGGGAATGGCTTTACCGGGTAGTGGACGGGATTGAAACAGATGAAGAACATCCGGGCTTCAAACACGCGATTATCCAACCGCTTATCGGCGGGGGTGTGAGTTGGGTGAAAGCCTGTTACCACTCGGTATACGGAGAAATCTGTGTGCAATGGCGAGTCATCGCCGAAAATGTGCAGGAAAAAACCGTGAGGCTGGATGTGACCATTCCGCCGAATGCGACGGCCACGATTTCATTGCTGGCGGCAGAAAGCGTATCCGAAACCGACGGGGCAGATTTTATCCATAGCGTTGGGGGATTCGCCGCAGACGTCGGTTCTGGCCGATATCAGATAACCTATGTCCTCAGACAATGATTAACCTTTAGCGCAAGGCCGGAAAGCGCAGCATCGGGCGTTTTCCGGCCTCTAATTCTGGCTGTCTTCCTGCCGTCATCTCCTCATCATAAAACCGTCATTTTGCCCCGTTAGGTTATGCCCATCACCGGTCAGAGAGAATCATTACGGGCATGAGCTATTTATCACTGCGTCACATTCAGAAATCCTGGGGAAATAAGGTCGCCCTCGACGACATCAGTTTTGATGTGGAAGAGGGGGAGTTTATTGCATTGCTGGGGCCTTCTGGTTGCGGTAAATCCACCATGTTACGCACCATCGCCGGGCTGGAATCCGCTGACAGCGGCGCGATTTTATTTCGTCAGGAAGATGTCACGGCGCTCACGCCGTCAGAACGCAAACTGTCGATGGTCTTTCAGTCTTACGCACTCTTTCCGCACATGAGCGTGCGCGAAAATCTGCTGTTCGGGCTGCGGGCACGCGGCGAGGATAAACGTCAGTTCGCTACGCGGTTAGCCGAGGTCAGTAAGCTGATGGAGCTGGAGCAGCTGCTTGACCGGCTGCCCGCGCAACTTTCCGGCGGCCAGCAACAGCGCGTGGCGCTGGGACGTGCGGTGATCGCCAATAACAAGCTGTGCCTGATGGATGAGCCGCTGTCCAACCTCGACGCCAAACTGCGCCAGAGCATGCGCCGTGAAATCCGCGCGATTCAAAAAAAGCTCGGCCTGACGATGGTGTACGTCACTCACGATCAGACTGAAGCGATGAGCATGGCCGATAAGATCATTCTGCTTAACGATGGCCACATCGAACAGCACGACACGCCGGACAACCTCTATAACAACCCGAACAGCATTTTCGCCGCCCAATTCATAGGCGCGCCGCCGATGAATATCTTGCCGCTGGTGCGTCGCGGTTCACATCATTATCTCGCCAACATGCCGGTGCCAGTGGTGGAAAATCTCGACGAAGGGGCTATCAGCCTCGGGCTGCGTGCAGAAGATATTCAGCTGACTGACGCCGCGCACGCCGGTCTTACGGCACAGGTTGTCAGCCACGAATACATGGGCGCTGACACGCTGGTGGTCTGCGCGTTAGCCGGATACCCCGAGCCGCTCACAGTGAAAGTGGCGGGGATGAAACGCTTTGCCGAAGGCCAGATTGTCGGGCTGCAATGGGCGACGGGCGCCCAGTATTTTTTCTTCAGCGCGGACGGCAAACGCTGTTATCACGCTGAGCACGCCTGTTTGCCTTCGCAAACACGGGTTGCCGTCTGATTTTATATTTTGATTTTATTCACTTTTATGACTTCACACACTATGAATGCCAAAGGGAAAACCATGTCACCTGCTCATCGCTTCTCACGCCTTGCTACTGCTTTGCTGTTGATTACCGGCACCTCAGCCTTCGCGGCCGATCCGGTCAAACTGCAAATGTATTACCCGATTGCCGTTGGCGGAAAAATCAGCCACACGGTGGATACGCTGGTGGAAGATTTCCAGAAAACGCATCCGGATATCAGCATTCAGCCGGTCTACACCGGTGATTACGCGACCACCGTGACGAAAGCGCTGACCGCGTTTCGCGGCGGCAACGCCCCGCAGATCGCGGTGATCGGCGACATCGAAGCTTATTCCCTGATTGACGCGGGTGCCATTGTGCCGGTCAGCAGTCTGGCGAACGATGCCGACGGCAAAAAGTGGATCGACAGTTTCTATCCGGCATTCATCCGCCACATTCAGGGTCAGGTGTGGAGCATTCCGTTCCAGCGTTCGACGGTGGTTTTGTACTGGAACAAACAGGCATTTGAGAAAGCCGGTCTGAACGGTGACACGCCGCCCGCTAACTGGCAGCAGGTGGTCGATTTTGGCAAGAAGCTGGTGGTGCGCGACGGCAGCGATGTTAAACAGTGGGGCATCGAGATCCCCTCCACGCCAAACGGCTACTGGAACTTCCAGGGGATCGCCGCCACCAACGGCAGCCATCTGGATAACGGCAAAGGCACCGCAGTGACCTTCGATACGCCCGCCAATGTCGAGGCTTTGCAGTGGCTGACCGATCTGGCGCAAAAAGAGGGCGTGTCGCCAAAAGGCGCGATTGCCTGGGGCACCACGCCGCAGGATTTCATCGACGGTAAAACCGCCATGATGGTGACCACCACCGGTAACCTGACCACCGTGCGCGACAACGCTAAATTCCCGTTCGGCGTAGCGATGCTGCCGGAGAAAACTCAGCGCGGCAGCCCGACCGGCGGCGGTAACCTGTACGTTTTCAAAAACACCACGCCGGAACAACAAAAAGCGGCGATGGAATTTATTCGCTGGGTGTCCGCGCCTGAGCAGGCTGCGCGCTGGAGCATCGCGACCGGTTATGTCGCGACGTCGCCCGCCGCCTGGGAAACCCAGGTCATGCAGGATTACGTGAAAAAGGTGCCGCAGGCGCTGGTCGCCCGCGAGCAGCTGAAATATTCCCAGCCTGAGTTATCGACGTACAACAGTGTGCAGATTCAGGAACTGATGAACCACGCGATCGAAGCCGCCGTCACCCAGGCGAAAACCCCGGCAGAGGCGCTGAGTTCTGCGCAGAAACAGGCCGACCGCTTGCTGAAACCGTATCAATAAGGAACGACATGAGCACGTTGCACTCTGTCGCACCGGCACCCCGCACACGCGGGTTGTCTTTGCAGCTGTATGGTTATCTGTTGTTGCTACCGGCGCTCTGCTTTCTGCTGCTGTTCACCCATTACCCGGCGCTGGCGACGATTTGGGAAAGCGTATTCAGCGCCGCGCGCAACGGACATCCGGCGCAGTTTGTCGGGCTGGATAACTACCGCGCATTACTCGATGACGACACGTTTTTGCTCTCGCTGCGCAATAACCTGTTGTACGCCGCAATCACCATTCCGCTGTCGGTCATGTTGGCACTGCTGATGGCGCTGGCGGTTAACCGCCGTCTGCGCGGCAACGCCATCACCCGCGCGGCATTTTTTATTCCTTCATTGTTGCCGATGGTGGCGATCGCCAATCTGTGGCTGTTTTTCTACACACCGCAGCTGGGCTTGCTGAACAAACTGCTGGCGCTGTTTTCGCTGCCCGCCGTTAACTGGCTGGGGCAGCCGGATACCGCGCTTTACAGCCTGATGGCGGTATCGGTGTGGCGCGAAGCCGGGTTTTTCATGATTTTTTATCTTGCCGCGCTCCAGCAAATCGATCCGCGCCTTAGCGAAGCCGCCGAAATCGAAGGGGCATCACGCCGCTTTTTCTTTCGCCGCGTACAGTGGCCGCTGCTGATGCCGACCACGCTGTTTATTTTGATCAACGCCTCGATGAACGCGTTTCGTATTGTCGATCAGGTGATCGCCATGACCAACGGCGGGCCGAACAACAGCACCAGCCTGCTGCTGTTTTACATCTACCGCACCGCCTTCAGTTACTGGGATTTGCCGTATGCCTCGGCGATGACCGTTGTGTTGCTGGTGATTCTGGCGTCGATCGCGCTGATTAAATTCAATCTGATGGATAAAAGGGCGCACTATCAGTGAAGCAGACCAATTTTTCTAAAATGTGCCTGAACCTGATCACCTGGCTGGCGGCGTTGCTGTGGTTTTTACCCATTCTGGTGGCTATCTGGGTGGCAATTCATCCCGCCTCTGAGCAGGGCAGTTTTTCGCTGCTGGCGCCGCTGACGACGCAAAACTTCATCAACGCCTGGCACGCCGCACCGTTCGCCCGGTATTTCCTTAACACGACATTGCTGGTGCTGATGATCGTTGTCTGCCAGATGGTGCTGGCCACGCTGGCGGCGTACGCGTTGGTGCGTTTCAAAATGAAAGGCGGCGGCGTTATTTTCGCACTGATTTTGTTACAGCTGATGATTAGTCCCGACGTGCTGATCCTCAATAACTACAAAACCATCGGTGCGCTCGGCTTGCGCGACAGCCTGCTCGGGATCGCGTTGCCGTATTTCGCCTCGGCGTTTGCCATATTTATGCTGCGCCAGACGTTCAAAAGTATTCCGCTGGTGCTGGAAGAAGCCGCGATCGTCGAGGGGGCCAGTCGTTTCTATATTTTGCGAAAAATCTACATTCCGCTGGCGAAGCCGATTTACGTGGCGTTTGCGCTGGTGTCGATAAGCTTCCACTGGAACGATTTCCTCTGGCCGCTGGTCATCACAGATTCGGTTAAAGTGCGGCCAATTACGGTCGGGCTTCAGCTGTTTTCTGCGCCAGAACAGGGCGTACAGTGGGCGCTGATAAGCGCGGCAACCCTGATGACCGTCATGCCGCTGTTGCTGTTATTTTTGGTGTTCCAGCGTCAGTTTGTTCAATCCTTTATGCGGGCAGGCATTCGTTAATCCGCCCGACAGGAGCACGTTATGACCGTAATTCCGTCTTCCCCGGTTTTATCAGCAGAGCAGCAAGAGGCGCTGGGGAAAGTGAGCGTATTTTACCAGCCGCCGGAAGTCTTTAATGAGATGATCTCCGGCCATCGGTTGCGGTTCGGTCTGATTGCCGATCCGCAGTATGCGGACGTCGATGCTGAGAAAGATCGCCACTACCGCAACAGCCTGAATAAGCTGGCCACCGCTATCACCGAGCTTAATGATGTAAAACTCGATTTCGTGGTAACGCTGGGCGATCTGGTGGATCGCGACTGGCAAAGCTTTGATCCGGTCATCGAAAGTTACGAGGCGCTGCGCCATCCTCATGCGGTGCTGATCGGCAATCACGATGCGCAGGTGATTTCACACCATCTGGCCGCGCAGACCCCGGCGCTCGGTTTGCCGAAAAGTTATTATCAATTCAGCCTGCCGGGCTACCGCTTTCTGGTGATCGACGGCAACGACGTCAGCCTGTACTGCAATCACGCCAACGGCGACGACCGTCAGCTGGCAGAATTTATGCTTGATGAACTCACCGAATGCCAGCAGTCGCAGGCGCAGCCGTGGAATGGCGCGGTAGGGCGCAGGCAACTGGAGTGGATTGAGCAGCATCTGAAACAGGCGAAAGCGCAGGGTGAAACGGTGCTGGTCTTTGGCCATTATCCGCTGACGCCGGTCAACAGCCATAATCTGTGGAATTGCGAAACGCTGGTGGAGCTACTGTGCCGTTATCAGGTTCGCGCCTATTTTGCCGGGCACGATCATCGCGGGGGTTACGATCGCGTGGAGAACACCGACTTTATTACCCTGAAAGGCATGGTCGATGGTGAAAACAGCCTGCCATTTGCGACGGTCACGCTCGAAGGGGATGTGCTGACGATTAATGGCTACGGGACGGAGATCAGCAGGGTGCTGAGCCTCTAGATTTTTATCATGAAAAAGGCTCACCGGAGTGAGCCTTTTGACCTGCATGAAACGGCTTACGCCGTCAGGATATTCGGGCAAGTCACGCCTTTTGACAGCTGATCAATATTCATCAGCGTGGTCTCGGAAATACTGGTCAGCGCGTCACTGGTCAGGAACGCCTGGTGGCCGGTAAACAGGACGTTGTGACAGGAAGACAGACGGCGGAAGACGTCATCGAGGATCACTTCGTTGGAGTTATCTTCGAAGAACAGATCGCGCTCGTTCTCGTACACGTCCATTCCCAGCGCGCCGATTTTTTGCTTTTTCAGCGCATCAATGGCGGCGGTGGCATCCAGCAGTGCGCCACGGCTGGTGTTAACGATCATCACGCCGTCTTTCATTTTGGCGAAGGAATGCGCATTCAGCAGATGATGGTTTTCCGGTGTCAGCGGGCAGTGCAGGGAGATGACGTCAGATTCGGCATACAGCGTGTCGAGATCGACATATTCTGCGCCGAGCTCAAGCGCCAGCGGGCTTGGGTACGGATCGTAAGCCAGAATTCGCATACCAAAGCCTTTCAGGATGCGCATGGTGGCCACGCCAATTTTACCGGTACCAATAATTCCGGCGGTGCGCTGGTACATGTTGAATCCGATCAGCCCTTCCAGTGAGAAATTGGCTTCGCGGGTACGCTGATAGGCGCGGTGAATGTGGCGGTTCAGGCACAGCATCATACCGACAGCGTGCTCGGCGACGGCTTCCGGTGAATAGGCCGGTACGCGCACCACGGAAATGCCCAGAGATTTTGCTGCTTCCAGATCAACGTTGTTAAAGCCCGCACAGCGCAGTGCCAGCGTCTTCACGCCCAGTGCCGCCAGCTCCTGCAACACTTCGCGCGAACCCTCATCATTAACGAAAATGCATACCGCATCCGCGCCGATGGCAGTTTTCGCCGTTTGCGGCGTCAGCAGAAAATCAAAGAACTCCAGTTCATAGCCATAATGCTCATTCACCAGTTCCAGATATTTCCGGTCGTAATTTTTAGTACTGTAGACAGCCACTTTCATGGTGTTTCTCCGCAGTGAGTTTGAATCTCTGGCGACACTGTTTCCTGATGTTTTTTAAGGAATAAACCGTTTCAGAAACAATTCGCAATATGCCACCAAACTAGCAGAGCGCGGGGTGGCAGACAATTTATCCTGTGCTATTTGCATTTTGGATACTGGCTTTTCAACCATCAGTTGTTAGGCTAATTATGATATCGTGCGGGCAGTTAGACACTTAGCGAAGAATAAGACAAGGCACGTCATGCGGAACGGACTTAAGAAAAGCGTACAGGTGATCCTGAGTATAGTGGTGATTCTGGTACTGCTGATGTGGGTGTTATGGAAAACTGTGCCGCGCTGGTTACCGTCCGTCGCCGGCCACTGGCTGCCCGAAGGGACTCAGCTTGTGCTGAAAGGTTCCCCGCACTGGTCCAATGGCACGCTGCAACTGCCGGGGCTGCGTTATGTCGCCGGTGACTGCACGCTGGCTGACGCGAAAGATGCGCGTCTGAGCAACGCGTCCGGGCGTTGGGCATTAGACCTCGATACGCTGACCGTCGATACCGCCTGCCTGTCCAAACTGCCGTCTGGTGAGAATCCATCCGCTGCGCTTTCGCTGGCCGATATTCAGAAAATGATCCCTGCCGGTCGCGTCAATATCGCCCATTTCTCTGTCACACCTTGGCAGCGCTACGCCGGTAAATTGCATCTTGATAACACCGATGGCGTTCAACATCTTTCCTTTACCGGTGAATCTCTGACCCTCGATGCCATCCTCGAGGGTAACCGCACGCTGGCGATTCACACTTTCAGCCTCACGCCGCCGGGCAGTGAACAGCCGATCACCCTGAGTGGCAAACTGTTGCTTCCCGCCACGTTCGACCGTCTGCCTGAATCCGGCGAACTGCATGCTGAAATGCAAACTGCGCAGGTGCCCAATCCGCTGGATATTCAGCTGAGCTGGCAGGCGACGCAAGGGGTGCTGACGTTGACCGAAAAGGGCAGCGAACAGCCGCTTGCAATGTTGCCGTGGAAGCTGAATGGCCAGTCGTTGCAGATTGCGCAAGGCCAGTGGCGGTGGCCCTATGCCGCACAACCGCTGGCGGGCGGCGTGAATATCACACTGAGCGACTGGACGAAGACTTTTGATCAAACCGATATCACCGCGCGCCTGAACGTGCTGACCCAGGGGCACAATGGCAAAGCTAACGTCGTACTGACGATGGGGCCGGGGCGCATCGGGCTACTCGACAGTAATCTGGATTTCCGGCTGACCGGTCAGGCAAATTTGCAGGCGACGTCGCTGAGCGCATCGCTGCCCGGCGTGCTCAGCGGCTCGGTGCTGAACCCGACGCTGGCGCTGAAAAGCGGATCCCTGCTGCGTGCATGGGGAAAACCGATGACGAGTCTCACCATCACGGACGCACGCTGGCCGCTGGCGGGCGTGAAAGTGTCGGCGCAGGGCGTAAGCGGGCCGTTGCAGGCGATCCTCAAAGCCCGGCACAGTTACTGGGGAAAATTTGATTTACATCTGAACGGCAAAGCGCAGGCCTTCTGGCCGGACGCCGGACGCTGGGATTTCAACTACTGGGGCAACGGCCATCTGCCGCCGCTCAGTGGGCGCTGGGATATGTCCGGCAAGGGCCAGTGGCATGAAAACGTGATAAGCGTGAACAGCCTGTCCACCGGATTCGCCCGCCTGCATTACGGCATCGTCGATGTAGAGGCGCCGCGCCTGACGCTCGAACAGCCCTTTGTCTGGCAGCGACCGGTTCCGGAGCGTTTCAAAAAGCAGTATCCGGATCTGCCGACGGTATTTAAAGGCGACATCAAACTGGTTGCCAAAAAAATCGCCTTTGATAACGGTGGTTATCTGCCGCCTGCGACCCTGACATTACAGCTTAGCGGCGATACACCGTCACATTTCAATATGCGCGGATCGCTGGATGCGAAACCGATCGGCCCGATCCGCCTTACAGGCCGCTGGGACGGCGAGCGCTTACGCGGTGAAGGCTGGTGGCCGAAACAGCAGCTGACTGCCTTCCAGACGCTGCTGACGCCGGATTTCAACATCAGATTACGTGAAGGGTCTTTCTACGCACAGTCGGCTTTCTCCGCCGCGCGCGGTCAGGGCTTTATCGCCGGTGGTCACTGGGTGGTAAAAAATGGCGGCATGTGGCTGAAAGATGGCGATCTCAGCGGGCTGGATTTCAGCCTGCCATACCGCCTGAAAGACGCTGTCTGGCAACTGGGTGTCAAACAACCGGTTACGCTGCGTATTGGCGAAGTGAATAATCTCATCACCATGAACAATATTACGGCGGATTTGCAGGGCCATTATCCCTGGAGTGAGTCGCAGCCGCTGACGCTGAGCAATCTGGGCGTAGACGCGCTGCGCGGGCACCTCAGTCTTTCGGCGTTGCGGATGCCGCAGCATGATGCGGCGGTGCTTAAGCTGGAAAAAATCAATCTCAGCGAATTGTTTACCGCACTGAAACCCAAGCAACTGGCGATGTCGGGCCTTATCTACGGCGAACTGCCGCTGTATGTCGATAATCCTAAATGGATTATTCACAACGGCTGGATCAAGAACGACGGCGGCCTCACGCTGCGCCTCGACCAGCAATTCGCCGATGCGATGGCGAGCGGTAATTTCGCCAACGGGCTGGTGATTGGTCTGTTGCGCTATCTGGAAATCAGCCGCTCTGAGGCGCAGGTGAGCCTGGATAATCTCGGCGAACTGACCATGGCGGCGAAAGTAGACGGTGTGAATTACACCGATAACAGCCGCGGTGGCGACAAAGAAAAGCGCGAGATCGTGCTTAACTACAGCCATCAGGAAAATATCTATCAGCTTTGGCGCAGCCTGCGCTTTGGCGACAATCTTCAGGAATGGTTGCAGCAGCAGATCGCTTTGCCGGCCAATTCGCTATCGAAAAGCCCCGCTGCGATCGGGCAGAAAGAGGAAAAAACCTTGAGGAAGGAACAATGAAATTGCGACTTATCGGCCCGAGCCTGGCGCTGAGCATCATGATGCTCAGCGGCTGCGTGCCGCGTATCGAACTGGCTGCGCCGAAAGAGCCAATCACCATCAACATGAACGTCAAAATCGAGCACGAGATCCACATCAAAGTGGATAAAGACGTCGAGAATCTGCTGAAAAACCAGAACGACCTGTTCTAGGAGCGCATATGTCCAGAGCCTTTATTAAACGAATCAGCCTCACGTTACTGACCACCGGCTTGCTGCTTTGTGGTCAGGCGTTCGCGCTGACGCTCGGCGAAGCGAAACAGCAGGGGCTGGTGGGCGAAACGCTGTCCGGCTATCTGGCGCCGGTGAAGCAGGATGCACAAAGCATCGAGTTTGCCACCCGCATCAACGATGCACGCAAACAGCAGTATCAGCAGGTCGCGCAGGATAATCAGGTCACCACCGACGATGTCGCCAAACTCGCCGGGCAAAAGCTGGTCGCCAGAGCCGGAAAGGGCGAATGGGTGCGCGGGATTAACGGAAAGTGGTTGCAGAAGTGATCGGCTGACTGGTCAGAAAAAAGGTAAAAAAAAGCGCGCTTTTCAGCGCGCAAGAGGGTTTTCACAACAACATCAGAGCGGGTTTCAGACACAGATTTTAAAGAGAGTAGACCGCGCGCTGATTGTGAAAATCAGGCAGCAGCCAGTTCTTTGATTGCCGCGTCGATAGCCGCTTTCGCATCAGTCTGTGCTTTGGTCGCCACTTCAGGACCGTACGCGATGCCTTCTGCGTAAACGAATTCAACGTCGCTCATGCCCAGGAAGCCCAGGAACAGAGACAGGTATGGCGCAACCAGATCGCTTGGGGTGTCTTTATGGATACCACCACGGCTGGTCAGCACGATTACGCGTTTGCCTTTCACCAGACCTTCAGGGCCTTTCTCGGTGTATTTGAACGTCACGCCAGCACGGGCCACCAGGTCAAAGTAGGTTTTCAGCTGAGTCGGGATGTTGAAGTTGTACATTGGTGCCGCGATAACGATCACGTCATGCGCCTGCAGTTCGTCGATCAGGGTGTTGGACAACGCCAGCGCTTCTTCCTGACGTGGTGACAGCGGAGCATCGGAAGGACGCAGCGCGCCAACCAGTTCACCGTCAAGTACCGGGATCGGGTCAGCAGCCAGGTCACGAACAGTTACGGTAGAACCGCTGTTAGCAGCCTGATACTGGGCGACAAGGTAATCAGCCAGTTGGTTAGACTGAGAGAAGTTAGCCAGAATGCTTGATTTCAGGACGAGTACTTTGCTCATGAGAGAGTTCCTTAACTGTGTGATACATAGGGATGCGGAAGGTTATAACCAGTCCGCCCCCGGAATGGAACTTACTTTATTCACAAAGCTTATGCAGTGATAGCGCAATATTTAGAGACCCTTCATCGATTTTTTTGAACAAGATAAAAAAGGCTAAAAAATTCGAGTTTTCTTCATCCTCAACAGCTTGTGATAACATATCTGCAAACAGGCACGCGTTAACCCGCCTCAAATCATTTCAAATTCAGCCGTCCCCCACTTTATCGACAGCGGGTCGTCTGACTTGCAACAAGGAATATCGAACGTGAAATCACCGCTCGCGGCATTATCAGCGCAGTTAGACGGGCTGATGCTACGTGACCGGCAACGTCTGCAACGTCGTTTGCAGGGTGCCAAAAAGACCTTTAATGACAACGCTAATCCTCAGGCGACTGATGCGCTCAGCGCAGAAATTCAGGCTGCAATCGACGAAAGCCGTAAAAAAGTCAGCTCACGTGAAGCGTCACGACCAAAAATCAGCTATCCGGAAAATCTGCCGGTCAGTCAAAAGAAAGTAGACATCTTCAACGCCATCCGTGACCATCAGGTCGTGATCGTCGCGGGTGAAACCGGCTCGGGTAAAACCACTCAGATCCCAAAAATCTGTATGGAATTAGGGCGCGGTATCAAAGGCGTGATCGGCCATACGCAGCCGCGTCGTCTGGCAGCGCGTACCGTTGCCAACCGTATTGCCGATGAGCTCGATACCACAATGGGTAACACCGTTGGCTATAAGGTCCGCTTTAACGATCAGGTCAGCGAGAATACGCTGGTTAAGCTGATGACCGACGGTATTCTGCTGGCTGAAATTCAGCAGGACCGCATGCTGATGCAGTACGACACGCTGATTATCGATGAAGCGCATGAACGTAGCCTGAACATCGACTTTATCCTCGGTTATCTGCGCCAGCTGTTGCCAAAACGCCCGGATCTGAAAGTCATCATTACGTCGGCGACCATCGATCCGCAGCGCTTCTCGCGCCATTTCAACAACGCGCCGATCATTGAAGTATCGGGCCGCACTTATCCGGTCGACGTGCGTTATCGCCCGATTGTTGATGACGCCGATGACACAGACCGTGACCAGCTACAGGCGATTTTTGACGCGGTGGATGAACTTGGCCGCGAAAGTATGGGCGATATCCTGATTTTCATGAGCGGTGAGCGCGAAATCCGTGATACCGCCGATGCGCTGAACCGTCTGGCATTGCCGCACACGGAGATCCTGCCGCTGTATGCCCGATTGTCGAACAGCGAGCAGAACCGTGTGTTCCAGTCGCATTCTGGCCGCCGTATCGTGCTGGCGACTAACGTGGCAGAAACCTCACTGACGGTGCCGGGCATCAAATACGTCATCGATCCCGGCACCGCCCGCATCAGCCGGTACAGCTTCCGCACCAAAGTGCAGCGCCTGCCGATCGAGCCGGTATCTCAGGCTTCCGCCAACCAGCGTAAAGGCCGTTGCGGCCGTGTTTCTGAAGGGATCTGTATCCGTCTTTATTCAGAGATGGATTTCCTTTCGCGCCCTGAATTTACCGATCCGGAAATTCTGCGCACGAATCTGGCGTCTGTCATTTTACAGATGACGTCACTGGGGCTGGGCGATATCGCCGCGTTCCCGTTCGTCGAAGCGCCAGATAAACGCAATATTCAGGACGGCGTACGTCTGCTCGAAGAGCTGAACGCTATCAATAACGCCGTGGATGGCCGCTATTCTCTGACGCCACTTGGCCGCCAGCTGGCCCAGTTGCCGGTGGATCCACGTCTGGCACGTATGGTGCTGGAAGCGCAGAAAAACGGCTGCGTACGCGAAGTCATGATCATTACGTCGGCGTTGTCGATTCAGGATCCGCGCGAGCGTCCGATGGACAAACAGCAGGCGTCCGATGAGAAACATCGCCGCTTTGCCGATAAAGACTCTGACTTCCAGGCGTTCGTGAATTTGTGGAACTACCTGAAAGAACAGCAAAAAGAACTGAGCTCGGCGCAATTTCGCAAGCTCTGCCGCAGCGATTTCCTTAACTATCTGCGCGTGCGCGAATGGCAGGATATCTACACCCAGCTGCGTCAGGTAGTGAAAGAACTCGGCCTGCGGATCAACAGTGAACCGGCGGATTATCGTAGTGTTCACTGCGCGCTGCTGACCGGTTTGCTGTCGCACATTGGCCAGAAAGACGCGGATAAACAGGAATATACCGGCGCCCGTAATGCCCGCTTCGCGGTGTTCCCTGGCTCCGGTTTATTTAAGAAACCGCCAAAATGGGTGATGGTCGCCGAACTGGTGGAAACCAGCCGCCTGTGGGGGCGTATCGCCGCGCGTATCGAACCGGAATGGATCGAACCGCTGGCGCAGCATCTGGCGAAAAGCAGTTACAGCGAACCGCACTGGGAAAAAGCGCAGGGCGCGGTGATGGCGACCGAAAAAGTCACGCTGTACGGCCTGCCGATTGTCGCGGCGCGCAGCGTTAACTATGGCACCATCGATCCGGTCGTGTCGCGCGAGCTGTTTATCCGTCATGCACTGGTGGAAGGTGACTGGCAAACGCGTCACGCATTCTTTCGCGCCAACCTGCGTTTACGCAGTGAAGTCGAGGAGCTGGAACACAAATCCCGCCGACGCGATATTCTGGTGGACGAAGAAACGCTGTTCCTGTTCTACGAACAGCGCGTCGGCTCGGACGTCGTTTCGGGTCGCCACTTCGATACCTGGTGGAAAACGCAGCCGCAGGACAGCCTGAACTTCGAAAAAAGTATGCTGATCAAAGAGGGTGCGGGCAACATCAGCGCGCATGATTACCCCAACTTCTGGCATCAGGGCAACATCAAACTGCGCGTCACATACCAGTTTGAGCCGGGCACCGACGCCGACGGCGTAACCGTGCATATCCCGCTGCCGCTGCTTAATCAGGTGAGCGAAGAAGGGTTTGACTGGCAGATCCCCGGTATTCGCCGCGAGCTGATCATGGCGCTGATTAAATCACTGCCTAAGCCGTTACGCCGTAACTTTGTTCCCGCGCCAAACTACGCGGATGCGCTGATGGGGCGCATCAAACCGTTCGAAATGCCATTGCTGGATGCGATGGAAAAAGAATTGCGTAAGATGAGCGGCGTGACGTTGTCACGTGAAGACTGGCAACTGGATCAGGTACCCGATCATCTTAAAATGACATTCCGCATTGTTGATGACAAAAACAAAACGCTGCGTGAAGGCAAAGACCTGACGGCGCTAAAATCCGGCCTGAAAGAGCAGGTGCAGCAGACGCTTTCCGCCGTCGCGGATGACGGCATCGAGCAGCGTGACCTGCACGTCTGGAGTTTTGGTACGTTACCTGAGCGCTACGAACAAAAGCGCGGTGGCTATGAAGTGAAGGCCTATCCGGCAATTGTCGATGAAAAAGACAGTATCGCCATCCGCTTGTTTGACAGTGAACTTGAGCAGCAACAGGCCATGTGGGGCGGGATGCGACGTTTACTGCTGCTGAATATTCCCTCGCCGATTAAATATCTGCACGACAAACTGCCCAACAAAGCCAAGCTCGGTTTGTACTTTAACCCGTACGGCAAAGTGCTTGATTTGATTGACGACTGTATCTCATGCGGTATCGATAAACTCATCGCTGAATCCGGTGGCTTAGTCTGGCGTGAAGAAGATTTCGCAAAACTGCACGAGCATGTGCGCGCTAATCTCAACGACGCCGTGGTGCAAATCGCCATTCAGGTCGAGCAGATCCTGACCACAGTTTTCAACATCAATAAACGGCTGAAAGGGCGGATTGATATCACCATGGCGCTGGCGCTTTCTGATATTAAATCGCAGATGTCAGGTCTGATTTACCGTGGTTTTGTTACGCAAAACGGCTGGAAACGTCTGCCTGATACATTGCGATATCTCCACGCTATCGAGCGCCGGATGGATAAACTGGCGATGGATCCGCACCGTGACCGCGCGCAGATGTTGAAAGTAGAAAGCATCCAGAAACAGTGGCAGCAGTGGCTGAATAAACTGCCGCCGGTACGTCAGCAAAGTGAAGACGTGAAGGAAGTGCGCTGGATGATCGAAGAGCTACGCGTAAGCTATTTTGCCCAGCAACTGGGGACGCCGTATCCGATTTCGGATAAAAGGATTTCGCAGACCATGGAACAGCTGGTGTAGAGACGCATAAAAAACGCCTGAGGCGGTTTTTTTATATCTGGGATGTGGTGAACCCTGAGGTTTACTGAATCGCAGGCGTTGCCGGTGTGCTCGCAACGATCGCGCCGGAAGAGAGTGTACTCAGCGCATCGCGAATCGCAGGAACGGCCAGCGCGCGGTTGTCGGCCAGATATCTGTCCTGTGCCGCGGGGGCTGAACTTTGAATCGCCACCAGAGACCAGCCGTCCGCATTTTTAAGCAGTAACGGGGAACCACTGTCGCCCGGCAGCGTGTCACAACGGTGTGATAACACCCCCGGTTGCGCCCAGCCGGTGATCAGACAATCCTGATGCACATACAAATCATCCAGATGATCTTCCGGGTATCCCGCCTGGGTTACTTTCCGGCCTTCCTTTTTAAGAACGGCGGTGAGATCGTCATGCGATCCTTCCCACAAAGGCAGCGGCTTAATCGGTAATGCCAGTTTTTCGTCAGTCAGACGGATCAGCGCAAAGTCATAAGATGCAGCTTTTGGCGGCACAATCCACCCCTCACCATCGGCTTTCAGCTTCTTGCCTAATGCAGGGTCAACCAGCGTTTGCAGCGCAGTAATTTGATAACGCCACTTCTGATTATGAGAAATAAAACGCAGGGCGACGACTTTATCGATATTTCCCGGCGGCGCGAGAACGCAGTGGCCGGCGGTTAAGGCCAGATGTTTGGAAATCAGGGTAGCGGTACATAAATTACCACTGGCAGTTTCAATTTGCCCGATAGCCTGCCACGGCCAGTGTGATGAGTTCAAAACAGGCTGGCGCTGATCGTGACCAAAAAACAGGGCGGTTTTTTCTTTTACAGAGATGGAAGGTGCGTCGTCGTCTGCATCATCCGGGGAATCAGCATGGGCGAGGGAACTGGCGGTAAAACAGAAAAAGCACAAAAACAAAGGTAATGCGATGCGCATAACATTCTGACCTTGAAAACAGGGAGAACCCGTAAACCCGTTATTATGGAACGATTATAGACGGTTATCTTTGGAGATGGATATATTTGTCTGAAAACTCAATCTTTTTAGCAGATAACGAGCGTTATCTCAGCGGGCTTCAAAACTTCAGAAGTAGAAGAACAGGGTGATCAGACCGCACAGGATCAGAGAGCACAGGGTGATTTCGAACAGGTAGCGGCGCAGCATCTTCCATCAGTACCTCAAGATAGAAACCGGAGAAAAAAACACCCGGCGAACCGGGTGTTAAATCATCAGTCTTGATAATGGTGAGTGGATACGCTCACAAAGACTTCTTAGTACGTCTTATGCTGCCGGGGTGGCTTTTGCAGCCGGAGCAGCTTTCTT
>NZ_JYDE01000022.1 GCF_003263515.1 Rahnella inusitata | reverse complement strand
TGAGCTATTCCCGCTCTGCGCACTCAACGAAATTCTTCATCGGTACGGGGTGCGCATTATACGAGAAATCCTTTTAGCCGCAACCCCCTGAAAGCAAAAAAATGATATTTTCGTTCAAGTGCCGATTAAACCATCAAGGCGGTGATTTAATCGGCTAAACGCGGTGATTTTGTGTCCTGCATGCTTTCATCAGGATTTTTAAAATAAATACCTAAAATCATCCGGCTTGCAGGATTAGAGATATCACAACTGGATGAAATGCTCGCGGTAATAGGCCAGTTCAGCCACGGACTCACGGATATCGTCCATTGCCTTATGGGTATTTTCTTTCTTAAAGCCGCTAAGCACTTCGGGTTTCCAGCGACGTACCAGCTCTTTCAGCGTACTGACGTCCAGATAGCGATAGTGGAAATAGGTTTCCAGCTCCGGCATGTACTTAAACAGGAAGCGGCGATCCTGCCCGACGCTGTTACCACAGATTGGCGATTTACCTTCAGGCACCCACTCGCGCAGGAACTCGATGGTTTGTTGCTGCGCCGCATTGTCGTCAAACGGGCTGGCTTTCACGCGCTCAACCAGACCGCTGCCGGTGTGGGTGCGCACATTCCAGTCATCCATCAGCGCCAGCTGCGCGTCAGACTGATGTACGGCGATGGTCGGGCCTTCGGCCAGAATATTCAGGTGCGCGTCAGTCACCAGCGTGGCGATCTCAATGATGCGGTCACGTTCAGGATCCAGACCGGTCATTTCCAGGTCGATCCAAATTAAATTCGAGTCATTTGCAGCCATGATGTGTCCTATTACAAAGAAAGAGATATAGCTGGTATCATAGACGTTTTGGTCGCACCGAGCGATTAAAGCCAGTCAAGTGAGGCGCAGTGACTAAGTCAAAACTGTCTAAAGGGCAACAACGTCGCGTTCAGACCAACCACCAGCGTCGTCTGACACAGACCGACAAACGGAAAGAGCTGGACGATTCTCTGCATGGCGAACCGCAGGACGGCATCGTCATCAGCCGTTTTGGGATGCATGCGGACGTTGAAGCGGCCGACGGCAGCCAGCACCGTTGCAATATCCGCCGTACCATCCGTTCTCTGGTCACCGGCGACCGCGTCGTATGGCGCGCCGGCGAGAACGCCAGCGTAAAAGGTATCGTTGAAGCGGTACACGAGCGCACCTCCGTCCTGACCCGACCTGATTTCTATGACGGCGTGAAACCTATCGCCGCCAACATTGACCAGATCGTTATTGTCTCCGCAATCTTGCCAGAGCTGTCGCTGAACATTATCGACCGCTATCTGGTGGCCTGCGAAACCGTTGAAGTTGAGCCGCTGATTGTGCTCAACAAGATTGACCTGCTCGACGACGATGGCCGCAAATTCGTCGAAGGTATGATGGCTATTTACCGCCGCATCAATTATCGCGTGCTGGAAGTCTCCAGCCAGACCGGCGAAGGCATGCCCGCGTTTGAAACCGCATTGACGGATCGCATCAGTATTTTCGCCGGACAGTCAGGCGTGGGCAAATCCAGCCTGCTCAATGCCCTGCTGCCGCCGGAAGAAAAACAGATCGTGGTCAATGAAGTCTCTGACAACTCTGGTTTGGGCCAGCACACCACCACGGCAGCGCGTCTTTACCACTTCCAGCGCGGCGGCGACGTCATCGACTCACCGGGAGTCCGCGAATTTGGTTTGTGGCATCTCGCACCAGAGCAAATTACTCAGGGCTTCGTCGAATTCCGTCCTTTCCTCGGGTACTGCAAATTCCGCGACTGCAAACATGGCAGCGATCCGGGTTGTGCTATCCGTGATGCCGTAGACCGTGGCGACATCGCCGAAGAGCGTTTCGACAACTACCATCGCATTCTCGAAAGTATGGAAGACGTAAAAACGCGTAAAAACTTCGACGCACTTTGACGTTAACTCATTGAGCTAACAGGTTAATGATAAGCGGGGGAAGTTAACGGACGTTGAACCGTTGATTTCTCACCGTTACAATCAGCGCCAGTAAAAACGCTCCTCCGCCATAACACGATGTGTGACCGTCCAGATGATTGACGGTCTCCTGCAGAAATGGCCGGTCAAGCCGGTCATTCATACCATCCAAGAGGTTTTCCCCGTGCTGGACAGTATCAAAATCAAACTTCAATACTTACTTCCTAAACAAGGTCTGACCCGTCTGGCAGGCTGGGGCGCGGAAAAACGTGCCGCCACGCTGACGCATTGGGTGATCAAAGCCTTTGCACGCTTTTACAGCGTGGACATGAAAGAAGCACAAAACCCGGATATCAAGTCTTACGCCACGTTCAATGAATTCTTCGTTCGCCCGCTGCGCGATGGCGCACGTCCTGTCGTCAGCGGCCTGGACATGCTTTGCCTGCCCGCCGATGGCGCAGTCAGCCAGTTAGGGGCTATCACCGACGGCAAACTGTTCCAGGCAAAAGGCCATTTCTACAGCCTCGAAGCGTTGCTGGCAGGGAATTATCAGCTGGCTGAGCAGTTCAAAGACGGCCAGTTCGCCACCATTTATCTGGCACCTCGCGATTATCACCGCGTGCATATGCCGTGCGACGGCGTACTGCGTGAAATGATTTATGTACCGGGCGATTTGTTCTCGGTAAACCCGCTGACTGCCGCCAACGTGCCGAATCTTTTCGCCCGTAATGAGCGTGTCATCAGCGTATTTGATACTGAATTTGGCCCGATGGTGCAGATTCTGGTTGGCGCCACGATTGTCGGCAGCATCGAAACCGTATGGGCTGGCTGCGTTACGCCGCCACGTGAAGGCATCATTAAACGCTGGACCTATCCTGCCGCCGGTGAAGAAGGCGCGATCGCGCTGGAAAAAGGCCAGGAGATGGGGCGCTTCAAACTCGGTTCAACGGTGATTAACCTGTTTGCCGCCGGTCAGGTTCGCTTTATGCCTCAGCTGAACAACGGCACGGTTACCCGCATGGGCGAACCCTTTGCCGAAGCCCTGCGTGCGCCAGCGGCTGCCCCGCAAGAACCAACGACGACTGATTTCGTCTGAACTGACTGTCAGAAAGAACTGAAAAAAAGGAAGTGACGAGTGCGCCTGATCCCCGCCTTGCTGATGAGTTTACTGCTGTCTTTGCCGCTCATGGCAGGCGCAGCGCCGACTGAAGATCAGCTTAAACAGGAACTGAAACAGGCGGAAGCCAACAAAGAAATGGCCAATCAGGCGCAGGTGGTTGAGGCATTGCAAAGTGCCCTCAACTGGCTGAACGAGGCCAAAGTGTCTGCCGGGCGCACGGCGGAATATCAAAAGGTGATCGATGACTTCCCGAAACTGACGCAGTCCCTGCGTCAGGAATTGCAAAATCAGCCCGAAAAGCCGCCTGCGGTCAGCACCGATTTATCCAGTGCCGAACTCGATCAGCAAATTCTGCAAATCAGCAGTCAGCAGCTTGAAGAAACCCGTCAGCTGCGTCAGGAGCAGGATCGCTCACGCGATATCAGTGATTCCCTCAGTCAGATCCCGCAGCAGCAATCCGAAGCCCGCAATGCGCTGGGCGATATCGATCAGCGTATTCAGGCGGCCACGGCAGCGGCCACGTCTTCTATTCTGGCACAGGCTCAGCTTAGCGCTTTACAGGCGGAATCTGCGGCGCGTAAAGCAAAAGTTGATGAACTTGAACTGGCTCAGCTCTCGTCGAATAACCGGCAGGAACTGTCGCGGATGCGCGCCGATCTTTACAAAAAGCGTGCAGATTATCTGGATCAGCAGCTGCAAGCCTTGCGCAATACGCTCAATAATCAGCGTCAGCGTGAAGCCGAACAGGCGCTGGAAAAAACCGAGCTGCTGGCAGAACAGAGTGGCGAACTTCCCCATTCCATCAGCCAGCAATTGCAGTCCAACCGCGAACTTTCACTGGCGCTGAACCAGCAGGCTCAACGGATGGATCTGATTTCCTCTCAGCAACGTCAGGCAGCCGCGCAAACGCAGCAGGTCCGTCAGGCGATCAACACCATTCGTGAACAGGCACAGTGGCTCGGTGCGTCCAATCTGCTAGGCGAAACGCTGCGGGCGCAGGTTTCACGCCTGCCGGATATGCCGAAACCGCAACAGCTTGACCGCGATATGGGCCAGTTGCGCGTTCAGCGTCTGCACTATGAAGATTTACTCGATAAACAGGCGGTTTACCGTCAGGGGCGCCAGGACGATGGCAAACCGCTGACCCCCGCGCAGCAAAAAATTCTCGACGCACAACTGCGCACGCAGCGCGATTTGCTCAATTCGCTGCTTTCCGGCTGTGACACGCAAATTCTCGAATTGACCAAGCTGAAAGTGGCCAACAGCCAACTGGTGGAAGCGCTGAATGACGTTCATGAAGCCGCGCACCGTTACCTGTTCTGGGTTGCCGACGTCAGCCCGGTCGGCCTTTCTTATCCGATGATGCTGGCGCATGACCTGAAACGCTTGCTGTCTCTGGATTCGCTGAGCCAGCTGGGCGGCGCGGGAATGATGATGATCACAAGTAAAGAAACTCTGTTGCCGCTGTTTGGCGCACTGATTCTGGTGATCATCAGCATCAGTTCACGCAAGCACTACTACGCATTTCTGGCACGCGCCAGCAGCAAGGTGGGCAAAGTTACGCAGGATCATTTCTCGCTGACGATGCGCACCGTGTTCTGGTCGATACTGGTGGCGATGCCGCTGCCGGTGCTGTGGGCGGCGCTGGGCTTCGGGTTGCAAAGCGCATGGCCGTATCCGATTGCCGTGGCGATTGGCGACGGTGTGACCGCGACGCTGCCGATCTTGTGGGCATTTATGGTCAGCGCGGCGCTGGCGCATCCGCAAGGGTTGTTTGTCACCCACTTTGGCTGGCCGCAACGCGCCGTGTCCCGCGCACTGCGCTATTACGCGCTCTCCATCTGGGTGATTGTGCCGCTGATTATGGCGCTGATTACTTTTGATAATCTCAACGATCGCGAATTCTCCAATACCCTTGGCCGCCTGTGCTTTGTGATTTTGTGTCTGGTCGTCGCGCTGGTGACGCACAGCCTGAAACGCGCGGGCATTCCGCTGTACCTCGATAAGAAAGGTAACAGCGAGAACATGCTCAATAACGCGCTGTGGTGGATGCTGCTGGGTGCACCGATTGTCGCAGCGCTGGCTTCGCTCATGGGCTTCCTCGCCACGTCGCAGGCGTTGCTTGCACGTCTGGAGACGTCGGTCGCCATCTGGTTTGTGCTGCTGGTGATTTACCATATTATCCGCCGCTGGATGCTTATCCAGCGACGCCGTATCGCCTTTGAGCGCGCCAAACAGCGCCGTGCAGAAATGCTCAACCAGCGGGCACGCGGCGAAGACGAAGGACACCATGCCAATACCAGCAATGAAGGCACGGTGGAAATCGAAGAACCGGTGGTCGATCTGGATGCGATCTCCGCGCAATCACTGCGTCTGGTGCGATCGCTGCTGACGCTTATCGCGCTTATCTCAGTGATCTTCCTGTGGTCTGAAATCCATTCGGCATTCTCATTCCTGGAAAATATTCATCTCTGGCAGGTAGCATCCACCGTTCAGGGCGTCGAAAGCATGCAGCCGATCACGCTGGGATCGGTGCTGATCGCCATTCTGGTGCTGATCATCACCACCCAGCTGGTGCGCAATTTACCGGCCCTGCTGGAGCTGGCGCTGCTGCAACACCTGGATCTGACGCCGGGCACCGGTTACGCCGTGCTGACCATCACCAAATACGTGCTGTTGCTGATTGGCGGCCTGGTGGGCTTCTCACTGATTGGGATCGAATGGGCGAAGCTGCAATGGCTGGTCGCTGCGCTGGGTGTCGGGCTCGGGTTTGGTTTGCAGGAGATCTTCGCTAACTTTATTTCCGGCCTGATCATTTTGTTCGAAAAACCGATCCGCATCGGCGATACCGTGACGATCCGTAATCTGACCGGCAGCATCACCAAGATCAACACCCGCGCCACTACCATCGCCGACTGGGATCGCAAAGAGATCATCGTGCCGAATAAGGCCTTTATCACCGAGCAATTTATCAACTGGTCGCTGTCCGATTCCGTGACCCGTGTGGTGCTGACGGTGCCTGCACCTTCGGAAGCCAACAGCGAAGAAGTGACTGAAATTCTGCTCAACGCCGCGCACCGCTGTTCGCTGGTACTGGACACGCCAGTGCCGGAAGCCTATCTGGTGGATTTGCAGCAGGGTATTCAGATTTTCGAACTGCGTATGCACGCCGCTGAAATGGCGCACCGTATGCCGCTACGCCACGAAATCCATCAGCTGATTCTGGCCGGATTCCGCGAACACGGCATCACCCTGCCATTCCCACCGTTCCAGGTGCGGATGGAAACTTTGCATCGCGCGCAGAATGGCAATAACGCGACCTTTACCAGCAGCAGTGGCAGTGGCCGTAGCGGTAACAGCTCACGTTCGCCGGGCGATTTATAAAAGAGACTCAGGGGCAGAATGTCTGCCCCTGAGCGTTACAACTCGGCGATGAGCGCCGCCGCCGCTTTGCGGTGCTGAGAAATCAGCGATTTGATATCCATATCCACGATCTGTCCGTCAATCACCCGCCATTTGCCGCCCACCATCACCCTGTCCGCGCGTTCAGCCCCGCACAATAACAGCGCGGAAATCGGATCATGGCTGCCGCTAAAACGCAGTTCATCCAGCCGGAAGAGCGCCAGATCCGCCTGTTTTCCCACCGCGATTTGCCCGATATCATCACGCCCAATCAGCTTCGCTGAACCGCGCGTTGCCCAGCCTAAAACCCGTTCCGGCGTAACATACTCCGCTCCATAACGCAGGCGTTGCAAATACAGTGCCTGCCGCGCTTCATACATCATATTCGACGCGTCGTTGGAGGCAGAACCGTCTACACCCAAGCCGATGGGAACACCGGCTGCTTCCAAATCGCGCGTCGGACACATGCCGGAAGCCAGCCGCATATTCGATACCGGACAATGGCAAATACCGGTGCCTGCGGCACCCAGACGCGTAATTTCATCGGCGTTGAAATGGATGCCGTGCGCCAGCCATGTGCGGTCATTCAGCCAGCCGACGCTGTCGAGATAATCCACCGTGCGCAGCCCAAACATATTCAGGCAGAACGCCTCTTCGTCCAGCGTTTCGGCTAAATGCGTATGCAACCGGACATCTTCGCGCTGCGCCAGCATCGCGCTTTCACGCATAATTTCGGTGGTAACGGAGAACGGTGAACAAGGTGCCAGAGCTATCTGCATCCACGCACCTTCGCCGCGCTGATGATAGCGGTCAATCAGCCGCTGGCTGTCGCGCAGGATAGTTTCACCGGACTGCACCGTTTGTTTCGGCGGCAGACCGCCCTGCTCCTCGCCAAGGCTCATCGAACCGCGCGTCAGTAAAGCGCGCATGCCCAATTCCCGCACCACTTCGACTTGCACATCGATCGCCTCTTCCATCCCCTGCGGGAACAGATAATGGTGATCCGTTGTAGTGGTGCAACCTGACAGCAGCAGTTCGGCCATCGCCACGCGGCTGGCCAGCCCGAGCGCTTCCGGCTGCAAACGCGCCCAGACCGGATACAACTTTTTCAGCCACGGGAACAACGGCACATTGACCACAGGCGCCCAGGCTCGGGTCAGCGTCTGATAGAAATGATGATGGGTATTGATAAGGCCGGGCATCAGCACACAGTCGGTGGCATCAAAAACCTGATCAACCGGCTGTGAAGGGCTTTGGCCGACGGCTAATACTTCAGTAATCTTCGTGCCTTCGATCACGATACCGCCGCGCGCATCCAGCTCATTTGCCGTGAAAACGGCCAGCGGATTCTGGATCCACGTACGTTGTATTGACATAACTGACATCCTTTTTTGGTCGGAATAAAATTCAAAAAGTGAGTCAGCTCAGTTATGCCCTGTCTGCTGATCCAGGGGCGCACGCGCGCGAAATCAGTGAACTTTAACTTCCCCGGCCACCACGCTGACGCGCTCGGCGGGCATCAGCAGATTCAGCAAAATGGCGACCACGCCGCCGCTGGTGACCGCATGGCCGAAGATATTCCCGACGATTTGCGGGAACTGTCCCAGCGCTTCCGGTACTGCTTCAATGCCCAGCCCGATACCGAAGGAGATGGCGATAATCAGCATTTCACGGCGTCCGACCGGCGACTGCGTCATGATGCGGATACCTGCTGCCACCACGCTGCCAAACATCACCAGCGTCGCACCGCCCAGTACCGGCGCGGGGATTTGCTGCAATATGCCGCCGATAAACGGGAACAGCCCGAGCACAACTAACACCCCGCCGATATACATGCCGACAAAACGGCTGGCGACGCCGGTCATCTGAATCACACCGTTGTTCTGCGCGAAGGTGGTATTCGGGAAGGAGGAGAACATCGCCGCAACCATGCAGCTGATACCGTCGGCCAGAATGCCGCCCTTCAGCCGTTTGCGGAAACTCTCACCTTCAATAGGTTGCTGCGAGAGCATGCAGTTTGCCGTCAGATCGCCGACGGCTTCCAGAATGCTGATGAAAGAAACCAGCGCGATCGGCACGAAGATAATCCAGTCAAATTTAAAGCCGAATCGGAACAGTTGCGGCAGCGCAAACCAGTCGCCCTGCACGGGTTTTAGCGGCAGATGTCCGCTCAGCGCGGCGGCGACGCAGCCGACAATAATGCCCAATACTATCGAGGCCAGACGCACCCAGCGTACGTTGATCCGGTTACAGGCGACGATCACCAGTAACGTCAGCGCCCCCAGACCGAGATTAGCCGGCGCACCGAAATTCGCCGCGCCGTGTCCGCCCGCCCAGTCGGTGATGCTGACTTTAATCAGACTGATACCGATCAGTGCAATCACCGTTCCGCTCACTAAAGGCGTGAATACCCGGCGCATCTGGCCGATAAAGCGGCTAACCAGCAGCGGGATAAACGCGGCAACAAAGTTCACGCCAAAAATCATCGCCATAATGTCTTCAGGTGAACCGCCACGGCTTTTCACCAGCATCCCTCCGGATAGGATTACGCCGAGAAATGCAAAGCTGGTGCCCTGCAGGCAAATCATTCCCGCGCCAACCGACATAAACCGGCGCGCCTGAATAAATGTCCCGATGCCAGAAGCCAGCAGCGACATGCTGATGAGATAAGGCAGATAGGCGTTAAGCCCGAGCACCGAACCGATAATCAGCGGCGGCGTAATAATCCCGACCACGCTGGCCAGTACATGCTGCACCGCCGTGAAAAAAGCCGGTACCGGCGCAATACGCTCTTCCAGTCCATAAAGCAGTTCTTTTTCGTTGGATTCTGACATAACAGGTTTCCGGGAAAATGAGTGATAACCCTGTTATGCATAAAGCAGGCCAGCGGCGAAATAATTTGCCTTAAACACAGCGCAGTGCCCGATTTGAGCGGATTGCAGAAAACCGTGCTCACTGAAACTTTAAAATCATCGCTACGCCATTTGGGTACTTTTGTTTCATGGAATGCGCCGTTTTAGTGTTTTTGCACAATAAAAGGGCAGGAGGCGGGAAAGAAAGGGGGAATCAGAAAGACGCCCCGACCAGCAATCGGGGCTAACAGGAAAGCGTTGTGGATGTCAGGCGCGCGTGACCGGGAAGGCCAGCACGTCGCTCAGGCTGTTGGCGTTCAGCGCAATCATAATCAGGCGGTCAACGCCCAGCGCCACACCTGAACATTCGGGCATGCCGTGTTCCAGCGCCGCCAGCAGATTGTTATCGACAGGATGCTGCGGCAGACCGCGCGCCGCACGTTTGCGGTTGTCCTGCTCGAAACGCTGACGCTGCTCGCGGCTGTCGGTCAGCTCGCGAAAACCGTTCGCCAGCTCGATGCCTTTGTAATACACCTCGAAACGTTCAGCCACGCGATGATCCTCAGTGCTGATTTCCGCCAGAGATGCCTGCGACGCCGGGAAGTGGTAAACGAATGCCGGTTTATCGCGGCCAATATGCGGCTCAACGCCCATAGTGAAAAGCAGCTGTAACAGCGTGTCGCGGTCTTCTTCGGTGTCGGCAATATTGGACAGATCCAGTTTTGCCGCTGCTTCGCGCAGTTCTGCTTTATCGGCAGAAAGCGGATCGATATTCAGGTGACGAGTAAACGCCTGCTGATATGAAAGCTTTTCGCCGCTGGCACAATCAAGCACCTGTTGCAGTAAATCATCCACTTCATTCATCAGGCGGTACATGTCATAACGCGGACGGTACCACTCGAGCATGGTGAATTCAGGATTGTGATGGATACCGGCTTCTTCATTACGGAAACTGCGACCCATCTGATAGATAGGACCGCTGCCCGCTGCCAGCAGGCGTTTCATGTGGTATTCCGGGCTGGTCATCAGATACAGCGTCATGCCATCGGCAGCGCCCGGCCCGACAAAACGGGTCTCGAAGGGCACCAGATGAATATCGGTCACCGTGGCCTGGCTCATGGCTGGCGTTTCAACTTCCAACACGCCGCGATCGCCAAAGAAACGTCGGATTTCAGTAAGAATGGCCGCGCGCTTCAGCAGATTGGCGACAGAAGCGCTGGGTTGCCAGCTGGCTGTTTCGCTCATGGTGATTTACTCCGAATTCAGAAAAGTCATGCAGTCTACCCGCATCCCCACGGGCAAACAAATATCTCATTTTGCGAACCCTGACGCAGATAAAGCCGAAATGCGCGTTCACATCAAATTACCACTTCTACCACTTAGGTATAATAATTCCCTTACAAACAATAAGAATATTACCCTCTGGGACAGCGCCTGTATGTCATCAGGGTTCACTAAACCTTCGATTCCGAAGGTGTTTCGCGGGTGTATCAAACCCGATTTCATGATGATAGTGGAGGAATGCAGTGCAAACCTTTAACGCCGATATAGCAATTATAGGTGCAGGTGGGGCGGGTTTACGCGCAGCTATAGCCGCAGCGGAAGCCAATCCTGACCTGAACATCGCATTGATTTCGAAAGTGTACCCAATGCGCAGCCATACTGTGGCAGCCGAAGGCGGTTCTGCTGCTGTAACGCAGGATCACGACAGCTTTGATTTTCACTTCCAGGATACCGTTTCCGGAGGCGACTGGCTGTGTGAACAAGACGTGGTAGATCATTTCGTTCATCAGTGCCCGACTGAAATGGCTCAGCTGGAAATCTGGGGCTGCCCGTGGAGCCGCAAAGAGGACGGCTCGGTCAACGTCCGCCGCTTTGGCGGCATGAAGATCGAACGCACCTGGTTTGCCGCCGACAAAACCGGCTTCCACATGCTGCACACGCTGTTCCAGACCTCTTTGAAATACCCACAAATTAAACGCTTCGACGAGCATTTCGTCCTCGATATTCTGGTCGATGACGGTCAGGTTCGCGGCGTGGTCGCCATCAATATGATGGAAGGCACCCGCGTGCAGATCCGCGCTAACGCCGTCGTGATGGCGACCGGCGGTGCAGGCCGTGTCTACCGCTATAACACCAATGGCGGTATCGTGACTGGCGATGGGATGGGCATGGCGTTCCGTCACGGTGTTCCGCTGCGTGATATGGAATTCGTGCAATATCACCCGACCGGCCTGCCGGGTTCCGGCATCCTGATGACAGAAGGCTGTCGCGGTGAAGGCGGTATTCTGGTGAACAAAGACGGCTACCGTTATCTGCAAGACTACGGCATGGGGCCGGAAACGCCGCTCGGCGAACCGAAAAATAAATACATGGAACTCGGCCCGCGCGACAAGGTTTCGCAGGCGTTCTGGCACGAATGGCGCGCCGGACGCACTGTCGAAACTCCGCGCGGCGACGTGGTCTACCTGGATCTGCGCCATCTCGGCGAGAAAAAATTACGCGAACGTCTGCCGTTTATCTGCGAACTGGCGAAAGCCTACGTCGGCGTGGATCCGATCACTGATCCGATCCCGGTGCGCCCTACCGCGCACTACACGATGGGCGGGATCGAAACCGACGGGCAGTGCGAAACCCGCATTAAAGGGCTGTTTGCCGTCGGCGAATGTTCTTCGGTCGGTTTGCACGGTGCTAACCGTCTGGGTTCCAACTCGCTGGCAGAACTGGTGGTCTTCGGACGCATGGCCGGTGAACAGGCCGCATTACGCGCAGCACAGGTGACAGATTTCGGCAATCCTGCGGCACTGGACGCACAGGTTCAGGACATTGAAAACCGCCTGTCGGCGCTCATGCAGCAGGAAGGTGATGAAAACTGGGCCGCTATCCGCGACGAAATGGGTCTGGCCATGGAAGAAGGCTGCGGGATTTATCGCACCACGGAACTGATGCAAAAAACCATCGATAAGCTGGCGGAGCTGAAAGAGCGCTTTAAACGCGTGAAAATCAACGATACCTCCAGCGTGTTCAACACCGATCTGCTTTACACCATCGAACTGGGTCACGGTCTGGAAGTCGCCGAATGTATGGCGCATTCCGCATTCAATCGCCGTGAATCACGCGGTGCGCATCAGCGTCTGGACGAAGGCTGCACCGAACGCGATGACGTCAATTTCCTTAAGCACACGCTGGCATTTTATCAGCCTGATTCTGCGCCGCGTCTGGAATATGGCGATGTGAAAATCACCACGCTGCCGCCGGCTAAGCGCGTTTACGGTAGTGCAGGTGAAACTCAGGATAAAAAAGATAAGGAGCAATCCCGTGGCTAAAACGCACAGCCTGAAGGTTGAAATCATGCGTTATAACCCGGAGACGGACAGTGCGCCGCATCCGGTGGTTTATGACGTCCCCTACGATGAGACAACCTCCGTTCTCGATGCCCTCGGTTATATCAAGGATCATCTGGCGCCAGATCTTTCTTACCGCTGGTCGTGCCGTATGGCGATTTGCGGTTCCTGCGGCATGATGATCAACCGCGTGCCGAAGCTGGCCTGCAAAACGTTCCTGCGCGAGTATCCGCAAGGCATGCAGATCGAAGCGCTGGGTAACTTCCCGGTGGAACGCGACCTGGTGGTCGATATGACACACTTTATCGAAAGCCTGGAAGCCATTAAGCCTTACATCATTGGTAATCAACGCACCGTCGATCAGGGGCCGGGCAATCAGACACCGGCGCAAATGGAGAAATACCATCAGTTCTCCGGCTGTATCAACTGCGGCCTGTGCTACGCCGCCTGTCCGCAGTTCGGCCTGAATCCTGAATTCATCGGCCCGGCCGCCATCACGCTGGCGCATCGTTACAATCTCGACAACCGTGACCAGGGTAAAGCGCAGCGTATGCCGCAGCTTAACGGCCAGAACGGCGTCTGGAGCTGCACGTTCGTCGGTTATTGCTCAGAAGTCTGTCCTAAGCACGTCGACCCGGCCGCGGCTATCCAGCAGGGCAAAGTCGAAAGCTCAAAAGACTTCATGATAGCGAGGCTGAGACCGCAATGAGGGAGGAAAATATGACCACTCAAAATCAGCGCACAGCCAGTAAACGCAAACCCTATGTGCGTGAAATGAAGGCCAGCTGGTGGCAACGGCTGCCTTTCTACCGTTTCTATATGCTGCGCGAAGGGACGTCGGTGCCCGCCGTCTGGTTCAGCCTGTTATTGCTGGCGGGTCTGTTCTCACTGCGGCATGGACCGGAAAGCTGGGAGGGTTTTGTGAATTTCCTGCAAAATCCGATCGTGATGCTAATCAATCTGATTGCCCTGCTTGCCGCCTTGTTGCACACCAAAACCTGGTTCGAGCTGGCGCCGAAGGCCTCCATCATCATTGTGAAAGACAGGAAGATGGGACCTGAGCCGATCATTGCCGGTTTTTGGGGCGTGACCGTGGTTGTGACGCTGGTGATCCTTGCCATTGCACTGTTTCTTTGAGGAGGCGAAATGAAAAATACTCTGCCTAAACGTTCAGATGAACCGGTGTTTTGGGGGCTGTTCGGTGCCGGTGGTATGTGGAGCGCGATTTTCGCGCCGGTGATGATTTTGCTGGTGTGCTTTCTGCTGCCGCTGGGATTCTTCCCTGGTGATGCACTGAGTTACCCACGCGTGCTGGCTTTCGCACAGAGTTGGATTGGGCGTCTGTTCCTGCTGCTGATGATCGTTCTGCCATTGTGGTGCGGTTTGCACCGGATCCATCACGCCATGCACGACCTGAAGATCCACGTTCGGCCGGTAAATGGGTGTTCTACGGTCTGGCGACGATCTTAAGCATCGTCACGATTATCGTATTGATCCGCCTCTGATCCGCCGCGATCTTGCCTTTCAGCGGCCCGTTTTCGGGTCGCTGATATATTCCCCCGCTCTCTTTTCTTTTTTCTCCATTGTTACCTACACTTAGGTGATTACCTAAGGAAGGAACAACTATGCGTATCTGGTCAAAACTCGGTGTCATCGTCACGGCACTGTTATCCGTCGCTTGCAGCGTGACCCCGCCGAAAGACGTCAAAGTCGTCAATAATTTCGAACTCAACCGTTATCTCGGCACCTGGTATGAAGTCGCCAGACTCGATCACAGCTTTGAAAGCGGGCTTGAGCGCGTGACGGCAAATTACAGCCTGCGCGGCGACGGCGGTGTGAAAGTCATTAACCGCGGATTTAATCCGAAGAAAAATAAATGGCAGGAAAGTGAAGGTAAAGGTTACTTCACCGGTTCAACGGCGCGAGCGGCGCTCAAAGTGTCCTTCTTCGGTCCGTTCTATGGCGGCTATAACGTCATCGAGCTGGATAAAGACTATCGCTATGCGCTGGTGTGTGGCCCGGATAAAAGCTATCTGTGGATCCTTTCACGTACCCCTACGCTGGACGACGGTGTGAAACAGAAGTTGCTGCAAACCGCGCAACAGTACGGTTTCGATACCAGCAAACTCGTCTGGGTTAAACAGCCTTAAATTTTCCACCCTCCAGAAACAACACTGCCTGCATCAATGTGCAGGCAGACTTCAGTTTACTTCTTGTCATGAATGACGTTCACGCCAAATTATTGCGCACTTTTCTGAATGGCCTGGCCACCGGCAGAAACGTCTTCACCGACGCCGCGCGTGGTATTGCAGGCGGTTAACGCAGAAGACAAAACAAGAACAGATAAGATGGCGAGGATACTTTTCTTCAGCATATGAATTTCCTTCCTATAGGAGAATGTAAAGTACAACACATTAAGTGTAGTTAACTTTTCAGGAATGCAGGAAATCAGGAAGGTTTTTAGGAAAGTTGGAAGCTGGAAAAAAGGGACAACAAGGCTGAAGGGATCAGCCCGCGCGTGAAATCGCTCCACCCAGATGCTGGATGTCTTCACCAAAACCGTGAACCGTATTGCAGCCGGATAACGAAGCCAGCACAGTCACTGAAACCACGATAAGCATGATCTTTTTCAACATGAAAAACAAAATCCTATTCAACAGGTTGAGGCCGTAAAGCTGCGACAGGCTCTCACCTGAGGCAGCTTTCATCCAGCGGAATAAGTGACGAAAACTTATTTAACGCGGGAAACGTATTCGCCAGAACGGGTGTCACAACGGACGATTTCGCCGATCTGTACGAATAATGGAACTTTAACCACAGCGCCGGTGCTCAGGGTGGCTGGCTTGCCGCCGGTACCCGCAGTATCACCTTTCAGGCCTGGATCGGTTTCTACCACTTCTGCTTCGATGAAGTTTGGTGGCTGTACAGCGATAGGACGACCGTCCCACAGTGTCACGATACATTCCGCATTGTCTTGCAGCCATTTGGACGCTTCGGACACGGTTTTTGCTTCAACGCCGTGCTGCTCGAAAGTCTCAGGGTGCATGAAATGGTAGAACTCACCGTCGTTGTACAGGTAAGTCATGTTGGTATCTACAACGTCCGCGCCTTCGCAGGAGTCAGTAGATTTGAAGGTTTTTTCTACACGTGTGCCGGTCAGCAGACGACGCATTTTAACGCGTGCGAAAGCCTGACCTTTGCCCGGTTTTACGAACACACTGTCTTCGATTGCGTAAGGCTCGCTTTCGAACATGATTTTAAGACCCGGACGGAAATCGTTGCTAGAATAAGTCGCCATGATGGCCCTCTAATTTTAAACTGGTATTAGCCAAAAAATGGCAAACATTGTAACCCTAAAAACGCCATTTAGAGAAGATTGGTTGTATCAACTCGGCGATGTTATCACTGACCCCGATGAACTGCTTACTCTTCTGGCACTTAACGACAATGCAGAATTGCAAAGTGGGCGTGAGGCCCGTCGTTTGTTCCCGCTTCGCGTGCCCCGCGCCTTTGTGGCACGTATGCAGCCGGGCGATCCGCAGGATCCTTTATTGCTTCAGGTATTAACCGCGCGCGAAGAATTCATCGCCGCGCCGGGTTTTACCACTGACCCGCTTGATGAACAACGCAGCGTCGTTCCGGGCCTGTTGCACAAGTATAACAATCGTGCCCTGTTACTGGTGAAAGGCGGCTGTGCGGTGAACTGCCGCTACTGTTTCCGCCGTCATTTTCCGTATCAGGACAACCAGGGAAATAAGGCCAACTGGGTTCAGGCGCTGGATTATATCCGTACACGTCCCGAACTCGATGAAATTATTTTCTCCGGTGGCGATCCGCTGATGGCCAAGGATCAAGAGCTCGACTGGCTCATCGGTGAACTCGAAGGTATCGCGCACATTAAGCGTTTGCGCATCCATACCCGTTTACCGGTGGTGATCCCTGCCCGCATCACGGATGCCCTTTGCCAACGCCTTGAGCAGTCGCGTTTGCAGGTACTGATGGTGACGCACATCAATCACGCCAACGAAATTGATGACGCATTACGCGACAGTATGGCAAAGCTGAAAAAGCACGGTGTGACGTTGCTCAATCAAAGCGTATTACTGCGTGATGTGAATGACTCTGCTGATGTGCTGGCAGCGCTCAGCAATGCGCTGTTCGACGCCGGTATTCTGCCCTATTACATTCACGTGCTGGATAAAGTGCAGGGCGCGGCCCATTTCATGGTGAGCGACGATGAAGCGCGCGTCATTATGAAAGCGCTGATGAGCAAGGTGTCGGGCTATATGGTGCCGAAACTGACCCGCGAAATTGGCGGTGAGCCGAGTAAAACAATTCTGGATTTACGGCTGAAGCAGTCGTAAAGGTGCAGATTGCAGATGCAAAAAGGGATGCCATTGGCATCCCTTTATCATTTCTACACGGTTAAACCGCGCGGGGCCCGATTATGGGCACTTATAAACCTGGCCGACCATTTTGCTGTCAACTGGTGCAAAGCTGGACAGGAAGTTCTGAGACGGGCTGTTGGCACCATAAATGGTGTTGCCGCCCATCGCTGCCGCTTTGTTACGCAGGTCGTTGGCTGCACCACGCATGGAGCTGCCGTCGCCGCCGGTACCGGAGAACCAGTTGCTTTGGGCACCGGTGACCTGGCCGAGCAGCTGACATTCAGCGGCTGGCTTGTCGTCGGTGAATTTCACCTGCTGGCCCGCTGCATCCAGTTGATGAGTGGTACTGCACCCGGCAAGCAGCGCGATAGCTGACAGGCCCAGTAACATTTTAATCCGCATCACTTTCCCCATTTGTTTTTGTAATCACATAAAGCCTATCAGAAAACACCTGGCTCTCTTAGGCATCCGTTGCCACGTATACCCAAGGTTCCGCGCTATCGGTAAAAATCCGAAACCCACGCAGAAATGAGTCTACACGCTAAAGGTGGAAGACATTGAGACTTATCTTACTGAATGCGATAAAAAATGGTCAAATAAAAAAACCCGGCCTTTTCAGACCGGGTTTCTTCAGCACGTTCATCAGTAAACAAAATGCCTGCTAATTTCACGTACCTGCGGATGAACGCAGGGGGATGATGATTACATCATGCCGCCCATGCCGCCCATTCCACCCATACCGCCAGCGCCGCCCATATCGCCTTTATCATCTTTTGGCAGGTCGGTGATCATGCACTCAGTGGTGATCATCAGGCCGGCAACAGAAGATGCGTATTGCAGAGCAGAACGGGTTACCTTAGTTGGATCCAGGATACCCATTGCGATCATGTCGCCGTATTCTTCGGTATAAGCGTTGTAGCCGAAGCTGCCTTCGCCCGCTTTGACTTTGTTCGCGATAACGGAGGCTTCTTCACCGGCGTTAACCACGATCTGACGCAGTGGAGATTCCATCGCGCGCAGAGCAACACGGATACCCACGTTCTGGTCTTCGTTGTCGCCTTTCAGGCCAGCCAGAGTGTGAGCAACGCGGATCAGCGCAACACCACCACCAGCAACCACGCCTTCTTCAACGGCAGCACGGGTTGCGTGCAACGCATCTTCGACGCGGGCTTTCTTCTCTTTCATTTCAACTTCAGTTGCTGCGCCAACTTTCAGAACGGCTACGCCGCCTGCCAGTTTAGCCACACGCTCTTGCAGTTTTTCGCGATCGTAATCAGAGGTCGCTTCTTCGATTTGCTGACGAATCTGAGAAACACGGCCCTGAATGGTCGCTTCTTCGCCAACACCGTCGATGATGATGGTGGTGTCTTTGTTGATAACAACACGCTTAGCCTGACCCATGTCTTCCAGAGTCGCTTTTTCCAGCTCCAGACCGATCTCTTCAGAGATAACGGTACCGCCAGTCAGGGTTGCGATATCCTGCAACATCGCTTTACGACGGTCACCGAAACCAGGTGCTTTAACCGCAGCGACTTTCACGATGCCACGCATGGTGTTCACAACCAGAGTCGCCAGGGCTTCGCCTTCAACGTCTTCAGCAATGATCAGCAGTGGTTTGCCCGCTTTCGCAACGGCTTCCAGTACTGGCAGCATTTCGCGGATGTTAGAAATCTTTTTGTCAGCCAGCAGAATGAACGGGCTTTCCAGTTCGATTGAACCAGTTTCTGGTTTGTTGATGAAGTACGGAGACAGGTAACCGCGGTCGAACTGCATACCTTCTACAACGTCCAGCTCGTCTTGCAGACCGGTGCCTTCTTCAACAGTGATGACGCCTTCTTTGCCGACTTTTTCCATCGCTTCTGCGATCAGTTTACCGACGGTTTCATCGGAGTTAGCAGAGATGGTACCTACCTGTGCAATCGCTTTAGAATCAGAGCAAGGGACAGACAGTTTTTTCAGTTCTTCAACGGCGTGGATAACAGCTTTGTCGATCCCGCGTTTCAGATCCATTGGGTTCATGCCAGCGGCAACGGCTTTCAGACCCTCGGTGATGATGGCTTGTGCCAGAACGGTTGCGGTAGTGGTACCGTCACCCGCTGCATCGTTCGCTTTGGACGCGACTTCTTTCACCATCTGTGCACCCATGTTTTCGAACTTATCTTCCAGTTCGATTTCACGTGCAACGGACACACCATCTTTAGTGATGGTTGGAGCGCCGAAAGATTTGTCCAAAACCACGTTGCGGCCTTTAGGGCCCAGGGTCACTTTTACTGCATCAGCAAGGATGTTTACGCCACGCAGCATTTTCACACGGGCGTCATTACCGAATTTAACTTCTTTAGCTGCCATTGTTAATTTCCCTTCAATTCATTCAGTTCAGAAAAAAGTGGGTCGGAGGAGGATCAGGCTTCTACGATAGCCAGGATGTCGCTCTCGGACATAATCAACACTTCTTCATTGTCGATTTTCTCAGCTTTCACGCCGTAGCCGTCGTTGAAAATGACGATGTCGCCAACTTTCACGTCCAGCGCTTTCACTTCACCGTTTTCCAGAATGCGACCATGGCCGACAGCCAGGATTTCACCACGGGTAGATTTACCTGCAGCTGAGCCAGTCAAAACGATGCCGCCAGCGGATTTAGATTCTACTTCTTTACGCTTGACGATAACGCGGTCATGCAATGGACGAATTTTCATTGATAACTCTCCTGTGAGCGGATCCATATCTATTTTTAGGGTTGAATGCCTGACAGTATGCTGCCCGGCCTCGTGGTTTGTTTAATGGGGGCGATACATCGCCCTTCAAGGGGAAGCACAGAAAAATTTTCGTTTTTTCCTTCACATTGTCGCCTTTCAACCTGGCGAAAAACGGTCTTCCCAACAATTTTTTAACAATCAAGGGCACAGAGATTAGCGATCGCGGTGCTCTGTGTCGTCATCTTTTTTCAGAGAAACCAGACGTTCCTGGGTTTCATCGGTGCGCTTGAACTCGCCGTCAAAGGTATTGCCTGTCGGTGCGCTGTTACCCCAGTTGCCGCCGGAGCGGACGATATTGAGGTGAGGCATCAGTTTGAGCGTCAGGCGTTTCTGAACAGGCGGCAGTAAAAGCAGCAATCCGAGGAAATCGGTAAAGAAGCCCGGCACCAGCAGCAGGAAACCGGCCATCACCAGTGAGACGCTTTTCACCATTTCCGCCGCCGGGCTTTCGCCCAGCGCCAGTTTTTCTTGTAACTGCATAAAGGTCTTCATGCCCTGATTTTTCACCAAAGACACGCCTACGCAGGAAGTAAACACGACCAGCAACAATGTTGTCGCTACGCCGACCACTGCCGCCACCTTGATAAATAAGGTGATTTCAATGTAGGCCAGCAAAAATAACAGTAATAACGGTAACCAGCGCACCGCATTCTCCTTGTAATAAGGTTCCGGAAATCCAGTCTGAGGACATTCCGACACCATGAATGAGGGCCCGCTCAAGATCTCTGCCATCAAAGGCACGCGGGCTGACTACAATGAGATGGTGCTACATCTCAATGATTTCAAGCGCCAGTCCTGATTTAATTGAGCAGATAAATGATTTGTGAGAATTCTCACAGATACCAAAATACATGCACAACAAGAGGGCAGGATAGTGATCTTAATACGTGCAATTCGTTGCAAGCAGCATATGATCGCCTTCGTTGTCCAAACGATGGTTGATCGTTTTAAATTTACCACGGTAAGTAACATAATTTTAAACATCGCATAACGCGTTTAGTACCGAAGAGAAGGTTCTCATGTCAAACACCATTCGTATCGAGGAAGACCTGCTGGGCACGCGCGAAGTACCAGCAGACGCTTATTACGGCATTCATACCCTGCGGGCGATTGAAAACTTCTATATCAGCAATACCAAGATCAGCGATGTTCCTGAATTTGTCCGTGGCATGGTGATGGTGAAAAAAGCGGCGGCTCTGGCCAACAAAGAGCTGCGCACGATCCCACGCCATATTGCTGACATTATCATTCAGGCGTGTGACGAAGTGCTTGATAAAGGTAAGTGCATGGACCAGTTCCCTATCGACGTCTATCAGGGCGGCGCGGGAACCTCGGTAAATATGAACACGAATGAAGTGCTGGCGAACATCGGTCTTGAACTGATGGGACACCAGAAAGGCGATTATCAGTTCCTCAATCCAAACGATCACCTCAACAAATGCCAGTCAACCAACGACGCCTACCCGACAGGTTTTCGTATCGCCGTGTATGCCTCACTGCTGAAGCTGGTCGATGCCATTTCCCAACTGGGTGACGGCTTCGAGCGTAAAGCCAAAGAATTCGAGAACATTATCAAGATGGGGCGCACGCAGTTGCAGGATGCGGTTCCGATGACGCTGGGTCAGGAATTCCACGCGTTCAACGTGCTGCTCAAAGAAGAAACCCGCAACCTGATCCGCACCGGCGAACTGCTGCTGGAAGTGAACCTCGGCGCGACGGCGATCGGTACCCGTCTGAATACGCCGGAAGGTTATCAGCAACTGGCGGTAGAAAAGCTGGCGGAAGTCAGCAATCTCCCGTGCGTTCCGGCCGAAGACCTGATCGAAGCGACCTCTGACTGTGGCGCATACGTCATGGTTCATAGCTCGCTGAAACGTCTGGCGGTAAAGCTTTCTAAAATCTGTAACGACCTGCGCCTGCTCTCCTCCGGCCCGCGCGCTGGCCTGAATGAAATCAATCTGCCAGAGTTACAGGCCGGTTCTTCGATTATGCCCGCCAAGGTCAATCCGGTCATTCCGGAAGTGGTGAATCAGGTTTGCTTCAAAGTGATCGGCAACGACGTGTGCGTGACGATGGCGGCAGAGGCCGGTCAGCTTCAGCTGAACGTGATGGAACCGGTTATCGGGCAGGCAATGTTTGAATCAGTTCATATCCTGACGAACGCTTGTTACAATCTGCTGGAAAAATGCATCAACGGCATTACCGCAAATAAAGAAGTGTGTGAGTTTTATGTATTCAACTCTATCGGTATCGTCACCTATCTCAATCCGTTCATCGGCCACCACAATGGCGATATCGTCGGTAAGATTTGTGCAGAAACCGGCAAGAGTGTCAGGGAAGTGGTGCTTGAACGTGGTCTGCTGACCGCAGCAGAGCTCGACGATATTTTCTCGATCGAAAATCTTAAACACCCGGCATATAAAGCAAAACGCTACACGGATGAAAATGAACAGTAACAGACTCCATTACTGACCTTTTAAAGGCTCGTTGTTCTGCGGAACAGCGGGCCTTTTTACTTTGTACGACACAACAATTACATAACAAATAATTATCAATTCCTTAAGGAGTACTGGGAAATGGACAGACAACCATGTTAATCATCGAACTTATTATCGTATTGTTAGCGATCTTTCTCGGCGCGCGCTTAGGCGGTATCGGGATTGGTTTCGCAGGCGGATTGGGCGTACTGGTACTCGCCATGATCGGCGTGAAGCCAGGGTCGATTCCTTTCGACGTCATTTCCATCATTATGGCTGTGATCGCCGCCATCTCGACCATGCAGGTCGCCGGCGGGATGGATTATCTGGTCCAGCAAACCGAAAAGCTGCTGCGGCGCAATCCGAAGCACATCACTATTCTAGCTCCCATAGTGACTTACTTCCTGACCATCCTCGCGGGAACGGGCAACATCTCACTGTCGGCGTTACCGGTGATTTCTGAAGTCGCCAAAGAGCAAGGCATCAAGCCCTGCCGTCCGTTATCCACCGCCGTGGTCGCAGCGCAAATTGCTATTACCGCGTCGCCGATTTCGGCAGCAGTGGTTTATATGTCATCAGTGATGGAAGATCACGGTGTCAGCTATCTGCATCTGTTGATGGTGATGATCCCTTCCACGCTGGCGGCCGTTATCGTGATGTCTTTGATGGTGACCTGGTGCTTTGACTCCAAACTCTCTAACGATCCGGTCTATCTGAAACGTTACGAAGAAGGTCTTGTGACACTACGAGGCGATACCGTTATCGACATCAAACCGCGCGCAAAACTCTCCGTGCTGTTATTCCTGCTCGGCGTGTTATCGGTGGTCGGGTATGCGGTGATCAACAGTCCGAGTCTCGGGCTGGTGGCTACGCCGCTGATGACGACTACCAGCGCGATCCTCATTATCATGCTCAGCGTGGCGACGTTAATTACCCTGCTATGCCGCGTTGATACGGATTCGATTCTGACCTCCGGTACGTTCAAAGCGGGCATGAGCGCCTGTATTTGTATCCTCGGCGTGGCGTGGTTAGGCGATACCTTCGTGCAGGCCAATATCGGCTGGATTAAAGAAACAGCGGGCAGCATTATTCAGTCGCACCCCTGGTTGCTGGCGGTAATTTTCTTCTTCAGTTCTGCACTGTTGTATTCCCAGGCGGCAACGACAAAAGCCCTGTTGCCGATGGCGCTGGCGCTGAGCGTTTCTCCGCTGACTGCCGTGGGTTCATTTGCCGCCGTCTCCGGCCTCTTCATTCTGCCGACCTACCCGACGCTGGTCGCAGCGGTTCAGATGGATGATACCGGTACGACCCGCATCGGCCGCTTCGTGTTCAACCATCCGTTCTTTATTCCCGGCACCGTCGGCGTTTTCCTGTCAGTTCTGTTTGCCTTCGGTCTGGGCAGTTTCATTCTCTGACATTTTTACGGGGGCTGCGGCCCCCGTGATATCAACCTTCTCCTTTACTGACTTTTGTAAAAGTCCCGCAAGACTTTCTGCGCAACGATGACGCAGGGTATACTCTCAACTCCTTAACGCGTTACGGCATGAAGCCGTCCGCATCTTCTGTCGAATCATTCAGCGGCTGTCTGCCTTCGCCGCGACAAAGAGAAGTAAACTCTGCATGGATCACCGAATTCTTCGTATTTTCTTCCTGCTGTTTAGCTTGTGCCTGTTGCCGCTTCAGGCTCAGGCATCGCTCTTTAGCCAACCCGCTGCGCCGCAGTTTGTCCCCGTCGATCAGGCGTTCAGCTTTGATTTCCAGCAGCAGGGACATGACCTCAAACTGAACTGGCAAATCCGCGACGGCTATTATCTTTATCGCAGCAAAATCGAGCTCGAACCTAAGAACGCCGAACTGGCGGCATTCTTCCTGCCAAAAGGCCGCGAACATCATGATGAGTTTTTCGGCAACAGCGAAGTCTACGAAAATGCCCTGCGCATCACTGTTCCTGTACGTCAGGCCAGCCAAAATGCCACGGTGCGTGTGACCTATCAGGGGTGCGCCGCCGCCGGATTCTGTTATCCCCCGGAAACCCGCGAAGTCCCGCTCAGCGCGGTGACCGATGCGCAGCCAACGGGCTCGCCAGTGGCGGATCCTGCTCCTGAACGGATTACATCTGTCGACGCCACGCCCGCCCCGCAAAGTACGCCGCTCCCCTTCTCGCCACTGTGGGCATTGCTGATCGGTATTGGAATTGCGTTTACCCCTTGCGTATTGCCGATGTATCCGCTGATTTCCGGCATCATTCTTGGCCGCCAGCGACCGCACAGCATGAAGCGAATTTTCCTGCTGTCGCTGGTGTATGTACAGGGTATGGCGCTGACCTACACCGTTCTCGGTATGATCGTGGCGGCGGCCGGTTTGCAATTTCAGGCGGCGCTGCAAAGCCCCTGGGTATTGATCGTGCTGTCGGTGATGTTCATCGCGCTGGCGCTGTCGATGTTTGGCTTGTTCAGCTTGCAGCTTCCCTCTTCCGTTCAGACCCGTCTGGCGTTGTGGAGTAATGAACAAAAAGGCGGATCGCTGCCGGGCGTCTTTATTATGGGTGCGCTGGCCGGGCTGATTTGTTCGCCCTGCACCACTGCGCCGCTGAGCGCCATTCTGCTTTACATCGCCCAGAGCGGTAACCTGCTGGCCGGTGCCGGCACGCTGTATCTGTATGCGCTGGGGATGGGCATCCCGCTGATTATCGTGACAATGTTCGGCAACAAACTGCTGCCGCGCAGCGGCCCCTGGATGAGCTACGTCAAAGAAGGGTTCGGCTTTGTGATTCTGGCGTTACCGGTATTCCTGCTGGAGCGTGTGATTGGCGATGTCTGGGGGCTACGTTTGTGGAGCCTTCTGGGGGTCGCGTTCTTCGGCTGGGCTTTACTGCTGAGCCTGAAAAGTCAGCTTGGCGTGGTCAGAATCTTGCAGCTGATTTTCCTCGCGGCAGCACTGGTGGTGAGCCGTCCGTTACAGGACTGGGCATTCGCGCCCGCTGTAAATACCGCAACTCCACAACATGCGCTGAGCTTCCAGAAGATCCACAACGTTGATGAATTGAATGCCGCGCTCACGGGTGCTCAGGGCAAACGTGTGATGCTCGACTTATATGCTGACTGGTGCGTAGCCTGCAAGGAGTTCGAAAAATACACTTTCTCTGCGCCAGAGGTGCAGAATGAACTGGCCAATACCCTGCTGCTTCAGGCGGATGTCACCAAAAATTCGCCGGAACAAAAGGCGTTGTTAAAGCGCCTTGAAGTTCTGGGATTGCCGACAATTATCTTCTTCGGCCCTGACGGCCAGGAGTTACCCCGGTCGCGGGTGACAGGATTTATGGATGCTGCGGCTTTTACTGCGCATTTGCAGAAAGCCCGTCATTAAACGACACTGGTTTTTGAATAACGCGAATTGTTTTAATAACGCGAACTGTGAGGAGGCAAACGTGCTACGTGAACAAGTTCTTGATCAAACCTTAAATATCCTGGAACAACGTGGCCTTGCAACCATGTCACTGGAATACGTCGCCGAACGCGTGGATGTTCCGCTTAATGAGTTGCGCCGCTTCTGGCCGGATGCAGAAGCGCTGCTGTACGACAGCCTGCGTTACCACGGCGAACAAATTGATGTCTGGCGTCGTCAGCTGATGCTAGATGACTCCCTGAGCGCACCGCAGAAATTGCTGGCACGTTACAAGGTGCTCGATGAACAGGTCCGTCAGCAACGCTATCCGGGATGCCTGTTTATCGCGGCGTGCACATTTTTCCCGGACAGCGATATGCCAATCCATCAGTTAGCCCAGCAGCAGAAACTGGCATCTTATGAGTACACGCTGGCACTCCTGCAGGAGATGGGTTCCGATGACGCCGAGATGGTGGCCCAGCAAATGGAGTTGATCCTGGAAGGTTGCCTGAGCAGGCTGCTGGTCAAGCGCCAGCTAAACGACGTAGAAGTTGCGCGCCGGCTGGCAGAAGACGTTTTAAATGTTGCACGCTGTCGTGAACACGGCGCGCTTTCCTGACTTTCTGAGCATTCAGACAGGGAATTTCCTCGTTTTTGAATGAAAAGCCAGCAAACAAACGTGTTTTATGTGTTTTAGGTGACAAAGCCGTTGACGGCTTAGGCCCAATACGGTTTAATGCGCCCCGTTGCCCGGATAGCTCAGTCGGTAGAGCAAGGGATTGAAAATCCCTGTGTCCTTGGTTCGATTCCGAGTCCGGGCACCATATTTAGAAGAACCCGCCTATGGCGGGTTTTTTGCTTTCGGAATAAGGACTCTCCATCGAACTCCGTTCGATGACTCGCCTTAACAGGCTCGCCCTGCGGCGTTAGTCCGAGTCCGGCACCCTATTTAAAGAAACCAGCTTAACGGCTGGTTTTTTGCTTTCTGACATTTATAGAAATTTTGCCCCTTGCCCCCTACTGTTCCCCTCTCAACTACCGCATTAATCGCTCAGACTTATCCCATAAAGCATATTAAACCTGCATTTGAACTGATACATTGCAGTTTGCAACATTGCGCAAATTTATAGGATGTAAAATGCCCTCGCCGATAACCCTGGATGCCTGCCGGCGTTTCTCCAGAGGAACATCGTTTCTGGATCAAAAAGCGTCTGTGCTAAAAGCGTGCCCAATGCTGGGAGACGTTAACCATGGCTGCAACAACAGAAGCCGTAGCCCCGCATCAGTTCGATGAAATTAATGCGCCAGTACCCATCCTGAATCCTGATAATTCACTCACTACTAAAATTCCGTACATGATTTATATCGTTTTTCATCACAAAAACTTGCCAGACAATACATCAAAAAGTGAAAATTTCGGTAAGGTCACGTGTAAACTATTCTCACAAACTCTATTTTATAAATTGAACGGTTTATACTGACTGGCCGTATTTTAGGTATATAAAGGTAAAATGACACCAACGCAATTGAACGTAATTGCCTGATGCAGTGAAAACTCAGGATATTCGAGACAGGGAGATAGGGATGCAAATGATTTATCTGATTGAAAATCAAATAGTCTTTAATCCGGAGGATAACTCACTTTCATTACCGAGCGACACTGAAAGTAAGATCACGGTATCTAATCCTGCGCGGAGAATATTATCACTGCTCATTGAGCAGCATGGCATCGTTGTGGAACGTGAAACATTCTTTAAAAAAGTATGGGACGATTATGGGTTGACAGCCAGTAATAATAACCTCAATCATTGCATCAGCAAATTACGCAAAGTGGTTTCAACACTGGGTTATACCGGCGAATTCATCATCACTGTGCCTAAAGTCGGCTTTATCATTAAGAAAGAGACGGATATTACGGCACAGTTCGAGCTGAACGTCGCTCAGGAAAGAACAGAACCGCCTGCGGAAGAAACGAGCTCGTTACCGGAAATCACACCGTCTGATCTTCCACATAACGAAACACAGGCAACGCCCGCCCCTCTGCATGAACCTGTAGGGCAGAGCGAGACATTAACTGACACCGAAAAAATTAACTATAAGTATCCTTTTATTTTTACTACATTTTTACTGTTCTCATTTGCTGTGTGGGGGCTTTATACGCTGCACGGCGTGATGACCGATCCTAAAGCCAGACTGCAGGTCAGTAAGATCGGCGACTGCGACTTGTATTCTACTGCGCCAGTGTCAATGTCCAGAAAACAGGACTTCATACAGCTGGCACAGAATTTCATCCTGAAAAATAAAATGACGTGCACACCGGGGAATATATTTGTATTTCAAAGCGAGCAATTCACCACGCCAATTAACACCGGTTCTGTCCGTGATTTTATGGCGCAATGCAGCACGAATGACACTCACAAAATCAACATTTGCATCAGTTATTATGCGAATGACAGGACAACGCATGATAAGTTTTAGAACATGGCCATCACCCGGCCAGAAAAGTACCTCATTGATACTATTAATGGCTGTGACGTTGCTGGCGGCAAATTTATACGGAACATCAGTAAAAAACAATAAAATCGCTTTCCCCGTCAATACGTCATGCAGAGGAAATATGATTGTGGAACCGACTTACGATAATGAGAGAGCCAGGTTGACGAGCTCGCTGTATTTCAGCTTCCTTGATAACAATAAGATACTGATCTCTCTTAGCGGAACAGGTTATTTATATGACAAAACAGGTAAGATCATCGAACGAAAAACCCTGCTGAGAAATATCTATTTTGATTATGTGCATGAGAGCAAATCTACCGATACCTACTCCCTCACCAGCACGCAAATAAATATCGACAGCGTAGATAATATGGACTGGAAAATGTCATCCCTTTTATTGATGAACAGTTTTTTTCTGAACGGCCATACGGACACACTGGTCCTCAAAAAATACGATGAAAACACCATGTTAATTGAGAGTAATCAGTCCCCGATTATGATGTGTGTATTCAAAAGTGAGCTCTGAAATCGCATCCTTGCGTAGTGATCATTTGTAATACAGATAGAGATCAAAACCGCAGGCCTGCGCATAGCGAGCCAGCGTATTAAAACTGGCTTGAGCCGGGCGCTTCTCAAGACGAGTGATCGCCGGAGGCGTCACTCCAAGGCGTCTGGCCAGCTCGGTTTTACTCAGTCCGGCATCCTCCCGGATAGTCTGCAGCATGGCATGAATTTGCGTTTCGGCGATGAGCTCGGGCGCCTGCGCGGAGTAAATCGGTTCTTCCAGCGCCTGAGCGCGTAATTTAGCCGTTCTTAGCATGTCGTTCTCCCTGTTCTGAAATGAGGTCAGTAGTAATTGATCTTGACGATCACTGACGCATCAAACTGCCCAAGTGAAAGTGTTTTCCCCGGTATTGCGCTGAGTTTGGCCGTGAAATTCTTGGTGACTTCATTGACGTTATTCAGCTCAGCAAAGTTGTCATAGCGATTAAAGGTAATCGCCTGATCTTTATCGTTGTAAAGCATCAGTTTCGCGCCGTTCGACAGATCGATGGCCGTGTTATCGAGTAACGGGCTGGCCGTCGAGAATTCGGCCTGCAACGAGAAGTTGTCCAGACATCCCTGTTTAACCGCCTTGATAGCGAAAGGCAGGGAAATGCCCGAAGAACGTGAAAGTGTGGTGCTTTGAATTGCGCCAAAATCGACAATCTGCGATTCCGGATACACTTTTAAATCCGAGCCGCAGGCCAGAAAGCGGATCCCCTGTAATCCCGACAGGTTGTATTTGAGGTTTTTCGCGCCCGGTGATTTGTTTATCCCTCTGCTGCCGTCGAGCTGGAATACTGTGAACTGATCCGCGCCCTGATAGTGACCGCTGGAAGGGGCGTTGCCGCTGACCTTGATATACAGACGGAAGGTCACATTGACCGTCACATTCTGACCTCTTCGGATAGGTGTACTGTTAGTGCTAAGACGTTGTTCGTTCTGCTCAAGATCCTGCCCGTTGTAGCTGACACCCAGCAGCAATCCCTCACCAATCGACTGGGACTTCGGGTTGAAGTAGAAATGCACAACGTCCACGATCGAGCCGAGCACGTTATCGCAGTATGCTGTGACGTTGATATCGTTCGATTCCCAGATTTTGGTACCGACGGGCACATTTGCCGGGATCGCCAGCTGCCCCACCGGAATGGCGGGTTTATCCACGATGCCTGTGCCTTTCTCCACGCAGTCCAGCGCCAGCGCGCTCCGGGAAAACAGGAATAGCAGGATATACATCACCGTCCGCCACCACGTTGCTTTAAAAACTTCAGGCATAACCATTTCCTACCCTTCAGATAAACCGGTTTATATACAGAGCGTCCGCGCGGGGATTATTTAAGGGCGTCCTTGCTGATGCGCTCACATTGCACGGCGGAACATGTGTACTGATTGATCTGTAAACCGCCGTAGTCGTCCATGTAACCCAGGCTGTAGGCCGTGCTGACATATTGGCTGCCGGTAAGCGATTGTGTGTCAAAGGGTGCGAGCATTACGCTGTCGAAGCCCGGCACGTTACCTTTATTGTCTTTCCCCAGATAACCCACCGTGATGTAAAACGGCGTCGGATTGGTCAGTTTTAGCCCGTCACTCAGGCGGCTTACCTGAAGTTGCTCCTGCCAGTTCCCCTTTATCAACTTGCGTAGTTCTGCGGGTCGGAAGAACAGCTTCACACGGCTTTGAATCGCCACCTGCATGACGTTCGCCATGTCGCTCTTTGGTGGCACTTCACGCACATTGAAATAAAACAGAGACTCACGGTCTTTGGGCAACGTGGCAGTTTCCGGCAGCTGGAGGATGCGGATCTGGCTTTTCTGGCCGGCATCAATACGCTGCATCGGTGGCAACGCGACGAGCGGAGAAGTGATTTTTTCGCCCTGCGCATTCTCCAGCCAAACCTGCGCCAGATACGGCAAATCCTTGCTCTGGTTTTCCAGCATCACGCTGACCGATTTATCACTGGCGTTATAAATGATGCGTGTCCGGTCAAGGTTCACGGCGGCGAGCACCGGTTGGATCATTCCGGCAATCATAAGTAATGCGCCACTGAGTCTAAGTATCGGGTTGTTCATCCGGTTATTCCTTTCCTGATTGGGTCTGATTTCATGCTGTTGTCTGCACGCTTATGTGCAAGGTAATAACATCTGTCCACTTTGGCTGGCGGGCGTCGATGGCACCTGAATGCGACACTGGTTTTCGTCTCCCCACCTTACGGTCAGTGATTTCTCGCCAGACACGCCGGCCAGATAGGCCAGCCCGCCGTCACCGATAAGCCCCGCCTCAAAGCCAGAACTGTTGTCGGTAACAGAGGCGCCCAGCGGTGGATAACTGCCATCGGCCATACGGATCACCGCCATCAAACGCTCGCCTTTAATCGCACGAATTTTGCGAAAACCTATCGCCCCTTCGGTGAGCGTTTTACTGACCACCGAGCTGTAGACTTCCACGTCATCCGGCAAATGGTTGACGTCTACGCGGATATCCGATGTCTGATAGCTCGAGACGCCATTTACCACCGCAATCCCGTAATCGTTAGTGACGGATGCGCCGTCGCTTATCGGAATACCTTTCACACCGGTGGAAACCATCATTCGCGGTTCACTGCCTGCGCTGCTTTGATGTAATGCCGCGCCAGCGGCCGTCGCCGTCAGCGAGCCATACCAGTTGGCATTTATCGAGCGGTAGTCGTTGTTCTTCACGCTGCCATTCGCGCCAAATTGTCCGTACGGCGACATGTGCTGATAGTTTGCGCGGAAAACGCCGTCCCCTTTTTGCAGGTCAGGGCTGCTGCCACCGGCGCCAACGCGCCAGCTGTTATTGGGATCCTGACTGTTGTAGTACGAAGCAGTTTGCGAGAAGCCCCCCTGCGAATCCTTCTGTGCGTCGTAACTGATTTGTTGCCCTGACGACAGCGGCAGGCTGAATGATAGGAACATCTGATTTTCATCCGTATCCCGGTACTTCAACTTGCTGGCGGAAAAGGTGCCGGAGATGCCGGTAAACTTCCCGATGTCGAAAATCTTACTCACCGACACGCTGTAGTTATTGCTCGGGTCCTCATTCCAGTAGACCTTGTGCGTGGCCGACAGATAGAGAGTGATCGCCGGCCATGGCAGATACTGATTAGCCGTCACGGTGTACGTTTGTTTATCGTCGCGCGAATAACCGTCGCCGTTGACCTTGTCGAGATACTGACTGAACGACATGAAGGTTTTTTCCGTGAAACGATAACCGGCAAACGTGATCTGGCTGCCCGTGGATTCAAAACGCTTGGAATAGTTGGCGCGGTAACTGAAACCCGTTTGCTTGCCCGCTACCGGCACCGTGGCCGATGAACGCGTTACGTCAAAAGAGACCGCACCCAGTTTTTGCAGATTTTGACCCACGCCCAACGCCTGCGCCTGATAGTTACCGGTAGTGGAAATCAGCCCGCCGTAGAGCGAGAAGTCATTCATCGCCCCCCAGGACATTTCCCCGCTGTAAAAACCCGGCTGCAAAACATGGTTGTTGCTGCCGGTCGTCGGTTTGCCTATCGCAGTTTTGAAACGCACCTGTCCCTTGCGGGTCAGGAAGGGAATCGTGGCGGTCGTGACCTGATACGTCGTCACGCTGCCATTTTCTTCTTCGATCTTAACGTCCAGCGCGCCCTGCACGGCTTCGGTAAGGTCCTGAACCACAAACGGCCCCGGCGAGACGTTGGTCTGATAAATCACCCGGCCGTTTTGACTGATACTCACTTTGGCGTTTGTTTTCGCAATCCCGGTGACCTGCGGCGCATAACCGCGCAGTGACGGTGGCAACATCCGCTGATCACTGTTGACGGACACACCGATAAAACGAAATGAATCAAAGATATCGGAGTTGAAATAGGTCTGGCCGCCGGTCAGACGCGCGCCGATAGAGGGCAATGCACGAAACAGATAGGTTTGCGTCCAGGTAAATTTATCGCTTGAAGGGCTGCCTGACGTCCGTGCGGCCGAATACTGATAATCTGCACGTGCCCGCCATGGCCCGAGATTGAACCCGGTGGTTCCGTAGCTGCTGAGGCTGGTCGAGCTGGCGCCTTGCTGAGGCATATACTTGCTACCCAGCAGGTTGTAATCAAGCAACGCACCATTCACGCCCTCATCCCACTGGGAAGGTGGCACCCAGTTCTCATCATGAAAGGTTAACCACGCCTGTGGGATGCTGATGTTCAGCGTTTGTTTTTCCTGATCGTAACGCGCAGTCACTTCTTTCTCCTGGTCCAGAGAAGTACATCGTTCCTGATGCCAGAGCGTGAGTTTTGCGCGCGCCTCTTTGGTCAGATCAAATTTATCGACCAGAGAAGGCGGCAGGCACAGGCGACTGTTCTTACTGTCGTCTGTCGGGATGTATTTAATGAGGCTTTGATCGCCCAGCGTACGGCCATTCAATACCACATCTAAAAGGTATTCGCCGGGTGCGATATAATTAGCGGTCTGGAAACGTGAGAGATCGACATTATTGCGATCGGCAGAATCAATAAAGTTTACGTTGAACTCGACAGCGAAGCTTTCGACGGAAATAAAGCATCCTGAAAAGAAGAAAATACACCACGTGGTAATTTTCTTTACTGCTGACGTTCCGCCCAAGACAAACAACATAATTACGCCACTTTTTTATTTTTATAGATCCAGCACGGAACCCCGATGCACCCGAAAAATAAAGGGGAGAGAACTCCCCTTAATAAAAAAGCCGATTACTTATAGTTCAGCGCGTAAGTAGCCTGAGAAACAATAGTACCGGTTGAGACTGGCTGGGTATTGGATTCAACACGCGCCGCAAACACCAGCTCGTTGTTACCGGTGACCAGGTTGATGTCTTTAGAGGTATCGCCTACTTTCAGCAAGTCGCCGTTGGCATCGATCAAACGAATGCCTGCACCTTTCGCGCTGCCGGTGTTAGCCAGCAATTCTGTTGCACTGCTGTCAGGCGTACCAGCAAATGAAACCGCAACTTTAGACATCGCCGGATATTCAACGGTGCCCGCAGTTTGCGCGGTCAGGTTACAATCTTGCAGATGAATGGTGTAGTTAACATTCTGAGAATACTTATTGCCGGTTTCCAGTACTTTATTCGCGACCTGACCCATATCGACGTTAATGTCTTCATCACCTGCAGCAATGGAACAAGGTGCGTTAATAACGGTACCGGTGAAGTGAATACGGCCAGAACCCTGGTCGGTACCTGTAGGAGGAGTCCCGGTTGCTTCTTCGGCAAAGGCGGAAGCAGAAAGAATGGCAGATAAAGCAATAATTAGTGTCTTGTTCTTAGCGTTAAACATAATTTGTCCTTGAGATTTTAACGGTATTTATTAAGCCATGGGCTATTAAGCGATATTTTTCGCTGTACCGAAGAGAGCACCCCTCTCTTGCCAGATCAATATACTGATATTTACGTTTTGACGTTATAATAATTTGCACAATGCAAATATTAAGAACTTTACCCCACCATTAATATTTAAATCTCATCTTTATGAAGGAAAATTAACTTATAGGTAAAAATTATTAACATTAAATGTTCCACCCTGAATGAAAATCACTCCTATTTATGCACGGAATTAAGCTTTATTTAACCAAATAGTTACGTTTGCATTAAACTATTTTTACTTTTAAGCGTTTGATGACACATTTCCACTGCCAGAGATCAGAAAAATCCTTCCACAGCTCAAAAACATGTTGCCGCCGAAACATTGGATATTCGGTCCAGGATCATTTTCGTAATAAAACTTATTTCATTACCTGTTCAGTAAATTGAGAGAAAACATGTTTATTATTTCGGTGCGTTAATTCGCACGAAATTATCCGTCCCTTTCCCGAACTTATGTGGCACGCCCCGCAGCGATGTTGTAGATATCCTGCTGCTTTATCCCTGCTTGCGTGATCTGACACCCAAAAAGCAAACAAAGCCCTGATGCAAACTACACTTAACCTTTGATTGACATATGATTAACAAATCAAAGGAGAAAAATCATGAGCCATGTTTATAAGCATCCTATTCCTGCCTCTGTGGCAGAACGTACCCTGATCACACCTGAGAAATATCAACAGTACTATCAACAGTCTGTAGAGGACCCGGATACATTTTGGGGGGAGCAGGCGAAAGTTCTCGACTGGATCAAACCTTTCACAAAAGTGAAGAACACCTCTTTTGCTCCCGGTAATATCGATATTCGCTGGTTTGAGGACGGCACGCTTAATCTCGCAGCCAACTGCCTGGATCGTCATCTGGCAGAAAAAGGCGACCAGACGGCATTAATATGGGAAGGCGATGACCCGAACGCTGAAAATCAGCATGTCACCTATAAACAACTTCACCATGACGTGTGTCAGTTCGCCAATGTGCTGAAAGGTCTGGGCGTGAAGAAAGGCGATGTGGTGGCTATTTATATGCCGATGGTACCGGAAGCAGCCGTGGCGATGCTGGCGTGTGCCCGAATCGGCGCAGTGCATTCGGTAATTTTTGCCGGTTTCTCTCCGGAAGCTGTCGCTGGACGTATTGTCGATTCCAGCGCCAAAGTTGTGATCACGGCGGATGAAGGCTTGCGCGCAGGCAGAACTATTCCGTTGAAACAGAACGTCGATGACGCTCTGAAAAATCCCTCAGTGACCAGCGTCACTCACTCCATCATTTTCAAACGCACCGGCAAACAGGGCGAATGGAAAGAAGGGCGAGATATCTGGTGGCATGATGCTGTTGAAGGCGTATCAGCGGATTGCCCTGCAGAAGAAATGAATGCTGAAGACCCGCTGTTCATCCTCTATACCTCAGGCTCAACCGGAAAACCGAAAGGTGTATTGCACACCACTGGCGGTTATCTGGTGTATGCCGCCCTGACCTTCAAATATACCTTTGACTATTACGATGGTGACATCTACTGGTGTACCGCTGACGTCGGCTGGGTTACCGGCCATAGCTATTTGCTCTATGGCCCGCTGGCTTGTGGTGCCATTAGCCTGATGTTCGAAGGCGTACCGAATTATCCGACGCCGGCACGCATGGCTCAGGTTATTGATAAACACAAAGTGAATATCCTCTACACCGCGCCAACCGCGATTCGTGCGCTGATGGCCGAAGGAGATAAAGCCGTGGCGGGCACTAGCCGGGAATCACTACGGATTATGGGGTCCGTGGGCGAGCCGATTAACCCGGAAGCCTGGGAGTGGTACTACAAAACCATCGGTAACAGTAAATGCCCGATCGTTGATACGTGGTGGCAAACCGAAACTGGCGGTTTCATGATTACGCCGCTGCCAGGCGCGACAGAACTGAAAGCGGGATCAGCTACGCGTCCTTTCTTCGGCGTACAACCTGCGCTGGTGGATAACGAAGGTGTCCCTCAGGAAGGTGCCTGCGAAGGTAATCTGGTCATCACGGATTCATGGCCAGGTCAGGCGCGCACCCTGTTTGGCGATCATGACCGTTTCGAGCAGACCTACTTCTCTACGTTTAAAAACATGTACTTCAGTGGTGATGGTGCTCGTCGTGATGAAGACGGTTACTACTGGATAACCGGTCGCGTCGATGATGTGCTCAATATTTCCGGCCACCGTTTGGGTACCGCAGAAATTGAATCTGCACTGGTCTCACATCCTAAAATTGCAGAGGCCGCCGTCGTCGGCATCCCGCACAGTATCAAAGGTCAGGCGATTTACGCCTACATCACACTCAATCACGGCGAAGAACCGTCCCCGGAACTCTATACCGAAGTCAGAAACTGGGTACGCAAAGAGATAGGTTCCATCGCGACGCCTGACATTCTTCACTGGACCGATTCACTACCTAAAACCCGTTCCGGCAAAATTATGCGGCGCATTCTGCGCAAAATTGCCGCCGGAGACACAAGCAATCTGGGGGATACCTCTACGCTGGCGGATCCCGGTGTAGTCGAAAAATTGTTGGAAGAAAAACAATCAATGAAAGTGCCATCGTAATTTTCACCGCCCTGGCGCGGTGAACTCTATCAATGCCTCAAAGGAGTCACTGAGATGAATGATCTCATTTATCAGAGAGTTGTAAATAATCCGCGCTTCAGGGAATTGGTGCAAAAACGCAGCCGCTTTGCCTGGTTACTTTCAGGTATCACACTGGCGATGTATGTCGCCTTCATCTTGCTGATTGCGTTTGATCCACAATGGCTGGGCACCCCACTTTATGAAGGTGCTACGATCACACGCGGGATCCCGGTGGGTGTCGGGTTGATTGTAATTTCCTTCGTTCTCACCGGTATTTATGTCATCCGCGCCAATGGTGAGTTTGACCGACTCACCGCCGACATCATCCGTGAGGTACAGCCATGAATGCGCGCCGCAGTTCGCTGCTTCTGATGCTTTCAACGGCCCTGCCTTTCAGCGCCTTCGCGGCAGAAGGCATTGCCGGTGAAGTAAAACGTCAGCCGCTGAATATCGAAGCTATCGTGATGTTCGTGCTGTTTGTTGGCGCAACACTTTACATTACTTACTGGGCGTCGAAACGAACCCGCTCCCGTCAGGACTATTACACGGCGGGTGGAAAAATTACCGGACTGCAAAACGGTATGGCGATCGCGGGGGATTTCATGTCTGCCGCATCTTTCCTTGGGATCTCCGCACTGGTTTATACGTCAGGTTATGACGGCCTGATTTACTCCATTGGTTTCCTGATAGGCTGGCCAATCATTTTATTCCTGATCGCCGAGCGTCTTCGTAATCTTGGCAAGTACACCTTTGCTGATGTGGCATCTTACCGGCTTAAGCAGAAACCTATTCGCGTGCTCTCCGCCTGCGGCTCGCTGGTTGTCGTCGCACTGTATTTGATCGCCCAGATGGTCGGTGCGGGTAAGCTGATTCAGCTGCTGTTCGGCCTGAATTATCATGTTGCCGTCGTGCTGGTAGGTATCCTGATGGTGATGTACGTGTTGTTCGGCGGGATGCTGGCCACGACCTGGGTACAAATCATCAAAGCTATTCTGCTTTTAGCTGGCGCAACATTTATGGCCGTGATGGTCATGAAATCCGTCAATTTTAACTTCAACACGCTCTTCATTCAGGCAGTGGCATCTCATCCCAAAGGTATCGCGATAATGAGCCCCGGAGGGTTAGTATCCGACCCTATATCGGCACTGTCTTTGGGCCTGGCATTAATGTTCGGTACTGCCGGGCTGCCACATATCCTGATGCGGTTTTTCACCGTCAATGATGCTAAAGAAGCCCGTAAAAGCGTATTCTATGCCACTGGATTCATTGGTTATTTCTACATTCTGACTTTCATTATTGGCTTTGGCGCCATAGTGCTTGTGGGCTCTAATCCGGCCTTCAAAGATGCAAGCGGTATCCTGCTGGGCGGGAACAATATGGCAGCAGTACATCTGGCCGATGCTGTCGGTGGCAGCTTCTTCCTCGGCTTCATCTCTGCCGTCGCGTTCGCGACTATCTTAGCCGTCGTTGCTGGATTAACACTTGCGGGTGCGTCAGCTGTTTCACATGATCTTTATGCCAGCGTTATAAAAGACGGAAAAGCTACAGAACGCGATGAGCTACGTGTATCGAAGATCACGGTCATCATTCTCGGAATTGTGGCTATCGGGTTGGGCATTTTGTTTGAAAAACAAAATATTGCGTTCATGGTCGGTTTGGCATTCTCCATTGCAGCGAGCTGTAACTTCCCGATTATCATTCTGTCGATGTATTGGGCAAAGCTGACGACGCGTGGTGCGATGATTGGCGGCTGGCTCGGGTTGCTTACGGCTGTGATCCTGATGATCCTGGGACCAACCATTTGGGTGCAGATTTTGGGGCATGCAAAACCAATCTATCCATACGAATATCCGGCACTGTTCTCAATGATTGTTGCTTTTGTTGGCACATGGTTCTTCTCGATTACCGATCACTCGCTTGAAGGACAGAAGGAAAGAGAACGCTTTTATCCACAGTTCGTACGTTCGCAGACTGGCATCGGGATTTCGCAAAGCTCTAATCACTGATTTATTAAACTCTAAGAGTGCTGAAATGCAAAAGGCCATCCTAATGGATGGCCTTTTTGTTGGTAAATATTTACTCATATCTGGCATAGCAAAAGCCCTGTACGCCAGTACGGGGCTTTCTACTTATTTGATGCCTTGCCAATTGATGAACCACTCCGTGGCTCCCCCTTCGGGCCGTTGCTAGGCAACGTTCAAAAGCGTTGCCTTTGTTCTACTTTCTTTTCGCGTAGCAAGCGACCTGATAGCAAAAAAGACAAAAGCCCCGTACTTTCGTACGGGGCTTTTGTCTTTTTTTGATGCCTGGCAGTTCCCTACTCTCGCATGGGGAGACCCCACACTACCATCGGCGCTACGGCGTTTCACTTCTGAGTTCGGCATGGGGTCAGGTGGGACCACCGCGCTAGTGCCGCCAGGCAAATTCTGTTAATTTACCGAACTCTACGCTTATTACTGGTGCTGATACCCAGAGTCGAACTGGGGACCTCACCCTTACCAAGGGTGCGCTCTACCAACTGAGCCATATCAGCACGCTTATTCTTATAACAGTCCG